>WKFK01000010.1 GCA_014872815.1 Paracoccaceae bacterium
ACTTCGTGACAATCTCTTCAGGCTTGTGTCGCTTGATTCCCATATCTGATCCTCCGTTTCCTAACTATACGGGCGGACCAATTCAGTGGGGGAGGATCAACCGGACCAGGCGTGGCCGCGCACTTCGGTTTCCATGCCCACGTCCGCGCCGTTGGCTGGGAAAGTCACCAGCGATTTCACAGGCATGCGCTCAATGATCACAAAGTCTTCGGTTGCCACTTTTTCGCCCGGCGCAACCGGACGGTTTGGCACGCGGTAGGCTTTCCCGGTCATCTTCGGGCCATCATGCACAACGTCGCGCAGCTCGATGCGGGTCAGCCATTTCTGGGCCGTGGAGGCAGGCCAGCCTGGCACCACCAAACGCAGCGGGGCGCCGTTCAGCGGGTGCAGCGGGGCACCGTTCATTTCAAAGGCAATCAGAACCTCTTCGGTCATCGCTTTGGCAATCGGCATGCCGCGCGAGATTGGCAGTTTCTCGGGATCGCCGGACAGGTGGGTGTCAGCGCCATAATGGGCAGTGTAAACCACGTTGGACTGTACGCCTGCCGCTTCCAGAACGTCTTTCAGCCGTACACCGGTCCATTCGGAGCAGCCCACGGCGCCGTATGTCCACTGGTTGCCTTTGGCAGGTGGGTTGAAGAAGCCACGGCCATTGCCGCCACATTCCAGCGTCAAGGCGCGGGTGACCACTTCGAATTTGGATTTTAGATCCTCGATGGTCAGGGTCATCGGGGTGTCCACGAACCCGTCGATGGTCAGTTCCCAGCCCTCCGCATCGGTGTTCTCTGGCGGAATGCCGTTGTTACGCACAAAGTGGCGGGACGTAGGGGTGATGGCATCGTCCAACAGTTCCGGTGGGGTTTCCGCGTTCACCGGGCGGTCATTCAATAGGGTCAGGCCGTCTTTGCCAACCAGAACATCCTCAGACGCCATCGCCGCTGGCACAAAGCCAATCGGCATGTTGCGGTGAAACGGGATCGAAGTGCCCACCATGGCCGCCATGGTGGCAAGGCCTGTGCGTTTCAGAAAACCGCGGCGGTCTGGGTTTGGCACGCGGCCAAAGAACTCGCGGTCTGCCTTTTCCGGATCAGCCGCAAAAAAGCTGTTTACATCCTTGGTCGTATCGTTGTCGGCCATATTGTCCTCCCATGGCGTCGTGCTGTTGGACGCAGCCTCCTGAAGAAGGCTTGCAAGAAAGAAACGAATGGGTGCGACAATTTATTCCTCTGAGAGTCACTTTTTTTGTCAGCAACGAGAAATCGTAAAACTAGGAAGGCGAAGCCCCCTGCAAATGAGGGCGTTGTTTTCAAAAGGGCAGGGTAGGCGCCGCATGCCGTGATTGGGCATCATGAGGATAGAGCAGCGATGCTTTGTCTCTTATCGGGGAGCGCTTGGACATGGAGGCCTGCCCAAATTTGTCGGGGAAGCGGTGCGGTTTCGTTATTGGACGCAGCGTGTCGCAATCGGTTGTTGACCGTTTCCTCATTGATCTGGCACACACACGCCATGTTCGGTTCCGGGGGAATCCTCCGGAAGCAATAGGGAATGCAGTGCGGTCTATGTCAGGCCAACTCTGCAACTGCCCCCGCAACTGTAGGCGGCGAGCACAGCTGATCATGCCACTGGGTGAGCCCGGGAAGGCCAGCAACGTGTTTTGACCCGCAAGTCAGGAGACCTGCCGAACAGGTGCCCTCTAAAGGGGCGCATCAACGGCGACGGGGGGTGCGCTGGATCTGTGTGTCGTGTGCGATATTCGGTTCCAAGCCATTCCAAGTCACAAGGACCAAATGCGCCGGGGAAGGCGCGACGTGATAAGGACTATTTTTGTGAAAAAACTGCTTTTGGCGGCCACTGCGGCTCTTGCCCTGCCTGTGATGGCACAAGCGCATTTCCTGCTTGAGTATACCGAAGACACCATGATCGAGCGTCCCGGCGATGTGCCGGTGAAGCTGATCTTTTGGCACCCACATGATGCCGGTCACGTGATGACCCTGGAAAAGCCGGAGGAGTTCTACGTGATCCACAACGGCGAAAAGACCGACCTGATGGACACGCTGGAAGAGACTACCTTTGACGGCCCGGACAACAGCGCCAAAGCCTTCATGGGCACCGTGCCAGTTAAGCGTTCCGGGGATTACGTTCTTGTGACCGTGCCTGCGCCTTACTACGAAGAGTCCGAAGACATCTACATCCAGCAGATCACCAAGGCATATCTGAACCGCAACGAGCTGCCCACCGACTGGGATCAGCCACAGGGCCTCGCCACCGAGATCTTGCCGCTGAACAAACCCTATAACGTGATTGCAGGCGGCACCTTCACTGGTCGTGTACTGAGCGAGGGCAACCCAGTTGCCGGTGCGGAGATCGAGATTGAATACATGGCGGCAGAGCCTGACCTGTCGGGCACCGGTGTGAAAGACATCACAGTGTCTCCACTGCCTGGCGGCGCGATTGTCGCGATTTCTGATGACAACGGTTACTTCACCTTTGGTGTGCCTAAGGCCGGCTATTGGGGCTTTGCCGCCTTGGGCTCTGGTCCGGCAACCGAGCATGAAGGCAAAGAGCTGAGCCAAGACGCGGTCGTCTGGATCCGCGCTTGGGATCTGGAGTAACCCCACATGCACATCGTTGACGGAGCCTTGTCCAACCCTGTTGTAATCGGCGGCGCAATTGCCGCCGCAGGCGGGATTGCCGTGGGCCTCAAGTCGTTGGACATTGACCGCATTCCCACCGCCGGGGTGTTGTCGGCCAGCTTCTTTGTGGCCTCGCTGATCCACGTGCCGATTGGCCCGTCTTCTGTGCATTTGATCTTGAATGGTCTGGCCGGGCTCTTGCTTGGCTGGGCTGCCTTTCCGGCTCTGTTTGTTGGATTGCTTCTGCAAGCGGTGTTCTTCGGCTTCGGTGGCCTCACCGTGCTGGGCGTGAACACCTTCAACATTGCCATGCCCGCGGTTCTGGCCTGGATGATCTTTGGCCGTTTGATTGGCCGCGGCTCGGCTGTGCACGGCGCGATCTGGGGCGGTCTTGGCGGGGCCTTTGCCATTGCGGCGACAACCCTATTTGTGGCGGTGTCCCTCGCGTTGACCGGGGATGAATTCCTGCCCGCCGCCAAGCTGGTGTTCTTTGCCCATATTCCGGTCATGGTCGTCGAGGCCGTCCTCACTGGCTTTGCGGTGCTCTTGGCGCGTAAGGTCAAACCAGAGTTGTTTTTGAAAGGATCTTCCGCGTGAAACAGCTGATCCTGATTGTAAGCCTGATCTGCGCCCCGCTTCCGGCGCTGGCGCATAAAGTGATCGCTGGGGTGTTTCCGGCCGGCGACGCCATCGAAGGCGAGCTGGGTTTCTCCAACGGCGACATGGCGGTGGGTCAGGAGGTCATTGTGTTTGGCCCTGATGGCGCAGAGCTGGGCCGGACAGTCACTGACGAAGACGGTTTCTTCCTTTACATCCCAAACAGCCCCGTTGCGCACACTTTCACCGCCGACATGGGCGCGGGCCATGTCGCCAAAGTCATCATGCCCGCCGATGAGGTGGCCGAGATCATGGGCGTGGCCGCAGAGTTTGTTGAGGCCCCAGTGACCGTGTCTGACATATCTGCCGAAGGTGCAAACGGGGGCACTGTCGCTTCCCTGTCTGATGAGGAACGCGAGGTCATTGCGAAGGCGGTTCGGGACGAAATCCGCCCACTGCGCCGCGAAATTGCCGCCTATCGTGAGAAAAACGACATGCAGAGTATCTTAGGGGGCATCGGTTATATCGTGGGCCTATTTGGCTTTGGGTTCTACCTCGCAGCCCGTCGGAAGATGGCCGCCTAATGGCGCATGCGCTAGAACCCAAGGCCAAAACGTTGGCCGAGGCGAGCAGCGACGCGCCTTATGGCGTGATCGGCGATCTCGATCCGCGTGTGCGCGTCGTCATGGCTTGTGTCTTTGCCATCGCCACCGTGGCGCTGACCACAATTCCGGCGCTGATGGCGGCGCTCGCCACGGCCATTTCCCTGTTGATGATGTCGCGCTTGCCCATCCGCCGCACGCTAAAACGTATGGCGATGATGGACAGCTTCATCATATTCATGTTGGTGCTCTTACCCTTCACTATGCCGGGTGAGCCGATGTTCTCCCTCTTTGGCTTCTCCGCCAGTTGGCAGGGCCTGTGGAAAGCCATCGAGATCGGTCTAACCGCCAACGCCGTGATCCTCACGCTCATGGTGCTGGTCGGCACCATGGAGCCGGTCACACTGGGGCACGCTTTGCACAAACTGCGCTGTCCCGAAGTGCTGGTGCATCTCTTGATGTTCACCATCCGCTATATCGAAGTGCTGCGCGAAGAATACCTGCGCCTGCGCGGGGCCATGAAAATCCGCGGCTTCCGGCCCGGCACCAATTGGCACACCTACCGCAGTTTTGGCTACCTGGTGGGCATGATGCTGGTGCGGGCCATTGAACGTTCTGAGCGCATTCTGTGCGCGATGAAATGCCGGGGCTTTTCAGGCCAGCTGATCTTGCTACAAGAGTTCCGCATGACCCGCCGCGATCACCGGTTTGCCATCCTTTTGGGTGGGGTCTGCGTCGGCCTGTTGCTTCTGGACTATCTATGACGATCCTCGCGCTTGAAAACATCCACTTTGCCTATCCTGGGCAACCGCCAGTGCTGGAAGGCGCGTCGGTACAGCTCACGGCCGGTCAACGCCTGTCGATTGCCGGTCCCAACGGCGCAGGCAAATCGACCTTGTTTCGCATCGCGCTGGGCCTGCAGCATCCAACCTCCGGCACCGTGACCATCTTTGGCAAAGAGCGCCGGGTTGAAGCCGATTTCCATGAGGTCCGCCGCCGCATAGGCCTCGTGTTTCAGGACCCGGACGATCAGCTCTTTTGTCCCACGGTTGCCGAAGACATCGCGTTTGGCCCGCTCAATTTGGGCCGCACCAAAGGCGAGGCTTTGGCAATTGTCGATAAGGTGCTCGCTGATCTGAATCTTATGCACCTGCGCGACCGTATCACACACAAGCTCTCCGGTGGCGAAAAGCGTCTCGTGACCTTAGCCACCGTGCTTGCCATGGAGCCCGAAGCGCTCCTGCTGGATGAGCCGACAAACGCACTCGACACCAAAAACGAAGCGCGCCTGCTGGAAATCCTGCAAGGCCTGCCGCAAGCCATTCTTTTGGTCAGCCACAACCCCGCGTTCCGCGCCGAACTGGCGCCGGATACGCTGGAGTTGCGAGGCGGAAAACTGGTTCTCCCATAGGTATTAGTCTTCGACAATTACAAAGTTCCGTAGGTTGTCGGAACGTCCCCACGGATAAGCCCGATCACAGATTTTGCTACACACGCCGCGTTGTCTGCCGAATTGAACCCTTCGATTTTGTCAAAGAACAATCCGTCGATGGCTCCTTTGTGAGAGCGATCCACTAAGGCGCCATACGCTTTTTCCAAAGCGGTGTGGTCAACACCAGCGGCAGCAATTTTTTCAAAATCCAAGCCTTCTTGATAGGGGGTCACGCCGGGAAGGGAACGATACCAGGCTCCACCAAAGACAACGGCAGGCACACCTGAAAGCAGACCTTCCCAACCGGCGGTGCCAGCAACAGTGCCAACGATCTGGGCATTGGCGACAAGCGCAGCAGAATCGGCAAAGGACGGTAACATTTCCACATTTGGAATGCGCGACAAACGATGAAAGAAGAACGGCCCGCGTGCAAACACGCCTTGTCGCGGGTTTTCTTTAACGTACACCTTCCAGTCGTCCGGCACGGAACGGGCAATGGCCTCAATCATGAGCAACTGATCCCGATAGCGTCCGCCCAACGTGGACGCAGACATTTCCGGTTGATTATGGAGCGGTACATAGACGTACTTTTGATTATAATCGACCGAACCTCGATCAAACTCAGCGAGATGTTCGTAGTAGGCCAGCGCATTTTTGTGAAAGTAATTGGCAAAGGGATCGCGCCACTCTGGAAGGCTGCCGTACACGTTCGACACGCGTTTGAGCAGCTTGTACAGGTGGTGGGGCTTCAGCAGCAAGCTGGGTTCCCGCCGAGCCACGTACTTAAGAAAGCTGCCTACGGCCTTGGCATTTAGCTTTCCTGTTGCGCCAGGTTTCTGCCAATCATCTTTCATAAAAAACAGATCAGGCAGTTTGCCTTGTTCCAAAGTGATTGCCGGCGCCTCGCTTTGAGACGGGTCAAAAATGCCGTAATCGTCGATAGAGCCAGACGAGAAGAAACGATCATTAAACAGAGACTGCTGGTTCATCACCAGAGTTTTGATCCCAAGGCTTTTGGCCACTTGGTAAAGAACAGTGTCATACCCCAGATGTGGCGTCATGAAAAACACGACATGGGTAATCTCTTCGTCAATCATGCGCTGCGCGATCACATCTGTGAGGATGTAATAATAATCGAGATAGTCTTGCAGGTTATCCAGATTGTGGGAGTTGTAATTATAGTTTTTGCTGACGCGTTGAAAATGGTCGATCGCCATGGTGGCCATATCGTGAAACTCATTGGATGAGACCAGATCTAGGTTCGCGCTTTGGTGGACCGTGTCCTGCATGTGGTGCTTGCGCAACCGCTCATGGCGCCAATCCCGTTTCATGGTGTTAATAGGACGAGAAAACAGATCCGCGCCTCGATCACCCGCGATCAAGGATACTTGGATTTCTCCGCCGGATTGCTCTTCAATTTCCCGCAGGAAGTCCAAGCGATATTTGCCGCGCACGTCACAAAGGAGTTTGGCCACAGTCATACTTCTCCTGTAAAGGTCGACGGGCACAGCTTTATTTCGATGGTGCATCGAACATCAGGGACACGTCTCATTCCCGCTTTCTATAGAACGCTGTGCCTTTTCGTTTAAGGCTAAATACGGCAAACCGTGTAACTTCTTCCCTGTAATTAGGTCATGTGCCCTGTCAGCATGGAAAGCACTAGGGCATTGGACGCCGGCTTTAGCATGCGGCCAATACGCTCTACAAAGCGGTGGTTCCTGCCGGAAAGGCACTCGTGAACGATTTTACCGCGCCCGCCGCCGCAATAGCCAGACAAAGAACATCCCGCCGACCAAGCCGGTGACAATGCCAATTGGCATGTCTTCCGGCGCCATGATCGTGCGTGCGATGATGTCGGACCACAGAAGGTAGATCGCCCCAAACAGGGCGGAGGCGGGTATCACGCGGGCATAATCCCCGCCCACCAACAAGCGCACAATATGCGGCACCATCAGGCCGACAAAGCCAATCATACCCGAAAACGCCACCATCACCCCGGTGATCAACGCACCGACAACAAAGATTATCAGCCGAAACCGCGCCACAGGAATGCCCAGTGTGGAGGCTGTCTCGTCCCCCACGGTCATCGCATTCAGTTTCCGTGCGTTAAGCCAGATGTAAGCGCCACAGACTGCGAGAACCGAAAGCGGGAAAACCAAATGGCTCCACTGCGCCAAACCCAGACCACCCAGCATCCAGAACACCACCGTGTGCGTCGCGCGTGGGTCGCCAAGAAAGATCAACACATTCGCCAGCGACATCACAATGAACGACACCGCCACCCCTGCCAGGATCAACCGATCCGCGCTGGTGGCCGCAGCAAACTGCGATACGGCCAGCACCAGCAACGTTGCCGCCAAGGCTCCGCCAAAAGCAAACAGTGGCACTGTGATGAGTCCCCAAAACATGCCGGTGTGCATCAACACCATGATCGCCCCAAAGGCTGCACCCGAGGAAATCCCCAGCAGATGTGGATCGGCTAGTGGGTTGCGCGTTACAGCCTGCAAGCTGCTGCCCACAACCGCCAGTCCGGCGCCCACAAGACAAGCCAACAACGCGCGAGGGAAGCGGATGTCCCAGACAATCGCCGCGCGCCCTTTGGACCAGTCCTGTTCAATGGTGCCCGGCGCCACCTGATTGATCAGAATGCTCCAGACCGTGTGCAGGGGTACAGAGACCGCCCCCACACTGATTGCGACCGAAATCGAAAAAAGCAACAGGAGCACTCCTGCGCCGATCACATAAGGAAACCTGCTCTTTGGCTGTCCTGCTGCTCTTCCTGTCATTTATTTCGCCCGGAACGCTTCTGCGAGGGTTTTCACCGCAGCGATGTTGCGCGGCCCCGGGGTCGCTTCAACGTATTCCAGTGTCACAAAGCGGTCGTTCTTCACGGCGTCCATCTCGGCAAAGGCTGGGTTGCTCATCATGAAGGCGCGTTTTTCCTCAGCGGTCACATTGCCGTAGTTCACGATCACGATGACCTCCGGGTTGCGCTCTACAACGGGCTCCCAGCCGACTTTGGCCCAGCTTTTCTCCAGATCGTTCATGATGTTCGTGCCACCAGCAGCCTCGATGAGAGCGTTTGGCATCGCATAGCGCCCTGCGGTGAATGGCGTGTCTTCACCGCTGTCATAGACAAAAACACGTGGCGCGCTTTCTAGCGGCGCCAAGCCGTCGGTGAAGGCCGCCAGATCCGCTTTGTAGCCATCGACCAGCGCGTCGGCTTTGTCTTTCACGTCAAAGATCGCGCCGAGGTTTTGGATGTCGTTGTACATGTCATCCATGCTGGCGGCGTCTTTCTTGCCAATGTGGATGCAGCTCTCGGTCAGCTCATAAACCTTGATGTCAAACGGCGCGAGCGTCTCTGGTGTGACTTCGCCACCCACCTTCATACCGTAATTCCAGCCGGCAAAGAAGAAGTCCGCATCCGCACCGATCAGCACTTCTTTGGACGGGTACTTTTCGGATAGCTCTGGCAGTTCTTCCACACCGGCGCGCATCTCTTCGTCCAGCGTTTTCCAGCCGGAGATGCCGGTGTAGCCGACCATGCGATCCGCCAGACCGAGCACCAGCATCATCTCGGTCAGGTTCACGTCGTTGGAAATGGCGGCTTTGGGCGGCGCGTCGAACGTTACCTGGCGGTTGCAGCTGTCCACGGTGGTTTCCGCCAGCGCAGCGGTGGAGGAGAGGGCCAACAGGGCGCCAACGGCGGCGGTGGTCAATTTGGTGGTCATAAATTTGGTCCTTTAGGTCGGGAGGTGAAAAGTAAGGTGTTGGTTTTGGCTGACGCTCAGCACCTGGCGCTGGGCGGTGACTGAAAACGTGTCAGAGACAAGCTGTTCGCTGAGCACATCATCGGCGCTGCCAAAGCCCTGGCAGCGTCCGTCTTTCAAAAGCAGGATGGCGTCACACACATCGGCGGCCATGTTCAGATCGTGCAGCGAGACCACAATGGTCAGCCCAAGCGATCGGATCAGCGAAAGGATTTCGAGTTGATGGCGGATGTCGAGG
Source organism: Paracoccaceae bacterium (assembly GCA_014872815.1). Classification (GTDB taxonomy): domain Bacteria; phylum Pseudomonadota; class Alphaproteobacteria; order Rhodobacterales; family Rhodobacteraceae; genus Shimia. Next base: position 9,276 of record WKFK01000010.1, read on the forward strand.
TGGTTGGTGGGCTCGTCCATCACCAGCACTTGCGGCTGCTGCGCCAAAGCCCGCGCCACCATTACCCGTTGCCGCTCGCCCCCGGACAACGTGTCAAAATCGCGGGCAACCAATGCCTCCAGCTGCATCCGCGCAATGGCGGCCTCAATGATCTGCGCATCTTTTGCGCTTTCGGATGAGAGGCCGCTCCGGTGAGGCGTACGCCCCAGCGCCACAATATCCCGCACCGACAAACCAAAGGCGCCCGGTTGTTCCTGCAACACGGCGGCCACCTTGCGGGCGGCGACTTTGGAGGCCATGCCCCACAAATCCTGTCTATCCACCAAAATCTGCCCCGAGGTCGGCTTCTGATAGTGGTAAATCATCCGCAACAGCGTCGACTTGCCCGCGCCATTGGGGCCAACCACGCCAAGCACACGGCCGGCAGAGATCTCAAAGCTCACCGGATGCAAGAGAAAGGGCTGGTTCTTGCCTGGTCGCCAGCACAAATCTTTGACCGCCAGATGTCCGGCGCTCATGCCAGCCGCTCCGCGCTGTCTTCAAGCGCCAACATCATCGACGGCACCCGCGCCAACGTGTTTGTGCGCAGCTTGCCAGGGCGATCCACCGACGAACACCAGCCATCCCCCAGCACCGCATATTGCTGCGCAAAGGATACCAGATCCTCGATGTCCTGTTCCGGCGTGATGTCGCCAAACAGATAAGTCGCCTTACGCGTGCTGTGATAAGCGACGGTGCAAGGATGTTTGCAGCCCGCCATACAGGCGACGCCTGAAATCTCGAACTCTTCCGTGATCGCGTCACCCGCCATGTCGATGGCTTCGCGCAAACGCTTGATCAGCTCATAGCCGGGGCGACAGGTCTCGCCGACATGTTTGCAGGATGTGCAGATAGAAATTCTGTGGGTTGGGGTGGCCATCTCGCCCTCCGCGATAGCGCGGGGCAAGCACAGTCAGTTTTTCACACGGATCAATCCGCAAAGCCATCTTGGCCTCCTGTCCGGACGCCCCGCCCGGGTTGAAGTTATCGTCTTGATGGCAGGTCTCCTGACTTGCGGGTCGTCGCTATCCCGAACCTTCCCAAGCGCGTCGCGCTCAGTGGTGTCCTCGGGGTCGCTCGCCGCTCACAGTTGCGGGGGCAGTCACGGATTTGGCTTTTCTGGCCGCACCGTATTCCCTTTTCATCCCGGTCTGACGCAGGTCATTACGGGAACCATCCCTTTTCAAGTCAGGCAAAGTGCTTAACGAGTCAATAGAGTTTCTGCGTTGCCGCATAAAATCCTGTCATATCCGGCAGTCTTTGCTCATCAAGACAAGGCGCTGCACGCTGGCAAACAGGGGCCGAGCGCCTTACAATAGAGACCACACGCCGCTCTGCGCCATCACGTTTGATAAGCCAAGACAATTGTTCCGAAGGGCAACTTGCGTCTTTTTCAAGCTTGGTATACATCGGCATACAATATCTGCCCTGTGAATCATCTCCTGATTCAAAAAAGGGTGTTCATGCTTAAGCCAACCTCAAATCGCTAGGATCATCATGAGCTTGTATACAGATTATCTGAGTGAGATTGAGACCCGTAAGGAACAGGGTCTGAATCCAAAGCCAATTGATAACGGCGCGCTGGTCAGCGAACTGATCGAACAGATCAAAGACACCGGCAGCGCCCACCGCGAAGACTCCCTGAAGTTCTTCATTTACAACACTTTGCCAGGCACCACGAGCGCCGCAGGTGTGAAAGCCGAATTCCTCAAAGAGATCATTCTCGGCGCCGCTCACGTGGCCGAAATCACCCCGGAGTTCGCCTTCGAACTGCTGTCCCACATGAAGGGTGGCCCATCGGTCCGCGTACTGCTTGACTTGGCGCTGGGCGACGATGCTGCGATTGCTGCGCAAGCTGCAGCCGTGCTGAAGACACAGGTCTTCCTTTATGAGGCGGACACCGATCGCCTTGAAGAAGCATTCAAAGCGGGCAATGCGGTGGCCAAAGAGCTGCTGGAAAGCTACGCCAAGGCGGAATTCTTCACCAAGCTTCCTGAAGTCGAAGAAGAAATCAAAGTTGTGACTTATATCGCCGGCATCGGTGATATCTCGACCGACCTTCTGTCGCCCGGTGCCGAAGCACACTCCCGTGCCGACCGTGAACTGCACGGCAAATGCATGTGCTCGCCGGAAGACCAGGCGGCCATTCAGGAACTGCAGAAACAGCACCCTGATGCGCGTGTGATGCTGATCGCGGAAAAAGGCACCATGGGCGTGGGCTCGTCCCGTATGTCCGGTGTGAACAACGTGGCCCTGTGGACCGGTAAGAAGGCATCGCCTTACGTGCCGTTCATCAATATTGCGCCGGTTGTAGCAGGTACTAACGGCATCTCCCCGATCTTCCTGACCACCGTGGGCGTGACCGGCGGCATCGGCATTGATCTCGACAACTGGGTCAAAAAGACAGATGCGGACGGTAATGTTGTCGTGGATGAAGACGGCGAAGCCGTGCTGGAAGAAGCCTACTCCGTGGCCACTGGCACCGTGCTGACCATCAACACCAAAGACAAAACTCTGCGCGATGCGGACGGAAACGTGCTGAAAGACGTCTCTGCTGCCTTCACCCCACAAAAAGTGGAGTTCATGAAGGCGGGCGGCTCTTACGCTGTGGTCTTTGGTAAGAAGCTGCAGACATTCGCCGCCGCGGCACTTGGCCAAGAGCTGAAATCTGCTTACGCGCCATCCAAAGAGGTGTCTGTGGAAGGTCAAGGGCTTACCGCGGTTGAAAAAATCTTCAACCGCAATGCGCTGGGCACCACCCCTGGTGTGACGCTACATGCGGGCTCTGACGTGCGCGTGAAAGTAAACGTTGTCGGCTCTCAGGACACCACCGGTCCAATGACCGCGCAGGAACTTGAGGCGATGGCCGCCACCGTGATCTCCCCGTCCGTGGACGTGGGCTATCAGTCCGGTTGTCACACCGCGTCGGTTTGGGACAAGAAGGCGCAGGCCAACATCCCTAAACTGATGAAGTTCATGAACGACTTCGGCCTGATCACCGCGCGTGACCCAGAGGGCGAATACCACGCGATGACCGACGTGATCCACAAGGTGCTGAACGACATCACCGTGGATGACTGGGACGTGATTGTCGGCGGCGACAGCCACACCCGTATGTCCAAAGGCGTTGCCTTTGGTGCGGACTCCGGCACCGTTGCGCTGGCGCTCGCTACTGGCGAAGCTTCCATGCCGATCCCTGAGTCTGTGAAGGTGACCTTCAAAGGCAAAATGGCCGATCACATGGACTTCCGCGACGTGGTGCACGCTACCCAGGCGCAGATGTTGCAGCAGCACGGTGACAACGTCTTCCAGGGGCGCGTGATCGAAGTGCACATCGGCACTTTGCTGGCCGACCAAGCCTTCACCTTCACCGACTGGACCGCAGAGATGAAGGCGAAAGCCTCTGTCTGTATCTCCAACGATAAGACCCTGATCGGCTCGCTGGAACTGGCGAAGAGCCGTATTCAGGTGATGATCGACAAAGGTATGGACAACGAGGCTGCGCTGCTGAAGGGCTTGATCGAGAAGGCCGACGCACGGATTGCCGACATCAAGTCTGGCGCCAATCCTGCGCTGAAGCCGGATGCAGACGCCAAGTACTTCGCCGAAGTGGTTGTGGATCTGGACCAGATCGTTGAGCCCATGATTGCCGACCCGGACGTGAACAACGACGACGTGTCCAAGCGCTACACCCACGACACCATCCGCCCAATCAGCTACTACAACGCTGAAAAGAAAGTGGATCTGGGCTTTGTGGGATCCTGCATGGTGCACAAGGGCGACATGAAAATTGTCGCGCAGATGCTTAAGAACCTCGAAGCTGCCAACGGCAAGGTCGAGTTCAAGGCACCGCTGGTTGTGGCCGCGCCGACCTACAACATCATCGACGAGATGAAGGAAGAGGGCGACTGGGAAATCCTGGAGCGTTACTCTGGCTTCACCTTTGACGACATGTTCCCGAAGGAAAAGGCGCGCACCGAGTACGAGAACATTCTCTACCTCGAGCGTCCAGGCTGTAACCTCTGCATGGGTAACCAGGAAAAAGCCGCTAAGGGCGACACCGTTCTGGCCACCTCAACCCGCCTGTTCCAAGGCCGTGTTGTGGGCGACCTGCCGGAGAAAAAAGGTGAGTCGCTGCTCGCCTCCACACCGCTGGTTGTGCTCTCTGCCATTCTGGGCCGCACCCCTACGCTGGAAGAGTACAAAGAGGCTGTTGAAGGCATCGACCTGACCAAATTTGCCCCGCCTCTGCAGGTGCCGGCAAACACCAAGTCGGCCCACTTCTAAAGCCAGCGCACATTCACAAAATCAAAGCTCCCGGCGCGGCGTCGGGAGCTTTTTCTTTTGAATACTATTTTGAGGCAGAGAGGGTGCGAACTTGTGCTCAGGGTCTCTTAATCGCTTTGGCTTGTTTGTGAAGATGACGATTTTTCACTGCCAAAGTAAAAGCCAAGCATAAGAGTTACGATAGGGACAACCGCTGTGAAAATCAGATTGAGTAGAAACTCGGATTGTTTCTCCCACAACGCAGTTTCATGAGTGCAGGCTGAATCAATACAAGTCGGCCCCCAAAACAACAGGTATAACACCACACCGAACACAGCTAACGCGTAGGTTGAGATGATGAAGATTGCGATCCAGCTTCGGTCCCGTCCGAGGCGTGCCTCGTTTATTTCAGCGGCACTTTTCACGTTCTGATCGGCCGTCACAATCAGCGCTTCGGATGTTTGGAACGCCTCGCTTAGGTCGTCTAGGTCGGTCATTCCCATGGCGTGGCTCAACTTGCGATATCAGATGAAAGTGACGACAGTTTTCTGGACGACTCGAGCACCTTCAAAACGATGTTCTTTATTTCATGCCGCCGTGCCTTGTCTTCGATTTGGGACGATATGTGGTCCAGGTCTTCGGCTAGTTTGTAGAGGCGTTTGGCCTCTTGAATCGCCTCTTCAGCAACGTGCCGCCTGCTAATAGGGGTGTTTTTGCTTAGCATCTTGAAACCTTTGAGCAGCGAATAGGGTCGATTTCTTGGGCGCCTTCGAAGAGTTCGCTTGGCTATGTCTCAGGATAACAGAGGTGAGGCGACTTGCAATGCTCCGGAAATCGCTGGGCTCTGCCCGATATCTGCGGTGGCCTTTATTTGAAAGGCAGTGTTGGTGGCGATAGCCGTCAGTAGCTGGCTGTAGCGACAGAGTCTCGAAAACTTCCAAAGCCAAAATATTAAAATCAGATTGCACTTAGCGCACACCGATTTGAAGTTGTTGCGAAACACTTCTATCACTGTCTGAGGGGTGGTTTGGTGGAGCCTAGGAGGATCGAACTCCTGACCTCTACAATGCCATTGTAGCGCTCTCCCAGCTGAGCTAAGGCCCCAAACCTGGTCGGCATCTCTGCCTGTGCGCGCCTAATTAGGCGCATCCCGGGGCGGGTTCAAGCGAAAAAGTCCGCCCCGGTGTAACTTTTTTAGACGATCAGTTTTCTTCGTCGTCAGATGGCACGTCCGCGATGTCATCCAGCGAAACGTTGTCATCATCATCGTCGTCCAGAACATCATCTTCGAGTTCCAGATCAACGGTGTCATCATCATCCAACACGTCATCCGTGTTGTCTGCTTCAGACGCTTTGGCTTTCAGTGTTGCCGCATCCGCTTCGTCTGCTGCAATCATCCGGCTTTTGCCAGCGTCCACTTCCACGACATCGCCTGTGTATGGGCTGATGACTGGGTTTTTGTTCAGGTCATAGAATCGTTTGCCGGTGGTTGGGCAAACGCGCTTGACGCCCCATTCTTCCTTGGGCATGGGTTGTCCCCTTCAATCGGTTGAGTCTCTCTCGACGATTTGGGGGAGGTGCCATAACAATGGCCCCGTGTCAAAGGGTAACATCGCATTGTCGCTATAGGAGCGCGTATGGCGCAACACATCATCCCCGGAGCGCCGCCTGTATCGGTGACTTTGCGCCGTTCCAGCCGCGCGCGGCGCATCAGTCTGCGGGTATCGCGGCTGGATGGGAAGGTGACACTGACGATTCCCTCTAATGTCTCAGAGCGTGACGCCATGGCCTTTGCCTTTGAAAAACAGGACTGGCTGCGCAAACAGGTCGCTCAACAACCGGAAACCGTGGTGGTAGCCCATGGGGCATCTGTTCCAGTCGCAGGGCGCTTGCGTCTGATTGTGTCGGGGGAAGGCCGTTCCGTGCGTTTGGGCCGCGATGAACTCGCGGTGCCCGGCAAGCCCGAGCAAGTCGCGCGCAAAGTGCAGGGTTTTTTGAAAGAACTCGCCCGGCACCGACTCGCCGAAGCTGTGGATCACTACGGTGCTCGTCTGGGACGTCAGCCAACCAAACTCACCCTGCGCGACACCCGCTCCCGCTGGGGGTCCTGCTCCTCCACTGGCGCGCTGATGTTTTCCTGGCGGTTGGTCATGGCTGCGCCGGACGTGTTGGATTACGTGGCCGCACATGAAGTGGCGCATCTCAAGGAAATGAATCACTCCCAAGCCTTCTGGAACGAAGTCACCATTATCCACGGCCCATATGAGGCTCCACGCCGTTGGCTGCGCGACCATGGGCAGGAATTGCACCGCTATCAATTTGCCGCGTAAGCCCGCCGCATTGACCTTTCCTGCGTTTGTGATCACAAAGGCGGCATGATCCCAGCCAGCCGCCAACCGCAAGACCAATCCGCCGCCGCCCATGACCGCGTGTATCGCGCATTGCGCACGAGCATCATGTACGGCGAACTTGCCCCCGGCGAGGCCCTCACCCTGCGTGGTATTGGCAAGCAGTTTGAAGTCTCCATGACCCCCGCACGTGAAGCCGTACGCCGTCTGGTGGCGGAAGGCGCCCTGACGTTGTCCAATTCTGGCCGGGTTGCCACGCCGGAGCTGAGCAGCGAGCGGCTTGAAGAATTGGCCGCCCTGCGCGCCTTGATCGAAGTGGAACTCGCCAGCCGTGCCTTGCCGCGCGCGCATATGGCGCTGATCGACCGGCTTGTGGCGATCAATGGCACCGTGGCTGATGCGGTCAGCCGACGCGATTCAGTGAGTTACATCCGGGCCAACCTTGAATTCCACCGCACGCTTTACCTCCGCGCGCAAGCGCCGGCGATGCTGGCCATGGCCGAAACCGTTTGGCTCCAGCTTGGCCCCACCATGCGTGCGCTTTATGGCCGCCTACGCCAAACCGAACCACCGCACTACCACCGCCTGATCATCGCCGCGCTCAAAGCGGGTGACGAACCCGGCCTGCGTCTCGCCGTGCGGTCCGACGTCACCCAAGGTCTGCGCCTGCTGGCTCGCTAAAGCTGCCTATCCGTGGGTGGGCCAGACTTGATGCTCATCGTCGATCACAAAAGCATGCGCATGCCGCCGCCCGCCATGCGCTTTCACATGTGGGTGGTCCTCCGGCAGTTCCGGATGCTCGTGCTCGACCTCTTTGGGCGCGGGTGTCCATACCCAATAGCCTACCAAAGCACTGACCAATCCCAACGCCCCGAGCACCATCAGCGACAGCGCCTGTGACCCTGAGGTTGCGCTCCACCCGGCCAGTGGATAGGCCACCAGCCAGCACGCATGGCTCAGAGCAAACTGCGCAGTAAACACCGCTGTGCGATCTTCGGAATGGGCCGAGCGTCGCAGCAACCGCCCCGACGGGGTCAGGATGGCCGAGTAGAGCGCGCCAGTTAAAGCCCACAGCCCCAAAAACGCTGGCCAACTCATCACGCCCGCCTGCTGCATCCATAGACCGTGCGCCACGGTGACCCCGGCCAAAGCCACCGCGCTGCGGCCCATCACTCGCCGATCCGGCAGGCGCTCCAGAATCCGTGGCAAGGTCAAGGCCGCCGCCATACTGCCCGCACCAAACGCGCCCATCGCCAAGGCCAGCCCGGTTTCTCCCATGCCATAGCCATCGCGCACCAACACCACAGTGTTCACCAGCACATAGGCAACACAGCTCGCCGCCGCCATGTTGAACGCCAGCAACCCGCGCAGCCGGGGCGTCGCCAGATAGATCCATGCCCCGCGCGTCAGGCGTTCGCGGAACGGGCGTTCCTTGCTTGGAGGGCGCACAGGAAGTGGTGTCACGAGGATCAGCAGCGTCGAGATCAAGAAGCCCGCCGCCGTGCCCACAAACAGCCCGTGATAGCTCATCACCAAAAGCAAAACGCCCGCGAGGGCAGGGGAGAGCAAGTTTTCCAGATCATAGGCCAGTCGCGACAGCGACAACGCCCGCGTGTAATCTTCTTCTTTGGTCAGAATGTCAGGGATGACCGCCTGAAACGTTGGCGTAAACAACGCTGATGCGCTTTGCAGTAGGAAGATCAGCACATAAATCTGCGCCACACTGTCGACAAACGGCAAAAACAGCGCCACGCCAAAGCGGATCAGATCAGCGGCAATCAACACGCTGCGCCGGGGCAGGCGGGACGCCAACGCGCCAAGCACCGGCGACAGGCCGACATAGGCCACCATCTTGATGGTATAGGCCGTACCCAACACGGCACCGGCCGCAGGTCCTGCAAGATCATAGGCCAGCAAGCCAAGTGCAATGGTCAACAATCCGGTGCCTGCCAGCGCCACAACTTGGGCTGCAAACAACCTGGCGAAGGCTGGGTGTTTCAGAATCCGTAGCATAGCGTCACCCTAGTCCTGAAATCGCAAACCTCAAGAGCGCGCGCCGCCGCGTCAGCGCGACAAAAGTGCCTGTTCCCCTATACCTGCCCTCTGGTAGACAGAAGGCAGATCACAGGGAGACCACCATGACACAGACCATGACCGCCGTTGAAATTTCAAAACCCGGTGCTGCGGATGTGCTCAAAATGGTGCAACGCCCAATCCCGACTCCAGGTCCCGGCGAGGTGCTGATCAAGGTGGCCTATTCCGGCGTGAACCGCCCGGATGTGCTGCAACGGGCCGGTCTTTATAATCCTCCACCCAATGCCTCTGATCTGCCAGGTCTTGAAGCTTCCGGCACAATTGCCGCTGTGGGTGCGGGTGTGAGTGCGTGGGCGGAAGGCGACGAAGTTTGCGCTCTGCTGCCCGGCGGTGGCTACGCTGAATATGTGCTGACACCGGCCGCACATTGTCTGCCCGTGCCCAAAGGCATGGGATTGAAAGAGGCGGCCTGCCTGCCAGAGACTTTCTTCACCGTTTACTCCAACGTCTTCCAACGGGGCGGTCTCAAAGCGGGCGAACGCTTTTTGGTGCACGGTGGCTCCTCTGGCATTGGTACAACCGCGATCCAACTCGCTAACGCTTTTGGCGCGCGTGTCTTCACCACCGCAGGCTCTGACGAGAAATGTGAAGCCTGCCTGAAACTTGGCGCAGAAAAGGCAATCAACTACCGCTCAGAGGACTTTGTCGATGTGCTGCGCGCCGAAGGCGGCGCCAATCTGATCCTCGACATGGTGGGCGGTGATTACCTGCCGCGCAACGTCAAAGCCCTCGCCGATGACGGGCGTCTAGTACAGATCGCTTTCCTGCAAGGTCCACAAATCCAGCTCAACTTTGCCCAGGTCATGATGCGCCGTCTGACCATCACCGGCTCCACCCTGCGCCCGCAGAGTGACCTCGCCAAAGCCAAGATCGCCGACGCCCTGCGCGCCGATGTCTGGCCGCTTCTGGAAAGCGGACGCGTTGCGCCGGTGATGGACAGCGAATTTGCTCTGTCGGAGGCCGTGGCGGCGCACCAACGCATGGAAAGCAGCGGCCACATCGGCAAAATCGTGATGAAAGTGGCCTAAACCATGGTTTATTCCGTTATTTTTGGCGGAATACCCCCTTCCCACAAAGGCTGCCCTTGGGGCATGTAGGCCGCGCGAACTGATGGCCAATTGTGGCCTAGGCACGAGGTGGGAACAGGACCGTGAAAAAAATCGGACTTCTTTTGGTGGCGGTGGCTTTGGCGCTGCCGTTTGTGTGGTGGCCGCAAATTGCGCAGGGCCGGGATGGAATCGCGCTTTTTAGCCAATACCTCGGTCTGGGCGCGTTGATCGCCATGGCCATTTCCCATCTGATCGCCACCCGCTGGCCCGGCGTGGAGCTGGTCTTCGGCCCTATGGATCAGTCCTATCGGTTGCACAAATGGCTGGGCATCGGCGCGATGGTGGCCATCCTGTTGCACGACACAATCGACGCTGAGATGCGCGGGCTGGGGCGCGAAACCGCGTTGGTCGAGCTGGCGGAAACGCTGGGCGAGATCAGCCTCTATGGCCTGCTGATGTTGGTGGTGATCACGGTCGCAACCTTCATTCCCTATCACCTGTGGAAATGGACCCACCGATTCATCGGGATTTTCTTCTTGTTTGGCGCCTTCCACTATCTCTATATTCTGAAGCCTTTCAAAAACAGCGACCCGCTGGGGCTTTATATGTGGGCGGTCTGCATTATCGGTACCGTGGCCTACGCCTGGACCTCTGCGCCACGTGGTATGCGCCCGCGCAAGTCGTATGAAATCACCGCTGTGACCCAGGAAGGGGACGCGATTGCCGTGGACATGAAAGCCACCGGCCGTCCGCTGCGTCACCGCGCGGGTCAGTTTGCATTCTTCCGCTTCTCAGGTGCAGGTCTGAACGAACCGCATCCCTTCACCATTTCCTCTGCCCCAACAGACGACGGCACCCTGCGCATCACCGTCGCGCCACTGGGCGATCTGACCAACCGCGTTTCCCGCAGTTTGGCAGTGGGGCAGGCCCTTCAGGCGGACGGTCCTTACGGCCACTTTGGACGCGCCAAAGGGGCGCAGGTCTGGATCGCGGCGGGCGTGGGGGTCACCCCATTTGTGGCGCTAGCACAGGCGTTGTCCGCGGACGCCGCCCCGGTCACGCTGGTCTACTGTGTGCGTGACGCATCAAATGCACCGCATCTGGCAGAGCTCGAAGCGCTGGCAGCGGCCAAGCCAAACCTAACGCTGGTCCTTTGGCAAAGTGCCGAGCGCGGCCGCTTCACCGCCGCGGCTTTGCCGGATCTGGTGGATGATATCGGCACCCGCAAAGTGCTGTTCTGTGGCCCCGTCCCCATGCGCCGCGCTCTGTCCAAGGATCTACCGAAACAGGGCGTCTCCCAGCGCAACTTCCACTACGAGGCGTTTGAGATTCGCACCGGCATCGGCATCCGCCGTCTCGCAGAGTGGCTTTGGCAACGCCATCAAGCGCGCAGCACAAGCTAGTCAAACCAACGGTCTAAGTCGGGAAATGGCACATCGAGCAACCTTTAGTTGACTCATTGCCTTTTCTTGGCGACCATGGGTGTACTCGATTTTATCCATGCTGATTACCACCACTCACCCAGCCCTTGATCAGCATGCCATGCCCCGCTCACGGGACGCTGACTGTTTTCGCTGTGATCTGGGATGACACAAGCCATAAAAAAGGCCGGAGTGTTGTCACTCCAGCCCTTCTCACGTATTGGCGTTCAAGCCGATCCTCAGATCGCCGCTTTCTTACTTTCGTCCAGATAGATTTCGCGCAGGCGGGTCGCAATTGGCCCAGGTGTGCCGTCACCGAGCGCCACGCCGTCAATCTCCACAACCGGCATCACAAAGGCACTTGCCGAAGTGGTGAACGCTTCATCCGCCTCTTTCGCCTCGTCAATGGTGAACAGCCGCTCTTCGATCTTCAGTTGCGCCTCTGCCGCCATCCGCAACACCGCCTTACGGGTGATGCCGTGCAGGATATCATTACTCAAAGGCCGCGTGACAATGACGCCGTCCTTCACAAAATACGCGTTGTTGGAGGTGCCTTCGGTGACATAGCCGTCTTCAATCATCCACGCGTCATCCGCACCAGCCTTCTTGGCCATCATCTTGCCCATCGACGGGTAAAGCAGCTGCACGGTCTTGATGTCGCGACGGCCCCAGCGGATGTCTTCGATCGAGATGATCTTGGCGCCCTTCTTAGCCGCAGGGCTGTCCGCCAGGCCTGGTTTGTTCTGCGTAAACAGCACGAGGGACGGTGGTGTGTCCTCGGATGGGAACACAAAGTCACGGTCGCCATCGCTGCCACGGCTCACCTGCAAATACACCAGACCTTCCACAATGCCGTTCTCTTCCACCAGCTTGCGGTGGATCGCCAGCAGTTCGTCTTTGCTGCAAGGCTCCGCCATCTCCAGCTCGTCCAGCGAACGCTTCAAACGCACCGCGTGGCCTTCAAAATCGATCAGCTTGCCATCCAGCACGGAAGTCACTTCATAGACCGCGTCCGCCATCAGGAAGCCCCGGTCGAAAATCGAAATCTTGGCGTCTTCTTCCGGCAGGTATTCGCCATTGACGTAAACAGTGCGGCTCATCGTGTGTCTCTCCTAGCAATCTGCTGCTTTGTCGGGTGCGTTGCACCACAGGTCAAGCGTGTTTCGAGCTCTCAGGTCTCAAACCATCCGGTTTGTAACGGCTGTGCCCAATCCGGTCCGTCATGGCTTAGCCCCAAAGCGCCGCGCTGGGCGGGTGTACGCCGTCTGCGTCAAAGGTCAGCGGTGTGTCGCGGTCTTCCGCCAACAACAGCGGCCCGTCCAGATCGGTCACCATCGCACCCTGCGCCACCAGTGTTGCCGGGGCCATTGCCAGGGAACTGCCCACCATGCACCCGACCATCACCTTGTAGCCTTCCGCCAAAGCCGCCTCGCGCAACCGCAGCGCTTCGGTCAGGCCGCCGGTCTTGTCGAGCTTGATGTTCACCACATCATATTTGCCTTTGAGCTTGGACAGGGTTGAGCAGTCATGCGCGCTTTCATCGGCGCAGACCGGCACGGGGCGCTCCATACCCAACAGCGCGTCATCATCACCAGCGGGCAGCGGTTGTTCCACCAGGGCCACACCTAGCCGCACCAGATGCGGCGCCAGGTCGGCATAGACCTCGGCAGACCAGCCTTCATTGGCATCCACAATGATGGTGGATTTTGGCGCACCGGCGCGCACCGCTTCCAGACGTGCCATGTCATCCGGTGTGCCGAGTTTGATTTTCAACAAAGGCCGATGGGCGTTTTTCGCCGCCTGTGCCTGCATCTCTGCCGGTTCCGCCAAAGACAGCGTATAGGCGGTGATCTCCGGCCCCGGCTGCGGCAATCCGGCCAATTCCCACGCGCGCTTTCCGGCCTTCTTGCACTCCAGGTCCCACAGCGCACAGTCGAGCGCATTGCGCGCGGCACCCGCAGGCAAGGTATACAGACCCTCACGGGTCACCGGGCCTTTTACGCTTTCAATCAGCTGCGTGACATTCTCCAATGTCTCACCATAGCGCGCATAGGGCACACATTCGCCCCAACCCACATACCCGTCTTCCTCGACCTTCACGGTCAGAACCTTGGCCTCGGTGCGCGAGCCACGGGAAATGGTGAACACCTGCGCCAGTTTGAACACATCAGGGGTGACGGAAATTTGCATGGACAGCCTTTCAGGTCGCGCTTTTGCCATTTGACAGGCGTTTAGACGCGCCTGCCCATTTTCTTCTTGCCGGAAATATCCCGGGGGTCCGGGGGCAGCGCCCCCGGATTGTTGTCACAACTTTACAGCGCTGAGAGCGCATCCACCAGCTTACCCGCGCCAAACCGGAACGGATCGGTGGCGGGCAGGCCCATGTCGGCCTCAACCTGCGCCAGATAGGCTTTTGCCTCATCTTCCGCCATGTGCTGCGTGTTTACCGACACGCCCACAACCTGACAGGCCGGGTTGGCCACTTTCGCCAGGGGCAGCGCCAGATCGCGCAGCTCTTGCAGGCTTGGCTGCTGATATTCCGGCAGGCCGCGCATGTGCTCGCGGGTTGGCTCATGCGCCAGGATCAACGCGTCCGGTTGGCCACCGTGGATCAGCGCCATGGTCACACCTGAGTAAGACACGTGGAACAGGCTGCCCTGACCCTCGATGTGGTCCCAATGGTCCTCGTCATTGTCCGGCGTCAGCCACTCCACAGACCCTGCCATAAAGTCGGCAACCACCGCGTCCAGCGGCACACCGTCGCCGGTCACCAGAATGCCGGTCTGACCGGTGGCACGGAAGGTCGACTTCATGCCGCGCTTTCGCATTTCCGCATCCATGCAGAGGGCTGTGTACATCTTGCCCACGGAACAATCAGTGCCCACGGCCAGCACGCGCTTGCCCGTGCGCTTTTTGCCGTTGGCAATCGGGTATTCCACTTCCGGTACGCGGACATCGTGCAGCTTTTGGCCGGTGGCTTCCGCCACGGCCACCAGATCCGGCTCGTCGCGCAGCAGGTTGTGCAGGCCGGAGGCCAGGTCAAAGCCCTCTTCCAGCGCCATCACCAACACCTTTTTCCACTCCTGGGAAATCACGCCGCCACGGTTGGCCACGCCAATCACCAGCGTTTTTGCGCCGGCTTTGCGGGCTTCCACCAGGCTCATGTCGGTCAAGCCCATGTCAGCCTTGCAGCCCTCCATGCGGAATTGACCCACGGCATTCTCTGGACGCCAGTCTTTGATGCCCTGCGCCACTTTGGCGGCCAGTTGGTCCGGTGCATCACCCAAGAACAGAAGGTATGGAGTTTCGATCATCGCGCGTCCCTTTCGTATCATCCCCAGTTAACGGACAAAGTTTATGCGCTGGGCACCGGGCCAGGTTCTCAAATGTTGCTGCCGCGCAGCATTGCTTTGCAAATTTCTTCGAAAGGGGATTGAGTTAACGAAAGAACCTTGCTGCATCCGCAAAAAATTCGCACCTCCGTGATACAGCCGCGATACCGACATAATACCGACGTGCCAAATCACGCGTTTGCGCCGCGATGCAGCGAATTTAATGCCGCGTGCGCACAATTTACTTGCGATCAAGGGCGCAACTTCCTAACAATCGGCGCTATAAAAACGTAATATCCTTACCTAGAGAGTGACGTCATGAGCTTCCGACTTCAGCCTGCCGCCCCCGCCCGTCCCAATCGCTGCCAGCTGTTTGGCCCGGCGTCCAACACCAAGCTGTTTGCCAAAATGGCGGCCTCTGCGGCGGATGTGATCAATATCGATCTGGAAGATTCCGTGGCCCCGTCGGACAAAGACATGGCCCGCGCCAACGCAATTGAGGCAATCAATTCAATCGATTGGGGCAAGAAAACCCTGTCCGTGCGCATCAACGGTTTGGACACGCCGTACTGGTATCGAGACGTGGTCGACCTGCTGGAGCAGGCTGGTGAACGCCTCGATCAGATCATGATCCCCAAGGTCGGCTGCGCCGAAGACATCTACGCCGTGGATGCTCTGGTCACCGCGATTGAAGCCGCCAAAGGCCGCAAAAAGCGCATCGCTTTTGAGGTCATCATCGAATCGGCCGCCGGCATCGCCCACGTAGAAGCCATCGCCGCCGCCTCACCGCGTCTCGAAGCTATGTCCCTCGGCGCCGCCGACTTCGCCGCGTCCATGGGGATGCAGACCACAGGTATTGGTGGCACGCAGGAAAACTACTACATGTTGCATGGCGGCCAGAAGCACTGGTCTGACCCATGGCACTGGGCACAGGCCGCAATTGTGGCCGCCTGCCGCACCCACGGCGTCCTGCCGGTGGACGGCCCATTTGGCGATTTCTCCGACGATGAAGGCTACATCGCACAGGCCAAACGTTCCGCCACTTTGGGCATGGTAGGCAAGTGGGCAATCCACCCAAAACAGATCGCGTTGGCCAACGAGGTGTTCACCCCATCCGACGAAGCGGTCAACGAAGCGCGTGAGATCCTTGCTGCGATGGAACAGGCCAAAGCCAACGGCGAAGGCGCCACTGTGTACAAAGGCCGCTTGGTTGACATTGCGTCTATCAAACAAGCCGAGGTGATCGTGGCACAAGCGGAACTGATCGCGGCAGGCTGACTGTAAGGCATTGACGAGAATATAGAAGCGCCCGTGATTTTTGAAGTCGCGGGCGTTTTGCTTTTGGCGAAACCGTCTAGGCGCGTTCGTCTTTCGGCGAGCCCATCACCACATAGCTAGTAATCGAGTGCACCTGTTCAACCGTGCCCAAAACCTCGGTATGGAACCGTTTGTAAGACGGCAAATCCGCCGCTTCGACGCGCAGCAGATACTCCACCTGCCCCGTGATGTTGTGGCACTCCCGTACCTCCGGCGCCAGTGACATCGCCCGCTCAAACGCCAATTGCGAGTCCTTGGTGTGTTTGTTTAATCCCACAGTGATGTAGGCCACAAACCCCGTTCCCAAAGCGGCCCGATCCAGCACGGCGCGATAGCCAGTGATGATCCCTGTTTTCTCCAGCGCAGCCACCCGCCGTAGACAAGCCGAAGGGGACAGCCCCACTTTCTCAGCTAGGGCCAGGTTACTCATGCGCCCGTCTCTGGACAGTTCACGCAATATCTGTTCGTCAATTTGATCAAGCGTCGTCATAAGTTGTGAATTTACCTATCGTGCGCACAAAAACGCAACTCAAATGCGCGGAGTTTGCGTCAGACTTGTTGCATGACTTACGATATCCTGACCGCTCTTCTCCTGTTTGCCTTTGTGTCCTCGATCACTCCAGGGCCAAACAACCTTATGCTTATGGCCTCTGGTGCCAACTTTGGCTTTGCCCGTACCATTCCCCATATGCTGGGTGTCGGCATTGGTTTTGTGGTCATGGTGGCTTTGGTCGGCGTGGGCTTGATGCAGGTGTTTGACAGCTATCCTGTCGCGCACACGGTTTTGGCGGTCGTGTCAGTGACTTACTTGCTTTGGCTGGCCTGGAAGGTGGCCAATGCAGGCGCGCCCGAGGAGGGCGAAGGCACCGGCGGCTCGCCGATGACTTTCCTGCAGGCGGCGGCCTTTCAATGGGTCAACCCAAAGGCATGGACCATGGCGCTCACCGCCGTCACGCTCTACGCGCCGGACCGCTCTCTGACCGCGGTGCTGTTGGTAGCTGCTGCCTTTGGCGCGGTGAACCTGCCCTGTGTCTCTAGCTGGACCGTCTTAGGTCAGCAGATGCGACGGCTCCTGACCTCTCCTGCGCGGTTAGCCGCGTTCAACTGGACCATGGCAGGATTGCTTGTCCTGTCGCTCTATCCCGTTGTGGCGCCCATGGTCTCGGCAGGCTAACACCGCGCATTGATGCCCAATGTGGCGTGGCTTTGTGCGCTTCCCGTTGCAATTACCCAAAGTCACCGTCATATAGCCTTGTCAAGAAACCAGTGTGTGGAGTGCACAATGACCAACTATCTCGACTTCGAAAAACCGCTCGCAGAGATTGAGGGCAAAGCCGAAGAACTGCGGGCGCTTGCGCAGCAGAACGAAGAGATGGATGTCAAAGACGAAGCCGCCGCGCTAGACCGCAAAGCGGCTGAACTGCTCGAAGAACTCTACAAAGACCTGACGCCCTGGCGCAAATGCCAGGTTGCGCGCCACCCAGATCGCCCACACTGCCGCGACTACATCAACGAGTTGTTCACCGATTACACCCCTCTGGCAGGTGACCGGAACTTTGCTGATGACCTCGCGGTTATGGGGGGGCTCGCACGGTTCAATGATCAGCCGGTTGTGGTGATTGGTCAGGAGAAAGGCCACGACACCAAGTCTCGGATTTCCCACAACTTTGGCATGGCCCGCCCGGAAGGGTACCGCAAAGCGGTGCGCTTGATGGAGATGGCCAACAAATTTGGCCTTCCGGTTGTGACACTGGTGGACACCGCAGGGGCTTACCCTGGTAAAGGTGCTGAAGAGCGCGGTCAGTCCGAGGCCATCGCGCGCTCCACAGAAATGTGCCTGCAAATTGGCGTGCCGTTGATCTCCGTGATCATCGGTGAAGGTGGCTCCGGTGGCGCCGTGGCATTCGCCACCGCCAATCGCGTGGCGATGTTGGAGCATTCGGTTTACTCAGTGATCAGCCCTGAAGGCTGCGCGTCGATCCTGTGGAAAGACAGCACCAAGATGCGTGAGGCGGCCGAAGCCCTGCGTGTGACCGCACAGGACTTGGAGAAGCTTGGCGTTGCCGACCGCGTGATTGCAGAGCCCATGGGCGGCGCGCATCGTGACCGTCAGGCGACCATGAAGAGTGTCGCCTCTGCGATTGAGACCATGCTGGGCGAGTTGAAAGACATGTCCAAAGAGGATCTTGTGGCCAACCGTCGTAAGAAGTTCCTCGACATCGGCTCCAAAGGCTTGGCGGCTTAAGGCACACGCGACTAAGGAAAATTCGCAGGAATTCAGAGGGGGCTTTGGCCCCCTTTTCTTTTTGAAGGCAGAGAAAGCTCAGCTGCGTTTCTGCCCCCAATAGCCCGGCATGTTGCCCGGCATCGTGGGCGCGCGCAGCTTTGAGAGCGCACCAAGTGGTCCAGCCATCATTTTGCCCATTGGGCTGTTGTTGAACTGCGCTTTGGTTTTTTCAAACTGCATCACATTCTCGATGCGTCGGTCCAGAAACGCCCAGGTGGCGGCATGGCCGTCACTGTCATCACCAAGCCAGTAAAGCACCGTTGCAGAATAGACCGCGGACAAGGTCGCGCGTTTGGAATACCAATTGAAGTCCCGTGACGTATCGCCGATCGCCGTCCAGATGGCGTCGGCTGTGCCCCAGATCAACTGAGCTCCTGTTGCCGCATGTTGGGGCAGTGCAAATAGCGTGCTCCCGCGCCGCACAATTTCACGGTCCGGGCAGAGTTCCAACCGTGTGCGTACAGCAAAAGTGATCTTTTCCCGAATTTTCATCTCGGCCAGCGCGTCATCTGTCAGGGCTGCCACCATCTGAGAATCACCGCGCTTGTGGTAAGCGACAGCCAGGTCCACTGCGCCCCGCGGGCAAAGCGCTTTGGCGACAACCGGGTCCACACCACTGTCGGCAACGGCCGCCCGAAAACTGGCGTCAGACCAGCCATCGAACGGTACATGCATCTCTGCGGCTTCAAGAAGTTTGCTTTTCAAGTCGTTGTGGGCTGTATCAGACATGGGACCTTTCCGGTGCTGTAAAACAAGCTCTGTTCCACTTGCTACGATACTAGACAAACTTTGGACCCTTTGCTATACGGCGGCTTCCTGCAATTTCATTGCAACTCAAACTTAGAAAGGTGGTGAAAACCACATGCAGGTTAGTGTTCGTGACAATAATGTCGATCAGGCGCTTCGTGCCCTGAAGAAAAAGCTGCAGCGTGAAGGCGTCTTCCGTGAAATGAAGCTCAAGCAACATTTCGAAAAGCCGTCCGAGAAAAAAGCGCGCGAGAAGGCTGAAGCGATCCGCCGTGCCCGTAAGCTGGCACGTAAGAAAGCACAGCGAGAAGGTTTGCTCTAAGCACACCTCTCCAGCTTTGGACACAAGAATTGACGACCCCCGAGGCCTAGCCTCGGGGGTTTGTCTTTTGTTGTGGCGACGGAATTTGTGCTTACATGCGTTGAGGTCGCGGAGACGGCACGCCGAAATGGGACGGGAAGTAAGATGAAGCGCACCTTTGGGTCGTTTGTGTTTGTGCTGGTGGCGGGAGCCATCATTGGCGCGCTCTATGGCCTCATGATGAATGAGATTCTTGATCAAAATTGGGGATTGAAAGCGCCCATTCGAGGCGCGGTGCGGGGCATGGTGGTGGCCTCTGTAGCTGTGGTGCTTGAGGTCTGGATCAGCAACAGCGCCATTGGTCGTTGGCAACGCAGCTTGAAGTTTCGCCGTGGCGTTGCCCTGCGTGTGATCATCACCTGCTTGATCATCTACGTCGCACTGGCGAGCTCACACCTGGTTCTTATTGGCGACCGCGAAATTTATGTTCAGTGGTTTCAAAACGGTTTTGCCCCTGACTTTTTATTCGCGCTCGGTGCCGGCGTGGTCATTCAGGTGATGCTTCAGGCGCGCCGCCTGATTGGAGGGAGGACGCTGACGTACTTTTTACTGGGGCGCTACGCCCGCCCAACCGAAGAGAGGCGGATATTTGTGCTGGCGGATCTGAAAGACTCAACAACGATTACGGAAACGCTGGGCGATCAGAAGGCGCTTGAGCTGATTACTGGCGTGTTCCTGGACATCGATGCAGCGATCAAGCGCAACCGCGGTGTGATCCACAACTACGTGGGTGATGAGATCATCATGAGCTGGCTGGATCGTGGCCCAGACGGCAATATGCCATTGCTTCAATGCATTGATGAAATTTTTCAAACTCTGTCTGTGCGACAGGCGCATTACCTCAAGAAATTCGGCGTAGCCCCAGCGTTGCGGCTCGGGATCGCGGGCGGCCCAGTGGCGGTTGGCGAATGTGGTTGGGAAAAACGACAGGTGGTCTACATCGGCGACACGATCAACAAGGCAAAACGCATGCAGGAAGCCTGCAAACGCCATGATCTGTCTGTCATTCTAGATGCAGAAACCGCGCGCGGGATCACCATGCCAATGGGGATCGGCATCGCAGCGGTCGAGGAGGCCACGCTGCGCGGTCGCGCCGAGGCGACAAAGATGCTGACTTTGACCGGGCCTGACGGAAGCGCGCTGGAGGCGCTTCCGTCACTGCCTGTGCCTGCCTAAGGCCTATTTGCCCGACTTTCCTTTGGCCGCTGCCTTGGCGGCCGCCGCGCGCGCTTTGTTTTTCTTGCTGTTCGCTTTGCCTTTTGGCGGTGGTGGGCCTTTGGGCTTGCGGCTTGGCTTGGCCTCGCTCAAAGCGCCGTCCGCCATGGCACGACGACGTGGGGTTGCATCCCCACCAGTGTCGCTGCCGCGTGGCTTGCCGCCTTTCGGCGCGGCCTTGGGCTTCTTCTTGCGTGGGGCCGGATCATCGTTCCACTCAACAGGTGGCGTGGACTTGGCGGATTTTTTGCCCTTGGCCGGAGCATAATCCGATTTTTCATCGAATTTTTTGCTTCTCGGCTTGTCAAAAGACGGCTTGTCCTCGCCAAATTTGTTGCCCTGAGGGCGCTCAAACTTGTCCTTTTCGAACTTGCCTTTGCCGCGATGCGGTTTGCGGTCGTCCCGATACGAGCCTTTACCTTTGTTGAAAGGCTTCTTGCCGCCGTCACCGCGCGGGCGACGCTCCAGCACAGGTTCCTTGTCCATCTGCGCCAGTTTTGCGCCCTCTTCGAGGGTCATCTTTGGGCCAATTGCAGCCAGGAACCCCGCAACGCTGGTTTCGAGAACCTGCACGTAGCTTTCGTCCTGATTGATGCGGATCGCGCCAATGTCGTCTTTGGTCAGATCGCCCAGTTTGCACAGCATAGGAAGCAGTCGGCGAGGCTCCGCGCACGCCTTGCGACCACCGGAAATGGAGAACCAGACCGACGGGCCAAAATCTTTACGCGGCGTCGGTTTCGCATCAGATGCAGCAATCTCCTCCGGTGCAGAATGTTTGGAATTGTAAAGACGCAGGTAGGCAGCGGCGACTTGCTCTGCGCTAAATGTGCCAAGCAAAGATTCAATGAGAGGCTTTTCGTTAACTGTTGGCGCCTCCGCCCAATCCGGATCGGCAAACATACGGCTTTGATCCTGTGCAGAGACTTCCTCGGCGGAAGGCGCCCCAGACCACTCGGCTTCAAGCTTGGCCCACCGCAGCAAACGTTCTGCCTTCTTGCGCGACTTGCGGGTCACAATTAGGGCGGACACACCTTTGCGACCTGCACGACCGGTGCGGCCAGAGCGGTGCAGCAAGGTTTCGTGGTTGTTGGGAAGCTCTGCGTGCACAACCAGATCGAGGTTTGGCAGGTCGATGCCGCGCGCCGCAACATCGGTGGCCACACAAACACGGGCGCGGCCATCGCGCATGGCTTGCAGTGCATGGGTGCGCTCAGATTGACTCAATTCGCCGGACAGTGACACAACCTGAAAGCCGCGGTTAGACAGGCGGGTGGTGATGCGGGCCACCATGGCGCGGGTGTTGGCAAAGACAATCGCGTTGGGGGCTTCGTAAAAGCGCAAAGTGTTGATCACAGCGTTTTCCGCGTCACGATCCATTACGGTCATGGCGCGATACGTAATATCAGCGTGCTGTTTTTGCTCGGATTTGGTTTCCACGCGAATGGCGTCGCGCTGATAGTTCTTTGCCAACTGCGCGATCATTTTTGGCACGGTGGCAGAGAACAGAAGCGTTTGACGCTCTTCTGGCACCTGCTCGAGGATGAACTCCAGCTCTTCGCGGAAGCCGAGGTCTAGCATTTCATCGGCTTCATCAAGCACCACCGCGCGCACATCCAACAGATCGATTGACCCGCGATCAATGTGATCCCGCAGACGGCCTGGTGTGGCGACAACAATATGTGCACCGCGGGCCAGCGCGCGGCGTTCGTCACGCATGTCCATGCCGCCCACACAAGAGGCGACGCGCGCGCCCGCTTCGGCGTAGAGCCAAGTCAATTCACGCTTAACCTGCAGCGCCAGCTCTCGCGTCGGTGCGATGATCAGGGCTAGCGGGGCGGCAGCTTCATCAAAGGCTTCGGCGTCGCCAAGTACTGTGGACGAGATCGCGAGACCAAAGCCTATGGTCTTACCGGAACCAGTCTGCGCGGAGACCAACAGGTCTTTGCCGGTCAACTCGGGGTTCATGACCGCTTCTTGTACCTGGGTCAGCTTGTCATAGCCCTTGGCGTCCAGGGCTGTTTGGATGGCTTGTTTCACAGTGATGTCTACTTTTGTCAGAGGAGTGCCAGCGTGACGGCGTCGGCGGGCTCCCTCAAACTCTGAACCGCTCTCAACATCAAATGTGGCAAGAAGCGCTGCGTTTAGCTTAGTTTTGTCCGCATGTATAGGGCTGTGCCTAAATGCGTTAACAAGGATGTGAGCGGAAACTTTCTAACAATCTGCGCCACATGGTTTGAAACCGCGGTAAAAGCCTTAAGTTAACGCAAACGCAATTCACACACAGGGCCTGACACAATGACCGAGAGCTATATTCCCCCCAAAGTCTGGACATGGGATTCCGAAAGCGGCGGCAAATTTGCCAGCATCAACCGCCCCATCGCTGGGCCGACCCATGACAAGGAGCTGGCCCGCGGTGAGCACCCGTTCCAACTTTACTCACTGGCGACTCCAAACGGGGTGAAAGTCACAGTGATGTTTGAAGAACTTCTCGAAGCCGGTCACACAGGTGCCGAGTACGACGCTTATCTGATCAATATTGGCGAAGGGGATCAGTTCTCCTCTGGTTTTGTCGATGTGAACCCCAACTCTAAAATCCCGGCTTTGATGGATCTCAGTGGCGACAAAGAGGTGCGCGTGTTTGAAAGCGGCGCGATCCTGTTGCACCTGGCTGAGAAGTTTGAAGCGTTCCTGGGCCCCAAAGAAAATCGCGCGGAGATGATCAGCTGGTTGTTCTGGCAGATGGGCAGCGCGCCTTATTTAGGCGGCGGTTTTGGCCATTTCTATGCTTATGCGCCGGAGAAGTGGCAGTACCCGATTGACCGCTTTGCCATGGAGACCAAACGCCAGTTGGATGTGCTGGACCGTCAATTGGCGGACAACACTTACATTTCCGGCGAAGAATACACCGTGGCCGATATCGCGATCTGGTCCTGGTATGGCCAGTTGGTTCTTGGGCGGCTTTATGAAGCGGCAGAGTTCTTGGATGTTGCCAGCTACAAAAACGTGATGCGCTGGGCGGAAGCCATTGATGCGCGCCCTGCGGTGAAGCGCGGTCGCATGGTGAACCGTGCCTGGGGCGAGCTTAACGAACAGCTTCGCGAGCGCCATGCGGCGGAGGATTTTGACACCCGCACTCAGGACAAGCTGGAGCCGGAAGCGGCGGAGTAAGGGGGGCGCTGCCCCCGTCACATCGGTGATGTGACGCCCCCGAGATATTTGGGGAATGAGAAAGCAGAACGCCGCTCGTTATGGAGCGGCGTTTTTTGTTTTGGGTACAATGAAACTGTTGAGTGGGATGCTGCGTGGCGTCAGGTTTCTGACAGCGCCGCAGGAGATCAACATGACCATCACCGAAATTCTGACATTTGCCTTTGTCGCAAGCTTTCTGGTGATGTCGCCGGGACCCAATGGTGTGCTGATCGCCAAGACTGTGCCGACTTCTGGGCGGGCGGCAGGCTTTGCCAACGTCGCTGGCTTTGTGGCGGCGTTTTATGGTCACGGAGCGTTGTCTGTGTTGGGGATTTCGGTCCTACTGGTGCAGTCAGCAGTGGCGTTTTCCATCGTGAAATTCTTGGGCGCGGCTTACCTATGTTGGATCGGGGTGAAGGCGCTTCTGGTAGCCTGGCGTGGCGTCGAAACGGCATCTAGCGTCGCCCCTGCCGCAAATAAGCGCACACTGTGGAAGGCTTTTGGTGAGGGCATTCTCACCAATGGACTTAATCCCAAAGTGTCGATGTTCTATCTGGCTGCATTCCCCCAGTTTCTGACGGTTGGCGATGCCTCGGCCTCCGCTGCCTTTACTCTGGTAACAGTGCACGCGGCCATCAATGCGCTTTGGTTCACGGCCATGGTCCTGCTGTTTTCGCAGCTAACAAGGGCCGCACGTAGTGGACGGTTTCAACGTTGGCTGAAAGGTGTGACCGGCGCGGTGTTTGTTGGCTTCGGTGTGAAGCTGGCAACGTTGCGTGCCAGCTTCTGAGGAGCGACTTATCGCGCCGCCAGCATCATTTCGGCGGCTTTTTCACCGATCATGATACACGGTGAGTTGGTGTTACCGCTGGTGATCTTTGGCATCACCGAGGCGTCCACAACGCGAAGCCCGCCTAGACCACGCAGGCGCAAATTAGCATCCAGCGGCGCGCTGGTATCACTGCCCATCCGCACAGTACCTACGGGATGGAAAATTGTGGTGCCAATGTCGCCTGCGGCCTGTGCCAACCCTGCGTCGTCTTGCGTGGTCAGGCCTGGTTTCATTTCTTCAGGGGAATATTTGGCCATTGGGCCTTGGGCCATAATGCTGCGCGCCTGACGGATCGCCGCCACTGCTGTCGCGCGGTCTCCCTCCGTGGCAAGGTAGTTCGGGGCAATCTTGGGCGCGACGGATGAGTCTGGAGATGTGATTTCCACCGTGCCACGGCTCTCGGGACGCAAGTTGCACACGCTGGCGGTCATGGCAGGAAAGTCATGGAGCGGCTGACCAAAGGCCTCCAACGACAGCGGTTGCACATGGTACTCGAGGTCGGGCGTTGCCACATCCGGGCGGGATTTCGTGAAAGCCCCCAACTGGCTTGGGGCCATCGACATTGGACCGCTGCGTTTTAAAAAGTATTCCATGCCGATCTTGGCTTTGCCAAACAGCGAGTTCGCCATGGTGTTGAGAGTTTTTGCGCCGGTGAGTTTCCACGCGCAGCGCAGTTGCAAATGGTCCTGAAGATTGTTGCCAATCTCCGGCTGATCCAACTGCACATCAATGCCGTGTTTTTTCAGCAATGCCCCCGGTCCAATGCCGGAAAGCTGTAGGATTTGAGGTGAGTTCACCGCACCGGCAGAGAGTACAACCTCGCCGCCACATTTGGCTTGTTGCAACGTGCCGTTCTGTCGGTACTCCACGCCCACAACCTTGCCATCTTCCATCAGCAAACGCGTTGTATGCGCGTGGGTTTCGATTTTTAATTGTCCATCCTTCTGAGGCCGTAGAAAGGCCTTGGCGGTGTTCCAGCGGAATCCACGATGTTGGTTGACTTTAAAGTAGCCCACGCCTTCGTTGTCGCCGCCGTTGAAATCATCTGTGCGCGGCACACCCGCCGCTTCGGCAGCAGCCATCCAATCATCCAACACATCCCAGCGGAGACGCTGGTTGTTCACGTGCCACGGGCCGCCCGCGCCATGCAGATCAGACTCGCCCTCCATGTAATCTTCAGATTTTTTGAAAAGCGGTAGCACATCCTCCCACGACCACCCCGGTAACCCCATCTGTCGCCAGCCATCATAATCGGCAGCCTGTCCACGCAGATACAACATGCCGTTGATGGAGGAGCAGCCGCCCAACACCTTGCCGCGCGGATATAGCAATTGCCGCCCGTTCAAGCCTGCGTCCGGTGCAGTTTTGTACATCCAATCGGTGCGTGGGTTGCCGATGCAGTAAAGGTAGCCCATCGGGATGTGAATCCAGTGGTATGTGTCCTTGCCGCCTGCTTCTAAAAGCAGCACTCGCCGCCCAGCCTCTGCCAGTCGTGCCGCAACAACACAGCCCGCGCTCCCTGCGCCCACCACGATGTGATCCCAGTCCATTTGTGCTCTCTCCTCGCTCCGGCTTCGAGAAGAGAGCGAAGTTGAGGCCATGTCAAACACATTTGTCTGACATTTAAGCGTCCGACGGAAGCACGCGTAATTTTTCAGGGTTGCGCATCACGTAAATCCAATGGGTTGCTCCGGTATTGTCGGGCAGGACCAGCGTCAATGTGTCCAGAACACCGTCCGCGTACCGCGCCACGGCGGGATGCCGGTTCGCCGTAACTTGTGCAAAACGCACATTGGTCTGGTCCTTGGATTTTGCCATGACAGCTTGCGTGACTGTCATGATGTCGTCTGGCCCTAATAGGACACGGAAGGCCGCTGAGGCTTTCCCGCCGCCGTCGGTGATGGCCATGGCGTCTTCTGACAAGACTTTGATGGCTTGGGCATGGTCCTGTGCCGCTGCAAAGAAAAATCGCTCCGCTGCTTTGGCCGCGTCCTCGGCGCTGACATCAAACCTCGGTCCGCTGGTTTGCAAGCGCTTGTGCGCGCGACTGACCATCTGTCGGCAGGCAGCCTCGGATTTACCCAGGGTTTGGGCAATCTCGGCGTAGTCGGCGTCAAAAGCTTCGCGTAACACAAACGCGGCGCGCTCCATTGGTGCCAGCCTCTCCATCGCCCAAAGTAAGGCCAACTCACATTCTTGCGCCAATTGGAATTGGCTTTCCGTAGAGGGGCCATGTTCCGAAATGATCGGTTCCGGAAGCCACGGCCCGACATAGCTTTCCCGGCGTACACGCGCGGATTTTAACGTGTCCAACGCTATGTTGGTCGCCACGCGCCGCAGCCAGGCGCTTGGGTTCTCGATTGCGGGTACGTCTGAGGTGGTAAACCGCAGCCAGGCTTCTTGGACCACATCCTCTGCGGCGCTGATCTCCCCCAACATACGATACGAGATCGACAGGAGCGCAGGGCGCTCCCGTTCAAAGACTGCTGTGTTGGGATCCATTTAGACTGCCACCTTTCCGACCCGTCCGTTTACCACAAGCTGCTGACAGGCATGTCCGTCCCCCAGCCCGCGTTTAAAGACCGGATAAAACCGCCCGGACCCCGCGGCGAAGCTGGCAGAAATGACAGCTTGGTCGCCAAATCTCTGCCGAATGCGGTCGCCAAATGTGTTGGGCTCATAAGAGCCGGAAATGGCATGCTGGGCAAATTGAAAGCCCAAGCCAACTTCACCGGCCTCGTCAAGCCGGCCCTCAATGGCGGCAAGCAACTGATCTCCGTCGACTCCCTCTTCGAGCGCAAAAGAGATCACCAGTTGACCACAAGGTCCACAGTCTCCGTCCAATGTGGAGGCCAGCAGAGCCCCGGCCCAGACGGCGCGAGCTTCTTTCGGTCCTTTGTACTGCGTGACCATCGGCAGAAAGGTCAGTGCCAATCCGGCCTTCGTTGAGGCGTTGATTACTTCGTGCATATAGGTGACGTCATAGTCGTATTTCTTGCCAAAGCTGCGGGTGCCCGCGTGTAAGATCAAACGCATAATCATTAGTCTCCTTGATGTTTCTAAGGAGACGACACAGCCTGCCGATTTGTGACACTTTGATTGGATTAAACAGGCAGGGCCGTGGTCTTGAAAACCGTCCGCAGTGCAAAGCTGGATTGCATCTGTGCCACCCCCGGTAGGCGGGCAAGGTGCTGTCGGTGGATACGGGCAAAGTCTTCGGTGTTTTCTGCCACAACCTTCAGGATGTAGTCGGCTGTGCCGGCCATAAGGTGGCACTCCAACACATCTGGAATGCGTGACACAGCTTTCTCAAACGCGTCGAGCACTTCATCGGCTTGACCCGAGAGCGTGATCTCGACAAACACCGTGGTGGGCACATCCAGTTTGCGGGGGTCGAGCAGCGCCACGTAGTCTTTGATATAGCCGTCTTTCTCCAGCCGATGGACACGGCGGTGACAGGCGGATTGGGACAGGTTCACGCGCTCTGCTAGCTCTGCATTGGAAATGCGTCCCTGCTTTTGCAAGACGGTGAGAATCCGACGATCTGTTTGATCAAGTGACATATGGCGAAAGCTCCTTGCGCGTTGGCATACAGTATTCGAAGGTTCTTGCAATCGCGAGTTTTTAAACTGCTCAATTTCTAAGCAACTTCTGAGCCAGCCTACCTAAGGTAAAGTCAGTTCAATTTGGAGACGGCGCATGAAAATCGGTTGCCCAACAGAAATCAAACCCCAGGAGTTCCGCGTTGGTATGACGCCTGACGCGGCGCGTGAAGCAGTTAACCACGGCCACGAAGTGCTGATCCAGTCCGGCGCTGGTGTGGGTGCCGGTTTTACGGATGAGGATTATATTGCCGCCGGTGCCAAGATGATCGGCACGGCTGAGGAGGTCTTTGCCGAAGCGGACATGATCGTCAAGGTGAAAGAGCCTCAGGCGGTAGAGCGCAAGATGCTGCGCGAAGGTCAATTGCTGTTTACCTACCTGCATTTGGCACCAGACCCAGAGCAAACCAAAGACCTGCTCGAAAGCGGCTGTACCGCCATTGCCTATGAAACCGTAACCGACGATCGTGGTGGCTTGCCGTTGCTCGCACCGATGTCAGAAGTTGCGGGTCGTCTTGCACCTCAAGTTGGTGCATGGACGCTGCAAAAGGCCAATGGTGGTCGCGGCGTGTTGATGGGGGGCGTACCTGGCGTAGCA
This sequence comes from Paracoccaceae bacterium, assembly GCA_014872815.1. Taxonomy (GTDB): domain Bacteria; phylum Pseudomonadota; class Alphaproteobacteria; order Rhodobacterales; family Rhodobacteraceae; genus Shimia. The sequence goes on from WKFK01000010.1 coordinate 37,973, forward strand.
CCTGCCAAGGTGGTTGTGATTGGTGGCGGTGTCGTTGGCACACACGCGGCAAAAATCGCCGCTGGCATGGGCGCAGACGTGACCGTTCTGGATCGCTCGCTGACTCGCCTGCGCTATTTGGATGATGTCTTTGGTGGGACCTTCAAAAACCAATACTCCACCGCTGGCGCGACAGCTGATCTGGTGCGCGAAGCCGATATGGTGATTGGCGCGGTTCTCATTCCTGGCGCAGCCGCGCCGAAGTTGGTGTCGCGTGCACAGCTTTCTGAGATGAAGCCGGGCGCAGCGTTGGTGGATGTGGCGATTGACCAGGGCGGGTGCTTTGAAACCTCCCGGGCTACCACACATGCGGACCCGATTTATGAGGTGGATGGCATCATGCACTACTGCGTGGCCAACATGCCAGGCGCCGTAGCGCGCACCTCGACACAGGCGCTGGGCAATGCGACCCTGCCATTCCTTTTGAATCTGGCCAACAAAGGTTGGAAACAAGCCTGCGAAGATGATCCGCACCTGCTGAATGGCCTGAACGTCCATGCCGGTCAATTGACGTACTATGCGGTGGGCAAAGCGCTGGGCATCGATGTGATTTCGCCGTCTCTGGCGCTGAAATCCTAAGGTGTCATCCCTTCAAACAACGGCTGCAGCGCTTTCAGGCGCGCTGCAGCGAACTCTGTGAAAGCTCGCACGCGTGTCACCCGGCGCAGATCTGCATGGGTCAAGATCCACAGGGGCGCTTGAGTGAACAGGGGCAAACCGGGCACGCGCTCTAGCTGCGGGTCTGTGTCACCGAGAAAACAGGCCATGCGCGTCGCGCCGATACCGGCCCGCGCCGCACCAATGGCCGCGCTCATATCATCCACTGTCAGTCGTGTGTTCAGGTTGGGCCTCACCTCTTTGATCTCCGCAGGGGGACCAGGCCAATGGGCAAATCGCACCCAGTCCAATGGTGCCGCGCCTCCCTTGTCTCGGGCTAACAGATCAGGCGTAGCGTAAACTGCACCTTTCAAATCAAACAGCCGTCGACCGACCAGAGTATCCGGCGGCGTTTTGGCAAAGCGGATGGCCACATCCGCTTCTCGCTGTGCCAGGTTTAGCGTGTCGTTGGTGGCGACAAGCGATAGCTCTATATCCGGATACTCGGTCACAAACTCGGCCACAATTTCAGCTAACACTCGCTCTATGATCAACTCCGACGCGGTCACCTTCAATGGTCCGCTCACCGTGGTGTCTCGCGCTGCGATCTGCCGGTCGAGCCCACGCTCCAGGTCCGACATGGCTTCTGCGGTACGCACCGCTTCGAGCCCTGCTTCAGTGGGCACATAGCCGCTTGCCAACCTGTCAAACAGGCGTGCACCTAGCGCTTTTTCTGCCGAAGTGATCCGCCGCGCCACCGTAGCGTGGTTCACACCCAGCACTCGCGCCGCGCCATTCGTGCCGCCCTGACGTGCGGTTTCCAGCACAAATCTCAGATCATCCCAATTCAACATGGGCTGACAATATTTGCACAAGCATTGATCATCAATGATCGTTTTCTATCGCCAAGGATGTCTTAGCTATGACGGGCATACACAAGGAGACCACAATGACCGCTTATGCTTATGTCAATCTGCACATCACCAATCCTGACAGCTTTGCCGCCTACCGCGAGCGGGCAGGAGACGCGCTCAAAAAACATGGGGGTGCGCCTTTGGAGGTGTCCAAGGACTCTGAAGTGATCGAAGGGGCCGCACCTGCCCCCACCGTCGCCGTGATTTTGACCTTTCCGGATCGTGCCGCCGCTAAAGCCTGGATAGATGATCCGGAACTTGCAGAGATACATGCCCTGCGTGACGGATCCGGCACGTCCACAATCACATTGCTTTAGCGCACAAAAAAGGCGGCCATTTGGCCGCCTTTCCATCCGATTGCGCGTTTACGCTTCGCGTTTGATTTCCACAGTGTGTGGGTACGGGATCGAGATGCCATCTTTGTCAAAGGCTTCTTTGATCGCTTGAGTGAGGCCAAACTTCAGTTCCCAGTAGTCTTCCGCCGCGCACCAAACGCGCATGGTGATGTCTACCGAGCTGTCGCCCAAGTTCGTCACACGTGCCCAGGCTTCCGGGTCCTTCAGCACACGCTCGTCCGCGTTGGCAGTGTCCAGAATGATCTGTTTGGCTTTGTCCGCGTCGTCACCGTAGTCGATGCCAAATACCACATCCACGCGGCGGGTGTCATGTGCGGAGAAATTGGTGATGATCGAGCCCCAAGCCTGACCATTTGGAATAATGATCTGGACGTTATCCGGCGTGACCATCTCGGTCACAAACAGGTTCAAATCGACCACTGTTCCCGAAGTGCCACCTACATCGACATACTGGCCAATTTTATAAGGTCGGAACAGGATCAGCATGAAGCCTGCCGCCAGATCAGACAATGTGCCTTGCAGCGCCAGACCAATGGCCAGCGTGGCCGCCCCCATCATGGCAACCAGAGAGGTCGCTTCGATGCCAAAGATGCCAAGGATGGCAACCAGCACCATCAGCAGGATCACCCAGCGTACAATGCTTGCGGCAAAGTTGCCGAGTGTCTTGTCAATTTCAGGTGTGTTGTTGACGCGGTTGCGTACCATGCGGCTCACGGCCCCCGCAACTATCCAGCCTATGATTAGCACTACCAGTGCTTTGCCGGCGGCAACCACTAATGGGCCGAGGCCCTGCGCCTGTTCTACAATGGATTCCAACGGACTTCCCCCGATTTTTATGCCCACTATGGGCGGCTTTTTAACATGTTGGCTCTGCGCTGATGCACAGTAACATGCTCCCTATCGCACGCATAGAGCGCTGGCGGGATGGGAAAAAGCCCTTATCTATCCCCTAAGACCGCAACAGGAGAGCCACAATGACCACTGTCACCGATCACCCAATCAATAGCCGCTGGGCCGCGCAAGATCCGAGCGTTCTGCAACTCTATGCCTTCCCAACACCAAACGGGGTGAAGGTTTCGATCATGCTGGAGGAGATCGGCCTGCCTTACGAGGCACATCTGGTGACGCTGAGCGATGCGGATGTCAAAAGCCCGGAGTTCTTGGCACTGAACCCCAACAACAAGATCCCTGCCATCATTGATCCAAACGGCCCGGACGGGCAGCCACTGAGCCTGTTTGAGAGCGGTGCCATCCTGATTTACTTAGCTGAGAAATCCGGCAAGCTGATCGGAAGCACGCCTGCGGAGAAGTACGAAACCATACAGTGGGTTATGTTTCAAATGGCAGGCGTTGGTCCGATGTTTGGTCAGCTTGGGTTCTTCACCAAATTTGCGGGTGCCGAGATTGAAGACCCGCGACCACGCGAACGCTATCAGAATGAAGCCAAACGGTTGCTGTCTGTGTTGGAAAAACAGCTGGACGGTCGCGACTGGATCACTGGCAGCTACTCGATTGCGGACATTGCAACCGCACCGTGGTTGCGTGCGCTCGACTACTACGGTGCCAAAGAGGCAGTTGGCTGGGAAAACTATCCCAACGTGAACGCCTATCTTGAGCGGTTCCTGGCGCGACCAGCGGTTCAAGTTGGGCTGAAGACCCCCGCCGTGCCTGCTTAAATCAATTTGGGGGAGTCTCGGCTTCCCCTCCTTAGCGCCTGGATCGTATGGCGTCGGCGATCTTTTCGCCGATCATGATCGTGGGCGCGTTGGTATTGCCGCCAATCAGCCTTGGCATGACCGAGGCATCCACCACCCGCAGCCCTTCGACGCCATAGACACGGCATTGGTTGTCCACCACGGCCATGTCATCCGTGCCCATTTTGCAGGTGCCGACCGGGTGATAAATCGTGTCGGCCCGCGCACGAATATCGGCCTCCCACGCCGCATCGGACCCGTCGTGTTTATAGTAGCGCGCACCACGCCAATCTTCGAGCGCCGTGTCCTCCATGATGCTGTCGAGCGTCTTGATGGCTTTTTTCATCACCTGCAAATCGCGTTCATCTTCCAGGAACTGCGGGTCAATTTTGGGCGGCTTGGCTGGATCTGCAGAGTGTAACGTTACGCTACCCCGACTGTGCGGGCGCAAAACGCAGACATGGCAGCTATAGCCATAGGGCATGTGCATCTTGCGATTGTGATCATCCACAATGCCGACAACAAAATGCAATTGAATGTCCGGACGGTCCAAAGAGGAGTCGGTTTTGAAGAACGCCCCGCTCTCGGCAAAAGGCGAGGCGAACAGACCGGTCCCCGTCTTGCGCCAGCGCAGCGCCGCCTTGGTCATCTTCGCCAAACCCGATGGTGTCAGGCCCACCGTGTCTTTCTTCTTGTTACGGTAGCTTAGGATATGATCGAGGTGATCTTGCAGGTTTTGCCCTACGCCCGGCAGGTCATGTACCAGCTTGATGCCGTGTTTTTCCACTTCAGCGCGCGGGCCGATCCCCGAAAGCAACAGAAGCTGCGGCGAGCCAAAGGCCCCAGAGGACAGGATGACCTCCTTGCGCGTCTGGATCGTCTCAACAGTGCCACTACGTTTGATCTCCAGCCCTGTGGCACGCCCTTTGGTCATCACAACTCGCCGCGCCTGTGTCTTTGTGTAGACGGTCAGGTTTGGGCGTTGCAAGTTGTCCCGCAAATAAGCCGCCGCGGCAGAGCAGCGCTCGCCTTTGTGGTCTCCCTCAAAAAACTGCGTCACCTGATAGTGCCCCGCGCCTTCCTGTTCGGGGCCGTTGAAATCTTCATTGGTCCGGATCAGGTGCGCATTGCAGGCCGCGATAAAGGCGTCGTTGATGGCGCGCGGTTCGGCCTGATCGCCCACTTGCAACGGACCACCGTCACCATGCAGGTCGTCGGCACCGCGCTGGTTGCCTTCGGATTTCTTGAAATAGGGGAGCACGCTCTCCCAATCCCAGCCGTCGCAGCCAAGCTGGGCCCATTCGTCATAGTCAGCTTTGTGCCCGCGCACATAGAGCATGGCGTTGATTGCGGAGCTGCCGCCTAAGGCCTTGCCGCGAGGCTGAAACCCTCGCCGGTTGTTCAGTTGCTTTTGCGGTACGGTTTTGAGCGCCCAATTGTTGATTTTGGGCCGCCCGGAAATCATCGCGGCAATCAAGGCTGGGGCGCGGATGAAAATATCCTCGCCTTTGCCGCCTGCCTCCACCAAACATACTTTGGTGTGCGGATCTTCACTGAGGCGCGCGGCCAAAACGCATCCGGCGGACCCTCCGCCGACGATGATATAGTCAAATTCCATGCCGCCCTCCTGTGCTGTCACTTAGCCTAGGAGGGGGCAATTTCACCAAGCAAGTCTAACGCGACGTAAGTGCGCCGCGCATGTCAGCGGTTTGGCAATTGGCTGGAGAGTACGTAGCGCAGAATTTGCACCACCTGCACAGGCTCCTCTGCCACCGCCAGAGCTGCGGCATGCACTTCCTTGAGCGCGTGTTGCTGGTCTGGCATCGACAGCACAATGATCGATTTGCCAAGTGCCGCCGCATAGCCCGCGTCAAAGGCGGCGTTCCACTGGCGGTACTTCTCGCCAAACCGCACCACGACAACATCCGCGTCTTCAATGCCTTTGCGGGTGCGAATGGCGTTCACCATAGCGCCTTTGTGGTCATGCCAGTATTTGTTGTCTTCCGCGCCCAAAATAGCGACGCCACAATCGTCAGATGCGGCATGATCGGTCACAGGGCTGTTGAATGTCACATCCAGATCAGTGGCACCTGCGATGATCTGCTCGCGCCAATCGGTGTGAATTTCGCCGGACAGGTAGACGTTTAGGCTCATGGGGTATCCTCTCTTGCTTGCGCAAGGTCATAGCCTGTCCGGCGCCGTGCTCCAATCCCTCACGACTTGAAGCAGTTTCAAATGTGTCGCGTCAAAGCTTACGCGCCACAAGGTAGCGGCTTGGGGGATCCGCCGGAAAATTGCCGCTTTCAATGATGCGAAAGCCAGCGTCGGTGACAGAGCGTTCCAGCTCGGCAATCGAGAAGAACCGCACAAACGGCGCCTTGCCAAAAAACTGCATCAGCGGGATCGCGGTTTTGAGCATCCGGAATTTGATCGACCGCATGTTCTCGCTCAGGCAGGGCGTCTTTGAAATGAACAGCCCGCCAGGTTTGACCCGCTTTGCCACTTCAGCCATAGCGATGTCTCCGTCTTCCAAAAGGTGGATCAGGTTGTGCGCCATAACGACATCAAACGGACCTTCCGGCGCGCTTTCTGGCGTAGCCTGCACCAATCGGATGTTCTTCGCGCCCGCTTCGCTGACCCGTTCGCGCCCCACTTCCAACATACCGCCAGACACATCCGTGGCCACCATCTCCGCCACGGCATCGGCCAGTTTGATGGCGGTGGAGGCCGTGCCACAGCCCAACTCCAATGCGACGTCTGTCTCCTTGAGGTAAGACCGTGTCCGGCCCAGCGTATACTCATACGCCTGCATGTCACTGATGGCGGATTTGGCATATTTCTGCGCCACGCCATCCCAAAACTTCGCTGCTGCTTGCATGGTCGTTCTCCTTTCGAGACTGACATTACTCATGCATGATTGCGATATAAATTGCCGAAATTCGCAGTGTTGTTATACGTATTTGCATGGTTAATCCAAATGGCACCTTTGACTGGAACCACATCCGCGCCTTTCTGACCACGGCAGAGGAGGGCTCGCTGTCTGCGGCGGCGCGTAAGTTGAACCTGACTCAGCCCACTTTGGGCCGACAAGTGGCTGCATTAGAAGAAGATCTTGGCATCATGCTGTTTGAGCGGGTGGGGCGATCGTTGGAACTCACGGTTGCAGGTGGCGAACTGTTGGAACATGTGCGTGCTATGCGTGAGGCGGCCGATCGCGTGGCCTTGGTCGCCTCTGGGCAGAACCAAGATGTCGAGGGCCGCGTGGCGATCACGGCTTCAGATGTTTATTCCGTGCATCTTCTGCCGCCGATTCTAAAAGACCTGCGCGCCAAAGCGCCAAAGCTGGTCATTGAGGTGGTGGCTTCGGATGATGTGCAGGACCTCATGCGGCGGGAGGCAGACATTGCCATCCGCCATGTCCGCCCCGACCAGCCGGATTTGATTGCGCGGCTTGTGCGTGAAGCCAAGGGATACTTCTACGCCTCCAAAGAGTATCTGGACCTGCGCGGGCGTCCGCAAGCCGTGGAAGATCTGGCCAAGCATGATTTTGTCGGGTCTGGAGATGTGCCGCGCATGCTCGAGTATCTCAAGCCGATGGGCTTCCCTATAGACATCGACAACTTCCGCACTGGCTCTGACAGTGGACTTGTCGCATGGGAGCTGTGCAGGCAGGGGTTTGGCATTTCGCCCATGGCGGATGATGTCGCCGAAGCCACGCCGGATATCGAGCGGGTCCTGCCGGATCTGGCGCCGATTGTATTTCCAATCTGGCTGACGACGCACCGTGAATTGCACACAAGCCGTCGGATCCGATTGGTGTTTGATGCTTTGGCTGAGCATCTCACCGAAACTTAAGGCAAGGGACGCACCATCATCACGCGGGTTGCGTCTCGCTCGGTCTCCTGCCAACCAAGGTGCGTGTAGAGCGCAACGTTGTCTGGCATGTCCACATGGGTTGCTAAAGCGATCTCCGCGCAACCTGCCTCTTGGGCCAATTCAAGCGCCCATCGAATCAATTGGCCACCAATGCCACGCCCGCGCGCGTCAGGCGATACCGCCACGTTCATCAGATGCGCTTTTGGTATCCTTGTGGCGAGCACCAATACGCCTGACAAGTCGTCGGTAACCCAGACCTGTCCGGCGGCAATAGAATCAGAAACGCCGCCGGACACATCCGGCAGCACTATGCCTTGATCACGATAAGGCTGGTAAGCCGCATCAATCAGTCGCGCGATGGCAGGGGCCTCTTCGGCCCTAGCCGGTCGCGGCAGAGCGGCGTCAGCCACGCAGAGTACCGCCGGTGGCTTTGCTGACTTTCTCAACAATTTTGGTCGCCACGGCCTCGATATCGGCTTCTTTCAGCGTCTTATCGGTTGGCTGCAACCGCACCGTGATGGCAAGGGATTTCTTGCCCTCTCCCAGCGCGCCGCCAATGAACTCGTCAAAGATGCGCACATCTTCGATCAAGTTTTTATCCGCACCTGCGGCTGCGTTGACCACGTTCACGGCTTCCACATCCGCGTCCACCACAAAGGCGAAGTCGCGCTCCACCGCCTGCAGGTCCGCCATGGTCACGGCACCCTTCGAGGCAGATTTCTTGCGTGGCATCGGGATTTCTGCGGTGTGGATCGCAAAGGCCACAACCGGGCCTTTCACGTTCAACGCATCGAGCACTTTGGGGTGGATTTCGCCAAAGGCACCGAGGATTTTCTTCGGACCCAGACCCACCTTGGCGCTGCGGCCTGGATGCCACCAGCCGTTGACGCCACGGTTGTAGGTCAGTTTTGCTGGCGCACCCAGCGCGCTCATCACCGCTTCCATGTCCGCCTTTGCATCATAGATATCCACACCACGGCTTTCGCCATGGATGTCTTTGCCTACGGTGCGACCGACCAGAATGCCGGTCAGCAGGTTCTCTTGCTCACCCGGCTCGCCGCCGTGGAACACCGCGCCACATTCAAACAGCGCCATGTCCATGAAGCCACGCGCTTGGTTGCGTGCTGCCGCTTGCAGGAGGCCCGGCAGCAGGGACGGGCGCATGTGGCTCATCTCGCTGGAGATCGGGTTTTCCAGCATAGTCGCATCAGAGCCACCGCCAAACAGTTCGGCCGCTGCTTTGTCGATGAAGCTGTAGGTCACACATTCGTTGTAGCCCAAGGCGGCCGTGGTGCGGCGCGCGATCTGCTCGCGTTTTTGCATCGGTGACAGAATCTGCGATGGCAGTCCTTCGTTCACACGTGGCAGCGGCTTGCCTTCGAGTTTGGTCAGTGAGGCCACACGCGCGACCTCTTCGACCAGATCAGCGGAGCCGCGCACATCAGGGCGCCAGCTTGGCACATGAGCCATGTCACCTTCGATGGTGAAACCCAGCGCTTCCAATGTGGCAACCTGTGTCTCAGCAGGGATTTCCATGCCCACAAGGGACTGCACGCGGTCGGTGTCCAGCTTATAGGCGCGCGCCACGTCCGGCACGGCGCCAGCGGTCACGAGGTTGGATGGCTCACCGCCACAGAGATCGATGATCATCTGCGTCGCATCATCCATCGCCTGCATGTTGTAGGCGGGATCAATGCCGCGCTCGTTGCGATAACGCGCATCGGAATTGATCTTCAGACCACGGCCTGTGTAGGCAATCTGGATGTGGTCCCAAACGGCGGCCTCTAGGAAGACATTGGTGGTTTCTTCGGTGCAGCCGGTGGCCAGTCCACCCATGATGCCGCCGATGGATTCCACACCTTCGTCGTCGGAGATGACAACCATCCCTTCGTTAAAGGTGTATTCTTTCTCGTCCAGACCAACGAGGGTCTCGCCACCCTTGGCGCGGTGCACGCGCAGGTTGCCTTGAACCTTGTCCGCGTCAAACACGTGCAGCGGGCGGTTGCGGTCAAAGGTGAAGAAGTTGGTGATGTCCACCAGCGCGGAAATTGGACGCAGGCCAATTGCCTTCAAACGGTCCTGCAACCACTGCGGGGACGGGCCGTTTTTTACACCTTTGATCAACCGGCCAGCGAAGACTTCACAGCCATTGGTGGCGGCGGACTCGTCAATGGTCACGGAGATCGGGCTCTCATAACCACCTTCAATTGATGCGGTCTTGGCAGGCTTCATTTTGCCCAGCCCACGCGCCGCCAGATCCAGCGCAATGCCGCGCACACCCAGTGCATCTGGGCGGTTTGGCGTGATCGCAATCTCGATCATGGTGTCGACCTTGGACGGATCGTTTTGCGCCAGCCAATCCACAAACTTGTCGCCGACTTCGCCCGAAGGCAGTTCAATGATGCCATCATGCTCGTCAGACAGCTCCAACTCACGCTCCGACGCCATCATGCCAAAGCTTTCCACGCCGCGGATTTTGCCCACGGAAATGGTGATATCCAGCCCCGGGATATACATGCCTGGCTTACACACCACGACAGTGATGCCCTCGCGCGCATTGGGCGCGCCACAGATGATCTGCAGCTCGCCTTCATCGGTCGCCACTTTGCACACGCGCAGTTTGTCGGCATCCGGGTGCTGCTCGGCGTGGACCACTTTGCCCAACGTAAAGTCAGCCAGCCGCTCGGCCGGGTTGGAAACGTCCTCAACCTCAAGGCCAAGGTCGGTCAGCGCCTCGACAATCTCGTCAACGCTTGCGTCGGTCTCAAGGTGGTCTTTCAACCAGGAAAGAGTGAATTTCATAGCGAATTCCTTTTCGCTTGTTCTAAAGCGTCATCAGGCTCCGTCGCGCTTCCGGTGAGGCGACGCGATGCCCAGAAAATTATCGGTTCAGACCGCCGTGCAGGGTCGGCTGGTCCAGAGAAGCAAAGCCATAGTGGCGCAGCCAGCGCAGATCGCTGTCGAAGAAGGCACGCAGGTCTGGGATGCCGTACTTCAGCATCGCCAGACGGTCGATGCCGATGCCAAAGGCAAAGCCTTGGTATTCGTTTGGATCAATGCCACCGGCCTCAAGCACCTTGGGGTGCACCATGCCCGAGCCCAAAACCTCAAGCCAGTCGTCGCCTTCGCCAACCTTCACGGTGCCACCTTCCCAGCTGCACTGAATGTCGACTTCTGCGGAAGGTTCCGTGAACGGGAAGTGGGACGCACGGAAGCGGGTTTTCACCTCGGTGCCAAAGAAGGCGGAGAAGAACTCTTCCAAAACCCATTTGAGGTTTGCCATGGAGATGTCTTTGCCCAAGGCAAGACCTTCGACCTGGTGGAACATCGGCGTGTGGGTCTGGTCATAGTCCGCGCGGTACACGCGACCTGGACAAATGATGCGGATCGGCGCGCCGGTTTTTTCCATCGAGCGGATTTGCACCGGGCTGGTGTGCGTACGCAGCACATGCGGCGGGCGCTCGTCCCCTTCGGCACGATGTGTATAGAACGTGTCCATCTCCGCGCGCGCCGGGTGGTGGCCCGGAATGTTGAGCGCGTCAAAGTTATACCAGTCGGTCTCGATCTGAGGGCCTTCCGCCACGGCAAAACCCATGTCGGCAAAGATTGCCGTGACCTCTTCGGTCACCTGGCTGATCGGGTGGATGGTGCCGACACGACGGTTGCGCGCGGGCAGGGTGACGTCCAGCCATTCGGTGGCCAGGCGCGCGTCCAGCGCTGCGTCCGCAAGCGCCACTTTTTTGGCGGCCAGAGCAGAGTTGATTTCGTTCTTGAGCGCGTTGAGCGCTGGGCCTGCGACCTGGCGCTCTTCCGGGGTCATTTTGCCCAATTCGCGCATTTTCAGGCTGACTTCACCCTTCTTTCCCACTGCCTGCACGCGCAGCTCTTCGAGCGCGGCTTCGTCCGCCGCAGCGGCAATGGCGTCTATATATTTGGTGCGCAGTTCGTCCATGGCAGGGCCGTCCCCAGATGAGAAATTACCGCAGACCTCCTATCACACGGCCCCTTGATTGCAAGCACGCAGAGGGTTGAGGGTATGGAAACGGCGCCCTCTTGGATCAATTGCGCATCAGCAGCGGTCCCAGGCTGGCTGGCGCGACCGGCCGCGCGGTTTGTGTTTGCACCAGAACCCCAGTTGCCAGTTCCGGAAACAAAGCAAACATCTCGCGCTTGGTGCCGCAATCAACAGCTTTCATCGCCTCGTTGCCCGGGAAGAAGCTTTCGCTCAATACACCGTCGCCACTGATGATCTGGTGGTCGTCAAACAGCAGGTGGTAATAGGTGACTCGACTACACTCACAAATCCGCACGTCGCAGTCATCCACAAGCGCTTTGGCTGGCACCAGAATCTCGTCCTCGCCAAACAGCAATTGTGCCCGCCAACCGGTGAGTAGCATGCGATGGTTTTGAGAGACCTGATGCGGCTTGAGCGCTCCGAAGGTGTCCGGCGCGATCTGGACCGGTGCGTATTTTCCGGTGCCCGGCACGGTGCGCCGTCCAATCCAGCGTACCGGCTGCAATCCATTGTCGCGGGTCCAGATTAGATCTCCCTCGCATAGTGTGTCGATCAGTTGGTAGCCAACTTCAGTCCGAATGCGGGTGCCCTCTACAAAACACGCGACTCCCGTATCTCCGGCGCCCACGGCTGCATCGGTGCGTTGGTCCGGTGCCGGTTGGTTGAACTGGATGCTTGTTGTTGTGCTGTTGGGCGAGGTCAAAACCGACAGGTTTTCGGATGTGGCCCCCGCTGCCGCACCGTCAACGGCAAGGATGCTCTGAGTGCCGCCGCCGATATCGTAAAAATCGAGAACCTCACCCGTGGTGCTATTGGTGAGCGCGAAGGCTTCGTAGTTCCCTGCGCCTCGCCCATCCGGATCCGTCAGCAGAATCGGAAAATGCGAGGCGGAAATCACTAGGACTTGCTCATTTGTATCTGGGTCAACGGAGGCCAGTACATCCGGGTGCGTTAGGGGAATCTCAATACCAACGGATCCATCCGCCTGGTAAAATGACACAACATAGTCGCTTGGGTCTTCATTGGGAGCCAAGGCAGTTTCTAAAAACTCCTCAACTCCGGAGCGCTGCGTATAGGCATTGGAATAATGCAGCTCGCTGATACGGGCCATTCTAACCTCCAAATCACTGGTACATCTCGCGGCAAACACGCGCCGTGGTGGCACTATGGGGTTGGAGTGGTAAATAAAACGTAACTTGTTTTTCTTTTGTTCTCTTTTTGTGCGGCATAGGATCGCTTTGTATTCTCCCTTTGATTAGGGGGCGCAAAAAGAAAAAGCCCGCGCCAAAGGCGCGGGCTTTCTAAACTCTTTGAAACGACTTGGCTTAGGCAGCCAGAGCCGCTTTCGCCTGATCCACGATCGCGTTGAACGCGGCTGGCTCGTGTACGGCCAGATCTGCCAGAACTTTACGGTCCACTTCAATACCGGCCAGGTTCAAGCCGTTGATGAAGCGTGAATAGGTCAGGGCTTCGTCGTGTGCGCGCACAGCAGCGTTGATACGCTGGATCCAGAGCGCGCGGAAATTACGCTTCCGGTTCTTACGGTCGCGTGTTGCGTACTGGTTCGCCTTATCGACGGCCTGACGTGCGACCTTAAATGTGTTCTTACGACGGCCGTAGTAGCCTTTTGCGGCCTTAACGACTTTCTTGTGACGGGCGTGGGTTACGGTACCACCTTTAACGCGGGACATATCTCAATCTCCTCTTAGCGGTCGTAGGGCATGAAGCCCTTGACGATCTTCGCGTCCGGTGCGGACAGCGTGGTGGTGCCGCGTGCATCACGCAGGAATTTGTTGGTGCGTTTGATCATGCCGTGGCGCTTACCGGCTTGGCCGGCTTTCACTTTGCCAGAGGCAGTGACCTTGAAGCGCTTTTTGGCGCTCGACTTGGTCTTCATCTTAGGCATTTCCGTCTCCTTTGTATTCGGTCGGTGACAAACGCGACTCGGCATGCCATCCAGCCGGTCGCGCGAATAGAGGCGCCGTATAGAGCGCATAGATCAGGCACGCAAGGCCTAATCGACTCATTTTTGTGGGGTTTCTAGTGGATGATGTCCCCAATCACGCGGATCACCACATTTGGCAAATCCGCCGCGCTGTACCGCGCCGGATTGAGAATGATCGCAACGGCGATCACAGCTGCCGACAATATGAAGGCAGCCATTGCATTGCGTGGAAAGCGGCTGTCGGCGTAAGCGGCAAGCATGGCAGGAATGGAAAACAACCCCACAATCAATCCAGTTGTGATCAGATAGTCTATTGCCATGCCTGCCTTTGGCCCTTCTTAGGGATGCCGTTTCGGCAGAAACTACTCCGACTCGAGGTTGAAAATCAAACGCTCGTCACAGGGGGACACGCGCAGAATATTGGTTGTGCCAGGTACATTGAACGGCAACCCAGCAGTCACAACAATCTGATCCTGTTCCTCCGCATAGCCCAGATCACGTGCGGCACGTGCCGACGCCACTACAGCCATTTTGAAGCGGCTGATGTTAGAAGCGATCACACAGTTGGTGCCCCAGCTCAGTGCTAGGCGGCGCGCCGTGCCACGCAAAGAGGTCATCGCGATGATCGGCACCCGTGGACGTTCGCGTGCAATCAATAATGCGGTGGTGCCAGACTGGCTAAAGCAGCAGATCGCGGCTACTTCTGTTGTTTCCGCAATTTCCCGTGCGGCGGCAACGATGGCGTCCGCAACACCGGATCGTGGTTGCGTGCGACTAGCTTCGATGATTTCGCGGTATGTAGGGTCATTTTCCACTTCAATCGCCACGTTGTTCATTGTGGTGACCGCTTCGATCGGGAAGCTGCCAGCCGCCGATTCAGCGGACAGCATGATCGCATCAGAGCCCTCATAGATGGCGGTTGCCACGTCGCTCACTTCCGCGCGTGTTGGCATTGGGCTTTCGATCATGCTCTCCAGCATCTGCGTGGCCACAATTACCGGCTTGGCGACATTGCGGCATTTGCGCACCAGGCGTTTCTGGATCGGTGGTACGGCACTGACCGGCAGTTCCACACCCAGATCGCCACGGGCCACCATAATGCCATCAGACGCGGCAAGGATTTCGTCAAAGGCTTCGACGGCCGCAGGTTTTTCGATTTTTGACAGAATCGCTGCACGACCCTGCGCCAGATCACGTGCCTCGGTCACGTCCTCTGCGCGTTGCACAAATGACAGCGCCAGCCAGTCCACGCCCAACCCACAGACAAACTCCAGATCGTCGCGGTCTTTTTCCGATAGCGCTGCAAGCGGCAAAACCACGTCAGGCACGTTCACGCCCTTGCGGTTGGAGATTGTACCTCCGGTGGTCACTACGCAATTGGCAAAATCTGCGCCGCAGCTTTCCACTTTCAAGCGGATCTTGCCGTCGTTGACCAAGAGGTTTGCGCCATCTTCAAGTGCGGCGAAGATCTCGGGGTGAGGCAGGCATACGCGGTTTACGTCCCCTTCAGAAGGATCAAGGTCGAGGCGGAACTTCGCGCCGTCTACCAGCTCTTCTTCTCCTTTGGCAAACACACCTACGCGCAGTTTAGGTCCCTGAAGGTCGGCCAAAATGGCGATTGGGCTTTGCAGGTCTTTTTCTACCTGTCGAATGATGCGATGCTTTTCGCGAATTTCGTCATGGCTGCCGTGGCTCATGTTCAGTCGGAATACATCTGCACCAGCTTCATGCAGATTGCGGATCATGTCGTAGGTTTCGGAAGCTGGGCCCAATGTGGCCACGATTTTCACGTTTCTCAGTCGTCTCATGATCCGTCTTTCTTTGCCTTTGTTCGTCTGGCTGTTCAGGAAGTGACCCGAAGGCACCTTTGGGTGTATCTGCTACATGTTAACGCTAACAAATACAAGGCGAACCTTGTGCATTCCCTTTGCGCTTCAACTGACCTAAGTCTGAACAGAAAGCAATGACAGGCCTATGACATATACACCGTTTTCCATCATCGGCGCAGAACGCCGCTCGCGTTGGCTCATTACCGTTGATCACGCTTCCAATTTTGTACCTAAGGACATCAACGGCGGTGACCTGGGGCTCGACCCTGCCGATATGTCTCGACATATCGCCTATGACGTTGGCGCGCGGGGCACGTCTTTGCGCCTGGGCGAGCTTCTGGATGCGCCGGTGATCTGCGCCAACTGGTCCCGTCTGTGCATCGATCCAAACCGCGGGGCAGATGACCCGACACTGGTTATGAAGCTTTATGATGGCACCATTATTCCCGGCAATCGCGACGTTGATGATGCGGAGATTGAACGCCGCAAGGCCGCGCATTACCAGCCGTATCACGACGCACTCGAAGGTTTGGCGGCTGGACGTGACAATGTGGTGGTGATCGCGATGCACAGTTTTTCCCCAAAACTCAAAGGCCGCGCACCGCGTCCTTGGGAAATCGGCGTCCTGCACGCCCCGCAAGAAGACCGCTTTGGCAAGGCACTGATAGCCGAGCTGGAGCAAGAAACCGACCTGACCGTGGGCGACAACGAGCCGTACAGTGGCTGGTTGCCGGGCGACAGCATCGATCAGCACGCACTCCAGCCGGGTCGACTAAATGCGTTGATCGAGCTTCGTCATGATGAAATCGATACGCCAGAAACCCAAAAGGCTTGGGCGGAACGTTTGGCACCTATCCTGCAAAACACTCTGATAAATTCCGGTTTATAAATCTTCTGCTTTGGCTTGAATTCCAATAGGAGACCTCTGGTGGAATGAGGTGACAATCCCCATATATGGAAAGGGAAAATCAACAGTTGAAAGGAGGCTGACATGACCCAATCAACCCTTACCGCCTTCTTTGGATGGATGGCCGTCATTCACATCGGTGTTCTGCTTTTTGCAACTGTCATGATCTATGGTCTGCGCGGCTGGGTCGCGGATGTGCACGCGCGTATCACCGGAGTTGAGAAAGATACCCTCGCGCCGCTCTATTTCCAGTGGCTCGGCACCTACAAGCTGTTGATCTTTGTCTTTGCTCTGGTGCCTTGGCTGGCCCTCACGATCATGTGACGCGCTTGCCCAACGTTCCTCCGGTTGCTACCCATTGCGCAACGCAATTGCCCCCGGAGGACAGCCATGGATAAGCAAACTCAGATCGAACTCGAAGCGGCCGCTTTCCGCACCCTGCGTGAGCATCTTATGGAAAAACGCACAGATGTGCAGAATATCGACATGATGAACCTCGCAGGTTTTTGCCGCAACTGCCTGTCGCGCTGGTACCAAGAAGCCGCCAACGAGCGCGGCATTGAGATGGACAAAAACGAAGCCCGCGAAATCTTCTATGGCATGACCATGGAAGACTGGAAGGCAAACTTCCAAACTGACGCCAGCCCAGAAAAACAAAAGGACTTCGAAA
Organism: Paracoccaceae bacterium; assembly: GCA_014872815.1. Lineage (GTDB taxonomy): Bacteria > Pseudomonadota > Alphaproteobacteria > Rhodobacterales > Rhodobacteraceae > Shimia. Next base: position 54,815 of record WKFK01000010.1, read on the forward strand.
AAGCTTTTGCGGAAAACGTGGGAACAAATAAAGCCTGATCATGCCAGATGATCCGTGAGGAAAAGTCCGCGATAGCGGCCTTTTTTTGTTGATCGAAACAGCAAGAAAGCAGCACACCTCCGCCGCAATCATGTCAAACTTGGTTAATATTTTCTTTCTCAAGGCCGTTAGAGCTGCTTTGAGGACAAGAGAAATGTTAGCGATTTTTGCACTTACTGCGATCTTTGGCGTCGGCATGTTGGCGGATATGGTCAACGGGTATGACCTGCCGACACCGGAGGAGGAAGACGGCGAAGAGGCGCCTGAGGACACCGGTGCAGATGCCAGCTACATGCCCAGCCAAGCGCAGATGTCTTCCGCACTTGATGTTTTGACACTGACGGATGGTGACGACAGCTTCGAAGGCGGCGATGGAACCGACACCGTGGTTGGTGGCGAAGGAAATGACGTGCTGCGTGGCGGCAACGGTGTGGACTGGCTGGATGGCGAGGGTGGCAACGACACAGTTGTAGGGGGCGCCAGCGGTGATGCGTTGAGCGGCGGAACTGGTGACGATTATATTCTGGGAGGCGCTGGCGAAGATGCTGTCACCGGAGGTGCCGGAAACGATACCGTTAGTCTTGGCGAAAATAATGACATCTACGATGGCGTTGGGGCGGTAAACCTTGGCTTTGAGGATGGTGGTGACGACTTGGTGCGTGGCGGCGCAGGCAATGATTTTCTGCGGGACTATGACGGCGCGGACACCCTGTTGGGGGGCACAGGAAACGATACGATTATTGGCACTCACTCAGATTTGGGTGATGCACTGGCCGACGTCTTACACGGAGGATTTGGTGACGATATTCTGGTCGGTGACAACGGCGATACCATGGAAGGTGGTGATGGCGCAGACGCGTTCACCGTTGATTTTGAGTTTGACGACTCTCGAGATGTGGTCACGATAACCGATTTTGACGCTGCACAAGAAACCCTAACGTTCTCAGCGAGTGACTTCGGTCCTGACGCGGTAATGGAGTGGGAAGCGCAGTTTGACGCCGGCACTGGGCATGTGACCATTCTGTTATCCGGTTCTCATACAGTTGACGGCAGTCTCGTCCAGCTGGACCAAGAACCCGCTGCCGTACTGGAAAATATGGCGGCGGAAGATGTCGCGCTGCTGCGCGTCACATTGGACCTAACCAGCTAACGTGCTCTCACCGGTTCAGCTCATGCTCGTAGCGCTGTTTGGCGATCGCTTCATTTTGCGCCGATTTTTTGTAATTCGTGAGTGCGGTTTCCACGTAATCCAAGTGTGCGATCACAGCCTGGCGGGCGGCTGCGGAATCCCGCGCCTGTAGAGCCGTGTTGATTGCGCGGTGCTGTTCCAAAAGTTCCCCACGCGTTGTGCGCTGTTTGAACATGATCATGCGGTTGTAAAACACGCCTTCGCGCAAAAGCTGGTACATGGAACGCATCATATGTAGCATGATGACGTTGTGGCTGGCCTCGATTATTGCCAGATGAAAATCCGCATCCAGCTGCGCCTCATCAGACGGATTGCGCTTCGGGTGCGCGGCTTCCATCTTGTCAAACACAGCCTGAATCACTTGCAAATCCGTGTCGCTGGCCAAGGTTGCCGCACGTTCCGCAGCCAAACCTTCCATGTCACGGCGAAAGGCAATGTAGTCAAAAACCGCCTCATCATGGGCTGAGAACAGCTGCACCAGAGAGTTCGAGAAGGCGCTGCCCAAGACATCCGCTACAAAAATTCCGGCACCCGCCTTGGATGTCAAAAGCCCTCTGTCTTGAAGGGTAGCTATCGCTTCTCGCAAACTGGGTCTGGATACTCCCAATCGCTCGCTCAGCTCACGCTCAGCCGGAAGTCGCTCGCCTGGGCGCAATATACCTCTTAGAATCAAAAGCTCGATCTGGCGCACCACGGACGTGGAGAGTTTTTCTGGCTGAACTTTTTGAAAGGGCATGCGTGTGTCTCTGGTATCTGGTCACATAACTTGACCACGTGGCGCATGGGGGCGCAAGACCGCAAGCTATGCGCCGAACACGCAGCTTAACGAAAGGTTAATGAATCGCAGTCACCCTCGGGTCCATGCGTGTGTTGTGTGTGCTTCTGGTTTTGACCTTCGCCGCTTGTGATGCGAGGTCTCCGTATTTCAGGGATGTGCCTGCGCGCAGGGTGGTTGTGAATGACGTAGAGTTTTCTGTCCGCCACAAAGGGCGCCTTGCAGAGGCGGTCCGTGTGTCCTCACAATGGATGCCGAACTTGCAATCAGTGGCCCCTTTTGCGGAAACGGCTATCCGCGAAGCGACGGGATGTGATGTGCGAGAACTGCGGGGAGATGCGTCTTTTGTGCTGGGAATCCTGGCGTGTAACGAGAACCGCAGTACTCAGGGTGCTCCCAATTTGCGGCGCACCCCTTCATGTGAAGTTGTTGATGTTTTTGTGCCAGCAAGTGGCACAACCGGGTATCTAGAGGCGGAATGTGATTAGGCTACGGGCGACAAGGTCTTCGTCATGAAAAGCGACGCGGGACTGTCTTCGTAATCCCCAAAAGGCCCACAGTCTTGATATCCGTGCGCTCGATATAGACCGTGTGCCTGGTGTAATGTGTCGCCTGTTTCCAATTTAACTTCGGCAATGCCTTGGGCTTGCGCCTCGGCTTCAAGCGCCTGCATCAACTTATGTGCAACCCCTTTTCCTCGGGCATTGGGGTGCACAAACATCGATTTGATTTCGGCGTACGCGCCTTTGTTCGCCAACGCGACACACCCCAAAGACGTCGCGCCTTCCTTAGCGACAAAAAACTTCACGGAGGGCACACAGAGCTCGTCAATAGACAGGAAGTGATTGTCTTCCTCGCTAAACAGTGCCTGCATCAAGGCGTGGCTTGCCCGCAAAAGCGCCGTCGCCTGTGCGTCGCGTGGGTTGCCTTTAACCACTTTGATATCGCTCATGACGTCCTCCTGTATTCGTTTTGTCAAAGATGTGTCATCGCGTGTTGAGACTGTCCAGCCGCGCAAATCTATAGAGCCTCCGAAAAGTCTCCAGTATCAATTTGTGCCAAAAATTTTTGCAAATCCAACAGTGGACAAAGTAAAGCTGACATGAAACCGAAAACGGCTTCATGACGGTGAAAGTTGCGTAGCTCGGCACATGTTGGCAATATCTTGTGGATAACTTGGTGTCTCCGGCCATATCCTGTGGTTTGCCGTTGACTCAACACAAGAGCCCTTTGCAGACTTCCTTAACTCAAAAGGGAATCACAGGACCAATCGCAACTTGCGCTTTTCCAAACTCAGACTGACAGGCTTCAAAAGCTTTGTGGACCCCACCGATCTGATCATCGCTGATGGTTTGACCGGCGTTGTGGGACCAAACGGCTGTGGCAAGTCCAATCTGCTGGAGGCGCTGCGCTGGGTCATGGGGGAGAACCGCCCCAAGGCGATGCGTGGCGGTGGCATGGAAGATGTGATTTTTGCAGGGGCCTCTACCCGACCGGCACGAAACTTTGCCGAAGTGTCCCTGCAAATTGACAACTCCGAACGCCTTGCGCCTGCGGGGTTCAACGATGATGACGCACTTGAAATCGTCCGCCGCATCACACGGGATGTAGGCAGCGCCTACAAGGTCAACGCCAAAGACGTCCGCGCCCGCGATGTGCAGATGTTGTTCGCCGACGCGTCCACCGGCGCGCATTCCCCGGCGCTCGTGCGTCAGGGTCAAATTGCCGAGTTGATCAATGCCAAACCCAAGGCCCGCCGCCGTATTCTGGAAGAAGCGGCGGGCATTTCCGGCCTCTATCAACGGCGCCACGAAGCGGAGTTGAAGCTCAAGGGTGCCGAAACCAACCTCGCCCGCGTCGACGATGTGATTGAGCAATTGGCCAGCCAATTGGCCCAGCTCTCGCGCCAAGCCCGTCAGGCCGCCCGCTACCGCGCCATTGGCGATGAGTTGCGGCAGGCCGAGGGCATGCTGCTCTATCGCCGCTGGCGCGAAGCCGACGACGCCCGCGCCGCAGCGGACGAAGAACTCAAGACGCGTACGACTCAGGCTGCGCAGGCCGAAGTTTTGGCGCGCGCCGCTGCCAAAACGCGCCAAGAGCGGGACGAAGTGCTGCCCGGCAAGCGCGAAGAAGAGGCGATTGCCTCTGCCGTGCTACAACGCTTGCAAGTGCAACGGGATAGCCTCAACGATCAGGAATCCCACGCCCTGCAAATCATCGAGACGCTCAAGAACCGCATCCTGCAATTGGGCCGCGATATGGAGCGTGAGGCTGGTCTGAACCGCGACGCGGAAGACACCATCGAGCGACTGGAGTGGGAACAACGCGAGCTTGCCAAGGCCGGCGAGGGCCAGGAAGAGAAACTCGAAGCCGCGTCTGATGAAAGCCGCGAAGCTGCCAGTGTGCTCCAGGAACGTGAAGCGGAGCTGTCGCAACTGACCGAGGACGTTGCCCGACTTGCGGCGCGCCACCAATCGGCGCAACGCCTGTTGGATGACAGCCAAAAGACGCAGGACAAAAGCGAGGCCGAGGCCGATAAAGCCCGTGCCGCGGTGGCGGAGTCCAAACAGGCTTTGGAACGGGCCGCCGAAGAGCTGGAGCTGTCGCGAGAATCCGAGGCGGAGGCGATTGAGGCCGCGCAAGATGCGGAAGAGCGCCTTGCGGAGGTCGAAGAAGAGCGCGCCGAGACTCAGTCTCGTGAGGCGGACGCCCGTGCGGAGCGCTCAGAGGCCGAAGGCGAGTTGAACGCCCTGCGTGCGGAAACCACCGCGCTGGCCAAGCTGGTTGAGCGCGACACGGCCGAAGGCGGCCAAATACTTGATCGGCTGCAGGTGCAACAGGGCTTTGAAAAGGCGCTGGGCGCGGCTTTGGCCGACGATCTGCGCGCGCCAGAGGTGGAAGAAGACGGCCCCTCCGGCTGGTACGTGCTGCCACAATATGGCGACGTACAACCGCTGCCTGATGGGGTGACCTCCTTGGTGCAGCATGTGTCCGTGCCCGAAGTGCTCGAACGCCGCATGAGCCAGATTGGTCTTGTTGCCAATGAAGACGCGCTGTCGCTGCAACCGCTCCTGAAACCGGGGCAGCGTCTGGTTTCTCTTGAAGGTGACCTGTGGCGCTGGGACGGCTATCGCGCTTGGGCTGAGGACGCGCCAAGTGCGGCCGCCCTGCGTTTGCAACAGCTCAACCGCCTGGAAGAGCTCAAGCAAGCTATGGCCCGCGCCACCGCCCGCGCGGATGGCGCTGTAGATGCCCATGAGGCGCTGCAAACCCGCCTGCGGGAACTTGCCAACGTCGACCAATCCGCCCGCGAAGCCCGCCGCGCCGCCGATCGTGCTGTGGCTGATGCCAACCGCGCCCTATCTCGAGCAGAGGCGGACCGCAATCTCGCAGAAGGGCGTTTGGAAAGCCTTGGTCTGGCGGTGACCCGTCATGAAGAAGAGGCCATGGCGGCACGTCAGCAGCTTCAGGAAGCGGAGCGCGCTCTGTCGGACCTCGGCGATCTTGATGCCGCCCGCCAGGAAGTTGAAGACATCAAGATGACCGTCGAAGGTGCACGCATCATGATGATGTCCCGCCGCTCTGCCCATGACGAGTTGCGCCGCGAAGGCGAAGCCCGTCTGAAACGCACGCAAGAGGTCATAAAAGAGATCAGCGGTTGGCGGCACCGCCTTGAAACCGCCGAAAAACGCATGAATGAACTGTCTGAGCGCAAAGATGCCTCGGAAGAAGAACTGATCGAAGCAGGCGCAGCCCCCGAAGAAATTGCCGCCAAACGTGAAGAGCTGACCGAAGCCATCGAGGCCGCCGAAGAGCGTCGCAAGGCGGCAGCGGATGTGCTGGCCGAGGCAGAGTCCGCGCTGCGCGAAGCAGAGCATAATGAGCGCGATGCCGAGCGACTGGCCAGTGAAGCCCGCGAGGCGCGCGCGCGGTCTGAGGCGCGCGCCGATGCCGCCCGCGAAACTGTGACCTATGCCGCCGAACGCATCACGGAAGAGCAGGAGGTCAATCCTGCACAGCTTCTGGAGCGGTTGGATGTGGATCCGGACAAAATGCCGGTTTCCGAAGCGGTTGAGAATGATGTAAACCGCTTGAAACGTCAGCGCGATAGCCTTGGCGCGGTGAACTTGCGCGCCGAAGAAGACATCAAAGAAGTGCAGGAAGAGCACGACGTGCTGGTCAGCGAAAAAGCGGACCTCGAAGAGGCCATCCGCACCCTGCGCAGCGGTATTGCCAGTCTGAACAAAGAGGGGCGTGAGCGCCTCCTGACGGCTTTTGAACAGGTGAATTCAAACTTCTCCTTGTTGTTCCGCCACCTCTTTGGCGGGGGCGAGGCCAATCTGGTGTTGGTGGAGAGCGACGATCCGTTGGAAGCGGGGCTGGAAATCATGTGTCAGCCACCCGGAAAGAAACTCAGCACGCTGTCGCTTTTGTCCGGTGGTGAGCAAACCCTGACCGCCATGGCGCTGATCTTTGCGGTCTTCCTAGCCAACCCGGCACCCATTTGTGTGCTCGACGAGGTCGACGCGCCGTTGGACGACGCCAACGTGACGCGTTTCTGCGATCTCTTGGACGAGATGTGCCGTCGCACCAACACACGCTTTTTGATCATCACTCACCACGCGGTGACCATGGCGCGTATGGACCGCCTGTTTGGCGTAACGATGGTGGAGCAAGGTGTGAGCCAGTTGGTGTCTGTGGACCTGAAAGCGGCCGAAACTTTGGTGGCCTGAGGCAGAGGGGCCAGCCCCTCCGGCCCACGGTGTGGGCCTCTTCCCCGGGATATTTCTGGAATGAGAATGCAGTCACTGCATTGTGACGCACAGGTGAGCGTGCCGCCGCCTAGGGTGGGGTAGGAGGTGCGCAATGCGGACACTAATGATTTGGGGCTTACTGTGCGCAGCCACTGGCGTCGCGGCACAGGATTGGAAAGTTCAAAAAGGTGATGTGCCGTTTGATGTTGCAGAGCTTTCCGCGCAGCTGTCTGGTCAGACTTTGGTGTTTTATGACGAAGGGCGCTCGGTTTTCGAAGCCAATGGCCAGTATCAATACACCTATGGCGGTGGCGGCACCTGGTATGGCCATTGGCAGGTGACCGAGGGCAGTGTGGTCTGCGTAACTTTTGTCACCGGCGTGGAGCGCTGTGACCGGATTGTGGAAAATGGCGGGCGTCTGGTGATGCAGACCGCAGACGGTATGCGGTTTCCGGTGCGAGACATTGAGGCGCACTCTTAGAGCGCGCCTCAAAGTTATTTAAAGTGCGTTCAACAGCTGTGAGGTGGGCCAGGCGTCGGCTGGAAGGCCCAGACGCACTTGCTCTGCCTGAACCGCACGACGGGTCAGCTTGCCCAAGATGCCGTCCACCTTGCCAACGTCATGCCCTCGCGCTTTTAGCTTTTTCTGCAGTTGTTTCATCTGGTTGCCGGACAGACCCGGATCCGGGTTGCCCGCATTGTAGCGCGCCTTACCTTCCAGACGGTTGGCAAAATAGGCAGCTGTGGTCACGTAGACGAAGCTTTTGTTCCACTCAAAATACACGCTGTAGTTTGGGTAGGCCAAAAATGCCGGCCCTTTGCGCCCTTGTGGCAGCAGCAGCGAGGCCGGTAGGTTGGCGAGCTTCCCTTCGCGCGGTTTCACCCCCATTTTGGCCCATTGATTGGCGGGCAGAGTGGTGTCGAGGCCGGACTTGGACCAATCCAGATCGCTCGGTACCACAACCTCTTGCAGCCAGGGCTCATTTTTGCGCCAGCCCAGATGCGACAGCATCTTGCCGCCGGACATCAGCGCATCCTGTGGCGAGGTTTTGAGGCTGACTTTGCCGTCGCCATCGCCATCCACACCGTTTTCAATGATGTCTGCTGGCAGCATTTGCACCATGCCAATTTCGCCGGCCCAAGCTCCGGTGGTTTTGGTGGGGCTGAAGTTGCCACGTTTGTAAAGTTCCAGAGCCGCAAACACCTGAGGGCGGAACAGCTCTGGACGGCGGCAATCATGCGCCAATGTCACCAGAGAGTTCAGCGTGTTGAAATCGCCTTGGAAGGCGCCGTAATCGGTTTCAAACGCCCAGAATGCCAAAAGCACGCCACGCGACACGCCGTATTGGCGCTCAATGCGGTCAAAGGTCGACGCATATTGCTTGGCTTTTTTGCGGCCCACATCAATCCGGTTCTGGCTGATCAGCCGCTGGGAAAAATCCAGAAAGGGCATCTGAAACACGCCTTGGGAGCGGTCCGCCTTGATGGTTTTCGGATCCTGTCGTGCGCTGGCAAAGAACTTGTCTACCGTGCCTTTGGAATAGCCCTTAGACAGGGCCTCTTTCTTCAAGCCATTGACAAAGCTGTTAAAAGACCCGCCGCATTGCGCGGAAGCTGTGGTGACTGTGCTGACGGTCAGGAACGCCGCGGTCAGCGCTGGCAAAAGACGCATTCAAATACCCTCGTGGACAAAGTGATTGCCCAGACATAGCCAGAGCCTGACGTGCGGGCAAGCGCCTAGAGGAGCGCCAGCACCACAACCACAGCCAATCCTGCCGCCCATGTCAGCCACAACGCCCGACAACAGGCATCCACATCATCGGCCACGAGCACCTTGCGTCCTTGTGGGTTCACATAGGGAAAGTCCTGCATCACGCCATCATATGAGCGTGGACCAGCCACGGCGACATCCAACGCACGCGCCATAGCGGATTCCGGCCAGCCTGCGTTGGGCGAGCGGTGCAGTTTCGCATCCGCCTTGATGGCTTTCCATTGCCCCAATCCGGCATGTGTCGCAGCAATCAACAGGGCGGTGAGGCGCGCTGGCACCCAGTTGAGCACGTCATCCAACCGCGCCGTCGCCCAGCCAAAGTCCTTGTGGCGCTCGGTTTTGTAGCCAATCATGCTGTCTGCGGTGTTTACAATCTTATAGATTAGCAACCCGGGCAGACCGCCAATCAGGAACCAGAACGCAGGCGCGATCACCCCGTCGCTCAGGTTCTCGGCGCCACTTTCAATGGCGGATCGGGCAACGGCGCTTTGATCCAAGGCTTTGGTGTCCCGGCTTACAATCCGACCGACCATCATGCGCCCATCACCCAACGATTGCCGTAAGGCATCACCAACTGCTTGCACATGCTCCACCAACGAGCGCTGCGCCAACAGAACGGCGGCTAAAAGCACCTGCGGCAGCCAGCCAAACAGGCTGAGGATCGCGCCCAACACCCACGCCGCCAGAACCAGCGCGATCACCACAATCACACCTTTGGCCTTGCGGTTTATGCCGTTGTTGTAGTCTTGGTCCGCGCGGCCAATCACTTTGCCCATAAGCACCGCCGGATGTGGCACCCGATGCCAGAGCCAGCGCGGCTCGCCAAAAACAGCGTCCAACAGTAGTGCGCCAACCAAAATACCCGCCGTGCTCATAGTGCAGCCTCCAGCTGGGCCCACCGATCCGGTGCAGGCAATCCGAGGCGCAAATAGGTCTTGGAGTAAGGGAAGATGCGCGACCACACGTGGTTCCGCGCGAGTTTGTCTAGCCAAACAGCCGCATCATCTACGTCATAAAGACGGAACAAATCCGTGCCGCCGACAACCTTTGCGCCTCTGGCCTCCAAAAGCGTGTCCAAACGCTTAGCGTCCTCTGCCAAACGCGCGCGGGTTTCGCTCGCCCATGCTTCGTCTCTCAACGCTTGAGCACCAAGGCTCAGCGCAGGGCCGGATACCGCCCAGGGCCCGATAAAATCCGCCAATTTTGCAATCAACGCAGGATCGCCAATGGCAAACCCTAAACGCGCCCCAGCCAACCCCCAGAATTTGCCAAAGCTCTTGAGCGCAATGCGTCCGGGTTTACGCGCTTCTTCGACCAGGCTTGCCTCGGGGCAAATGTCACAGAAGCTTTCGTCGATCACCATCAAAGGCGCGGTCATATCTTGTGCCGACCAAAGCCGCCCGGTCGGGTTGTTGGGATGCACCAGAACCCGCGCATCTGGCGCATCTGAGGTGATCTGCCACCCTTGCGCTTCAAAGGCCGCTGCATGTTCGTTGTATGTCGGTGTGGGAATGTCCACGCGCCCTGCCGGAGCCAACGCTGGAATGCGCGCAATCAGAGTGGACGCTCCTGGAGCAGCCAAAATCGCCAGATCATCCGGTACCTTCCAGAACGTCCGAGCGGCCGCAATCAACGCCTCCTGCGCGCCTTTGTCAGGCAAGGCGGTCCAAGCGTCCGACGGGAAATCACCAACCGGATACGGCACTGGATTGATACCGGTCGACAGGTCGAGCCAGCCATCCCGCGTGCCGCCCCATTTTGCGATAGCGGCATCAAGCCCGCCGCCATGATCGCGTGGCGGTCGAGCCTCTGAGGTTGTCACGGAATGCATCATGTCGGCACCTGTCTTTTCATAAGGCGCGGGTACCGCACTTGATGTTCTCTGCGCAAGCCTTCTTGCCCGCGCAAAGGGGATTGGCCCGATCAGCCGCGTCCGTGTGGCGCGTCGTAATCAATCACCGGATTGATCGGCACGATGCGATGCGGATTGATGCTTGTATGACTACGCAGGTAGTGGTCCACGATGTGTTTGAAGTTCACCGTCTCCGCAACGCCGGGGACCTGATACAGCTCACGTGTGTAGGCCCAGAGGTTGGGGTAATCCACGATCCGTTTCCGGTTACACTTAAAATGCAGATGGTAGACCGGGTCAAAGCGGATCAGGGTGGTGAACAGCCGCCAGTCCGCTTCTGTGATCTGATCGCCCATCAGATAGCGGTTCTCCGACAGTCGGTCTTCAAGCCAATCCAACGTATCAAACAACGGATAAATAGCCGCATCATAGGCCTCCTGCGATGTGGCAAACCCGCTTTTGTAAACTCCGTTATTCAGCGTGTCGTATATCCTCTCGTTGACCTCCTCAATCGCCGAGCGTTGGCCTTCTGGCCAGAAGTCCAGTGTGTTCCCAGTTAGACCGTCAAAAGCGCTGTTGAACATGCGGATGATCTCGGAGCTTTCGTTGCTCACGATGGTCTCTTGCTGCTTGTCCCACAGGATCGGCACGGTCACACGGCCGGAATAGGTTGGATCTGCTTTGGTGTAGATATTGTGCGCAAATTCCAGACCATAGAGCGTATCGCCGGTTGCGCCATGTTCATCGGTTTCAAACGTCCAACCGTCGCTAAACATATCGGGGTGCACCGCGGATACTGTGATGTGCTCTTCAAGTCCTTTCAGCTTGCGAAAGATCAGCGTGCGATGCGCCCATGGGCAAGCATAGGACACATAGAGGTGGTACCGCCCACTTTCCGCTTGAAAACCGCCTTTGCCACTTGGTCCTGCGCTGCCGTCGGCGGTGATCCAATTGCGAAACTGCGCTGCCGATCGCACAAACTTGCCCCCATGTGATTTGGTGTCATACCACTGGTCGGTCCATGTGCCGTCTACAAGCAAACCCATCGCGCATTCCTTTTTCTAACTTGCCGTCAATTTAAGCCAGCGCTGCTTCTCAAAAAACCAACGCAGGCGCGCGACTATTGCGCGTATTTGCACATCCGACCTTCGGCCAAGGACCTGCCCGTTGTCTTGGAGAAACCAGTCTGTTTACGAAATCTTCGCTTGACCCGTGCAGCATGGTGCGATGCAGTGACATGAACGATGGAGAATCCCATGGACACCTTTTTTTCTGCCGAAGTGCAGGCTGGCTTTGAAGCCGCGCGCAAAAAGGCGCTGAAACAACGGCATCGTCTTCGTGTCGAGGCGGGCGGGTTTAGCGTCCGTGTTGTGCGTTTCTTGGATGATGGCTTTACCCTGGATGCCGAAACCGCGCCTCGTCTGCGCGGGCTGGTGAACCTCTATGACGGATCCAAGCACATTTCAGAGTGTCTGGTTGTGGCCACTGACGAAGAAGATGGCGAAATGCACTATGAGTTCAAGCGTGCCACACCTGTCGCGGATCAGCCCCCAGTAGACTACTATAAAGCCGAGCCGACAGCGGCGGGGCTGCTGGGGCGCCCCAACTAAACCAACGTGTAGGCGAAACAAAAGGGCGGGGAATTCCCCGCCCTTGTTCGTTTATTGAAGGTCTGCAAAGGCCTCGGCCAGTCGGGAGGCGGCTTCTTGCACCCGCGCGCGCGGTGTGGCGATGTTGAACCGCAGGAAGCTGTCGCCACCTTTGCCAAAGGTTGGCCCGTGGTTCACACAAACCCGCGCACCTTGCTCCACCCGTTTGGTGAACTCCTCACGCGCCATGCCTGTACCGGAGAAATCCACCCAGCTCAGATAGGTCGCTTCCAGTGCCATGGAGGACAGCCCGGGAATGTCCGCGATGGCGCTGTCTAAAATCTTGCGGTTGCCGTCAAGGTATTCGATCAGCCCATCAACCCAAGCCGCCCCTTCCCGCGAATAGGCCGCTTCGGCCATAAACAGACCAAAGCTGTTTGGGGACAATCCAAGAGCAGCCTGACGTCCTGCAAACTTAGCGCGCAGGGCTTCATCCGGGATAATCACATTCCCGGTCAGACCACCGGCGATATTGAAGGTCTTGGTGGTGGCGGTCATCATCACCAACCGGTCCAGAATGCTTGGATCGACATTCACCATCGGGATATGGGTCTGACCTGGGTACACCAGATCGTGGTGGATCTCGTCGCTCACGAGAATGAGGTCATGCCGCTTACAGAAGTCAGCCACGCCTTGCAGCTCTTCACGAGACCACACGCGCCCACCCGGATTGTGCGGAGAGCAGAGGATGAACATGGTCTCATGCCCCTTCATCTGCGCATCCCAGGCGTCAAAATCCATTTCATAGCGGCCATCTTTGTTCACGAGTTCGCATTCCACGACCTCACGGCCCGCCGCTTTAATGACGCGCGCGAACGCGTGATACACCGGTGTGGTCAGCACAACGCCGTCGCCCGGGGAGCTGAAGGCGTCGACACAAAGACCTGTGCCATTCACCAGCCCGTGGGTGGTGAAAATCTCGTCACGCTCCACGGCCCAGTTGTGGCGCTCTTTCATCCACCAACGGATTGCATCGCGATAAGCCACATCATCGCCGTAGTAGCCAAACACCCCGGTGTCGATCATGCCTTTGACGGCATTGGTTACGCAGGCCGGTGGACGGAAATCCATATCGGCCACCCACATCGCGATCCCGTCGTCCGCCGGCACACCATAGATTTTCTCCATCATGTCCCATTTCACGGAATGGGAGCCAAAGCGGTCGATGATCTCGTCAAAATTCATGGTGGGTGTCCTTTGCTTAACAACGCAACCGCACGCTACCGATTTGCGGCTCACGTGCAACCCCGCAAGCTACCCCGTTGCGCAGAAGGCGCGACTGTCCTAGATGGGGGCCATGATCAAACCAATTCTCATCCACCCCGATCCGCGCCTGAAAAAGGTCTGTGCGCCTGTTGCCGATCTCTCTGATGATCTGCGCACACTGGCCGAGGATATGCTGCAAACCATGTATGACGCGCCGGGCATCGGCTTGGCCGCGCCGCAGGTTGGCGTGCTGGACCGTCTGATCGTGATGGATTGCGTCAAAGACGGTGAGCCGGAGCCGGTGGTGATGTTCAACCCCGAAGTGCTGTCGAGCTCGGAAGACCTCAACGTCTATGAGGAAGGCTGTCTGTCGATCCCCGAGCAGTTCGCCGAGGTCACTCGCCCTGCCGAAGTGCGAGTGGGTTGGATCGATATGGACGGCAACCCGCAGGAAAAAGACTTTGATGGTCTCTGGGCGACCTGCGTGCAGCACGAGATTGATCACCTCAATGGCAAGCTCTTTATCGACTATCTAGGCCCGATGAAACGCCAGATGATGACCCGCAAGTCTCAGAAGATGAAGCGCGAGTTGGCACGCGGATGAGTGTGCTGCCGCTGGTATTCTATCCGGACGCGCGGTTGGCACAGCCTTGTACCGCGATTGGTGATGAAGACCTGAGCGACCTAATCGCCGATATGTTTGACACCATGTACGCCGCGCCCGGACGTGGTTTGGCTGGGCCGCAGGTGGGCGTAATGAAGCGCGTTTTTGTGATGGATTGCACATGGAAGGAAGGCACCAAAACGCCCTTGGCCTTCCTCAATCCAGAAATCATCGCCGCCAGCACAAACGAAGACACTCAGGACGAAGGGTGTCTGTCCATTCCCGGCGTGATGGTGCCGGTTGTCCGCCCGACAGAAATAACAGTCCGCTGGAAAGATGCGCACGGCACAGTTCAAGAGCAAAGCTTCGATGGGTTCGAGGCCCGCTGCATCCAGCACGAAATGGACCATCTTGATGGACGTGTCACCCTCGACCATCTGTCAGAGGTGGCGCGCGCCGACATTCTAAAAGGATATGTAGCCCCATGACCGTTCGCACCTGCCTGCCATGGCCAGACAAACGCCTGCGTACTGTCTCTGAACCGGTGGACGAGATCACCGATGAGGTGCGTCAGGTCTGGGACGATTTGATCGACACCATGTACGCCATGCCTGGCGTTGGTATGGGCGCGAACCAGATCGGCGTGCTCAAACGCCTGATCGTGGTGGACGCCACCGAAGAAGGTAAATCTGCCATCCGCATGGCCAACCCGGAAATCCTGCACGCGTCTGTGCAGCCCCGCGAACACGAAGAGGCCAGCCCCAATCTGGTTGGTGTTTCGGCCAAAATCTCCCGCCCCCGCGCCGTGACCGTGCGCTACATGGATGAAAACGGCGAGACGGTGGAGAAAGACTTCGTGGGTCTCTGGGCTACGTCCGTGCAACACCAAATCGACCACATCAACGGCAAGATGTACTTTGATCACCTCAGCAAAACCAAACGCGCCATGTTGATCAAGAAGGCACAAAAACGTCGCTAAGCAAACTTGACGAGCAGGAGACCTCACCATGCGTATTCTTTTCATGGGCACCCCGGAGTTTTCTGTCTCCGTTCTCGACGCTCTGATTAATGCGGGGCACGAAATTGTCGCCGTCTTCTGCCAGCCACCACGCCCCGCAGGTCGCGGCAAGAAAGACCGCCCCACACCGGTCCATGCCCGCGCCTTGGAACTCGGCCTGACGGTTCATCACCCTAAGTCTTTGCGCACAGACGAGTCCAAAGCGCTGATCTCAAGCATTGACGCCGACGTGGGCGTGGTTGTCGCCTATGGCCTGATCCTGCCGCAGTATGTGCTGGACCAGCCAACCCGCGGCTGTCTCAACATTCATGCCAGCCTCCTACCACGCTGGCGCGGTGCGGCGCCGATCCACCGCGCGATTATGGCGGGCGACAAGGAAACCGGCGTTTGCATCATGCAAATGGATGCAGGTCTGGACACCGGCCCGGTCCTGATGGAGCGCGTGCTGGAGATTGGTACGGAGGAAACCACTGCGCAATTGCATGACCGTCTCGCCGCGCTGGGCGCCACTGCGATTGTCGACACGCTGGCGGACCTAAGCAATCTGTCCGCCACGCCTCAACCAGACGACGGCGTGACCTACGCTGAAAAAATCGACAAGTCCGAATCCCGCATCGATTGGTCCGCCTCCGCAGTAGACGTAGACCGCAAAATTCGTGGCCTCTCCCCGTTCCCCGGTGCCTGGACGGAAATCGACGGACAACGCGTGAAGCTTTTGGCCTCCCGTCTGACAAACGAATCTGGTCCAGCGGGCACGGTGCTTGACGACAGCCTCACCGTGGCTTGTGGCGACGGTGCGGTACAACTCCTGCGCTTGCAACGCGCGGGCAAAGGCGCGCAAGATGCCGACATCTTCCTGCGGGGTTTTCCCGTCACCAAAGGTCAGCAACTCTAAGAGGCGCGAGTGTTTTTTACCTTCTTCGGCACCATGATCATCGCTGGCATTATTGGCTATGGGTCTGAACGAACCGGCTTCACCCGCAATGGGTACATTCCATCAATCATCATATGTATCGGTGGGGCCTTCCTGTTTTTTATGATCAGCCGCATGTTTCATGTCGGCTTTGGCAGTCCTGGCATGAACGCGATTTTTTCCTCGATAGGGGCGCTCATTATTGTGCCCACGCACTATCGTCGGAAATAAACATCAAGCGGTTGGAGGTCGAGTGGTTACGATCATCTGCAACTTGCCGAAAAGTGTGGACGGCACACAAGCTGCCAAGTTAGAGTCGCTACAAGAACAAGCGGAGCCAAAAATCAGGCCCGCGAGCAGTAAAGGCAAGAGCAGTGGCTTTTTTTGGTTTCGGTAATGACGCCGCCGCCCCAAAGGTGACGGTAGTGACGACAATGAAGGACGAAGGTCCTTACATCTTGGATTGGGTGGCCCACTATCGCGCACTTGGGGCGACAGACATTGTTGTGTTCACCAATGATTGCAACGACCCAACAGATATGATCCTTCGCAATCTCAATCGGTTGGGCTACGTCCATCACCGTTTCAATCGCGTGATGCGCCGTGGTCCGCACAAAAGCGCTTTGATGTGGGCGCTACATGAACCGGTCGTGAATGATGCAGAGTGGATATTGGTCGCTGACGTGGATGAATACCTCGACATCAAGGTCGGCGATGGCACGTTTAAAGCTTTGATCGATCATCACGATAAAGACGTAGATGCCATTTCTATTGTTTGGCGCATTTTTGGCAACGCAGGTATCGAGCACATTTCGGATACGCCCGTACCGGAAGAGTTTACACGCTGTGAGCCCGAAGAAGCCTTGCCGGAGCGTCCGAACAGGTTCTTCAAAACGCTGTATCGCAACAACGAAAAGTTCAACAGAATGGGCGTACACCGTCCTTTTCTGGAGCCTGGTGCGACCGACATCAATTGGGTGACTGCAGACGGGACCCCTATCGCACAAGAAGAACTCCCAGGCGTGTTGCACGTCAAATCTGGTTTTGGTTTCGATGTGGCGCAGCTCAACCACTATGCGTTGCGGTCTGTTGACTCTTTTCTCAACAAGCAGCGCCGCGGACGCGCCAACCATGTCGATGGCAATCTCAAAATTGGCTATTGGCAAAAACACGACCGCAATCATGTTGAGGATCGCGGGTTGGCTGACAAGTTCCACAAGGCGATGCCATACAAAGAGGCCATGCTCGCCGATCCGTTGGTGCGCCAGCACCACGAGGCAGCGTTGACCTGGGCGCAAACGATGGCCACCAAGCTGCGCGAAAAACGCGCCGGCAAAGTCCTGTTGACTCAGCTCAAAGAAGCATCTGAAACTGATACCGCAGCTTAACGTTTCGGGCTGCCCCTGTTTAAGAGTAGGATCCGTTATGGCCATCCCAGACACGCTCGCCGTTCGTTTGATCAATGTGGTGAAAGACAATGAGTTAGGCGGCGATTTTCTCATGCTTGGGCGGCAGCGGTGGATTGGAAGTCGACGCAAGCGGTCCGCAGCTCTGTTAGAGGCCACTATCAAAGAGCGCTTCCCGGAGCTGACCGAAGAGGATTTCGTAAATCCCGCCAATCCATATTCAGAGCGATTCTTCGAGCGTCTGGGGTTTGATCAAGTCGACAGCATGGACATCTCTGACTTTGAGGATGCCACGATTGTCCACGATCTCGGCGACATGGTGCCAAAGTCGCTGCACAAACGCTTTGATGTGATTTACGATGGCGGCACATGTGAGCACGTCTTTGACCTGCCAACAGCCTACCGCAACATAGACCGCATGTTAAAACCGGGCGGAGTGTTGATTGGGCACAGCCCATGTAACAACTGGATCAATCACGGGTTTTATCAGATCACGCCGGAGATGGTATATGGATTCTGGGAAAAAACCTTGGGATATGAGGTGCTTGAATGCGCCTTGCAGCCGCTTTTGCCAGTTTATGCAAACCGTTCCGTGACCACCACGAACCCAAATGTAACCGGTGTGCGTCCGCGCTTGAAAGGAACCTTGCCGGATGGTCCGATCATTTTGTCGTACGCGGTACGCAAGCCTATGAAGGCTGTTCGCGGCGGGTCTCAGAAGGTGTATCAGACCGACTATCAACAGCGCTGGTCAGACAGCGCCGATCCGGATGTCGCGGCGCAGTAAACGCTCTGAGGCATTATTTGCCGGGTTTAAACGGCGCCATCCCTGCGCGGGCCAATTCGTCCGCGCGTTCGTTTTCCGGATGGCCCGCGTGGCCTTTGACCCATTCCCAAGTCACTTGATGCCGCGCCTGCGCCGCATCCAGCCGCTGCCACAAATCAGCATTTTTAACAGGCTTCTTGGCCGAGGTTTTCCAGCCGTTTTTCTTCCAGCCAAAGATCCAGCCGGTCACACCGTTTTTGACATAGGTGCTGTCGGTCACCACCGTGATGGTGCTGGCCCGTTCCAGCGTCTCCAGCGCCATAATCGCGGCCATCAATTCCATCTTGTTGTTGGTGGTGTTCTCCGCGCCACCTTTCAGCTCGCGTTCCTTCACCACTGTGTCGCCATCCTTGGCCTGCAACAACGCGCCCCAGCCTCCTGGGCCAGGGTTTCCGGAACACGCGCCATCGGTATATGCAATCAAATTAGCCATGGGCTGTGAGTATGACAAAACTGTCCTTACTGCCAGCCAATCCCACAGCAGATCCGGTTCTTTTTCGCACCACCGTAAAGCCCGCATCCTGCAGAAGCGCGGTTAGCTCCTCGACTTGGTAGTAGCTGTAAAACCGCCCCAGATGATCGCGGCCTTCGCCTGTCCCAAGCTTGGTTCCAATGTGAAACGCTCCGCTCGGCTTCAGGGCGCGATAAATACGATTGAGGTGGTCAGGCATCTCCACTTTTGGCGCGTGCAACAAGCTGAAGTTGGCCCAGATTCCATCGTATCGGCCCTCTGTTTTTAGGTCCTCAAACGTCCCCACGGTCACGTCCAGATCAAAGCGGTCCTTGGCCAACACCACCATCTCCGGCGAGGCATCCATGCCCTCAACCCGGTAACCGGCTTCCCGAATTTTTGCGGCCCACTGACCGGGGCCACATCCCAGGTCCAACACCAAACCTTCGTCGGGTAACAGCGCAAAGAACGCCTTTAGATCGCTGAATTGATCCACATCGACATCTTCAATCCGCGCAAATCGATCCGCGTAGTCTCCTGCGGCCTTGGCATAGGCCGCCAGAGTGTCTTTGTCGCTCATGCCCGTTCCATCGCTAGCCGTCCGGCCAACGCGACAAAGATTGCGGCAAAGCTACGGTTCAGCCATGTCATCACCCGCTCACTGCTCAGCAGCAGGTCGCGGGCCTTGGCGGCAAACAGCCCGTAAATCACGAATACCCCAAAAGTCATCGCCATGAAGACACCACCCAACAGTGCCATCTCCATGGTGGCGGTTGCCGCATTGCCGCTCAAGAATGGTGGCAACAATGCGAGGAAGAACACTGATAGCTTCGGGTTCAAAATGTTGATCAAGGCCCCACGCCGCGCAATCACAAAACCGGGCTGCGCTTGCCGTTCTGCCGTCACTGCCAGAGCTCCGCCACTTCGTATTGCCTGCCAAGCGAGGAACAGCAGATACGACACACCCGCAAATTTCACCACGTTAAACAAAACCGCTGAGGTGTGCAGCACAGCCGCCAACCCCAATGTGGCGGCCGCCAGGTGTGGCACAATCCCAAAAGTGCAGCCCAAGGCCGCCCAAAGCGCCGCGCGGGGCCCTTGGCCCAAGCCCATCGCCAGTGTGTAAATTACCCCTGTACCGGGCGCGATTACCACAACAAAGGCGGTCACTAAAAATTGCAAAGACAGCACAGAAACCCTCTCAATTTACTTTCAAAAAATCACCCCGATAGCCAAGCAGCAGATAACAACCGCTGTCAAAAACAGACGCAGTTGCATCCACCACGGCGGGGTCAGTTGCCACTTGTAAAAGGTGTAGTCCAGAAACAGTAGTCCGATAAAGCCAAAGATCAGATTCGTGCCGGCACCCACAGGACCGCCGCCAGTCATGAAAAATGCCCACAGCGCCGGGATGGTCGACAGCGTATACCCCACGGCCGCCTGACGCCCTTCAGTTTTGGTCGCAAACCCCCACAGCACACCAGACATGAAGCTCAGGATGATTGAGCCGTAAAAGAGCTGAATGTAGGGGCCGACAAACCGCGGCCCCAAGGTTTTGGTCCCCCACAAAGCGAGATCTGCACTCAGATACGTCAGTGCTCCCCAAAGAAACGGCAGCAACCCAGCCAGTCCAAGCAGCAGTGGCGCGGTCGGCACCTTAATGTCTTTGAGATTCATCTGTGTCTCCTTACCTCTGCGCGTCTGCTCGCCGACCTCAATTTGCTCTACGATCGCAGGGCAGGGTGCACCCTTGCGTCTCAGAGGGCAGGCGCTCTTGCCTCATTTATGAGGCGGCTTCCACATCCCTCAAAACACGGGGCACTTTGAAATTTACGCGCTCAACTGCAGTTTCGACCACCTCGACGGTCACTTCAAACCGATCCCGGAAAGCATCAATCACTTCATTGACCAAAACTTCGGGGGCGCTGGCGCCCGCTGTGATGCCCAGTGAGGAGATCCCCTCCAGTGCGCGCCAATCAATATCTTTGCCGCGCTGCACCAACTGCGAGTATTTGCAGCCGTTCTTCGCGCCCACTTCGACCAGCCGTTTGGAGTTGGAGGAGTTTGGCGCCCCAACCACCAGCATAGCATCTACCAAGGGGGCCACCTCTTTCACCGCTTCCTGGCGGTTTGTGGTGGCGTAACAGATGTCTTCCTTATGGGGGCCGACAATGTTTGGGAACCGTGTGTTTAGCGCAGTGACGATACCTTTGGTGTCGTCCACGGACAGGGTGGTCTGAGTGACAAACGCCAGCTTGTCGGGGTCGCGCACATTTACGGTATCCACGTCGGCTTCGGTCTCAACCAGAAGCACCTCGCCGTCGGGCAACTGTCCCATGGTGCCAATGGTTTCCGGGTGCCCGGCATGGCCAATCATAATGATTTGCAAGCCATTGTCCGAATGCCGCTCGGCCTCGATATGCACTTTGCTCACCAACGGGCAGGTGGCATCCACATAGATCATCTCGCGCCGCTCTGCCTCTGCCGGGACAACCTTCGCCACGCCATGCGCAGAGAAAATCACCGGGCGGTCGTCAGGACATTCATCCAGCTCTTCAACAAACACCGCACCCTTCTCGCGCAGACCGTCCACCACATATTTGTTGTGCACGATTTCGTGTCGCACATAGACGGGCGCACCCCATTTGATGAGCGCCATTTCCACAATTTTGATGGCGCGGTCTACGCCGGCACAAAACCCGCGGGGGGCGGCCAGGTGAATGGTCAGTGGCGGCTTGGTCATTCGCGTGTCTCCAAGGTGAGCTTGGCTCCACAGGTAGTGTTTTCAAACGCCAACGTCCAGTGCTTGACCTTCCAGTTGGGGAGGGTGCTAGCCGGGCGGAAAGGGAAATCAAGGAAAGATGTGATGCACTACAAAATGGGAGTGATCGTGGCTTGTTTGCTGCTTTTAGGCGGTGCAATCTGGAGTCTCTTTGGCGCGCCGTCTGAGGCGCTTCGATTGCATTATGACGATGCGCAAAGTGTGTCTCGAGGGGAAATGCTATACGCGGACAATTGTGCAAGCTGCCACGGGGCCGATCTTCAAGGCGAACCGAACTGGCGGCAGCCTAACGCGGATGGGCGCATGCCAGCCCCGCCCCATGACGAAAGCGGCCACACCTGGCACCACCCAGACGAGGTCTTGTTCCGTCTCACCAAGCTTGGCACTGCTGCCGTTGTTGGACAGGGGTATGAGAGCAACATGCCGGGGTTTTCAGAGACACTAAGTGATCAGGATATTCTTGACGTACTCGGCTACATCAAAAGCACGTGGCCGCCGGAAATCATCGAGATGCACAACGGCATGACCGCCAACACTAACTAAAACGAAAAAAAGCCGAGGATCTGGCCCCGGCTTTTTCACTATTCCTTGTGGCGACAAATCAGTCGTCCGCCATCTCCGACTCGCGGTTGTGTTCCGGCATCGGATCGCGGGGCGGGCGTCCAATGACTTCCCGCAGCCCATCCAACTCGATGAAGTTGTCCGCTTGACGGCGCAACTCATCGGAAATCATGGGTGGCTGGCTGCGGATCGTGGAAACCACGGACACACGCACGCCTTGACGCTGAAGGCTCTCAACCAGCGGACGGAAATCCCCATCTCCCGAGAACAAAACGATGTGGTCCACATGTGGCGCCAATTCCATCGCGTTCACCGCCAGCTCAATATCCATGTTCCCCTTGACCTTACGGCGCCCCTGAGAGTCTGTGTACTCCTTCGCCGTTTTGGTCACCATGGTGAAGCCGTTGTAATGCAGCCAGTCTACCAGCGGGCGGATCGGCGAATACTCGTCGTTCTCCAGCAGTGCTGTGTAGTAAAAGGCTCGGAGAAGCTTGCCGCGACGCATGAATTCTTGCCGCAGAAGCTTGTAGTCGATATCGAACCCAAGCGACTTTGCCGCCGCGTATAGATTCGACCCGTCTATGAACAGCGCAAGCCGTTCGTCTTTGTAAAACATCAAAATGTCCTTTCTAACTCTGCCGCGCCTGGAATGTCCCGTGAGTGAAAAAATGCAGTGGGCGTGACAGCACGTCCAAAATAGTCATATTCACGGGGGTCGCAAGCATTTGCGGTAAGTTCTGTCCAACTAGAAAATTAGATAGGGATTAAAGTGAGTAGTTTTGGTCTATTGGCTCTTGGCGGTAATTTACCGTCTCAATTTGGCTCACCAATTCAAACACTGCAAGAATCCTTAATTCATTTGAATCGGAATTCATTGCATATTCGCGCAGTTAGCCGATTTTTTCAAACCCCTTGTTTTCCGGCGGGTGCAGGACCGGACTACGTAAATGCCGCTATTGCAGTCGAAACGGAACATTCTGCGCCTGCATTGCTCACAGAATTGCACAAGATAGAGAGCACGTTTGGGCGCGAGCGTTTGACCCGGTGGGGCACGCGTCCTTTGGACATCGATCTTATCGGATTTGAGTCGCAGGTGCTGCCAAATGCCTCAGTCTGGGCACGTTGGCGCGGGCTTTCACCCGAGCAACAGGCCCAAGAAGCGCCGGATGAACTGATTCTCCCGCATCCACGCCTGCAGGATCGTGGCTTTGTTCTAGCGCCTCTGATGGACATCGCGCCAGATTGGAAACATCCGGTTCTGGGGCGCACTGTGGCGCAAATGTTTGCGGATTTGCCAGAATTTGCTCAGAAAGAGCCGCGCCCCCTGTGAATCTTGCTTGTCAAGGGGTACAATCCCCCTTACACACACGATTTCTGACTCGATCCATAAGAAGTGGAGTGCCCGATGGCCCGCGTGACCGTTGAAGACTGCGTAGACAAAGTACCCAACCGCTTTGAGCTGGTGATGCTTGCGTCCCACCGTGCCCGCGAAGTGTCCGCTGGTGCCGCAATCACCTTGGATCGTGACAACGACAAAAACCCTGTGGTGGCGCTGCGTGAGATCGCAGAGGAAACCCAGACTGCGGATGAGCTGCGCGAGCGCCTGATCGAGGCCAACCAGAGCCAGATCGAAGTGGACGAGCCAGAAGAAGACCGCATGGCGCTTCTGATGGGCTCCGAGCCGGACACCCCGCAAGAAGACGACATGTCTGAAGAAAAATTGCTGCGCGCCCTGATGGAAGCGCAAGGCCAGGGCTAAGGCCTCAAGCGACATGGGTGGGCGCACATGATCCCTGCGGACGATCTCGTAAATCTTATTCGCGCCTACAATCCCAAGACCAACGAAGATTTGATTCGCGCGGCCTATGACTATGGCCGCGAGATGCACGATGGTCAGTTTCGCCACTCCGGCGAACCCTATTATACCCATCCGATCGAAGTGGCCTGGATTTTGGCCGAACAGCACTTGGATGATGCCTCCATCATCACAGCGCTTCTGCACGACACCATCGAGGACACCAAAGCCTCTTATGAGTCCGTCGAAGAGCTGTTTGGCGGCGAAATCGCGGGTCTTGTCGATGGCGTTACCAAACTGACCAACCTGCAACTGTCCTCCTCAGAAACCAAACAGGCGGAGAACTTCCGCAAGCTGTTTATGGCCATGTCCAAGGACTTGCGGGTGATCTTGGTGAAGCTGGCTGACCGTTTGCACAACATGCGCACGATCAAAGCCATGCGTCCCGAAAAACAGGGACAAAAGGCACGCGAAACCATGGATATCTATGCGCCGCTTGCTGGGCGCATGGGGATGCAATGGATGCGCGACGAGTTGGAAGACCTCGCGTTCAAGGTGCTCAACCCTGATGGCCGTGCGTCCATCATGCGCCGCTTCATCACGCTGCAAAAAGAAACCGGCGATGTGATTGAGCGTACCACCGCGGATATGCGACTTGTGCTTGGGGATCATGACATTCCCGGAGAGGTCGTTGGACGCGCCAAAAAACCGTATTCGATCTGGCGCAAGATGCAGGAAAAGGATCAGGGGTTCTCGCGCCTGTCCGACATCTATGGCTTCCGAATTATTACTGATACCGAAGACAGCTGCTATCGTGCCCTTGGTGTGATCCATCAACGCTGGCGCGCAGTCCCAGGACGCTTCAAAGACTACATCAGCCAGCCCAAATCCAACGGCTACCGCTCCATTCACACCACTGTATCCGGTCGGAACGGGCGTCGGGTTGAGGTGCAAATCCGCACCCGACAGATGCACGATGTTGCCGAATCCGGGGTGGCTGCCCACTGGTCCTACAAAGACGGTGTTCGCGGGGAGAACCCTTTTGCGGTTGATCCAGTGAAATGGATCTCCGGTCTGACCGAACAGTTTGATGCCGAGGAAGATCACGAAGACTTCCTCGAGGCTGTGAAGCTGGAAATGTACTCGGATCAGGTCTTCTGCTTTACTCCCAAAGGCGAAGTGGTAAAGCTGCCGCGCGGTGCAACGCCGATTGATTTTGCTTATGCGATCCATACCCGCATCGGTCATGCCTGCGTGGGCGCAAAGGTGGACCACCGCCGGGTGCCGCTTTGGACCCGCATCAAAAACGGCCAGTCGGTTGAGATCATCACCGCCGAAGGGCAAATGCCACAAGCCACGTGGCTCGACATTGCCAAGACTGGTAAGGCCCGCACCGCCATCCGCCGTGCTTTGCGCGAGATGGATCGCGATCGTTACGTACGTTTGGGGGCTGAGCTGGCCCGGTCAGCTTTTGAGCATGTGGGGAAAAAAGCGACCGACAAGGCACTTGGACTGGCAGCCAAACATCTGCGTCTGAAAAACAAAGACGAGGTTTTGGCGCGCCTCGGTTCTGCAGAGCTGACCGCGCAGGAAGTCCTGCAAACGGTCTATCCAGATTTGGCCCCTGCGGAAACAGACGAAGTGGCGTCCGAGCGCGCGGTGATTGGCCTGTCAGCTGACCAAAGCTTCCAGCGTGCCCCCTGCTGTCAGCCGCTGCCGGGGGAGCGCATCGTGGGCATCACGTATCGGGGCCAAGGCGTGGTGGTGCATGCCATCGATTGTGATTCTCTGTCGAACTATGAAGACCAGCCCGAGCGTTGGCTCGATTTGCATTGGCATGCCGGGAAGCACAAGCCGATCTACACCGTGCAGCTTCTAATCACGATTGGAAATGACGCCGGGGTACTGGGACGACTTTGCACATTGATCGGCGAGAACCAGGCCAATATTTCTGACATGGTGTTCGTAGACCGGAAACCGGATTTTTACAGACTTCTGATCAGTGTGGATCTTGGCGACGCCGAACATCTGCACAAGCTGATGCTGGCATTGGAAGCGGAAACCGACGTGGCCGAAATCGAACGCTACCGTAACCCAGATTTGGTTTGCAGCCCAACAGCGACCTGACGAATTCGAGGAACCCCCGTGGTATTCAAGCGCCGCGATAGAAGACCATTCCTCCGCATCATCGGAGAGTTTTTCTATCCCCGCGGTGGCTGGGGACGGGCGGCGCGTTACGTGCAGCACCGCCTGCATCGTCTGCCTGGGTCTGCAGAAACCATCGGGCGCGGTATCTGGGCTGGCGTCTTCACCACCTTCACGCCGTTTTACACCATGCATTTTGTGGTGGCTGCGTTGCTCTCGCGCATTCTGGGCGGTAATCTGCTGGCTGCCCTGCTGGCGACCTTTTTCGGCAATCCCCTGACCTATGTGCCAATTGGTGTTGTCTCGCTCAAAACCGGTCACTTCCTATTAGGGACTGAGTTTGAGGAAGGAGGCAAAGGCACTTTAGCAGGTAAATTTGCCAATGCCGGCGCAGATCTTTGGCATAACTTTTGGGCTATGTTTAACGATAATGTGGCTGATTGGCATGGCTTGCGGATCTTCTTTGATGAGGTGTTCTACCCCTATATGGTTGGTGGCATTATCCCCGGTATCATCACGGCAACCGTCATGTACTACCTCTCCGTCCCGGTGATCCGCGCGTATCAAAAGCGCCGTTCTGCGAAATTCGCCAAACGTATCGCCAAAGCGAGGGCTGTGGCTGAAGAGCAGGCCGCCAACGTGCAGCAGGACAACTGATTACCTTCGGTTGCGCGACATTGTACCCATACAAAAAACCGGTTTTCCTTAGGTCAGACTGCGCCTAGTGTCGCGACAATTGAAAAACGACCTCGGAGGAAATGCGATGCTGCGTTTGGGAGTGAATATTGATCACGTAGCCACTTTGCGCAACGCACGTGGTTCGGCGTATCCTGACCCTGTCCGTGCTGCCAAATTGGCGGAGGAAGCAGGCGCTGATGGCATTACGGCGCATCTACGAGAAGATCGCCGCCATATTGTCGATGCGGATATTGATGCCTTGATGGAGGCGCTCTCTGTGCCACTCAACTTCGAGATGGCCGCCACCGAGGAAATGCAGGCCATTGCACTGCGCCACAAACCGCATGCCGTCTGTATCGTGCCTGAAAAACGCGAAGAGCGTACCACCGAGGGCGGCCTCGAAGTGGCGCGTGAGGAAAACAAACTGGCCCACTACATCGCACCTCTACGTGAAGCAGGCTGTCGTGTGTCGATTTTCATCGCGGCAGACCAGGCGCAGATTGAGGCCGCCAACCGCATTGGTGCGGAAGTCATCGAGCTGCACACTGGCGCCTATTGCGATTACCACTACGAAGGCCGCTTTGAGGAGCGTGACGCGGAACTGCGCCGCCTAACCGAAATGGCCACATTCGCCCATTCTCTTGGACTAGAGGTCCATGCCGGACACGGGCTGACGTACGAAACTGTAAAGCCAATCGCAGCGCTGCCTGAGATTATGGAACTCAACATTGGTCACTTCTTGATGGGCGAGTCGATTTTCCGCGGTCTCAAACCTGCCATCCAAGAAATGCGCCGTCTGATGGATGATGCGCGCGCTTGACCGTGAAAGGTGCAGCATGGATCTGAATCTTCGGCGATACGCGCTGTTTTACGGCGCTCTGATGTTGGCAGTGACGGCGATTGATTTTGCCCTCGCGCGCTGGACCAGCACGGATCTGCCCTTGGGCATGAGCGTGTGGTTGCCAGCGATCAGCGCCGCACAGGATTTGGGGCTGCGTCACGGCAAGGCCACACGCGCGGCTCTACCAAAGGGGTTGGTTTGGCGATTAGCGTGGCCGCTGACCGTGGTGGCCACCGCGCTGCAACTTGCCTTTGCGGCGCTTTCGTTGGGGGTGATGCTTGCGCTCGGATATGATGTGTTTTCCGTGCTGTCCGTGATTGGCTTGCCCGGCTGGGCGCTGGTTTTTGTGGGAATGGTTGCGTTGCTCTACCTGACGAACCGCATTTTCCTCGGCCTTGGCGTGCGCAGTGGTATCAAGGCCGCCAGCAAGGCGTCCTGATGTTCAGCATGACGCCAGAGTTCATCGCTATCTGGATAGCCTGGCTCATGGCGGGCGGCTCGCCAGGTCCCGCGACAATGGGTATCGCTGGAACTGCTATGTCCGAAGGCAGACGCCCTGCCTTAGCCTTCGCTCTGGGCATCCTTGTGGGCTCTGCCAGCTGGGGCATTGCTGCGGCTATTGGCCTGTCCGCCGTGATGCTTGCCAATGTTTGGGTGTTTGAAATCCTGCGCTATGCAGGCGCTGCTTACCTCGGATGGTTGGCGTTAAAAGTCGCCAAACGAGCTATGGATGCAGATGCGACCGCCCCTGCGGGTACTCCGTTCAAAGGCAGTTTTGGCGCGCTGTTTGTGAAAGGCGCAGCTGTGCATATCACCAACCCGAAAGCGATCCTCAGTTGGGCGTCGATATACGCGATCGTCGCGCCTGCAGATGCCACCCCATCCACGCTGTTTGGCTATTTCGGGGCTTTGTTTGCGGGTTCCATTTTGATCTTCATTGGGTATGCTTTTCTGTTTTCCTCGCCTGCCATTGTGCGGGGGTACCGCCGCGCCAGCCGTGTTTTTGATCTCGCATTCGCGGGTTTTTTCGGCTTTGCTGCTTTCAAGATTTTGACAGCCAAGTTGGAGACCTAATTTGTTCCGCCATGTCATTTTTGCCGCTGCCCTAACACTGGGCCTAACAGGTGCCGTCGCCGCGCAAGAGGCTTTTGAATGTGAATGGCAAGCGCGTGCTGATGCCATTGTAGAGCCGTGGGAAGAGAATAGCCGCACTTTCGCCAATGGGGATGTGCGTCTGGCACTGCTTGACACCATCGAACCTGCCGCAGGAGCATTTCATGTCCTTGTCTTGTCTCCACCATTTGATGAGTTGGGCGGACGTCAATGCCGCACCATCTCAGTGGCAGAAGGCATTGGGTTCTCCGGGGCGGATTTTTCAACTCTGACGGCGCAGTATGAGCCATCTGTTGGCTTGATTTTCCAAATGAACGTGCGGCGGTTTCTCCCCGACCAAGATGCTTTTGGCGATGCGCTTCTGACGTTTACGTTGAACCAGGCGACAGGCCACATCGGTGCAGGTTTGCAATGATCCTCGGCATCGGCTCTGACCTTGCAAATATTGACCGTATCGCGGGCACTATCGAGCGTTTTGGCGATCGGTTCAAAAATCGTGTCTTCACCGAAGTGGAGCAGGCCAAAGCCGAGCGCCGCCGCGATACCGTTGGCACCTACGCCAAACGCTGGGCCGCCAAGGAGGCTTGCTCTAAGGCGCTGGGGACGGGGCTCGCCATGGGCATCAGTTGGAAAGACATGGCAGTCAAAAACCTGCGCACTGGCCAGCCTGTGATGGAAGTTACCGGCTGGGCGAAAGAGCGCTTGGAAAAGATGACACCCTCGGGTCACGAGGCGATAATCCATGTGACATTGACGGATGATCACCCATGGGCGCAGGCCTTTGTGGTGATCGAAGCCCGCCCAATACTCGAAGAGTCCATCCAGTCGGGTTGACAGTACGCGCGCGCGCCCGCATGTAATCTCAGACCAAAAACGGCTGTAAATCGAGCGGAGACAGACCCAATGGCGGAAAAAGCCAAAAGCGACAGCGGCATCGTCGAGACCATCAAAACGATCTTCTGGGCGCTCCTGATCGCCGGTGTGTTCCGCACCCTGTTCTTTCAGCCCTTCTGGATTCCATCAGGTTCTATGAAAGACACGCTCCTGATTGGTGATTTCCTGTTCGTGAACAAGATGACCTACGGCTACTCGTATGCGTCTTGCCCTTCGGTCCGTATCCCGGCGATCGGCGTCAATGTGGACGCCAAGGATCTCTGTGGTTGGATGGGCAAAGGCAGCAACGAGCGCTTCATGGGCGGTGAGCCAGAGCGCGGCGATGTGGTGGTCTTCCGCCATCCGGTGACGGGCTATGACTTCATCAAGCGCCTGATCGGTCTGCCAGGAGACAAAATTCAGGTCATCAACAGTGTCATCCACATCAACGGAGTGCCGGTGAAGCGCGAAGAAGGCGGAGTGTTTCGCGAGGAATACGGCCCCCAAGGCCCTCAAGGCCATCGCCCACGGTGTGAAAACGGCCCCGTCGGCAACGGTGGTATTTGTGCCAAGTCCCGTATTGTCGAAACCCTGCCAAACGGCGTGACTTACAGCACCCTCAACATCACCGACCAGCAATCGGATCACACCGGTGTCTACACCGTGCCCGAGGGGCACTTCTTCTTCATGGGCGACAACCGCGACAACTCTACTGACAGCCGCGTACCACAGGCCGCGCGTGGGGTAGGGTTCGTGCCTTACGAAAACCTGATTGGCCGCGCCGACCGCATCATGTTCTCCTCTGCTGGCCGCTCAATGTTTGCCTTCTGGACTTGGCGTGGTGACCGGTTCTTCAAAGGCGTTGAGTGAGGTCGTCGTGAAACTGTCTGCGGAGCTCAAAGCACTGGAAACGCGGTTGGGGCACAAGTTTTCCCGACCGGAGCTTCTGGTGCGCGCAGTCACGCATTCCTCCATGTCCTCCCCCACGCGACAGGACAACCAGCGCCTCGAATTCCTTGGCGACCGCGTGCTGGGGCTGGTCATGTCTGAAGCGCTTTTGGAACACGACAAATCCGCTGCTGAAGGCACGTTGGCACCGCGTTTCAACGCCTTGGTGCGCAAGGAGACCTGCGCTGACGTAGCCCGCGAAATCGATTTGGGCGCCGCGCTAAAGCTCGGGCGCTCGGAAATGATGTCCGGAGGTCGCCGCAAGCAGGCATTGCTTGGCGACGCCATGGAGGCTGTACTCGCTGCCGTCTACCGCGACGCCGGGTTTGACGTTGCCAAGGCGTTGATCCTGCGCCTCTGGGGCAACCGCGTCAAAACCGTCGACGCCGACGCGCGCGACGCAAAAACCTCGCTGCAGGAGTGGGCGCAGGCACGCAAACTGCCACCGCCCACATACGAATTGGTGAAACGCTCCGGTCCAGATCACGCGCCGGTCTTCACCATTGCCGCCAAGTTGGAGAACGGCGCCTCAGCGGAAGCCACAGACAATTCCAAACGCAAGGCCGAACAAGCGGCTGCCAAGGCGTTGCTGGAGAAGGTGAGTAAATAACAGCCTGGCCTGCGCATATCTCCTTTGCAAACCTTGCCCTAGCCCCTGCGCTCAAATTCCGCTACAGACGCCCCTTAACCAGCCAAGCTGACTCACAAAGGCATGCACATGACCACACGCGCAGGATTCGTTGCCCTGATCGGAGAGCCCAATGCGGGCAAATCCACACTCACCAACCAGATGGTGGGGGCGAAGGTCTCGATTGTGACCCACAAGGTTCAGACCACCCGCGCCCGCATTCGGGGGGTAGCGCTCGAAGGGGATAGCCAGATCGTGTTTGTCGACACGCCTGGCCTGTTCCGCCCGCGCCGCCGTTTGGACCGCGCGATGGTGGCGGCCGCTTGGGGCGGCGCTGCGGATGCCGATATCATCGTGATGATGGTTGAGGCCCATCGCGGTGTGACCAAGGGTGTCGAAACCATTTTGGAGCAGCTTGAGGAAATCGGGCAGGGCCGAAAAATTGCCCTAGCAATCAACAAGATCGACCGGGTGAAGTCCGACGTGCTTCTGGCGCTGACCAAAGACCTCAACGAGCGGTTTGACTTTGTAGAGACCTTTATGATTTCCGCTGAAAAAGGCCACGGCTGCACCGACCTTCGGGCCTGGCTGGCCAAGGAACTGCCCGAAGGACCTTGGCTCTACCCTGAAGATCAAATCGCCGATCTGCCAATGCGCATGATCGCCGCAGAGATCACCCGCGAAAAGTTGACGCTCCGTTTGCACCAAGAATTGCCTTACCAGATGACGGTGGAAACCGAGAGCTGGGAGGAGCGCAAAGACGGGTCTGCCCGCGTGGATCAGATGATCTACGTCATGCGTGATGGCCACAAGGGCATCGTTTTGGGCAACAAGGGCGAAACCATCAAGGCCGTGTCAAAGGCGGCTCGTGAAGAGCTGGAAGAGTTTATGGGACGCCGCATCCACTTGTTTTTACAGGTGAAAGTACGGCCTAATTGGCTTGAGGAAAAAGAGCGTTATTCTGAGATGGGGCTCGATTTCAGCGACGGAAACGCATGACAGCAATGATGCCCCAGACCACAGCCGCTGCAGCAAAGAGTGCAACGGCAATGTGGGCGGCGGGGAGTTTGTCAGTCGGGATCATGCCAGTGGCTTCGAGGGCAATCAACGATACGGCTGCCAAAAAAAGCAGCCGGACAGCCCACGGAATTCGCAGTTCCGGTCGCATGATGAAATATCCTTTTTTGAATACCCGCATTGCGGGTGGTGTTGTCTACCATGGGTTTAAAAAATTGTCATGCGGTTAACGGCTGAGTTTTGGGTGCACGCTTATTTGGCGCGGCTTCGTCTGGCCGATATTCCCGCTTTTGTTGTTGCGCATGGGGATGATACCGCCGGGGCCGTCTTGGTGAAGCTCAATACGCTGGATGGACAAGCTGTCGTGTATCAACGCAGCTTTGACTTGATGACGGGCGCGCGCAACTGGGTTGTTCTCGCTGAAGGCGAAGAAGCAGACGTAGACGCGGCTCTCAATCGTCAACGCAGCTTTGATACAGATGTTTGGGTCGTCGAAGTCGAGGATCGTCAGGGGCGTCACCTGCTTGATGAACCGGGCCTCTCGGACTGACCCAACAAACAGCTTCCCTTTCTGCGGCTGAGCGGCTTTTGTGGGCGCAAAGGAGGAGCCATGGACTGGCGCGATCAGGGCTTTGTGCTCAATACCCGAAAGCACGGCGAAACCTCTGTTATTCTGGAGGTCTTCACCGCAGAGCATGGCCGACACGCCGGGGTGGTTCGTGGTGGTGTCAGCCGAAAGATGACGCCGATTCTCCAACCAGGCGGGCAGTTGGATCTCGCTTGGCGTGCACGCCTAGCGGATCATATTGGGAGCTTCACGGTAGAGCCGCTGCGGTCCCGCGCGGCTGTGCTCTCAGATCGATTTGCGCTGGCAGGCCTAAATGCAGTCACCGCCTTGTTGACGTTTTGCCTCCCAGACAGAGAGCCGCACCCGGCGCTGTATCATCAAAGCACTCAGCTTCTTGATCTCTTGGGGCAAAACGACGTCTGGCCATTGGCCTATCTGCGCTGGGAGTTGGCGTTACTGACGGAGCTCGGATATGGTCTCGATCTCACGGAATGCGCCGTTACGGGCAGCACAGACAACCTCATCTACGTGTCGCCAAAATCCGGCCGTGCGGTGTCCGCCAAGGGGGCAGGAGATTGGGCGGATCGCCTGTTGCGACTCCCACCTATTCTACGTGGAGAAGGAGACGCTCCGGACGATGAAGTGCTGGAGGCGCTGCGTACAACCGGCTACTTCCTATCGGACAAACTGGCCCCTGATCTCGGCTCCAAACCGCTCCCGGAGGCGCGAGCGCGGTTTGTCGACCTCTTTGCCCGTCGGTTCAGATCCCTTTGAACACCATTTGCCGCCCGGTTTCGTCATTGCTCAAGACCATGTTCGCTCCTGACACTTCTACAAGCGTCATTTCGGAAAGCGCTGCAAAGTAGGCCTCTTCATCGTCGATGCCGGAGCAATACAGCTCCTCGACAAAGTCGATCTGAATGTCGACCCATGGGTAGGGTTTGATTTGCCCGCCTGAGTATCCATTACACGGGCCTTCCCCATTGACGCTGCCATGCGGGCCAAAAGAGAGCAGGGCATTGTAATCAATCGGTGTTCCGTCCACTTCGGTCAGCTTCCAAGTGTAGTCCATGCCGCCATATTTGGTGACCGTTTCGGAAGGATCACATGCTGTAAGTCCAATAGTCGCGGCAATTGCCAAAAATCCAAATCTCATCTGTCCGCCTCGTGTAATGCCAAAATCAAATCCACAAGCGTTCCCAACGCAGGACCGTTTGTTTGGCCGTCATGCGTGGAAAGCTCTTCCATGCCCACAAAGGCGGCATAGAGCACCCGCGTCAACTCCAGATTGGTCAAGCCGACCGCTTCAAACAACCCCTGCACGTAGGCCATGCGTTTGGCGTCGATTTGAGCAACGGCTTTTGCAACTTCCGGGTTTTCGCGCGCCCAGGCGCGAATGGAAGGCTCTGCCGCGATGCCTCCAAAATCCTCCGGCGCACCCGCCGCGGCAATTTGTGCCAATTCTCGCAGTTTCCGTACGGCGGTTCCCTGTTGTTCCACCAGGGTCACAATCTCTGCATAGGCCCGTGTTTCCCAGGCCTCCATCATGGCCGTCTGAAACGCCGGGACATCGTCAAAATGCCAGTAAAATGAGCCCTTTGTTGTGCCGAGACGCCGCGCTAATGGCTCTGCTTTGAGGGCCTTGGGGCCGGCTTCAGTCAAGGCCTTAAAGCCTGCCTTGATCCAGTCGTCTTTTGAAAGTCGCTTTGCCATATCGCAACATACGCTGCCGTATTGACTCCCGCAAGCGTTGGAGTCACTCCTTTCCATACGAAAGCGTATGGATTCGGGAGAATGCGATGAACAAGTGGATGGTAACCGCCGCTGGGCTGCTGTTTTTGACAACCGGTGTGCATGTGTTTTTGGGAGGGCCGGAGATTCACCTACCGATTCAGGAAAGTGAGTTGGCCCCTCCGGTGCGGGCGGTTGGCGCCGTGCTTTGGCACGCCGTAAGTGTGATTTTGTTGGTTTTTGGCGGCGTGTGCGCTTGGTTGGCCCGCAATCCAAATCCGCCCTTGGCGTGGACGATGGTCGCCGTGCAGCTTGGCTTTGTCGCACTATTTATCGGCTACGGAAGGACCCTTCTTGGCAACCTGACCGTCATGCCGCAATGGATCATCTTCACGTTGATCTCTGCCGTAATTGCGATGGGCGTTCGAACTGACAAAGTGAAAGTGTCCGGTGTCGCAACTGCCTGACACTCACCAATTGCCGGTGTGGTCGCGTGGTGTCGCGACCACCGCTTCTGGCGGCCCATCGGCAAACTCCTTCACCTTGGCCGCAAAGGTTGCGAAGTACTCTTGGCTTTGCACGTGCTTCAATGTGGCCTCGCTGTCCCAGCGCCCCCAGTGAACGCGCGTCACGCCATTGTCGGCCACGGCCACTTGATAAGAGAACCCTTGCGCCTTTGGATCATTTCCAACCGCATTTATGAACGCCTCACAGGTGGCGACCCAAACCATGTCGTCCCCATCGTAGTCATAGGTGATCGTGATACAGCGCATTCTGCTCTCCCTTTCGGTCCCTATTGTTGCACAAATGACCGCAACAGCGCTCGGTGCATTAATATCTTACAGTTCACACTGCCCCGAAAAACGCACCTCTGCAAAACAGACATGATACCGACGCGATACCGACGTGGTTCTGAGCGGATTTTGGCCACTGATTCCTTTGTGAACAGAGGGCAAAGAAAAACGCGGCCCCCAAGGGAGCCGCGCAATGTCTGCTGTCTAACTGAGAGCGGGTGTCAGCCCAGCAAACGTCTCGCAATCACTTGTGCCTGAATTTCTGCTGCACCTTCAAAGATGTTGAGGATACGCGCATCACACAGGATACGGCTTACGGAGTATTCGAGCGCAAAGCCGTTACCGCCATGAATTTGCAGGGCATTATCCGCTGCAGCCCAGGCCACACGTGCGCCTAGAAGCTTGGCCATGCCAGCCTCAAGGTCACAGCGATGACCGTGGTCTTTCTCCCAGGCGGAGAAGTAGGTCAGCTGGCGGGCGATCATGATTTCCACCGCCATCATCGCCAGCTTACCGGCCACGCGCGGGAAGTGGATCAGCGATTTACCAAATTGCTTGCGGTCGATGCCGTACTGCATCCCAACGTCCAACGCCGACTGCGCCACGCCAATCGCGCGGGCCGCGGTCTGGATGCGGGCCGACTCGAAGGTTTCCATCAACTGCTTGAAACCTTTGCCTTCTTCACCGCCAAGCAGGTTCTCGCCCTTGACTTTGAAACCGTCAAAGCCGAGCTCGTATTCCTTCATGCCACGATAGCCGAGAACCTCGATCTCGCCGCCGGTCATGCCTTCGGTCGGGAACGGGTTTTCGTCCGTGCCAGGCGTCTTTTCGGCCAGGAACATGGATAGACCACGGTGGTCTGTCGTGTCCGGATTGGTACGCGCCAGCAGGGTCATGACCTGCGTCCGTGCCGCGTGGGTGATCCAGGTTTTGTTACCGGTCACTTCCCAGTTGCCGTCTTCGGTCTTCACTGCACGGGTGCGCAAGGAGCCAAGGTCGGAGCCAGTGTTTGGCTCGGTAAACACGGCTGTTGGCAGGATCTCCGCACTGGAGAGTTTTGGAAGCCACTGTTGTTTCTGCTCCTCGGTGCCGCCACAGAGGATCAGCTCGGCAGCAATCTCAGAACGCGTGCCCAGCGAGCCTACGCCAATATAACCGCGCGACAGTTCCTCGGAGACCACAACCATCGACGCTTTCGAAAGGCCGAATCCGCCGTATTCCTCAGGAATGGTCAGGCCAAACACGCCCATTTCCGCAAGCTCTTCAATGATTTCCATTGGAATGAGCTCGTCTTTGAGGTGCCACTCATGCGCATTTGGTTCCACACGATCCACCGCAAACCGGCGGAATTGTTCGCGGATCATTTCCAGCTCTTCATCAAGGCCGGATTGGCCCACAGTGATGTTGGCGGATTGCTCCTGCATCAGTTTCACAAGGCGCATGCGCGCGGCTTGAGAGTTGCCTTTGTCACATAGCGTCATGACTTCGGGCGCCATCAAACCACGGGTTTCGTCTTGCGATAGGCCAAGATCCTGCAGACGCACAATTTCGCCTTGGCTCATTGGAATGCCGCCGTAGACCTGCCAGAGGTACTCACCAAAGGCGATCTGGTGAATGATCTGTTCGATCTCGCCAAATTTGCCTTCGCCTTCGAGCTTTTCGGCCCAGGCCTGCATCTGCTTCAGCGATTGCGCATAGGTCGCCAGCCAGCTCAGGCCATGCGCCGCTGTTTGATGCTGTTCCATCAGCTTGCCGGACACCCGGCCGTTTTCGGACACGGTGTCTTTCACCCGCGCGATTGCGACTTCGAGAATGCTCTCCACCGGCGCAACGGCTGCTCCGGTCAGTTTCAGAAGATCAGGAAGAATCACTGAGTTTGTCATCGCCACGTCCTGTCCATCATGCGCCATACGTCTAAAACCCTCTCATGCTGCACTGTGACATAATCCTTTTGCAGTTGCAGCGCAACAAAAATACCAATCTGGAGCTTCATTTGGTTGTTTGTTTCGCGTTAAGCCTTTGCTGCTCTGTGGTTTGCATCCTATAGCAAGGTATGGACTCTCTACTTTTGACTTACACTCCTCAAGCATTGGTTTTCTGTGCGAGCGTTGCGCTGCTTGCGGGAATCATCAAAGGCATGGTTGGGTTTGGCATGCCCATGGTGTTGATTTCGGGACTAAGTACCTTCCTCGCGCCGGAAGTCGCCTTGGCGGGGCTCATCTTCCCTACCGTGTTCAGCAACGGCTTTCAGGCGTTCCGCCATGGCGCAGACGCGGCTTGGTCATCTCTCAAACGCTTTCGCCGCTTCCTAATTGCAGGCGGTGTCGCCATGGTGGTCAGCGCGCAATTTGTACGCTGGGTTCCCTCGAGCACTTTGCTGCTGATGATTGGCGTGCCGGTGGCCTTTTTTGCCCTGACCCAGTTGCTGGGACGTCCTATTCACCTTTCAAAGCCAAGTGCAAAAGGGGAAGTCGCTGTGGGCACCATAGCTGGTGCCATTGGCGGGGTGTCTGGGGTCTGGGGCCCGCCCACGGTGACCTACCTCACCGCAATTGGTACTGAAAAAGCTGAACAAATCCGCATTCAAGGCGTGATTTATGGCCTCGGCGCGATGCTTTTGACTTTCGCTCATATTGGGTCGGGGGTGCTGAACCGCGACACAGCCGTGCTTTCAGCATTTGTGGTGGTTCCGGCGCTTTTGGGCATGTGGATTGGGACATCCATTTCAGATCGCATTGACCAAAAGATGTTCCAGCGCCTGACTCTGATTGTTTTGCTGGTGGCTTCTGCCAACCTCATCCGCCGCGCGCTGTTCTAATCGCCTTCTCGACTTGCCCCTACACACCTGACCGTTAGGATGCCTGTGACGTGCAAGGAGGAAACACCGATGTCTCAGATCAACGCATCCCTGCGCGTGGCCTCGGTGAGTCTTGCGATTTTGGCCGCCATTGCAACCGGTTGGTTTCTCAATGCGGCACAGGCGATTTTGGTGCCCATCGTGCTTGGCGCGCTGCTGGCCTTCCTGATGGACGGCATTTCCCGTTCGATGGGCCGCATTCCGCTCTATGCAAAATATGTCCCGGATTGGCTGCGGATGATGCTGACCACAGTGGTCCTTTTTGTGGTGCTGGCTGGCTTGATCAGCTTTTTTGCCCGCAACCTTGATCCTGTGGTGCGGGCCATGCCGGACTATCTGCAACGGCTTTCCCAGACCACGTCTGATGTGGCGGCTCGGTTTGACGTGGAGTTTGAGCTCACGTGGCAATCTGTCGACCGTCTAGTGTTCGACAATATCGATATCCAAAGCCTCATTCGTATGACGGTGAACTCGGTTAGTTACTCCGCCGGGTATCTCGCCTTGGTGTTTCTCTACGCCATTTTGTTCCTGATCGAACGCGACAGCATCCCCAAGAAAGTGGCGGCTATTGTTCCTGATGACCGGTCGCAATCCAATGTCTGGCAGACCATCGATTTGATTACCGCCCAGATTGGCACCTACTTCACCACCAAAACCCTGATCAACGTGGTTTTGGGCGTGTTGTGCTGGGTGATTTTCCTGTTCTTCGGCCTCGAGTTCGCGGCCTTCTTTGCCGTCACCACGGCGATTTTTAACTATATTCCCTATGTTGGGTCATGGATCGCCATGGCGCTGCCGATGTTGTTTGCGGTGGGCGATTGGGGGCTGAACATGGACGTAGCCCTGCTTTTTACTGCGCTGTGTGGTGCGCAATTTGGAGTTGGCTACTTCTGGGAACCCCGCCTGATGGGGCGCTCTATGAACCTTAGTCCGGTGATTGTAATGGTGTCTCTCGCCTCCTGGACGGCCGTCTGGGGGCTAATAGGGGCGATCCTATCGGTGATCCTGACCTCCGGAATCATGACCATCATGTCGTTCTTCCAGGCGACTCGTCCCTTGGCAATTTTACTCACCAATGACGGAGAAATCCCGTGGTTGGACGACATGGAGGGGGAGAGCTAACTCACCCCGCTTCGTTCACCTGATCATACCAGGCCAACAGTGCATCGACATCGGCGGGCACATTGGTGGCCATGCCACCGGCGAACTCCTCAAACACCTCTGCGTTCAAGGGATTGGTGCCGGCAATCACTGTGGCGCCTTTTTCAAGCGCTTCGGCGAGCAAGTCTCGAAACCCACGCCCCTCGGCTTCTTGTTTGCCAAATTTGTTGAGCAGAAAGACATCAAAGTCCGCCTGCATGGATTGCCCCACCGCGGTCACGGCAGACGCCATCGCATCCGGGTCCAACCGGCAGCCTTTGGCTTCTTTGCCGAGGTTCTGTGAAATCCGAATGACCGGCCCATCGGGCAGCACACGCACATCCATATCACAGCCATGATACGATCCGCATTCTGTGTTGGTTTGTACAATTCCGCGCGCGGTGAGTCCTCGTGCTTCCAACCGCGCCGCGAGATCTGATAGCAGCAAATCCAGTTCGCCGCGTCCGTGGGCCATCGTGTATGCAATTTTCATCATGAGTCAGTAGATAGACCTGTTGTTTCGGAAAGCAATCTCGATTGGAGGCCGCATTTTACTCAAGGGACTTTGGCAACAGTTTATTGATCAGCGACACCAAAAACGCGGTGGAGATTCCAAAGCAAAGAATGCCAGTGACGCCCCCAAAGGCGCCAAACACGCGAAACTCGACAGGCAGGACAACATCGCCATACCCAACGGTGGTATAGGTCACGAGTGAGAAGTAAAGCGCGTCATAAAGGTATTCAAAGGCATCCATGTAGAGCAGTACCGCAGCCCAGAGCCAAACCTGAACTGTGTGTGAGCTTACGATCATGACAAACGCGGCGCCAACCACCGTTGTCGTACGCACCATACGATTGCGGTTTTTGACCCAACGGCCGATATGTGCCAATGCCTCGATCATACCAGCCAGGAGTCCCACGTGGATAAGTGCGCAAGCACTTAGTACCACAGAGCCCCACAGCAATTGGTCGTGCTGGCTCATAAACAGGGTCTCTGGGATCATGGCGTCGCTCTCGATTTTCAAGCCAAACTGACATGGCCGTCCACAGGGCACAAGCCGGTCACAAGGTCACATTGTTTCTACGCAATGGCGTCGAAATGCGCGTTTTAGCATATCGAGTTCCGCGCGGAGGAGGTCGATCTCGGCCCGCAAGTCCCCAGCCAGCGCTTCACCAGCAATAAAACTGATGGTTTCAAGGCGTTCGTCCGTAGACCGATCGGTGATAACAACGGTTTGCACTCCGTCCGACAGGCTTTCTTTCGGGATTGGAAAACTCAGGCGCCATAGCCCTTGTTCATCTGTTTGATCCATTGCGACGTCGGCAACCGGTTCACCAAGATAGGTTACCTTAATGTCCGGTTTTGGCCCCGTTGAGTCTGATGTTTTAAGAGCCCCCTCCCAAACACCTTCGAACAGGCGGGTCTTTGTCAACGTAAGTTCGCTCATGTGGGCATCCTTAAATTGTGTTTAGAATTCAGCCCGTGGGCGGCGCGAAAAGGTAACGTCTCTCAGGACCACTTGGTTCATCTCGGGGCCCTCAAAAATCAAGTCTATCCACATCTTCTCGACCCGCTTTTCGTTGAGGTTAGAATAGGCGAGGTCAAATTCGACTCGAATATCTTCGGCTTGCAGTGGCAACTCTCGCACAATCTGTTCGGTATTAGGGCCGTGTCGAATATTCAACCGCGCAAAAATCTCAAGAGGCTTTTCCATTTCAACAATGGTATCCATGCGGACCACATGTTCACGCTTCAAGCCTGAAACGGCTTCTTGTGGCATATCGATGACCAGTGACAAAAACGATCCATCAAACCTGAAGACATCCATGCGCAACCCAAATGGCGCAAGATCCTTTTCACGGTGGTTTCGGAGTTGGCGTAACGTCAGTTCGGAAATTCTGCAGTCATGAAATAGCGTGACTTCGTCGCCCAGCATTTCTTTATTTTGAACCGCTGCACGGCCCTTGGCTGGAATTGGTTCTCGCCACAAAGCGGGCCGCCAAGACCAATCAGTTCCATGTGGTTTTGGGAACGCGTTTGACCCGATAATTGGCAGAGCCAATCGGCTTTCAGCAACAGCGATGACCGTGTCGAGGTATTGTCGCAGTGTGCGTGCCCTGCGGCGCTGTGCGCGGAGGGTGGCGAGGTCAGCATGGGCGGCCTTGCGCGCGTTTCGGGCCCAATAACGAGATAACCCAGATTGAAGCGCCTGCTGAAAGAAACGTCTGCTTTTTGCCATTTGTCTTGAAACCATGACCTATTGTTGCGGGCGGCGAAACGATCTGCGGCCTTCATTGTGATTATTTAGCGAAATGCTTACGATAGGACAAATGCACTTTCGACCCTTTCTTCATGAAAACTCAATGTGTTGCTTGCCCTACAGAAGATTCACCGCGATCTCGGTGGGAAGTTTTATCCAATTGTGGTCGGAGAAGTCGCTAGGAAATGGAACTGCGAGCAGCTTTCCCAACACGAGTTTGATTGCAATTTCTGACGTAGCGTCTTATCTCATCCC
Source organism: Paracoccaceae bacterium (assembly GCA_014872815.1). Classification (GTDB taxonomy): domain Bacteria; phylum Pseudomonadota; class Alphaproteobacteria; order Rhodobacterales; family Rhodobacteraceae; genus Shimia. The sequence continues at coordinate 96,255 of WKFK01000010.1, forward strand.
GAATTGGAACCAGAGGACTCCGATCACATGAACTGGATCACCAACTATGTCCGCCCGCGGATCAACTCGATCTTTTCTCGCAGAGAAGTTCCAGACAATCTCTGGACCAAATGCGATGAATGCGGAACGATGCTGTTTCACCGCGAACTGAAAGCCAATCAGAACGTTTGCACGCAATGTGATCACCACATGGCGATATCGCCGCGTGACCGTTTTGAAGCGATGTTTGATGGCGGTGTGTTTGTTGAGGTTGAGGTTCCGGAACCGGTCGCCGATCCGCTGCAGTTCCGTGATCAGAAGAAATATCCGGAGCGCATGAAGGCCGCGCAAAAGAAGACCGGCGAAAAAGAAGCAATGCTGGTGGCGGAAGGCGAAATTGGCCGGACTCCGATTGTTGCGGCCTGTCAGGACTTCTCCTTCATGGGCGGCTCCATGGGCATGTATGTCGGCAACGCCATTATTGCCGCTGCAGAACGTGCAATCGCTTTGAAACGCCCTTTGGTGCTGTTCTCCGCGGCAGGCGGCGCACGGATGCAGGAAGGCATCCTGTCGCTGATGCAGATGCCTCGCACAACCGTTGCTGTGCAGATGCTTAAAGAAGCAGGACTACCTTACATTGTTGTTCTCACGCACCCAACAACGGGCGGTGTAACTGCTTCGTATGCGATGTTGGGCGATGTCCAGATTGCAGAGCCTAATGCCTTGATTTGTTTTGCCGGTCCTCGAGTGATTCAGCAAACAATCGGCGAAAAACTCCCTGAAGGTTTTCAACGGGCGGAATACCTGCTCGACCATGGCATGTTGGACCGCGTGACCAAACGGACCGAATTGAAGGCCGAGCTTGTGACGATCATTCGGATGTTGATGGATATGCCGCCAGCCGTAGCTGGAGATTTGCCCGCTCCTGAGAAAGTCAAGGAAGTGGCCCTAGCGCCTGAGGAAAACGCCGAAGAGGCGAAAACGGAATAATACGGTCGCGAATGCGTCGTTGGAAATGGGCTTTCGGCAGGTAAACCGGAGGCCCGTTTTGTTGAGAACCCCACCTTTCTGGAGCAAATTATGGTCAACTCCACAAACACATCCGACGCGATCCTCGCTCGTATGATGGCGCTTCATCCCAAAATTATCGATTTAACGCTGGATCGAATGTGGCGCTTGTTGAAGGCGCTTGGCAATCCTCAAGAAAAGTTGCCACCAGTTGTGCATTTGGCCGGCACCAACGGCAAAGGCAGCACACAGGCGATGATCCGCGCAGGATTAGAGGGACGTGGCGATAGGGTGCACGCCTACACGAGCCCTCACCTAGCACGTTTTCATGAGCGAATTCGACTTGCAGGGGATTTGATCGATGAGGGGCATCTGGCTACTGTTTTAGATGAGTGCTGGGAAGCCAACGACAAGCAGAACATCACCTATTTTGAAATCACAACCTGTGCAGCCATTTTGGCGTTTTCTCGTACAGCAGCCGACTATACCTTGCTCGAAGTGGGCCTGGGCGGGCGGTTGGACGCCACCAATGTGATAGGAACGCCGGAGCTTACGGTGATCACACCTGTTTCGAAAGATCACGAACAATTCCTTGGCGAAACCATTGCAGAAATCGCTGCGGAAAAGGCCGGAATTCTTAAGCGTGGCGTGCCATGTATTGTGGGGCCGCAATCTGAGGAAGCAATGGAAGTGATTGAGCAGGCGGCCGCACGGATCGGCGCACCTCTCCTTGCCTATGGGCAACATTGGCATGGACACGAAGAACGAGGGCGCTTGGTTTTTCAGGACGAGGGCGGGTTGCTGGACCTTCCCTTACCAGCTCTAGCCGGTGCTCATCAAATTCAGAACGCTGGAGCTGCCCTGGCAGCCTTGCGATATTTGGGGGCGGATGAGGCTGCATGCGAGGCCGCCATGCGCAATGTGAGCTGGCCCGCCCGGATGCAGCGTCTGAAGGATGGGCCATTGGTTGAGGCCGCCGCAGGGGCAGAACTTTGGCTTGATGGTGGGCATAACGCCGCGGCAGGCAAGGCGTTGGCAGATGTGATCTCCCAACTGCCAAAACGCTCAACGCATTTGGTGTGTGGAATGCTGAACACTAAAGACATTTCCGGGTATCTCACTCCGCTAGCCCAGGTTGCGGAGTCATTGACTGCTGTATCTATACCTGATGAACCCAATACCCTTCCTGCCGAAGAAACCGCTCGGGCCGCGCGGAGCGTGGGCTTTGAAACATATGAGAGCGCAAATGTGCTGGACGCCATCAATGCGATTATTGAGCGTTCGCCAGGTGGTAGGGTCTTGATTTGCGGCTCACTATACCTTGCCGGAGCTGTTCTGCGAGAAAACGCGTAGAGAGTGTTCAGACGCATCTTGATGAGCGGTTTGCAGCATTGTGTCATGGAGCATTCTGTTGACGGGCTCGAAATGGTGCTTCTATAGTCATGGCAACGTTTCTTCTGATAATCTTACATCAAGCCAACGAAGAGACATCAGGACAGGCAGGCAGAAATGGGGGGCGATCAGCCCCCCTAATAACATCCGCATCAAAGCCATTGAGTGTGTTCTTATTCTCATGTTTTTCTTGGGTAAATGTCGATATCTGATCAAAGGGATCTAGGCCGACAAGAGTTTCGAATATGGAGGCAAGTTTGGCCGCCAAAGTTGTTTTTCATCTGCCAAAGCAGTTTCACGACAATTATCTTGAGCTGACGCACCTATCGTTGTTTCACAAGATACATGACCTAATCACGTCCCGGGGGGGCGAGATTGAGGTACGTCGGCGCCATGAGGCGCTGCGGTCCTCATTTCAAACTGATTTGGCGGAGTATCTAGAGGCTGACAATCTCCACATCATCGAAAATGGAATGGTTCAGCAGTCTAACGCGCTGAACACCGCGTTGGCGTATTTGCCACCGTACTTTCATCTGGATGGGCGCGGGGTCTTGGCTGAGAGCAGCGCCGGCGGCGCGGTTTACGACGAGAAAGAAGTCAACCCTGTTTTGGCAATGTCTAAGTTTAGAGTATTACAAGACCGGTTGGTAAAGAAACGGCGGTCTCGATATGGCCCCAAAGAGGAGCATACGAAAATCCCAGAAGGGTGCATTGCGGTGTTTCTTCAGGGAGACAATCCACATCGTCAGGGGACTGCTTATTGCGACAATGAGACGTTGTTACGCACAGTGGCAGAGCATGCAGGCGGCCGGACCGTTGTTGTGAAGGCTCATCCAATAAGCAAGCAACTGGATGATGCTCAGCTAATCTTGAAGCTATTGCAAGAAGGCCTTCCATTGGCGGCAACAGACGCAAATATTCATGACATTCTTCGTCAATGTGACGTGACTGTAAGTTATAATTCCGCGGTTGCTATTGAGGGTTTTCTTCACAACAAACCTGCGATCCTATTCGGAAAATCGGACTTTCATCACGTCGTGGAAGTTGTACGCAGACCCAACGACTTTTCGATCGCGTTGGAAGCCGCTTTATCCAAATCCGTAGACTACGCAAAGTACTTGCATTGGTATTTTTCAGAGCACGCTCTTTCGGTAGAGGATTGGCAAATCGAAAAAAAGATACTGCAAGTGTTTGAGCGTGCAGGCTTCTCTGAAGCCACCTTGGCGCTTCAGCCGTCGGCACAAACGGCAAATGCTCCATTGGCTGCTTCGAAGGCCACAGAAGCCATGTCTGCTGTGCAACGATTGCTTCGAGGTCTTGAAGGCTTGGAAGAGGCTAAGCTGCGTCGCGCAGTGGTTATCGATGAAACCTATCACGAGTTTATTGCGATGCATGGGCAAGGCAAGCTGCGCATATGCCGGCATCTTTCCTCAGAAGGAGCGCAGGAGGTAGACGGACGTGTAGGGGAAATCCAAAAACTTCAACAAGCCTTGGTTTCCGAGCGGTTTGCCTCGGAGCGTTGCTATTTAGCTTTCCCTGAACTCGGTCTGGTAGCCCTCAATCACGAGCCAGGTGTTGTTTTGGCCGATAAGATTGCCGGGGCGAGCGGTGCACGCAGATCCAGATTTGTCCGGATGGCGGCGGAATGGTTACAAGAGGCGACGCTCGCACGGAGAAAGCGCACAGAGTTGGCTTCAATGTACCGTCTCAAGCAACTCAAGGAGTGGTCTCTTGATAACGTCGAAAAGGCGGAAGACTGTGCTCTGCTCGAAAGGTTGTTGTCAAACCTGACAAGCCGGGCGCGTCAGGTTAAAGGGATGGACATTCTGCAAATCGAAACGCAGCCGTGGTTTTCACCCGAGAACTTCGTTTTCAAAGATGACGTTTTATGCGGGGTCAATTTACGCAGCGCGCATTGGACATCTGTGTCGCGATGCGCAGCCCAGTTTCTAGTGGATTTACAAGTGCGCTTCCCGTCGGAGATTGATCGACATCGTTTCGGGATCGCCCAAGATGATTGGCGAGCGTACTTATCAATCGATTTGGTGCCAGAGAGCGAACGTCGCACAGCCTTGCCGTTCTTGGTCGGCGAACAACTGTTTCGCCGGTTTGTGGCTGACTATCGGAAAATGGATCTAAGACAAAACGCTCGGAGGAGCATACAGTCCTTTCTGGGGTGAAATTTGATTGAGTTCTTCGAAAATACTGTGAGTTTTCTCATTGGAGGTGGCAATGCAGGTTATCCATGACTTTCCGTTTCAGGTTCGCGAGGAACCGCATGTTTGGATTGAGATGCCGGATGGAACCAGACTTTCCGCACGTATTTGGAGGCCGCTAACCGCAGATCCAGTGCCTGCCATTCTTGAATATCTTCCCTACCGAAAACGTGACGGCACGGCGGAACGGGATGCACTTACGCATCCTTATCTTGCTGGACACGGCTATACCTGTGTTCGGGTAGACATGCGTGGGTGCGGTGACAGCGAAGGGTTGTTTGAAGACGAATACTCACCGCAAGAGCTTGCCGATGGTGTTTCAGTTATTGAGTGGTTGGCGAGGCAGGATTGGTGCAATGGCAACGTCGGTATGATGGGCATCAGTTGGGGTGGGTTCAATGGGTTGCAAATAGCCGCCTTAGCCCCGCCAGCTTTGAAGGCTGTGGCCAGCCTTTGCTCGACCGTGGATCGCTATGCTGATGACATTCACTACAAAGGTGGGATTATGCTGGGTGAAAATCCAGCGTGGGCCGCAACAGTGCTGGGGTGGTTCGCGCTGCCTCCTGATCCTGAAATAGTGGGCGACCGTTGGCGCGACATGTGGCTGCATCGTTTGGAAAACACGCCTTGTTTGGCCGAGATTTGGACTCGCCACCAAAATCGTGATGCGTATTGGCAACACGGCTCGGTGTGTGAGAATTTTGGAGCAATTGAAGCCGCGGTTCTCAGTGTTGGCGGCTGGCATGACGGATATCGCAACACGGTGTCCCATCTTGTTGAGAATCTGTCTGCGCCGGTGAAAGGGTTGATCGGTCCTTGGAACCACAAATACCCGCATTTTGCTGTGCCCGGGCCCCAAATCGATTTCCTGGGGGAAATGTTGGCATGGTGGGATCACTGGCTGAATGACGTGGACAATGGTGCAGAAAATCTTCCGGATATGCGCCGGTGGCTGATGGATGGCGTGGCGCCGTCCGTGCATTACGAAAATAGATCTGGCCGATGGATTACTGACGCTGCCGATGATCCTACCGACGTTGTTTTGTTGCATCTTGTTGGAGATGGACTAACGGACACTATGGCTCCGGTGGGACGACAGGTGTGGCCTGACTTGGCATGCGGTCAAATGGCAGGGGAATACTTTCCATTTGGCTTTGGCCCAGGTGAACTACCGGATGACCAACAGGTCGATGACCTACGAAGCACATGTTTTGACAGCAATGAATTGGACAGGTCCCTGGAACTGGTGGGGGCGCCAAAGCTTCGGCTGAAGCTCACATCAAATACAGCCAAAGCGCAAATAGCGGTGCGGCTATGTGATGTGCATCCAAATGGAGAAAGTACCCTTATATCACACGGGTTTCTAAATTTGCGACACCGTAGTGGGCATCATACTAACGTGGATGTGCCGGTCGGGAGCGAAATCAAAGTGGAGGTGGTTCTGGACCAATGTGCTTACCGGATTTCGCGCGGACATAAGCTTCGCGTTGCGTTGTCGACAAGCTATTGGCCTTTTGTCTGGCCGGAAGCAGAGTTGACCACCTTGGAGCTCCATGAAGGCACTATCGCGCTTCCAGTTCGCGAGCCCGCTGACAGAGACGAATGGACTTTTGATCCTCCAAAGTCTGCCAGCCCGAGAGGGGTGGAAAAGCTTACGGAGGGGCATGAAAGCAAACGTATTGTGCGGGATGTAGGGTTGCGCAGGACGACGCAGGAAATTGAAAGCGATAGCGGGCTGCTCCTGGATTTGAGTACCAGTCTGGTGAGTGGGACAAAACACTGGGAATACTTCACTATCGTTGATTGTGATCCGACATCCGCAAGCGCCAGCTTTAAATGGGAACGCCACATGTCGCGGGGGGCGTGGTCGGTGGTAGTAAGAGCAGATTTGGAAATGACGGCTGATGCCGACTGCTTCTATATCAAGTCAAAGCTACACGCCGAAGAAGGTGAAGTAGAGGTCTTTGACAAAACTTGGAACGTTTCCGTACCGAGATCATGACGGTTGCAAAAAAGAAGCCCGCTTAGCAGCGGGCTTCAAAATTTTATCGAACAACAAATACAGATTGTTTGGCGTGGCGTGATATCCGCGCCGCGTTCGGTCCGATTAGGTAGTCTTTAAGCTGCGATTTGTGGGCGCCCACAATGATTGCATCCGCAGAAACGGCTTCGGCTTCTTTGAGGACCAAATCATAGATTGTGCCTTGATCCACATGCAGACGCACGTTGGAGACATCCGCAAAACGTTCGGACGCCCAACTTTCCAGCGCTGATTTCGCTTCTTGCAGAATAGCCTTGTTGTGGTCTGAGCTAAAAAATGAACCAACGATCGACATTCCGTAGTCTGGCACCACATTCATAATATGCAGTTCCACGTCATCATTCGCTGCCATGGATTTGGCAACCTCGGCCGGACGTTCGGACCCTTTCAAGTCGTTTACATCCACTGTCAGAAGTAGGGTTTTAAACATATAACGTCTCCCTAGAATGCAGGCTGCGTGGCGCGAGGCCGCTGAATGAGCATCAGACCGGCCAACAACAAAAGTGCCGGAATAAAGAACAGCTCTTTCGGCATCCGCTCGTTTTCGACTTCCACCTGGGAAATCACCACTGGCGTATCCCCATAGTAGTCATATTCGGTGCCCAAAGACCCAAAGTACGGCGTGCCCGGAAACGGTTCTTCAAGAAGCAGCTTGCCGTCCTCTTCAAACACAGTCAGACCGTTTTCCATCATCGCGGTATCAGGCTCTCCGCCCGGGTAGACCATGGTGATGGTGGTCGCGCGGTTGTCACCGGTGTCAAAGTCAGGTCCTTCTACCTTGAAGCGGATCAAGCTGCCTTCAGGCTGTTCACCAACAAGCTGCACAGCCTGTGGACCACTGGCGCTCTGATACTTCTCTGTCACCAGATCGAGGAAGAAATCCGGACGGAAAAGCATAAACGCGATGAAGAGTAAGGCCGCACTTTCCCAACGCTTGGACTTTGCTATGAAGTAGCCTTGCGTTGCGGCTGCAAAAATCAACATCGCGATCAGACTGACAAAAAACACCAGTACTGCCTTCGCTAGTCCCACATCGATCAACAGCAGATCAGTGTTGAAGATGAACATGAAGGGCAACAACGCGGTCCGGATATCATAGGCAAAGCCCTGAATACCGGTCTTGATCGGATCTCCACGCGAGATGGCGGCAGCGGCATAGGCGGCCAAGCCCACAGGGGGCGTGTCATCCGCAAGGATGCCGAAGTAGAACACAAACATATGGACTGCGATCAGAGGCACCACGAGACCTGCTTGTGCCCCAACGCTGACGATCACAGGCGCCATGAGCGAGCTGACGACGATGTAGTTCGCGGTGGTTGGCAAGCCCATGCCCAGGATCAGGGACAGGATTGCCACCAACACTAGAAGGATGATCAAGTTGCCACCGGAGATGACTTCAATGACCTGCCCAATCACTTGGTGCGCACCGGTCAGGCTGATAGTGCCGACAATGATGCCGGCAGCGCCGGTTGCCACACCAATGCCAATCATGTTGCGTGCGCCCATGATCAGGCCCTGAACAAAGTCGGCCCAACCAGAGGAGAACGCGGTGTTCAGCGCGGTTTCGCCTCGGAAGAAGGCTTTGATCGGGCGATGTGTCAGTGCGACGATGATCATGAAGATCGTAGCCCAGAAAGCGGACAGCGCCGGTGACAACCGGTCAAGGTTCTCCGTTTTTACCATCAGGTTCCACACCAGGATGAAGATTGGCAGGGAATAGTAAGCGCCGCCCAGAAGCGTTGGGGTCAGGCGGGGCGCTTCCAGTGGGGCATTGGGATCATCCATCGCCACATCCGGATACTTGGACGCCAAATACAGTAGCGCCAGGTACATAATTGCCAGCAAAACAATCGCCGCATAGATGCTGTCCCCCATCACAGGATCGAGCAGGTTACGCACGCCAATCATTACGAAGGTGATTGCTGCCAAACCGAGGAAGCCGGTCAGGAACAGAACCATAATCATAACGGGCCCAATGTGACGCCCGGCCTTTTTGAGGCCCTTCATCTCCATTTTTAGCGCTTCCAGGTGCACAATGTAGAGCAGCGCAATGTAGGAAATGACGGCGGGCAGGAACGCGTGTTTGACCACATCGATGTAGGGGATATTCACATATTCCACCATCAGGAAGGCCGCCGCACCCATTACGGGAGGGGTCAACTGTCCGTTGGTGGAAGATGCCACTTCAACGGCCCCAGCTTTTTCAGCGGGGAAACCAATGCGCTTCATCAAGGGAATGGTGAACGTACCGGTTGTCACTGTGTTGGCAATCGAACTGCCAGAGATCATGCCGGTCATCATCGAGCTCAGAACCGAAGCTTTTGCAGGTCCACCACGTAGGGCGCCAAGCAAAGCAATCGCGACTTTGATGAACCAATTGCCACCGCCAGCGCGATCCAACAGCGCGCCAAACAGAACAAACAGGAAGATCATCGAGGTCGACACGCCAAGGGCGACGCCAAACACGCCTTCGGTCTGCATCCAGTAGTGGCCGAGAGCCTTGGACAGCGATGCGCCGCCATAGTTGGTGATGTCGCGCACCCATTCTGAGTTACCGCCAAAAAAAGCAAAGAGGACAAAAGTGCCTGCGATGATCACCAGTGGCAGCCCCAAAGAGCGGTAGACACAGATCATCAACACCACCATGCCGATAGCAGACATTGTGATGTCGGTGGTGGTCCAAAGGCCGGGGCGGTCCGCGATCTGGTAGCGGAAGACAACGAGATACAAACAAGCACCAACGCCCAATGCGATCAACGCCCAATCATAGAGCGGAATGCGGTCGCGTGGCGACGACTTGAACATCGGAAAGGCCAAAATGGCCAAAGCGATGGCAAAGGCCAGGTGGATGTAGCGCGCCTGTCCCACGATGTTGGCAAATCCGGTAAAGCCGGTTGATTGCGCCAGGACACCTGGAAGTTTGGATGCGATGTAAAGTTGAAAAAGCGACCAGATGATACAGATCGCGATGATTAGTTGACCTTGAAAACCTTCGGCGTTGCGCGCGCCAGTGTCGACTTCCGCAACCAATGCGTCGGCTTTGGCCGCGCCATCATTCTGATGATCTTGAGCCATAATCTTCCCCGTTGAACCCCTTTTTGAGAAGCGCCCCGAAATGGACTTCGGGGCGCTTCCTATACTTGTAAACTCAGCCTGACCTTACTTCAGGCCCAGCTCCATGTAGGCCTTCTCGGCACCTGGGTGCAGAGGTGCGCTGAGACCGTCCTTAACCATCTCGGCTGGGTCCAGGTTCGCAAACGCAGGGTGCAGCTTGCGGAAGTCTTCCACGTTTTCCATCACGGATTTGGCAACAACGTAGACAACTTCGTCAGGAATGGTCGCGGAGGTCACGAAGGTTGCACCAACACCAAAGGTGGTGGTGTCGCCATCGGTGCCCTTGTACATGCCACCTGGGATGGTCGCGACGCGGTAGAACGGGTTGTCAGCAACCAGCTTTTCGATTTCTGGGCCGGTTACGCTCACCAGGTTTGCGTCGCAGGTGGTGGTGGCTTCTTTGATCGCCGCGGCTGGGTGACCGATGGTGTAGATCATCGCGTCGATGTTGCCGTCACACAGCTGCTTAGCCATTTCGGAACCTTTGTATTCGGTTGCCAGAGCAAAGTCGTCCATGCCGATGCCATATGCGTCCATCACCACTTCCATGGTGGCGCGCTGACCGGAACCCGGGTTGCCAACGTTGACACGCTTACCTTTGAGGTCCGCAAAGCTGTTCACACCGGCGTCGGAACGCGCGATGACGGTGAATGGCTCAGGGTGTACGGAGAACACCGCGCGGATATCCGGGAACGGGTTGTCGGAGAACTTGGAAGTGCCGTTGTAGGCGTGGTACTGCCAGTCAGACTGCGCAACGCCAAATTCCAGCTCACCAGCTTTGATGGTGTTGATGTTGTAAACAGAGCCGCCAGTGGACTCCACAGCACAGCGGATGCCGTGCTCTTTGCGGCCTTTGTTGACCAAGCGGCAGATAGCGCCACCGGTTGGGTAGTAAACGCCGGTCACGCCACCGGTGCCGATGGAAATGAACTCCTGTGCCGAGGCACCTGTAGAAATGCCCATGGAGGCGATAATGGCCGCGCCGGCCAGTTTCAGTTTCGAAATCATCTTAGGCTCCCTAGTTGATGATAGTGTTGAAATTTCAGTCTTTTTCTCTTTAGTCCACCCAGAAATCACCCAGGCGTTGATTGTGTCGCTCAACCTCTCGGATGCGCTCGTTTGTCCCTTCGCCGGATTGTGCCACCAACATGGCAACCATCGACTCCATTAATGTCAGAGTCGCCGCATAGGACGAGAAGAATTGTGGACTATCTGACGGAACAATAAAGGGAAAAGTTGCGAATTTGATCGCAGGGCAGGCGTGACTGTCGCTGATCACAATGGTTTTTGCCCCGATTTGCTTCGCTGCTTCTATGGCGCGCACTGCCCGCGAGGCATAAGGTGTCTTGGTTACAACAAGTAGAACGTCCTTCTGTCCCATCGCGGCGAGTGATGCGCCCAATGATGCTCCCATACGCCCCGCCAACGTCCAATTCGTCGAGAAATAATTGGCTAGGTAAGCCATGTACTCCACAATTCCAGTAGATCCAAATGCCCCAAATAACACAACAGACTCAGCATCTGACAAGGCGTTCACAGCTTTTTGTAGTCGGTCGTTATCCATTGTTTGGACAAGTGTCGTGATGTTTGCGATACATGCTGTCGCCTGCCGGTCGTAAATTGGCGCTTCTTCGGACCCGTCCTGAAGTTTTTGGGCTCGCTGGATGAGTGATTGCGAACGTTCGCCAACAGTCTCCCGGCACAACTCTCTAAGCTCCTCATAGGAAACAAAGCCCAACACGCGGGCCAACCTAGAAAGAGTAGCAGGGGACACGCCACTGGAGGCGGAGATCGCTCGCAATGAACGCACCGCAACGTCCATTTCGTTGGCCAACACGTAATCGGCCGCCGCGCGCAATTTTACGCTCAGGTCGGCATAATTGGCCGTAACCCGCTCTTGAAGACGGTTTGATCTGTTCACGAATCCCTCCACTTGACAGAATTTACTCAGATGTTTTAGCTCGGGTCAAGATTCGAAACGTTTGTTTCAAAGTGTTCTGGTGAAGCTCAACCTAGAAAGTTTCAAAGATGCCTCAAAACAGCATCACTCTCCGTCACCAGCTTATGGACTTGCCGCCGCTAAAAGTGACAGTTGCCCTTAATGGCGCTCGTAAGGTCAAAAGCGACCACCCGAATGTGCCGGTCACCATAGAGGAAATCGCAGTTTCCTCAGCGGCGTGTTTTGCTGCAGGTGCGGATGAACTGCATTTGCACGTGCGCGACAAGGATCAGAAGCATTCGCTGGATCCTGGATTGTATCGGGAAGCGATGGCCGCTGTGACTGAAGCTGCGCCGGGGCTTGAGATACAAATCACGACAGAAGCCGCCGGCATTTACGGCGTTGAGGCTCAGTTCGATACAGTCAAGCAACTTGTACCCGCGGCGGCCAGTGTGTCTGTGCGCGAAATGGCGCGGGACGAGCACGTCGCGCGTCGCTTGTATGGTTTTGCCAAAGACGCGGGAGTTCACTTGCAGCACATCCTCTACAACGAAGAGGACGTTCATCAATACAGCGCCTGGTTGGCTAATGGCGTCATCGCGCCCAAACAACGAGATGTCTTGCTGGTGCTCGGTAGTTATGAACCGCCCAAAGATGCGCAACCATACACACTTCCGGGGCTCCTAAACTCGCTGGGCGATGATGTGTCATCATGGACCGTCTGCGCGTTTGGCCCAACGGAGCAACGTGTTGCGCGCGCTGTGTTGCGTATGAACGGTCACGTGCGAGTTGGGTTTGAAAACAACGTTCACAGAGAGAACGGAGGGCTGCTCTGCGACAATGCGGAAAGCGTATCGCTCGTTGTGCAGCACGCCAGCTCTCTTGGGCGTCCATTGTTAGAAAAGGTGCAGGTCTCATGAGCCATGTATTTCCACGACACAGCCGCAAAACGCTCCCAACTGTGGTGCGCGGCGAAGGGGCGTTTCTGTATGATACGGATGGCAAGGCCTATTTCGATGGCTCCGGAGGGGCCGCTGTCAGCTGTCTTGGACATTCTGATCCTGCTGTGATTGCAGCGATCAAAGCGCAACTTGATGCCACCGCTTTCGCGCATACCGGTTTTTTCACATCAGAGCCCGCGGAAGAGCTAGCAGACAAACTGATCGCTAACGCGCCTGGAAGCTTGGATCGGGTATATTTGGTGTCTGGCGGCTCCGAAGCTATGGAAAGTGCCTTAAAACTTGCGCGCCAATACATGCTGGAATTAGGTGAGCCAGGACGCCGACACGTGATCGCGCGCCGTCAAAGCTACCACGGTAATACTCTTGGTGCTTTAGCGACAGGCGGTAACCTTTGGCGCCGAGAGCCCTTTTCCCCCTTGCTCATGGAAACTCACCACATCGCGCCATGCTACGTCTATCGTGGCCAAGAAGCGGACGAAACGGGTCATGCCTATGGGCAGCGGGTTGCGCAGGAGTTGGAAGACAAAATCCTCGAACTGGGTCCGGAAGAGGTGCTCGCCTTTGTGGCAGAACCTGTTGTGGGTGCAACTTCGGGCGCAGTCCCGCCTGTAGAGGGCTACTTTAAGAGGGTCCGGGACATATGTGATAAGTACGGCGTCTTGCTCATTCTTGACGAGGTCATGTGCGGCATGGGGCGCACGGGATCCTTATTTGCCTATGAACAAGAGCACATCAGCCCGGATATCTGCGCGATCGCGAAAGGTTTGGGGGCTGGTTATCAACCAATCGGCGCAATGCTCTGCACCTCAGAGATTTACGATGTGATCAGAGATGGTTCCGGTTTTTTCCAGCACGGACATACCTACAATGGCCACCCGACTGCAGCAGCAGCGGCACTAGCGGTCGCAAAGCGGTTGATTGATGATAATGTGGCGTCCAATGTCGCGCCGTTGGGGGCAAAGTTGCAGCATGAGTTGAACAACACTTTTGGGCAGCACCCTCATATCGGAGACATCCGCGGGCGTGGGCTGTTTCTTGGGTTGGAGTTGGTCAAAGACCGAGGGACCAAAGAGCCGTTTGATCCCGGGTTGGCCTTGGCACCGCGTCTCAAGGCGGCGGCGTTTGAAGCGGGGCTGATCTGTTATCCTATGGGCGGCACAATCGATGGAAAACGAGGGGCGCATATCCTTTTGGCGCCTCCCTTCATCATGGAGCCGTCTCACATCGATCTCATAGTTGGCACGCTTGAGGCCGCGATTGAAAAAGTCCTTTCTTAGAGGGAGCTTAGAAAAGAAACGGCTTGGCCTTCATCGTGTCCGGTGCCGAAACTCCAAGTCGGTGGAGAATGGAGGGTGCCAGCTGTAATTGAGACAGCACCACTTCGGTACTGGGGCCTTTGGCTTTTCCGAAATAGTAGAGCGCGAACTCCTGTTGTAGTGGATCATGGCCGCCGTGGTGTCCTCTGGCGTCCTGACCGTGATCTGCGGTAACGATCACCTCATACCCCATCTGCCGCCATCTAGGGATGAAGGGTGCCAGCATTTCATCCATTACAAAACAGGCATGGTCCATTTCGTGGCTTTCATGTTGGAACCGGTGTCCCATGCTGTCCAGCGTACAAGTGTGCAGCATACCGTAATCAAGTTTGTGTTTGAGGCAGAGGTTGGTGAGGGTTGCAAACAGATCCACGTCGGATGGGGTCATCTGGTTGGCTGCACCATACCCGGTCATGCTGTGAAACCGTCCGTGATTGATGGTGTTGCTCTCAGGCTCATCATACTCAATGTCGCGCACGTAATCGAACGGGTGGCGGTTAAAGAACTCAGACCAGAAGGAATGCGCAACAGCTCCGGTTTTGCCACCTGTCTTGCGGATTTCTGAAAAGATGTCGGGTTGCTTGATGCGAAACACGTTGCCATTCCCGGTGCAGCCGTGTTCCTGCGGTGTGACGCCCGTGTGGATAGACGCATAACAGCTGGCGGAGATGGACGGCAGCACCGAGGTCATTTTCCACTTCTGAGCTGTGCCGTTCGCAACCCAACCTTCCAGATTGCCAAACAGGCGGCTCCAATTGCGCCAAGGTACCCCATCGAGAATGATCAGAAGTAGTTTGTTGTCCATGCCGGGCTCCTCCTTAGTAACAAAGGTAATAAACCAGCGGATTGTGACAGAACGTTCAAGACCGACATTTCGATGGTGGTTTTGGATGCTAAAGACAAAAAACGGCGCCGAACCTGGCGCCGTAATTTGCGTGACGGCGAATATTCTTAGTTGCCAGCGCTTTCCATCTTTCTGTTGGCGATGACGTCTTCCAGCCAGCCCAATTTCATTTCCGGCACAGAGCTCAGCAACAAATCAGTGTAGTCGTCAAACGGTGGTGACAGCACATCCGTCTTGCCGCCATAGCGCACCACTTCGCCCTGATACATCACGGCAATGGAATCCGCGATGGCCTTCACGGTCGCAAGGTCGTGGGTGATGAACAAATAGGCGACGTCTTCAACCTTCTGAAGATCCAAGAGCAACTTGAGAATACCGTCCGCGACAAGTGGATCCAGCGCGCTGGTCACTTCGTCGCAAATGATCATCTTTGGCTTTGCCGCCAAGGCACGCGCAATACAGACACGTTGCTTCTGACCGCCTGACAGTTCCGCAGGGTAGCGATCAATGAAGCCTTCGCCCATCTCGATCTCGTCCAGCAGCTCGACAATGCGCTTGCGTTTTTCGGCACCACGCAGGCCAAAGTAGAACTCAAGCGGACGACCGATGATCGTGCCAACCGTTTGGCGCGGATTCATCGCAACGTCTGCCATCTGGTAGATCATTTGCAACTCGCGCAGGTCCTCTTTGGAGCGTCCGCCGAGATCCTTGCTCAGGTCACGACCGGCAAAATGAACGCTGCCATTGCTTTGCGGCAAAAGGCCTGTGATGACCCGTGCCAAGGTGGACTTACCAGACCCACTCTCACCCACAACCGCAAGAGTTTGCCCAGGGTGCAACTCAACATTGATGTTCTTGAGAACGTCAAAGTTGGTGCCCTTATAGCGGGCGGTAATGTTCTGCACCTTCAGAACTGGTTCTGGCGTTGGTGTCTTTTCTGCATGCTCAATAGAACGTACAGAAACCAGCGCTTTGGTGTACTCTTCCTGAGGATTGTTGATGATCTGGTCGACAGACCCGTACTCAACCATGTCGCCCATTTTAAGGACAAGAATGTCGTCACTCACCTGCGCAACAACCGCGAGGTCATGGGTGATATAGAGGGCTGCCACACCGGTGTCCCGTATGGCTTCCTTGATTGCCATTAACACGTCGATTTGCGTGGTCACATCCAAAGCGGTTGTCGGTTCGTCAAACACCACCAAATCCGGTTCTGGACACAGCGCAAGCGCGGTCATGCAGCGTTGCAATTGGCCCCCAGATACCTGATGCGGATAGCGGTTGCCGATGTTTTCCGGATCGGGAAGGCCCAGCTTTTGGAACAGTTCAACGGCCCGTCGTTCGGCTTCCTTTTTTGAGAATTTGCCTTGCAAGATCGCAGCCTCGGTCACCTGATCCATGATCTTTTTGGCAGGGTTGAACGACGCCGCAGCAGACTGGCTTACATAGGTCACTTCACCGCCGCGCAAGGCACGCACGTCGGAGTTTGTGGTCTTCAGGATGTCTCGCCCGTTGACCCAAACTTCGCCGCCGGTGATTTTCACACCACCACGTCCGTAGGCCATGGAAGCCAAACCTATAGTGGATTTGCCCGCACCCGACTCGCCGATAAGGCCTAGCACTTTGCCCTTTTCAACCTCAAAACTCACGCCATGCACGATCTCGATATCGTGCGGTTTTTCTCCAGGGGGGTAAACCGTTGCGCCAATCTTGAGGTTTTGGACTTTGAGAAGCTTATCGCTCATCCGCGGCCTCCTTTCAGCGAAGTTGTGCGGTTAAGGATCCAGTCAGCAACGAGGTTCACCGAGATCGCCAAAGTGGCGATGGCGACAGCAGGATAAAGCGCCGCGCCAATGCCGTAGACGATACCGTCCGCGTTTTCTTTTACGATACCGCCCCAATCCGCTTGAGGTGGCTGAACACCAAGGCCGAGGAAAGACAGTGTGGAAACAAAAAGAACCATAAAGATGAAGCGTAGGCCCATTTCTGCAATCAAAGGGGAAAGGGCGTTTGGCAAAATTTCTCGGAAGATAATCCATCCCCGGCCTTCTCCACGTAATTTCGCAGCCTCAACATAGTCCATGACGTTGATGTCCACGGCTACGGCGCGCGCCAGTCGGTACACGCGCGTGCTGTCTAAAAGGCCCATCACAACGATCAGCACAGGCACAGTCACAGGCATGACGGATAACACGACCAAAGCGAATATCAGCGACGGGATCGACATGATCAGGTCCACGAAACGGCTCATGGCCTGATCTGCCCAACCGCCAAGAACGGCGGCGAGGAAGCCAAGGATGGAGCCTGTTGTGAAACTCAGAATGGTTGCCGCTGTGGCGATAAAGATCGTTGTGCGCCCGCCGTAGATCATGCGGCTGAGCAAATCTCGGCCAAGGTTGTCGGTGCCAAGCAAAAACTCGGAAGACGGCGGCAGCCACACGTCGCGACTGACAACTTCAGCCATGCCATAGGGCGCAATCCAGGGCGCAAAGATGGCGATGAAAAAGTACGCGAAAGTGAAGATGAGCCCGATCAGGGCAGCTATGGGTATTCTCATAACGTTTCCCCTATTTCGGATGCCGCAAACGCGGGTTGGCTACAATCGACACAATGTCAGCGACCATATTGAGTCCAATGTAGACTGCGGCAAATATGAGGCCGCAGGCCTGCACAACCGGAATGTCGCGCTTGGACACGTGATCAACTAGGAACTGCCCCATACCTGGGTAGGTGAAGACCACTTCGATCACGACAACGCCCACAACGAGATAGGCAAGGTTGAGCATCACAACGTTGACAACAGGTGCGATCGAGTTTGGAAACGCATGCTTCCAGATAATGGTGAACGTGCGCAGTCCTTTGAGCTCTGCAGTCTCGATGTAAGCCGATTGCATCACGTTCAAGATAGCTGCGCGTGTCATGCGCATCATGTGTGCCAAGACCACAAGAGTTAGCACAGCAATTGGCAGGGAGATGGTGTGCAGCTTTTCGCTAAGGCTCATACTGTCGTTGATTGTTGTTACGGAAGGTGCCCAACGCAGGCGCACCGACACGAAGAAAATAGCCACATAAGCGATTAGGAATTCAGGTACTGAGATAGATGCCAATGTGACTGCAGAGATCAATTTGTCCGGCCAGCGTTCACGATAGCGTACGGCAATCAAACCAAGCAATATCGCAAGAGGCACAGAGATGATCGCAGCCCAAAAGGCCAAGAATAGGGTGTTTCCGAGACGTTTTCCGATCGATTCAGCAATGTCTTTGCCACTGGTAAGGGAAGTGCCAAGATCACCTTGCACCAGACCTCCGAGCCAGGAGAAGTAGCGTTTAATTGGCGGATCGTTCAGTCCGAGATCTCGACGCATGTTGGCGAGAGCTTCTGGTGTGGCGGATTGGCCTAGGATTTGTTGGGCCACGTCCCCGGGCAAGATGATGGTGCCTGCAAAGATCAAGATCGAGACGAGGAAGAGCAGAAGCAGGCCCAGCGCAATGCGCTGGGCCAAAAGTTTCACAAGGAGCGACATATCAGCCAGTCACCCACATGCGCTGAGCTGCGTAACCGTTCATCAGGGAGAAGCCTGCAACGCCTTCAACCCAACCACCGAGCTTATCGGTGTAAGCGTCCACGAAGTCGTTGAACATCGGGCAGATCAGACCGCCTTCATTACGCACCATCATCCCCATGTCGGCATACATTGACTTGCGCTTGTCTTGATCCAGCTCGGCCCGCGCAGCAATGAGCAGCTTGTCGAAGCTCTCGCTCTTGTAACGCGTGTCGTTCCAATCAGCTGTCGACAAATACGCCGTCGTGAACATTTGATCTTGCGTGGACCGTCCACCCCAATAGCTGGTGCAGAATGGTTTGTTGTTCCAAACTTCAGACCAATAACCGTCGTTCGGCTCTCTCTTGATTTCCAGTTCGATACCCGCAGCTTTCAGGGACTGCTGGAAAAGTGCTGCAGCGTCCGGCGCGCCAGGGAAGGAGTTGTCGGAAGTTCTCAGGAGCACAGGGCCTTCGTGGCCAGACTTCTTAAAGTACTCGGCCGCTTTATCCGGGTCGTATTCCCGCTGTTCCATTTCCGTATACATCGGATAGGCCGCGTTGATTGGGGAATCGTTGCCTACAGACCCATAGCCAAACAGGATCTTGTCGACCATTTCCTGACGGTTGATGCCATACTTGAGCGCCATCATCAGATCAGGGTTGTCAAACGGCGCGGTGTTCACGTGGGCAATGAACACGTAGTGGCCTGGACCTGCGGTAGAGGCGACGGTGATACCAGGCGCACGAGAGACGAGGCCAGCAGTGCGCGGTGGAACGCGATCAATGATGTCTACTTGGCCGGATTGCAGAGCTGCGACGCGAGCAGTGTTGTCATTGATAACAAGCATTTCGATGGTTTCAGCGTGACCGATGTCACCCCAATAATTTGGGTTTTTCTCAGCCACAAAGCGTACGCCCATATCAACTTCTTTCATGATATAGGGGCCGGTTCCGATTGCCGCGTCGGGGGCATCTTTACCACCGTTGGGCTGCACGATCAGATGGTAGTCGCTCATCAAATAAGGCAGGTCAGCGTTGCCGTTGTTGAGTTCGACAATCACGTCACGTCCGTTTGTGCTGACATTTTTGATATCACGCAGCAGACCGAGGGCACCGGACTTTGATTCTTCGCCCGAATGGCGGTCCAGCATCGCAGCGGCGTCAGCCGCTGTCACTTCTTGACCATTGGAGAAGGTGATGCCTTTGCGAATAGTAAACGTCCACGTTTTTGCATCGGCTGAGGCTTCGAAGCTCTCAGCAACTTTGCCTTGCAAGCCACCGTCGTCGGTCAGCTCAACCAGCGGCTCACCCCACATGCGGATCAGGTTCACGGCAGTGGTGTTAGTCGCGAGCGCCGGATCCAGGCTGTCAGTAGTTGAACCACCTTGCAGGCCAATGCGCAGAGTGCCGCCCTTTTGCGGACCTTCTGCATGAACCGCACCAGCCAACATAGTGTTGGCTGCGGCCGCTGTGACACCGAGTGCGCCTGCGCGGCCGAGGAACTTGCGGCGTGATATTGTTCCTAAAGCAGCCTGGCGGCTTAGGAACTTAAGCTCTTCATTCATTTGGAAACTCCCATGTTGAATCTTTTGTTTTTTCTTATGCTGCGGCCCGCCCGTCGCACAAATCAAGGAAAATGTGCCAAAGCGCGCAAAGTTTTCGTCGACTCTACGCGCACAACAGGTTGTCGCAGTGGTGCCTTCAGGAAACCGTCATACCATGGTTCAAAACCGACATATATGACGTATTTAGACTTTCGTGAAATTATCGGCAGGGAGGCGGATTTTCTCGTTATGAGGGAGGTGCCAGGTAGAGACATGCCCTATTGGAATGCCGGGAGGGCATTGACCTCACGGCAGCTTTTTGCAGAATTAATGTAGGTTTTGCAAAACACTCACGTTTCTGTGCGGGTGCTTACTGATTACTCTGCAGCAAGTTTCTGGGGTGTTTCAGCTAAGAGAGCAGCCAATTCAGGACGGCAAGATCCACAGTTTGTTCCGGCGGACAAGGCTGCTCCAATTTGCTCTACTGAGATCAGATTCTGCTGCTCGACTGCCGACACAATGGTGTTCACACCAACGTTGAAACAGGCACAAATAGTCGGGCCTGGATCCACATGCGCTGCGCTTGGGCGCCCCGCCAAAACGTGAGAGCCTATTTGATTCAAAAACGCCGCCACAAAGCTGCGCGACACCTGAACCGGTATTTGATCTACAAACAAAGCACCGACGAGTTTATTGTCTTTTTGAAAGGCTATGCGAGCGCGCCCTTTAGGAGTATCGATCACGCTGGTGCATGTGGGCTCGTCCACTTGAAACAGGTTGCGGGCAAATTCTGTCCAGTCGTTTGGAATTTCGTCATCGGCAAGTTCGACCTGCCAGCCTGTGTCGACTTTGGCCTTGGCCCAATATTTGGTTGTCGGGGTCAAGTTGCTGACGCTCACGGCATAGCCGTACCATTTCGCACAGTATTTGGAGAGGCTAACGTTAGCAGACTTACTATCTGGCTGACCTGACACTGGATCGACGATAGGAGGCACCAAATCTGAGACAATGGACTGGGAAGCAACTTCGCCGGTCCAGTGTATCGGAGCAAACACACTGCCGGGGTGGACACGATCAGTTACCAACGCCCGCAGGATCACGACACCAAAGCTGTTGCGAATTTCAATTAAGTCCGCGTCCTTTATTCCAAAGTTTTCCGCGTCGGAGGGGTGAATTTCTAAGAATGGCTCGCCGTAGTGTTTATTCAACCGAGATGCGCGCACGGTTCGGGTCATCGTGTGCCAATGGTCACGTACGCGGCCTGTATTTAGACGGAATGGCCGGTCATCGCCCTTTCCAGACCGCACCGGTTGTTTGACCGTTACAAAGTTGGCGCGGCTTTCACTGGTAAAAAATTGACCGTTTGCAAAAAACCTTGACCCTTTGATGCCTCCTTGACGGGCGACCGGCCATTTGGTTGGCGTCAAAGTCTCGTATGCTTGGTCAGTGAGTTGCGCCAGTCCTGAAATATCAAAGTCCTTCCCCAGGTTCGCTGCGTGTCCGGACAATTCTGCATGCTCGCGGAAAATTTCAGCCGGACTTGAGTAGTTGAACCCTGTCGAGAACCCCATAGTTCGAGCAACATCACATATGATATCCCAGTCGTGCCGCGCTTTGCCCGGTGGCGGCAGGAATGCTTTTTGGCGGCTTATGGTTCGGTCGGAGTTGGTGACTGTTCCATCTTTTTCGCCCCAACCTGTTGCTGGTAGCACCACGTCGGCGAGTTTAGCAGTGTCTGTGCTAGCAAACATGTCGGACACTACCACGAAGTCGCAATTTGCGATGGCTGCGCGTACCTTGCTAGCGTTGGGCATACTCACAGCTGGGTTTGTGCACATGACCCACAAAGCTTTGATTTGGCCTGTTTCGATGGCGTCAAACATGTCGACAGCCTTAAGGCCTTGTTGTGTTGGCATCGTGGGCGATTGCCAGAATTTTTGCACGGTGTCTCGGTGTGTTTGGTTCTCGAGGTCTAAGTGGCACGCAAGCATATTGGCGAGGCCGCCAACTTCGCGTCCCCCCATCGCGTTAGGTTGCCCAGTCACCGAAAAAGGCCCACTTCCTGGTTTCCCAATCCTCCCGGTAGCCAGGTGGCAATTGATAATGGCGTTAACTTTGTCAGTGCCGTGATCGGATTGATTAATGCCTTGCGAGAACACCGTGACGGTTTTTTCTGTACGCAGCCAAAGTTTCAGAAATGTCGCCAGCTGATTTGTCGCCAGTCCCGTTAAAGAGATATCGGTCGCACTTGCGGCATCCAGTGCCTCGGTGAAGCCAGCTGTATGACTAGCGATGAAGTCGGCGTCCAAAGCCCCTTGAGCATAAGTTTGTGTGAACAAGTGATTGAACAACGCAACGTCTGTGCCTGGTTCAATTGCTAAATGCATGTCCGCAATATCGCAGGTGGCCGTTTGCCGTGGATCGATGACTACAACTTTCATGGCCGGCCGCTCCGCCTTAGCAGCGGCGATACGCTGGTAAAGTACAGGATGACACCAAGCTAGGTTGGATCCTGTGATGATCACAAGGTCTGCCAATTCCAAGTCTTCGTAGGTGCCAGGCACGGTGTCTGTTCCAAAGGCGCGCTTGTGGCCAGCCACTGTTGAGGCCATGCAAAGACGGGAGTTGGTATCGATGTTGGCGGAGCCAATGTAGCCCTTCATTAGCTTATTGGCGACGTAGTAATCTTCCGTCAGCAATTGGCCTGAGACGTAAAAAGCAACTGAGTCTGGCCCATGCTTATCGATGGTGTCTCGGAACCTGTTAGCTACCAAGCCTAAGGCCTCATCCCATTCTGCCGCTCGTTTGTTGATCTGCGGCGTGTGTAAGCGTCCCGCGAGGTCAACGGTTTCTCCCAGCGCCGACCCTTTGGAACAAAGTCGGCCAAAGTTTGCTGGATGATCCGGGTCGCCTTTGACCGCGAGGCCACCTGCACCGTCCGGCGTGGCCAGCACGCCGCAGCCGGTGCCGCAGTACGGACAAGTGGTGCAGATGGATTTGGTCATTCTGCCGCCACCGATGGGTTCACAGCTACCGCAGATATCAGAAGGCGCCCGTCTTCGCATTTGATATCGTAGGTTCCAACCTTGCCTTCGTCCGCACCTTGAGCTTCGCCAGTGGCCAGGTCAAAGACCCAGTTGTACATTGGATCCGTGACTTTTTCGTCGTGCTGAATACCATTCGAGAGCGGCCCAGCCTTACCAGGCAGATACTCATCCAGCGCGTAGACATTGTCCGTTGCCGTACGAAACACCGCGATGTCGCCGCGAAGGGCTCGCACCACCCGCGCGCCGCGCCTAGGGATGTCGTTGATGCTGCCAATATCGATAAAATCGGTCATTCTGCTGCCACTTTCGTAAAGTCTGCAATAGGCGCAAATTCGTGGGCGTCTTTGCCTTGTATTGCGCGTTCGGCCCATGGGTCGATCTGGTAGAACTTCTGGGAATAGTGGAACCGTTCAGCCAGCGCTTTGCGGTTTTCCAGATCATCGGCAACCTGTTCCTTGACCCAGTCGAGTCCAACTTTGGCGATCCACTTGTACGGACGGTGCAGGTATTGCGCGCCTTCGCGATAGAGCTGGTAAAAGGCGCAGGAGACTTCGATGGCCTCTTCTTCGGTGGCAACTTGTACTAAAAGGTCGGTTTCACGGAGGTCCAGTCCTGCCGCACCACCCACGAGGATTTGATAGCCACTGTCGACACAGATGATGCCGAGATCTTTACAGGTCGCTTCAGCGCAGTTGCGTGGGCAGCCACTCACGGCAAGTTTGAATTTGTGTGGTGACCAGGCGCCCCACATCGCGTTTTCGATCTTGATGCCAAGCCCGGTGCTGTCCTGTGTGCCAAAGCGACAGTGCTCGGACCCCACGCAGGTTTTTACCGTGCGCAATCCTTTGGCGTAAGCTTGACCGGATATCATGCCTGCCTTGCCTAAATCGTACCAAATTGCTGGCAAATCCTCCTTTTTGACCCCCAACAAGTCGATCCGTTGGCCGCCAGTGACTTTGACCGTTGGCACATCAAATTTGTCCGCAGCATCCGCAATGGCACGTAGCTCATCCGGGGTTGTGATCCCGCCCAACATACGTGGCACAACCGAATAGGTGCCGTCTTTCTGAATGTTTGCGTGCACACGTTCGTTGATGAAGCGGCTCTTGCCATCGTCTTCGTATTCACCGGGCCATGCCGCAACCATGTAGTAGTTCAGCGCCGGGCGACAAACATGACAGCCGCAAGTGGTTTTCCAATCCAACTCTTGCATCGCTTGGGGAATGGACTTCAATTCCTTTGCGATGATCAATTTGCGCACGTCATCATGAGACAGGTCGGTACACTTACAGACCAATTCCTTCTCGGGCATTTTAAATTCGTTGCCGAGCGTTACGCCCAACAGGTCGCCAACAAGACCGAGACAACTGCCACAAGACGAACCCGCTTTGGAGATGGCTTTTACGTCGTCCAGCGTGTGGGCGCCGTCGTTGATGGCGGCGACGATTTGAGCTTTGGAAATGCCGTTACAGCCACAGATTTCTGTATCATCCGGTAAGGCTGCAACGGCTGCCATAGGGTCCAGGGGGGACCCTCCTTGAAAAGCAGGGCCAAAGATGAGCGTATCGCGCATCTCGGAGATGTCCTCTTTATCTTTGATCAGGCCAAAGAACCAGTTGCCGTCCACTGTGTCGCCATACATGACGGCGCCGACGATGCGGTTGTCTTCGATTACAAGACGTTTGTAGACGCCCTGCGCCGGGTCGCGGTACACAATGTCTTCGCGGCCTTCTCCTTCAGCAAAGTCCCCTGCAGAGAAGAGATCGCAGCCCGTGACTTTTAATTTGGTCGCCACTTCATTGTTCACAAAGGCGGCGTCCTCTCCGACAAGTGTTTTGGCGATCACCCTGGCTTGGTCATAAATTGGCGCGACCAGACCAAAGACATCTCCATTGTGTTCCACGCATTCTCCAAGCGAGAGGATGTTGGGGTCAGATGTGACCATCTGATCGTCCACATGGATACCTCGGCCTGTTGCTAGACCAGCCTCAGCGGCAAGTGCGATAGATGGGCGGATACCGACTGCCATGACTAGAAGATCACACGGCAGCTCGGTGCCGTCATCCAG
Source organism: Paracoccaceae bacterium (assembly GCA_014872815.1). Lineage (GTDB taxonomy): Bacteria > Pseudomonadota > Alphaproteobacteria > Rhodobacterales > Rhodobacteraceae > Shimia. The sequence continues at coordinate 121,269 of WKFK01000010.1, forward strand.
CAAGAGCGCTTTGACTTTGCCGTTCTCGCCGAGGATTTCCTTGGAGTTCGCGGAGCATCTGACAGTGATGCCTTTGTCCACCAGCGCTTTGCGCAGCAGGTAGCCAGCAGCCTCGTCCAGCTGACGCTCCATAAGGTGGCCCATAATGTGCACGACCGTTACGTCCACGCCGCGAAGGGCGAGGCCTGCAGCGGCTTCAAGGCCTAACAAACCGCCGCCAATCACAACGGCTTTCGCGTTTGGGACTTCGCCAAGTGCGATCATCGCGTTGGTGTCTTCGAGATCGCGATAAGCAATCACACCGTCCAGATCGTGACCTGGAAGCGGGATGATAAACGGGTTGGAGCCGGTGGCGATAATAAGCTTGTCATAGGGCAAGACGTCGCCAATGTCGGACGTAACCGTTTGCGCGATACGGTCGATTTTAGCGACCTTTTCTCCAAAGCGAGTGGTCACGCCGTTTTCTTCGTACCACTCGGCAGTGTGGGTCACGATCTCGTCAAAAGACTTATCGCCTGACAGCACGGGAGAGAGCATGATCCTGTTGTAGGTGCCGCGTGGTTCCGCGTTGAAAAGGGTGACGTCGTAAGCGTCCGGGGCGGCTTCAAAGAGATGTTCGAGCGCACGGCCCGCTGCCATCCCGGCCCCAATGATGATAAGTTTCTGTGTCATGTCTTACTCCGCAGCAATGGCTTTGGCGGGTTTCGGCTTTGGTTTGGATCCATGCTCATATTCTTCGAGGAAATCGAGTACATCTTGGCGATAGCGGTAGTAGTCAGGGTGCTCGAGCAGGGCTTTGCGGGTGCGTGGCCGCGGCAGATCTACGTCCACGATTTTGCCGATTGTGGCCTGCGGGCCATTGGTCATCATGACCACGCGGTCCGCTAGAAGGATCGCTTCGTCTACGTCGTGGGTCACACAGATCGCGGTTACTTTGGTGCGGTCCCAGACTTCCATGAGAACCTCTTGAAGCTCCCACCGTGTAAGACTGTCGAGCATGCCAAAGGGTTCGTCCAAAAGCAGAAGTTTTGGCGACAATGCGAAGGCTCGGGCGATGCCAACACGCTGTTTCATTCCGTTGGACATGGAGTGCGCAGGGCGGTCCATGGCGTCGGCAAGGCCGACACGCTCTAGGTAGTATTCCACCACATCCTGACGTTCGCTCCGGCTGGCCTTGGGGTAGACCTTGTCCACGCCGATGGCGACGTTTTCCTTGGCAGAGAGCCACGGGAAGAGGTTGGGTGATTGGAACACAACTGCGCGCTCTGGATCGGCCCCTTCAACGTGGCGACCGTCCAGACGGATACCGCCTTTGGAAATTGGGTTTAGGCCTGCTGCCATGGTCAGGACAGTGGACTTGCCGCAGCCCGAGTGGCCGATCAGCGAGATGAACTCGCCGCGTTGCACTTTCAGGTCGAAATCCTCGACCACGGTCAGAGGACCTTTGGGGGTTGGGTAGATCTTATGTAGTTGCGAGAAGTCCAAGAAATTATGGTCGATCATACCCTTTTGTGCATCTTTGACCGCAGCAGGCACACCGTGGATTGGGGTGACGTCAGGCAGCACTTTTTTGCCTTCTGCCTTGGCTGCGATGCCTACGTCCATCAGGTACTTGGTGACTTCGGCGCGCAGTTTTTTGAAACCCTCGTGGTGGTTCATTTCCATGCGTTCGCGACGGCGTGGGATGTCGACTTTGAACTCTTGGCCCAAGGTACCATCGGGGTTCAGCGCGATGATCCGGTCAGCGAGAATGATCGCCTCGTCCACGTCGTTGGTGATCAGCACACAGGTCTTTTTCTCCGCATCCCAGATGGCTTCGATCTCATCGGCCAGATTGGAACGAGTGAGGGCATCTAGAGCGCTAAGCGGTTCATCCAGAAGGAGAACTTCGGGATTCATCGCCAGGGCGCGAGCAACGTTCACACGTTGGCGCATACCGCCGGACAACTCGGCGGGGCGGCGGGTGGCTGCGTGGGAGAGGCCGACCATTTTGATGTAGTGGTCGACGCGCTCTTCTTTCTCGGCCTTGGACATGTTGGGGAACACGCTGTCGAGCGCTAGGCGCACGTTGCCGTTCACGGTCAGCCAAGGCATCAGCGAGTAGCTTTGGAAGATCACACCGCGCTCAGGACCCGGTTGGGTGATGGTTTCGTCCTTGAAGGTCACGCTGCCAGCGGTGGGCATTTCAAGGCCCGCCATCAGGTTGATCAGCGTGGTTTTACCGGAGCCGGAGAAGCCTAGGAGAACGAGGAACTCGCCCTCCTGTACTTCGAGATTGATGTTTTTCAGAACCTCGGTCTTGGCGGTGCCTTCGCCGAAGCTCTTGGAGACATTGTCAAATTTAAGAACACTCATGGCGATCACCGGTTGGATGTGAAGGTGAAGAGCGACTGGATCGCGTACATCAGACGGTCAAGCAGGAAGCCGATGATGCCGATGGTGAAGACCGCAACCATGATCTTGGCGAGCGAACTGGAGGAGCCGTTTTGGAACTCGTCCCAGACAAATTTGCCGAGACCCGGGTTCTGCGCCAGCATTTCCGCGGCGATCAGAACCATCCAGCCCACACCGAGGCTCAAACGCAGGCCGGTGAAGATCAGCGGCAGGGCGGAAGGCAGGACCAGCTTCGTTATTTTGGTCCAGGTGTTCATCTTTAGAACCTTGGAAACGTTCACCAGATCTTTGTCGATGGAGGCCACACCCAGTGCGGTGTTGATCAGAGTTGGCCAGAGAGAACAAAGGGTTACAGTGATTGCCGAGGTCAGGAAGGACTTAGAGAAGAGGCCGTCATCTACGGTGTAGGTCGCGGAGACCACCATGGTTACGATCGGCAGCCAAGCCAGCGGGGAGACCGGCTTGAAGATCTGGATCAGCGGGTTCACTGCGGCGTTGGCATAAGGGCTGAGGCCGGCCATGATGCCGATTGGGACGGCAATCACAGTGCCAATCAGGAAGCCGAAGAACACGGTTTTGATCGAAGTCCAGATCTGATCGTAGTAGCTTGGGCTGCCTGTGTATTTGATATCTTTGACTTTTTCCGGCTGGCCATTGGCGATGAACTTGGCGTTGCGGGCCTCTACGCGTTCGTTGAATTTCGCTTCTTTGGCAGCCTTGGCTTGGGCGTCTTGGTGCAGGAGCACGGCTTCGGTCCAGACCTCTTTGGGGCCGGGAACAGCGCCAAGGGAGGTTTGCACCTTGGGTGCAAGGTTGCCCCAGAGCATCAGAAAGATGGCGATGGCCAAGAGCGGCACGCCCAAAAGTCGCCAGATTTCAGCGGCTTGCGCTTTTGGATTGTCGCCAGCAGCGGCTTTCAGAATCGGGGTGAGGAAGCTGAGGCCGAGGACCTGAAACCAGGCGTCGGCCTTGTTGATGCGGGTGAAGAGGCGGGCGCGGCGGGCTTCGCGCTCTTCATCTGCGATGTTTTGTGGGTCGATTGTGGTCATTGGTGTGTCCGTGGCTCTTAGCGCTGTTGCGGTATTGGTTAATGCCGGGGAGCGGCTGATTTTAACGTCGGTATTACGTCGGTATCGCGACTGTTTCGCGGAGGTGGGGTTTGGCGGGACGGGCGCGCGTTAACCGCCCGTCCGTTGCGTCGCGGGAAAAGGGGGAGCCGTCCTTCCCGCGACGAGGCGCGTTACCCTTGCACCTCAGTGCCCACCACACGCTGGTCGCCCTTCAGGCCGATTGGCAGGCTGTCGAGATAGGCGTTTGGTGTGCGGCCGTCGTAGGCGATGCCATCGATGATGTCCTCAGATGGGGTCGGCGCTTTGTAGCCGTCGCTGTCCCATGGGAAGTCCGCTTCGTTGGCCAGACCTTCGTCGACCAGCAGGCGGGCCGCTTCGAGATAGATTTCTGGCTTGTAGACGGACTTCGCGACTTCGTCATACCAGCTGTCCGGCTTGGCTTCGGCGATCTGGCCCCAGCGGCGCATCTGGGTCAGGTACCAGACGGCGTCGGAGTAGAATGGGTAGGTCGCGTTGTAGCGGAAGAACACGTTGAAGTCTGGAACCTCACGCTTGTCGCCTTTTTCATACTCAAAGGTGCCGGTCATGGAGTTGGCGATCACGTCGTAGTCCGCGCCGACATATTCCGGCTGGCTCAGAATGCGCACAGCCTCTTCGCGGTTGGCGTTGTCGTTTTCATCCAGCCACATGGCGGCGCGGATCAGCGCCTTGGTCACGGCCAGTGTGGTGTTTGGATATTTCTCGGCAAACTCGGCGTTCAGACCAAAGACTTTCTCTGGGTTGTTCTTCCAGAGTTCGTAGTCGGTGATGACTGGTACACCGATGCCTTTAAACACGGCCTGCTGGTTCCAAGGCTCACCCACGCAGTAGCCGTAGATGGTGCCGGCTTCCATGGTGGCTGGCATTTGAGGTGGTGGGGTCACAGACAAGAGAACATCGGCGCCGATTTGGCCGGTGATGTTTTCAGGGGAGTAGTAGCCTGGTTCCAGACCACCGGCGGCGAGCCAGTAGCGCAGCTCATAGTTGTGGGTGGAAACCGGGAAGACCATGCCCATGTTGAACGGCTTTCCCTCAGAGGTGTACTTCTCAACAACAGGCTTCAGCGCGGAGGCAGAGATCGGGTGCTGTGGACGGCCATCGTCCATCAACGGCACGTGTGGTTTCATTTCTTCCCAGATCTGGTTGGACACGGTGATGCCGTTGCCGTTCAGGTCCATGGAGAAAGGTGTGATGATGTGGGCCTCAGTGCCGTAGCCGATGGTGGCGGCGAGCGGCTGACCCGCTAGCATGTGCGCGCCGTCCAGTTGACCGTCGATCACGCCGTCCAGCAGCACTTTCCAGTTGGCTTGCGCTTCGAGCGTGACAAACAGACCTTCGTCGTCAAAGTAGCCCTGCTCATAAGCCACGGCGAGCGGGGCCATGTCGGTCAGTTTGATGAAGCCGAAGGTCAGCTCATCTTTTTCGAGTTCCAGTTCTGCCAAGGCGGGGGACACGAGCACGGTCGTGGCGGCCAGGATCGAAGCAATGCGTTTCATTTTACTGTCCTTCATGTTGTGCCCTTTGGGTGGAGGAGAGGGCGGAAAACGAAAAAAGCCGCGCGACCAGCACCGAAGGAGGAATTTCGGCGGGTCGAGCGGCTTTGCTCAGATAGGTGCCCGATCATTCGGGGCGGTTTGCGTAGCGTCCTTGCTGCGCGTTGATGCCATTAGGCGTGCAGGGCGGCTCGGTCTCAAGATCGAAGGGGTGATTTTGCTGCATTGCAGCGGATGATCTCTGCATTTGCACAAAAAGTCAGCGTTCTGGACAGCCCGGGTCGAAAACTTGGTCATCAAAGAAGCGATCCGGGCCTAGAATCAGGGTGCCGGAGTCTGTTGACGCTGTTGTCGGGGAGGCCAGCGCGCCCTCGAGTTTCTCAGACGCAGCAGGTAGGTCTGCGCCCAGTGGGCCGAGGTGACGGCGGTAAAGGTCAGAGCGGAAAACGGCGGCGGCCTTGGCGGCGGACTGCGCCCGGTCCAAACCAAAGCGGGCGGCCATGCGTGCGCCGATCCAAGCCCCCTGACTTTTCCAAGGGAATGTGGCCGCGCCGTCAAAGAACTCCATCATGCGTGGGACGGTGCGAGACTTGCCGCGTGCGTTGATCAGCAGATTGCCAGTCAGCGCGCGTTCGGTGATTTCGGTGGAGACACCAAGGTATTCCGGCCAGCTTAGGATTTCAGAGGCGGTGGCGTGTTTGTCTTCGCGGCCCAGCCAGCGGCCGGCTTTCCAGACCGCGCGCATGAGGCGTCCGGTGAGGTCATCTTCTGACGCGGCCCAGTCGCGGCGCACGGCGAGGACCTTTTCGGGTGCAAACTGCCAGATGGCTGCGCCGGGTAAGAGCAGGCTGCCGCCGCCTTGTTCCACGGTGATCGAGCCCCAAGGCTCGCCGACGCAGAAGGCATCCACTTCGCCTGCGGCGATGGCATCGGCCATCAGAAGGGGCGGGATGGTGCGCAGGTCGAGCGACTGCGCCACGTTGAGGCCAGAGGCCGACAGCCAATAGTGCAGCAGTTCGGCATGCATGGAGAATGGGAAGGGGACACCGATGCGCAGCGGTCTGTTGAGGGCTGCGAGGGCCTTACCTACCGCTTGCGCGTCGAGGAAGTCGGGCATGGAGCCATGTGTGGCGATCTCATCGGCCAGCGCATTGGAGATGCCTATCACGTTGCCGTTAATGGATAAAACGCTGAGAGCGTCTAGCTGGGTGGGCTGGCCGCCAAGACCCAGCGCCATGGCAACCGGCACTGGGGAGAGCATGTGGGCGGCTTCGATTTGCCCCAAGATCAGGCGGTCCCGCAGGGTCGACCAACTGGGGGCGCTTTGCAGGTTCAGCGCGAGGCCTTCCTCTTCGGCAAAGCCAAGTTCGCGGGCGATGATTAGTGGGGCGGCGTCCACCAGCGGCATGAAGCCTACGGAGAGTGGCAGAGTTCTCATGATAGCAGCTCCGAAGCGGTGACCAATGCCTGCGCGACGTCGGCGATCTTTTTGTTTTGGCCCATCGCGGTTTTGCGGATCAGCGCGTAGGCTTCGTCCTCAGACATGTTGCGGGCGCGCATCAGAATGCCTTTGGCACGATCGATGATCTTGCGTTCCTCAAGGGCGCGTTTGGTGGCGGCGAGCTCCGAACGCATGCGGGAGAACATGTGGAAGCGGGCGATGGCCGCATCCAGCACAGGTTTGATGCGGTCCGGGTGCATACCGTCAACCACATAGGCCGACACACCAGCTTCGATCGCCGCCTTTGTGAGGCCGTCGTCGGAGCGATCCACAAACATGGCGACAGGGCGTTCAAGCGGGGATGAGGCCAACGTGAGCGCGTCGATGGCATCGCGGCTGGGATTGGCGACGTCAACCAGCACGAGGTCTGGGTTGAGTTCGGCAACTGAGCGGGCGAGGCCTGTGGATTCCGACAGCACGCGAATGTGGTGGTCGCCCGTGGCAATCAAGCTGTCGATGATGGCATCGGCGCGGGTCTTGTCAGGTTCGACAATCAAGATGGTAAGCTTGGCGGTCACGGTTCTCTGGGCTCCGCTGGCTGGTAACGCGCCAAGCTAACGCTGCGCTGCGGCGAAGGGCTAGAGAGAGGGGGAACAGATGCCGTGGGGCAACCGCCCGAAGCGATGAAAATTTGGGCGGTTGCGGTTGCAGTGCTTGATTGTGAGGCGCTTTAAGCAGTTTGCGTTTTGCAGAAGCAAACTGCTTTAGATGCAGCGCCCGCCGTCGACTTCCATCAGGGTGCCGGTGATCATGCTGGCTTCATCTGAGCACAGGAAAGCGGCGGCGTTGCCCATGTCTTCGGGTTGGGAGAAGCGGCCCAGGGGGATGGTTGACAGGAATTTGGCGCGGATTTCCGGCGTGTCTTCGCCCATGAAGGATTTCAGGAGCGGTGTTTCACCAGCGACTGGGTTGATGGCGTTGACGCGGATGCCATGGGGGGCGAGTTCCACCGCCATGGCCTTGGTCGCGGTGTTCACCCAGCCTTTTGAGGCGTTGTACCAGTTCAGGTTGGGACGTGGCGAGAGGCCAGCGGTGGAGGAGACGTTCAGGATCGCGCCGGTGTTGCGGGACTTCATGTGCGGCACCAGAGCCTGTGCAATCAGGTAGATCGATTTGCAGTTCACCGCAAAGACGCGGTCAAAGTCACTCTCGGTGACAGTTTCCATTGGCGCGGGCAGGTGGGTGACACCGGCGTTGTTGACGATGATGTCGATGTGACCCCAAGCGGAGAGCGCGGTGTCGATCATGGCTTGCACGCTGGCGGCGTCGGCGACGTCCACAGTGCAGGGAGTGGCGTTTTCATGCTCGGCAGCTTTGGTAGCGGCCATGTCGCCGTTGATGTCGGCGACGAGCACTTTGGCGCCCTCGGCGAGGAATTTGTCGACGATGCCCGCGCCAAAGCCCTGAGCGCCGCCGGTGATGATGGCTGTTTTGTTTTGAAGACGCATAATGAAGTCCTTTGCGTTAGCCGTGCAGGGCGGCGACGGTTTTGAGTTGGCTGAAATGGAACAGGGCCTCAAAGCCTTTTTCGCGGCCATGGCCGGAGTGTCCGGTGCCGCCGAAGGGCAGTTCCACACCGCCACCAGCGCCGTAGTTGTTGAGGAAGACCTGACCCGCCTTCAGTGATTTGGCGAGGCGCATTTGGCGTGCGCCGTTTTGGGACCAGACGGAGGCGACAAGGCCGTATTTGGTGCCATTGGCGATGGCGAGCGCTTCCTCTTCGCTGTCAAACGGGATGAGCGCTTGGACTGGGCCGAAGATTTCATCCTGGGCCAGCGTATGGCCTGGGGGGACGTCTGCAAACAGGGTTGGCGCGACGTAGTGGCCGGGGGTGTCGGTGACGATCTGACCTTGAGCGGCGGTGTGCAGGTCTGCGCCTTTGGCAAGGAAGCCGGAGACGATGTCTTTCTGACGGCCAGAGATCAGAGGGCCAAGCGTGGCGTCCTCGAGCGCAGGTGCGACGCGCATCTCGGCGTAGGCGGCGGCCATGCGGCTGGTGATCTCATCATAGACCGAGCGTTCTACAAGGATGCGCGAGGAGGCGGAGCAGGTTTGACCCGCGTTTTGGATGCCTGCATTGACCAAGAATGGCAGCGCGGCGTCGAGGTCAGCATCCGCAAACACCAGTTGTGGGCTTTTGCCGCCGAGTTCCAGTGTGACAGGCACGACGTTTTGTGCAGCTGCGGTTTGCACAAGGCGGCCCGTGTTCACGGAACCGGTGAACGAGATGTGTTGAATGTCTGAGTGGCCCGCAAGGGCGGCACCAGCCTCGGCACCAAGGCCGGGCACCACGTTGAGGGCACCGGCGGGCAGGCCGGCCTGTTGGGCAAGCTCGGCAAAGGCCAGTGCGGTGAGGCAGGCTTCTTCCGCCGGTTTCAGCACACAGGCGTTGCCCATGGCGAGGGCCGCGCCAACGGAGCGGCCAATGATCTGCATGGGATAGTTCCACGGCACGATGTGGCCGGTCACACCAAAAGGCTCGCGCAGGGTGTAGACGGTGTAGCCATCCATGTAGGGAATGGTTTCGCCATGCACTTTGTCGGCCGCGCCGCCGTAAAACTCCATATAGCGGGCCAGCGCGATCACGTCGTTGCGGGCCTGGGTCAGGGGTTTGCCGACATCCAAAGCTTCGAGTTTTGCCAGCGTGTCCGTGTGCTCCAACACCAGTTGCCCGATGCGGGTCAGGATGCGGCCGCGTTCCACGGCGGTGGCGCGGCCCCAAACACCCGCGCGGGCGACATGGGCGGCGGCGACAGCGGCGTCGATGTCCGCAGAGGTCCCCCGCGCTATGGTGGCCAGATAGGAACCGTCCGACGGATTGGTCAAATCGAGCGTGTCGCCGGAGGCGGCGGGTTGCCAGTTACCGCCAATCAGGCATTTGGACGGGTCAAAAAACAAGTCAGGCAGAGTCATGGGATGTCTCGGTTTGGGAGGTCAGCGCGGCTAGGTCCGGCAGGAGCGGCGCGGCGTTGATCAGGGTTTGGGTGTAGGGATGTTTTGGCGAGGTGAACACCGTTTCGGTCTCGCCTTGCTCCACAATTTCACCGTTTTGCATGACCAACACGCGGTCGGTCACGGAGCGCACGACGGAGAGATCGTGGGAGATGAACAGATAGGCCAGGTTGTGGCGGCGAGAGAGCGCGGCGATCAGGTCGAGGATTTGCGCGCGGATAGAGACGTCGAGCGCGGAGACCGCTTCGTCAAAGATGATCAACTCGGGTTTGGTGATCAGGGCGCGGGCAATGGCGATGCGTTGCCGCTGGCCGCCAGAGAATTCGTGGATGTATTTTTGCGCGTCAGGCGGTTGTAAGCCAACGTCGGTGAGCACGTCAGAGATGATCTGTGTAAGTGCCTCGCCTTTAGGGGGCGTGTCGACCAGATGAAAGGGTTCGGTCAGGATGCGGGCCACGCGATGGCGTGGGTTGAAGCTGCTGTAGGGGTCCTGGAACACCACTTGCGTTTTGATGCGGGAGGCCGCGGGCATGTCGGGGCCAACTGGCGCGCCAAAGGCGGTGATACTGCCGTCTTGCAGGGGTTCAAGGCCCAAAATGGCCCGTGTTAGGGTCGATTTTCCGCAGCCGGATTCACCCACCAGTCCAACCCGTTCGCCGTGGTGAATGTCAAAGCTGACACCCTTCACCGCGCGGTGATAGGCGCGGGGGGCAAAGAGCTTGGTGCGCGGCAGGGCATAGTCCCGCACGGCGTTTCGCACCGACAGGATGGCGGCATTGCCATCTTCAGCATTGGGCAGATCCACCTGATGACCAGAGGCTTCAAACAGGGCTTTGGTGTAGGGATGTTTCATGTTGGCGAGCAGGTGGTGGGTGTCGCCTTGTTCGACCACTTCGCCTTTGCGCATGACGACGATGCGATCCGCCATGTCGGCCACAACCGCGAGGTCGTGGGTGATCATCAGCAGACCCATGTCGTATTCTGCGACGAGGTCTTTCAGCAGATCGAGGATCTTGGCCTGTGTTGTGACGTCGAGCGCGGTGGTGGGTTCATCCGCGATCAGCAAGCGCGGACGACGGGCGATGGCCATGGCGATCACGACGCGCTGACGCTGGCCACCGGAAAGCTCATGCGGGTAGCGCGACAGCGGGAAGCGGTCTTGCGGCAGGCCCACGCGGGTGAGCATCGCGGCGGCTTCCGCTTCGGCCTCGGCCTTGGGCATGACGGCGTGCATGCGGATGGTTTCGACAACCTGTTGCCCGATGGTGTGCAGCGGGTTGAGCGCGGTCATGGGTTCCTGAAACACCATGCCGATGCAGTTGCCGCGCATGGCGCAGAGGGATTTTTCCGACTGTGCGGTAAGCTCTTCGTCGCGCAGCATGATGTGACCGGTGGTCTGGGCGCTGTCGGGCAAAAGCTGCATGACCGCCAGTGCGGTCATGGATTTGCCGGAGCCGCTTTCGCCGGTGACGGCCACGATCTCACCCGGCGCGATGGAGAAGGTCACGTCTTTCAGGATCGGTACAGGGCCGATGGAGAGGGACAGGTTTTGGACGGAGAGCAGGCTCATGTGCGCATCACCCGGATTTTGGGGTCAAGGTGATCGCGCAGGCCGTCGCCCAGCAGGTTGAGCCCCAAGACCGACGCGATGATGGCGAGGCCGGGGATCAGGGCGAGGTGCGGCGCAAAAGAGACCATGGTTTGGGCGTCGGCCAACATGCGGCCCCAGGATGGCGTAGGCGGCTGCGCGCCAAGGCCCACGTAGCTGAGGCCCGCCTCGGCGAGGATGCCGAGGGAGAACTGGATGGTGCCTTGTACGATCAAGAGGTTGGCGACGTTGGGCAGGATGTGTTCGGCTGAGATGCGGGCGCGGGATTTGCCAGCCACACGCGCAGCTAGGATGAAGTCGCGTTGCCAAAGCGGCAGGGCGCCGGCGCGGGTGAGGCGGGCGAAGACCGGGATGTTGAAGATGCCGATGGCGAGAATGGCGTTGACGGCACCGGGGCCAAGGATGGCGGTGATCAGGATGGCGATGACCAAGCTTGGGAAAGCAAAGATCAGGTCATTGCCGCGCATGATCAACTCGTCAAGCCAGCTGCCGGAATTGGCGGCGGCCCAGAGGCCTAGGGGTACACCGAGGCCCATGCCGATGCCGACGGCCACCAGTGCAACGGCGAGCGAGGTGCGCGCGCCGACCATGATCATTGAGAAGATGTCGCGGCCAAAGTGGTCGGTGCCAAACCAATGGGTGGCGCTGGGCTTTTGCAGTTTGTTGGGGATGTCCATGACGGTGATGTCATAGGGCGTCCAGAGGAAGCTCATGAGCGCGGCGGCAACCACGCAGAGGCAGAGCAGACCGCCAAGTAGGATGTTGCGGGAGAGGCTCATGTGCGGGACTTCAGGCGGGGGTCGACGGCGGCATAGGCGAGGTCGACAAGGAAGGTCACGAGGATGACCAGGAAGACCAAGAGCATGACCACGCTTTCGACCACGATCAGGTCGCGGGCCGAAATGGACTGGAAGATCAGGCGGCCGAGGCCGGGCAGGAAAAAGACCTGTTCAATGATGATGGCGCCGGCGAGCAGGAAGGAGAACTGCATGCCGATGATGGTCAGCACGGGGATCATGGCGTTGCGCAGGCCGTGACGCATCAGGGCCTGGCGGCGGGTGAGGCCTTTGGCGCGGGCGGTGCGCATGAAGTCTTCACCCAGCACATCCAGTAGGGCGGAACGCATGACGCGGGCAAGGATGGCGGATTGCGGCAAGGCCAGTGCGATGGCGGGCAGGGTAAGCGATTTCATGGCGGCAGCGGCGCCTTTGTCCCAACCGGCAAAACCGCCGGCAGAGAACCAGCGCAGGTTGATGGCGAAGATCAGCACCAGCATCATGGCAAACCAGAAGTTCGGCACCGCGATGCCCAGTTGGGTGGCGCCCATCACCGCCATGTCACCGGGTTTGCCACGACGGGAGGCGGCGTAGACGCCTGCGGGGAAGGCGATCAGGGTGGAGAGCGTGAGCGCATAGAGGGCGAGCGGTAGGGAGACCCAGATGCGGTCGCCGATCATCTCGGTCACGGGGGTGCGGTAGGTGTAGGAGGTGCCAAAGTCACCTTGCAACATGCCGCCAACCCACGCCAGGTAGCGCTCCAGTTTGGAGACATCCAGCCCCAGTTCACTGCGCAGGGCGGCGATGGTGTCCGGTTGGGCGTTGAGGCCAAGCATAAAGCTGGCAGGGTCGCCGGGGACCACTTCGATCACGAAGAAGATCACCAGCGAGGCCACCACGAGGCTAAGGCCCAGAGACAGGGCGCGTTTGAGAGTGTAGCGGAGCATGGGCCGTCAGGTTGGGGTCTTGAGATAGTCGTCGTCGGAGACGTGTTCGAGCCATGTGGCACCGGAGCCGTCTTCGACCTGTTGGATGGCCATGTGGGACATGGCGGTCTCTGGCGTGGCGCCGTGCCAGTGCTCGACGCCGGGTTCGATCCAGATGCTGTCGCCAGGACGGATGATACGCGGGGCTTCGCCGCGCAGCGCAATCAGACCAACGCCAGACAGCACATGCAGGATTTGGCCCACAGGATGGGTGTGCCATGCTGTGCGCGCGCCGGGCTCAAAGGTGACGCGGGCGGCGAACACTTGCGATGGTGGGCGGCTTTCGGTGATCAGATCCATGCGCACATCGCCGGTGAAATACTCTGGTGGGGCTTTGCGGCTGGGCAGGGTGCCTGCGGGGATATGCTCGATCATGGCAGCGGCTTTCGATTGGTTTTGCGCCGGAGCCACGCGATGTGGCCCCAGCGCGGGGGGTGTTACTCTGACCAGTTTACGGCGGTCAGGTCGGTGGCTTGGGTGGGCGCGTTGAGCCAGAGGCCCTGCACACCGGCTTTGGCCACGGTTGGGAAGGCCAGTTGGAACAGGTAGCCGTTCACATAGTCCTCAGCGATCATGGTTTGGGCCACTTTGCGCAGGGCGGTGCGCTCTGCCGGGATGGTGGCTTTGTTCAGGGTGTCCATGATCTGTTGGAACTGCGGATTGTCATACTGGAAGTAGTAGTCTGGACGGGCGTAGATGCCGATGTCATTGGGTTCGGTGTGGCTGACAATGGTCAGGCCAAAGTCCTTGCCGCGGAACACCTGTTCCAGCCACTGCGCCCACTCGAGATTGGAGATTTCGGTGTTGATGCCGACAGCGCGCAGTTGCGCGGCGATGATTTCGCCACCGCGTCGGGCGTAGGAGGGCGGCGGCAGTTTCAATGTGGTGGTGAAGCCATCCGGATAGCCCGCTTCCGCCAGTAGTTTCTTCGACAGTTCCGGGTCGTAGGCGGAGTTGCCGGTCAGGTCGACGTAGTCAGGATGATGTGGGGCAAAGTGCGTGCCAATTGGTGTGCCGAGGCCAAACATCGCGCCATCGATGATCGCCTGACGGTCAATTGCGTGGGCGATGGCCTTGCGCACCTTTACGTCATCCAGTGGTGGCATTTTGTTGTTGGTGGACAGGATGGTCTCGCCTTCGGAGTTGCCGACGAGCACCTGAAAACGCGGGTCTGCGGTGAATTGCGGCAGGGCCTCTGGGGTTGGGAAACCTGCAAACACATCGATGTCTTCGGCCATCATTGCCGCCATCGCCGCCGTAGGGTCGGAGATGAACTTGAAGGTCACATCGGTGAGTGTCGCAGGAGTGCCCCAATAGGCGTCGTTGCGGCTGAGGGTGATCTTGTCGCCCTGCACCCAATCCGCAAATTTGAACGCGCCGGTGCCGATGGGGGTGGTCTTGATGTCATCGATGCTTTCGGACGCGACAATTACGGCGTCGCCCCAAGCCATGTTGAACAGGAAGTCGCCGTTCGGGCCATCGAGCGTGACTTTCACGGTCAATGGATCAACCACGGTCACATCGGTGATGCCGGCAAAGAGCGCTTTTTGGGCATTGGCGCTGTCTTCTGCGCGGGCGCGATCCAGGGAGAACTTCACATCCTCGCCGTCCATCGCGGAGCCGTCGTGAAAGGTCACGCCGTCGTTGAGCATGAAGGTGTAGGTCAAACCATCCTCAGAGATCTCCCAGCTTTTGGCGAGGCCGGGAATGATGGATCCGTCGGAGGCAAAACGGGTGAGACCCTCAAAAACGTTGGCATAAAGCACGCTATCAATTGCGCCAGCGGCGGCGGACGTCGGGTCCAGATGCGGCGGCTCCAGTTGCATGGCGACGGTGATGTCGGTTTGTGCGGCCTGCGCGGCCAATGTTCCAGCAATCAGAGCGGCGGCGCTGGCGCTGGCGAGCTTTGACGTGAAATATGTCATAGTGTCTCTCTCCCTTAACTGTTTGCTTTTTATGGTTATTGGGCCTCAGGCCGGGTCATTTGCTTGAGGCAGAAGGAGCTGCGTCAGGCTGTGCGCCATGACCTTGGCGCTGTCGATCATATCGTCGATGCCGATGTATTCGTCAGGCTTGTGGGCCATCTCCAGAATACCAGGCCCATAGGCGATACAGTTGCTGAGCTTGCCGATGCGATCAATATGTTTTTGGTCGTAAGTGCCGGGACTTGCGACATAATCCGGGGTCTTACCCAAAATGTCCTGAATGGCACGGTCTACTGTGGTCACAACGGGGGCTTTGCGGTCGGTCATGGATGGAGCGACGTGATTGAGCTCGCGCATGTCATAGCGGAAGTTCTCCCGTTGGGCGGAGAGGTCATCCAACAGAGAGCGCACTTCGCCTTCGACCTGGGCGTGGTCTTCCTCGGCCAGATAGCGGCGGTCGATCACGATGCGGCAGCTGTCCGGCACGCAATGGGCGGGCAGGCCGTCAAAATCTTCGGCCTGTTCGGCTTGGCCGCCGTGGATCGAATTGATGTTCATGGTGGAGCTGCGCGCGCCTTCGGGCACCACCGGCATATCGGTGCGGCGCGCGGCCATGGCGGGGTAGAGATCGCTCTCAAACTTGTCGATCACCGCGCCCATGTGGCGCACGGCGCAGTCGCCTAAGAAGGGCATGGAGCCGTGGGCAATTTCGCCAAAGGTCTCGATTTCGGCCCACCAGCCGCCGCGATGGCCGAGGCAGATGCGGTCTTTGTGCAGCGGTTCGGGGATGATCACGTGCTGTACGCGCTCAGGGGCAAAGAAGCCCTGTTCCGCTAGATAGGCCACGCCACCGTAACCGCCGGATTCCTCGTCCGCCGTGCCAGAGATTTCGATGCTGCCGTGAAAGTCCGGGAATTCGGCGATGAAGGCTTCGGCGGCAATGATAGACGCGGCGAGGCCGCCCTTCATGTCACAGGCTCCGCGGCCGTAGATTTTGCCGTCACAGATCTCGCCGCCAAAGGGATCAAAGGTCCAGCCGTGGCCCACTTCGACCACATCGGTGTGGCTGTTGAAATGCACACATTCGCCGGGGTGATGGCCGGATTTGTGGGCCACGATGTTCCAACGTGGGTATTTGTCGCTGTCACCGGGCGCGCCGTGGGCCCTGATCAGTTGGGTGTCAAAGCCGTGGCGCGTGAGGCGGGTGTCCAGATAATCGCAGATGTCACGGTAACACTCGCCCGGTGGGTTGAGCGTGGGGATGCGGATCAGGTCCTGGGTCAGTTGTACCAGCTCGTCGCGCATGGACTCGATGCGGATCATCAGGCGGTCTGTGTCGATGGGCATGGTGGCGGGCCTCTTGCGCAGTGCGGCGGTTTTTGTGGGGCCTGCGACGGAACGTTTTTTCAAATCGTGCGGTCGAAGGTGTGGTCAGAGTGGCGCGGAGAAGGTTACGGTATCAATACCGTAGGATTACGGTTGGGGGAACGTAGATGGATTGGGATCAGCTGGCGTTTGAAGCCGCGCCCGTGGGCATCGTGATGGCCGAGCAACGAGTTATTCGGGCGTGCAATCAGGGGTTTGCGCGGTTGGTGGGCTATGAGAAGGCGGCTTTGGTGGGGCAGTCTTTTCGCTTGCTGTATGACAGCACGGAAGAGTTTGAGCAGGTGCGCGACATTGGGTTGAAACCGTTGATGCAGGACCATGCCTACAGTGATGAGCGCATGGTGCGGCGGCGGGATGGCGGGCAGGTGTGGTGTCGGTTTCGGGCACAGACGCTCACGCCGGATGATCCGTTGGCGCGGCTGGTGATGAGTTTTGCGGCCATTCACGATGGGCCGCCAGTGTCGCTCTCGGTGCGGGAGCGGCAGGTGGTGGGCGGCTTGGGGCGCGGGCTGACCAGCAAAGAGATTGCGCGCGAGTTGGGGTTGTCCCCACGCACCATTGAGGATGTGCGGGCGCGGCTGCACAAAAGGTTTCAGGTGAAGAACGCCACCGAGCTGTTGGCGCGGTTGACGATCGGGTGAGGATGTAGCTTTATTGGGTCACGTTTGAGGCCGGGGTCAACGGATTGGTGTGCGGTTGCGGCCGGAGCGTGTCGGCATTTGAACGGGCGCTGGCAGCGGGGTGTGCGCCGGTGAGCAAGCCAAATGAGGTGCCTTGGGGGCAGACGATTTCCTATGTGCGGGACCTCAACGGGTGTTTGGTGGAAAGTGCCGAGCCCATGACTTTGGAGAGCTGAGATGGACGAGACAACACAAGCAGCCATCATCGATGCCTTGGAGGAAATGGTTGCGGAAGTGGCGCCGGAGCTCCACGGGCGCAGCATGTATGGCGGGCAGATGTTGGAGCGTGAGGCGGGTGTCGCGGCCACGGCTGTTGGGGGCTATTTCGGCTACAAGGCGCATGTGTCGTTTGAGTTTTCTCATGGCGCGCAGCTAAGCGATCCGGATGGCAAGCTTGAAGGCAGCGGCAAGGCGCGGCGACATCTGAAACTGCGCAGCGTCGCAGATATTGGCACCAAAGGCTGCGCTGATTTTCTCGCGCAGGCGGTGGCGATGGGCTGATTTTTTCCATCGGATTGCGCCGAGGTCGTGCGCGCCGTTCTTTGTGAAAGATTTGCGTGCGATTTTGGTAACATTCTTTCCAGACTCTCTTGCATTCCCTTCTTTGGGATGGCACCCGTTCTGTCCAGACACGCAAGGGGCGCGATGGGGCGCCCAAGCCATCCGCAGGAGTGCAAAAGATGCCTGATCTTCGTTCCAAGACCTCGACCTTTGGCCGCCGTATGGCCGCAGCGCGTGCGCTTTGGCGTGCGACAGGGATGAAAACCGAGGATTTTGGCAAGCCGATTGTGGCGGTGGTCAACTCCTTCACTGAGTTTGTGCCCGGCCACGTGCACCTCAAGGACATGGGCCAGTTGGTGGCGCGTGAGATTGAGAAAGCCGGCGGCGTGGCCAAGGAGATGAACACCATTGCGGTGGATGACGGCATCGCCATGGGCCACGACGGGATGTTGTATTCCCTGCCGAGCCGTGAAGTGATTGCCGACTCTGTGGAGTATATGGCGAACGCGCACTGCGCGGATGCGCTGGTGTGTATCTCCAACTGTGACAAGATCACTCCGGGCATGTTGATGGCGGCGATGCGCCTGAACATTCCAGCGATCTTTGTCTCCGGTGGCCCGATGGAAGCCGGTAAGGTGATCCTGAAGGACGGGGAGCATAAGGCTGACCTGGTGACCGCCATTGTTGGGGCGACCGACGAAGATCGCAGCCAGGAAGAGGTGGACAAGCTGGAACGCTCCGCCTGCCCAACCTGTGGCTCTTGCTCTGGTATGTTCACCGCGAACTCGATGAACTGTCTGGCGGAAGCGTTGGGTCTGGCGCTGCCGGGCAACGGCTCTCTGCTGGCGACCCACTCCAAGCGGCGTGGGCTGTTTGAGCAGGCGGGCCATAAGATCATCGAGCTGTGTGATCGCTGGTACAAAGAGGGGGATGAAACCGCGCTGCCGCGTGGGATTGCCAACTTCAAAGCCTTTGAGAACGCCATGGCGCTGGACATTGCGATGGGCGGGTCCACCAACACCGTTTTGCACCTGCTGGCGATTGCTCATGAGGGCGGCGTGGATTTCACCATGGCAGACATGGACCGCCTGAGCCGCGAGATCCCGCATCTCAGTAAAGTGGCGCCGTCGACGCCGAAGTACCACATGGAAGATGTGCACCGTGCCGGTGGCATCGCGCGGATCATGGGCGAGTTGGATCGCGAGGGCAAAATCCACCGGGAGTGTGCGACCGTGCATGAACGCACTATGGGTGAGTTTATCGACAAATGGGATGTGCGCCGTGAAACGGCCGGGAATGAAGCGCGCGATTTGTTTATCGCGGCGCCCGGTGGTGTGCGCACCACCGAGGCCTTCAGTCAGTCGCGGATGTACACCGAGCTGGATCTGGATGTTGAAGACGGCTGCGTGCGTGACTTTGCCAATGCCTATTCCCAGGAAGGCGGCCTATGCGTACTGTTTGGCAACATTGCGGAGCAGGGCTGTATCCTGAAAACCGCGGGTGTGATCAAAGAGATGTATGAGTTCGAGGGCACCGCGAAGGTGTTTGAGAGCATGGAAGACGCGATGCACGGCATCCTTCAGAATGAGGTGAAGCCGTATTCCGTGGTGGTGATCCGCTATGAAGGGCCAAAAGGTGGGCCGGGCATGCAGGAGATGCTATACCCAACCGCCTATCTGAAATCCAAGAAGCTTGACACCACCTGTGCTTTGTTGACCGATGGCCGTTTCTCGGGCGGGACCGCGGGCCTGTCGATTGGTCACGCCTCGCCGGAAGCGGCAGAGAAGGGCGTGATTGGTCTGGTGGAAGATGGTGACAAGATCAAAATCTCCGTGCCAAACCGCACCATCCACCTGGATGTGAGCGACGAGGAACTCCAACGCCGCCGGGACAACCACCCGCAGGCGGACAAGAAATTCTGGAAAGCGGAAGGGCGTCCGCGGGCGGTGTCCAAAGCGCTGAAGGTGTACGCGCAGCATGTGTCCAATGCCTCCACCGGGGCGGTGCGGATGCTGGACGACGAAGACTATTAAGTCCTTGGGCGCGTGAGATTGGAGACGGGGTCGCATTTGCGGCCCCGTTTTCGTTTGTGGCTTGAGGAGCGAGAGGGGCCAGCCCCTCCGGCACACAGTGCCTATTTGGGCTCCGCCCGTTCGCCGCTGACTGTGTCCACTGGACACCGTCCTAGTCGCGGCTCACCCCCGGGATATTTGGGGAATGAGAAAGCGGGTTAGGACGCGTCTTTTGCGATTTGCACGACAGCGTCGCCGCGCGTGACTTGGGCCAGGTGGCGTTTGGCCAGCACGATGCCTTCATAAGGCGAGGTCACGGGAATGGGCGCGCGCCAAGGGGTGGCGGGGTCATGGATGAGGGCGACGGTGTCGCCGTGTGTGACCGGATCACCAGTGTCTTTGAGCAGTTCCAGTAGGCCGGTGTCATAGGCAAAGATGGAGCCTTGAGTGTGTAGGGCACGGGTGCCGCGTGGGGCGTCTGGTGCATAGGCGGGTAGCATTTTGAGCGTGTGCAGGATGCGGTTGAGACCGCGCTCTGTGTCCGCCAGGGTGTCGGTGTCAACTGTGCCGCCGCCGCCAAGCTCGGCCATGACGTTGATCACGCCTTTGCGGTTGGCAGCACCCATGGCGGTGCGGGCGGTGGACGTTGTTCCGCCTCCGCCGGTGAAGACCCAAGCGTAGGGCAGGTCAAAAGCGTCTGCGAGCAGAGTGAGGCCAGTTTCTTCTTTGGCGGAGTGGGCCGGGCCGCGCAAGAGGGTGGCAGGGTAGTGCAGCGAGGTGCCGCCGGAGTGCAGGTCAACGGCGTAGTCGCACAATGGCAGCAGCACCTCTTCGATGTAGTGCGCGATCATTTGTGTGGGCGTGCCCGCTGGGTCGCCGGGAAACGACCGGTTGAGGTTGCCGTCATCAATTGGGGAGGTGCGGGTGCCTGCCTCGGCAGCGGGGGCATTGGCCGTGGGCAGCAGGATCAGGCGGCCGTGTATGTCATCGGCTTCAAGCGTTTGGATCAGTTTGGTGACGGCGATTTGGCCTTCGTATTCGTCTCCGTGGTTGCCTGCGGTGATCAGCAGCGTGGGGCCGGTGCCGTTTTGGATCACACAGATCGGGATGGGGAGCCAGCCGTAGGCCGAGGTTGTCACCGAATGGGGGACGCGCAGGAAGCCGGTGTGTTTGCCGGTTTGGTCAAAGGGGACTTCGGAGGTGATGAGCGAGGTGGCCATGGGATGTCCTTTGTGTTGGGAGGACTATGGCCGTGGTGCGTTGGAGGCTCAAGTGGGTTGGAGGGCGATGGGGGCAAAGGCCGCTGTCAGGCCTTGGCCGCCGCCGATGCCAATCATGGCCATGGCCAGCGTGTTTGCGGGCGCGTCTTGGCGGATGAGTTGGCTGAACAGGCGGGTGACGAGGATGGTGCCCGATGCGCCGAAAGGGTGGCCGAGGGCGATGGCGCCGCCCTGTGTGTTGGGGAGGTGTTCGTTGATGTTCAGGGCGTCGAGGCTGGCGAGGACTTGGGAGGCAAAGGCTTCGTTGAATTCGAGGTGCGTGAGATCGTTCAACGAGAGGTTTGAATGGCTTTGTAAGAGTTTTTGGGTGCTGGCGACGGGGCCGATGCCGAGGATGTTGGGGGCCACACCTGCGGAGGCGCCGCCGAGGTAGGCGAGGGCTTTTTTGTGGCCGAGCGTGCGGGCGTGTTGCGCTGTGGTGACAATTACGGTGGCTGCGCCGTCGTTCAGCGGGCAGGCGTTGCCGACGGTGACGGTGCCGTCTTTGGTGAAGGCCGGGCGCAGGCGGGCGAGACGCTCGGCTGTCATGGTGTCGCGGATGCATTCGTCGGCGGCGTGGCCTGCGATGGGGACGATTTCGGCGTCAAAGACACCTGTGTCGCGGGCTTGGGTGGCGCGCTGTTGGGAGCGCAGGGCGAAGGCATCCTGCCGTTCGCGGGAGATGTTGAACCGTTCGGCAACGGTGTCGGCGGCGGCGCCCATTTCTGGGTCGCCGATGGCGTCGGGCGCGAAGCGGGCGCGGGTGTAGCTGTGCTCGGGTAAGGTGCCGCTGGCAGGTAGGGTGCGTAGAGGTGCGCGGGATTGGCTTTCCACGCCGCCAGCAAGGTAGGTGGTGCCCGCGCCTGCCATGATCAGGTGGCAGGCCATCATCACTGCCTCAAGGCCGGAGCCGCATTGGCGGTCTACCGTCACGCCGGGAATGGATGTGGGGAAGCCTGCATGCAGGGCGGAGAGGCGCGCTATGTTGCCGCCGGGGCCGGCCGCGTTACCGAGGATGACGTCGTCGATTTGGTCGGGCGTGGCATTGGCGTCCGCGAGCGTGGCCCGCAGGACGGGGGCGGCGAGGTCTTCCACGTCGAGGCTGGCGAACATGCCGCCAGCACGGCCAATGGCGCTGCGGCGGGCGGCGATGATCACCGGTTGGCGATCTTCAGGCAACAGGTCAGCCAGTGGAGGGGACAAGGCGCGGGTCCTTTTTGTGCAGCCACGACATGAGGCGGCCACGGTCGGGTTTGCCGGAGGTGGTCAGGGGCCAGTCGGTGAGGCGGTAGAAATGGCGCGGCAGCTTATAACGCGGCAGGCGGATGGCGAGTTGGGATTTGATTTCCGCGAGCGGCGTGTCGCCGTTGACAATGGCAACCAGCTCTTGGCCGCGCGATTGGTGGGCGACGCCCAGCACCGCTGCGCCGGAGATGCCGGGAATTTCGGTCAGCGCGGTTTCGATTTCTTGTGGATAGACGTTGTGGCCTGCGGTGATGACCATACCACCTTCGCGGCCCAGCAAACTGAGGCTGCCGTCGGAGTTCAGCTTGCCAACGTCCCCAACTGTTGCCCATGGACCCTCGCGGCGGAAACCTGAGTTGCGGCCGCCCCAGAGGTAGCCGTCGATGGCGAGGTCTCCGCGCACAAAGATCGTACCTGCCTCGCCTTGGGGGACTTCCTGACCGTTTTGGCGCAGGGAGAGTTCCACATGCGGGAAGGGGCGGCCGACTGAGTATGCAGGGGCAGAAGAGCTGTCGCGGCCGTGGGTGTTGAGGCTGACAAAGCCGAGCTCGCTGGCGCCGTAGTACTCGTGAATGCGGGCGCGGGGGAAGAAGCTGCGGGCCTTCGCCAGAAGCGCTGGGTCGAGTTTGGCCCCGGCGGTGGTGATCTCGACAATCTGATCCAGTGGTTTGTCGCGGCAGAGCGCGCCAAGCAGGCTCGGAACGGCGACGATGCGGCGAGTCTCGGCCATGGCGCGGTGCGCTTCGGCGAGGTCAAATTTTGGCAAGGCATGGAAGGCCGCGCCAAGTTCGAGGGTTTCCGCGAGCGCGTAGAGTGTGATGCCGTGGCTGAGTGGGCCAGGCACAAAGGTGTGGCTCTGCTCGGTCAAGGCAAAGGCGAGGCGGCTGGCATCGAGCGAGGCGCGCCAGCTATGGCGGGCGCGGGCGAAGGCTTTGGGCTCGGATGTGGTGCCGGAGGTGAAGCCAACCATGAAGATCGCACGGGGATCGGTGAAGGGGATGTCTTCAGGCGCGGCAAGAAAGGCCTCGAAGGCGTCAGTGTCCACGGTGATGGCGGGGATGCCGAGCCGTTGGGCGGCGTCGAGCAGGCCGGTTTGGCTTGAAAGGCAGAACAGTGCGTCTGGGGGCAGCTTTGCCAGCACACGTTGGTGCAGCGTGTCAGGCCAATGTGGGTCCAGCAAGGTGACGGCGTGCGGTGTGGCGAGCGCCGCTGCGAGCAGCGTGGGCGCATGCGCGTGATTGCCGATGGAGAGGGCAAAATTGCGGGCGCCGTCTGGCAGAGGCAGGTCGGGGCGGGGTTGCAGAGGTAGTTTGGCGAGCGCGGCATGCAGTTTCTTAAGACGCTCAAACAGCGCGCCATAGGTGAGGCGTGTGTCACAAATGGCAACCGCCAGCGCGTCGGGGCGCTGGCGGGCGTGATGATCTAATGCGTGGCGTAACGGCAAACGCGTCCTCAGAGGTTGGGGTAAGCTTTACGCAGGTTTTCCGCGAGAATGGCCGCGACCACAACCTTAATCAGGTCGCCAGGGATATAGGCCACCATGATCGACAGCGATTTTGCCATGCCGAGTTTGCCGATAAAGGCCATCCAAGGAATACCCACGGCGTACATCAGGACGATGCCACCAAGAGCGATGTAAGCGCCAAGCTTCAGTGCACCACCTTCACGGTCACGTTCTGCGAGGTAGCCAATGACGGCGGCGCAGATCGGCCAGGACAGCAGGAAGCCGCCAGAGGTGCCCAGCAGAACCCCAAAGCCGCCACGGCCACCGGATAGGAGCGGCAGGCCGATTGCAACCAACGCGATAAATAGCAACAGTGCCAAGCCGCCGCGTTTTGCGCCAAGGGCTGCGCCGGCGAGCATTACGCCCATGGACTGCGCGGAAATGGGCGGCAAGGCGGCGCCTGCAAAATGCAACGGTGGCATCAGGCCAAGCGCGGCGGTGAGGGCGGCGAAAAGCGCGATGTAGACGGTGTCTTTTGTGGTCATGTCCTGCGTTCCGTGAGTGTAGGCTTGTTATGTAAATTATGGCGCTGCGTAGAAATCCGTTCTGCTCAAAGCAAGCTCGGCCCATATCACTGGTGTGATCTTAGGAACGATATCCTCTGGAATCAATGGCGTCGGAAATTTCGTCCGCCATCTTGATCGCGCGGATGGCCAGCGGCATGGCCACAGCAATCACCGAGCGCTCAAGTCCGCGGGTTTTTTGGGCTTCGCGCACCTCACGGGTGATTTGTGCAAGGACCGGGATGAACCGCAGCGCCAGGGAAATGGCGAGACTGACCTTGGCGGGGTTCACGCCAAGCGGTTTTAGATAGCGCAACCCACGGGTCATTGTATCGATCATGTCGCTGGATTGTGTCGTCAGGGTCACAAGGCTTGCCAGCAGGATCAGCGCGGCGAGGCGCAGGACCACATAGGCGGCAAGTTCGAGGCCGGAAAAGTACCACTGCACTGCGAAGAACAGCACAAAGATGATCAGCAGCGGGCGGATCTGGGCAAAAGCCTGTTTCAGTGTCAGTTGCGCAGTGGGGTAGAGGGCAAGGATGCCTAGGGTGGCGGCGACAGTGATGGGCAGGCTTTCGTTGAGAAAGAGCAAAGTGGCGCCCAGCAACATGGCCAGCATTTTGGCCGCGGGTGGTAGGCGGTGCAGGAGTGAGCTGCCGGGAGAATAGAGGTCCAGCATCAGGCCATGAGCCTCTCATAGGCAGGGATGACCTCTTTAGGCGCGCCATCCGCGAAGATCTTGCCTTCGTCGATTGCGATCACGCGGTCATAATCGGCGATCAGATCGAGGTCATGGGTCACGGTGATGACCATCTGATCCAGTGCGGCCACGGCGCGGGCGATGCGGCGTTTGTTGCGCAAGTCCAAAAGCGTGGTGGGCTCGTCCATGACCACGATGTCGGGGGTCATGACCAAGACGCCGGAAATGGCGAGCAGCTGCTTCTGACCGCCGGATAGGAGATGGGCGGGATGCTCGCGTAGGTCGCTCATGTTGTAACGCGCAAGGATTTCATCGGTTTTGGTGGCGATGTCGGTTTTGGTGAACCCGAGGTTCTTCATGCCAAAGGCCAGGTCCTCTTCTACCACGGGCATGACAATCTGATTGTCGGGGTTCTGGAACACAAAGCCAACTTTGCGGCGCACATCGCGGCCCTTTTTCCGGGTGTTGAGGCCATCAACCACCACGTCTCCAGAGGTGGGAAGGGCCAGGCCATTGAGCAGGCGGGCAAAGGTGGATTTGCCGGAGCCGTTGGCGCCGATGACGGCGATGCGGCGCTCGGTCAGATCAAGGGAGATGTTGGAAAGAACGTTGCGATCACCTAAGGAGACGCTGACGTTTTGAAGCTTGATCATTTAGGAGTCCGCGGGTTGTTCGTGGCGCGCTCTTAGCGGCAACGCGGTGCAGGTTGAAGCGGCAGACGCCTCCGGCGGGGATATTTTAGGACTGTGAAGCGGAAAAGAGGGCGGATTGGGGGAAAATTTCCCCCAAGTATCACCAATTAGCTTTGCATCAGGGCAGGCACGCCACCGATTTCACCGATAAGCGGCAGGAGTGCGTCTAGGCCCTTGCCGTGGCGCAGGGAGGTGAAAAGGAAAGGCCGCGTGCCGCGCATCTTGTTGGCGTCGCGTTCCATGACCTCAAGCGAGGCGCCGACGTAGGGCGCGAGGTCTGTTTTGTTGATGATCAGGATGTCAGAACGGGTGATCGCAGGGCCGCCTTTGCGGGGGATTTCTTCGCCTGCAGCGGTGTCGATGACGTAGATGGTCAGATCGGCCAGCTCCGGCGAGAAGGTGGCGGAGAGGTTGTCGCCGCCGGACTCGATCAGGACAATGTCGAGGTCGGGAATTTCGCGGGTAAGCTCGTCGATTGCGGCAAGGTTGATGGAGGCGTCTTCGCGGATGGCGGTGTGCGGGCAGCCGCCGGTTTCCACGCCTTTGATGCGCTCCAGGGGCAAGACCTGTTGGCGCATGAGTTCTTCCGCGTCTTCGCGGGTGTAGATGTCGTTGGTGACCACGGCGATGGAGAGCTTGTCGCGCAGGGCGCGGCAGAGATTGGCGGTGAGCGTGGTTTTGCCCGCGCCGACGGGGCCGCCGATGCCGATGCGCAGAGGGCCGTTTGGAGAAGTCATGTCAGGCTCCTGTGAGAGTGAAGAGGAGGAAGCTTGCGCCTAAGACCAGGCAGAGCGGGCCGTAGTAGCGTTGATCTAGTGTGGCGAAGGGTTCTTCGGGGACCAGTTTGCGCCAGGCGGGCAGGTAGGCAGCGATGCCGCGCAGCAAGAAGACGGCGGCGATGGACAGCAAGAGCAGGCTGCGCAGCGGGAAGGTTGTCAGATGAGGCAGAGAAGCGGCGAAACTCAGCGCCACAAACACCAGTGCACAGGGAATGGGGCCGGGCATTTTGGTGATGCCGGGCGCGCCAACGGTGGCGCGGGCCAATGCCGCCTCGTCGCGGATGGGCACCCAAGCGCCGATGGCCCAGAGCAGGTGCAGGGCGGCGGGGACAAGCAGCAGTGCGGAAATAAAGACGGCGAGCCAGGTCATGAGCGAAAGAGCCTCGAATATTGCGTTTCGTGGCGCATGGAAGCGATGTCAGAGGCAAAAGTCGACGCGGCAATGTCCTCCAGTGACAATGTGACCGCTTGGTCTGCAACGTCTTGGCAGAGCGGTGTCACGGCGGTGAGTGTGGCCTGTGCTTCGGTTTGGCCAAGAGGCACGAGGCGGGTGGCCGCAGAGGTCAGATTGGCGGCAAAGGCGTGCAGGAACAGGCGCGCGGTGTCGGGCAAAGGCAGGTTTTGCAGGTGCGCGGCGCGGCCTACGGCCACCGGATAGGTCAGATCGCTGAGATCCAGGTCGTGGATGATTGCAGCGGTGTGCGCAAAGGCACCGCCTTGTTGGTCGGTTTCCAGCAGGCGTTCAGCAGAGGGTGCAAGGGCGCGGGCAAGAGAGTCGATCTCGGTCAGTGCTTCGATGGTGTCGGCGTTGTAGGCTTGTGCCAGCAAGATCACATCGTTTTGGCCCGCGCCGTTTTGGAGCGTGTCCGATAGCCACGCGGAAAAGCTGGCGGCGTCATGTACGGTGCCAGCGTCCACAAGGGCTTCGAGACCATGGCTGTAGGTGAACGCGCCCACCGGAAAAGCGGGCGAGAGCCATTGGGCCAGCGTCAGGATCGGGTCAGTGGTCATGATCGTGGTGGTGGTCATGGTCCAATGTGTGATCGTGGGCGTGCGGGTGGCTGTGGTCATGGCTGTGCGTGCGACCGTGGCCGTACGCGCCGCCTTCGGGTGTGAAGGGCTCGGTCACCTCGGTCACCGTCGCGCCAAGCAGTTCCAGCATGTCTTTGATCACATGGTCGCGCTGAATAAGCAGGCGCGTGTCTTCTATCTGGCACGGGGTGTGGCGATTGCCGATGTGCCAGGCTATGCGTGGCAAATGTTCTGCGGTGACCTGCAAAAGCGGTTCCGGCGCGGCGATCACAGTGATCTCTCCGCCATCCGTCAAGCGCAGCACGCCGCCGTGGTCCAGAGATGTGGTTTTGGGCAGATCTACGAGAATGCGCGTTCCGTCTTCTAGCTGGAGGGTTTTGCGGCGTAGGAAGCGGTCTTCGTAGGTGAGGGCCACCCGCCCCTGTTCCGGGGCGTGGCCGTGGGCATGGTAGTCATGTGCAGTGGGAAGGGCGCTCATGATGGGCGCCCCCCAAATGCACAGATTACAGGTGCATGTAGTCGCGGAAGACGTGCTGCACGATTTCGTCGCGCTTGATGCCTTTGGCTTCCAGTTGTTCGTCGGACATCGCGTTCAGGCGATCGACGTATTGCACGCGGCTGTTGCTTTCCATGATCGCGATCAGACCGTTGCCGATGGCGCGGAATGGAGCTGCTAGGATGTGACCCAGCGAGTGGTGTTCGGTGTGTGTAGCTGTCAGTGCCATTTTGAACCTCAGTTTCGTATAAACCTATGGTCCTCCCTTGGCTCTGAATATGGGTCAAATCTGTTGCCATGTGCAGTCGGTCTTTCGTCATAGCCGTCTTGCACCTGATGCAAGGCGGGTCAGAGTTTGTTTAATTTTCAAGCGTTTCGATGCGAATGTAAGTGTAACGCTCGGCCTTTTCGTTCTTCGCGCGGGTTTCCACCAAATAGGCAAAGCCAAGTTCCGGCAGATAGTGCAGGGTTTCCTCATAACCGTCGTCATCGTGATATATGCCAATGACCGGCATCATCTCATATGAGCAGCCGCCAATGGTGACCTGGGTGCTTGGGCCAAAGATATGACTTTCGCGGGTGGTGATGGTGCCTTCGGAATCCAGCGTGATCACTTCGGTGTCCCAACGGCCATCCGCGACGGGAATCGGCGCGTCGGCAGGCTTGAGCGGGTAGGCATGGGTGCTGCGGCTGCCGGAGACCACGTCGCCATTTTCGGTGTCAAATTGCTCCACGACATAGAGGCCTTTGAGCAGCAAGAAGCGCGTGCCGTAGTCCGCGCCGTCGTCCCAAGCGCCACGGATGAAATGCGCACCGTCGCGTTTGTAGGTCTCGGTGATGCCCTCCAGATCGGTGAGGCGCACGCCTGTGTCCATGTCCGAAGCGGTGGGGCATTGGGCAAAAGCGGGGGTGGCAAGGAAAGTGAGGGCAAAAAGGGCTGCGCGCATTGGGGGCTCCGGTCAGAACATAAAGTACCGCTGTGCCATGGGCAGCACCTCGGCAGGCTGACAGGTCAGGAGTTCGCCGTCGGCGCGCACCTCGTATGTCTCTGGATGGACTTCGATTTCAGGTGTCGCCGCGTTGAGTTTCAGATCTGATTTGCCAACGTTGCGGGTATTCTGGACCGCGAGGGTTTGTTTTGCCAAGCCCAAGCTGTTGCCGATGCCCTCGGCTTGCGCGGCCTCAGAAACAAAGACCACGGCGGCATTTTCCACCGCGCGGCCATAAGCGCCAAACATGGGACGAGAATAGACCGGCTGTGGCGTTGGGATCGACGCGTTGGGGTCGCCCATCTGCGCGCAGACGATCGAGCCGCCGATCAAGACCATTTCAGGCTTCACGCCAAAGAACGCTGGCGACCAGAGCACCAGGTCGGCGCGTTTGCCTTCCTCAATCGAGCCAATTTGGTGGCTGATACCGTGGGCGATGGCCGGGTTGATGGTGTATTTGGCAATGTAGCGGCGGACGCGGAAGTTGTCGTTTTCGCCGGTTTCCTCTGGCAGGCGACCGCGTTGTTTCTTCATCTTGTCGGCCGTCTGCCAGGTGCGGATCAGGACTTCGCCAACGCGGCCCATGGCCTGGCTGTCAGAGGCGATGATCGAAAAGGCCCCCATGTCGTGCAGGATATCTTCGGCCGCAATCGTCTCGCGGCGGATGCGGCTTTCGGCAAAGGCGACATCTTCGGGGATGGATTTGTCGAGATGGTGACAGACCATGAGCATGTCGAGGTGCTCATCCACGGTGTTCACGGTGAAGGGTCGGGTGGGGTTGGTGGAGGAGGGCAAGACGTGCTCTTCGCCACAGATTTTGATGATGTCCGGCGCGTGGCCGCCCCCTGCGCCTTCGGTGTGGAAGGCGTGGATGGTGCGGCCTTTCATGGCGGCGACGGTGTTTTCCACAAAGCCAGACTCATTGAGCGTGTCGGTGTGGATCATCACCTGTACATCCATGTCGTCGGCCACGGAAAGGCAGCAATCGATGGCGGCAGGGGTGGTGCCCCAGTCTTCGTGCAGTTTCAGCGCGCAGGCGCCGCCTTTGACTTGTTCTTCGAGTGCAGCGGGCAGCGAGGCGTTGCCTTTGCCCGCAAACGCCAGGTTCATTGGGAACGCATCTGCGGATTGCAACATGCGGCCGATGTGCCATGGACCTGGCGTGCAAGTGGTGGCGAGCGTTCCATGCGCAGGGCCGGTGCCACCGCCGAGCATGGTGGTTAGACCAGAGTGCAGCGCGTCTTCGATCTGTTGCGGGCAGATGTAGTGGATGTGGCTGTCAAAGCCGCCTGCGGTGAGGATTTTACCTTCGCCGGCAATGGCCTCGGTACCGGGGCCGACGATGATGTCCACATTCGGTTGCGTGTCCGGGTTGCCAGCCTTGCCAATTTTGAGGATGCGCCCACCTTTGAGGCCAACGTCAGCTTTGTAGATGCCGGTGTGATCGACGATCAGCGCATTGGTGATGACCGTGTCGACCGCCCCTTCGGCGCGGGTGGTTTGCGCCTGGCCCATGCCGTCGCGGATCACCTTGCCGCCGCCAAATTTGACCTCTTCGCCATAGGGACCTGTCAGGTCGCGTTCGACCTCGATCACCAAATCGGTGTCCGCGAGGCGCAGTTTGTCCCCGACGGTTGGGCCAAACATGGCGGCGTAGTCAGAGCGGGAAATTTTGGCGGGCATCGAAGGTCTCTTTGATTGGATTGAGGCGGCGCGTGGCGCGTCAGGATTTTTGTTTGGGTTTTGAAGTTGCCGCAGGCATGGCGGGAGGCTTTGAGGGCTGGCGTTTGGCTTTGGCAGCCGTGGCTGGAGGCGAGGCGGCCGGAGCTTCGGCTTCGACCGATTTCACGGTCGGTGCTGTTGCTTTTGCCGCGGCTTTGACAGGTGTGTCAGTTTTCACAACTGATCTTTGGGTTGTCGTGGTTTTGGGCGCTATGTCAGCCTTGGCCTTTGCGGTGGTTTTCCTCGGTGCCTTTGTTTTGGCGTTTTTTGCCGACTTTGGGGCGGCTGGAGCCTTTGCTTTCGGAGTTGCGGATTTGAATTCCGGTTCGGAGGGCGCAGGTTTGGTTGCTGTGTTTGAGGCGGGGGCGGCGGCTTTGGTTTTAGTCGTCGCAATCGACTTGGCGCGAGGTTTGCGTTTTGGCGCGGCCTGTTTGGCCGGGGCGCTTGTGACTGCAGGCTTTGGAGCACTGTTGCCGAACGGTGCGAGCATGGTGCCGACCAGCGCGCGGTTCATGGCGTGGGTCATGCGCATCTGGCGCTCCACCATGCGGGACATAAAGAAATAACCACTCAGTGAAGTTGTGATGGAATGAGTTGCAAACGTCGTCATCAAAGTCTCCTTGGGTTAGGTCATGAGAGCGGTCCCATGACTTTCTGGTTGAAGCCGAAAATTCGGTGGGCACCGGAAATCGGGATCAGATGCACTTCGCGGCGCTGACCCGGCTCAAACCGCACGGCGGTGCCTGCGGCGATGTCCAAGCGCAGGCCATGGGCGGCGGTGCGGTCAAACGCCAGCGCGGGGTTGGTTTCGGCAAAGTGATAATGGCTGCCGACCTGGATCGGTCGGTCGCCTGTGTTTGCGACCATGAGGGTGGTGACCTCCGCGCCTTCGTTCAGGGTTAGCTCACCGTTCGCGGGGATCAATTCACCGGGGATCATTTGAGGTTCCAGACCAATAGGCCCAGAGCGCCAACGACAACAGTGCCAACCGCGATAGGTAGCCACACTGGATCACCAGCATGTGGGTGAAGGTGCGCGCCGGAGTGCGCAAGGGCTGGCGTTGTGGCGGTTGCGGCCATGGCGGCAATGGCAAAACGTTGCATCAGAAGTCTCCTTTAGCGGATAGGGTTGTGCACGGTGACAAGCTTGGTGCCATCCGGGAAGGTGGCCTCGACTTGGACTTCGTGGATCATGTCGGCGATGCCATCCATGCACTGCGCGCGGGTGATCACGCGGGCACCGGATTGCATCAGGTCGGCCACGGATTTACCGTCGCGCGCACCTTCGACCACGGCGTCGGTGATCAGGGCGATGGCTTCGGGGTGGTTGAGCTTTACGCCGCGCGCAAGGCGCTTGCGGGCGACTTCTGCGGCCATGGCAATCAGCAGTTTGTCTTTTTCACGTGGCGTGAGTTGCATCGGGTTAGAGCATCCATGTTCGAGGAAGATCAGCGCCGTTCAGATATGTCAGCGCGGGAATGAGAGATTGGCGCAGGGTGTAGCTGTCCTCCGCCAAGATGCGGGCAAACAGCAGCCCATCTCGGATCAGGCTGGCGCCTGCGGTTTGCGGCAGGTGGCTGCGTAGTGTGTTGAGATAGCGGTCTGCGTCCGGCGCGGCGAGCAAGAGCGTGGCCATGGCGCGCGCGCCACCGGCAATGGCCGTGCGGTTGAGGTGTTTTTGGACGTTGCCGGAGAGTTTTACCCGGTCGGCAAACAAAAGGTGGCCGTCCCGTTTTATGGTGATTTTATCGAACAACTCTGCGGCCTGCACGGTTTCGCCCATGGCTGTGCGGCCAAAGATCATGGGCTCCACCATCAGGAAGCGTGACGTGCTGTGCATGTCTACGGTGAGGCTGCGTGACAGGGCGGCGCCGTCAAACAGGATGGTTTCTTGTGGTAGCCAATCCATGCGCGCGCCCGCCGCGAGGCTGAGTTTGCTGTCAAGGCGGCCAGTGCGCACGTCGATGCTGCGATAGGCGCGTTCTGCGGCTTGAGTTGTAAGGGTCAGGTGGCTGCCTTCGCTTGCGTGGCCTGTGACATCAAACTGGTCGCCGCCGGTGATGCCGCCTGCCGTGTTCAGCAGGACCGCTTGCAATGCAGCGGTGCGTCCGTTTGGGTAGTTGGCATTTGGGAACAACACGCGGCTGGAGCCGGACAGACGCAGATCGTCCAACACGGAGACACCATCGCGCAGTTTGCTGCGGATGTCGGCCGTACCAATGGCGCGGGGCTGCCGTGTTTGAGCAGGCGTTGATATGGGGGCAAATGCGGTGATGGCGTGCTTCCCGAAGTGATGCGTTGCCTTATCGCTCGCATCACACAGGAGAGGTCAAAAGAAGGGGTGCTGCTGATTTGAGCAGGCACAAAGGAGAGCGATTAAAAATCAGTCGAAAAGCCATGAGGTGCCTAAAAACTGCGCAATTTGAGAATGCGCGGCAGATTGTCTATGCCCAATTGTGTTTTGACCCCTCAAAGGCCATTTTGCCGCCAGTTTCGAATCGCCTGAAATCAGGTGTTTGGTGGCCGCTCAAGGGTCACTGTCAAAGCCCGGCACAGGTCGGAAAAGGAGCCCAACATGAGCTTTGATCGCAAAATCAAAATTGCCCCGTCCATTCTCTCGGCGGATTTTGCCAACTTTGGCCAGGAGATCCGCGCGATCGAGGATCAGGGCGCAGATTGGGTGCA
The DNA here is from genome assembly GCA_014872815.1 of Paracoccaceae bacterium. Lineage (GTDB taxonomy): Bacteria > Pseudomonadota > Alphaproteobacteria > Rhodobacterales > Rhodobacteraceae > Shimia. The sequence goes on from WKFK01000010.1 coordinate 154,198, forward strand.
TGTGGATGTGATGGATGGGCACTTTGTGCCAAACCTGACATTCGGCCCACCCGCCGTGAAAGCATTCCGCCCGCACGTCAAAACCTTCATGGACGTGCATCTGATGATCGCGCCGGTGGATCCCTATATCGAAGCCTATGCCGAAGCGGGGGCGGATATGATCACCGCGCATGTAGAGGCGGGTCCACACATTCACCGCACCATTCAGGCGATCAAAGCGCAGGGTGTGAAAGCCGGTGTGAGCCTGAACCCGGGTACGCCGCTTGAAAGTATCGAGCATGTGCTGGACCTCGTGGACATGGTGCTGATCATGACCGTGAACCCAGGCTTTGGCGGGCAGAAGTTCATTCACTCCGGTGTTGAGAAAACCCGTCGCCTGCGTCAGATGATTGGCGACCGGGAGATCCACATTCAGATCGATGGCGGCGTGACCACTGAAACCGCGCCGTTGGTGGCGGAAGCCGGTGCCGACGTTCTGGTTGCGGGCTCTGCCGTGTTCAAGGGCGGCTCTGTTGATAAGGCGGAGGTGTACGGTGAGAACATTCGCGCCATCCGTGCAGCAGCCGAAGCGGCCCAGTAAACTGAAGGATGTGGGGCGGGATCAGTCGCGGATCTCGTCGGCGTCTACGCCCCAAAGGTTCTCTTTAAGCGCCCAGCCTTTGTAGCCGCCTGCGTTAAGGCGGCACCAGTCTGGGTTGCATTCTTCCAGCTTTGCAATCACGCCATGTTCCAGATGCGCCGCAGTGCCGACCTTTTCACCGGGCCGCATGGCCAAGGGGAGCATGTCTTTCTGTACAATAACAGTGCGCACGCCGGACAGCAGGGAATAATGCACCCAGCCGCCTGCCCCTTCGATATCGCGCACACGCCGCCAATGGCCGTATTCGGCGGTGATCTGCAGCGGCATGGATTTGCGGGTGAAGACCCAGTCGATGCGATGGGTGCGCGAAGGGCCGCGCCGCACGTTGGCCTTGGTGGCTTTGAGCGACACGTATCGTGGCATCGGCAGGTTGGTGACCGGCCCACGTTTTTTCTCTGCCGGGGCTTCAGCCGCAACAGATGTTGTGAGCGCCAATAGCAAAGCCGCGCCCAAGCTCACGAGAGATTTTGTACCCAAGGTGAACATATTGCCTGATTTTTCTGCTCTGGTGGCGCTCGCAGGTTCTTGTGCCTGACTGACCTGTGGGGCAGTGTGGCAGCAACGCGCCGAATTGGAAAGCATTGGGAGGCCCTGCATGCCAAAGCAACGTCTGAGTGTTGTCGTTACGCGACGCTTACCGGAAGCTGTTGAAACACGACTGTCAGAACTCTTTGACGTACGCCTGCGCGACGATGACACGCCAATGAGCCGCGAGCAGCTGGCCGAGGCGATGAAAGACGCAGACGTTTTGGTGCCCACGTTGAGCGACAAGATTGACGCCAACCTGATTGCGCAAGCCGGGGATCGGCTGAAGTTGATTGCCAACTATGGCGCGGGGGTCGACCATATTGATGTGGCCTCTGCCCGTCAGCGGGGCGTGCTGGTGTCCAACACGCCGGGCGTGTCCGCAGATGACACGGCGGATATGGCGCTGGCGCTGATTTTGGGTGTGACTCGTCGCGTGAGCGAAGGGGTGCAGCGTATGCAGTCTGGCGAATGGGATGGCTGGGCGCCAACTGCGCTTTTGGGCGGCCGTGTGAGCGGCAAGCGGCTTGGCATTCTGGGTATGGGGCGTGTTGGCACCGCCGTGGCACGGCGCGCGCAGGCCTGCGGTATGCAGATTCATTACCACAACCGTCGCCGTTTGCGCCCTGAAATCGAAGAGCAATATGAGGCGACTTATTGGGAGAGTCTCGATCAGATGCTGGCCCGTATGGACGTGGTGTCTGTGAACTGTCCACATACGCCGTCGACTTTCCACCTGCTCAACGCGCGGCGTTTGAAGCTGATGAAGCCTGCCTCTGTGATCATCAATACCTCGCGGGGGGAGGTGATCGACGAGAACGCCATGGTGCGGATGCTTAAGGCGGGCGAAATCGCGGGCGCGGGTCTGGATGTGTATGAGCACGGGCACGAAATCCACCCGGATTTGCGCGGACATCCCAATGTGGTGCTGATGCCGCATATGGGGTCTGCTACTATAGAGGGGCGGATCGAGATGGGTGAGAAAGTCCTCATCAATATCAAGACCTTCGATGATGGGCACCGGCCACCGGATCTGGTGGTTCCGGCGATGCTCTAAGCCTTCATGCGCGCTTTCGTTGGCATTCCGTTGGACGGGTCAGAGGCGGAAGCGCTTCTGGATGTGCAAGGGCGGATTGCTGTGGGGCGCGAGGTGCCGGCGGCCAATCTGCATCTGACGTTGGCGTTTCTGGACGATCAGCCAGTGGAGATGCTCGAGGCATTGCACGAAGAGCTGGAACTGATCCGGCAGTCGCAGTTTGAACTCCACCTGAAAGGCATGGACATCTTTGGCGCGCCGCGCAGCCGGTCTTTTGGGCTGTTGGCGGCACCTGATCCGGTGTTGATGGCGTTGCAGGCGGATGTGGCGCAAGCGGCGCGGCGGCTTGGCATTGGTTTAGAAAAACGTCGGTTTCGTCCGCATGTAACGCTCAGCCGATTTCGAGATGGGAAACAGCCGCCGGAGCGGGTGCAGGCGGCCCTGTCGCGCGGGGCCTCACTGGAAATTGATCCGATCCTTGTTAGCGAAATCGCCTTGTATCGTTCCTCTTTGACCTCGGAGGGCGCGGTCTATGAGGTCCTGAGCAGCTATCCGCTGTTGGTGCAGGGCCTGTCCTGACCTAAGCTGATTTCCAAGCGGCGACCAACACCTTGGGTTGCCGGATTGTCTTTTGGTTTGGGAGTTGGTCATGAAGCGATTTTTATCAGCGGTTTCTGTTGCTTGCTTGTTGGTGTCCGCGTCGGGTGCGCAGGAGGCGGCCGATGGCGTGGCGCCGGAGGAGGGTTCTGCGCTGGGTATGAATGTGCCGCAAAGCCTGCAGGCGGCGCTGGCCGCTAAGACGCAAGGCGCGCCTAGCAAGGCAAATGATTGGATGGTGGCGGCGGCGCACCCCTTGGCGGTGGAGGCTGGCGCAGAAGTGTTGCGCGACGGAGGCACGGCGGCGGATGCGATGGTGGCGGTGCAGGCTGTGCTGGGGCTGGTGGAACCGCAAAGTTCGGGTTTGGGCGGTGGGGCTTTTCTGGTTTGGTATGACGCCGAAAGCGGCGAGGTGACAACGCTGGATGGGCGCGAGACCGCGCCTTTGGCGGCCACGCCGCGCCTGTTCCAAGACGAAAACGGGGAAACCTTGAAGTTCTTTGAGGCGGTTGTCGGCGGGCGATCCGTGGGCGTGCCAGGGACGCCGATGTTGATGGAAGTGGCACACCGCAAATGGGGACGCAGCCAGTGGCCAAGCCTGTTTCTGCCTGCCATTCGTCATGCAGAAATCGGCTTTCCTGTGTCGCCGCGCATGGCCGCGTCCGTGGCACGCGATGCCGAACGGCTGGCGACTCATCCTGTCACCGCTGGCTATTTCCTGCCCGGAGGCACGCCGCTGGCGGAAGGTGAGATCCTGTTCAACATGGACTACGCGAAGAGCCTGCGATTGATGGCAGCGCAGGGCGCAGCCCCGTTTTACACAGGTGAGATCGCAGCGGATATTGTGGGGGCGGTACAGGATGCTAACAATCCGGGCGCGTTGAGCGCGGTGGATTTGGCGCTGTATCAGGTCAAAGAGCGGCCGGCGGTTTGCGTGGAATATCGTGCGCATGATGTCTGTGGCATGGGGCCGCCATCATCCGGCGGGCTGACCGTGGGGCAAATCCTTGGATTGGTGCGGCCTTACGACATTGGAGGGCTTGGGCCTGACAGCGCGGATGCTTGGCGGCTGATTGGCGATGCTTCACGCCTCGCCTTCGCAGATCGGGGCCGCTACATGGCGGATAGCGACTATGTGCCTGTGCCAAGTGCGGGGCTTCTGGCACCGGAGTATCTGGCGGAGCGGGCGAAGCTGTTGGAAGGCGCTGCAGCTTTGGAGAGCGTTGCGCCGGGCGCACCGGAGTTTGATCACACGTTGCACTATGCCGATGGAGAGAGCTTTGCGCAGCCTTCCACGTCGCACATCTCCATTGTCGACAGCTATGGCAACGCTTTGTCCATGACGACGACCATTGAAAACGGGTTTGGCAGCCGGGTGATGACAAATGGGTTCCTGCTGAACAACGAGCTGACGGATTTCTCTTTCCGTTCCCATCGCGATGGCGTGCCGGTGGCCAACCGTGTGGAGCCAGGCAAGCGGCCACGCTCCTCCATGGCGCCAACCATTGTTTTAAAAGATGGCAAGCCGACGCTGGTGGTGGGCAGTCCGGGCGGCAGTCGGATCATTGGTTATGTCGCCAAAACCATCATCGCGCATCTGGATTGGGGCATGGATGTGCAGCAGGCAATTGATCTGCCGCATCTGGTGAATCGCTTTGGCACCTATGACATTGAGACGGAGAGCGCGGCTATGGAGTTTGGCGAGTCTCTGACCGGCATGGGCTACAAGGTAAATGCGCGGGACCTGAATTCCGGGCTGCACGCGATATCAGTTGGGAAGACGTTACTGGGTGGGGCGGACAACCGGCGCGAAGGGCTGGCCTATGGCGAATAGTCGTGGTTGACCTCCTGTTGGGCGCCGCTTAGCCATGGCGCAAATCGACATGGAGAAGGGGAGTGCCCATGGGATTGGCAGTGGATTTGCCGCGCAATGAAGAGGGAATTGCGGCGGCTTTGGGAGTGCTGAAACAGCAGTTTGGCGAGGCGTTTCACACCGGTCAGTCGATGCGTGAGCAGCATGGGCACACCACCACCTGGATTGAGACACAGGCGCCGGATGCGGTGATCTTTGCCAAGTCCACCCAAGAGGTGAGCGACATCGTTAAAACCTGCGCCACGCATAAGGTGCCGGTGATTGCCTATGGAACCGGTACCTCGCTGGAGGGGCATGTGAATGCACCGGCGGGGGGCGTGTGTATTGACCTGACTGAAATGAACAAGGTGGTGGCGGTGAACGCCGAGGACCTTGATTGTGTGGTGCAGCCGGGAGTGACGCGCGAGCAGCTGAATCTGGAGCTACGTGACCAGGGGCTGTTTTTCCCGATTGATCCGGGGGCCAATGCGTCTCTGGGTGGCATGGCCTCCACCCGCGCCAGCGGCACCAATGCGGTGCGCTACGGTACGATGAAAGACAACATCCTGAGCCTTGAGGTGGTGCTGCCGTCTGGTGAGGTGATCCGTACTGCGAGCCGGGCCAAAAAATCCAGCGCGGGTTATGACCTGACCCGCCTGATGATTGGCTCGGAAGGCACCTTGGGCATCATCACTGAGATCACGCTGAAGCTACAGGGCATTCCTGAGGCGATGTCCTCGGCTCGCTGTTCGTTTGAGACCATTGATGCGGCCTGTCAGGCGGTGATGATGACCATCCAGTATGGCATCCCGGTGGCACGGATTGAGTTGCTGGATTCGCTCGCGGTGAAGGCAGCCAATGACTATTCGAAATTGGACCTTCCGGAGCAGCATCTGCTTTTGCTGGAGTTCCATGGCTCGGAAACCGGTGTGGCAGAGCAGGCCGAGATGTTTGGCCACATCGCTGAAGAGGTCGGTGGCACCGGGTTTGAGTGGACGCAGAAGGCCGAGGATCGCAGCAAGCTGTGGCAGGCGCGGCATGACATGTATTGGGCGGCGTTGGCGTTGCGTCCGGGGGCGAAGGGTATTTCCACCGACGTCTGTGTGCCAATTTCGCGGCTGGCGGAATGTGTGACTGTGGCCAAGGAAAAGGCGGATGAGCTGGGGCTGATCTCCACCGTGGTGGGCCACGTCGGGGACGGAAACTTCCACATGCTGCCGCTGGTGGATATGGACAACCCGGATGAAGTGGCCGCAGCGCAGGGCTATGTCAGCTGGCTCAACGACGTGGCGATCGAGATGGGCGGCACCTGTACCGGTGAGCATGGCATCGGGCAGGGTAAAAAGCCGTATCTGCGCAAAGAGCTGGGCGGCGCGGTGGACGTGATGGCGGCGATCAAAGTGGCCATTGACCCGGATGGCATCATGAATCCGGGTAAGATTTTCTAAGTTTAGAGAGATGAAAAATGGCGGAGCCAGCCGAAATCGGGTGGCTCCTTCTGTCGCTTGGCGTGATGTGCAAGTGAGATGGCGCAATCTGCGTTTTAATTTCCGGTTTTGGTGCCAAGATCGGTGGCATCAAGGTCGATAGGAGTGAACGCAGATGCCTCAAGTTCCCTTTGTGATAGATACGGACAGGCCGGTTTTGGTCACCGGGGCCACCGGGTATGTGGCGGGTTGGATTGTGAAAGGCTTGCTGGAAGCGGGCGCCACGGTGCACGCGCCTGTGCGAGACCCCGACAATGCCGACAAAGTGGCGCATTTGACGGCGATTGCAGAAACGGCCCCCGGGACGCTTAAACTGTTCAAAGCGGATTTGCTGCAGCCCGGATCCTACGCAGAGGCGATGACGGGATGTGGTGTGGTGTTTCACACCGCATCGCCATTCACCACCACCGTGACAGACCCGCAGAAAGAGCTGATAGATCCGGCGGTGCAAGGCACACGAAATGTGTTGGAAGAGGCCAACAAGACCGAGAGTGTCTCTCGCGTCGTTTTGACTAGCAGCTGTGCCGCGATTTACACAGACGCGATTGATGCGGTGAACGCGCCGGGCGGGGTGATCACCGAAGAGATCTGGAACTCCACTGCGTCACTGGATCATCAGCCCTACAGCCTGTCAAAAACCCTGGCAGAGAGGGCTGCTTGGGAGATTGCGGACGCGCAGGATCGATGGAAGCTTGTGGTGATCAATCCATCGTTGGTGATTGGCCCGTCGCTGCAGAAAAGCCCCACATCTGAAAGTTTCAACATTGTGCAGATGCTCGCGGGTGGGGCGATGAAAATGGGTGCGCCTAAGATTGGCATAGGATTGGTCGATGTGCGTGATCTGGCGCAGGCCCATTTGGCGGCTGGGTTTTTGCCGGAGGCTCATGGCCGCAATATCATTTCTGCGCACAATAGTGATTTTCTGGCGATGGCGGAGGCGCTGCAGGACGATTTTGGCGATGACTATGCGCTGCCCAAGCGGGCGATGCCCAAGTGGCTGGTGTGGCTGGCCGGTCCAAGCCAAGGGATCAGCCGCAAGTTTGTGAAACGTAATGTGAATGTGCCTTGGAGGGCGGACAATTCAAAGGGCAAGCGCGAACTTGGCGTGTCTTATCGGCCGCTCAAAGAGAGCATGGTCGATATGATGGACAAGATGATCGCGGACGGGGCGTTTAAGGCCTGACGGAACTACGGCGCGCTTTGTGGGCGCGCCGTAGTTCCTAATCTTTTTAGCGGTAGACCTCGTCCTCGCTTGGGAAGCTGCGGTCTTTGACTTCGTCGGCGTATTGGCTGACCGCGCGCTCAATCGCGGGGCCGAGATCGCCGTAGACTTTCACAAACTTGGGCGTCCATTCGTTCAGGCCGAGCATGTCCTCAAGCACGAGGATCTGGCCGTCACATTCCGCAGAGGCGCCGATGCCGATGGTTGGGATTGGGATTTGCTTGGTGATCTTGGCCGCGAGCGGTTCGACCATGCCTTCGAGCACAATGGCAAAAGCACCAGCGTCGGCCACGGCTTGGGCGTCTTCTTCGTGGATCGCCCAAGTGTCTTCGTCGCGGCCCTGGGTTTTAAAGCCGCCCATGACGTGGCTGGATTGCGGCGTGAGGCCGATGTGGGCCATCACGGGGATGCCGCGTTCGGTGAGGAAGCGGATGGTCTCGGCCATGCGCTTGCCGCCCTCAAGTTTTACCGCGCCACAGCCGGTTTCTTTCATGATCTTGGCAGCGTTGCGGAAAGCGATGGCGGGGCTTTCCTCGTAGGTGCCAAACGGCATGTCCACGACCACGAGCGCTTTTTGGGTACCGCGTACCACGGCTTTGCCGTGCATGATCATCAGATCGAGCGGCACGCCAACGGTGCTTTCCATGCCGTGCATGACCATGCCGAGGCTGTCGCCGACCAGAATGAAGTCGGCGTATTTGTCCACGATGGCAGCGGTGTGGGCGTGATAGCTGGTGAGGCTGACGATCGGTTCGCCACCCTTGCGGTTGGCGATCTGTGGTACCGTGGTGCGGCGGATGGGGGTCTGTGTGCTCATGGTGTGACAACCCTTTGGTCAATCAGGAGAATGTCGCCGAAGGCAACGGAGATCATGATGGCAGTGGGGCCTGTGAGCGGCCCGTCGATGCCATTGAGCGTTTCCGCCGCGACGATGTCCAGCCCTTTGAGAGCGGCGCGTGGCTCGGTGGCGATAGTGTCGGCAATGACCTTGTGCAAGTCGGCCACGGTTGCACCGGCGGCAGCGGCTTCTGCGGCGGTGAGGGATTTGGAGAGGACCAGTGCGGCTTGGCGATCCTCAGGTGAAAGCCGCACGTTGCGGGACGACATGGCGAGGCCGTCTGCCTCGCGCACGGTGGGCGCGCCGATGATCTTGAGCGGCATATGGAGGTCAGCGACCATGCGCTTGATAACCTGAAGCTGCTGGTAGTCTTTTTCGCCGAAGACAGCCACGTCAGGCTGCACGATATTGAACAGTCGTGCGACCACGGTGGTCACGCCGCGGAAATGGCCGGGACGGACTTCGCCGTGTAGTATGTTGGCCAGCCGCGTGGTTTCCACGATGGTTTCATCACCCGTGGGATACATGGTCTCGACTTCTGGCAAGAACACCGTTGCGACGCCAGCCTCGCGGAGCATGGCGAGGTCACGTTCTTCATCGCGGGGGTAAGCGTCCAGGTCGGCGCTTTCGCCAAATTGGGTGGGGTTCACAAAGATCGACACCACCACATGGTCAGCCTCTGCCTTGGCAGTTTCCACAAGCGACATATGGCCAGCGTGTAGAAAGCCCATGGTGGGCACCATTGCCACGGTTTCACCGGTGGCGCGAAGCTCTTTGACTGCGGCGCGGCAGTCCGAAATCGAGCGGCAAATACGCATTCTTGCCTGTCTCCCTTCAAGGTGGTTGTGGGGTGTAATGCCCCCGCTGCGATGCAGCAAGGCTTTTTGCGCCTACGTGGCGTCGCAATTGTGCAATCAAGCGTCGGCTGGACCGTGCGCAATTTCGGCAATCCGGTACAGTTTGCGCAAAAGGATTATGCTCAGGGGAGTCGCCTGTCTCATGAAAACAAACGTAAAAGCCCTTGTTGTTGGCGGCGGTGCCGTTGGCACGTCGATTGCCTATCACCTTGCCAAGGCTGGTTGGGACGATGTGATGCTGATTGAGCGGGATGAGCTGACCTCCGGCTCGACCTGGCACGCCGCAGGTTTGTTGCCGCTGTTCAACATGTCCTATGCGACAACCCACATTCACCAGTATTCGGTGGATTTCTACAAGACGTTGGAAGAAGAGACCGGGTTGAATGCGGGTTTTGCCGTTGTGGGCAACCTGCGCATGGCGCAGACGCAAGACCGCATGGATGAGTTTATGCTCTATGCCTCCACAGCAGAAACCTGTGGTGTGAAATATGAGTGGCTGAGCCCGGAACAGATCAGCGAGCGCTGGCCGCTGATCAAGACCGATGACCTCAAAGGCGCGCTGTTCCACACTGAAGACGGCTATATCAACCCAGCAGATGTGACCATGGCGATGGCCAAAGGCGCGCGTCAGAGGGGCGTGGAGATTGTCCGCAAAATTCAGGCGGATGCGTTCCATTGGAATGGCACCCATTGGGAAGTGACCTGCACCAAGATGGTGGAAAAGGGCGGCAACCTGGTGCCGAGCGATGAGACATTTGTGATCACCGCTGAGCACGTTGTGACAGCCTCGGGCAACCACGCACAGCGCACCGCGAAGATGCTGGGCATCAAGATGCCTGCGATCCCGGTGGAACATACGTTCATCGTGATGGATCAGGATCCGGAGTTGGTGAAGTGGCGCCAGGCGGGGAATCCAGAGCATCCGGTAGTGCGGGATGCGGACAATGAGAGCTATGCGCGTGAGGAACGTGGTGGCTGGATTCTGGGTATCTATGAACATGGCGCGCCTGCGCGGTTTGAGCATGGGGTTCCGGACAGCTTCCGCGCTGATCTGTTCCCGCTCGATCTGGACCGGATTGCGGATCAGTATATGGCGATGGCGGAGCGTGTGCCGTCCTGTGCCGAGAGCGGCTTGAAAGACGATTTCAACGGCCCGATTTGCTATACGCCGGACGGCAACCCGTTGGTGGGGCCTGCGCCGGGCTTGCGCAACATGTGGCTGGCGGAAGGATTTAGTTTCGGCATCACAGCGGCGGGCGGCACCGGCTACTACCTCGCGCAGATGATGGTAGACGGCGAAGCCGAGATTGACATGGCGTCGCTCGACCCCAAACGTTATTCGCAGAACTGGATGACCACCGAGTTTGCAGCGCGCAAAAACGAAGAGTGCTACGAGCACGTCTATATTTTGCACCACCCGGACGAAGAGCGGCCTGCCTGTCGTCCGCTGCGGACGTCGCCCGCGTTTGATCGTCAGAAAGCCAAAGGCGCGCAGTTTGGCTGGGTTAATGGCTGGGAGCGGCCGAACTACTATGGCCCACTGGATGCGCCATCGAACTTTGATGAGCAGAGCCGCAGCTTCCGTCGGGGTGGCTGGTGGCAATATGCTGTGGATGAGGCGAAGGCGATCCGCGAGGGCGTGGGCCTGATCGACGCAACGGCTTTCACCAAGCATGTGGTCAAAGGCCCCGGTGCCACCCAGTTCCTAGATTGGTTCACCTGTAACAAGCTGCCCAAAGTCGGGCGCATCAACCTGACCTACGCGCTGACGGCGGCGGGTACGACGCGTACCGAATACACCATCGTGCGCAATGGCGAGAACAATTATTATCTTGTCTCCGCAGGGGCTTGGACCGAATACGACGCAGATTTCTTACGCAAAGCGGCCGAGGACAAGATGGAGGAGTTTGGTTACATCGAGATCCAAGACGTGACCACGCAGTGGGGCGTGTTTGCCATTGCCGGTCCAAAGTCCCGCGATGTGTTGAAGAAGGTCATCAGCGATGCGGATCCGGGCACAGCATTGTCCAACAAACGCTTCCCTTGGTTGTCGGCGCGCCAGATCGAGCTGGGCATGTGCCCGGTGAATGCGATCCGTGTGGCCTACACCGGTGAGCTCGGCTGGGAGCTGCACCACCCAATTGAGATGCAGAACTACCTGTGGGATTTGCTGACCGAGGCAGGGGCCGAGTTTGACATGAAGCTGGTGGGCGCGCGGGCGCAGAACTGGCTGCGTCAGGAGAAGTCCTATCGTGCGTTTGGCACTGAACTGGGCCGGGATGCGACGCCAGCCGAGGCCGACTTGCCGCGCTTCATTGACTTGTCCAAAGACTTCCACGGCAAGGCCGAGATGGAAGCGCTGGGCGTGCGGGTGAAGTGCTGTACATTGCTGATCGATGGGCCGGAAGATGCAGACCCATGGGGTCGGGAGGTGCTTTACACGCCGGAAGGTGAGCGCGTTGGGCGTTTGACCTCTGGCGGCTACTCGGTGGCCTTTGAGAAGAGCATCGGCATGGGCTACGTGAAGCCGGAACTGGCGGTGGAAGGCACCAAGCTGAAGGTCAAAATGTTGGATCAACTTTGGGACGCTACTGTGACATGCGACAGCCCCTACGATCCGAAAAACGAAACCATCCGCAAAGACGGTTAAGTCCCTTTAAGATAAAGAAAACGCCCCGCCAGTGAGCGGGGCGTTTTGCGTTTAGTATTCGCCTTTTGTGATCACGCCGTCTTTGTTGGCATCCACCCGTTCAAACCAGCTGCGTAGAGCGGTTTCCAGTTCCGAGCGGGTGACCGAGCCGTCAAGGTTCAGGTCGGTGTTTTCCCGACCCAAGCCAGACACAGCGCGTAAGAGCAAAGAGGAGGCGTTTTTGCCCGCAGCTTCGGCGCGGGCTTTGTCAAAGGCGGTGTATTCCTCGTTGCTGAGCGCGCCGTCGCCGTTGGTGTCAAAGGTCTCAAAGATGGTCTTGCGCAGCTCTTCCACATCGGCCCATGTGATGGTGCCGTCGCTACCGAAACTCCAGCTGGAGATATCAGCGGCCTGTGCGGGGAAGGCGGAGGTGCAGGCCATAAAGCCGGCCAAAACAAGTGAGCGTCGCATGGGAAGGTCCAATGTGTTGCGGAACAATTGGACCCAACCATAAGTGGCATTCGGGGCAGTGTCAGCCCGCAGTGAGCTCTTCAAAACATTCCTGTGCTTTTGCCGCATACATCATGGCGGGACCACCGCCCATCTGGATTGCCATGGCCAGCACATCAGCCACTTCTTCTTTGGTGGCGCCTGCCCGCACAAGGGCGTCACAGTGCAGGGAGATACAAGGTTCGCAGCGGCTGACCACGGCCATGCCAAGCGCGACAAACTCCTTGGTCTTCACGTCGAGCACACCGCCTTCTTTCACGGATTTGCTCAATCCACCAAAGGCACGGGCGGTGTCGGGGATGGCTTTGTTCAATCCGCGTAATTGGGTGCGGGTTTCAGAAATCTTGTCGGTCCAGCTCATGGGAATCTCCTTGGTTTGCCTGCATCATATTCTGATTGGGGAATGTGAATTTGATCTCGATCATGTGCGACGCAAAAAAGGAGCGTGTGACGTGGCGTTCTAAGTTGGCGCACGCCAAGTGAGGAGTAGGTTGTTGGCGGGCATCTCAACGGCTTCATTGGGTGACAGCCCACAGGTCGCGCCAAAATTCTGGATGTCGGCGTCGGATTTGTACCCGATTTCAGGATCTTGCGCGCGCAGGCTTTGGTCGAACTGCACATCGCCGTCAGAGACCAAAACCCCATCGCGTGAAAACGGACCGTAGATGACAAGGCATCCGCCTGGTGCCAAAGCTTGTGCCGCTTCCGAGATGAGCACTTCGGCTTCGGTTTGGCTGATCAGATGCAGCAAGTTGCTGAGAAGGATTAGGTCGGCGGGACTGGAATTACTCCCCCATCCCGGCGCGGTTGCATCCAGTAGAATGGGCGCCTGCACGTTGGTGAGCGCGGCTTCGGAGAGATAAGCCGCAATGCTGGCGATCCGGTCCTCGGCGACTTCTGTGGGTTGCCACGCGATTTGGGGAAAGGCCTTGGCATAGGAGACAATGTGCTGACCGGTGCCGCTTGCGATCTCCAAGGCGCGGCCTTGAGCAGGGACAAATTTTGCCAGTGCCTTGGTTAGCGGCTCCGTGTTGCGCGCCGCAGAAGGGGCAAAGAGTTTGCCGCCGCTGTCTGGCGTGGCAACCGAGGCGCTGTCTGGCAGGTTGAGGCGGCGGGGCATCAGGCAAACCTCTGAGGATCAATAGCGGCGATGATTTCGGGGTCGATTTCAGGTGTCTGTCCGGAAATCAGGTCAGCGACCAATTGCGCCACGGCGGGACAGGATTGAAAGCCATAGCCGCCCTGACAGGCCACCCAGAAGAAACTGGACTCGTTCGCGTCCGGGCCTATCACAAGGTTGCGGTCGGGTGAAAATGTACGCAGGCCCGCCCATGTGGCTTCGACTCGGGTAACCTCCTCGGTCACAAATTCCTGATAGCGCGCAAGGCCTTCAGCGATAACCATGTCGTCTGCCCAGGCGTCAAACGGCTGCATGGGATCTTCTTCGGCTGGCGACACGATGAGGCTGCCTGCGTCCGGTTTGGAATACCAGTTTTCGTGAATATCTAACAGCATGGGCCAGGTGCTCACGTCATGCCCTCCCGGCGCTGGAATGCGCGCCATGGAGCGGCGCAGTGGGGAGACGTTGAGCGGCGCGATACCCGCGAGTTTGGCGACCTCGTCGACCCAGGCGCCAGCAGCGTTTAACAGCATTTTGGCGGTATAGGTTTCGCCGTTTGCCAAAACCTCCCAACCGTCTGCGAGTTTTGTGATTTTGGTCACCTCTTGACCGGTGTTCACCGCTCCGCCATGGGCTCGGCAGGTTTTGGCGAACCATTGGATTAGCCGGTCCGTGTCGATGTCTTCGCCGGAGTGATGATGCGCGATGTTGCCAATGGCGTCCATGTTGAGGATCGGCACCATTTCAGAAGCCTGTTGCAGGTCCATCGGAGCGGCGTCAAAGCTCTCGCAGCACCGTTTGAACGCTTCGTCGTCGCCTTTGGCCGCGAGGAACATCACACCGCGTGGGGAGAGGAAGCTGTCGTCCTCAGATTGGAAGAAGTCGCCGCTGGCGTGGCTGAGTTCTACCGTGCTTGGGGAGCCGTAGTTGGGTTCAAACATCGCGGCTGACCGCCCAGAGGCGTGGTACCCGAGGGCAGATTCTCGTTCCAGAACAACCGTTTTGCCGAGCGGAGCAAGGCGGGCGGCAGCGGAGATGCCGCCAATGCCGCCGCCGATGATCAGGAAATCAATCATGCTTCGTCCAATCTGTCGGTGGCGGGGGCGGGTGCCTGGCTGAGCGCAGTGATCTCAGCGTAGAGCACGTCGTCCATGTCGAAACGTGTCGCGGCCAGAGAGGGCTCGAGCTGTGCGAGGTTGCGTGCTGAGAGGATAGGGCTGGGTGCTGCGCTGTGTTTGGCGACCCAGGCGGCAGCCAATGTCGCGGGATGTACATCCCGCGCGGCCGCCAGTTCATACAGATCGACTGCAGTTTTGTGCATCCAATCAACGTCATAGCGTGCCGCGTAGCGCTCATCTGTGGCCAAGCGTCCTTGCGTGTCTTTGACACTGTATTTGCCGGTGAGTAGACCGCCGCCAAGCGGAGAATAGGTGACGGGCAGGATGCCAAGGTCTGCGCACATCGGCAGGATCTCCACCTCGGCCTGACGTTTCACCAAGCTGTACATGGGCTGCAACACGTCGATTGTGAGGTTCAGTTTTGACGCTGCCCAGGCGGCTTTCACCACCTGCCACGCGGCGAAGTTGGAGAGGCCGATGTGAGAGATCTGCCCGCTGGCTTTGAATTGCGCAAAGGTTTCAAGGGTTTCCTCAATTGGCGTGTCTGCATCAAAGCGGTGCAGGTAGAGGATGTCGACATGATCCATGTTGAGCCGCTGGCGTGACACATCAAATTGCGACCGCAGATTCTCTGCACCCGCGCCCCCACGGTAGCCGACCTTTGTAGCGATCACCAAGCGCTCACGAAGGGGTGCAGCTAGCTTGCCGAGGATCGTCTCGCTCGCGCCGTCGGTGTAAAGGTAGGCGGTGTCAAAATGGGTGATGCCCGCATCCAGGCAGGCGTCAAACATCTCGGCGCTGTCGCGCTCGGAAGCGGTGCCGCCAAACTGCATGGTGCCAAAGGCAAAGCGGCTGATCGGGGTGCCGTCGGGGCTGGTAAGTGTCTGCGTCATGGCGGGACGTTGCCATGTGAACCATTTCGGGGAAAGAGCTTTTTACAAGCTCAGGTTGGTTGCGTCGTCAAAGGTACGGGGTTCACCTCCTGTTGGAGCCACTCAACAACCCGTTGACGATGAGGATGCCGCGAAGTCGGATGAATGAGGTGGTAGGCTTCCGCAGTGGGGGCCGGTTGCCAAACAACGGTCAGGTGGCCTTGGTCGAGCGCGTCCTGAACCAATAGGCGTGGCGCAAGGGCTATGCCTTGGCCGGTGATAGCTGCGTCTATCGCGAGCGCGGTTTGATTAAAGGACAGCACCGAATTGGGGTAGGGTAAGCTGTTGCCTTCCAATAGAGTTTTCCACCTTTGGTGGCCGTCTTCTATTAAGGGGTGTGCCGCGATCTGCGCCAAGGTTTTCAGGTCAGCAGGCAGGGATGGGTGCGTAACAGCCACCAAATTGAGCGGGGCCCACTGCTCGCTGTGCGTTTGCGGTAAGGATGGCGGTGGCCCTTGACGGATGGCAATGTCTACGGCGTCTTTCGCGAAATCTGTGCGGGTTTCGGAGGCGTGTATGTGTAGCGATATTTCGGGATGCTGTTCGGCAAATTTCGCCAACCGGGGCACCAGCCATTTTGAGGCCAGGGAAGGCGGCACAGAGAGCGTCACCGTCTGTGTCGCAGGCTTTAGCGCTTGGGTCGCCGTTTCGATTTGGCGCATCGCTGCAGATACGGCCTCATGGTAGCTGCGGCCTTCTTCTGTGAGAGAAAGGCCCTGCGGAAGGCGGTGAAATAGCTTTGTTTGGGTCTGCTGTTCGAGGTTTCGCACCTGCTGTGCCACAGCGCCTTGCGTTAGGTTGAGGGCTTCTGCAGCGCGCCGAAAGCTGCCGTGTTGAGCGGCGGCGTCAAACATGGACAGACTGTTGAGGTTGATGCGGGTCATAGCGCCTAGGGTGTAGATTTTCTACACTCTAGGCGACGAAGCATGATTGGTCAAAAGGGGCGGGATTGGGCAGTGTTGGGCCTCAAAAGGAGCTTGATATGACCAAAGTGGCACTTATCACCGCTGGTGGCAGCGGACTGGGCGCAGATGCGGCTAAGAGATTGAAATCAGACGGATTTGAGGTTGGTATTTTGTCCTCTTCCGGTAAAGGTGAGGCCTTGGCTGACACATTGGATGGCGTGGGCGTCACCGGGTCCAATTTGGTGCAGGCAGACGTGCAAACGCTTGTAGACAAAGCGCTTTCCAAGTGGGGGTGTGTGGATGTTCTGGTGAATTCTGCCGGTCATGGGCCCAAGGGAGACATTCTGGAGATCAGTGACGACGACTGGCACCTCGGGATGGAGATTTACCTGATGAATGTGATCCGGCCTACGCGGATTGTGGCGCCGATTATGGCGAAGCAGGGCGGGGGATCGATCATCAATATCTCGACTTTTGCCGCGTTTGAGCCGGACTCTCTGTTCCCGACGTCGGGCGTGTTTCGCGCCGGTTTGGCGAGTTTTACCAAGCTGTTTGCCGACAAGTTTGCAGCGGAAAATGTGCGTATGAACAACATCTTGCCGGGTTTCATCGACAGCCTGCCGGAAACGGAGGATCGCAAAGCGCGCATTCCGATGGGGCGCTATGGGCGTAGTGAAGAAGTGTCTTCGCTAGTGAGTTATTTGGCGGGGGAGGGCAGCTATGTGACCGGGCAGAACTGGCGTGTAGACGGCGGGCTGACCAGCCACGTGTGATGCCGGGTTAACCTTTGCGACGGGCTTTTGCGCATTTTGAAAAGCACGTCGGTATTGCGTCGGTATCACGTCTGTTTTGCGGAGGTGCGTTTCTGGGAGTCATGCCAGCCTCCGCACCTGTTAACCTTTTCAGCCTTGTGGCTTCAGTTTGGCGCAGGTGGCGGCAGGGTGAGGCCACAGTCATAGCTTTGTGAGAGCAGCGCCTCGCGGCGTTTGGCCGAACCGGTGGAGCCGCAGAGAAATTCCATGCGGCGAGGGGAGAAGCCAAAGAAGCCAAAGGTGCCTGTTGTCCAGCAGGTGTCGAGTGCGGCGCGGTAGCCTTGGCTTTCCACTTCGTCCGAGCGGGCACCGGCGGGGATCAGCAGCAGGCCGCTGCGGTTGCGTTGCAGAGATTTTTCGGAGTCGTCGAGCTGGTCATAGGCCCAGCCCCAACTCCAGACACGATCGACCCAGCCTTTGGTCATGGAGGGCATGCCCCACCAAAACAACGGGAAGATCAAACAGATCGCGTCCGCGCGGGCGATGCGGCCCTGTTCGCGGGTCACATCGGCTGGCGCATTGGTTTTGCCGTCGCTGTCGATGTCGGCCATGGACCAGAGCGGGTTGAAACCTTCCGCGTGCAGATCGGCCAGTTCGGTGCTGTGCCCTGCGGCCTCAGCGCCGTTCATAAAGTGCTGCGCATTGGCGTGGCTGAAGGAGTTGGGGTTGGGGTGATCAAGAACGGTGAGAACGTGCATTTGGGCCTCCATTTGCGTGTTTTAGGTAATGTAGGACCTCAAGTCGGCTTTACCTCAAGGAGAAAGTTTTCTTTTTATTAAATGGTTTAGTTCTCATTTTGAGGTCTTGCTTTTTCAGCTCTGAGAAAAGTTGACCCAATGCCCCATTGCGGGCGACAGTTGGCGTGTGTGTTTTTGGTGTGTGCGGGTTCTTGAGATGAAAAACCACGTGATTGATATCGTGCAAAAATTGGCAGCCCATGTGGAGCCGGTGGCGCGGTGGAAGGTCGCCACGGAAATTTCCGAAAACCTGGGTTTTAGCCACATTTTGGTGGCGCAAGTGGATGCTGCGGATCGCGGTATCCAATGGGTTAACACCTCCATGAGTATGGACTGGATGGAGGAGTGCTTGTGTGAGGATTATATCGGCATTGATCCTCTGTTTGAGGGCGTGTTCCAAACCAGGGGGTTGGTGACTCAGCGGACCGGGCTGATGACGCGCTCGCAGGCGCAAACCTCTAAGGCCTTTGCGCTCAATCATGGGTTAAAGGCGGCGGGTATGGATGTGTTTGCCTGCTCGCGGTTTGGCACTTCCGGCACCTTGGGCACCCATGTGTCACTGGTGGGGCGCTATAGTCTGGAGCAGATGACGGGGGCGTGCCCGATTGATTTGGGGTTGTACTCGGGGCTTCTTGCAACCGCGATCACTGCGCCGGTGCCGTCCCGCGCCAATGATCTTTTGACGCCTCATCCAGATGCATTGTCAGTGCGCCAACGGGAGGTGCTTTCGCTTTTGGCGGAAGGCATGATGACGGCGCGGATTGCCGAGACATTGGGCATTTCAGAGGCTGCGGTGAACAAGCATTTCATTGCAGCGCGGCAGAAACTGGATGCAGCCACGCGGGAGCAGGCCATGGCCAAGGCGCTGCTTCAGGGTTTGATCTCTTTGTGAACCTATCAAAATTTGGACCTGCGCAGGGCCGGTGCCTGCTGTCATGCTCTTAAGAGCGTGAGCGGCAGACAGGCGGTGCCCAATTGCTGGGCATATGGTTGCCAGAAGGCCTTTATTGAAGGTGCGTGGTTTGTCGCTTTGGCAGAGAACATCGGCGAAGAGTGGCGCCGAGGTCCCCAAGGCCCGCGTGGTTATGTCCGCCACGCGGGCCGATTTCATTTTGAAAATCTGATCGTGTTTAAGCGTCGCGGCTGAGACGTTCTTCTAGCACTTCGAACGGCACGCCGGGCGTGTCTTTGGCGCCGCGGATCACCAGCGAGGTTTTTACGCTGGCCACATTCGGCGCGGAGGTCAGGTCTTCGGTCAGGAAGGTCTGGAAGGTGCTGAGGTCCGGGGCGACGCATTTCAGGATGAAATCCACCTCGCCATTGAGCATGTGACACTCGCGCACAAGCGGCCAGTCGCGGCAGCGGTCCTCAAAGGCGGAGAGGTCTGCTTCGGCCTGGCTGACGAGGCCGACCATGGCAAAGACCTGCACCTCAAAGCCCAATTCGCGGCTGTCGACGTCGGCGTGATAGCCGCGGATGTAGCCTGCGTCTTCCAGCGTGCGCACGCGGCGCAGACAGGGTGGGGCGGATATGCCGACTCGCTTGGCGAGCTCAACATTGGTCATGCGGCCGTCGGCCTGTAACTCTGCGAGGATTTTGCGATCGATGGGATCAAGCCGGTGTCCGGGCATGTATCTCGTCTCGTTGGTCAATTTTGCGGTTGTTATAGCATCAAAGGGCGCATGCGCAATTATATTTCGTGTTAGCGCAATATCCTTTTACGGTTTTCTGCCGACTGCTGATTTTTTGGACCACACGTTTTGGTTTTGGGTCTTGGGCTTTTCCTGACGTGTGCGGAGGGCTATATCGGCTAGCGACTTAGATTTTGCAACGCGGAAAGGTGCCTTTCATGGCCGAGACAAAACACACCAAGGTTCTGATTATTGGGTCTGGACCTGCGGGCTATACTGCGGGCGTTTATGCGAGCCGCGCAATGCTGGAGCCGGTGCTGGTGCAGGGCATGGAGCCGGGTGGGCAATTGACCACCACAACTGAGGTCGAAAACTGGCCATCCTTTGTGGAGGTGCAGGGGCCTGAGCTGATGGTGAAGATGGAAGAGCACGCCCGCGCGATGGGCTGCGAGATCATCGGCGACATGATTGTGGACCTTGATCTGAGCGAGCGTCCTTTCAAGGCCAAAGGCGATAGCGGCACGCTCTATACGGCGGATGCCGTGATCCTTTGTACCGGTGCACGGGCCAAGTGGCTGGGGCTGGAGAGCGAAGAGGCCTTTAAAGGCTTTGGCGTTTCGGCGTGCGCGACCTGTGACGGGTTCTTTTACCGCGGTAAGGAGATTGTGGTTGTTGGTGGTGGCAACACCGCGGTTGAGGAAGCGCTGTTCCTGACCAACTTTGCCTCCAAAGTGACCTTGATCCACCGTCGTGATGAGCTGCGTGCGGAGAAGATCCTGCAGGAGCGCCTGTTCAAGAACGAAAAGATCGAAACGCTCTGGTTCCATGAGCTGGAAGAGGTTGTCGGGGATGACAATCCCAAGGGTGTGACCGGTGTGAAGGTGAAGCACGTGGAAACGGGCGAGATCAGCGAAATCTCGGCGGCGGGCGTGTTCATCGCGATTGGTCACGCGCCGGCGAGTGAGTTGGTGAAAGACCAGCTGGAGCTGCACAATGGTGGCTATGTGAAAGTGGAGCCGGGCACCGCGAAGACCTCCATTCCGGGCGTGTTTGCGGCGGGTGATCTGACCGATCACGTGTACCGCCAGGCTGTGACCTCTGCAGGGATGGGGTGCATGGCGGCGCTGGATGCAGAGAAGTTTATCGCTGAAAACGAGTAAGTGTTCGCGCTTCTGCAAATGGAACGGGGTCGCCTTTGCGGCCCCGTTTTTCGTTAGGCTGTGCGCAGTTGCGCAGGGGGCTGCGCCTTGACCCATGCAGCGCGGTTGGTCAGTCTTTGTGGAGGGTATCGCGCGAAGGATATTGGTTTTGAATAAGCTGTGGCGGGGCAATTGGCGCACCAAGGCGCGTATCGTTTCCGGGTTGATCCTGTTTTGTTACGTGCTGTGGCATTTCTTTAATGTGGGCCTTGGGCTGTTTTCGTTGGAGTTGATGCATGGTGGGCAGGAACTTCTGGAAGAGCTCACCGAAGGGCCATTTGGTGGGCTGGTGCTCTATGGCGCGTTGCTGACCCATATGGGGTTGGCGCTCTACCGCTTGGCGCGGAAACGCACGCTTCGGATGCCAGCCTCGGAAGCGGGACAGGTGCTGTTGGGGCTGCTGATCCCGCTGTTGTTGATGACCCATATTGTGCACACGCGGGTGGCCGAGAACCGGTTCGAGGTGGAGCCGGAGATGGGCTTCATTGCCGGATTGATCTGGAATTCGCCCAGTGGATGGCAGCAGGCGGCGCTGTTGCTGGTGGTCTGGGTCCATGCCTGTATTGGCCTGCACATGTGGTTGCGGGTGCTGCCCAGTTGGCGGCGGGTTTTGCCGGTGATGTTGTCGCTGGCGACGCTGGTGCCGGCTTTTGCGCTTGCGGGCTTTTTGGTGCAGGGGCGGTTGCAGAAGAAGCGGCTGTTTGATCCCGAAGGCGGCGCGGCTTTGCGGGAGAGTTACGGATTTCCGACGGCGGAGACTTTTGCGCGGCTTGCGGAGATCAATCGCAGTTGGCTGGGTATTTTTGTGGGGCTCGTGGTGTTGACCATGGCGGTGCATTTTGGGCGGCGCTTTATCGGCGCGCGGCGGGCTGTGCGCATTCGCTATGTGGACGGGCCGGAGATTTCGGGGCAGCCGGGCATGACCCTGCTGGAGATGTCGCGGGTGGCGGGTGTGCCGCATATGGCGCTGTGTGGTGGGCGCGGGCGTTGCACGACCTGTCGTGTGATTGTCGAGGAGGGGATAGAGTTGCTGCATCCGCCGGAGAAGGCGGAGGCGGACAGTTTGGCGGCGGTCAATGCGCCGCCCAATGCGCGGCTGGCCTGTCAGTTGCGGCCCAAGGAACCCGCGACCGTGCTGCGGGTGTTTCGCAGTGATGGGCAACAGGCGCGGGCGCATCAGAGTCTCGGACAAGAGCGGCGGTTGGCGATCCTGTTTCTGGATATGCGGAGTTTCACCGCGCGCACCACGGGGCAGTTGCCTTATGACGTGGTGTTTCTGTTGAACCGGTTCTTTGATGCGATTGTGCCGTCGATCACGGGCGTTGGGGGTACTGTAGATAAGTATCTGGGTGATGGGCTGCTGGCGGTGTTTGAGCTGGACAGTGAAGAGGCTTCGGCGAATGCGGCGATTGAAGCGGCGGCGGGGATCAGTTCGGCGTTGCAGGTGTTTAACCAGACCCTGAAGGCGGAGAATGCGCAGCCGGTAGCGATTGGTATGGGGCTGCACCTGGGCGAGTTGGTGTTGGGGGAGATTGGCGCGGCCAATTTGGCGCCGCGCACTATTATCGGCGACACGGTGAATGCGGCGAGCCGCCTGGAGGGGCAGACCAAGGAGCTGGGCGTGGAGGTGCTGGTGTCGGAGGCTGTGTTGGCCGCCGCGGGGCATGATCCGGAGGCGTTTGACCTTGAGGTGCTGGAGTTGCGCGGTGTGGCGCAGCCGGTGCGGGCTTTGGCGCTAAAGCGGGCAGCGGCCTTGCCTGCGGTGCTGGCGCAGAAGGTGGAGATCGCCTGATGATGCGCCGCGTTGCAGCATTGCAACGGCAGCATGTTTGCTATGCATTTGCCAAATAAGGCTTTGAGATTTTGTCAAACCCCCCTATGTGTTCACGCGTGAACACACTTTGAGTCGTTTGGTATGTCCAAGACACCGCAAGAACCCACAGCAGAAGAAGCAGACGTTTTGTTCCGTCTGTTGCGTCAGCTGGATCAGGCGCCAGAGGCATCGCAACGTGCCACTGCGGCGGCTGTTGGGATTTCTTTGGGGCGTCTGAATGCGCAGCTGCGCGCCGCGGCAGACGCCGGGTTGATCACCATTAGTGATCGCGCGGGCCCGGACAAACGACAGAGGTTTGCCTATTCGCTCACCCGCAAAGGGGCCGCGGAGAAAGTGCGGCTCACAGACCAATTCCTCGCCCGCAAGCTCGCCGAGTATGAGGCGCTCCATGCGGAACTGACAGGCTCGGCAAGCGGCCTGGTCCCTATCAAACACAGGACACATCCAATGCAAAACAATCTGGCTCCTATTCCTGAGCTCTATGTTTCCTACGAAAGCGCTCAGAAGCTGAAAGTCGAAGCGGCTGATCTGGTCAGCTGGGATCTGACACCACGTCAGATCTGCGATTTGGAACTGTTGATGAACGGTGGTTTCAACCCGCTGAAGGGCTTCCTGACCGAGGAAGATTACAACGGTGTTGTTGAAAACATGCGTTTGGCAGACGGCTCATTGTGGCCAATGCCAATCAACCTGGATGTGTCCGAAGAATTTGCGGCAAACCTGACCGAAGGCCAGGACATTGCGCTGCGCGACCAAGAGGGCGTGATCCTCGCGACCATGACCGTGACCGACAACTGGGTGCCGAACAAAGCGCGCGAAGCCGAGAAGGTTTTTGGTGCGGATGACGATGCGCACCCAGCGGTAAACTACCTGCACAATCAAGCGGGCAAAGTGTATCTGGGTGGTCCAGTGACCGGCATCCAGCAACCGGTGCATTATGATTTCCGCGCCCGTCGTGACACGCCAAACGAGCTGCGCGCCTATTTCCGCAAAATGGGCTGGCGCAAAGTGGTTGCGTTCCAAACCCGCAACCCATTGCACCGCGCGCACCAGGAACTGACCTTCCGCGCCGCAAAAGAAGCGCAGGCCAACCTGCTGATCCACCCTGTTGTGGGCATGACCAAGCCGGGCGACGTGGATCACTTCACCCGCGTGCGCTGCTATGAAGCGGTGCTGGATAAATATCCTGCCGCCACCACCTCCATGTCTCTGCTGAATCTGGCGATGCGTATGGCAGGTCCACGTGAGGCGGTATGGCATGGTCTGATCCGCGCTAACCACGGCTGCACCCACTTCATCGTTGGTCGTGACCACGCGGGCCCCGGTAAAAACTCCGCAGGCGAAGACTTCTATGGCCCCTATGACGCGCAGGAGCTGTTCCGTCAGCACCAGGAAGAAATCGGCATCGAAATGGTCGACTTCAAACACATGGTGTGGGTGCAGGAGCGCGCGCAGTATGAGCCGATGGACGAGATCAAGGACAAGGACGACGTCACCATCCTGAACATCTCCGGCACCGAGCTGCGTCGTCGTTTGGCCGAGGGTCTGGAAATTCCTGAGTGGTTCTCCTTCCCTGAGGTGGTGAAAGAGCTGCGCAAGACCCGTCCGCCACGCGCGCAACAGGGTTTCACCGTGTTCTTCACCGGTTTCTCCGGGTCTGGAAAATCCACCATTGCAAACGCTTTGATGGTCAAGCTGATGGAAATGGGCGGTCGCCCGGTGACGCTTCTGGATGGCGACATTGTGCGGAAGAACCTCAGCTCCGAGCTGGGCTTCTCCAAAGAGCACCGTGACCTGAACATCCGCCGGATTGGCTATGTGGCGTCCGAGATCACCAAAAACGGTGGTATTGCGATCTGTGCGCCGATTGCGCCTTATGCCACCACACGCCGTGCGGTGCGCGAAGATATCGAAGGCTTTGGTGCTTTTGTTGAAGTGCACGTGGCGACCTCGATTGAGGAATGTGAACGCCGTGACCGCAAAGGCCTCTACAAGTTGGCGCGTGAAGGCAAGATCAAAGAGTTCACCGGTATTTCAGACCCATATGATGTGCCAGAGAATCCTGAGCTGCGGGTTGAGACCGAAGGTACAGACGTGGACCACTGCGCCCATCAGGTGATCCTGAAGCTGGAAAGCCTCGGTTTGATCAAGGGCTGAACAAGGCCATAAGAAACACGAAAGGCGCGGGACTTCCCGCGCCTTTTTTGTGAGTGGTGGTCGGACTTAGCTTTCCGGGATCAGTACTTTGTCGATCACGTGGATCACACCGTTGGAGGCACCGATGTCTGCGGAGACAACTTTGGCGCCGTCCACTTTCACGCCGTTACGCGCATTGACGTCCAGCTTGGTACCTTCCACGGTCAAAACCATGGCCTTTTTGCCGGCGATGTCGCCGGACATCACTTTGGCGGGCACCACGTGGTAGGTCAGGATGGACACCAGCTTGTCTTTGTTCTCTGGCTTCAGCAGGTCCTCAACGGTGCCTGCAGGCAGAGCGGCAAACGCCTCGTCGGTTGGGGCGAAGACGGTGAAGGGGCCATCGCCTTTCAGGGTGTCCACGAGGCCTGCGGCCTGAACAGCGGCGACCAGAGTTGTGAAGCTGCCAGCACCAACGGCGGTGTCGACGATGTCTTTTTTGCCGTGGCCATCCGCCATGGCGAAGGTGGCGGTTGTTACGGCCATAGCTGCGCCCATTACGGATGCGATGAAGGTGCGTCTGAACATGTGATTTCCTCTCCAATGTTGATGCAAAGGCTACGTAGAGGGGGGATCAAATGGATCAGAGGTTTTGTGCAAAAGGATAGGTCGAGGTGTTTAGTGAGTTGAAATAAAACGATAAACGTTTTTGTGAGAAGTGCGTGATCGCTGCAGTTTTTGCCCTTGGCGCGCGGCATGCGGCGCGCCAAGGGGGACTCCTTTGTGCTTAATTACTGCGGGTGGCTGCGTGGGCGACGTCCAGAATGTGGTGCCCCATTGGGGCGATCAGGTCGGCCTTCTGCGGGCCATCCGGCGCGCGGTAGATTTCCTTGTCGCGCTTAATGGTGACCTGCACTTTGATCTCGGCAAGGGTTTCTGGATCCACCGCAGTGGGGTCGTCTGACAGGATCACAAAATCCGCCACTTTGCCCACTTCGATGCTGCCTTTTTGGTCCTCTTCAAAATGCTGGTAAGCAGGCCAGAGCGTCATGGCCTTCAGAGCGGTCATCACATCGACGCGGTGGTGCGGGCCGAGAATGTCCCCAGAACGGGTGCGGCGGGTCACGGTGGCGGAGAGCACGCGCATGCTGTCGGGGAAGGCCACGGGGGCGTCGTGGTGGGTGCCAAACATCATGCCGCGCTCAAGCACCCAGCCGGTGGGGGAGATGTTGTCTGCGTTGATGGGGCCAACCGTGTGGTCGCGGTGCCAGTCTCCCCAATAAAACGTGTGCATGGGGAAGAGGGACGGAAAGACGTTGAGGTCGCGCATCTCTGCCACCTGATCTTCGCGCAGGAATTGGCCGTGGATCAGCACAGGACGGCGGTCTGCCATACCGTGTTTGGCTTCGGCGGCTTTGATGGCGGCGAGCAGCATATCAGAGGCGCCTTCGCCATTGGCGTGGGTCAGGATCTGGATGTTGTTTTCAAACGCCCATGCGATGGCGTCGTTGACCTGATCCTCGCTGGCGGCAGCATAGCCCTTGTAGCCGGGTGGGTAAGTGCCAACCGGGTCGTAATAAGGCCGGTCACGCAAGGCGGTGAAGCCTTGGGGGGAGCCGTCGATGGTGAGTTTGGCCCCGGCGATGCGCACGCCGTTTTCATAGCTGTCGGACTGGTTGGCGAGGATATAATCTCGGTCAACAAGCACATCTGGGTAAATGGCGAGATCCACGGGGATGTCTCCGGCGGCGGCCACGGCGCGGGCAATTTCCGAAACCTGGGGTGAGGCGCGGCCCTCTTGCGCGGTGGTGTAGCCGAAGCTGGCCCAGAGTTGAGTCCCGGCGCGGGCGAAAGCTTTGAACCCTTCGTCACCGACGCCGCCCATCAGTTTGCCCAAGGCGAGGAAGAACGCGTTTTCTTCCAGGACGCCGTTGGGCGTGCCGTCCTCGGCATAGCGGATCACGCCGCCGGGCGGGACGGGCGTTTCGCGGGTGATGTCTGCGGCGGCGAGCGCGGCGGAGTTGGCGGCGCCGAAGTGTCCGGATTGATGCACGATGATGATCGGCACGTCTTTGGACACTGCATCAAGGTCGTCTTTGGTGGGGTGACGCAGCTCGGCCAGTTGCGATTGGTCATACCCAAAGCCGACAATCAGGTTGGAGGCTTCGATGGCGGCTTGGTTTTCGGCGATCCAGCCGCGCAGGGCGTCTTGCAGGGAGGCGATGTCTTGGACTTCACCATCAGGTGGCGCAAGCAGATTGGCGGAGAGCGCTTGCAGGCCGCCCATAACGGCGTGACCGTGGCTGTCGACAAAGCCGGGCAACATGGCGCGGCCGTCCAGATCAAAGACTTCGGTGGTATCGCCTTGATGGGCGAGCATGTCGGCCTGTGTACCCACGGCGAGAATGCGGCCGTCTTTTACCGCGACGGCTTCCGCGCGGGGGGCGGCGTCGTTGATGGTGAGAATAGGGCCGCCGGAATAGATGGTGTCGGCAATCTCCTGCGCCAGAAGGGGCGCGGAGAGGAAGGTGGTCAGGGCAAGTCCGCCAAGCGTGGCTGTCAAACGAGTCATCACAAAATCCTTTTGAGGTATGGGATAACTGTGGGTGCAAGCGATGGTTGCTGTCAAACGACGGTGCCATAATGCGCTGACATAAGAAAAGGCCCGCCGAAGTGGCGGGCCTTAGAAAGTGATCTCTAATGGATCAGCTTAGTTTGGAATCTCGGCTGTGATGCCTTCGACGTAGAAGTTCATGCCGGCCAGACCGTCGTCACCGTAATCTTGTGCGGTTTCACCTTCTGCCAGCCATGGGGTGCCGTCCTGCTTGTTCAGCGGGCCGGTGAAGGCGTGGTAGGAGCCGTCTGCCAGCGCATCAACCAGAGCCAGTGCTTCAGCTTTGACGTCTGCTGGAACCGCGTCGGAGATTTCACCGATGCCAACCATGCCTGCGCCGATACCGTCCCATGTGGACACGGATTCCCAAGTGCCGTCCATCACAGCCTGAGTACGCGCGATGTAGTAAGGCGCCCAGTCATCGATGATGGAGGAGACGCGTGGGAATGGGGCGTATTCGCCCATGTCAGACGCCTGACCAAAGGTCACAACGTTGCCAGCTGCCTGCGCGGCGGCCTGTGGTGCGGTGGAGTCGGTGTGCTGCAGGATCACGTCGGCGCCTTGCTCGATCAGAGCTTTGGCAGCGTCGGCTTCTTTGGCAGGATCAAACCAAGTGTAGGCCCAGATGATGGAGAACTCGACGTCCGGGTTCACTTTCTTGGCGTGGATATAGGCAGAGTTGATGCCGCGGATCACTTCTGGGATAGGGAAGGACGCGATGTAGCCAATTTTGTTGGTCTTGGTCATCTTGCCCGCGATGTGACCCTGAACCGCGCGGCCCTCGTAGAAGCGTGCGGAATAAACGGACACGTTGTCGGCCTGCTTGTAGCCGGTGGCGTGCTCAAACTTCACCTTTGGGAATTTCTTGGCGACGTTGATGGTTGGATCCATGTAGCCAAAAGAGGTGGTGAAGATCAGGTCCGCACCCTGCAGCGCCATCTGAGTAATCACACGCTCAGCGTCGGCACCTTCTGGTACGCTTTCCACAAAGGTGGTTTCGACCTTGTCGCCAAAGTGCTCTTCCACGGCCAGACGGCCTTTGTTGTGCTCATAGGTCCAGCCGCCGTCGCCCACTGGGCCAACATAGACGAAGCCTACTTTGGTGGTGTCGGCCATGGCAGTGGTCGCCAGACCCAGCGCGACAGCCGCGCTTGTCAGAAGTTTGGTGAATTTCATTTCGGGTAATCCCCCTGTTGGTGGCAGTTTTTTGTTTAGATACCTCATTGCGAGGCGTGGAATGTGCGGCCAAGTGATGCGGGTGCGCCGCTTTTGTCAGCCGACATGATGACCAGAACGAGGATGGTTATCAGATACGGTGACATTGCCAAGTATTCCACCGGAATGGCAATACCCGCTGCCTGCAGATTGAGCTGCAAAACGTTAATCCCGCCAAAAAGATAGGCACCCAGCAGAACGCGCCATGGCTTCCAGGAGGCGAAGACCACAAGGGCCAAAGCGATCCAGCCGACACCGGCGGTCATGCCTTCGGTCCACTGCGGCACGCGAATGAGTGAAATATAGGCACCGCCAAGGCCGGCGCAGGCGCCGCCAAACATGATGGCGAGGATGCGCACGCGGATGACGTTGTAGCCAAGTGCATGGGCGGCGTCGTGGCTTTCACCAACCGCGCGCAGGATCAAACCGCCGCGGGATTTCTTGAGGAACCAGTAGACCGCCGCGGTGAGAGCGAGGCCGATGTAGAGCACGGGATCGTGGCTGAACAGGATCGGGCCAAGCACCGGAATATCGGAGAGCACCGGAATGTCGAGCTTCGCCATGGCCGGGGGTTTGATGCCCACATAGGACTGCCCCATGAGCGCGGATAGGCCGAGACCAAAGAGTGTGAGCGCAAGACCGGAGGCCACCTGGTTGGCCAGTGCAAACTGGGTCAGGAAGGCAAACAGCAGCGAGAGCACCGCACCTGCGATCATGGCGGCGACAAGGCCAACCATGGGTGAGGTGGTTTCCACCGCGATGGCAAAGCCGGAGATGGCGCCGATGATCATCATGCCTTCGACGCCGAGGTTGAGCACACCGGCTTTCTCGACAACAAGTTCACCGATGGCAGCCAGTAGAAGTGGCGTGGCTGCGACCATCAGGGAGGCGATGAGCAGGACGGGGTTGATTGCAGAAAGGTCCATTATGCGGCTCCCTTTTTCTTAAGCACCACGCGGTAGTTGGTCAGCAGGTCCAGTGCGAGCAGGAAGAACAAGAGCATGCCTTGGAACACCTGAATGGCAGCGGAGGGCAGGCCGAGGTTGCCTTGTGCCAGGTCGCCGCCCACGTAAGTGAGCGCCATCAGCAGGGCAGCCAGCAGGATGCCAACCGGGTGCAGGCGGCCCAAGAAAGCCACGATGATGGCGGTGAAGCCGTAGCCAGAGGCGAAGTCGATGTTGATCTGACCAGACGGGCCGGTGACTTCAAACAGGCCTGCCAGCCCTGCCAATGCGCCGGAGGTGCCGAGGCAGAACAGGATCAGGCGGGTGGGGTTCACCCCTGCGAACCGCGCGGCGCGGGGGGCTTCGCCGGTGAGGCGGATGTTGAAGCCCAGAATGTGGCGGTTGAGCAGGATGTAAGAGAAGATCACTGCGATAAAGGCAAAAGCCATACCCCAGTGCAGGCCAGCGGCTTCGTTGATCCAGCTGTTGGCGGCGGGGTAGTCGGAGAAGTTGCGGGAACCGGGGAAGCCCATGCCTTCGGGGTTGCGCAACAGGCCCAGCGACATGGAGGCCAGCAGTTGGTCGGCCACATAGACCAGCATCAGAGACACAAGGATTTCATTGGTGCCAAAGCGGACTTTCAGCAGCGCGGGGATCATGCCCCAGGCCCAGCCCCCTAGGGCACCTGCCACAATCATCAGCGGGAAGATCAGTCGGGTTTCGGTGGGGTAGAAGGCAAGGCCCACAGCGGCGCCACAGATCGCACCCATGATGTATTGGCCTTCGGCGCCGATGTTCCAGATGCCGGCCTTAAAGCCCAGCGATAGGCCAATGGCGATCAGCACCAGCGGCGCGGCTTTCACCAACAATTGCGGGCGGTAGTAGAAGGCAAATTCGCCCAGCACCGGATCCCAGAAGATGGTGCGGATGGCCTCAAACGGGTTTTTGCCCAGCACGGAAAACAGCAGGCCGCCCATGATCATGGTGATGGCGACCGCGATCAGCGGTGTGGCGAGCGACAGGGCGCGCGACGGGGTGGGGCGTTTTTCCAGCGCGATCATGCGCTTGCTCCTTCTTGTTCTTCATCGCCCACATGGGCAACTTCCATGCCGTGGGCACCGCCCATCATCAGGCCAATTTCATCAATGGTCAGACCGGCGGCGGGGCGGATGTCAGACATGCGCCCCTCGTTGAGTGCGCCAAATCGGTCAGAGATTTCCATGAGTTCATCAAGGTCTTGCGAGATCACCACGATGGCTGTGCCTGCGGCGGCGAGGTCCAGAAGGGATTGCCGAATGGCAGCTGCGGCGGCGGCATCCACGCCCCATGTGGGCTGGTTCACGATCAGCACCTCAGGGCCTTGCAGCACTTCGCGGCCGATCACAAACTTCTGCAGATTACCGCCCGAAAGCGCGCGGGCTGCGACGTGGTTGCCGGGCGTGCGCACGTCAAACTTTTTGATGATCGTGTCAGCGAACTCGTTGGTCTTGGCCCAGTTGACAAAGCCGTTTTTGGTCAGACCTTCGCGGATGGCTCCAGTGAGCAGCGCGTTCTCGGTCAGGCTCAGGTCAGGTGCAGCTGCATGGCCGAGGCGTTCTTCTGGTGCGGCTAGAATGCCCAGCTCGCGGCGCGCATTTGGCCCGAGGTTGGCGACGTCTTTACCTTTGACCTTGATCGAGTCCGGCCAGGTTAGGGACTCGCCAGAGAGCGCGGCCAACAACTCGTCCTGACCGTTGCCCGCTACGCCGCCGATGCCGAGGATCTCGCCTGCGCGCACGGTGAAGTGGATGTTCTTGAGCGTGGTGCCAAACGGGTTGGTTGGCTCCAAGGTGAGGCCGGAGACATCGAGCACAACCTCGCCCGCTTTTTCGGTGGTGCGGGTCGGGGTTTGCAGCGTGTCGCCCACCATCATTTCCGCCATATCGCGGGCCGAGGTCTCAGCGGGCACACATTCGCCAACGTTTTTGCCAAGGCGCAGAATAGTGGCGTGGTCACAGAGCGCGCGGATTTCTTCGAGTTTGTGGGAGATGTAGAGGATCGAGGTGCCCTCGGCCTTCAGCTTGTTTAGCGTCTGGAACAGGATTTCTACCTCCTGTGGGGTCAGAACCGAGGTCGGCTCATCCATGATCAGCAGTTTGGGGTCTTGCAGCAGGCACCGGATGATTTCCACGCGCTGGCGTTCCCCGGCGGAGAGGTCGCCCACGGTGCGGTTGGGATCGAGCGGCAGGCCGTAGGTTTCGGAGACGCGGCGGATGCGGCGGGCGAGGTCGCGCATGGCCGGTGGGTTCTCCATGCCAAGCGCCACGTTTTCTGCCACCGAGAGCGCATCAAACAGCGAGAAGTGCTGAAATACCATTGCCACGCCGGAGGCGCGGGCGGCTTTGGGTTCGGCAGGCGCAAAGGGCTGGCCGTTCCAGGTCATGGTGCCGCTGTCGGGCTTCACCAGACCGTAGATCATTTTCACCAGCGTGGATTTCCCGGCACCGTTTTCGCCAAGCAGGGCGTGCACCTCGTTGGTGCCGATGTCAAAAGAGACATCATCGTTGGCCACCACGCCGGGGTAGGTTTTGGTCAACCCCTTGATGGAGAGTAGTGGTGTGCTCATATCTGTCCCCCTGGCTGCGGGTGCTGCCGCTTGCTCGTGGCGCAAAACCGCTGAATTTCTAGCGCATTCACCCTAGAAACTGGCCTGCCGTATCTGCAAGATAAACTTCGGCGCGCCTTGGTGCTCTGGGGGCCAATGACCTGCGCAGCGTCGATTGGCTGTCTCTCATATCCTTGGTTTTTAAGGGTTAGGCCAGAGTATTTTCAAAGATTTGTAGAAAGAGTTGCAGGCGCATAGGCTAAGCCTTTGCCTAAGTTTTGCGCAGGTTTTCGGGTGTTTCGGGCGGGTGGGCTGCACGCGATAGGGGATTTTAGGAGTCGATTTTTCTTGGTTTTGCCCAGATTTGCGGTAGCGTTGACCTAATAGGACCTCACTTTGAATTTTTTTCTGCGGCGCCTGACTATTTTGGCGTGCTCTCATTCCCACAAGGAGGTGTCACATGGTTTCAACAGTTACTTCGATCAATCAGACAACGTCGAGGCGTGCGTTGGTTTGTGCGGCGGCACTGGGTGCGGCGACGCTCCTGCTCGCGACTCACGGTAAGGCGCAGGTTGTGCCCTCTGAGGAGGCCGCAGAAAGCGGCTTTGCCGACGCGCCGTTTTCGCCCTATGCCAATCGGTCCTTCCCGACGTTCCCATTGTGGGGCGAGACCCATTTGCACACGGGGCTGTCGCTGGATGCGGGGGCGTTTGGCAACATTCTGGGACCGGATGACGCCTGGCGGTTTGCCAAGGGGGAGCAGGTGGTGTCCTCCACCGGGCAGCCGGTGAAGCTGAGCCGTCCGCTGGATTGGATGGTGTTGACCGATCACACCGATCTGATGGGGTTTGCGCCGGATTTGCAGGCGGGCAAGCCGGGGGTGCTTGCAGACCCAAAGGGGCGCGAGTGGCATGAAGGGTACAAGAAAGGCGGGGCAGAGGCCGGGAAGACGGCGTTTGACCTGATCACCAACTTCTCTCAGATGACCTTGCCGGAGTTGCTGGTGGAGAGTTACAGTCCTGGTGCGGATCCCTTTGCCTTTACCTGGGAAAAGATTGTGAATGCAGCCGAGGAACACAATGATCCAGGGCGGTTCACCGCCTTTATCGGCTTTGAGTGGACCTCTGTGCCCAAAGGCTTCAACCTGCACCGCAACGTTATGTTGCGCGATGGGCCGACGCGGGCTTTGCAAGTGGTGCCACCGGTGACACAGCCGCCCTATGGCGACACCGATCCCTATCACCTGTGGAATTGGCTGGAAGAGTATCAGGAGAAAACCGGCGGGCGGGCTGTGGCCTTTGCCCACAACGGCAACCTGTCCAATGGCTGGATGTTCCCGACGGAGGACACCTATCACGGGGGCAAGGTCGATGAGGAATATGTGCAGCTGCGTGCCAAATGGGAGCCGCATTACGAAGTCACACAGATCAAAGGGGATGGTGAGGCACATCCGTTCCTGAGCCCGGATGACGAGTTTGCCGACTACGAGAACTGGGATGTTGGGAACCTTGACCTGACGGAATTGAAAACCGAGGAGATGCTGGCGGGGGAATATGCCCGGGAGGCGCTGAAGCAGGGCTTGGCGCTGGAGAAGAAGTTTGGCGTGAACCCCTTTAAATTTGGTCTGGGGGGCGCAACGGACAGCCACACGGCGCTAGCGACCGCTGAGGAAGAGAACTTTTTCTCCAAGTCGGTGAGTGTGGAGCCGTCCCCGACACGGATTGAGCATCCGTTTGTGAAGAGCGACTTGGGGGAAATTGCCGGTCACCAACTGGTGGCGTCCGGCTACACGGCCGTTTGGGCGACGGAGAACACCCGCTCTGCGATCTTTGATGCGTTTAAGCGCCGGGAGACCTATGCGACCACAGGTCCACGTATCGGGCTGCGGTTCTTTGGCGGCTGGGATTTCAACGAGGCCGATGGCCGTTCACGCAATCCGGCTGTGATTGGTTACTCCAAAGGCGTGCCGATGGGCGCCGATCTGCCGCAGCACGAAGGTGATGGCGCGCCAAGCTTCCTGCTCGCTGCGCTGCGCGATCCAATAGGGGCCAATCTCGACCGTATGCAGGTGATCAAAGGCTGGATGGATGCCGACGGCGAGCTGCATGAGAAGGTCTATGACGTGGCCTGGTCAGATGGGCGCGAGATGGATGCGAATGGTAAAGTGCCAGCGGTTGGAAATACGGTGGACATCGACAGTGCCAGTTGGACCAACACCATCGGGGCGGCAGAGCTGACCTCGGTTTGGACCGATCCGGACTTTGATCCGGCAGAACCGGCTTTCTACTATGTGCGTGTGCTTGAAATCCCGACACCGCGCTGGGTGCTTTATGACAAGCTGCGTTATGGCATTGAGCTGCCTGCAGAAGCGCAGCTTGTGCATCAAGAGCGGGCCTATTCCTCGCCGATCTGGTACACGCCTCCGAAAGGGTAGTCTTTTCCTGAAAAACCAAAAGGGCGCCGGTCATGGCGCCCTTTTGTTATTTTATCAGCGCTTTGGCGTCTTTGCTGAGCGTGCGGGCCGCGTTTGCCAAAATCACCGTGTCGATGCCCACCGCCACAAAGGTAGCGCCGAGATCGAGGTAGGTTTTGGCTTGCTCCAAGGACAGGGTGATAATGCCCGGCGCTTTGCCCGCCGCGGCGATGCGGGCGATCGCATCTGTGATGACAGCTTGCACCTCTGGCGCATTGGGATTTTCGGGAAAGCCCATATCCGCCGATAGATCGGCCGGGCCGATGAAGACACCGTCCACGCCATCTACGGCCAAGATGTCGTCAAGGTTCTCAATGGCGGTGCGGGTTTCGGCCTGCACCAACACGCAGATTTGCGCGTTGGCGGTGGTGCCGTAGTCCGGTATGGCGCCAAATTGGGTGACGCGCGCGCCGTAACCGCCCATGCCGCGCACACCGTCGGGCGCATAGCGGCAGGCGCGTACAATGGCTTCGGCTTGTGCACCGGTGTCAACCATCGGCACCAAAACGGATTGTGCCCCTGCATCCAGCACCTGTTTTAGCACCCAGTCTTCGCCGATGGGTACGCGCACCACGGCGTGGCTGTTGCTTGGATCCACCACACGTACTTGGTCTGTGATGGAGCGTATGTCGTTGGGGCCATGTTCGCCGTCCACCAGCAGCCAGTCGAAATTGGCGGTGGTCATCAGTTCGGCGCCGATGGTTTCACCAAAACACATCCAGCATCCGATCTGGGGTTGTTTGTTGGCAAGGGCGGCTTTGAAAGGGTTGTGAGGCGCTGGCATCGTTGGCTCCGGTCAGAACTTTGCGTGTTAAGCAAATTGACGGCATTCCGCCGCAACTGTCCAGCTTTGGATTTCGGGTGCCAAAAGCGCCCCGCCTTAATTTGAGACACGAATACTCTGCCGCGCCTTCGGCGCTCTCAAGACATTCGCGTCACAGAATCTTTTAGGAAGGCGAGGCGCTGCTAAAACGAGAAAGGCCGACCCGAAGGTCGACCTCTCCCATAGCGAACTTGTGACTGTGGGGCTTAGCCCAGCAGTTTGGCCTCGTGGCGCTTCAGCGACAGGCGGGCGGCGGTGTAACCGGCCAAACCTTCACGTTGCTGCAGCTCCGGGAACAGGGCGTAGATTTCGTCACGCTGTTCTTTGCCGATGCCGTTCATGGAGTATTCACCCGGCTGGAAGCTCTCGCTCCATGCGCCGTCTGCGAGCACCACTTCGTGGTTGTCACAGAGGAAGTGGATGTAATCCACGCCAACCACGTCAACCTGCTCGACACCGTCAAGATGGGTCAGGTGCTTTGCTGCCACCAGAACTTCGCGCTCTTCAAAGAGCAGCTCGGCTTGCTCGGACACCAGCAGCATGCGGTGAGATGGGGAGACCATCATGTCGCGCTCTGGCTGGTTTGGACCCAATGCACCCTGTTTGATCAGGATTGGGCGGAACTCTGGGCGGGCCATGAGTTCGCGACCGGAGACGTGCTTGCGGCCAGCCCAGCGGATGGTCTGCAGACCATTGTCGCGGGTCACAACCTGATCGCCTTCCTGCAGGTTCTCCACAGACACCTCGCCCATTGGGGTGAGGATCTTGGTGCCTGGTGTGAAGCACACAATTTCGATGTTCTCGAAGGTCGCTGTACCGGTCACGACTGGTGCGTCGCCGGAACTGTCGAGGAACTCGATGGTGCCGTCAAAGCCGTTACCATCGCTGTCGGTGACCAGATCGACTACGCGCCAATCAATACCCCGTTCGCCAGCGATCTCCAGGCTGTCCATGTCGACGCCTTCGGACCCACCGAAAATTTGGTCGCCGTCGCCATCTTCGACACCGCTGATAACAAAGGTGTCTTCGTCAGCACCGCCAGAAAGCACGTCCGAACCGGTGCCACCTGCGATCGTATCGTTGCCGTCGCCGCCGTCGACAGTGTCATCACCTTCCTGACCAAAGATCAGATCGTCGCCGTCGCCGCCGGAGATGGAGTCATCGCCGGGCTCAAGCGCCAACGCGTCGTCAAAGTCATCCGGACGCGGGGCAAGGGTGCCGGTGTCCAGATCGTAGCTGTCATCGCCGTAGATGACATCGTCACCGTCGCCACCGGTGATGGTGTCGCCACCGATACCGCCGCCAATGCTGTCGTTGTCATCACCGCCATCGATCAGATCGCCGCCAGACGACCCGTTGATCAGGTCGTTGCCGTCACCGCCACTGATGGTGTCTGGAGTTTGACCCACAGAGGCCACGCCGGTCACGCCGGGTGTGCCGCCGGTGATGCGGTCATCGCCTGCGCCACCTTCCAGTGTGTCCTCGCCCGCGCCACCGATGATCAGGTCGTCGCCTGCGTCGCCGTCGATGCTGTCTGCGCCAATGCCACCGATGACGGTGTCTTCGCCGATGCCTGCGACAACGATGTTGTTGCCGGACCCTGCATCCACGAAGTTGGCTCCGGCGCCGGTTGCGATGATGTCGTCGCCGTCGCCGCCGATGATGGAGTCATCACCTTCGCCGCCGTCGATCACGTCGGAGCCTTGGCCACCGTCAATGGTGTCCGCGCCTGCGCCGCCAACCAGAAGGTCTGTGTCGCCTTCGCCCATCAGGACGTCGTCGCCTTCGCCACCCCAGATGCTGTCGCCTTGATCGCCGCCCCAGAGTTCGTCGTTGCCCGCTTCACCGAACAGTTTGTCGGTGCCGATGCCGCCGAAGATGGTGTCATCGTCTGCACCACCGGACACATCGTCAAAGCCTGCTCCGGCTTCGATCAGGTCGTTGCCTGCACCACCGTGCACAACGTCGTCGCCGTCGCCGGAGATGACGGTGTCGTCACCCGCGCCGGCGTCGACCGCGTCGCGGTTGTCGCCGCGCGGTGTGCCGCCCAGATCTTCGAAGAAGCTCGAAGGGGTGTCGGAGTCCAGCGGCTCGTCCAGGAAGTTTTCAAGCGCATCATAGTTGTCGATGCGATCGCCTTCCGGATCACCCACATAAGAAGCGTCGATCAGATCCGCGCCGTCGGTGCCTTCAACAACGCCGTCAAGCGCGTCAGTTGGAACGATGACAACGTTTTCGATGTTCACGAATGTTGTTGTCACACCTGTGCGCACATCGTCGGCATCGAGGTAGTACACCACACCGTTTTCAGGGTTGAGCGGATCGTATTCGATCTCGGCATGTCCGCGCACTTCGAGCGTGTCAAAGTCATCGCCGCCTTCGTTGCCGTCGATGTATTGATCATCTTGGCCCACCACAATGATGGTGTCGCGGTCGTCGCCACCGGAAACGGTGTCTTCGCCCGGACCTGTGGAGATCAGGTCGTCGCCTGCGCCGCCAGAGATCAGATCGTCGCCATCGTTACCAAGAATGGTGTCGTTGCCGTCTTCGCCGTAGAGTTCGTCGTTGCCTGGGTTGCCTTCCAGGAAATCGTCGCCTGCGCCGCCGTGCAGCGTGTCGTCGCCCCCGCCGGCATCCAGCGAGTCATTGCCAGCACCGCCTTTCAGCAGATCATCACCCTGCGAGCCATCCAGAATATCGTCGCCTGTGCCGCCTTCCAGGGTGTCGTTATCTGCGCCACCGGCCAGAACATCGTCATCTGCGCCACCGATCAGGCGGTCGTTTCCTGCGCCACCGGTCAGGGTGTCGTTGCCATCACGGCCAATGACCAGGTCGTCCCCGATTAGGCCTTCCGCGAAGTCGTTGCCGTCGCCGCCAACCAGGCTGTCGTTGCCCAAGCCGCCGCCGATAACGTCGTCACCTGCGCCGCCGAAGGCCACGTCGTCGCCTGCGCCCGCGACAACGGTGTCGTCCCCGCCATAGCCAACGATGATGTCGTCGTTTTCTTCGAGTGCAGGGAAGATGTTGTCTTCGTTGTCGACAAAGTCGCCATCAGGATCGCCGTCATAGATGTGGTCGATCAGGTCGGCCGCCGCAGACCCCTCAACGATGCCATCACGGGTGCCGTCGGACAGATCGTCATAGAGAATGTTCTCAATGTTCTGGAACTCAAATGCGTCGCCGGTTTCGTCAACGACAACAACGCCATTTTCGCCATTTTCAGGGTCGTAAACGATGGTGACTGTGCCCAGACCACGCAAGTCCAGTGTGTCATCGTCGTTGCCGTCTTCACCGCCGTCGATGAGGTCCAGATGCGAGGCGCCAATGATGGTGTCGGAATCTGCGCCGCCATCCAGCGTATCCATGCCGTCACCGCCAGTCAGGAGGTCGTCGCCTTCCTGACCATAGATCAGATCTTCACCTAAGCCGCCGGTGAGAACATCGTCGCCATCTTCCTCGATGACGCCTTCGCCACCTTGAAAGAAAACGTCCGATACTGTCACGTCTGCGGGTTCTTCGCCGAGGTTTACCAGACGAATTTCCAGCTCAGACACCGGACCTGGGATGTTGACCAGAACCGAGTTGGCGGTGGTTGTGGAGTCGCCCGGGGTGGTGCCATCAGAAATGGCCGCTTCGTTGCCGGGCAGCCCGTCGATGTCCACCAGATGCAGGTTGGTCAGATCTTCAGCGGTGAAGGTGACTTCAACCAGGTTGCCCTGCGCGTCATATGCCAGAACTTTGACAACCGAGTTTTCATCAATGTCGTTGATGCGGAACTGAACGTTTTCAACCGCTTCGGAAAACGCGAGCGTTTGAGAGGTTGTCGCATTCTGTCCGCTGCCGGTGGCGATACGCGCGGCGCTGTTGGCGTCGCCGGTTTCGTCGCCGGTGTTGATGCCGTCCAGAACCTGTGTCTCGTCTTCAAAGGTGTTGGACCCACCCGCGCCGACAGAAGAGGTAAGGGTTACGGAAACGGAACCGGTGTTTTGCACAAAGGACGATGCGAGGTCATCACCGTCTGCCGGGCTGCCAACTTCGCTCCAATTGAAGCTTTGGATACCACCAGGTGTCGGCGTCGGTGTGGAGCCGGGCTCGTAGCCACCATAGATGGTGTCGTTGCCGTCCATGCCGTCGATGGTGTCGCTTCCGCCTTCTCCGGCAAGAACGTCGTCACCTGGCTCATCCGTGCCGTCTTGTGTGCCAACTTCGTCACCGTAGACTTCATCATCGCCTGCACCGGCGTGGACCGTGTCGTCGCCGTTGCCCGCAAAAATAGTGTCGTCTCCAGCACCAGCAATGATGTCATCATCGCCGTCTTGGGCACTGATGACGTTGCCGTTGTTGTCAATTGTATCGCCTTCTGTGTCGACGAATCCTACGGACATATCGTCGTCAGTTTGTGTGCCGTCTACAATTCCCGGACCGTTTGGATCAGCCATGGTACCCTCTTTTCCACCGCGCAAGCCGCGCGGATCGCCAGAGGGCAGTCTGCACCTAACAGAAAAGGTGCCTCTGCGCCATTTGGCGTGAGTTGCGCGGCATCGCTAGATGCCCTCTACGTATCGTTTGGCTGCCCCAAGCCAGAACTCGTCCCCCAGTTGGACTTGCCCCAAATATGATGCAATCGAGGCAAGGAAGAAACAAAAACCTGCAAAATTTGACGAAAAGCGGTGTGATTGCGGCAGGATTAAGCGTTAAGTTTTGGTTAATGTTTGCAAGGGTATTGTTTTGATTGTTTCCTAAATGAGGTCTAAATGGGGCGGGCAGTACGGCAGGTCAGTGCTGGGCTGCGCCATAATTGCGCCCTTATTGCTTGGGGTTTCCCTGGCGGCATGGTTTTGAGGTTTGGTCGTTTCCAGATGTGAACCAATCAATCGGTTTTTGGGGGGCTATGTGCTGTGATCTGCGTGACACAGATCGAAAGGGCTGATTGTTTTCTGTTTATGGACAAGCTTCGGATTTTTTCGGGATTGGCTCTGTGTGAGGGACGATCCCTGTCGAATCGCTCTATGCCTCAGAGGCAAATTGTCGCTTTCGGAAGGCGGGGGCCGCGACTTTGATTAGGCGATTCCTTGCCTGATGAATGCGCGGGGCAAATCAGAGAGCAGGGAGGTGTCCATGCGCGAGCCGTTAGAGTGCGCAATTGTTTGCCCTAGTCAGACAAAAGCGGAGCAGCCACCGTCTGTGAAAGCGTATACCAAGTTTAGCGGGAGGTCCGGTGGTGCTGCTGGGGAGGATTGAACTCCCGACCTCACCCTTACCAAGGGTGCGCTCTACCACTGAGCTACAGCAGCGTTACCGTGGCGCGGTGTTTAGGACCAAACTTCGACATGTGCAAGCGCAATCTGGACCCTTTTTTGCGCGTCATGTAAAGAAACTGCATGGAACATAAAACGACCCCTATAAATAAAGCCAAAAAAGCTGCTACCAGCCGGGAAGATCGGTTAAAGGCGGCCCTAAAAGCCAATATGGGGCGCCGGAAAGCGCAGGCCAAAGCAAGGGCGCAGAGCGACGCGACCGACTCAAATGAGGCAGCGAAGAGTAAAGGGCAGGATTAAATGGATTCGATTATTGTGCGCGGCAACGGGTCGCTAAAAGGGCAGATCCCGATTGCGGGGGCCAAAAACGCCTGTCTGACGCTGATGCCGGCCACGTTGTTGAGCGAGGAGCCGCTGACGCTGACCAATGCGCCGCGGCTGAGCGACATCAAAACCATGAGCCAGTTGCTGGGCTCGCTGGGCGCGGAAGTGACCAGCTTGCAAGATGGCAAAGTACTCGCGATGTCGAGCCATGACATCAACAACCACATTGCCGACTATGACATCGTGCGGAAGATGCGCGCGTCTAATCTGGTGCTGGGGCCGATGCTGGCACGTTTGGGGCATGCGGTTGTGTCGCTGCCCGGAGGCTGTGCGATTGGGGCACGTCCGATGGATTTGCACATCTTTGGTCTGGAGAAGCTGGGCGCAGAGATTGAACTGAAAGACGGCTATCTGCACGCCAAAGCGCCAAATGGCTTGAAGGGGGCAGTGATCGAGCTGGCCTTTGCGTCCGTGGGCGCCACTGAGAACATCTTGATGGCGGCGACGCTGGCAAAAGGCACGACGGTGATCAAGAACGCCGCGCGTGAACCGGAAATTGTGGACCTTGCCACGTGTCTTCGGTCCATGGGCGCACAGATTGACGGCGACGGTACTTCGGAAATTACGGTGCAAGGTGTGGACCGTCTGCATGGCGCGACTCATCCGGTTGTCACCGACCGGATTGAGCTGGGCACCTTTATGCTGGCACCCGCCTTCTGTGGCGGCGAAGTGGAGCTGCTGGGCGGGCGTCTGGATCTGGTCGAGAGCTTTGTGGCCAAACTTCACGAGGCGGGCATTGACGTGGAAGAGACCGAAAAGGGTCTGAAAGTGGCGCGCAAGAATGGCCGGGTGAAAGCGGTGGATGTGACCACCGAGCCGTTCCCGGGCTTCCCAACCGATCTTCAAGCGCAGTTCATGGCAATGATGTGTACGGCCGAGGGCACCTCGGTGCTGGAAGAGAAGATTTTTGAGAACCGCTTTATGCACGCGCCGGAACTCATTCGCATGGGCGCGAATATTGAGGTGCACGGCGGCACCGCAACGGTGCATGGTGTGGAAAAGCTCAAAGGCGCGCGCGTCATGGCGACCGACCTGCGTGCCTCTGTGTCGTTGATTCTGGCCGGATTGGCGGCGGAAGGTGAGACCATCGTGAGCCGTGTCTATCACCTGGACCGTGGGTACGAGCGGATTGAAGAGAAGCTGGGCGGTGTGGGTGCCCATATTGAAAGGGTACAGGACCAGTGACGCAGCAGGATGCACGGTTTGAAGATGGTGGCGATCGCCCGCTAAATCTCGGCGCCTTGGATACCGAGGATTTGCAGGTGGTGTCGACGCTGGCGCAGGATGCAATTTTCCCCGCGTCCGAGATGCAGTGGCTTGCCAAAGAGCGCCGCTTTGCCGTGTTGCTGAACCGTTTCCGCTGGGAAGACAAAACCGCTGCCGAGCGCCGCAAACGGTCGGTGGAGCGGGTGCAGAGCCTGCTGGCGGTGGACAATGTGGTTGCGGTGGCCTCTCAAGGCGTGGAACGGGGCGACGCGGACACCATTCTGTCCGTGTTGTCTGTGTCCTTTGAGCCGGGTGAAGATGCTGACGGCGCGGTGATCCTGACCTTGGCAGGCGATGGCGCGATCCGTTTGAAAGTTGAGGCGCTGGAAGTGACGTTGAAAGATGTGACGCGGCCTTACAAAGCGCCCTCCAAGACTGCACCAAGCCATCCAGAATGATCCGGGTTCTGACGGCGGATGATCTCGGCGTGTATCGCGGCCTTTGGCTGCACGGGTTGAGCGCCGACCCTTCGGCGTTTTTGTTGACCGCAGCGGAAGCGGTTGCCACACCGGACAGTGCCTTGGTGGCGAAGCTGTCGGCGGCTGAGGTGATTGGTGCCTTTGAAGACGGCACATTGGTGGGTTTTGTCGCGCTGCGGCGCGGCGGGCCAGAGCGTATGCGTCACATGGCAGACCTTGGTCCGCTATATGTCCATCCGTCTGCGCGGCGACGTGGGGTGGCGCGGGCGCTGATGGATGCGGCTGTGGACGCGGCGTTGCACATGGGCGTGTTGCAGCTGGAGCTTTGCGTCGACAATCAGAACGAGGGCGCGCAGGCGCTGTATCAGGCGTGTGGCTTTCAAAAAATTGGCCTGCGTCCACGCTCCGTGATTGTCGATGGGCAGCCCCGCGACGATGTTCTGATGCTGAGACAGCTTGACGCTTGAGCCTGCTAGGGGTGCGGTCTAAGAAGGCGTGACCTTTACGGAGAGACCAAATGCCCGTTTTTCTTGATGCGCAAGCTGCTGATTTTGAAGCCGCCTTCACCGCCCTTCTGGGCGCGAAACGTGAAGACAGCCCGGATGTGGACGCCGTTGTGGCCGACATCATTGCAGACGTGCGCCATCGCGGGGACGCGGCGGTTATTGAGCTGACGGCAAAGTTTGACCGTCTGGAGCTGACACCGGAGACGCTGCGGTTCTCGGAAGAAGAGATCGACAGCTATTGCGCGCGGGTCACGGACGAAGACCGTGCGGCGCTGGAGCTGGCGGCGGAGCGCGTGAAGGCTTATCACGCGCGCCAGATGCCAAAGGATGAGAGCTGGACCGATGAGAGCGGCGCCACGCTGGGCTGGCGTTGGACGCCGGTCTCTGCAGCGGGGCTCTATGTGCCGGGTGGGTTGGCGAGCTACCCATCGTCG
Source organism: Paracoccaceae bacterium (assembly GCA_014872815.1). GTDB lineage: Bacteria > Pseudomonadota > Alphaproteobacteria > Rhodobacterales > Rhodobacteraceae > Shimia. Next base: position 197,735 of record WKFK01000010.1, read on the forward strand.
GTGTTGATGAATGCGATCCCGGCAAAAGTTGCGGGCGTGGAGCGCTTGGCGATTGTGGTGCCGACACCGGACGGCGTGGCCAACCCGCTGGTGTTGCTGGCGGCGCGGCTGTCGGGCGTGGACGAGGTCTATCGCATTGGTGGCGCGCAAGCGGTGGCAGCACTTGCTTATGGCACCGATACCATTGCACCGGTGGATAAGATCACCGGGCCAGGCAATGCCTTTGTCGCCGCGGCCAAGCGCCGGGTGTTTGGTAAGGTGGGCATCGACATGATTGCTGGGCCGAGTGAGATTTTGGTGATTGCCGACAAGGACAACAATCCGGATTGGATTGCGCTGGACCTGCTGAGTCAGGCGGAGCACGATGAAAGCGCGCAGTCGATCCTGATCACGGATGACGCCGACTTTGGGCAAGCGGTTGCTGAAGCGGTGGACAAGCGTTTAGAAACGCTGGAGCGGCGGGAGATTGCCGGGGCCAGTTGGCGGGACTTTGGCGCGGTGATCACCGTGGGCGATCTGGATCAGGCTGCGGCGCTGTCCAACCGGATTGCGCCGGAGCACTTGGAATTGTGTGTGGCGGACCCGGACTCGCTGTCTGAAAAGATTACCCACGCGGGGGCAATTTTCCTTGGGCAATACACACCGGAAGCTATTGGCGATTATGTGGGCGGGCCAAACCACGTGCTGCCCACCGCCCGTTCCGCCCGGTTCAGCTCCGGTCTGTCGGTGATGGATTTCATCAAGCGCACCACACTGTCGAAGATGACACCGGAAGCGTTGAAAGCGATTGGTCCGGCGGCGGAGACTTTGGCGATTTCTGAGAGCCTTGAGGCGCATGGCCTGAGCGTACGCGCGCGTCTGGATGCGTTGAATAAGTAAGGGGCTTTGCCCCGTCACAGCAGGCTGTGACTCCCCAGGATATTTGGGGAATGAGAATGCGCCACAGGCTTTAGTAGTGGCTGGTGTAGCCGCCATCCACGGCCCAGACTTGCCCTGTCACATAGCTGGCAGCGGGGCTGGCGAGGAAGAGGATGGCGGGAGCGAGCTCTTCGGGATTGCCCCAGCGTTTGAGGGCCGTGGCGTTTTGCAATTTCTCGGTAAGCCGCGGGTCTTTTGCCGCGGCGGCGTTGGGCGCGGTTTTGAAAAAGCCGGGCGCCACCGCGTTGACGTTGATGCCATCGGTGCCAAGCTCGGCGGCCATGGCTTTGGTCATACCGTTGATACCAGCCTTTGCGGAGGTGTAGGCCGCGTCACCTGATTGCGCGATTAATCCTGCGATGGACGAGATGTTCACAATCCGGCCATAGCCTTTGGGGCGCATTTGATCGGCCGCACGTTGGGAGAGGCGAAACGGCGAGATCAGGTCGACGTTTAGAAGTGTTTGCAGGTCGTCGCGTATGAACTCCCGTAGCGTGCGGCGGTCACGTTGGCCGACGTTGTTGACCAAAATGGAGAGCCCGCCGGCCGCGGCGAGGGTTTCAAAGGCCTGTTGAGTTTCGATTTCGTTCGCAACATCAAAAGGCAGGGCGGTAGCGCGGAGACCTGACGCGCACAACTCCTCCGTGACGGCTTCACAGCGCGCGGCATTGCGCCCGTTGATCCAAACATGCGCGCCTGCTTGCGCGAGCAGTTCCGCCGCCGCTTTGCCAAGCCCATCGGTGCTGCCGGTGATCAGGGCGTTTTGGCCGGATAGGTCAAAGGCAGGCAGGGGCTGTGACATCGTGAGTCCTCGCGTGTAGATGCGTGCTGGATCGCGCAGTCAGGGGCAGGCTGTCAATGGCTGCGACAGATGCAACCAATGGACAAAGCGGGGCGGGGTGCGCTACTCATGCTGCATCGCAAAAACGCACGAGCTTCCCATGTCCCGGATCAGCCATATCCAAATCGATGACCGTAACCTGCCGCCTCCCACACCGGAGATTGACCAGGAACGGAAGGTGGCGATTTTTGATCTGCTGGAGGAAAACAGTTTCTCGCTGCCAAAGCGGGATGATCGTATGGTCCCAGACGGTCCCTTTTCTGTGGATCTGTCGATCCGTGAAAAACGTCTGGTGTTTGATGTGACCTCCGAAGGTGGAGACAAGGCGGCGGAGTTTCATCTGAGCCTGTCTCCGTTCCGCCAGGTGGTGAAAGACTATTGGGCGATCTGCGAAAGCTATTTTGATGCGGTGAAGACCCTGCCGCCCAGTCAGATCGAGACCATAGACATGGCCCGCCGTGGTATTCACAACGAAGGCGCGCGTGTGTTGCAGGAGCGTCTCGAGGGCAAGGCGGAGATTGATACCGATACGGCTCGCCGCCTGTTCACCTTAATCTGCGTTTTGCATTTCGGAGGCTGACGCGGGTGTTGGACGCGGATCAAAAACACCCTTTGCCGCAATCGGTGTTGTTCTGTTGTGATCAGAATGCGGTGCGTTCGCCGATGGCAGAAGGCATCATGAAGAAGTTCTATGGTCAGGACGTCTACGTGCAGTCCGCAGGTATTCGCAGTGATCTCGAGATTGACGGTTTTGCTATCGCGGTGTGCTCGGAAATTGGCGTGGAACTGGACCGGCATCGCGCCCGCAGTTTTGAAGAGATGGAAAAGCTAGGTGACGAATTGTCGAGCTTTGACATGGTGGTTGCGCTGACTCCTGCCAGTCGGAGCAAGGCTGAGGAGTTGACGCGATTTCATCACCTTGAGCTGGAGTATTGGCCGGTCTCTGACCCCAGTGGTGCGCTTGCCGGGGATGGGCGGGACGCCAAGTTGGCGGCCTATGGCGCTGCGCGTGATGAGATTGTGGCCTACCTGCGAGAACGGTGGGGGTAGGCCGTTTTCTGAGCGTTTTTTCCGGGCCGATAACCTTTTGTTTGCCATGTTTTGAGAGGCTTGCCCCGGACCGCAAGCAAGGATGGCAGAATGCCTCAAGCCTCAAAACAAACACATTCGAAAACGACACACGCCATAGTTTCTAAGGAGAAACAGAGGAGGTGGGGTGAGGCAGGCGGAAATGTCCTCGCCGAATCTCTGCCATTTGAAATAAAGGCAGATGGCGCGCCCTATCGTGTCGGATTGCGTGAAACGAAAGGGGGCCAGAAGTCGCCAGTTGGCGCCAGCGATTTGCGCTCTTATGCCCTTCAATTGATGGCAAAAGTTGATGTTGATCCGCTGGCCCTGCCGCGCTCCTTGTTGGCCAGGAAACAGTGGCAATCCGCCTTGCCGCTTTTTGCTGCACATTTGAAGATAGAACCGGATCACGCGGAAGCACTCAATGGCCTTGGGCGATGTTTGATTGGGGTTGGGGATATCGCCAGCGGTGTGGCAACCTTGGCTGAGGCAGTGAAACTGGCGCCTGAAAACGTCTCCTATGTCGCGGATCTGGGCGAGGCTTTTGAAGCGTCCGGGCAGCACGTTCCGGCACTGGAATGTTTTGATATTGCACAAAAATTGGCACCAGCGGAGCCAACCTACGTGCTCTGCTCTGCGCGCGTTTTGTATGTTTTGGGGCAATTGGAGTTGGGGGGGCAGTTGCTAGAAGTGAGCGCAGAAGCCTGGCCGGAAAACGCAGATGTGGCCGGATGTTATGCTGCCTTTTTGGAGGCTGTGGGACGGCCAAAAGAGGCCCTTGTGCAGTGGACGAAAGCGCTGGAGTTATCTCCGGAAAACAGTGCGACCTACGCCAATTTTGTGGCCTTTCGACGTCCGTCCGAAATGGATGATTTTGAAAAGCGCCTTGATGCGCGTTTGAAGCAAAAGAACAGCAAGACCGATGAAATGCGGTTTCGTTTTGCCAAAGTGGCGGTTTTGGAAGAGCGCGGGGAATATGAAGGGGCCTACCGGAGTTTGCAGATCGCCAATCGGAGGTTCTTTGAAACGTCCGGATTTGATATCACGCAGGAAGAGCGTCTGTTTGAAGGCCTGAAACAGCAATTCTCTCAACAGTCTGATGTGACACCAATTGCAAAGGCGCGGTCGGCCACCCCGATATTCATTCTTGGGCTTCCCAGATCGGGGTCTTCGTTGACGGAGACAATCTTGGGCTGTCATTCTGAGGTGAGTCAGGGCGGCGAATTGGATTATTTGGCGCCTTTGGTGAAGCAGATGGGCCTATTGCAAGCTCCGTTGACTGCGAAACAGGCTGATGCGCTGGGAGACGCCTATATGTCGCGTCTGACCCAAAGTGGCGGGGCTCATTATGTGACCGACAAGATGCCCCTGAATTTCCGCCTGATCGGGCACATTGTGACGGCCTTGCCCCAGGCACGAATCGTTCATGTGTACCGTGATCCCAAAGCTTGCTGCTGGTCCAATTTTCGGCACTTCTTTGCTGGTGACGGATTGGGTTTTACTGCTGATGCCGAAAGTCTGATCCGCTACTTTGAGATGTATCAGGATTTGATGGCCTTTTGGCATGAGCGATTCCCCGGCCGTATCATAGATGTCGACTATGAGGCGCTGGTGCAGGATCCGGACACGCAAATTCCCACTCTTATTCAGGCGCTTGGCCTTGAGTGGCAGGACGCCTGCCTGTCGCCGCAAGATAGTGACAATGTGATGCGCACCGCGTCGCAGGATCAGGTACGTAAGAAGATTTACAAGGGCAGTGTCGATGGTTGGCGCAGGTATGAAGCCCAGGCAGGGGACTGGCTCAGCCGTCTGCCAGATCACCGGTCAACTGGTGGCTAATGGGAGGAAATGTCGAGCTATCTTCGGATAATTCGGCTTCTTTTGGTTTTGACCCTTGAAAAAAAGGGAAAAAGCCCTCATTTAGGCGCACGTCTGCAAAATGCTGCAGGTGCTAATCAAAGGAGAGACCATGGCGAAGGAAGAACTGCTCGAATTTCCCGGTGTCGTGAAGGAACTCCTGCCGAATGCGACGTTTCGGGTCGAGCTGGAAAACGGCCATGAGATCATCGCACATACGGCAGGCAAGATGCGCAAAAACCGCATTCGTGTTCTGGCTGGCGACAAGGTTCAAGTCGAGATGACCCCTTACGATCTGACCAAAGGTCGGATCAACTACCGCTTCAAGTAAGCGTTTGATACTAAGCCAATGTGCGGCCCCGAAACGGGCCGCCTTTTCGCATTTAAGAGGTCCGGGATGCGGTTGATACTTGGCTCGGGCAGTCCGCGCCGCAAAGAATTGTTGGCTCAGATCGGGGTGGTCGCAGATACCATTTGCCCCCCTGATATCAACGAAGACCCCCATAAAAACGAGTTGCCGCGCCCCTATTGTGTGCGGATTGCGCGGGAAAAGGCGCTGGCGGTGCAGGCGGCGCCTGACGATGTCGTGCTGTGCGCGGATACCACCGTGGCGCTGGGCCGCCGCATCATGGGCAAGCCGCAGGACGCCGCCGAGGCTGCGGAGTTTTTGATGGCGCTCTCTGGCCGGCGTCACCGGGTGATCACCGCAGTCGCAGTGCGCAAGGGCGACCAATTGTTTGAGCGCGATGTGGTCAGCGCGGTGAAGATGAAGCGGCTGTCAAACGAAGAGCTCAACGCATACCTCGCCACCAATGATTGGCAGGGCAAGGCCGGCGGCTATGCCATTCAAGGGCCCGCTGGGGCCTTCATTCCGTGGATTTCCGGTTCGTTTACCGGCATTGTTGGTCTGCCCGTGGCCGAAACCGCTGGCTTGCTGCACGCCGCCGGCTACCCGCTTTACAAGGAGCGCACATGAAGGGACGTCAGATCATTTTGGACCACATCGGCGGGCGTGAAGCCGCGGCTTTGATGGTGGATGGACAGCTTGATGACCTGTTGATTGACAGCCACGACGCCCCGCGGCCGGGCACGATCTATCGCGCGGTGGCAGACCGGCCGGTGAAAGGGCAGGGCGGCATGTTCCTCAAAACTCCGGACGGCATGGCGTTTTTGCGCCAGGTCAAAGGGATGGCGCCGGGGGACGTGCTTTTGGTGCAGGTGACCGGCCTGGCGGAGCCGGGCAAAGCGATTCCGGTGACCCATAAGGTGCTGTTCAAAAGCCGCTATGCGATTGTCACTCCCGGTGCGCCGGGTGTGAATGTCAGCCGTTCGATCCGCGATGACGATCGGCGTGATGTTTTGTTGGGTGTGGCCCACGAGGTGGCCGAAGCCCCAGAGGCGGGTGTTATTCTGCGCTCTGCGTGCGCCGAGGCAGACGACGCCGACGTGGCCGAAGACATTGCCGCCATGCTGGATCTGGCAGAGCAGGTGATGGGGGATGCTGACGGCCCCGCCGAAAAGCTGATTGATGGCGATGGCCCACATGTTTCGGCCTGGCGCGATTGGTCAGAGCCTGCCGAGGTGGTGACCGAAGCGGGAAGCTTTGACACCCACGGCGTGCTGGACGCGCTGGAAGATGCGCAAGGCGCGCGCGTGCCTTTGGGTGGCGGTGCGGATATGTATGTCGAACCCACCCGCGCGCTGGTGGCGGTGGATGTGAACACCGGCAAAGACACCTCGCCGGCCGCGGGTACCAAAGCCAACTTTGCGGTGGCCAAAGCCTTGCCACGGGCGCTGCGCGTGCGCGGGCTTGGGGGGCAGATTGTGCTCGACCTGGCGCCGATGCCTAAGAAGGACCGTCGAGGTTTTGAGAGTGCCCTGCGGGCAGCTTTTAAGCGTGACACCATTGACACCACGCTGGTGGGGTGGACCCCGCTGGGACATTATGAGTTGCAGCGCAAAAACGCCCGCGCGGCCTTGTCAGAGGTGCTGAAATGAGTTGTCCGATCTGTAAAAAAGACACGGTGCAAAGCTATCGCCCGTTCTGTTCTAAACGCTGCGCAGACATTGATTTGGGTAAGTGGTTTGGCGGCGATTATGCGGTGCCGTCGCAGGATCCTGAGGAGGCGATTGAGGCCTTGGAAGAGATGGAAAAACAAACTTCACGTTTGCACTGACTTTTTTGTCTTTTTTCTCTGGACAGCCCCGATTGGCTGACATAGAAGGCCTGCACCCAAGGCGAGACGCCTTCCCGTGCCCGGGTAGCTCAGGGGTAGAGCAGTGGATTGAAAATCCTCGTGTCGGTGGTTCGATTCCGCCCCCGGGCACCATTATTAATAAAAATGAACGTGTCTCTGGTTGCATTCCTAGCATGTGATATCGGTCATGCCCCTTGGGCCGGCTTAATCTACCAAAATGTTCATTGGTGTGAGGACTTGCGCCGTTGATACTGACACTCGTGTTGGTTCAGGAAGCAGCTTATGAAAGGCAAGAAAATGGTCGAATGCGGCGCGAATATCGCGTTGTAGATCATGGTGGAGAACGAAGCTGATCTTCTCTTTGATCAGCAACTCTTTGTTCTCTCGATCTAGGTCATGCGCCACAAACACAAGTGGGCTCAATCTACAGTGCTCAAGCGTTTCAAGGATCGCTCTGTTGCCTCCTCCCATTGAGTAAACAGCCTGCAGATCCACAACATGCTCCAGCTTTTGAGTGAGTTGGGTCGCTGTTTTTGAATGGATACCGCCGCCGCCTTGTAGCGAAATAACCCGCAGGTTTGGACAGAGCTGCACTAAGGCCTCCTGAAAGGCGGTTGCGCGATCCTCCTCTCCCAAGAAGCGTTCGTGGCTGCGGGTTGCCAAAACAGTACCGAACCGGTCGCCAAGAGTTTTGGAGATGAGATAAGCTGCAGTGCGTCCGGCGCCTGCATTGTCCAAGCCCACGTAAGATAACCTGTCGCCGCCACCGAGGTCAGTGACCAAGGTTACCACGGGAATCCTGGATGCGTGAAGTTTGCGCACTGCGGCTCGTATTGCGGGGGTGTCCTTGGCTTTTAGGCACACGCCATGACTGCCCCGTTTTTGAATGCGCTCAAGCGCGGCGACAACTTCGGCCTCTTGCATGATTTCTTGCAACAGAAAGCGTGGCCGGCAAACCGCCGAGTTGATGTGAGGCAATACGGCCTCAGTCGCGGATTTAACCTCGCGGCTGAAGCGCGCAGGGGCTTCAATCACAAAGTCAAAGAACATGCGCCGCCCACGTGCGGCAAGCTGTGCTTCTTGCGCAGTCAGCTCTTCGATTGCGGCGGCGACGCGTTGTTTGGTCTGCGTACTGACGTTGGCGCGATTGTTCAGGACCCTGTCAATGGTTGCTGTGCCGAGGCCAGCTTGCCGTGCGATTTCTTTGATGGGAAAGCGATGTGTCATTGATCTATTTTTGATGTGTTTTGAGCCGAAAATCAATCTTCACTCCCAGTAAGATAAACGCGAATAGGGAGGAAACCGCATGGCAAACACGGATGATTTAACCGGATACTACGATCCACAAAACTGCAAAGTGAGAGACTTTGAAGCATGCATTGATCAGATAACACGTCCGGAAAACGTGCCGCTGGCGATGGCAATCGAAAAGAACATTCCAGTCTATGACAGCGGTAAGCTTCTGTCCGCCTTAGAAGGCGGGGGCCGCCGAACGGTGATGACCGAATGGGCGCAGGTATTGCAAAGCGGGGCCGGCATTGTCGTGCTGAAAGGGGCGTATCGTGACACCCGCGTGTTGGATGAGGCTACTGAGATTTACGAACGTATTATTGAGCAGGAAAAGCTAAGCTCAGGCGGAGGTGCAGATCACTTTGCGGCGTCCGGCGCTAACGATCGTATCTGGAATTCGCTTCAAAAGTTTTGCGAGGCTGCGCCTGATGTGTTTCTGCGCTACTTTGCCAACACGTCTATTTCGGCAGTATGTGAGGCTTGGCTGGGCCCGAATTATCAAATGACGGCTCAAGTCAATTTGGTGCATCCAGGTGGTGCCGCGCAGCAGGCGCATCGCGACTATCATCTTGGGTTTCAAACAGCCGATGTGAGCGCGGCCTATCCAGCGCATGTGCATGAGGTGTCACCGATTTTGACCCTACAAGGTGCGGTGGCGCATTGTGACATGCCACTTGAGAGCGGGCCAACCAAGCTGCTGCCGTTTTCGCAAACCTACAAGCCTGGCTATGCCGCCTGGCGGCGGGAGGATTTCCGCGAGGTGTTTGAAGCGCGTTGCGTGCAATTGCCTCTCTCAAAGGGTGACGCCGTTTTCTTCAACCCGGCACTGTTTCACGCGGCTGGGGCCAACAGCAGCACCGATATCCATCGGTTTGTTAACTTGCTGCAAGTGTCTTCTGCTTTTGGGCGGGCTATGGAGACTGTTGACCGAGAGAAGATGTGTCGTTTGGTGTTTCCCCATGCCGTGCGGGCTTCCTCAGAAGGGACTTTGACGCAGGCTGAGCTCTCAGCAGCTATTGCCGCCACCGCAGAGGGCTACTCGTTCCCGACAAACCTGGACCGGGATCCACCGTCCAATGGGTTGGCGCCAGAAACACAGGCTGCTTTCTTTCATCGCGCCATTGAAGAGGGACTGAGCGAAGAGCAATTCTGTGCAAGGCTTACGCAAATGGAAGCTGTGAAACTGGCGTCCTGAGAGACACAGAGTGTCTAGATTGAAACAGAACGGGGCATCGTGAGTTTCACACGATGCCCCGTTTGACTTCCGCGAAGCTCACTGAATGTCAGGTGAGATCAACCGGCGCGCCAGTTTTCAGGGACTGATCTGCAGCATCCGCCAGTAACTGCGCTTGCAACCCGTCTTCAATGCTTGGTGCCGGTGGTGTGTTGTTCTCCACAGAGGCAACGAAGTGCGCCATTTCGGCACGATAGGCCGCTTCATACCGCTCCAAGAAGAAGTGTTGCACCGGCGCCCGTGCGAACCCAGTTTCGGTTGCCATTTCGACCGTTGTTTCATGTACATTTTCGGCGCGCAACATGCCGCGTGACCCGTGCACTTCAATCCGTTGATCGTACCCATAGCTTGCGCGACGCGAGTTGGTGATCTGACAGATTTTGCCGCTGGCTGTTGAGAGCGTGACAGCAGCGGTATCCACATCACCTGCGTCGCCAATTTCGGGATCCACGAGCGCAGACCCGATGGCATAGACGCGAACAGGGTTCTCTCCCAACAGGAAGCGGGCCATGTCCAAGTCGTGTATCATCATGTCGCGGAAAATGCCGCCGGAGCTTTTGATGTAGCTGACCGGGGGCGGAGAGGGATCGCGAGATTGAATGGTGATGATCTCAGTGTCGCCAATTTGGCCTTGCTGCAGCCGCGCCTGCAAGTCGGCGAAGTTTGGGTCAAAACGCCTGTTGAAGGCCGTCAGGAAGGGCACACCAGCGGTTTCGACAACAGCCTTGCAGTCGCGAATTCTGTCAGAAGACAGGTCCACCGGTTTCTCGCAAAAGATAGCTTTGCCCGCTTTGGCGGCGGCGTGGATGAGGTCGTAATGGGTGTCAGTTGGAGTGCCAATGACAACCGCGTCGACATCAGCGCTGTTGATCAGCTCCATGGCATCCATGACCTTGGCGTTTATCCGGTTGGCCAAGTCCTGAGCTGGCGCCGGGAAGGCGTCCGCCACGGCGGTTACGGTGGCGTCTTCGATCTGTGCGATGGATCGGGCGTGCACCTGGCCGATCCGGCCGCACCCCAATAGTCCGATACGTGTCATCTATGCCCCCTTGAAGCTGCGCAAAACTTGGCGGGTTTTGGCCACCAATGGATCGTGGGTCTCTTTCAGGATCTGAACGCGATCAAAGCGCGCTGGATCGGCGTTCACTGCCGCGCGCATCGCGTCGCCAAAGGCCATACGCAGTTCTGTTCCTATATTGAATTTGCAAATCTTGGAGCCGCGCGCCAAGGCTTGCCGCTGAGCCACGGGCACTCCGGAGCCGCCATGGATCACCAAAGGCACGTCGGTCAGCGCTTCAATGGCGTTGATGCGCGCAACATCCAATCCGCCTTCTTTCTCTTGTTGCAGATGCACATTCCCGACGGAAATCGCCATAGCGTCAACGCCAGTGTCCCGCGCAAATTGTGCAGCTTCTTCGGGATCGGTACCGGCTGAGCCTGCACCGCCTGAGTAGCCGACAAAACCGATTTCCCCTTCGCAAGACACACCTGCCGCATGCGCCATTTCGGCAATCGCGGCAGTGTCGTCGATGTTTTGTGCCAAAGGCGTGCGTGACCCGTCAAACATCACCGAGGTGAAGCCGCTGTCGATGGCTACGCGGCATTCCTCTGCTGTGTAGCCATGGTCGAGATGCGCAACGACGGGCACGGCAGCGTGCTCGGCGAGGTGCGTGAACATCTTTCCTAAAACAGGAAGTGGGGTGTGCTCCCGGCAAGAGGGGCCGGCCTGCAAGATCACCGGCACGTTTTCCGCTTCCGCTGCAGCCACGTAAGCGCGCATGTCTTCCCAGCCAAGGGTCACCAACCCGGCCACGGCGTAACCGTCCTTCAGCGCGGGCTGAAGGACATCTTTCAAAGTCACTAGGGTCATTTGAACTTCGCAACCATATCCATAATGCCAGGGATCGTGTGCAGCTGTTCCTCATGGGTTGGCTGGAAATACTGCTTCAGGCTGCGTTGGCTCAACCCACCGAGGATGGTGAAGTAATACATCTGATAGCCGGGCAGCACAGCGCAGGGGTGATAGCCTTTGTCGAGCATAATCGTGGAGCCATCCATGATGTGATACGCATCGCCGGGCTTATTGTCTTCGCGCTGCAGCATTTGAACGCCGGAGCCGTAGTTCGGCTTGAAGCGGAAGTTATAGGTCTCGTCGTGGCGGGTTTCGATCATCTCGCCATCTGCGCCCTTACGGTCCGTGTCGTGCTTGTGAGATGGGAAGCCGGACCAGCCACCTTCTCCTACCGTGAAGAGTTCACTGACCAGAAGACGACCAACTTTGTCATGGTGGTTCGCGCCGAGGATGTGTTTGATCTTGCGATGGGTTTTGGTGTCATCGGAGCCGTACTGCACCAGATCAAGGTCTGGCACGCGCACGTCAAATGGCTCCAGAACCTTGTCGTATTTGGCGCCTGCAATGAAGGTTTCGGTGGCGTCGGTTTTACATGTGATGCGTACCTTCGCACCAACTGGTACGTACACCCCTTCAGGGTCGCCGTCCCAGACGTCCTCTGTTCGGTTGCCCAGGTCAGGGTAGATCGCACCCTCCACGTCGACATCTACGGTGCCGGTGGCCGGTACAACGCAGGTTTCGTAGCCGGGCACCGCGTATTCAAACACTTCACCACGTTTGAGTTTCACGATGTTGAAGTAGTTCAATGGCACCAGGTCATGGTTTGCATCAACGATGGGTTTGTTTTTGTTGTCATGGGGCGCAATGTGCATTGGGCTCTCCCTTCAAAGAGTTGGTCCGGAGTGCGAGGACAAAAAGGCCTCAAGCTCGGTGGTTGTGGGCATGGCGTTGGCGCAGCCGGGTTGGGACACCACGATGGAGGCGCAGGCAGATCCGCGCAGGACGGCGTCGCGGAGGCTGTGGCCCGTAGCGATTGAGGCAAGAAGGCCAGCCATAAAGCTGTCGCCGGCGCCATTGGGTTTGACGGCGGTGACGGGGTAGATGCCGGTGCGGATTTCTTCGCCAGCACTCAGCGTGATGGCGCCTTCATGGCCCATTTTGTAGATCACCAGCTTGCCGCTGGCGGCCAATTCCCGCGCCTTATCGAGGCCTTTTTCGATGCCACCCGCCATGAAGCCGAATTCTTCATCGTTGCCAACAATCAGGTCGCTGGCGTCGCCCGCGCGCGAAAGCACGTCAGCGGCCACTTCTGCAGAGGGCCAGCTGTAGGGGCGGTAGTCGATGTCAAATATCACCGGCAGACCGACGGCCCTCGCATTGTCAAAAGCGCGAAAGGTTGCGGACCGGGATGGTTCAGCGGCAAAGACCGTTCCCGCGGTTATGAGCGCGGTGAATGCGCTGTAGTCAACCGCGTCCATATCCGCGTCTGTGACTTGAAAATCCGCCGCACCGTTGCGGTAGATCACGTTCTGGAAGTCTTCTATGCAGCTTTCATAGACTGCCAAAGACGTCCGGGCTTCCCCACCGACAGAACGGACATAGCGCGTGCCGACGCCGTAGTCTTGTAGGCGGTTGATGCAAAACCGGCCTACCGCGTCGTCCGAAACGGATGTCACGAGGGATGCCTCCGACCCGAGTTTCACCAGACCGGCGCAGATGTTGGCAGAGGACCCGCCCAGGTCCGCACGAAAGGTGGTGGCATCCTCGCTTTTTACTCCAATGGGGTCGGCAAACATGTCCATGCCTGCGCGCCCAAAGACCGCAAAGCGATTGCCTTTGATGGCGTCAATCAAGGTCATCACACACCTCGACGCTGTTTGACGCGGCTGGCTTCCCACTCAATATGCGCTTCGCGTACGGAGTCATCTTCAGTGATGTGAGGGGTGCCGACCTCCCACCAAGCATGACCTTCTGTGGTCCAGCCTTCGTAGGGGTCTACGTCCATGACAATGACATAAGTCTTGTCGCTGGCCTTGGCTCGTTTGAAGGCTTCGGCCAACTCCGCCGGGTTCGCCACTTTTTCGGCTGTTGCCCCCATGGAGGCCGCATGCGCTGTGAAGTCGACGCCAAAGGCCTCTGGAATTGTCGGGCAGTCCTCCAGCAGATTGTTGAAGCTCTCGTTGCCGGTGTTGTTTTGCAGCTTGTTGATCACGGCAAAGCCGCCGTTGTCCAACACGAGCACGATCATTTTTTTCTGACTCAAGACAGAAGAGTAGATGTCTGAATTGAGCATCAGATAAGAGCCGTCGCCGCAGAAGGTGATGGTGTCTTGTTCCGGTTCCCGTTCTGCCTGGGCGATCCGCGCGCCCCAGGCACCTGCAATTTCATAGCCCATGCAAGAGAAGCCAAACTCGACGTCCACCGTGCCAATGTCCAGCGTTCGCCAATTGGCGGTGACTTCGGCTGGCAAGCCGCCTGCGGCCGCCACAACACGATCTCGCGCATCGCAAAACTCGTTTACGACACCGATGGCTTGTGCATAGGAGTTCGGGCGGTTGCCGTGGGACACATTGTCAGCCACGTAGGCGTCCCACTTTTTGCGCTCTTCCTGGGCGAGGGTGACCCATTGTGTGGGCGTTTTCATTTCGAGTTCGCTGTCCAGCGCGGTCAGCGACAGTTTGGCGTCCCCTACCACCGGCAGGGACATGTGCTTACCGGCGTCATGGCGGGCGGCGTTGATTGAAATGAACTGTGCGTCTTGATCAAAGGCAGTCCAGCTGCCGGTGGTGAAGTCTTGCAACCGGGTGCCAACCGCAAGGATCACGTCTGCTTTTTCAGCAATCGCATTTGCGCTGTCTGATCCGGTAACGCCAATCGGGCCGATATTCAGCGGGTGGGTTGCGAGCATGTTGGCGCGACCGGCGATGGTTTCAACAACTGGAATGCAGTGCTTTTCGGCAAAGGCGGTGAGTTCAGTGGCCGCCTGCGAGTATTGCACACCGCCGCCTGCAATGATCATTGGGCGCTTTGCTGTTGCGAGCATTGCCGCTGCATCGGCAATTTCCGCCGCATCTGGAGATTGACGGCGGATGCGGTGGACCTTCTTGGCAAAGAACTTTTCGGGGTAGTCGTAAGTCCAGCCTTGTACATCCTGCGGCAATCCAAGGAAGGCAGGTCCGCAATCGGCGGGGTCCAATATGGTGGCAAGTGCGTTTGGCAGGGACTGGATCACCTGAGCTGGGTGAGAAATCCGATCCCAGTAGCGCACGACGGGTTTGAAAGCATCGTTCACGCCAAAAGTTGGATCGTTGTAGTTCTCCATTTGCTGCAGCACCGGGTCCGGCAGACGTGTGAGGAAGGTATCACCGCAGAGCAGCAACATAGGCAGGCGGTTTGCGTGTGCCAATCCGGCTGCCGTCAAGAGATTAGCTGTGCCGGGACCCGCTGAGGCCGTGCAGAACATGAAGCGTTGGCGCAGCCATTGCTTGGCGTATCCCGCGGCCGCGAATCCCATGCTTTGCTCGTTTTGTCCGCGGTACAGAGGCAGCTCTTCACGCACGCCGTTCAGGGCTTCGCCCAAGCAGGTCACATTGCCATGGCCAAAGATGCCGAAGCCGCCGCCGCAGACGCGCATTTCCTGCCCGTCAATTTCTATGAACTGATTGGAAAGCCAGCGAATAATTGCCTGCGCCGTAGTGAGGCGGATGGTGGTGTTTTCTGTCGTCATCTTTGCGCGACCCTTCTGGAGCATTTGGCGGAATCTGAGGGTTCCGAACGAATGCGGCTTGCGAGTTTTCGAATCTCAAGATACAAGTTTTGCAACCGGTTGCAAATTGAATTTCGAAAAGGAGGCTGCGTGGTGACTGAGATCGGTATCGGCATTTGTGGCGGCGGCTATATGGGCAAGGCCCATGCGGTCGCGATGGCCTCTGTAGGGGCAGTGTTCAACACTGCGCTGCGTCCGCGTTTGGAAGTGGTCTGCGCGTCGTCTCCCGAGAGTGCGCAGCGGTATCAAAAAGCTTACGGGTTTGCGCGGTCTACTGGAGACTGGCGCGCACTGGTGGCTGACCCGAAGGTCGAAGCGGTGGTCATTGCCTCACCGCAGGAGACGCACCGTGAGATTGCCGAGGCTGCTTTTGCACTGGGTAAGCCTGTGCTTTGCGAGAAACCATTGGGTGCGTCGATGGAAGATGGCGCGGCTATGGTGGCTGCTGCAGAGGTTGCAAATGTCGCAAATATGGTGGGCTTTAACTACGTACGCACGCCTGCAACGCAGTTTGCCCGCGACTTGATCGCCAGTGGTGAGATCGGGGAAGTGACTTGGTTCCGGGGCGAGCATACCGAAGATTTTTATGCTGACCCCAACGCCGCTGCGAGCTGGCGGACCGAAGGCATGGCCAATGGTACCATGGGCGATCTGGCACCCCATATGGTCAACTGCGCGTTGGCGTTGATGGGACCGATTTCCAAGGTTCTGGGCGAGGTTGAGACTGTTCATGCGGAGCGACCTGGTGGTGCCGTGACCAATGACGACCATGCGCAGATGATGTGCCGGTTCGAGAGTGGTGCCATGGGACATATGTATTTCTCGCGCATCGCAACGGGGCGAAAGATGGGCTATGCCTATGAAATCACGGGCACAAAAGGCGCAATTCGCTTTGATCAGGAGGATCAAAATGCGCTTTGGCTCTATCGTATGGAGGGGTCGGAGGCGACACGGGGATTTGTGAAAATCTTGACCGGTCCCGCGCATCCTGATTACGAGCCGTTTTGCCAAGGGCCGGGGCATGGCACCGGCTATCAAGATCAGATCATCATCGAAGCGCGGGATTTCCTGCGGGCGATTGAAACAGGGGAGGCGGTGTTCCCGACCTTCCGTGACGGACATGAGGTGAATCGTGTCGTAGCGGCTGCATTGGCCAGTCATGACGCGAAAGCCTGGAAACATATCAACAGCTTCTGACTTTGGAGTGAGCGAAATGAGCATTCGGATTGGCAATGCCCCCTGTTCTTGGGGCGTGGAGTTTGCGGAGGATGACCGCAATCCAACCTGGCAAACCGTTTTGAAACAGTGTGCCGAGGCGGGCTACAAGGGTATCGAGCTTGGGCCTGTTGGCTTTATGCCGGAGGATCCGGCGGTGCTGGGAGAGGCTTTGGCTGAACATGATCTGGAGCTGATCGGCGGGGTTGTGTTCCGCGCCTATCACGATCCGGACGCGTGGGACGATGTGCTGGATGCCACCCATCGCACAGCCAAGGCACTCAAGGCGCATGGGGCGCAACATCTTGTTTTGATTGATTCAATCTCTCCTCGACGGGCGCCAACCGCTGGGCGTGCGGGGGAGGCGGAGCAGATGGATAAGGCGGAGTGGGCCGCCTATCGGGATCGTATTGCCGAGACCGCGCGGATCGGGAGCGAGGAGTATGGGCTGACCGTTGGTATTCATGCACATGCGGCCGGGTTCATGGACTTTGAGCCGGAGCTGGAGCGGTTGCTGAATGAAGTCGATGAGAACATCCTGAAGATCTGTTTTGACACCGGACACCACAGCTACGCAGGCTTTGATCCCGTGGCCTTTATGAAAAAACACATTGGCCGCATTTCCTATATGCACTTCAAAGACATAGATCCGAAGGTGAAGGCCGAAGTGATCGCCAATCGCACCGGATTCTATGATGCTTGTGGGCAGGGAATCTTCTGCAATCTCGGTGACGGAGATGTCGATTTCCCAGCCGTGCGTCAGGTGCTTTTGGAGGCCGGGTTTGAAGGCTGGTGCACGGTTGAACAGGACTGCGACCCACTTCTGGACCCGGATCCTGTGGGAGATGCGCGCAAAAACCGTGAGTATCTGGAAACCATCGGATTCAGCTAAATCTAGACGTCGGTATTACGTCTGTATCACGACTGTATTGCGGAGGTGCCAAATTGGGCACCTCAGGTGACATCATGAGGAGGAGACAAGCTCATGACAAAGCTGAAATGGGGCATGATTGGCGGCGGTGAAGGCAGCCAGATTGGGCCGGCTCACAGATTGGGAGCGCTCGCGGATGGGCGGTTTGAATTTGCTGCCGGCGCGTTGGATCATCGCCCAGATGTGGGCAAAGAGTACGCGCAGCGTCTCGGGGTGGCAGAAGATCGGGCCTACGGTGATTGGCAGGAGATGCTTGCCGGCGAGCGGGGCCGTGACGACCGGATCGATCTGGTCACAGTCGCCACGCCAAACTCGACACATTTTGAGATCACCAAGGCGTTTCTTGAGAGCGGTTTCAATGTGCTTTGCGAAAAGCCGATGACCATGACCGTCGAGGAAGGCGAAGAAATCGTGAAGGTCGCTGAGAAGAGCGGCAAGATTTGCGCGGTGAACTACTGTTATTCGGCGTATCCGATGGTGCGTCAGGCGCGTGCGATGGTGCGGGCCGGTGAAATTGGCAAAGTGCGTTTGGTGGTCACAAACTTCAGTCACGGCCACCACGGCGATGCAACCGATGCGGATAATCCGCGTGTGCGTTGGCGGTATGATCCGGCGATGGCCGGGGTGTCTGGGCAGTTTGCGGACTGTGGCATCCATGCGATGCACATGGCCGGGTTCATCGCCGATGATGAGGTCGAAAGCCTGTCTGCTGACTTTGCCTCCACAATCGCCAGCCGTGAGTTGGAAGATGATGCGATGGTCAACTTCCGTATGAGCGGCGGCACGGTTGGGCGGCTCTGGACGTCTTCGGTGGCGATTGGCCGGCAGCACGGCTTTGATATTCAAGTGTTTGGCGAGACAGGCGGTCTGCGCTGGGCTTCAGAGCAGCCAAACCAGTTGATCTACACGCCCGTTGGCGGGCGCACGCAGATCATTGAAAAAGGTGAGGGTGGTCTGCATGAAGATGCGCAGCGTTTGAGCCGTGTGGCGATTGCGCATCCCGAAGGGTTCCCTTTGGCGGTGGCCAATATCTACTGCGATTTGGCGGATGCCATTTCCGGCGAGCTGCGTGACGGGTTGCCAAATGCCGCGGACGGCGTGCGGTCGATGGCGGCGGTCTACACAGCGGTGGCTTCTGCGAAAGACGGCGGTGCTTGGATGGATGCCCGTCCACCTATGTTCCGCTGACGGAAAGCTGAGGCTACGCCGAGTGGTGTGGCCTCAGACTTCAGCCTTCAAGGTGCCGCGCTCCACGATGGAGCACGGGAAAATCCGTGTTTCCGGATAGCGTTCCGGGTCGTCCAGCATCGCCGCCATCAACTCGATGGAGCTTGTCACAATCTGGCGGATTGGCTGGTGAATGGTGGTCAGGTCGATGTTTTCCCACCGCGACATTTCCATGTCGTTGAGGCCGATAAGGCCAACGTCGTCCGGGCAGGACAAGCCACTGTCATCAATTGCGGACAATGCGCCAATGGACAGAACGTCGTCGCCGCAGAAGTAGGCTTGTGAAGGGCCGTTTTTGAGCAGTCTGAGCATTTCGCGGCGTCCGGCATCAAAGGAGTAGGCGTCTGCAAAGGAATAGCTGACTTTGATGTCCGGGTTGGCTGACATTTCTGACATAAAGCCTGTGTAGCGATCCTGGGTCGAGGTGGCGCCTTCTGGCCCGCCCATGAAGCCAACATGCGTGTAGCCGCGCCTGATAAGTTCGCGCGCGGCCATGCGGCCACATTCGACGTTATCGATTCCAACGACGTGTACCTGTGGTGCAGATGAGGCGCGGCCAAATGAGTGCACCACAGGAACACCCGCGTCGCGAAAGGCTTTGGCAAATCCTGGGGGAAGTGTGGAGGAGGCGACCACCACGCCGTCCACAGAATATTGGCGCAACATTCGGACCGAGTTTTCAGGATCGGTCTCGTCAGTGAGGTTCACCAGCAAGGGGCGCAGCCCTCGGTCCTGTAGTCCGCGCGTAAACAGGTCAAAGACTTCCAGAAAGATCGGGTTATGAAAGTTGTTGGACACAAGGCCGATCAGTTTGGTGCGTCCGGTTGTAAGGGAAGAAGCCAGGGCGTTGGGGCTGTAGCCCAGCTCCTTGGCGGCCTTTTCGACTTTGCGTCGCATCTTGTCGGAAACGGAGGCGCCGTCGGTGAAGGTGCGCGATACGGCTGACCTTGAAACGCCAGCGCGTTCTGCAACCTCTTTCAATGTGACGGCCATACTTTGTCGGTCCTAAGTTCGTTATGACGGCTTGTTTACAAGGTTTTTTCAATAAGTGCAGCATGAAACAGTGTTTGTAATTTTGCAACCGGTTGCAAAATGAGTTGGAGTGTGGTTTAAATTGAGTCGGAGAGGCGGGATCAGCCGCCCACGTGCCATGAAGACGTGATTTTGGGAGGAAAACATGACGTCAATTACAAAGAAGCTGGCTCTGGCCGCTGCCGTGGTGGCAGCGCCGTTCGCTGTGGCAACTTCGGCAGCGGCCGAAGGTGAGAAATACGTTCTTGTCAGCCACGCTCCGGACAGTGACAGCTGGTGGAACACAATCAAAAACGGCATCGCGCTTGCGGGCGATCAGATGGGTGTTGAGGTTGAATACCGCAACCCGCCAACCGGTGACCTCGCCGACATGGCGCGCATCATTGAGCAGGCGGCGGCCTCCGGTCCAAACGGCATCATCACCACCCTGTCGGACTACGATGTTCTGTCCGGCCCAATCAAAGCAGCAGTGGATAGCGGCGTTGACGTGATCATCATGAACTCCGGCACACCGGATCAGGCACGCGAAGTTGGCGCGCTGATGTATGTGGGCCAACCAGAGTATGACGCAGGCTATGCGGCGGGTGTTCGTGCCAAAGGTGACGGCGTGGGCAGCTTCCTTTGCGTGAACCACTACATCTCCTCACCGTCTTCGACCGAGCGCTGCCAAGGCTTTGCTGATGGTCTGGGCGTGGACCTGGGTGATCAGATGATCGACAGTGGCCAAGACCCGGCCGAGATCAAGAACCGTGTTCTGGCGTATCTGAATGCCAATCCGGAAACCGATGCGATCCTGACGCTTGGCCCAACATCTGCGGACCCAACCCTGTTGGCGCTGGATGAAAACGGCATGGCTGGCGACATTTACTTTGGCACCTTTGATCTCGGCGAAGAGATCGTGAAAGGCATTAAAGCCGGCGTGATCAACTGGGGCATCGACCAGCAGCCATTCCTGCAGGCTTACCTGCCGGTTGTAGTGCTCACCAACTACCACCGCTACGGCGTTCTGCCTGGCAACAACATCAACTCCGGCCCTGGTTTCGTGACCGCAGATGGCCTGGAGAAAGTTGAAGAGTTCGCAGGCGAATACCGCTAAGCCTTACTCACTTCGCGCGGGGCGCTTGCATTGGCGCCCCTCGCACACTGTACTCCAAATCCTACAATTCAGACCAAACGGGAGATGTCGCATGACAAGCGCGACGCAGCCCACGGCCAATACCGACGAACGCGTCAAGGAAATTTCCAGTTTCCGCAATGCGTTGATCCGCCCAGAACTGGGTGGGATCGTCGGCACCGTCGCCGTGTTCACCTTTTTCCTTCTCTTCGCTTTTGACAGCGGGATGTTCAACAGCCAGGGCATCATGAACTGGAGCCAGATCTCGGCCCAATTTATGATCATCGCCGTTGGGGCCTGTCTGTTGATGATCGCAGGGGAGTTTGATCTCTCGGTTGGCTCGATGATCGGTTTCGCGGGGATGCTGATCGCGATCTTCAGCGTCACGCTCGGCTGGCCGGTATGGATGGCGATCATCGTCACCTTCGTGATTGCCGTGTCCATCGGCGCGTTAAACGGGTTCATCGTGGTCCGTACCGGGCTGCCGAGTTTCATCGTGACCTTGGCGTTCCTGTTTATCCTGCGCGGCTTTGCGATCTACTTGCCGCAGACTATCGAGCGCAAAACCATCATTGGCGGCGTAAGCGACGCTGCTGAGGGGGATTGGCTGGCGGCCGTGTTTGGCGGCAAGATCTTCACCGGCTTTTTTCAGTGGATGGGCGACAACGGTATTATCGCGGTTTTTGAGCGGGGCACCCGCAAAGGGCAGCCGGTGGTTGAAGGTCTGCCGATGCTGATCGTGTGGGCCATTGGTCTGGTGATTGTCGGGCACATCATCCTCACGAAGACCAAGTTTGGTAACTGGATCTATGCGGCTGGTGGCGATGCTGAGGCGGCGCGGAACTCTGGTGTGCCTGTGAACAAGGTGAAAATCCTGATGTTCATGTTCACCGCCTTCTGCGCGACTGTGTTTGCTGTGTGTCAGGTCATGGAGTTTGGCTCCGCTGGCGCGGACCGTGGTTTGCTCAAGGAGTTTGAAGCTATCATCGCCGTGGTTATTGGGGGGGCGTTGCTGACCGGTGGATATGGATCGGTCATTGGCGCCGCGCTGGGTGCGTTGATCTTCGGCGTGGTGCAGCAAGGTCTGTTCTTCGCCGGTGTAGAAAGCTCCCTGTTCCGCGTGTTCCTCGGCGTGATCCTGCTTGGGGCGGTGATCCTGAACACCTACATCCGTCGCATCATTACGGGGGAGCGTTGATATGAACCCTGAACATGCCCCCATCATCCAGATGAAAAACATCGAGAAACACTTTGGCCGCGTGATCGCATTGGCTGGTGTTTCGGTCGATATCTTTCCCGGCGAGTGCCACTGTTTGCTTGGCGACAACGGCGCAGGGAAGTCGACTTTCATCAAAACCATGTCCGGCGTGCACAAGCCGACCAAGGGCGAGATCCTGTTTGAAGGTCAGCAGATGCATTTTGCGGACCCGCGTGATGCGATCTCCGCCGGGATTGCGACGGTGCACCAGCACCTGGCCATGATCCCGTTGATGTCGGTGAGCCGGAACTTCTTCATGGGAAATGAGCCGGTGAAGAAGATCGGTCCGATGAAGTTCTTTGATCACGACTACGCCAATAAGGTCACGATGGAAGAGATGCGCAAAATGGGCATCAACCTGCGCGGCCCGGATCAGGCTGTGGGTACGTTGTCAGGCGGTGAGCGGCAGACAGTGGCCATCGCACGTGCGGTTCACTTCGGGGCCAAAGTTCTCATTCTTGACGAGCCAACATCGGCCCTTGGCGTGCGACAGACAGCGAACGTCTTGGCGACCATCGACAAGGTGCGCAAACAGGGCGTGGCGGTTGTCTTTATCACCCACAACGTCCGCCACGCGCTGGCTGTTGGCGACAGGTTTACCGTTCTGAATCGCGGTCAAACATTGGGCACGTCACAGCGTGGTCAGATCACGCCGGATGAGCTGCAGGACATGATGGCTGGCGGCCAAGAATTGGTGGCGCTGGAAGACAGTCTGGGCGGTACCGTTTAGAACATCGCAGCCAGCTAACGTTTCGTTCAGCATCAAATCAAAACCCCCTCCCGTAGTTTCGGAGGGGGCATCAATTGCGACCAGCGGGTCCGCAACGTTCCCTAACAACCAAATCGTCCGGTACCAGTAGACGCTCATTGGTTTTGTAGCGTTTTGCCTCTCCAACCCATCTAAAGGGATCGCCACGGCGTGCTCGCCAATCTTGTTGCACGGTTGGCGAATTGTGGTCCTGATCCTCCCCCACTGAAGTGGTCCGCCGCTATGTTTAGAAAGCGGAGGATTTACGATGGGAAACAAGCGACACAAGCCCGAGGAAATTGTCACGAAGT
>WKFK01000007.1 GCA_014872815.1 Paracoccaceae bacterium
CTTTCAAGTCCGCTTGAAAGCTCCCGAAAGCCTCCTCGGTTCAGACTACGGAAGGGCCGCCCAATGGGCGGCCTTTTTGCTTTAAGAAAGCGGGGGAGCTAGGCGCCCGTCTGAACCCAGGCCACGGCTTTGTCATAATCATCGGCGTCAAAATGCTCTGCATTCACCCCGAACGCGTGTTTGCCCACTTTGGACGCCATATTCTGCCATCCGGCATCGCCAACAATAGCCGCGCGGGTCAATTGCCCGACATGCGCACTGGCCAGCGCGAAGTGATCGCGCAGCGCGCCCAATCCTTGCCATCCGTCAAATTCACGCAGATCGATCACCAGACCAAACTGGCTTTTGCCCGCAAGGAGGTTGTCGAGGTCTTCAGACTTTCCTTCGTAGATTTCACTGTCGAGTTTGCCCATCAGACGAACGCAAACAGTGCTGTCATCCACCGCGTCAATTTGAATGGAGCCAAGGCTTTCGCGCAGCCATCGGCGGGCATCGTCGGCCTCTGACAGGCCAAACAGCGCCACGGGGCAGGGCATCAGCACGCCGAACACGGAAATCAGCCGTTTCATCGTGCTGTCATCGGTGGCAATGGCGCATCGGTCGAACCCGCGCCAATGTTTGAATCCCAAACGGCTGTCCTGCCACATAGCGCCTGCGGTGAAATCCCTTGGACCTCCATCCAGGATCACCAACAGGCGGATGTTCTCGGCTTGCTCAATCGCGCGGTCAATCGCGGGGGTGAGTACGTCGGTATAGTCGCTTTCGGTAATTGGGGCGGTCATTCGGACTTCCAAAAACTCCGGCCCGCCTGCTTCGGTCACTTCAATCATGTCATCACCTAAATAAACAAACTGCAGTTGTATGGTGGCATAAGCCTTCGGCGCATCCCAATAAAAGTTTGCGTGTTTTGCCTGAGATATTGGGTGATACGGGCAGAGGTTCAGGAGAAATGGCTTAACTTGTTCACAAAAAAGTGTGTCGACCTTGCATTTGCTCTGCGCTTGGAGCGACACTGACACATGCATCCGCGCTCCACGCCGCGGAGATTGAACAGGGGACCCAAAATGAGACATTTGGTATCTGCGGCCGCGTTGGCCGCTGTTTGTGCTGCACCGGTCGCAGCCGAAGAATTTAAGTGGGCGGGCACCACCGATCCGCAAACCATGGACCCGCACGCGGTGAATTCCGCGCCGGTTCTGGGCTTTTTGAACAACGTCTATGAAGGCCTTGTGCGCCGTGGCAAAGACATGTCGATTGAGCCTGCGCTGGCAACCAGCTGGGAGCCGATTGGTGACGGCGAGGGATGGCGGTTCCATCTGCGCGAAGGCGTGACCTTCCATGATGGCAGTACTTTTGACGCCGAAGATGTGCTGTTCTCCTATGAGCGCGCGTCCAACGAAGTGTCTGACACCCGCAGCTGGTTTGCGCCGGTGTCTGAGGTGAAGGTGGTCGACAGCAAGACCGTGGATATCATGACCTCCGCGCCCAACCCGATTTTCCCGGACAGCATTGCCAACTGGATGATGGTGGACAAAGGCTGGGCTGAGGCCAACAATGCCGTGTTGCCGGACAAGGAAAACGGCAACTACGCCACGCTGAACGCCAACGGCACCGGCGCCTTTATGGTGACCGAGCGCGAACCTGACTTGCGCACACAGCTGAAGCCCTTTGACGGTTGGTGGGATGAAGCGACCCACAACATCACCGTGGCGGAGTTTACACCAATCCAGAACTCGGCGACCGCTGTTGCCGCGCTGTTGTCTGGCGAAGTGGACATGATCAACCCGGTGCCAATCCAGGATGCCGAGCGTCTGCAGGGCCAGGACGGTGTTCAGGTTATTCAGGGCATTGAGGCGCGGGTGATCATGCTGGGCTTTGCCCAGGAAGCGGACGTGCTGAAATACGGCGCGGATGCCGGCAAGCCAAACCCGTTCCAGGACGCCCGTGTGCGTGAGGCCGTGTCCAAAGCGGTGAACGTGGACGCGATCCTGAAAACCATCATGCGCGGCAATGCCGAACCGGCCAGCCAATTGGTCAGCCCGGCGATGCGCGGCTACTCCGCTGCCAACATGGACCGTCCAGCCTATGATCCTGAAGGCGCCAAAGCACTGCTGGCCGAAGCAGGCTATGCCGATGGGTTTGCCTTTGGCTTGAAGTGCCCGAACAACCGCTATCTGAACGACGAGGCGGTCTGTCAGGCGGTCACGGCGATGTTGGCGAAAGTTGGCATCAACGCGGAACTGGATGCCATGCCGGTGTCCAACTACTGGCCGGAGCTGCGTGCAGATAACTTTGATATGTATCTGTTGGGCTGGTCCCCAGGCACGTTTGACGCCGAACACCCCATTCGTTTCCTCGCGCACACCCCGAATTCTGAGAAGAAACTCGGCAGCTGGAACTTTGGCGGCTACTCTAACGCGAAGATCGACGAGATGCTGCCAATGATCCAATCGGAGATCGACGACGGCAAACGCCAAATGATGCTCGACGAATCCGCCGCGATTCTTCAGGCCGACACCGCCTATGTTCCGATGTATGTGCAACCTTTGGTATGGGGCGCCCGTGACAACGTCACTTTGACCCAACGGCCGGACAACTTCTTTATCCTGCGGTGGGTAAATCTGTAATAAAACTGCCTAAAAATGAGGCAGTGGGAAATTTTCGCTGCCTCTTGCGCTGCACTTGACCTGCGCCCTGAGACAGAGCAAGGCTCGCGTCAATAAAAAATAAAGGGACGCAGTGATGCTGACGTATGTCTTGAAAAGAGTACTACAGTCCGCATTGGTTCTCCTGGTCGTGGGCCTCGTTGCCTTCAGCATGTTTCAGTTTGTCGGTGATCCGATTGACAACATGCTGGGCCAGGAAAGAACCGATGCAGACATTGCCCGTCTTCGGGCAGAGCTTGGATTGGATCAACCTTTCCCGGTGCAATACTACAAATTCCTTGAAAACGCCGTTCAAGGCGATTTCGGGGTCAGTTACCGTCAGGGCCGCCCGGTGGCGGAAATCTTGGTGGAGCGCGCACCGGCGACGCTGGAACTGGCCGCGGTCAGCGGTTTTCTGGCGATTTCAATCGGCATCGGCTTAGGGGTCTTCACTGCGATCCGCAAAGACGGGTTCCTTGCCAATGCGATTATGTCCATCTCGCTGATTGGTGTGTCTCTGCCCACTTTCCTGATTGGTATTTTGCTGATCTATCTGTTCTCAGTAGAGCTCGGCTGGCTACCCGCCTTTGGCAGGGGGGATGTTGTGAAATTCGGCTGGTGGAGCACAGGCCTACTGACCTCAACTGGGCTTAAGGCGATCATCCTGCCGGCGATCACTCTGGGTCTGTATCAAATGACGCTTATCATGCGTTTGGTGCGCTCGGAGATGCTTGAGGTGCTGCGTCAGGACTATGTACGCTTTGCCCGGGCCCGTGGTCTGAAAGACCGCACAGTAAACTTCCGCCACGCCTTGAAAAACACGCTGGTGCCAGTGATCACAGTGACCGGTTTGCAGCTTGGGTCTATCATTGCTTTTGCGATCATCACCGAGACCGTGTTCCAATGGCCGGGTGTTGGCCTGTTGTTCATCAACGCGGTTCAGTTTGTCGACATCCCGGTGATGGCGGCCTACCTGATGCTGATTTCGGTGATGTTTGTGGGGATCAACCTGATTGTTGATCTGCTGTATTTTGCAATTGATCCGCGCCTGCGCACGGATGGGAAGGGGGCGCACTGATGTCTGACCAAACTTCAACCGCGCCGCAGTCCCGCCTTGCCAAGGCTCTGGACAGCGACTTCTTCTACAGCTTCCGCCGCTCGCCCGTGGCCGTGGTGTCTTTCATTGTCGTGATGCTGCTGGTGCTGAGCGCCGTCTTTGCACCGCTGATTGCACCGTATGATCCGTTTGATCCCGGCTCTCTGGACCTGATGAACGGCTTTACCGCGCCGATGGCGCCCAATGACTTCACCGGTGATGTCTTCTGGCTTGGCACGGACGACCAAGGCCGCGACGTGTTCTCCACCATTCTCTACGGAATGCGCGTTTCGCTGTTTGTAGGTCTGGCCGCCGTCAGCTTTGCCATGATCCTCGGCATCACACTCGGCCTTGTGGCTGGGTACGTCGGCGGATGGGTCGAAACTCTGATCATGCGTGCAGCCGATGTGCAGCTGACCTTCCCGTCCATTCTGGTGGCCATGCTGATCTTCGGGATCGCCAAAGGTGTCATCCCGATTCAGCACCATGACCAAATGGCGATCTGGGTGCTGATCATCGCGATTGGTCTGTCTGACTGGGTGCAATTTGCCCGTGTTGTGCGTGGCGCAACGCTGGTGGAGAAAGACAAAGAGTACGTGCAAGCCGCGCGCATGATGGGCCGTGGTCGTGGCATCATCATGCTGCGTCACATCCTGCCAAACGTGCTGTCGCCTGTTCTGGTGATTGCGACGATCTCTTTGGCATTGGCCATTATTGCTGAGGCGACTCTGTCCTTCCTTGGCGTGGGCGCTCCGCCGACCCAACCGTCGCTGGGCACGTTGATCCGTATCGGACAAGATTTCCTCTTCTCCGGTGAGTGGTGGATCATCCTGTTCCCATCCGTGACCCTTCTGGCGCTTGCGCTGTCTGTGAACCTGCTGGGCGACTGGCTGCGTGACGCATTGAACCCGAGGCTGCAGTGATGACCGAGAAACTTCTAGATATCGAGGGCCTCTCGGTCCACTTCCCGACCCGTCGCAAGCTGTTTGTGGCGGTGAACAAGGCCAACCTCACGGTTGAGCCTGGGGAAATCCACGGTCTTGTCGGTGAGTCCGGTGCCGGCAAATCCACCATCGGCGCTGCCGTGATGGGTTTGTTGGAACGCCCCGGCCACATCGCTGAAGGCACCGTGAGCTTCAAGGGTGAGCACATCAACGGGCGCGATGCGGATGGCATGCGGGCTTTGCGGGGCGCGAAGATCTCCATGATCTTCCAAGACCCGCTGACCTCGCTGAACCCGCTTCTGACCGTTGGCCAGCAGTTGGTGGAAACCATCCAGTTCCACCTGAATCTGTCCGAGGCAGACAGCAAAAAGCGCGCAATTGAGCTTTTGGATCGGGTGGGTATTCCCATGCCGGACGAGCGCATCAATCAATACCCACACCAGTTCTCTGGTGGTATGCGCCAGCGGGTTGTCATCGCACTTGCGCTCTGTTCAGAGCCGGATGTGATCATCGCGGACGAGCCGACCACTGCGCTCGACGTGTCCATTCAGGCGCAGATCCTTGAGCTGATCAAGGAACTGGCGCGTGAACGTCAGACCGGCGTGGTTCTGATCACCCACGACATGGGTGTGATCGCGGACACCACCGACAAGGTGACCGTGATGTATCAGGGGGAGGTTGTTGAAAGCGGCACCACCCAGCAGGTGCTTGGCGCCCCGGCGCATGAGTACACCAAGTCGCTCATCGCGGCTGTGCCACGTCCGACGCTCAAGGTGCACCGCTTCCCGCAGCTGTCTTATGGTGGTCGTCAGATCGAATTCCACATTGACGATCTGGCCCGCAATTGGGACCGTCCGGAGCCAACCAAATCCGGCACGCTGCTGAAGGTGGACGGGCTGACCAAGACCTTCCTGCAAAGTGGCTCGATCATCCCATCCCGCCGCAAATACTTCACCGCCGTGGACAAGGTCAGCTTTGACATCCGCGAAGGCGAGGTCTTTGGCATCGTGGGGGAAAGTGGTTCCGGTAAGTCGACCGTGGCACGCATGATCGCAACGCTCTATCAGACCAACGGCGGCAAGATCTTCTTTGACGACGAGGAGATCACGCAGCTCAAGACCGCGAAAGATTTGGAGACGTATCGCCGTCAGATCCAGATGATCTTCCAGGATCCGTTCTCCAGCCTCAACCCGCGTATGCGTGTGGATGAGATCATCGCGGAGCCGGTGAAACACCACAAGCTGCTGGAAGGCGCCGCCATTCAACACCGTGTGGATGAGCTTTTGGAGCGGGTGGGGCTTGGCTCTGAAGCGGGCCGCAAGTACCCGCATGAGTTCTCCGGTGGTCAGCGACAGCGGATCTCGATTGCGCGGGCTTTGGCAACTCAGCCGCGTTTCCTGATCTGTGACGAGCCAACATCCGCGCTCGACGTGTCTATTCAGGCGCAGATTCTGAATATCCTCAAGGATCTTCAGGAGCACCTCGGCCTGACCATGCTCTTCATCAGTCACGACCTGCCGGTGGTGCGCCAGATGTGTGACCGTGTGGGCGTGATGCGCCAAGGGCAGATGGTAGAGGTGGCCGAAACAGAAGCCCTGTTTGCCGCGCCGAAAGAGACCTACACGCGGGAGCTTTTGAGCTTGATGCCCAAGCTTGAAGGGCTGTCCACCGAAGGTCTTGAGGACGAGATCATTTAAAACTGCAAGACGCCGCTCTTTGGAGCGGCGTTTTTCTTAGCGGGGTGCGACCAAGGCGGCGCTGGCATCCCCTCAGGTCTGCTGGCAGAGTGCCCGCAACATGCAAGGAACCCCGCCATGACCGATCCAACAGAAACCGCCTTTCCAGAGCAGCGCGAGGGCGAAGAGCGTCTGTCCTTTGATCCGATGGAACGTGTGGATGCGGAACTGCGCTTTATTGGCAGGATCGAAACCCCGTGGCAGCGCGGCGATTGCCCCAAAAACGTGACCCGTGCCCGCGAAACCGGGCAGGGTGCTCGGGTTGTTTTTGAGCCGGAATTTGCCAAAGGTCTGACCGGTCTTGAGGTGGGGCAGGGGATTTTGCTGTTTTATTGGATGCATCAGGCGCGGCGCGATCTGATCACACAGCGTCCGCGTCACCATAAGACCGCGCGCGGCACCTTCGCGCTGCGTTCGCCCAACCGGGTGAACCCAATATCTTTGGCGGCGGTGCGCATTACATCGCTTGATCTGGATGCAGGCATCATCGGAATTGACGCCATCGACTGTTTTGACGGCACGCCGCTGTTGGACATCAAGCCGAGCGCACCTGCCGTCGATGTGCCACCAGAGCTTTAGAGCTTAGCGTGCAAAAACGCGGGGGCGTGTCGGGGCTGTATGTGGCCAAATCCGGCGGTTCTTGTTGCAGGACGGCTTCGGCTCCACTGCGAATTTCGCATCGCCGCAGGCAGCCACGATAAACGCACCAGTTCGGTTTGCAAGACGCGCTGGAGGGCGCGCGTTTTGTACGTGGCTGCGTGGTAGTACCCAAACTGACAAATTGGTTTTTGTCATAGTTCCCATTCCCTTACGAACCGCGCCCTGAAGAGAGAATCAGTGAGAGCAGGCGCGATGCTTACAACACAGGAAAACCGTAGCCAGAATTGGTTAACGAAGAGTCAGTGGTTAAGCGCAGGTTTGTAAAAATCAGTTTTTGCGAATTTTTGCCCGCAATTGGACGCGTAGAGATCGCGGTGTGCGGAAGCATGCCACGCCTGCGCGATCTGGCTGTTTTTGTAAAGCTGGTGGAGGATAAAAGTGGCATCCCGTAGGGGAATCGAACCCCTCTTTCCAGGTTGAAAACCTGGCGTCCTAACCGATAGACGAACGGGACGCTCTTTTATGGGCGCGTCAGAGACCAAGTCCCTATACCCCGCTTATGGCATCCCGTAGGGGAATCGAACCCCTCTTTCCAGGTTGAAAACCTGGCGTCCTAACCGATAGACGAACGGGACGCGCTTAAGCGTGAGGCGTATCTAGTGAAACCACGGGGTGGGTGCAAGTGGAAATTTACGCGACTTCTGGAAAATTTTTGCGACGGGGGCGGGGGCGTTGCCCCCATCGCAGCAAGGTTGCGTTTCCCCCAGGATATTGTGGACCAAATGAAGCTTTGGCTAGGCGCGGGCGGCATCTTCAAGCCGCAGTTGTACTGACTGGCGACCGCCCCAGGTGTTGATTTCCAGCCGCCCCGCAAGGTGGAATCGCGCGCCACCGTGCGATTCGAGAGCGGGGCCCAATGGGGTGTCATAAGCGCCAAAAGCAATCGCATCGATGCGCGCACCAAAGCCGTCGCCAAAAGTCAGTTTCAGGTGGCTGTCGCCCACACGTTTGGTGAACCGGATTTCCACATCCGGGAAGGCAAAGCGCGGTGCCGCCGCCCCCGCACCAAAAGGCCCGGCCTTGTCGATGTCGTTGATCAGATCAACCGTCGCGCCAGTGGGCATCAACAGGCTGTCGAGTTTGAGGTCCGCGGGCCCGACGTCGCCTGCGCCTTGTTTCGCAAGCAGTTCAGACAGGCGTTCCATGGCCGGTTCCAATTGATCCTGCGCCACGCTGAGGCCCGCAGCCATCTTGTGTCCGCCGCCTTTGATCAAAAGGCCCTCTGCAGCCAATTTCTGAATGCTCGCGCCAAGGTCTACGCCGGAAATGGATCGACCGGAGCCTTTGCCTTCGCCATCCTCAAGACCAATCACCACCGCAGGACGGTTGGTGGCTTCTTTGAGGCGGGAGGCGACAATGCCCACGACGCCGGGGTGCCAGCCCTCGCCTGCCGCCCAGACCAGCGGCGCGTCCAATCCGCGCTCTTCGGCCTGCGCCATGGCGGCCGCGCGCACCGAGGCTTCAATATCGCGTCGTTCGGTGTTGAGTTCGTCCAGCCGGGCCGCGAGCGCTTCCGCCTCGGCCGGGTCATTGGTCGACAACAGACGCGCACCCAAATCGGCCTGCCCGATGCGTCCGCCCGCGTTCACCCGTGGCCCTAGCAGGAAGCCGAGGTGGTAGCTGTTAGGGGCAGAATCCATGCGGCTGACATCTGAGAGAGCCACCACGCCGGGGCGATCCCGCCGCGCCATCACTTTCAAACCTTGCCGCACCAAGGCGCGGTTCACGCCAATCAGCGGCGCCACATCGGCCACGGTGCCAAGCGCCACCAGATCGAGCATCGCCATCAGGTCTGGCCCGCGCGTGCCATCCGCCTCCCGCATCTGCCGGTTGGCTTCCACCAGCATGAGAAACACCACTGATGCCGCACAAAGATGCGCCAGATCGCCACTTTCATCCTGACGGTTCGGGTTCACCACCGCCACACACTCCGGCAGCGTTTCCCCGCCCAGGTGGTGATCCAGCACGACCACATCCGCGCCTTGGGCCGCCGCGATGGGGCCATGGCTCAGGGTGCCGCAGTCGACACAGATGATCAGGTCATGCGCCTTGGCCAGATCGGCCATCGCCGCCTCATTGGGGCCGTAGCCTTCGTCAATCCGGTCCGGCACGTAAAGCGTGGCTTTGAGGCCCATCTGGCGCAGCCAGGTAATCAGCAGTGCCGCCGAGGTGCCGCCGTCCACGTCATAATCGGCAAAGACCGCAATACGCTGGCGGGATTTCACGGCCTTCAAGAAGCGCCCAGCGGCCACTTCCATGTCCTTAATGCTGCGTGGGTCCGGCAGCAGATCGACCAGCTTGGGTTCCAGAAAGCTCTCGGCTTCGGCTGCACTCACACCACGTCGCGCCAGCACGGCACAGAGGGCTGGAGGCAGGGAGGTGTCCTGCGCCAATTGCTCCGCCGCGCGGGTGGTTTCCACGTCCGGCCCTACCCAGAGCCGCCCGGTCAGGCTTTCGGAAACACCAAGGAAGTCAGTCATGTCAGGGCCTTCGTCTTATGAAAAGGCCCGCCAAAGAGGCGGGCCATCTGGGCGCGCGGCCCACTCAAACAAGAATGTCTGCGGTGATCAAGAGGTCTGATCGACTGGTGCGCGGTAGGTCATGCGCCGAACCGAACCAGACTTGGAGCGCATCAAAAGCGTCTCGGTTTCGATCCAGCCCGGGGTGCGCTTGATCCGTGGCAGTAGGGAGCCGCCGGTCACGCCGGTTGCGGCAAAGATCACGTCCTGTGTGACCATTTCGTCGCGGGAGTAAATGCGGTCTAGATCGGTGATGCCGGTCTTGGCGGCGCGTGCGCGCTCGTCGTCATTGCGGAACACTAGACGGCCCCACATTTGACCGCCCATACATTTCAGCGCAGCAGCGGCCAGAACACCTTCAGGGGCGCCGCCACGGCCCATATACATGTCGATGCCGGTTTCTTCGGCTTCGGCGCAGTGCATTACGCCAGCCACATCACCGTCGGTGATCAGGCGGATCGAGGCCCCAGTGGAGCGAACCTCTGCGATCATCTCTTCGTGACGTGGGCGCTCCAGAATGCAGACGGTGATGTCGGAGGTGTCACAGCCTTTGGCTTTGGCCAGCGCTTCCACACGCTCTTTCGGGCTCATGTCCAGCGAAACAACGTTTTCAGGGTAGCCTGGGCCAATCGCCAGTTTGTCCATATAGGTGTCCGGCGCGTGCAGCATGGAGCCGCGCGGGCCCATGGCAATCACGGTCAGCGCGTTTGGCATATCTTTGGCGGTCAGCGTGGTGCCTTCCAGCGGGTCTAGGGCGATGTCTACGCCGGGGCCGTTGCCGGTGCCCACTTCTTCACCGATGAACAGCATGGGCGCTTCGTCGCGCTCGCCTTCCCCGATGACCACCACGCCTGCGATGTCCAAAAGGTTGAGCTGCTCGCGCATCGCGTTCACAGCGGCTTGGTCTGCGGCCTTCTCATCGCCGTTGCCGATCAGAGCAGCGGATGCGATGGCAGCCTGTTCCGCAACGCGGGCCAGACCAAGAGACAACATGCGGTCATGAAATTCCGGCTTCTGAGACATGTTCGGAGGGTCCTTATGTGCTTTGTTGAAATAGGGGATAACGCAGGGGCGCAAGGCTCACAAGGCCTAGCGCCCGCGTCATTCTCACACCGCTTCGATGCGCAGGGCCACGGGGTCTGCGGCCATCACGCCGGTTTCGCGCATGGCGACCACGGCGGCATCCAGCGCCGCGCGCTGGGTTTTGTGGGTCACGATCAGCACCGGCGCATGGGCATCGTCATGGCGGGTCTGGCGCATCCGGTCGATGCTGATGCCATTGTCGCCTAACGCTGTGGCGATCTTCGCCATCGCGCCTGGGCGGTCCTCAAGGGTGAGGCGCAGGTAGTAGGGTGCAGGTGAGTTGGACTGTGCCGATTTGGCCGTGGTCAGCTGCGCTGCAGGAATGCCAAAGGTCGACAGGCGGAAGCCACGTGCGATGTCACAGACGTCGCCCATCACGGCGCTCGCGGTTGGGCCTTCGCCCGCACCGGGGCCGCGCAGCACAACCTGCTCCACCGCGTCGCCCTCGATCACCACCATATTGGTGCCGCCCTGAAGCTGGCCCAACGGGCTGTCGGCGGGCACAAGGCAAGGTGACATGCGCTGCTCAAGGCCGCGACCGGTCATTTGCGTCACGCCCAACAGCTTGATTTTGAAGCCAAGCTCTGCGGCTTGGTTGATGTCTTCAATGGAAATGCGCTGAATGCCTTCCAACTCCACCCCGTCAAAATCCACCTTGGTGCCAAAGGCGATAGAGGACAGCAGGGACAGTTTGTGACCGGCATCGATGCCGCCCACGTCGAGGTTCGGATCGGCTTCGAGATAGCCCAGCGCATCGGCTTCGGCAAAAACCTCATCATAAGGCAGGCCGGCATCCTGCATCCGGGTCAGGATGTAGTTGCAGGTGCCATTCATCACGCCCATGACGCGGGTGATGTCGTTGCCCGCCAAACCTTCGGTCAACGCCTTGATCACCGGGATGCCACCGGCCACAGCCGCTTCAAACCGGATCACCGCACCTTTGGCTTCGGCGGTTTCTGCCAATGCCTGACCGTGATGCGCCAGCAGCGCTTTGTTGGCAGTGACCACGTCTTTGCCCAGCGCGAGTGCAGCTTCGATCGCGTCTTTGGCAGGGCCTTCTTCGCCGCCCATCAGTTCTACAAAAACGTCCACATCGTCGCGTTTCGCCAGTGCCACTGGATCGTCTTCCCAGGCATAGCCCGCCAGCGACACGCCGCGGTCCTTGTCTTTGGAGCGTGCGCTCACCGCGCTGATCTCAATGGGGCGGCCTGTGCGTGCCGCCAATACGTTGGCTTTCTGGCGGATAATTTTCACAACCCCCACGCCCACGGTGCCCAAACCGGCGATCCCAAGACGAAGTGGTGTGGACTGGGAAGTGGTCATGATGAGCTACCTCTGTGCAGGAGAGTTGAATACGTCGTTTTGCCGTTTAGCCGCTCTTTTGGCGCTGTGCAACGCGCGCGTGCTGCCTCAATGGTTATAGCGCGCTGGCGCGACGTTTCAGACGAGCGCCCCGGCCGTCGATTTCTGCTTCGCTGGTGTCTGTCAGGCGTCCGGCTTGAGGCTCCGGCAGGGCGTGTTGTGGCAGGATGGCTGGATAAGGCGCAGCTTCCAATGCGGGGTCGCTGGTGATGTCTTGGCCCGGTATGTCGCCACAGGCAGCAACACCCAAAAAAGGGAGCAATCCTACAATACTGGCGCGAACAAACTGCATCTACCGTTCCATCTTGATCATCGCTTTATGCCTATGGCCGCTGCGCCACACAAGGCTGGATTGCGGGAGAGGCGGCATCAAGTCTGGGTTTTAAACGAACGCATGTTCAGATAACGGTAGGGTATGGCACGAACTCAAGGCTCTCATTCTGATATCACTGGCCCGCGTGTGCGCGCGGCGGCGTTGCAATTGTTTGCTCAACACGGCTATGCCGCCGTCTCCATGCGCCAGATCGCGCGCGAAGTGGGGGTGCAGGCCGGGGCGCTGTACAATTACACGCCGGATAAGCAGAGCCTGCTGTTTGACCTGATGCAGACCCACATGACAGAGCTTCTGGCCGCCCGTGAGGATCTGCAAGACAGCGGGTCTCCGACCGAAGCTTTGGAAAACTTCACGCGTTTGCATCTGCGGTTTCATTCCGAGCGGCCTGATGAAGTCTTCATCGCCTATATGGAACTGCGCAACCTGACCCCGGAAAACTTCGCGGTGATCGAAGAGCTGCGGCGGAAGTATGAGGATGCGCTGGAAACCATCCTGCGTGCTGGCGTGGAGAAGGGTGACTTCGAAGTCAGTGATCCAAAGATTGCGACCATGGCGGTGATTGCCATGCTCACCGGGGTGAACACCTGGTTCCGCGAGGGCGGACGTCTTTCTCTGGCCGAGGTGGAGCAGATCTATTGGGACATGGTGCGCAAATCCGTTGGCGCATAGACGTTTTGACCAAAGATGCGGATTGGCCGAAGGGGACACCCTCGGCCAATCACTTTAGTGTGCCGGTTTGATAAACGTGCCGTTGCGCAACTCCGCAAAAGCCTGTTGCAGCTCCGCCTGCGTGTTCATCACAATTGGACCGTGCCAGGCCACTGGCTCCTGAATGGGCTGACCGGAAATCAACAGAAAGCGCACGCCTTCTTCCCCGGCCTGAACCGTGACCTCATCGCCGTTTCCAAATCGGATGAGGGTGCGGTCCCCGCTCATATCACGGATGTTCAGCTCCTCGCCCGCCACTTCTTTTTCAAGCAGGATACCGGTTGGCTGGCTGGCATCGGCAAAAGCGGCATCGCCCTCAAACACATAGGCAAAGGCGCGACGTCGCGTATCGATGGGGAAAGTCTTTTTCACCCCCGCAGGCACGGTCACATCCACAAACATCGGATCGGCGGCAATACCATCCACCGGCCCGGTTTTGCCCCAGAAACTGCCGATGACAATGCGCACCTTTGTGCCGTCATCATCAATGATCTCTGGAATCTCCTTAGCCTCGACATCCTGATAGCGCGGATCGGTCATTTTTAGGTCACGCGGCAGGTTGGCCCAAAGTTGAAACCCATGGTTCACCCCATTGGCGTCCGCTGTGGGCATCTCCTGATGCAATATCCCACTGCCGGCGGTCATCCACTGCACGTCGCCGGATTTCAGATTGCCGGTGTTGCCGAGGCTGTCCTGATGCTCCACCGCGCCATCAATGACGTAGGTGATGGTCTCGATCCCGCGATGGGGATGCCAGGGGAAGCCCTTCTCATACATCCGGGGATCATCGTTGCGGAAGTGATCCATCATCAGAAATGGGTCAAGCTCCTTTGGGTCCTGAAACCCGAACACCCGATGCAAATGCACGCCAGCGCCTTCCATTGCGGCAATGGCCTTGCGTGTCTCCAAAACTGGTCTGATCGACATGGCATGTCTCCTTTCGTCCTCCAAGATAGGGTGGCAGTCGCGCCCAGACCATTGGCAGTCCCGCAACAAGATTGTGCGCCACTGCACAGATCTGCAACGCCATGCGACCAAAGTGTCGGTCTGCGCGACGTAACGGCAGCCCAAATGCAGGCTTTTGAAATCTTCGAACTTGCGCGTAACGTACTCAGGCGAACAGACACTCATTGGCAGGGGAGGGCCAAATGCAAGGGTCCATGATGATGCGTCCGCTGAAGATTGCGGACATTCTAAGCTACGCGGCAGAAATCCACTCGGAGGGGGAGGTGGTTTCGGTCCGTACCGAAGGTGACATTCACCGCCAGACCTATGCCCAAACCGCCAAACGCGTGGCGCAGCTGGCGCATGGGCTCACGGCGCAGGGGCTGAAGCTCGGCGATCGTATCGCCACGCTGGCGTGGAACGGCTACCGCCATCTGGAACTTTATTATGCCATCTCCGGTGCAGGCGGCGTGTGCCACACCATCAATCCGCGCTTGTCGGCTGAGCAGATGACCTACATCGTCAACCATGCCAATGACACCATGCTGTTTGTGGACCTGACCTTTGTGCCCATCGTGGACGCTTTGCGTGCTCAGTGGCCGGAAGGTTTGAAAGTTGTCGTGATGACCGACCGTGCGCATATGCCGGAAGGGGACTACCTCTGTTACGAGGAGCTGCTGGAGGGCCAGCCGGAGCATTTCGACTGGCCTGACCTGCCCGAGGACACCGCCGCAGGGCTTTGCTACACTTCGGGCACGACGGGCAATCCCAAGGGCACGCTCTAC
Source organism: Paracoccaceae bacterium (assembly GCA_014872815.1). GTDB lineage: Bacteria > Pseudomonadota > Alphaproteobacteria > Rhodobacterales > Rhodobacteraceae > Shimia. The sequence goes on from WKFK01000007.1 coordinate 14,818, forward strand.
ACCCACCGCTCCACCGTGTTGCACGCCATGATGGTGGGCCTCTCGCTGCCCGCAGCTCTACAGCCGGGCAAGCGCATCCTGCCCGTGGTGCCGCTGTTCCATGTGAATGCTTGGGGTCTGCCCTATGCTGCACCGCTCACCGGCGCCTCTTTGATTTTCCCCGGCGGCGCTCTGGATGGCGCCAGTCTGTTCAAACTGATGGATGACGAAAAAGTTTATTCGGCTTGGGGTGTGCCCACGGTCTGGCTGGGCCTGCAGGGTGAGATTGCTAAGCAGGGTCGCATGCCGGAGGGTCTCGGGGACATGGTGGTGGGCGGTTCGGCTGCCCCCGCGTCGATGATCCAATACTTCGAGGAGGGCGGTGTGAACGTCTGTCACGCTTGGGGCATGACCGAAATGTCGCCCATCGGCACCCAAGGCAATCTGCCGGAGCATCTGGATAGCAAGCCCATGGCCGAGCGTATCGCCATCAAATCCAAACAGGGCCGCCGCGTTTTTGGGGTCGATCTCAAAATCGTGGATGAGGACGGCAACCGCCTGCCGCATGATGGAGAGGCCGCGGGCGAGCTTTATGTGCGCGGCAACGCCATCACAGCAGGCTATTTCGAAAACGAAGAGGCCAACGCCACCGCCTTTGACGCCGAGGGCTGGTTTGGCACCGGCGACGTGGCCACCATTGACGGCAATGGCTACCTCACCATCACCGACCGGGCCAAAGACCTGATCAAATCCGGCGGGGAATGGATTTCGTCACTCGATCTGGAAAACACCGTCATGGCACACCCCAAAGTGGCCAACTGCGCGGTGATCGCCGTGGCGCACCCAAAATGGGACGAACGCCCGCTGCTCGTGGTGGTGCCGTCGCCCGAAGGAAAGCCAGACCCCCGCGAGCTGATGGACTTGCTCCTGGAGCACTTCGCAAAGTGGCAGCTGCCGGACGATGTGGTGTTTGTCGACGAACTGCCACTCACCGCTACCGGCAAAGTCTCCAAGCTGACCCTGCGCAAACAGTTTGCCGATCACAAGCTGCCGGACATGGCCTGAGCCTTGCGCAGCGAGACACTTAACATCGCCGGCCACGACTTCCACGTGGTGGTGGCCGGCGATCCCTCCAAGCCAGCGATCCTGATGCTGCACGGCTTCCCGGAATACTCCGGCGCGTTTTCTGAGCTGATTGCTGAGTTGCAAGGTGAGTTTTTCTGTATCGCCCCGGATCAACGCGGCTACGGGCAAAGCTGGCGGCCTGCGGAAGTCGAGCACTACGCAGCGTCCAAACTGGTTGGCGATGCGCTTGCCATGCTTGGCCACTACAGTCCCGACACCCCCGTCGCGGCTGTCCTCGGTCATGACTGGGGCGCGGCCGTGGCCTACGGCTTGGCCTTCCGCCATCCCGACCGCGTGCAAAAGCTGATTGTCGCGAACGGCGTGCACCCGATCCCGTTCCAACGCGCCCTAGCCGCAGGGGGCGCACAATCGGAGGCCAGCCAATATATCAACTGGCTACGCGCAGATGAGTCTGAGGACAAACTTGCCACCAACAATCACGCCCGCATGATGGGTATCTTCTCAAAACATATGGACATGTCCTGGATGACGCCGGAGAGGCTTGCCGCATATCAAACTGCTTGGGGGACTGCCGCTCAGGTCCGCGGCATGGTCAATTGGTACCGCGCCTCTTTCCTAAAGGTGGCTGATCCCGGCGTGCCCTTGTCAGAGGCAGACCTTCCCAACTTACCGCCCCACCTGTTGCATGTGCCGATGCCCCACCTGCTGCTCTGGGGCGAAAACGACACCGCGCTCCTGCCGGAATGCTATGCGGGGCTCGAAGACCACTGCACCGACCTCACCTTGCAAACCATCCCTGAGGCCGACCACTGGCTCATGCATCAAAAGCCCGCCGAAGTTGCCCAGCACATCCGCTCCTTCCTGACCCGCTAAGTCCATTCACTGTTCTCCCAATATCCCCGCCGGAGGCATCCGGCCTCAGCACCTCGGCCCAACCAACTGCAAAGGCTCCCCCAAAGTGACGTCATGTTACTTTGCCAACCTCTTGCTTGAGCGCCTCGCGCGCGGCCTTATCCTGACACCAACAACAGGAGTGTCTCATGTCTGGTGACAGCCACCTTCCAAAGGCCCTGCAAGGCCTGCGCATCCCCGCAGTTGCCTCGCCTTTGTTTATCATTTCCGTACCCGCGCTGGTCATAGCTCAGTGTAAGGCAGGCATCATCGGCAGCTTCCCGGCACTGAACGCCCGCGAAGGCGAGGGCGAGCATCCGCTGCTGGACACATGGCTGACAGAAATCCGTGAAGAGCTGGATCGCCACAACCAAGAGAACCCGGATCGACCTGCCGCGCCCTTTGCCGTGAACCAGATCGTGCACCGGTCAAATACGCGGCTCGAGCGTGACATCGAGCTGTGTCACAAACACAAAGTTCCAGTGTGGATCACCTCGCTTGGCGCGCGGGTGGAGGTCAACGACGCGGCCCATGATTGCGGCGGCATTGCCCTTCACGACATCATCAACAACAAGTTTGCCAAGAAGGCGATCGAGAAAGGCGCCGACGGCCTCATCGCTGTCGCCGCTGGTGCAGGTGGCCACGCAGGTCCGCAAAGCCCGCTGGCACTGATCAGTGAAATCCGCGAGTGGTTTGACGGGCCTTTGCTGCTGTCGGGTTCCATTGGCACCGGCGCGTCGCTTTTGGCGGCACAAGCCATGGGCGCAGACCTCGGCTACATCGGCTCGCCTTTCATCGCCACCGAAGAAGCCAACGCCGTGCAAGGCTACAAAGACATGATTGTCGACAGCGGCGCTGAGGACATCGTCTATTCGTCTCTGTTTACCGGCGTGTCTGGCAACTACCTCAAAGGCTCTGTGACCAACGCGGGCATGGACCCGGACAACCTGCCGGAAGGTGACGTGAAAACCATGGATTTCGGCGGTGACCGGGAAAAACCGAAGGCATGGAAAACCATCTGGGGCTCCGGACAAGGCATTGGGTCTGTCAAAGAAGTCACCAAAACCGCAGACCTCGTTGACCGACTGGAACGCGAATACATCGCTGCGTGGAAGCGCTTGCAGGCCCGCATGTCATGAGCCAGATGTTCCACCTGATCCGCCATGCGCAAGCCAGCTTTGGCGCGGCCGACTATGACAACCTGTCTGACCTCGGCCATCGCCAATCCGCGGCGCTGGGCGCGGCGCTCAAACGCCAGGGCGTTGTACCGGATGCGGTGTTCATCGGCGCGCAAAAACGCCATCGTCAGACCTGGGAGGGCATCGAAAGCGCGCTGGGCACTGGGCTTGAACCGATTGTCATTCCCGGATGGAACGAGTTTGACTTTGGCGGGCTGCTCGAAGCCCGCTACGCCAACCGCGATGACAAACCGGCAGGGTTGCATGATGACCGCAAAACCCATTTCCGCATCCTACGCGACACGGTGATCGAATGGCAGCGCGGAGAGATCGACAATCCACCGGAAAGCTTCGCCGCCTTCACAGATCGCGTGCGTGAAGCCCGCGCGATTGTCGCCGCGTCCGGCGCAAAAACGCCCCTCGCGGTCAGCTCCGGCGGCGCCATCGGACGTACCATCGCCGATGTGCTCGACGCGCCCGCTGAGCAAATGATCCTGCTGCAGTTGCAGGTCAAAAACTGCGCCTTGGCCCGGTTGGTCATGGCCAAAGGCCACACATGGCTCAACGGGTTCAACGAAACCCCGCATATTGACGGCAGCAATCAAGACGAGATGCTGACCTACAGCTAACGTGGACCTTGGGGAGGAGACACAGATGGACGCAACCACCTTGGACACCGCCGCCGTTGCGCGCTGGCTGGCGGACAATCTTGACGGTTTTGAAGGCCCGATTGAAGCCACCAAATTCGACGTCGGCCAATCCAACCCCACGTTCCGGCTTGATAGCCCCTCTGGCCAATATGTCCTGCGTCGTAAGCCGCCCGGCGTACTCTTGAAATCCGCTCATGCTGTTGACCGCGAATTCCGCGTGCAAAAGGCGCTTGCCGGCACTGACGTCCCAGTCGCCCAAATGCACTTGCTCTGCGAAGACGACGATGTGATTGGCTCTGCCTTCTATGTCATGGATTTCATCGAAGGCCGCAACTTCGACGACCCGCGCTTGCCGGAACTCACCAACGACCAACGCGCCCAAGTCATCGACGAAATGGGCCGCGTGCTCGCCGCCATTCATTCCGTCGATATCAACGCTGTGGGCCTGTCGGACTACGGCCCAGACGGCAATTATTTCGAACGCCAAGTCGGCCGCTGGACCAAACAATATCGCGCCAGCGAAACCGAAACGATCCCGCAGATGGATCAGCTGATCGACTGGCTCACCGCCAATATCCCCACTGACGACGGCAAGCGCACCTTGGTGCATGGCGATTACCGGATCGACAATATGCTCTTTGCCAAAGCCCGCCCCGAAGTCGTCGCGGTACTCGACTGGGAGCTGTCCACCATCGGCCATCCTTATGCCGATCTGGCAGCGGTGATCATGCAATGGCAGATGCCGCCGGGCAACGAGGGCAGGGGACTTGCCGGTGTGGATCGCGCTGCGCTTGGCCTGCCAACAGACGAAGACTTCATCGCCGCCTATTGCAAACGCATGGGCCTGCCCGGCATTGAAAAATTCGGCTTTTATCTGGCGTTCTGTTTCTTCCGCATGGGCGCGATCATCCAAGGCGTGAAGAAACGCGCGTTGGACGGTAATGCATCTGATCCGGAACGCGCCGCCAAGCTGGGGGCCTTTGTGCCAATGTTTGCCATGGCCGGACTGGAGGCCTCAAAACGTGGATAAGATGTTTCAGGACAAGGTGGTCATGATCACTGGCGCCGCCAGCGGGTTTGGCGCGCTGGCGGCCGAAAACTTCGCCGCGCATGGTGCCAAACTTGGCCTGTCGGACATCAACGCAGACCAACTTACTACGGTGGCGGACGGCCTGCGTGCCAAAGGCGTCGAGGTTGTGGCCGACACGGTTGATGTATCCGACGAAACGCAAGTTGGGGCTCACGTTGCCAATATCGTGGCGACTTTCGGCGTCCTCGACATAGGCATCAATAACGCGGGTATCGGCCACGACGTGCGCCCGTTGCAGTTCCTCACCACAGAGGACTTCGATCTGATGATGAACGTGAACGCCAAAGGCGTGTTCCTCTGTATGAAGTATCAGATCCCGCTGATGCAAAAGGCCGGTGCGGGGGCGATCCTCAATGTAGCGTCTGCGGCAGGGCTGGTTGGCTCCGGCCATCTGTCGCTCTATTCCGCCGCCAAACATGCGGTCGTGGGTCTGACCAAAGCTGCGGCGGATGAAAACGCCACACGTGGCATCCGCGTGAATGCACTCTGCCCCTCTTTCTCGGCAACACCTATGGTGGATGAAATGGCCGATCAGGTTGGCGACCGTGCTGGTCTAAGTCGGGAAGACGCCATGACCCACATTGCCAGCCGCGTGCCCATGCGTCGCGTGTCCAAGCCAGAAGAGGTGGTGCAGGCGATGTTGTGGATCAATGCGCCAGAGAATAGCTTTATGACCGGCCAGGCGATTGCCATTGATGGTGGTTTGACGGCGGTGTGATCGCCACAGCGCCGGGTGAAACAGATTTAAACGGACGAACTCATGACTCACGCTCCTCTTGACCCGGCCTTGGACGAAGCTCCTTACGAGCTGCAAAAGCACCTCGGGTTTGAGCTCACCCATTGGGACACAGACTACGCCCGCCTCGCGCTGCCGATTGCGCCACATCTGATGAACCGCGCGGGCATTCCCCACGGCGGCATCTACGCCACGCTTCTGGATACGGTCATGGGGTTTGCAGGCTGCTACACCGGCACGCCGGAGCACAAGAAACTGGCGCTCACGCTGTCGTTGACCACCAACTTTCTGAGCCGCCCCAAAGGGCAAGGTCTGATCGCGGAAGGCTGGCGCACCGGCGGCGGCGCAAAAACCTTCTTTGCCGAAGGCACCATCACGGACGAAACCGGTGAGGTCATCGCCCGTGGCTCTGGTGCCTTCAAATATCGCGCAACAACGCTTTAGCTTGCCAATGCCGTTTGGGCGTCAAGGCCCCAGCTGCGGGCCAGCTCGGCCACAGACGCGAGGATGTAGTTCACGGTTTCATCCGTCATCAACACGCTCAGGTTCAGGCGCACAAAGCCGGGTTTGGATGTGCCTGGCCCTTGCAAAATGTCGTTGCGGATGACGGACGACTGATCGTAGCCAATCTTTAGCAACTCGTGCACATAAGGCCCGGCGCAGGAACAGCCACCCCGTGCCTGAATGCCGTATTTCTCCGACAGGGCGCGGGTGAAAGCGTTGTGGTCAATGCGCTCGCCATAAGCATTCAGTGGCACAAACGACAGGATTGGCAGGCGTTCTTTGCGCTCTGGCGCCAAAATCCGCAGCCTTGGTTCGTTCTCCCAGGCGGCAAAGGCCCGCGCCGTCAGCACAGCATTGCGCGCCGCCATCGCCTCTTGGCCAATCACCTCTTTCACCTTGAGCGCCAGCGCCACGCGAATATCACCCACCACATTTGGCGTGCCCCCTTCTTCGCGCTGCTCCAGTTTGGCGACATAGTCATGCTGATGCGCGTTCACAAAGGCCACGGTGCCGCCGCCGGGGCGATAGGGCACGCGGGCGCAGGCCAGCTCTTGGCGCATCACCAACACACCGCTTGCGCCGGGGCCACCAATGCACTTGTGCGGTGAAAACACCAACGCGTCGATCTCTGCCCCCTCAACCGGTGTCATCTGCATCGGCAAATAGGGTCCGCCCCCGGCATAGTCCCACACCATGATCCCCCCATGGTGTTTGACCAGCCGGGTCAGCGCCGCCACATCCGTGCACACCCCTGTGACATTGGCCGCCGCGCTGAGCGCCACGATCACACGGCCTGTGGCCCCCCGCTCCGTGAGCAGCTGGGTCAGAATTTTGCGGTCCGGACCGGGCAGATCGCCCTCCGGCACTTCGATCACATCCGCACCGCTTTCACGCCACGGCAGCAGGTTGGAATGGTGCTCATAAGGGCCCACCAGCACAGTGTCCCCCGCGCCGACGCCCATCAGATGCATCAACTGGTTCAAGCCGGTTGTGGCGCCGGAGCCAGAGAAGATCACCGCATGTTCCCCGGCACGCGCGCCGCAATGCTCCCGCACAACCTCCCGCGCGCCTTCACGCAATGCGCCCATGCGCGCACCACAGAAGGACGCATCGGTGTGGGTGTTGGCGTAGAACGGCAGGACCTCTTCCATGACAAACATTTCCACCTGACGCAGCGCCCGCCCGGAAGCCACGTAATCCGCATAAACCAGCTTCTTGGGGCCGTTTGGAGTGTCGATAAGAGTCTCACCACCAATCAATCCGGTCCGCAGGAATTCTTGCGGGTCCTTCGCAGTCTTTAGCGTGTTGGCAAATGTCTCAAAAGGGGCGGTCAGTTTGGTCATTTTCGTCCTCATGCGCGTGTTGAGGGGATGTTAGCCCTGCCGAAATAGAAAAATACTCCCTTTTTTATCGTCATTTCGTAAAATTTGTGGTCAAATGATCGGCATGAGTAAGCAAATCGACCAAATTGATCGCAATATCCTCGATGTATTGCAAAGAGACGCCTCTTTGTCGCAACGCGAAGTGGCAGATCGTGTGGGCCTGTCGCAAAACGCCCTATGGCGACGGTTGAAAAAGCTCGAGGAAGAGGGCGTGCTGCTGGGGTCGCGCATGCGCATCGATCCCACGGCGCTGGGCCTCGACCTCACCGTCTTTGTCATGGTGCGCACCCGCAACCACTCGATGGAATGGGCAGAAGGATTTAAGGCCCATGTGGCCCGCATTCCCCAAGTGGCGGAGATGCACCGGATTGGCGGGGATTGGGACTATATGCTCAAAATCATCACCTCTGGTATGTCTGGTTATGATGCGGTCTACCGCCGCCTGACCACAGGCTATGAGCTCGACACGGTCACAGGCTTCTTCTCCATGGAAACCATGCTCGAAGACCGCCCTGTCGACGTATTTGAGTGATTTCACACGCCTCCGTCACAAAAGTTTCATCGCTGCTGGCCAGAAAACCGGCATGAAATGCTTGCGACTCACCCTTCATATCCATAATTCATGAATTATGGATATGACATCAGCTCTTACCGCCTTTTCGGCCCTGTCCCAGCAAACCCGTCTGGAGGCTTTCCGTCTCTTGGTGACGGCAGGTGACGCAGGCATGAGCGCCGGGGACATCGCCGAGGCCTTGGACGTGCGCCAAAACACGCTTTCGGCCAATCTTGCGGTGTTGCTGCAAGCGGGCCTTGTGCGCAACCAGCGTGAGGGCCGCGTCATCCGCTACTTTGCGGACACCGACGGCATGCGTGGGATGTTGGGCTTTCTTCTGCAGGACTGCTGCGGCGGTCGGCCAGAGCTGTGTCAGCCACTTATTGAAGACCTGACTTGTGGCTGCTGAAGGAACGCACAGAATGACAGACAAAACTTACAACGTGCTTTTTCTCTGCACTAGGAATTCGGCCCGATCCCTCATTGCCGAGGCGGTTCTTCAGCGCGAGTCTATGGGCCGCTTCAATGGCTATTCAGCCGGTTCTTCCCCCAAAGACACGCCGCACCCCTACACGTTGGACCTGCTGCACGGTCTCAACCATGACACAAGCTTTGCCCGCTCCAAAAGCTGGGAAGAGTTTGCCAGCCCGGACGCACCGCAAATGGATTTTGTGTTCACCGTGTGTGATCGGGCCGCTGCTGAACCCTGCCCTGCCTGGCCGGGGCAACCTATGACGGCGCATTGGGGGGTGCCGGCCCCGACACAGGTGGAAGGCTCGGAGGCGGAAAAGCGCGTGGCGTTCTCGGAAACCTACCGCATGCTGCGCAATCGGATTTCTGCCTTTGTGAATCTGCCGGTGGCGGGTCTAGACAAGATCGCCTTGCAAAAGAACCTGGATGTTATTGGGACAAACGAGGAGCCAGAAGACATTCTCACCGCCATCCGCAGATTGTCGGGAGCCAAAAAATGACGGACCACAGCGCAGAACTTGACGCGGGCTTAGGCACGTTTGAACGGCTACTCTCGCTCTGGGTGGCCTTGGCCATTGCCGCAGGGCTGGCCTTGGGCAGCCTGTTCCCAAGTCTGTTTGGTTGGCTTGCCAGTCTGGAGGTTGCCTCCGTAAACTTGCCAGTCGCCGTGCTGATCTGGGCGATGGTCTACCCGATGATGGTCGGGATCGACTTTGGCGCGCTCTCGGATGTGGGACGCAAACCCAAAGGCTTGGTGATCACACTGGTGGTGAACTGGCTGATCAAACCTTTCACCATGGCAGCGCTGGGCGTTTTGTTCTTCGAGGTCATCTTCGCGCCTTGGATCGATCCGCAAACCGCAAGCGAATACCTTGCCGGGGTCATCCTTCTGGGCGCAGCGCCCTGTACCGCCATGGTGTTTGTCTGGTCCAATTTGGTGCGTGGGGATGCCAACTACACGCTGGTGCAGGTCAGTGTGAACGACGTGATCATGGTCTTTGCCTTCGCGCCCATCGTGGCCTTCTTGCTCGGCGTGACCGACATCACCGTGCCATGGAACACCCTGTTGTTGTCCGTCGTGCTCTACATTCTGCTGCCGCTGGTCGCCGGTGTCATCACCCGTAAGCGCCTGATCGGCCAAGGCGGCGAGAGTGCGGTCGACGCCTTCCGCGACAAGCTGCGCCCCACCTCAATCGGCGGGTTGCTTCTGACGGTGGTCCTGCTCTTTGGCTTTCAGGCGCAGGTGATCTTGAGCCAGCCGCTCAATATCCTGCTGATCGCCATCCCGCTGTTGATCCAGACCTACGGGATCTTCTTCATCGCATACGGCGCCGCGCGGCTCTGGAAAGTGCCTTTTGAGGTCGCCGCCCCCTGTGCCTTGATCGGCACGTCCAACTTCTTTGAATTGGCGGTGGCCGTTGCCATCTCCCTCTTTGGCCTGGGCTCTGGCGCCGCTTTGGCCACCGTCGTTGGCGTGCTGGTCGAAGTGCCGGTCATGCTGTCTCTTGTCGCTTTTGCCAATCGCACGCGCGGTTGGTTCGATTAATTCCAAGCTCGGGCCGCTGGGCCCGGGCAGCGCCCGACCTCCCCCACGGGAGGGCGCTTTGCTTTCTCCCGAGGTCGGTCGCCGCCCTTAGGAACTGTCTGATCGGGGATAGAAATTGAGGAATTTCTGATGACCAAAATCGCAATCAATGGCCTTGGCCGTATCGGTAAACTCATCCTGCGCAGCTTCTTTGACCTTGGTCTGGACGCCGACATTGTCCTGCTCAACGACCCCGTAGGCGATGCGGAGCTGCACGCGCATCTCTTGGAGTTTGACACCGTGCACGGCCGCTGGCGGGCCGACTTCGCCTTCGATGAGGACAGCATCACTGTCGACGGACACAACATGCGCAAAACCGCCGCGTGGAAGATCGAAGACCTGCCGCTTGAGGAGCTGGGTGTCGATCTGGTGGTGGACTGCACCGGCGTGTTCAAATCCAATGAGAAGCTGCAACCTTACTTCGATGCCGGCGTGAAAAAGGTCGTGGTCTCAGCACCGGTGAAGGAAGACGACGTTGCCAACATCGTCTACGGCGTCAACAGCGACACCTACGATGCGGAGGTGCACAAAGTCATCACAGCAGCCTCCTGTACCACCAACTGCATTGCGCCCGTGGTGAAAGTTATTCGCGAGAAACTTGGCATTGAGCAGGCCAGCTTTACCACGATCCATGATGTGACCAACACGCAGGTGATTGTGGACAAGGCTCACAAAGACCCCCGTCGCGCGCGGTCTGCCCTCAACAGCCTGATCCCAACCACCACCGGCTCTGCCAAAGCGATCATCCAGATTTTCCCCGACATGGCTGGTAAAATCGACGGCACCGCCGTGCGTGTGCCGCTGCTCAATGCCTCGCTGACGGACATCGTCTTTGACGTCAGTCGCGACACCTCTGTGGAGGAAGTGAACAGCTTCTTCGCCGAAGCCGCCGCTGGCGAGCTTGAGGGCATTCTTGGCTACGAAACCCGCCCACTGGTGAGCTGTGATTTCACCAATGATGATCGCTCCACCATCGTCGATGCGCTCTCCACCCGCGTGATCAACGGCAAACACGTGAAAATCTATGCGTGGTATGACAACGAGTGGGGCTATGCCTTCCGTCTCGCGGATGTGACCCGCATGGTGCTCGCCAGCCTCTAACCCTTTGGCTCGTGCCTTGGGCACGGGCCGCGCTAGGCTCTCCCCGTCGCGCCGAAGGCGCGCCACAACGAAACTGTAGGGCGCTTCGCTTCCTCCCGAGGTCGGACGCGCCCCTAAGTGATCTTGATGACCAACGCCCAAACCAAGAAACCAGACGGCCTCGCCGCCTATATCACCGTCACCGCCGCCTATTGGGCCTTTATGCTCACCGACGGCGCGCTGCGCATGCTGGTGCTCTTGCACTTCAACGGTCTGGGCTTCTCTCCAATCCAATTGGCCTACCTGTTCCTGCTCTACGAGGTCATGGGCATCGTCACCAACCTCTCCGCAGGCTGGATCGCCGCGCGCTTCGGTCTGACCTCCACGCTCTACGCGGGCCTCACCATCCAAATCCTTGCACTCATCGCCTTGGCGCAACTTGATCCCGCTTGGGGTGTCACCGCCTCGGTGGTCTTTGTGATGTGCGTGCAGGGCGCTTCCGGCGTGGCCAAAGACCTCTCCAAGATGTCGTCTAAGTCCGCGGTAAAACTGCTCGCGCCGAAGGAGGACGGGGGGCTCTTCCGCTGGGTGGCCTTGCTGACCGGCTCCAAAAACGCCGTGAAAGGCTGCGGCTTCTTCTTGGGCGCGGCGCTGCTGGCCATCTGGGGCTTTCAGGCCTCTGTCTGGGGCATGGCGCTCATCCTCGCGGTGATCCTCGCCGGCGTGGTGATCTTCATGCCCTCTGGCCTGCCACAAGGTTCCAAGAAGGCGAAGTTCTCTCAGGTCTTCTCCAAAGACAAAAACGTCAACCGGCTCTCACTGGCCCGCATGTTCCTCTTCGGCGCGCGCGACGTCTGGTTTGTGGTCGGCATCCCGGTTTACTTCAACGCGGTTCTCTCAGACGGCACAGCCGAGGGCCGCCGCGAGGCCTTCTTCATCATCGGCATCTTCATGGCGGTTTGGATCATCCTGTATGGCGCTGTCCAAGGCAACGCCCCGCGCATCCTGAAAGCCGCCAACGCCACCACCGACGAGGTGGTGCAGAAAGCCATCAACTGGGTCGGCTACCTAGCCCTGATCCCGCTGGCGCTCACCGCCGCTGTGCTGTTGCTCGACACCTCCAACGCGCTCACCGCCATCCTAATCTTGGGCTTGCTGATTTTCGGCTTTGTCTTCGCAGTGAACTCTTCGGTGCACAGCTACCTGATCCTCGCCTTCACCTCGGACGAGCGCGTCACCATGGATGTGGGCTTCTACTACATGTCCAACGCCGCAGGCCGCCTGCTTGGCACGCTGCTCTCAGGTCTCAGCTATCAGATTGGTGGCTTGTGGCTCTGCTTGTTCACCGCAGCGATCATGTCCGCGCTCAGTTGGCTGGCGGCAAGACGGCTGCGACAGGGCTAACCCTAACTCAAACCGGCTCCGCCTCCGGGTGCAGCGCGTCGTTCAACCACGCCAACTCCTCCGGCAATGCCAAACGGTTGATCGCAACCGACGGCGCCTTGGGCAGGTCCGCCGCCGCCGCCCGCGCCGCCTTGAGACCCGCTGCATCGCCCGCCTTCTGACAGGCCAAAGCCTTGAGCAACTGAATGCCGCGACCCATCGGACTCAAATCCGCCGCCTCCAGTGCGGCCAGATGTGCCGCTTCCGGATGCCCCGCACCAAGCAAAATCCGCGCATTGCAACACAGGCGGTTGACCCGGAACGGATCGCTGCTGCCCATCTCTTCATAGACACTCAGCGCATCCAGCGCGCCTTCGTAATTGCCCTCCAGAAACGCTTTCTGGGCAATCAGATCGACAATGCCAATGAAGTTCGGATTGATCTCACGCGACCGCGCAATGTCAGATGCTGCGCCCTGCAAATCTCCCAGAACTTTCAACCGGTACGCCCCGCGTGCCCAGAACACAAAGTCACTGGTCGGGCATTCCGCCACCGCCACATCGAGGTCTTTGCCCATCTGTGTCAGCACTTCGGACTCCAGCTGTGAAAACTTCACAGCACTCAGGTTCAACCGGCTCTGCGCCCGCATCGCCAGCGACATGCCGTCCCCGGGGCTCAGCAAGACCGCCCGGTCCAGCGCCGCCAGCCCTTCTTCCCAGCTTGGAATGGTCTGTTTGAAAAACTTCGACGCCGCCCGTGCGCGCAGCTCCGACACGCTTAACTGGTTCAGGCTCAGATGCGCCAACCGGTCGCCATCCCGCTGAATGGTCTGCAGACGCACATCGCCTTCAAGCCGTGGCATCAGCCCGTCGACAAAGGCAAAGGGATCACTCGGATCGCCTTCATAGGTGCCAGTCCACAGCGTCTGCATCTCCTCGCGCAGGATCAACGACATGGTGAACCGCGCTCGCGTGCCAGCAACCCGCAGCCGTCCGCGGATCAGAAAGTCTGGCGGCGTCACCTCAAGGTTTTCTGTGTCAATCGTACTGACGCCGGTGCGTTTGTGGGACAGCTGCACCAACCCGTCATGCAGGTCATCGGCAATCGCGGCAGTGTCCGGCGTGTCCGGCGCCGCCACAAAGGGCTCAAACCCCACCGACGGCAAGGCGCCCTTGTCCGGCGCGGTGGTCAGGTTCGCAGGCCGCCACTGATACAGGCGGATCGGCTTGGCGATGTTTTTGAGATTGAACACACCCACGTCTTTGAGCTCTCCCTGCCGCTCACTGGACAGCGCTTGAAACAGGTCTTCGCTGAACATCGCCCCACCGGGAGGTGCTTCGGTCTCAATCCGCTGGGCAATGTTCACCCCATTGCCGTAGAAATCGGCCTCGTCCTCAACAATCTCACCGATGTGACAGCCAATGCGCAGCTTGATCACTTCATGCTCCGCCAGGCTGCTCTGCACCTCTTCGGCACAATCGAGCGCCTCTTCCACGCTGGGAAAGGCCAGAATCCAACCGTCGCCCATGCGTTTGAGCACCTCACCGCCATGGTCTTTGGCGACAGGTTCCAGATGTGTCTTGCGCAGCTCTTGCACAGAGGCCACGGCCAGCGCTTCGTTCTCGCCCATGAGGGCCGAATACCCTACCAAATCCGCACACATCAAAGTGGTCAATCGCCGACGCATGACTGTCTTCCCTGACAATAAAGGGGCGCGTGTTGTTGATCCCGCGCGTGCCCCAACCCTGGCCCAGAATCTTGGGGCAGAGAAGCGCGTTATCAAGGGGGATGCCCGGAAATTCCGAGCAAGGCTCCCGCACAAAGCCTGTGCGGGACGGCGTCTTTAGAGGCCGCGAAGGGCAAAGGCCAGCGGTTTTGTGGTCACAAGTTTGTGGGGGAGGGGGCGACGTTGGTTGTCTTACGGCTCGGCACCGCCGAGCCGCGCCTGACCCTCCCCACGGGAGGGCGCACCCGCTTCCTCCCAGGGGCAGGCGCAGCTCTCCATTAAGGCTCGGTCAAAGGTTCTGACGGATCAGGTAGGAGCCGGGTCGCACCCCACTGCCGACAAGGTCTTGCGCAGCAAGATCCCGAGAGGGATACCGCCAAGATTGTTGTGAGTTAAACCGCCTACCTTCAAACCGTCGCGCGCAGCGTGACGGATCGCGCCCGACCCCGCCCCCCAGGGCGGGTGCGATTTTTTAACGTCTGCGCCAGACGGAACGTGTGGAATGCGTGGACAAAGACGTGCCAAACGGAGAGCCGCCCTCGGTGTCGGGTGCGATCCTCTGTTGCAGCTAACCGTCAATGGAAACCACACAGCTCGGCCCCGCCGAGCAGCGCCCGACCCTCCCCCCAGGAGGGCGCTTTGCACCCACCTAGGGTCAGGCGCTGCTCTCTCGATCTTCTCTCAAACGTCGATGCTGGATGGCAGCGACGGCTGAGCGGGAGGGACAGTTTCCGCGTTCGAGCGCAACAACTCTGTCACGTAGGTGCGGAAGTTTTCCAACGTCAAATCGCTTGGAGTCACGCCAAAGAAATAGCCCACACTCATAGCCGCGCCGCTCCAGAACAGCGGGCTGCCAATCGTTTTTCCAAAAGACTTCGCAGCCTCTTGGGAAATGAGCCCCTTCAATTCCTTGCTTTTAGCAACGGCCACTTCCTTTTCTAACTCGGCCACGCGGGCATGCAACTTTGAAATCTCGTCGGCAAGCTGGGGCTCTTTCTCTTCTTTGCTGGTCCGGCTCCTAATCACGCGCGCGATGGCTTTGAAATGCCGCGGTAGCGCTTCAAGGTGTTTCAAATCCTCCGGCAAACAGTTCGCCGGAGCCTCGTGCAAGTAATCTGAAATCGCCCTCTCAATCATCTCCGCGCCGTTCAATGCGGTTGCTTCAGATAGCATTGGATTTTTCAGAAGGTGCTCAACGTGCTTTCGCAGGGCGTTTTCTTCCAAGGGCGTCGTACCAAACAGTGTTCGTTCAATGTCCCGAATGGCCTCTGCAACGGCCCCAGCTCCTTGCTGCCAAATAGAGTCATGGATTAGGGCAACGCGTCTCTGAAATTCCCAATCCATTGGGATATTTGAGAAGAAAGAACTGTGCCACTCTTCCCAAAAATCCCAAACCCAAGAATAATCAGTTCTTTCCCTAAGCTCGCCCCAAAAGTTCGGAACTGGTGTTGATTCCATTTCACTTTGCAAAAAATTCCGTTCAGCTTCACTAAAGAAGTCTGGTTGCACGACGTGAGTGTTTTGGTTGCGTTTTTTTACGATCTCTTCCGTGTAACCGAATGTAAACGCGTCGAACGCGTCCAGGATCAACTCCAGCTTCAAAACTGGATTTTTCGCATACTGCGCTTCAAGGGCAAGCCGCAAAATAGCGAAACATGGAACAGTCATTGCCTCTGGCAAAAACCTCCTAGCGGCATCCAACTGCGCAGGTGAAATCGCATTTGATAGCCGCGCGCTGACAAGGACTGTCAGAGTCGCTCGTAGGGCCGGAAGTGCAAGCGCCTCGGCCTCTTCTACCGCCTTTTGGGCTTCATTGCCTTCAAAATCAGAGAAATACTCATCCAGAAATGGCACGGCCTGCAGAGCTGCTGCTGCAGTCAAATGACGGATCACGTCATCTGTGCTGTGTTCACTTTTTTCAAGATGTTCAACTCTACCCCCAATTTCCCAACAAACCTGCAAATAACCCGCCCCGCACCCTACAGCGCTGCTTGACCAACGCAAGATTCCCCCTCATATCCCGCAGCATGAGCACCGATCTGTCCAAAATCCGCAATTTCTCCATCGTGGCCCACATTGACCACGGTAAATCCACCCTTGCTGACCGCCTCATCCAAGAGACGGGCACGGTGGAAGATCGTGACATGAAGGAACAGCTGCTCGACAGCATGGACATCGAGCGCGAGCGTGGCATCACCATCAAAGCCAACACCGTGCGCATCGACTACAAGGCCGATGACGGCGAGACCTATGTCTTGAACCTCATCGACACCCCCGGTCACGTCGACTTTGCCTACGAAGTCTCCCGCTCGATGAAAGCGGTCGAAGGCTCGCTCTTGGTGGTGGACAGCACCCAGGGTGTCGAAGCGCAGACGCTTGCCAACGTCTATCAGGCGATTGAGGCTGACCACGAGTTGGTGCCTGTGCTCAACAAGATCGACCTGCCAGCCTCCGATTGTGACCGCGTCGCGGAACAGATCGAAGACGTCATCGGCATCGACGCCACCGGCGCCATTCAGGTCTCCGCCAAAACCGGCGTCGGCATCCGCGAAACGCTCGAAGCCATCGTGAAAGAACTCCCCGCGCCCGAAGGCAACATCGACGCGCCGCTCAAGGCGATGCTGGTGGACAGCTGGTATGACGCTTATCTGGGTGTGATCGTGCTGGTGCGGATCATGGACGGCACCCTGAAAAAGGGCCAGCGCGTGAAGTTCATGTCCAACGGCACGCTGCACAACGTCGACCGCGTCGGCGTCTTCCGCCCGGAAATGCAGATGGTCGACAGCCTCGGCCCTGGCGAAATCGGCTTCCTCACCGCCTCGATCAAACAGGTGCGTGACACCCGCGTGGGTGACACCATCACCAACGACCGCCACGGCACCGAAGAAGCGCTGCCGGGCTTTAAGCCTGCGCAACCGGTGGTCTTCTGTGGCCTCTTCCCGGTGGACAGTTCCGAATTCGAAGACCTGCGCGACGCCATCGACAAACTAGCGCTGAACGACGCGTCCTTTAGCTTCGAAATGGAAACCTCCGCCGCGCTGGGCTTTGGTTTCCGCTGCGGCTTCCTCGGCCTCTTGCACCTCGAAGTGATCCGCGACCGGATCGAGCGCGAGTACAACATCGAGCTCATCACCACCGCGCCGTCGGTGATCTATCACGTCTACATGAAAGACGGCGAGATGATCGAGCTGCACAACCCCGCCGACATGCCCGACATGTCCAAGGTTGACCACCTTGAGGAGCCGCGCATCAAGGCCACCATCCTTGTGCCCGACGAATACCTTGGTGACGTGCTGAAACTCTGCCAGGACCGCCGCGGCATCCAAGAAGACCTCACCTACGCCGGCACCCGCGCGATGGCGGTCTATGACCTGCCGCTCAACGAGGTGGTGTTTGACTTCTACGACCGCCTGAAATCGGTGACCAAAGGCTATGCCTCCTTTGACTACCAGATGACCGGCTACCGTGAAGACAACCTCGTGAAGATGTCCGTTCTGGTGAACGACGAGCCGGTCGACGCGCTCTCCATGATGGTGCACCGTGACCGCGCCGAAATGCGCGGCCGGGCGATGTGTGAAAAGCTCAAAACCCTGATCCCGCGCCACATGTTCAAGATCCCGATCCAAGCCGCAATCGGCGGCAAGGTCATCGCGCGTGAGACGCTGTCAGCCCTGCGCAAAGACGTGACGGCCAAGTGTTACGGCGGCGACGCAACGCGAAAACGCAAGCTCTTGGATAAGCAGAAAGCCGGCAAGAAAAAGATGCGCCAGTTCGGGAAAGTCGACATCCCGCAAGAGGCATTTATTAGCGCCTTGAAAATGGACGACTAAAAGTCGGCCATTTTACAAGGCGAGCGGGCGGAAGTGTTTGGCGCAGCCATAACACGGGCCCGCCCCCTGACTTACGGCGCGATACGCCAACCCCAATCCCCAAAGGCCGCTCCATCAAGCGGCCTTTCTATTTTCCAATCCGAGTCACATAGCCACACCGCAAGGATCGTGCCCGACCCCGAGGGCGGCTCTCCGCTTGGCATTTACCTATCCACACATCCCCCACGTCCCGTCTGGCGCGGATGTTGCAAAATCGCACCCGCCGTCAAACCGAAGGTTTGCCTCCGGCAAAACGGGGGCGGGGTCGGGCGCGATCCGGATCATAAGTGATCCAAAAATTGCGTTGCGCGCAACTTAGCGTTCCTCGTTGGAGTGAATTGCTGCGCTAAGAATGTCGCCGAGAGACAACTCCGGGCCACTTTCCAGCTCCTCCTGAACCGATTCTACCTGTTCAATGGCACTTGAAATAAGGCTAGAAGCCCCTTGCAGTATTGCGTTGGTTCTTTTTTTTGCGCGGTTAAACTCCGAGGTCGCACGTGGAGAATCCAATACGGCTTGGGACATGGAATGGAAGCCGTCTAAACTGATTTGCATCCCTGACTTTAGTTCTTCGAACTGTTGAAAAATTGTCGCTCGTTCTTCTTCAGTACCGATGTTGTCTTGAGACAAAATGATGAGGAGTTCTCTCGAAAGCTGTAACCCATTAAAAAGGTTGCTTTGAAAACTCGGGAGAATCGACGACGACGTCGTCACAAATCGCTCCATTGCATGGCTTGCGGCTTTTAGAGTTCTCTTTGCTTGTTCTTGGCTTGCTGGAGTTGTCCCCTCCAGCGATCGGGTTTGCTGCACAAGCTCGTCGCTTAACTTCGTGACAGAGGAGACCAGCCTGTCCATATTCTCTGTCGCTGCGGCCATTGCTGAAGCTATCTCATCCGATAACTCGACAAACCCAAGTTCGTCATCGTCATCCAGTTGGTTTAGGAAACGCAATGGGTCATCTGGTTCTGTGACGTCGTCAATTTCGACAATTGGTTGTGATTTCTTTGGTGTGTGATTGCTGGGTTGGCTCTGTAGCTTATCCGATATGCGGCCAAGGATTTTTGCCAAGTGGCTGGTCACGTGAGTTCGAAAATCGTCAGTGTTGTTATAGTTACAATACAACCCCTTGCTTGAGATGCTTTCTTTGAAATCTAACACCTTCTGCAGTTCGGAAGGGACAATTTCTCGTCCAGAGTGACCTGGGTTTTGAAAGTAAAACATAAGTTCGATAGAGTTCGGGTCGGATGCTTTCCGAGAATATGCTTTTTCAAATTCATGTTGCGTACCCGAAGCTGCACTCTTTGTTGGTGTTCCAAACCTAGTACTCATTATTCCAAGGAAAATATCGTACTGATCTCCAATATCTTCATCGATAATCTCCTGGGGAGATCGGCCTAATACAGGCACAACATCATTCTCCCATTTTAGCGGTCGCAAGCGAAGTCCTAGGTTGCGACCGATCATTTGATTGATTTCTTCAATAACGCTTTCTACTATTTTTCGCTCTTCATTTACGTCGCTTGGCGATGAAATGAATACAGAGACCTCGTGAATAGTTGTAGGCAATGTCGTAAAACTCTCTTTTTTGTGGGGAGGGTGCCAGCAACTTCAATCTTACGTTGATTGCTTCGGTTTTCAAGCCCACAGAACTATCGGTTACGCAACCGCAGCCCGCATAAATATCCATCCTTCCCCAAATCCCCCACATCTTTCACCTTTCCCAACCCGTCCCCAGCTTATCCACAGGAAATCCCCAAGCTTCCCCAATAGCTTACCCCCAGCGACCTTCATAAAACTGTCACTTTTTTCTTGCCCGACTCGGCTCTCCTGACCCACCATCAAGTCAACGCAAGGGATCGCAAGATCCGGCGCGGGACGCTGAGGTCTTCCGGAGTTGGGCATATGCCCGCCAGTGGCCGGAGCGGGGAGGGACCGGCCTGCCGGAACAGACCTCGCAAGGCGCGTTAGATGCTTCGTTTGAGGCCACCACAACGCGTCGTCCACGCTGGACCATTCGACGGATCGCTGGCCGAAATGCCTGTGAGATCAGGCCGCCCTCATCCTACGGCGGCGGGGTCTTAGGGCAGGAAGGCGGCACAGGCCTGAGCGGTGGCCGATGGGAAGAAGGGACAACACCACGCGGACGGATCGCACAACCCAGTGCGCCTCACCTGCAAGGTGCTTTGAACATCGGTTTGGGGGGAGGTGATTGTCCTCTTGCCAGAAGCGGGCTCCTTTGGGGCGGCGTTTGTGGCGATAGGTCAAGCAGATCCCGCTGCACTGGCCCGGCTGGGCTTGCCCCATCTATGGGGCGGGTTGGGACTGGCCCCTTTGGGGGCTGGCCTGTGGTCTCGCTAAGAGGCCGCGCAAAAGGGACAGCGCGAGATGAATGCGCGTGACGGGTGGGGCAACCTGCCTTTAGGGCCATTCAAAACGAAGGCGTCAGGTCGTGGGCATGGGTCGTGTTTTGATCCGCTGCCGTCCATCACCTGACGCCTTCTTTCTTTTGGGGTTACGGCTTACTTGCTCTTACCGCCACCCGGTGTGCCATTGGAGCGGCCACCACCGGAGGGGTTACCTGTCTGAGAGGGCCATCCACCGCCGTTGCCTTGTCCTTTTCCCATAGCAAATTCCTTTCTAGAATAATGTGCTGCCGTCTTGGTGACGGTAAAAAAGAGGTGGGGTGGGATATGCTGATTTCAATCTAGAGGTGACTAATTCTGTGGAAACACACTGTTTGCGAATATCACAGCGTTCTGTTCTTGAAATATAATTGTCCCCTCTTAACAGCGCGCGTCGCTGTGCCTACCCTCATGGCAGACACATCAGAGGAGTGCCCCCATGCCAACCACCGCCGCCGACCTGTTGCAAGCCGCCCATGCGGTTGTCCCGAAAATCTCCGCTTCTGACGCGCAGGCCAAAGTCGCTGCCGGCGCGCTGCTCTTGGATGTGCGCGATGCGCCCGAGCTCGCCGCCAATGGCCGCGCCGAAGGCAGCCACCACATCCCGCGCGGCATGCTCGAGTTCCGCGCCGATCCTGCCACGCCGTTTCATGACCCGGAATTGCAATTCGACCGTCCGGTGATTTTGCACTGCGCCTCCGGTGGCCGCGCTGCGCTCGCAGGCAAGCTGCTCAAGGACATGGGCTATGCCGAGGTCCATAATCTCGGTGGCTTTAAAGACTGGGTCGAAGGCGGCGGTGCGGTGATCGAGCCAGTGGACCCCGGCATGTAGGCTGACGTGAACGTCAATTTTCGCACCGTCGCGATACCGACGGGATACCGACGTGAATTTTGGCGCAAACTTCGATCTGGAATTTCTCGTTTGAACCGCTAAACTTAACGGGCCCGTCCGGTTTTGGGGCGGGTCTTTTGCCCAAAGATTTTAGAGACTGGAAGAACACCTATGAGCACCAATCGCGAGACGCTGACCAAAGAATTGTTGGAACTGGTCGCGCAGGAAGGCATGGTGGAACCCTCTGAAATCACACCAGAAAGACCGCTTGAGGAACTGGACATTCAGTCCGCGGACTTTGTGATGATCCTCATGGCGATTGAAGAAAAATACGGCGCTTATGTCTCTGTGGATAACGAGTTGACCGACGTTGTGACGGTGCAGGATCTGCTAAACCTCGCGATCTCCAAAATCGAAGCGCATCAGGCCGCAGAGGCGTGAGGCGCGTCGTCGTCACCGGCCTAGGCGCCGTCTCAGCCTGCGGACTAGGCGCCGATGTTTTGGTCGATGCGACACAGGCCGGAGCCACCAGTGTAAAGCCCATCCATTTTGACGATCTAGACGCCCAGAGAGTGAAAACCGCCGCGCGTCTGTCAGCGGCGGATCTTGCAGAGGTTTTGGGGGAGAAACCGCATAGGATGCGCGAGCCAGTCGCTGAATATGCGCTGACGGCGGCGCGGGAGGCTGTAGCTCAAGCCGGCCTGGCCGAAGAGGATTTTGGTGACAGTTGTGGCGTGTCTATAGGGTCCGGTTTTGGCGGTGGGCAAACGCTCAACACCAACTATTTGAAGTTGGGCCGCGAAGGCTCCATGCGGCTCGACCCGATGTCGGTGCCCAAGATCATGAACAACGCTGCAGCGAGCTGGGTGTCCATGGAGTTTGGCGCAACCGGCCCGGCGTTGTGCCTTGCGACTGCCTGTTCTTCAGGCAGCCAATCCATCGGCATGGGCTATCACATGATCGCCTCCGGTCAGGTGGATCGTTGCCTGGCTGGTGGCGCGGAGGCCTGTCTGGAAAGTGGCGTGTTTCGGGTGTGGGAGCTACTGCGGGTGATGACCGCAGAGCAAAACCGCCCGTTCAGCAAAGACCGCAACGGGATGATCCTTGGAGAAGGCGCTGGAGTTTTGGTGCTGGAAAGCCTGGAAAGTGCTGAGGCGCGTGGGGCGACCATCCTGTGTGAACTGGTGGGATTTGGCACCAACTCCGACGCGGGCGATCTCTTGCGCCCCGATCCCAACCGCGCCGCCGCCTGTATGCGTATGGCGCTCAAATCCGCCAATCTGACGCCTATCGACATCGGTTATGTGAACGCCCATGGCACCGGCACGGTGGCCAATGACGTGAACGAGGTGAGTGCCCTGCGCGACGTATTTGGCGCGGAGCTGGCCGGGCTTGATGTCTCCTCTACCAAGCCAATTCACGGACATGCTCTTGGCGCAGCAGGCGCTTTGGAAATGATCGTTGCCATCGGTTCTTTGCAACGCCAATCGGTGCCGCCAACGATCAATTTCACTGAGGTCGATCCTAAGATCCGCCTTAATCCGGTTGCCAATGTGGCCAAGCCCAAGCCGCTTGAGGCTGTCATGTCCAACTCACTGGCGTTTGGGGGCATCAATGCAACTTTGATCGCCAAGGTCTATGTGCCAAGCTGAGGTGGGATCACAGTTGCGGCAGTTAGAAAACGGTGTCTCCGAGAACGACAGCTTAGCTTTGTCTGAATTAGCCGCTGAGCTTTTGCAGCTTCCGTGCAGAGGTCAAAGGCTGACAACCCGTGCCGCCTTTTTGCTTGGAGATTCCGCTCTTGCCGAGGTGCGGTGCAACCTCACCGTACCGGACGGCACATTTGCCGTGCAGGAATCTCAACGGATCACTGGGATTGAGGATCACGCCGTGGCAACAGGTGCAAACGTTGCGGTGTCCTGTCAAAATGACGCCTCTGCCGCGCGGCTGAACTTTCAGGTCAAGGACACGGAGGCCACCCTCGAAACCCGCGTTCGCTTTCTGACCTCAGACGCAATCCGTGTCCTGATCGCGCCCAAGTTTCAACCCAGAATGCTGGGGCAGGGTGCGCAATCGATCCCAACGTTGTCGCTTACTACACCCCACATTGCGCGCTACACCACATTGGCACACGACTCAAATCCGCTGCACGTAGACAAAGCCGCCGCACAAGCGGCCGGTTTCCGCGATCTGATCGCGCCGGGCATGTTGCTGTGCGCTTTGGCGGAGATGGCTGTCGTGCACGGCAATCCCCAAGCCAAAATCCATGACCTCCGCGCCCGGTTTCTGTCGCCTGCACTGGTCAATACCTCGGTTCAGGTGGTCGTTTCGCAAACATCAACAACAAAATCGCGCGTGTTTGTGGTCAGCGACGCCCATGACATCCTCGCGATCGTGGACATCTTCACCGACGCTTAGCCCTCACTGACACGCGTAATAGGCCCAGATCATCACCAGATAGGTCAACTGGTGCAGCGCCTGATCGGTGCCCATGGCGTACCAGTAAAGCGGCTGTTCCGGGGTCAGGTTCCGGTTCACCGAATAGCGCGCTTTGGCCCAATCAATGTGGAAATGCACAATGAACTCCACCAGAACCATCCAGAAAATCAGCATTGGGCTGGCGCCAAACACGGCCAGAACGATAATCGAGAACACGGCGTGAATGCCCGCGTGCTGCGCGCGCCCCATGTGCCAGTATTTCTCGCGGCCCATAATCATCTTGGCGTTTTGCAGAAAAAAATCCGCTACCAAATGTTTGATCTGAAGTGCCGCGACCAGTAACAACACTGTCGTGATCTGGTCCATAGACCTCGCCCCATACTAAGTTCTGAAATTGAGACTAGCGCCAGAATCAAGGAACAGCAAACCTCTGTTTTCTCATACGGCTTTGACAGTCCTGCTTCGTTGTCGGTACCTTCGGTATTAAGAAGCTTCGCGGTGCTCCAATTGGGAAGAAAGAGCCTGCAGCAGATCGTTCTTGTTGATTGGCTTGGATAGAAAATAATCCATGCCGGCCTCCAAGCACATGTCTCGATCACTATCAAAAGCGTTGGCGGTCAAGGCTACAATTGGCGGCTGGTGAATGGGCAATGAGCGGATAATACGGGTAGCTTCAACACCGTCCAGTTCAGGCATGGACATGTCCATGAGTACAACATCAGGGCTATAGACCTTGCAGGATTCGACGGCTTGTAAGCCGTTGGAAACCTCGATCAGGTCAACATCATATTCTGCAAGAAACTTCTGAACGAGCAGCCGGTTTGTTTTGTTGTCTTCCGCCAAGAGAATGCGGGCACCGTTGAGGTGCTCTGTGGAAAACGCCGCCTTTGAAATGATTTGGTTCAGATTGCCGGCAGGGGGCTTCGTGTCGATTGTCGCGACAAAGCATGCGCCGTCCTCATAGTCTGTGCAGAGCGTGATGTCACCGCCCATGCGCTGTGCAAGCATTGCGGAAATGGTCAAGCCAAGTCCGGTGCCTCCGAAAGCGCGTGTGGTCGCTGCATCAGCTTGGGAGAAACGGTCAAAGATATGGTTGGCTTGATCCGCCGTTATGCCAATTCCGGTGTCACAGACCTCAATTCTTATGCCGCTTCCGGTTGTGGTGTCGCGCTCTACCACCACCCGAACGCTTCCTTCGGACGTGAATTTGACAGCATTACCGACGAGATTGACAACGATCTGACGCAAGCGTCCATCGTCAGAGCGTATCTCCTTGGGGAGATCCTCGGCGTATTCGACCGTCAGTTCAATGCCCTTTTGGTCGGCTTTGTGTCTCAACAAGGCAACTGCGCCGTCGATGCATTGGCGTAGATTGAAGTCAATTTCGGATACTTCGAGTTTGCCACTTTCTAGGCGGGAGAGGTCCAATATGTCATTGATGATTTTGAGCAGTGATTGCCCACTGTCTCGGATGGTCTCTACACATTTTCGTTCGTCGTCACAGAGGTTGCTTTCCGAAAGGACGTCCGCCATGCCCAAGATACCGTTCATTGGGGTACGAATTTCGTGACTCATATTGGCGAGGAACTCGGACTTTGCGCGGTCAGCCTTTTCTGCGGCAAGTTTGGCTTCAGCCAGCTCAATTTCGTGGTTCTTTGCACCAGTGATATCGCGTTCGATGCCAATGTTCATGCTGACGTTGCCGTCTTCATCTTTAATGGGAAAGACATTGGTGCCGACCCAGATGTCGCGACCATCTTTCGTACGGTTGATGATCTGACTGTGAAACCTGTTGCCCAAGCGGCGCTGTTTCAGCATGTCCTCGATGGTTTCTGGGTTCGTATTATCAGAATTCAACAGCGTGCCGACGTTTTGGCCAACCGCCTCGTCAAAGGTATAGCCGGTGATCCGCGTGAAGCCATCGTTGACCCACTGGATCTCTCCATCAGGAGCACTCAAAATAATGCTGTCGGAGGCGTGCTTCGCCACCAATGAAAGCCGTTCTAATTCCGCTTCGCGTCGCTTGAGGGTTTCGATCGCGGTGCGGCGCGTGTCCGAGAGGCGGCCAGCCGCCACAGTTGGGGCCAGAATAAGCAAGCCAATCACAAAGAAGAAAAAGCGTCGCGGCCACATGTCATCAGCAGCTACGGCCCAACCTTCTTTGGGGCGCGCCGCCAGCTGCCACTCTCCACTTGGCAGCTGTATGTTCATTAAGATGGGGGAGTCGTCCAATACGGTTGCGTCGCCAAAAAACAGGGGGCCATCCCCACCTGTCCCATCCTTGCCCAAAAGGGCCACGTCAATTGGAAGATCTGGGTCCAGCAATCCTGCTTCTGCGTAAAGGGCATTGGCATCGATGACTGCTGCCACCAAACCCCAAAATTCTGTTTCTTCGCCGCGCATGTCCCAAACCGGGAACCGCCCGATGAAGCCCGACCCGCCTTGAACAAGTTCAACCGGACCGGCGAGGACCATCTCTCCCGTATCCCTAACCCGATAGGCCGCCGCGCGCTGCTCTGCGTTTTTATTGTAATCCAGGCCAAGCGCGGCTTTGTTTTTTTCGTAAGGAAAAACCCGGGTGACAACGAGGTCTGGCGCTGCGGCAATGTTTAGGAACTCTTGGTGTGTGCCCATGACTTGCTGTGCAAGACGGCTATACTCAACCTGGGACATTTCTAGGTTAGAAGAAAGGGCGGCGACCATGCCGCGCACCAGTTGGATATCTGCGCCGACATAGCCTTCGATCTGGGCGCGCAGACGACTGGTTTCGCTCACCGCTAGGGCGCGTTGTTCCTGCTTTGCAATAAAGGTCTCGTTACGCTCTACGTAAATCGCGAATGAGATTACGCCGACAAGCGCGATCAGCGATGGCAGATAAGTGCGGCGGGCGAGTGATCGCGTCAAACTGCGCATAGTGTTCTTTATAGGCATTCTTGATCCGACTTCAGCGCTGCACGAGAAACTGTGGCCCACAATTGCATAAAACCCTTCATTAATCATTAACGTAGTTTTCAGCGCTCTATGAAAGCGCCTATGTGAGCATGGTCATCGTGATTGACCGATGTATAAGGGACTGCAGGGATGAAACCAAAGTGGGATAGACACCTTGCCAGATGACCGCGGTAGCAACCTGCCCAAGATAGGCTGGCAGTTGCGTCTCTATTTGGTGCTGCGCCCCATTTTGCAGCCAATAATGCGCCGTTTGGTTGCGCGCCGGGTGTCGAAAGGCAAAGAGGATCCAGCCCGTGCACCGGAAAAACTGGGTCACCCAGGCTTGGCGCGTCCCACAGGGCCCTTGATCTGGATACATGCGGTTGGCCTAGGCGAAGTATTGGCGCTGCGCCCATTGTTGTTAGAGATGGGCAAGATGCGTCCAGACGCGCATTTTTTGGTCACGTCGACGGCACGTAGCTCCGCCCAGGTGTTCAATCAGAACCTGCCGCCTCGGGTGCTGCATCAGTTTTTGCCTCTGGATGGACCAAAGTATGTCGCGCGGTTTTTGGACCACTGGCGTCCGGACCTTTCGATATGGTCAGAGCAGGATTTGTGGCCCGGGGCCATCTGCGACACGGCGCGGCGGCGCATCCCGTTGGCCTATATCAATGCCCGTATCTCTCAGGACAGTTTCGAGCGTCGAACGAAACTGAAATCCGGTTTCCGAAACCTCATGGAAATGTTTGCCTATGTGGCGGCGCAAGACGAGGCTTCGGCCAGCTATCTTGAACGTCTCGGCGCGTTGGATGTCCAGGTCATGCCCTCCCTTAAGCCCGCAGCTGAGCCTTTGTCGGTGGACATCGGTCATCTGGCCTCCTTGCAGCAAGATCTTCAGGGGCGTCGGGTTTGGGTCTTGGCTTCCAGTCATCCGGCGGATGAGGAGGTGGCCATAGCGGCTCATAAGCTGATTTTGGAAACAGACCCGACAGCCCTACTTATCATTGTTCCCCGTGCACCGGAGCGTGGCTCAGAGATATGTGAGGTGTTGGCCGCTGAGGGTATGTCATCGGCACAGCGTAGTCGGGAGGCGGGCATAGCTGCCCATCATCAGGTCTACGTCGCCGATACTCTGGGCGAACTTGGTCTTTGGTACCGTCTGGCATGTATTGCTTGCGTCGGAGGAAGTTTTGGCAATACGCAAGGGCACAACCCGTGGGAGGCCATCGTGCTCGGGTGTCCTGTGATCAGTGGCCCTAATACGGCGAACTTTGCCGCCGATTATGATCTGTTAGAGACAGAGGGGCTGTCCCTGCGGATCGCATCGGGGCGCGGCGCGGAGCGTCGTCTGTCGGACACTGTGATGCATGTTGCACAAGAGAATACGGCGCAGAAAATCTCGGCCCTTGTTTCTAGCGCACGTGAGGACATTCGACCTTTGGCTTCAAAACTGCTGGCGCTCGTGCGTTCATAGGAGACCTCCCGCTGCCGGACTTGTCTTGCGGAGATCGCCGATCTCTTGTCGGCGCCTCTGTTGCGGTAACTCTTGACGCGCCGTCCTATCTCTTCACGCTTTCGAAACGACAGTCTCTGTGTCCTTGTTTCTGCACCTCTGCGATACTGTCGCGATACTGATGTGTTACCTACGTCTGTTTTTGCCTCCCTGCTGTGTGC
>WKFK01000015.1 GCA_014872815.1 Paracoccaceae bacterium
AGACGTAGGTAACACATCAGTATCGCGACAGTATCGCAGAGGTGCAGAAACAAGGACACAGAGACTGTCGTTTCGAGAGAGTGAAGACAAAGGGCGGGCGGTCAAAACTACCGCAACAGCGGATCGAACAAGAGGTCAGCGATCTCATCCAGACCCGCCCTGCGCCGGGAGGTATGCGGCAAGGTCATCACCAGAGCCTTGCCGGTTGCGACGTCTTTCTCCGAGACCCGGCACAGCGCGCCGGTCTCGATCAGTGGCGCGATCAGGCAGCCGTGGGCCATCAACAGACCCGCGCCGGATTTGGCCTCCTCAACGGCCAGACCATAGAGAGAGTATCTGGGACCCATCGTTGGATCCCCTACATCTGTGCCTGTGGCTGCGGACCAGAGGCGCCAATCCTCGGACCAGGTTTGATCATGCAGGAGCGGCGTGTCGATGAAAGCGTGAGTTTCTATCAAGGTTGGCGCGCAGACAGGGAACAGGACGTCCTCTGCCAGCACCCGCTCTTCAGGCACCCCGGTTGGCGTGTCAATGAACAGCGCGAGATCAAACAGGTCCCGGGTGAGACTGGGCGGGGTTTCCATCGCGGTCACGGAGATCTTCAACTCAGGACGTAGCGCGCGCAGATGGCCCAAGCGCGGCGGCAACCAGAGCTGGGCCACAGATGGCAATGCGGCGATGTGGATTTCAGTGGTGGGGCTGAGATTGCGCAGGGTTTGCGTGGCTTCGGCCATCGCGTCAAAGGCCCGTGTGAAAGCTTTGGCCACATCTCGCCCCTCGGCTGTGAGAGACACCCCCTGAGCTTGACGGCGAAACAGAGTGACCTGCGCCCAGGCTTCCACCGTTTTGATGTGTTGCGACACCGCCCCCGGTGTTACGCCTAGCTCTTCGCCTGCCGCGACAAAACTCTGCAGACGAGCGGCGGCCTCAAACGCGCGCAGAGCATTCAAGGGGGGACCTTTGGGGCGGTTGGGTAGAACAGACATGAGATAGCCTTAGTTTTTCTACGCCAAGAAATAGCAAATCTGATTTGCGTTGTCAGGGGAGCCTGTCACTTTGGGATCAAACATGGAGGGGTAAGACATGACATTGGATTTCAGAGACTGGGTGCCGGCGGCAAGTGAAACCCTGGTGCGCGACATTGCCAAACGTACAGCAGACACATCGACGACGGATATTCTGGACCGGATCGAAGGCCTTGCAGCCAAGAACCGCGACATTCATGAGCGGGAGTGTTTCAACCTGAACCCCGCCACCAATGTGATGAACCCTCGGGCCGAGGCGCTTTTGGCCTCCGGCATCGGGTCGCGCCCTTCACTGGGCTACCCCGGCGACAAATATGAGATGGGGCTGGAGGCGATTGAAGAGATAGAGGTGATTGCGGCGGAATTGGCCGCCGAAGTGTTTGACGCCAAGTTTGCCGAAATCCGCGTGCCGTCGGGCGCGATTGCCAACCTCTATGGGTTTATGGCGACCTGCAAACCGGGCGATACCATCATTGCGCCGCCGGCCACCATTGGCGGGCACGTGACCCATCATGTGGCGGGCTGCGCCGGGTTGTTTGGGCTGCGCACGGTGATGGCCCCGACGGATGCGGACGGCTACACCGTGGACTTGGACGCGTTGTGTGCACTGGCACTCAAAGAGCTGCCGAAGCTGATCACCATTGGTGGTAGCCTAAACCTATTCGAACACCCAGTAAAAGAGGTGCGCGCGATTGCCGATGAAGTGGGTGCCAAGGTGATGTTTGATGCGGCCCACCAATGCGGGATCATTGCGGGCAAGGCGTGGCGGAACCCGCTGACCGAGGGCGCGCATTTCATGACCATGAGCACCTATAAGAGTCTGGGCGGACCGGCGGGTGGATTGATTGTCAGCAATGATGCTGAGATCGCCAAGGCGCTGGACGCCATTGCCTTCCCCGGCATGACGGCCAATTTTGATGCCGCCAAGTCGGCGGCGCTGGCGGTGACCATGTTGGATTGGCGCAGCTTTGGAGCGGCCTATGCGCAAGAGATGATTGTCATGGCGCAGGCTTTGGCGGAGGCGTTGGACGCCAAGGGTGTGCCGGTGTTTGCGGGACGGGACGGCCACACGCAGTCCCATCAGTTCGCGGTTCTGGCGGAAAGCTATGGCGGGGGTCAGGCCGCGTCCAAGGTGTTGCGCAAGGCGAGGTTCCTGGCCTGCGGCATTGGATTGCCGGTAGCCGAGGTCGCGGGCGACATGAACGGGCTGCGCATTGGCACGCCGGAATTGGTGCGCTGGGGCATGACATCAGGTGATGCGGGCCGGTTGGCCGGGTTGATTGCGGCCGGTTTGGCTGGCGAAGATGTGGCCGCCGAAGTCAGCGCCTGGCGGCAGAGCTTTGACACAGTGCAGTTTGTGCACAGCTAAAGAAAGAGGGCGGCGCGAGCGTACGGTTCACGCCGCCTGACGTTTTACAGGCGGCGCGGCGCGTTTCTTCGGCAGCTTGCGGAGTGCGATCAAGCCGATGACCACCGCGAGATAGATATAGGGCTCATACTCAAAGCCCTTGGACTGCATGATGTAATGCACACCACCCAGCGCCACGGCGAGGTATGTCATCTTGTGCAGCTTGCGCCAGCGCGAGCCAAGCTTGCGGATGGAAAGGTTGTTGGATGTGACCGCCAGCGGCAACAGGATCACCAACGAGATCATGCCGACAATGATGTAGGGGCGCTTGATAAGGTCGGCTTTGACTTGGCTGAGGATCTGCACATCCAGCACCATCCAGACAAGGAAGTGCAGCAGGATATAGAAAAAGGCGATCACGCCGAGCGCCCGGCGCCAACTTAGCAAGTTGAGTTTTGTGAACCGGCGGAGCGGGGTCACCAGCAGGACCGCGATCAGCACCTGCAGCCCAACCTTGCCCAGCGCGTGCTCCATGGCTTTCACAGGATCAACACCCAGGCCGCCGGTGAAGCCTGCAAAAAGCAGCCATACCGGATAAGCCGCCCCAATTAGATAGAACAGCCAGCTGGGGAGCTTCCGCACAAGGGCGTTTAACCGATTAACAATCACGTCACCCATAAATACGCCTCCCTACGTTTAGGGCCTGCAAAGACCCAAGTGCCGCCACATAAGCGCCCAATCCTCCCAATACAGAGATCAGAAGTTTTGTGACCTTTGCCAGTACAGAAGGATATGTCCCTTGCCCGAATTGATCACCTTGTACGAATTCTTGTTCAATTTTCTTGATCCAGAATACGCCGCTTACATGATTATGGCCATCGGTTTGGCCCTGACGCTTATTGTTAGGTCCTGGGGAAAATCGAAAGGGAAGACCTCTGCCTATGGCGGCGACGGCGGATTGAATGACATCGCCATATCGTTCATCGGCAACTGGATGCCAGCGCGCGCGAACACGGTGATCGGCGGTGCACAAACCTTTCGCGCCGCATGGGGTGCGCGGTTGCTTGTGGGGCCGATCATGCTGGGGTTTCTGTATATCCTGGACATCAACCAATTCATGGAAGGGGCCTCCGCTGACGAACAGAGGTTCACCGAGGTTATAGTATATGGGGCCGCGGCCTTGGTGCTGTTTCAATGGATCAAACTGGCATTTTTTGTTCGGATCAGGATTGAAGACGACACAATCACCAGCTTCGGTCATTCGATGCGGCCGCAATCGCGCAACCTGCAGGAGCTGACGGGTGTGGCATTGGATGGCGAGAAAAAACTGCTGAAGCTGCAATTTGCCGATGCTCCGCCGCTTTATACCACGCGGTTTATTTCGCCGCGCAAGGAGTTCATTGCGTTGCTTGAAAACCGCGTACAGGCCAACGCGATGGCGGCTTAAGACGGTCCAATCCCCGCGCCAAAATGATGGCATTGGCCTGCGCATGCCGTCAGTAGTTTTTGCGCAGGTCCATGCCTTCGTAAAGGCTGGCGACCTCTTGCTCATAGCCATTGAACATCAGGGTGGGGATGCGTTTGGCAAAGAAGCCGCCGCCGATGGGCCGCTCAGAAGCTTGGGACCAGCGGGGGTGGTCCACCTCTGGGTTTACGTTGGAGTAAAAGCCGTATTCACCGGGGATGGATTTGTTCCAACTGGTGGGCGGCTCTTTGTCGGTCAGGGTGATACGCACGATGGATTTGATCGATTTGAAGCCATACTTCCACGGCACCACCAGACGGATCGGTGCGCCGTTTTGTTTGGGCATGTCTTTGCCGTAGATGCCTGTCGCCATCAGGGTGAGTGGGTGGTTGGCCTCATCCAACCGCAGGCCTTCGACGTAGGGCCAATCCAGGAAAGGCGAGTTCTGCCCAATCATTTCTTTGGGGCGATAGAGCGTCTCAAAGGCCACGTATTTGGCTGAGGATTGCACACCCGCGAGGTCCAAGAGATCTTTCAATTCAAAGCCGTTCCATGGCACCACCATTGACCAGGCCTCGACACACCGGAAGCGATAGATGCGCTCTTCAATGGTCATTTGGGAGAGGATGTCTTCGAGCGCATAGTCGCCGGGGCGGTCGACCATACCGTCGATCTTGATGCTCCAAGGCTTGGTGGTCAGGCGGTGGGCATGTTTGGCGGGATCATCCTTGCCGGTGCCGAACTCATAAAAGTTGTTGTACTGCGTGATCACGTCAAAATCGGTCGGTGTGAGATCGGCGGCCGCTCGGGCTTTGGGTGCGAGGGCGGCGAGACCGAGACCTGCCATGCCGGCCATCACCTGGCGGCGGTTCAAATAGGCGGACTTTGGGGTCACGTCGTCATGTGTGAGGTCATTGGTCCAGCGGTGCGCCATGTGGGGTCTCTCCTATTGCGTTGGGAGAGTGATAACGCAGGTGTCGGGACCCACGCCATACAAGCATGGTCACGATGGTGTGGGGCGATTGTAACGTTTGGCGCCTTTGATATCTGTTGAAAGTGGGGGCCAGCCCCCACACCCAAGGGATATTTGAGGACTGAGCAGACAGAGGGGCTACATGGCACCCGGGCGGGGGAAGACCTCGTTCATGGGCACGGAGCGGCCGTTGGGTTGCACAAGTCGCACATGGCGGCGACGTAGCTTGCGAGGCTCGGACACGCCGACGGAGTGGGCGATGACCTCGACCTCTTTCACCAGCGCCTGGGCATAGCGGGCGACGCGGGGGGCTTTGCGGTCCACAACCAGGCCCTTCTGGAAACGCGGATCGTGGGTGGTGATGCCGGTGGGGCAGGTGTTTTTGTTGCACTTGAGCGCCTGGATGCAGCCCAGCGCAAACATGAAGCCACGGGCGGAGACCACGAAGTCTGCCCCGGCCGCGAGCGCCCAGGCGATATCGCCGGGGTTGACCAGCTTGCCCGAGGCGATCAGGCGGATGCGGTCGTGCAATTCAAACTCATCGCGCAGATCAGCCACCAAGGGCAACGCCTCGCGCACGGGCATGCCCACCAAATCCATCAGTGGCATCGGTGCTGCGCCGGTGCCACCTTCGCCGCCATCGATGGTGATAAAGTCCGGGGCCATATTCGCTCCGCGCCGTGCGATGGTTTCAAAGAACTCGCGCATGGTGAGTTCCGCGCCGACCACCGTTTTGATGCCCACAGGCTTGCCGGTGACCTCGCGGATGTGGGCGAGGAAATCCAGGAGGTGGTCAAAGTTGTCGATCTCACGGTGGCGGTTGGGGGAGATTCCATCCTGACCAACTTCCAAACCACGGATTTTGGCAATCTCTTCGGTGACTTTCTCGCCCGGAAGGATGCCCCCCTTGCCGGGTTTGGCCCCTTGGGCCATTTTCACCTCAAACATCCGAATGCTTTTGTGACCGGCAATTTCGCGCAGTTTGGCGTCGTCCAGCCCGCCGTCGGCATTGCGCACGCCAAACTTGGCAGTGCCAATTTGGTAGACCAGATCACAGCCGCCTTCGTAATGAAACGGGCTCACGCCTCCTTCGCCAGTGTTGAGCCAAATACCAGCCTTAGCTGCGCCATGGCTGAGCGCCTGTACCGCTGGCTTAGACAGAGCGCCGTAGCTCATGCCGGAGATGTTGAAAAACGAGGGCGCAAGATAAGGCGTGCGGGCGGTGGGACCAATCAGTAGTGGCTCAGATTTGGCATATTCATCGTCGAGCGGCGGGAACGGATCGTTCACGAAGATCGGCGTGCCAGGCACGTTGAGATTGCGAGTGGAGCCAAAGGCGATGGTGTTGGATTTGCCCTCCCCTGCCCGGCCAACCCATTCGCGTTGGGCGCGGTTAAACGGCAACTCCTCGCGGTCCATGGCAAAGAAATACTGCCGGAAGAACTCACCCAACTCCGAGAAGATATGACGGAAGCGGCCAATCACAGGATAGTTGCGCCGGATCGCATCGCCGGTCTGGTTGCGGTCAATGATGAAAAGGATGATCGCCGCCACAACCAGAAGCGCGAAGATCAGCACAAAGGCCAGACCGAGAAATTCCACCACATCAAAGGCTGTTTCCATTGTGCTTTCCATGACTTGGCTCCCTTCTGGCGCGTCACACCTAAGGTGCCGCCCGTTTAGAGCGAGAGCAAGTCACGATTGGTCAACAGCCGCGTGAGGCAAGTGCAACAATTTTGGGAGTTTGGTGCTAGGCTGCCCCCGAAACCATGCGCGCCGCCTCAAGGGCGTAGCGGTCGGTCATGCCGGTGATGAAATCACTCATCCCGTGCAACGCGGTGTAGCTGTCAGTGATGCCGCGCAGGTCAAGCGACAGGGCGCGGACCAGTTGGGCTTCGTAGTCCGGCAATCCGTCGCTGTTCCAGTTGTTTTCCGCCAAAGCGGCATAGACCGGCAACACGCCGTCCAAAACGGTGCGAATGGCGTTGCGACCCTGAATTTCCAACTTAGTTTTACGCGGCGCGGTGAACAGGCGCTCTTGGGCGGTCTGTTTGATCTTCTCAAAAGCCGCGCCTTTGTCGGACACGGCGATCAGCTCACCGGAGAAGTGACCTGACAGAATGGAGCTGTGATTGTCGATGAAGGCCTGCACGCAGGCGTCAATCGCGCCGCCGATTGCGCGGGCGCGCATGTAGCTGATGCGTTCATAAGCAGTGTAGGCGGATTGATCGCGGTTGGTGAGACGGCACAGGGGGGACAAGAGGTCTTCGACACGTTCCAGGCTGAGATCTCCAGCGGAGAATCCGTCTTCGAGATCGACGATGTTGTAGCAAATATCGTCCGCGGCCTCGACAAGATAGACCAGCGGGTGCCGTCGCCACCACAGGCTGCCGTCTGACGCGGTCTCTTCCGGCAGGCCCAGCGCCTGTGCGACCTCTTTGAGCGTGTCATACTCAGAATGAAAGGCGCCAAATTTCTTGGCGCCAACGTAGGGCGCCCTGCCACCATTGTCCGCTTTCAGAGCCGCGGAGGTGCTGGCAGTCATTGGATATTTGGTGAAGGCCCCAAGCACCGCGTTGGACAGGCGCATGCCGCCTTCGTTGCGGTACATTTCCAGACGGGTGACAATGCGAAAGCCCTGGGCGTTGCCTTCCAGCGGGGTGAACTCATGGCGCTGTTCCTGGGCGACCTGGGCAAAAATCCCCTCGTTCTGGGCGAACTTCTCTTTGAACCAGCCGCCAATGGCCTCTTCGCCGGAATGGCCAAACGGTGGGTTGCCAATGTCATGGGCGAGACAGGCGGCGTGCACAATCCCCGCCACTTTGGCAGTTTCACCTTTGGCAATGTGGCCTTGCGTCTCAAGCCAGCTGCCCACCTTCATGCCCAATGTGCGGCCCACGCTGGCGACCTCGACCGAGTGGATCAGCCGGTGACGCAAGTGGTCATGATCATAAAGTGGATGCACCTGTGTCTTGTTGGCGAGCCGCCGAAACGGCGCGGAGAAGGTGATCCGGTCGGCATCCTGCACGAAATTTTGGCGCAGCGGGTCTTCTTCGCGGCACGTGTCTGCGGCGCGGTCGGTGTTGATCAGGGTGTGCCAATCCAAAGTCTTTGGTCCGTCTGTTGTACGCATAGAAGAAAGCCCGCCGATATGGCGGGCTTTGCAGGCAGTTTAGAGTTAATGCACGACGGCGTCATCCGGTTTTGGATTGTCGCTGCTGCCCACCCGATCTCCGATCAGAAGACCTTCGGCCCCGGCTGTGACGGGCACGGTGTCGCCATCCTTGATGTCCCCAGCCAGCAGAGCTTCGGCCAGCGGGTTTTGCAGTGCGCGCTGCATCACGCGCTTCAGAGGCCGCGCCCCAAAGACCGGATCATAGCCTTCATCGGCCAGCCATTTTTTGGCGCCCTCATCCAACTCCAGGCCGATTTTGCGACCGGCGAGGCGCTTTTTGAGGCGCGCGAGTTGAATGTCGACAATGCCATCCATGTCCTGCCGTCCCAGCCGGTCAAAGATGATGGTCTCATCCAAACGGTTGAGGAACTCCGGCCGGAAGTGAGCGCGCACGGCGTCCATGACATCGCGACGGGCGTCAGAGGCATCCGCGCCTTCAGGCAGTTGGCTCAACGCCTGTGCGCCGAGGTTGGACGTCAGGATGATC
This sequence comes from Paracoccaceae bacterium, assembly GCA_014872815.1. Classification (GTDB taxonomy): domain Bacteria; phylum Pseudomonadota; class Alphaproteobacteria; order Rhodobacterales; family Rhodobacteraceae; genus Shimia. Next base: position 8,474 of record WKFK01000015.1, read on the forward strand.
AGCGTTTGCTTGAAGTCCACCGTGCGGCCCTGACCATCAGTCAGCACGCCGTCATCGAGCACTTGCAAGAGCACGTTGAAGACATCAGGATGCGCCTTTTCGACCTCGTCAAACAGCACCACCTGGTACGGGCGACGACGCACGGCTTCGGTGAGCACGCCACCTTCGTCATAGCCCACATAGCCGGGAGGCGCGCCGATCAGACGGGCGACAGCGTGTTTCTCCATGAACTCGGACATGTCGATGCGCACCATGGCGTTGTCGTCGTCAAACAGGAACTCGGCCACAGCTTTGGTCAGCTCGGTTTTGCCCACACCGGTTGGCCCCAAGAAGAGAAACGAGCCTAGCGGACGGTTCTCATCATTGAGCCCGGCACGCGCACGGCGCACGGCATTGGAGAGCGCGGTCACGGCGGAGTGCTGGCCGATCACGCGGCGGTGCAGGTCATCTTCCATGCGCAGGAGTTTTTCGCGCTCACCTTCGAGCATCTTGGAGGTTGGAATACCGGTCCAACGCTCGACCACTTGCGCGATCTGTTCCGGGCGCACGGCCTCTTCGACCGTCACTTCACCTTCGGCGCTTTCCGCCTCTTCGAGCTTTTTCTCAAGGTCCGGGATCACGCCGTATGACAGCTCCCCGGCGCGGGCGAGATTCCCTTCGCGTTTGGCGATGTCCAGATCGGCACGGGCCTGATCCAGCGCTTCTTTGATGTTCTGCGCCGAGGCGAGCTTGTCCCGACCGGCTTGCCATTTGGCGGTCATCTCAGAGGATTTCTCCTGCAGGTCCGCCAGATCCTTTTGCAAGGTTTCCAGACGGTCCTTGGAGGCCGCATCGTCCTCAAGCTTGAGCGCTTCTTCCTCGATCTGCAGCTGCAGGATCTGACGGTCGAGCGCGTCGAGCTCTTCGGGTTTGCTGTCCACTTCCATGCGCAGACGCGAAGCCGCTTCGTCCACAAGGTCGATGGCTTTGTCCGGCAGGAAGCGGTCAGTGATGTAGCGGTGGCTCAAGGTGGAGGCCGCAACCAAAGCCGCATCAGAGATGCGCACGCCGTGGTGCAGTTCATACTTTTCCTTGATGCCGCGCAGGATGGAGATGGTGTCCTCCACGGTGGGTTCTTCGACCTGAACCGGCTGGAAGCGACGTGCCAGGGCGGCGTCTTTCTCCACATATTTGCGGTATTCATCCAGCGTGGTGGCACCGATACAGTGCAGCTCCCCCCGTGCAAGCGCAGGCTTGATCAGGTTGGCGGCGTCCATTGCGCCGTCGGTTTTGCCCGCGCCGACCAGCGTGTGCATCTCGTCAATGAAGAGAATGATTTCGCCCGCGGCTTCAGTGACTTCGGTCAGAACCGCCTTAAGACGCTCCTCAAACTCACCGCGGTATTTTGCGCCCGCAATCAGCGCGCCCATGTCGAGCGCCAGCAGCTTTTTATTGCGTAAGGATTCTGGCACATCGCCGTTCACGATACGCAGCGCCATGCCCTCGGCAATCGCGGTTTTACCCACGCCCGGCTCGCCAATCAGAACAGGGTTGTTTTTGGTGCGGCGGCTCAAAACCTGCATCGCGCGACGGATTTCATCGTCCCGGCCAATGATCGGGTCGATTTTGCCTTCGCTGGCGCGTTCGGTCAGGTCCTGGGCGTATTTATTGAGCGCATCATAGCCATCCTCAGCCGATGCACTGTCAGCGGTGCGGCCTTTGCGGATGTCGTTGATGGCAGCGTTCAGCGCTTGGGCGGTGACATTGGCCCCGTCCAGCGCGTCCTTGGCTTTGGATTTCACCATCATCAGCGCCATCAAGATACGCTCCACCGGCACAAAGCTATCACCTGCCTTCTTGGCAAGCGCCTCTGCTTCGCCCAGCACTTTTGCAGTGGCGTTATCCATGTAAGGCTGACCGGTATCGCCAGACACTTGCGGCAGTTTACCAACCGCAGCGTCGACTGCCGTGCGCACCATTTGTGGCGCGCCACCGGCACGGGTGATCAGATTGGCAGCAAGCCCCTGATCATCATCCATTAATGCTTTTAGAATGTGTTCGGGCACCAAACGCTGGTGGTTTTCCCGCATGGCAATGGTCTGCGCAGCCTGAATGAATCCGCGGGACCGTTCCGTGAACTTGCTCAAGTCCATGGGTATTTCTCCTTCTTGTAAGCGCCCCTCGTCGGTATTGGCGCCCGCTTTGCGGCACGCCCCTGTGTGGGCCTCACATGAGATGTGGGGAACAAATCAAAACAGATCAAGATGTTCGCCAGTGAAAATCGAACGCTTTTGAAGGGTTGCACAGGTCAGTGCGAAAATGGTGCGAAAATTCCCCTAATTTGAGACAAATTTTGCCCTAATTCTGAATCACAGTGCTCAGAAGAGCAGACAAGAAAGGGCCGCACCATGCATGTGACCGAGATTCAGATTTCCAATCCAACCTATCGCCAAACCCTTGGGGAGCTGTCCGCCGTGGTCAGCCTGAGCGACGAAGTGCGCGACGTGCGCCTGCATTGCGCCGTGGCTGCGGAAGACGATCGTCCGCAAGGTGCTGGTCGTTTGGCGCTGATCAAAGAGGCGCTGCGCCAATTAAGCCGGATGCCGGAAATCCGCGCTGGCCGCGAAAAGCTGTCTTTTGCCCCTGGGGTATTTCCCAGCGAAGGCTAAGTCTCCTACGCTTCCATTGATCTGAAGAGACATCAGCCCCTACGCGGGGCTGTTTGTGTTTTTGCGGTCCTCCCCCTTGCGCGCTACGCCTTGCGGCACAGGGCGCGTGGCGCTAGAAGGCAGACGTTTGCTTTGCCCCTAGATAGCCCGGAGATACCGCCATGACCGCTGATGACCGTCTGATTGTTGCCCTTGATGTGCCAAACCTGCTGCAAGGTCAGGAGCTTGTGGACCAGATTGGCGATGCGGTGAGCTTCTATAAGATTGGCCTGGGCATGTTGACCGGCGGTGGTCTGGCACTGGCCAATGAACTGAAACAAGAACGCGGCAAACGCATCTTCCTCGACATGAAACTGTTTGATATTGGCGCCACGGTTGAGGCCGCCGTACGTGGTCTGGCGCAGTTTGATCTCGATTTTTTGACCGTGCATGGCGATCCGCATGTGGTTGCGGCGGCCAAAGAAGGTGCAGCGGGCAGCAATCTGAAAATTCTCGGCGTGACGGTTTTGACGTCTTTGGATCGCGGTGATCTGGACAATTGCCTGATCAAGGACGGCGCGATTCCTGATCTGGTGGTCGAGCGTGCTGGCAAGGCGTTTGACGCGGGTGCGGATGGCGTGATTGCGTCGCCACAAGAAGCCGCAATGATCCGCGCACTGCCTGAATCTGAGGGGCGTTTGATTGTGACCCCAGGTGTGCGCCCAGCTGGCGCGGCGCTCGGCGATCAGAAACGGGTGGCGACGCCGGCCAATGCTGTGGCGGATGGCGTGGACCATATTGTGGTGGGACGTCCGGTGTGGACCGCAGAAGACCCGCGTGCGGCGGCGCACGCCATTGTGGCAGAGATGAACTCCGTGCAGGCGCGTCAGCCCAACCGCTAGGGCCAGTCTGCTTCAGGCGCAGGCGGCCATTGGCAGTTCAAACCTGTAGGTGCCGTCAGGATTTTCCGGATGCGTATCGGCGAGGAAATCGGCGAGACGTGTCTGGAAATGAGGGATGCCTTTGGGGTGGGTGAGATACTCATGCGGCGACATGAGTTTCACCCTCTGACCTTCATCGCCGAGCACAATGTGCTCTGCCATGTCCGCAGGCAATTGCGCGGCGAAGAACCAAGTGAAGTGGTCGTGACGCTGATACCGGCGAGCCCAGATCACATCCTGCTCTGATAGGGTCAGGCCAATCTCTTCTTCGGTTTCACGAAGCGCGCAGGTCAGCGCGGCCTCGTCGCCTTCGCGGCCACCACCGGGGAAATCCCAGTAGTCCGGCCAGGGAATGGTGGCGATATCATCACGCAGCACCGACACCAGCTTATCCCCCACAAACACAATCAGCTTGGAGCCGCGATAGGCCCTGTCAGGGAAGTTCGGGAATGCTATAGTCATGGCGCTATCCGATACAAAGTAAACCAATGCCAGCAGTATGCCGCGATTGTCTTAACGAATTGGAAACCACAAAAAGGTGTCCACATTGTGGCAGCCTGCGTGTGACCTCCCATCCGGAGCTGTTTGAGCTGTCTATCGCGCATATGGATTGCGATGCGTTTTATGCAAGTGTCGAGAAGCGCGATAACCCGGAGTTGATTGACAAGCCGGTGATTATTGGCGGTGGCAAACGCGGCGTGGTGTCCACGGCCTGTTATGTGGCACGTATTCGCGGGGTGCGCTCGGCGATGCCGATGTTTCAGGCGCTGAAACTGTGCCCCGATGCGGTGGTGATCAAGCCGCGCATGGAGGTTTATGTCGAGGTCAGCCGAGCGATCCGAAAGATGATGGATGAGCTCACCCCGGTGATTGAGCCTCTGTCGCTGGATGAGGCGTTTTTGGACATGACCGGCACCACAAAGCTGCATGGCGCGCCGCCAGCGGTGATGCTGGCGCGACTGACCAAACGCATGAAAGATGAGTTGGGCGTGACGGGCTCGGTGGGGCTGTCGCACAATAAGTTTCTGGCCAAGGTCGCCAGTGATCTGGACAAACCGCGCGGGTTTTCGGTGATTGGCAAGACGGAGACGGACGCGTTTTTGGCGGACAAGCCGGTGCGGATGATCTGGGGCATTGGGCCGGTGGCGCAACAAAGCCTGGAGCGCGCGGGCATTCGGACCTTTACGGACCTGCTGCGCTGGGATCAGGAAGACCTGATCGCGCGGTTTGGCAACACGGGCTGTCGGCTTTGGCATCTGGCGCGCGGACAAGACCGACGCAAAGTGTCCAACAACGCGCCGATGAAAAGCATCAGCAACGAGACGACGTTTTTTGAGGACACCGCCAGTACGGACATCCTGGATGGGCATTTGTGGCGCTTGGCCGAAAAGGTCAGTGACCGCGCCAAGGCCAAAGATTTGGCGGGCCGCGTGGTGACCTTGAAGCTGAAACGGGCGAATTTTTCCACGATCAGCCGGCGGGTGAGCCTGCGCGATGCCACGCAGATGGCGGATACGCTCTATCGCACCGCACGTGGCCTGTTTGATCAGGTGGAGGATGAAGGGCCGTATCGGCTGATTGGCGTTGGTCTGGCGGATTTGGTGCCCGCGACACAGGCGGACCTGTCAGGCGATTTGCTTGACCCGCAAGCGGTGCAGCGGGCCAAGGCGGAGCGCGCCACCGATGCCATTCGCGAGCGCTTCGGCTCTGACGCGATCCTCAAAGGGCGGTCGATGCGTTAGCCTTTTTTGGACAGTATGCCCTCAGGCCAGCAGCGGGGGTATTGCGAAATACAGAGCAGCACATCGGCACCGGGCAGCACTTTGCGCACGTCAGCAATCATGGTGAGGTTGAGGTCATCGATTTGCTCCGATGTGACCGCCTGCTTGGGGTTGTAGTAGACGCTGACGGTGTAGGTGCGGCCAAGTTTGACCACGGACATGTCGGTGAATTCCCCCGGCAGATCGGCGACTGATGCGCGTAGCGCGCGGCGGGCCTTGGCGATGATCTCCGGTTGGGCGGTGACGCCAAGCAACTCGCCCATGCCGCCGCCGAGATCGCGCAGAACCTGACGCACGGCAACCAGACAGAGGAAGAAGACCACGATGCTGTCGCCAATCGGAGCGACTGGCGCGAGGAAGCTGTCGCCAAAGGCATAGATCATGCCGAGGCCCATGGCGGTGGCGACCGTCATAAAACCGTCAATGGCGGCGGCTTTGCTTTCCAGCTTGAGGATTTCGCTGACCTCGCCGGTTTTCTTCCATGTATGGCGGTGCATCGCCCACAGCCCAAAGCAGGTGGCGCTGATCACCACGAAGTAGATCAACATGGGCTCGTAGTTCAGCGTCGGGATCGCCTCGCCCTGAATGTAATTCAGGATGTTCATCACGGCAGAGCCACAGGCAAAGAGGATCAGGCCAATCAGCGACAGCGAACGGAAGGTGACAAACACCGCTTCATCAGCGGCATAGCCCAGGGGGCGGAACCGGTCTGGAGCGGCGTCGACGTTTTTACTGATCCTGCGCCCGATGAAGGCCGAGGTGAAAGCGATCAGGGAGAACAACCCGTCCATCATGATCGCGGTGGAATTGGAGAGTATTGCAGCCAGCACTCCCGCCCCGCCCATAAACAGACTGCCTGCCATGGCGATGGAAAGAGCGCGCATTTCGCGGTTTTTGATGGTGTGTGCGTCCATGGCGGGTCCTCACATATCGTGTTCCCGCCAAGATAGGGCATGGCTCGAGGTTTGCGAGGGGATTAGTAGACGAAGGGGATCAGTTTGGCGGTTTTGGCAGCATAAGCGTCAAACTCCGCGCCGTAACGTTGGGACAGGTAAGCGTCCAAGGCGGGAATGTGGAAGAAGAGGAAGCCCACGGTCATAGACAGCGGGATCGCAAAAGCCAACCAAGAGGTCGTGAGCAAAGCCCAGCCGGTGAACAGCACCATGTCGCCAAAGTAGTTGATGTGCATGGAATGTTTGAACAATCCGCCGGTATAGCAGCGGCCTTTGCTCTCCGGGCGTTTCTTCCAGATCATGCGTTGAAGCTCTGAGCCGGTGTTGAGATAGGAGCCAAAGGCAATCAGCCCCAGCGCCAGCATGTCCATGCTGCCAAAGGGTACAGCGGAGTCACGCAGGATTCCCGCGCCTAGAAGCAGGAAGCCGATTTCGAATAGGGCCATAAAGGCCGACAGTCCCAAGGCTTCTGAGAGTTCCACCTTGCGTTTGAGCAGGACAAACAGCGTGATCAGGTGCCGCAGGAAATAGAGCACCGCGCAGCCCGACAACAATTTGGCGCGAGCGGGGTCGGCCCACTCCAGCGCAAAAGCGAGCCAAAGGCATAGGCAGACGATGCTGCCGTGCAAGGCGGCAAAGATCAGCTTTGGCACAAAGGAGCGGTCATGGGCGCGGTCTACCCCGCCGGTGGTTGCAGACGACGACATTTAGGGACCTTTCAAAACAGACAGACAAGTGCGCGACACCCGTCCGCGATCTTGCAAAGGATGCCGGCCGACACGGCACAGGCCAGCAGGACTTCGAGACGGAAGAGGGGTGGAGTGCGCGTTGGAACCATCTTTTTAGACCGATTGGACGAAAACAATTTCCTCCTAGACCTCAGGGGTGAGTCGTGTCAAATAGTTTTAGACCAAGTGGACGAAATAAATGCCGAAGATTGTTGACCACGAAGCCCACCGCGCCGATTTGGCGCTACGCGCAGCCTCCTATTTTTCCGAGCACGGCTACGGCGGTGTGAGCATGCGCAAAGTTGCCGAGCATCTCGGCGTGTCAAAATCTGCGCTCTACCACTACTTCCCCACCAAAGAGGCTCTTTTTCTGGCCTGCACCAAAGAGGTAATGAAGTCTGTAGCTGTGCCGCAGGCGCGCGGGGCATCACAAGCCGCAAAGATACAGTCGCTGACCGAAGCGATGGCCCCAGATTTTGGCAGTGAAATGGCGCTGTTGTTTGACTATTTACGCGGGAAATCGGCGACTGAAATAGCCCAAGATGAAGCGATGCAGCTGGCGATTACAACGCACCATACGGTGGTGGCGGAGATTGTCGGAGAAGAGGCAGCCCTTGAGACGTTGGAGCGTATGATGGGACAGCTGTTGATCGGGTATTTAAGCGGAAAGAACACCGCAAACTAGTCTGGCTGATAAGGCTCTTCTCGCAGGACGTGGCTTATCAATATCTTGTAATATAGCATTGGCAGGAACCACTGCACTTCCAACGGTGTTGTAAACACATAGAGCGATAAAAACAGCGCGACCACAAACAAGAAGCTTGCCACGGGCCGCTGAAGGTACAGCGGTGTTGTCACAATCACGGCACTGAACCCAAACAGCACCGCAAACACGCCACCAATCCAAAGCAGGTTCAGGTCCATAAACGCCCAGCCAAACAGCACAATCTGGGCGGCATGCATCGCCACGAAGCCCAGATGTTGCTTGTTGCCCTGCCCTTCGCGAAAGTACCATCGCTTCGCTGCGGAGGTGGCGTTGGTGATCACCCCACCCATCATATCAACAGCGAGCGCTGCGATGACTACGAATTGGATCACAGACCATCCGAAGTCAAACACCCCACCGGCGAGAACCACGGCAGTCGCAAAAGCAAAAGGCAAATACAACTGAAGCGCTTTTTCCGCAGACGTGGCACCCGGACCAATCAGCCCGTCGATCACGCCGCCGAATCCCGTGCGCTTCTGAGGTAATTCCCAGCTGATTTTCATGATCTTGGCTCCAGTTTTTGGAATGACATGGATCACTTAGGAAGCTTTCGCAGCCAGATCAATCTTTTTAGACCAATTGGACTATAATATTTCTTACAGGCAAAGAAAAGCCCGCCGCAAGCGGCGGGCGTAGCCGAAGCGCCATATCTGGCGCTGGGCTCAGGGGAAGAGCTGTATTAATCGTATTTACGCTGATCTTCGATCACGATGCCGTCTTTGGGCAGGCTGCCCGGAGCAACAATCTCGATCTTGCCTTTGAGCTTCAGCGCGTCTGCCACGGAGGCGCCGTAAGCGGCCTCATCGCCACCGGCGCTTTCGATTTGCACGGTCATCACGTCCATCTCGCCAGATCGGGTCGCAATCACGCGGGCCTTGGTGACCTCATCGTGTTTCGCCACAAGCGCTGCGACCTGCTCGGGGCGGACAAACATGCCTTTGATCTTGGCGGTTTGATCGGCACGGCCCATCCAACCTTTGATGCGCATGTTGGTCCGCCCGCACGGGCTTTGCCCAGGGAGGATGGCGGAGAGGTCGCCAGTGGCAAAACGAATAAGCGGATAATCAGGGTTGAGCGTGGTCACCACCACTTCGCCCACCTCACCCGGCGCCACAGGGGTTCCGGTGCCGGGCGTGACGATTTCCACAATCACACCTTCGTCTATAATCATGCCTTCCATCGCTTCAGATTCGTAAGCGATGGAACCAAGGTCTGCAGTGCCATAGCCTTGAAGACAGGTGATGCCGCGATCGGCGTATTCCTGACGCAAGCTTGGGAACAGCGCACCACCGCCAACGGTGGCTTTGGTGATTTTGAGTTTTTCACCCATCTCCTCGGCTTTATCGAGGATGATTTTGAGGTAGTCCGGCGTGCCAGCATAAGCGGTGGTGCCGATGTCCGCGGCGGCGCGGACCTGCATCTCAGTCTGGCCTACACCCGCTGGCAGCACTTTGGCACCCACAGCGCGCGCGCCGCTTTCAAACATCATGCCGGCCGGGGTCAGATGGTAGCTAAAGCAGTTTTGCACGATGTCATCGGCACCAATGCCCACAGCATGCAGCACACGACCAAAACGGAACCAATCAGAGGTGTTGCCACCGGGCTCATAAATCGGGCCGGGCGACTGGAACACATGGGCGATATTGGGATTGCTCAGGTCGGCAAAACCGCCAAGCGGACCGCTGGCCTTCTGCGCCGCGCCCAGATCGGATTTGCGCAATACCGGCAGATTGGCAAGGTCGTCCACCGAGGTCACTTTGGCCGGGGCCGTGTCCGCCAGCGAGGCCGCAAAACCCGGTAATTGTTTGGCCCGTGCGATCTGCGCCGGCAAGGCGGCGGCCAGATCAGCGGCGCGCTGATCTGCGCTGCGGATTTCCAAATCGTCAAAAAAGCGGCTCATGTGATGCCATCCTTTGTGGTCCAAAGCCGCAACCGGCGGCCAAAGTCTTCTAGTGCGCCCGCGTATTGCGGACACGCGTTGGGTCAGTTTGCCCTCGTAATCTGGGCGGTTCAGGTTCGGCTGTGCCTTAGCTCAGCCAACGCTTACGACGGCGATAGGAGCGCACGTCGCGGAAGGATTTCCGGCCTTCGTCGCTCATACCCAAGTAGAATTCTTTTACATCCGGGTTCTCGCGCAGTTCGTCTGCCGGGCCGTCCATCACAACGCGACCGCTTTCCAGAATGTAGCCGTAGTGGGCAAAGCGCAGCGCGACGTTGGTATTCTGTTCAGCGAGCAGGAAGGTGTTGCCTTCCTTCTCGTTCAGATCTTTCACGATGTTGAAGATCTCTTCCACCAGCTGCGGCGCCAGCCCCATGGAGGGTTCGTCCAGGAGGATACATTCTGGCTTACTCATCAGCGCGCGGCCAATGGCGACCATCTGCTGTTCCCCGCCTGAGGTGTAACCCGCCTGCGATTTGCGGCGTTCTTTCAAACGCGGGAAGTAGTTATAGACCATTTCGAGGTCGGCGGCGACATCGCCACCGCTGCGGGTGTAGGCCCCGGTCAGCAGGTTCTCCTCAACGGTCAGGTGTTCAAAACAATGGCGGCCTTCCATCACCTGGATGACGCCCTTTTTCACCAGAGACGCCGGGTCCAGTTCGGCCACGGGCTCACCACGGTAGTTGATGGAGCCCTTGGTGACCTCACCGCGTTCAGAGTGCAGCAGGTTGGAGATGGCTTTCAGGGTGGTGGTTTTGCCTGCGCCGTTGCCGCCCAGAAGCGCGGTGATGCCGCCTTTGGGGACTGAGAGGCTCACGCCTTTAAGCACGAGGATCACGTGGTTGTAGATCACCTCGATGTTGTTGACCTCCAAAAGGGTCTCTTGGGTGCGACCAGCGTCAAGCATGTGCGTTGTCTTTCATCTCGCGTTCTTGGGTGTCTCGGCCGGTGCGCCCGGCCGAGACGTGTTGCGTCAAGGGGGCTTAGTTGCAGCTCATCTCGATGTTGTTTTCAGAGGCATAGGCGTTGGAGTCCTCTTCGATCAGCGCGCCGATCACTTCCATGTCGGTTTCTGCGAAGTCAGAGATCAGAGACCAGGTCTGGCTGTCCGCATCCCACTGCGTCACACCAACCAGGCCAGGACCGCCGTGGTTTTCACAGGACACGTCGAAGGACGGACCAAAGTTTGGCATGCCGAGGCCGGCCATTTTCTCTTCGGTGATCGACAGAGCTTCCATCCCGTCACGCATCATCGCTGGGGTGATGTCTGCGGTGCCGTGGATTTCCTGTGCGGTTTTCGCCGCTTCGGCTGCGAGCATCGCTGCGTACATACCGCGGTTGTAAAGAACGTTACCGATCTGGTCGCCCGCACCCGCGGCTTTGCCAGCATCCACAACGTATTTCTGGATGTCATCAAAGATTGGGAAGTCGCGGCCCACATTGTGGAAGGTCAGCGCCTTATAGCCGTTGGCTTTCGCGCCTGCGGACAGAACGTCATGCTCTGCGCCAGACCACCAGATGCCGATGAAGTTTTCCATTGGGAAACGGATGTTGGCCGCCTCCTGAATAGCGACTTGGTTCATCACACCCCAGCCCCACATCAGAACAGTGTCAGGCTTTTCACGACGGATCTGCAGCCACTGAGACTTCTGCTCCTGACCTGGGTGGTCCACTGGCAGCAGGCTCAGCTCAAAGCCGTGCTTCTTCTGCAGCTCTTCGAGCGTACGGATTGGCTCTTTGCCATATGCGGAGTTGTGGTAGACCAACGCGATTTTGTGACCGTTCAGGTCACCGCCGTTTTCGGCCAGCAGGTAGTTGATCGCGCCGGATGCACCGTTCCAGTAGGTACCTGGGTAGTTGAAGGTGTGGCTGAACACTTTACCGTTTGCAGCGGACGTGCGGCCGTAACCCATGGTGTGCATCGGAATGCCGTCAGCGGTGGTTTTCGGGATCAGCTGATAGGTGATGCCGGTGGACAGCGGTTGATACACCAGCGCGCCTTCACCTTTGGTGGATTCGTAGCATTCCACACCTTTCTCGGTGTTGTAGCCGGTTTCACATTCCAGCAGGCGAGTTGGCACACCGCCGATGCCACCATCACGCTCGTTGAGCAGGGTGAAATAGTCGGCGTAGCCGTCCGCGAATGGGATACCACCCGCTGCGTATGGGCCGGTGCGGTAGCTCAGCGATGGGAACACGAGGTCGGCCATTGCTGGCGCTGCTGCCATCATGGCTGTCACGGCCATAGTTGCAAACTTCATTTTCATCGGGGTTCTCCTCCCTTGGTTTTGTCCGATGGTGATTGCCGGGGCCTCCCCGCCCCGGAATGGTTGGCTCTGGCCCCGCCTTAGTGCGGGAAGGGCCACAACCGCAGTTTCTGTTTCGCCACGCGCCAGAGCTGGGCCAGGCCATGGGGTTCCAGGATCAGGAACATCACAATCAGGCCGCCAACAATCACCAGCTGCAAGTGGGCGACAATGTCTGTGGGCCAGCCGAGCCAGTCCACACCGACCACCTTCAGCACCACTGGCAGCAGCACGAGGAAGGCTGCGCCTGCAAAGGACCCAAAGATGGAACCGAGACCGCCGATGATGATCATAAAGAGCACGAGGAAAGACTTCTGAATGCCAAAGGCTTCGCCGACCTCAACCGCGCCCAGATACAGCGCAAAGAAAAGCGCTCCGGAGATGCCGATGAAGAAGCCGGAGACGCCAAAGGCAGTCAGCTTGGCTTTCAGTGGGTTCACCCCGATGATTTCAGCGGCAATATCCATGTCGCGGATGGCCATCCACTTACGTCCAGCCATGCCACGGGTCAGGTTGCGGGCAACCAGGGCACAGATCACCAAGAACACCAGGCAGAAGAGGTAAGTCGCCCAAGATTCGGTGTTAGGACCGGTCACCGGCACTCCAAACACGGTGCGCTCTGGTGCGTTGATCTGACCAGAAGCGGAGTAGTTGTAGAACCACGGCACACGGTTGAAGAGCCACACCAAAAAGAACTGTGCCGCCAGTGTCGCCACCGCGAGGTAGAAGCCTTTGATGCGCAGGGATGGCAGGCCGAACAGGATACAGACCAACGCGGTGATGCCACCCGACAGAAGCACGTGGAAGAAAATACTGACCTCTGGGAAAGAGGTCATCAATTTGTAGCAAGCATAAGCACCCACCGCCATGAACCCCCCGGTGCCCAGAGACACCTGCCCACAATACCCCACAAGAATATTCAGGCCGATGGCCGCGATGGAATAGATCAGGAATGGCAACAGGATGGCGTTGGCCCAGTAGTCGTTGATCGTGAATGGAATGATCAGGAAGGCCACCAACAGCGCCACATAGTAGCCCATACGATCGATCTTGATCGGGAACGTTTGGTTGTCCGCCGCGTAGGTCGTTTTGAAATCGCCAGCTTCACGATAGAACATCAGGCGGTCTCCTCGTTGTATTCTTTTTCAAGGTGGGACCGGTCCGCCCGGTTCCGAGATTTTGCGTAGCCGGTGGATTCCGCGTGTCGGACCAGCTGGAAGAATGTCCAGGTGCCGACCAAGCCACCGAAGGCCGCAACCAATGCCGCTGTTGTCATTTGCTCGGGGCGGGTCACGTCGCCAGTGAAGGCAAGGTAGCCAAAAACCCAGAAGCCGGACCAGGCGATGACGTTGAGAATGGCAAGCATCTTAGACATCCATCAGACCCTTTCGATGATCTTTTCGCCAAACAGACCCTGCGGCCGGAAGACGAGGAAGAGAAGCGCGAGCACATAAGCAAACCAGTTCTCGGTTGCGCCGCCGAGGTTGATGACCCCGCCAAAACACTGACCGATGCCGAAACAGTATTCGAACATCTTTTCGCCGACGCCGATGATCAGACCGCCCACAATGGCACCTGGGATTGAGGTAAACCCGCCCAGCATCAGAACGGGCAGAGCTTTCAGCGCAATCAAGGACAGCGAAAATTGCACGCCTGACTTGGCGCCCCACATAATGCCTGCGACCAAGGCCACAAAACCGGCCAACGACCACACCAGCACCCAGATGAAGTTCAGGGAAATCCCTACCGACAGAGCTGCCTGGTGGTCATCCGCCACAGCGCGCATAGCGCGGCCCTGCTTGGTGTATTGGCTAAACGCCACCAGTGCGATCACCAAAACGATCGCCACCAAGGTTGCCGTGATGTCGAGGTTGTCGATGAAGAAGCCAACACCCCATGCGTTGTAGGCCGCATCATCGATGGCAAGGTTCATACCCTGCGGCAGGCACAGCTCGCCTGGCAGACAGAATGTCAGGGTTTTGATCTCAGAGTTCCACATCAGGTCCGCAAACCCTTCGAGGAAATACGCCAGACCGATGGTCGCCATAAACAGGATGATCGGTTCTTGACCAACCAGATGGCGGAACACAAAGCGCTGCACCGCCCAAGCCAACAGGATCATCACGCCAACCGTGAAGATCAGGGCAAACAGAGAGGGCACGTTCCAGCCGAAGCTGTGCACATGCGTACCAAAGATCGCATTGATCAAATGGGCGAAGGGCACCTGCCCGTTCTGAATCCCAACAAGAGTCATGGCCGCAAACAGCGCCATCACACCCTGGGCAAAGTTAAAGATGCCGGAGGCCTTATAGATCAACACAAAGCCCAACGCGACCAGGGCATACAGGACGCCCGCCATGAGGCCGTTGGTGAAGACCTCCATCGCAAATACGAGTTGTTCAGGCATCGCTCACGCCTCCGGTTTTTACTTTTGGATCAAAGAGGTGCTTAGTCATGTGCCACCCCCAGATAGGCGTCGATGACGTCCTGGTTGTTGCGCACTTCGTCTGGTGTTCCGTCGCCGATCTTTTTGCCGTAGTCCATCACGACCACGCGATCAGACAGGTCCATCACCACACCCATGTCGTGTTCAATCAACGCAATGGTGGTGCCAAATTCGTCGTTCATGTCGAGGATAAAGCGGGACATGTCCTCTTTTTCCTCAACGTTCATGCCCGCCATTGGTTCATCCAGCAGAAGGATGGAGGGTTCCGCCGCCAGCGCACGCGCGAGTTCCACACGTTTCTTCAGACCATATGGCAGACGCCCAACCGGGGTTTTGCGGATCGCCTGAATTTCGAGGAAGTCGATGATTTTCTCGACCACTTCGCGGTTCTCGACCTCTTCCTTCTCGGCTTTGCCTTTCCAGATGGCCTGCTCAAGCATGTTGGCCTTCATCTGGCGCAGACGACCAGTCATGACGTTGTCCAAAACGGTCATGCCTTCAAACAGCGCGATGTTCTGGAACGTCCGGGCGATGCCTTGCTGTGCCACCTGATAAGGCTTCATAGGTGGGCGTTTTTTGCCTTTGTACCAAACTTCACCTTCTTGCGGCACGTAGAAGCCGGAGATGACGTTTAGCATGGAAGATTTGCCCGCGCCGTTTGGGCCAATGATCGCGCGGATCTCACCCTCGCGGATGTCAAAGCTGATGTCGGTGATCGCTTTCACACCACCGAACCGCAGCGTGATGTTTTTCATTTCCATCACGGTTGGGCCGATCGTGCGGCCGTCGTCCGTGACGTAGCTATCGTTGCTCATGTCGTTCATTCCGCTGCCATCTTGCTTGCTACTGGCACAACTTTGGCGTCGCGCAGTTCGAGGGTCGCGCTGATCGAGCCTTTGCGGCCGTCTTCATAGGTCACCTCGGTGGTGGTGGAGACGCTGGTGGAGCCGTCGTAGAGACCGTCCACGAGATCTTTGAACTTGTCGGCCACAATCACACGGCGCACCTTGCGGGTCCGGGTCATTTCGCCGTCGTCCGCATCCAGCTCTTTGTGCAGAACCAGGAAGCGGTGGACCTGACAGCCTGCCAGCATCGGGTCATCCGCCACAGAGCGGTTCACCGCCTCAACATGTTCCTGAATGCTGTCGAGCACCTTCGGGTGACCGGCCAGTTCCTGATAGGACGCGTAGGCGATGTTGTTGCGTTCCGCCCAGTTGCCCACAGCCGTCAGGTCGATGTTGATGAAGGCCACGCAGCGGTCTTTGCCATTGCCAAACAGCACAGCCTCAAGAATGTCGGGGTAGAACTTCAGTTTGTTCTCAACATACTTCGGCGCAAACATGGAGCCATCGGCCATTTTGCCAACGTCCTTGGCGCGGTCGATGATGCGCAGGTGGCCGCTTTTCTCCTCAAAGAAGCCCGCGTCGCCAGTTGCCACCCAACCTTCCGCATCTTTGGTGGAGGCGGTGCTTTCCGGGTTGTTGTAGTACTCAACAAAAGTGCCCGGACTGCGGTAGTGGATTTCGCCATTGTCGTCGATTTTGATTTCCACGTCAGGGCTTGGCACGCCCACGGTGTCCGCACGCACCTCGCCATCCGGCTGCGCCGTGATGAAGACGGTGGCTTCGGTCTGGCCGTAGAGCTGCTTCAAATTGATGCCGAGCGAGCGGTAGAATTCAAAGATTTCCGGGCCAATCGCTTCACCAGCCGTGTAGCCCACACGCACACGTCCAAAGCCGAGCGTGTCTTTCAGCGGGCCGTACACGAGCACGTTGCCCATGCGATACTTGAAGTAGTCGCGCAGGTTGCCGCGATAGAGGTTCAACAAGATTGGATCTTTGGCTTTGAAATGCTCCCGCGCCTTGCTGCCGTGACGCAGTTTGGTGAAGGCCATGCGGATGCCGTTTTCCACGAGGGTTTCAATCGCAAACCCAAGACCCATCGCATAACGCCAGCCGTTTTTGATGCGACGCTTCATGTCCGGCTTGGCCAAGCTGCGCTTGGGCATGCCATATTTCTCGCCTGCGGTCTTGGCGAAATCCATGAAGTGATGAAACAGCGCGTATTTCAGATCGCCGCTGTCTTCCATGCGGATCATCACATTGGTTAGCGAGGTTTCAAAAATCCGCGGCGGTGCAAAGTAGTAGGTAGGACCAATTTCGCGCAGGTCGGTCATCATGGTGTCTGCCGATTCCGGGCAGTTCACACAGAAGCCGCACCAATACGCCTGCCCCACGGAGAAGATGAAGTCCCCAACCCAAGCCATCGGCAGGTAAGACAGGATTTCCTCGTCACCGGTCAGCGCGTCGAAGACCGCGGAGTTTTTGGAGCTTTCAATCACGTTGCGGTTGGAGAGCACCACACCTTTGGGTTTGCCGGTGGTCCCAGAGGTGTAGAGCATCACGCAGGTGCTGTCGTAGTCCAACTTTTCACGACGGGATTTCAGCTCCCCAATCAGCTCATCGTGGGCGGCACGGCCCTGCGCTTGAATGTGGCTGAATTCATGCAGCTGGCGGTGGTCATACTTCCGCAATCCACGCGGGTCGATGTAGACCATATGCTCAAACGTATGCAGTTTGTCCTGGATCTCGATGATCTTGTCGACCTGTTCTTGGTCCTCAACAATGGCGTATTTCGCGCCACAGTGACCCAAGATGTATTCCATCTCTTCGGCTGCGCTGTCCTGATAAACCGGTACAGGCACCGCGCCCACGGATTGGGCGGCGACCATCGACCAATAGAAATACGGACGGTTGCGCCCGATAATGGCGACAAAGTCACCTTCTTTCACACCCAGATTGATCAGACCAAGCGCCAGCGCTTCGATCTCTTTCTCGGTCATTGCCCAAGTCCAGGTCTGCCAGATCCCGAACTCTTTCTCCCGGTATGCATCCCTATCTGCAAACTGGGCGGCGTTCCGCTGCAACAGCGCCGGAATGGACGTCAGCCCACCGGTCGCCTGTGACGACTGTGCCAAATTTTCTTCCTCCCTTAAGCCCGCCGGAGCGAGCCAAAACCGCGTGAGCGATTCCTCCACCTCTAGTGGTGCGGTTTTCATCCTCTTGGTCAACTTTTTCTTAAAGTTTTCCCAATCCTTACGAATTGTAACAAGCGACATTTGCCTCTTTTCGCACCCCCAAATTGGGTGTTAGCGATAGAAGAGAAGGAGAGCAAAATGGAGCGAGCCGCAGTCACACAGGCAATGACCGTTGCCGGTTTGAACCTGATTAAACAGGCGATGTCGATCTATGACAGCGATCTGAAGCTGGTGGTTGCCAATGCCCGTTTCCGCGAGATGTTTTCCATTCCCCGCGTGCTGACACAGCCGGGCGCGCCTTTTCCCGAAACCATCCGCTTTCTGATTGAGAACGGCGAATATGGTGACATTCGCGATGAGGACAAAGAGGCTTTCATCAAGGAACGCGTAGATCGCGCTTTGAATTTTGAGCCGCATTATTTTGAACGTCAGCGGGCAGATGGGCGCTGGGTTTCTGTGGAAGGGTCGCCTTTGCCGGAGGGCGGCTGGGTCGCGGTCTACACCGACATCACCTCCACCAAACGGCAGGAGGCGTTGCTAAGGTCCCGCTCTGAAGAGCTGTCAGATCAGTTGCTACAATATGCCGAAGAGCTGTCCGCCACCAACCGCGAGTTGGAAGCCACCGTGCAGGCGCTTGAGGAAGTGAAGCGGCAACTCACGGACAGTGAGGCACGCATGCGGCTGACCGCGGAGATGATGCCAGCCCATATCGCCCATGTGGGCCCGGATCGTGTCTACACCTACTCTAACCGCCGTCTAAGTGCGGTGATTCCAGGGCGCCCCTCTGACATTGTCGGCATGCACGCCAGCGCAGCATTGGGCGAAAACGCCTATACACATATCAAACCGCATATGGACAAAGCATTCCGGGGCGAACCCTCGGTGTTTGAGTTCAACGAACTTCCAAGCACGCGGCGTATCCGGGCGGCATTTACGCCGGATGACAACGAAGGCGCCGCCCGTGGCGTCTATGTGTTGTCGATGGATGTGACCGAAGAAACCCAAGCGCGGGTGGCCTTGCAGCAAACCCGCCGACGCGAGATTGCGGCGCAAATGACCAGTGGTCTGGCGCATGACTTCTCCAACCTGCTGACCATCATTTTGGGTACGCAGGCCAAGTTGCAGAAGATGGATCTGCCCGAAGAGGCCAGCTCCCTGATTGAGGCCACCTTGGGTGCGGCGCGGCGCGGCGGCACTTTGCTGGACAACCTCGCCAATGTAACTGGCCCACGGGTGCCAAAACTGGCGCCCACGGACATGACATTTTTCCTGTCTGAGTTGGAAACATTGGCGCGTCCGACGGTGGGCGAGGACGTTTCGCTGATCATCGAGAACAGCATTCCAGAGGGCGCGGTACTGCTTGATCCAGCGATGCTGCACGACTCGCTGGTGAACCTGTTGCTGAACGCAGCCCATGCCTGCGGTCAAGGCGGGACGATCCTGTTGATAGCCGAGTTGGTGCAGAACACCTGGGTACAATTCACCGTGCGCGACACCGGGCCGGGGTTCTCCGAAGAGGCGCTGGAACATGCGCTGGATCCGTTTTTCACCACCAAAGGCGCGGATGGCTCCGGGCTCGGATTGGCGATGGTCTATGACATGACCAAGTTGGTGGGCGGCGACATCAAAGTGGCCAACACCGAAACCGGCGGTCAGGTGGTGCTGCGTTTGCCGCTGCGCCGCGCGGTGCAGGACGCCACGCCGGGGCTGGCCTTGCTCGTTGAGGACAACCCAGATCTGCGCGGGCTGATCCGCGATATGCTGACCGACATGAAGCACACGGTGATCGAAGCTGCCAGCGTCGACGAAGCCCGCGTGTTGCTGGAACAGGTGCCGGACATCAAACTGGTGTTGTCGGACATTTCGCTGGAAGGCGACGCCACTGGCGTGGACCTAATCCGTGAGTTGAGGCGCGACCGCGTGCCGACCTATCTGATGACCAGCTTGCCCCAGAGCCATGATCTCTATATCGAAGGCGCCGCGCGCGCGCCGGTGCTGCCCAAGCCCTTCACGGCAGCGCAGCTTGACCAGTTTCTGCATCCGAAGTGAGCCCCGCCATGACCGCCCCGCTTGTCACCATCCTGGACGATGAACCGGAAATCCGCATGATTTTGGCGGACGCCTTGGAAGACGCGGGCTTTCGCACCATGGCGTTTTCCCGCGCCACAGAATTTGAAGCTGCGCTCAAATCCACCACGCCGGATGTCTGTCTGGTGGATCTGGGCCTACCGGACAAAGACGGGTTGTCGCTGGTGCATCGGCTCGCGCTGGAACTGGGCGCGGCGGTGATCATCATCTCCGGCCGCGCACAGGTGCAGGACCGCATCACCGGGCTGGAGTTGGGCGCTGACGACTACATCATCAAGCCGTTTGACCCCACCGAAGTGGTGGCACGGGTGCGGGCGCGGCTGCGCAAAGAGAAACCCGCCGCGCCGGTTACGGCCAACACAGCCGTGTTCAACGGCTGGACCGCCTATTTTGACCGCTACGTATTGGTCGATGAAACTGGCACGGAAACCACCTTCAGCCATGCGGAAGGCGAAGTGCTGCGCCTGTTTCTGGATAGCCCCAAACGGTTGATCAGCCGGGCGCAGATGCAAGAGACCTTGGGCGGCGCGGCGGGCGAAAGCTTTGACCGGGCTATGGATGTGCGGATTTCGCGCCTGCGCACCAAGCTCAAGGAAGACCCGAAAAACCCACGTCTTATCAAAACCATCTACGGCGCGGGCTATATCTTTTTGGGTGATGTGACCTGGCAGTAACCCGCTGTATTTACACAGCGGTTACAAAATCGACACAATATGTAGCCAAATGCCGCAAAATAAGGTATGTCTTGGGATAGGTGGTCGCCAGAGCGCCCAGGTTGAATCCTCCTTCCAACCTGTGTGGCGCGGGCACATCCACTCACGGAAGGGCCGCGGACTTTTTAGGGACAGGCGCGCGGTCTTTATGGGGACTGTGCAAGAACAAGTTCACTCCCGCCTTCCCCGCAGACCAGACCATCGGCTGCGGGGAATTTTTCTGCGTGGCACTGCGTGGCTCTAAGAGGAACGCGTTGTAGGGAAAGTCAGCTTTGAGCCCTCCTTGGCCGATGTTGGGCGGCGGATGAATGTCCACGAGTTTTATTCGCTCGCAATGTCTCGGGCTTTAGTGGGCGAATTCAGCTACACTAATGGGTTGAATTCACAACTTTTTATTGTGACAACGTTGGGTAAAACGAATTGAGGATAGTTTAATGAATACAGATAGCTGGCTGACGTTGGTCCGCAGTGAGGGGTTTTGGGGAGGCGTCTTAGCGTCGATTCTAGCTGCTATCATCCTTGGGATTGCAGCGTTCATTTTCCGAAACACCCTCAGAGCTGTTACCGAGCAACGCAAGCAATCTAGAGAGGAAAGTCAAGTTTTCGATGAAGCTTTGAAGCTTGGAAGTCCCTTTGCACCCTTTGCTTTCGGCGTCGCGCAAGGGCGCGCACTTCGTTATTTCGTTGTTGCAGTTTTCATCGCCTACATCGGCGACATTTTAGGGATTTTCTGGCCACTCAACATTGCAATGTACTGTTTCTCTCTTGTCTTTCTTTTTCAGAGTTTAAGGTGGTTTTACAGGATCGAAGATCGAGCCAAACAGATCCTGAAATCTGAACAAAAATAGGATCCTACTGTCGCTAGGCAATCATAGGTGCAACCACAGCTAAGAGCGGCTAAGTCCGCACAGCCGATCTTCGCTTTCCAAAAAACAAAAGGCCCCCGAAAACCTCCGGGAGCCTCTGTCTCATCCAAAAAAATGCACTTACTTCACAGCAACCGTTTTCCAGCCGCCGTTTTCCACCACGGAAATCACAACCTCGTCGGCACCGCGGTGATCGTCTGGGCCATAGGTGGTCTGTGAACCCGTCAGCTCGTCCATGTAGTCCAGCGTCTCCATGGCGGCGATGAAACTTTCGTGGGTCAGGTCAGGTCCGGCCGCTTCCATTGCGCGCACGACGGTGTCTGCTGCGGAGTAACCCAGCATCGCGAAACCAGACGCGGGCTGGTCAAACTTGGCTTTGTAGTCAGCGATGAACTTGCCCGGCACAGGATCAGCCGCGCGCTCATAGAGATCGCGCCAACCGGACGCGGCATAAAGCCCGTCGGTCACGCCGCCCGGCACCATCGCCACCGGTTCGAGGAAGCCTGCGGAGGTGTTGAGGAATTTCACGTCGGTCCAGCCCAGCTTCTTGGCGGTGCCCACAACCGTGATGCCCTGACGCACGCCCAGCGCCATGGTGATCACGTCACATTCCGCTGCCTTCAGCTTGGTCAGAGAGCCGACAAAATCCAGCTCGTCCGGCTTGTGCGTGGTTTCGCCTGCCATGCTCAGACCCATGCTGTCGGCAAGGTCTTTGGTGGACTCGGCAATCTCTTTGCCAAAGTCAGACGGGATATACATGGTGCAGAGGTTTTTAGCCTCAAACTCTTCTGCAAGATACTTCGCGCCGACCTGCACTTGGTCGTAGTAGCTTGAGAAACCAATGAATTTATTGTCCATCGGCTCCTGCAACATTTGCCGCGCCGCCGACAGCGGGCCGACGTTTGGAATGCCCTTCGGGTCCAAAAGCTTGAAACCTGCTACGTTCATCGGCGTGCCCAGCGACAGCAGCATCGCAAAGGCTTTGTCCCGGTTCAGAAGCTTGTTGTAGCCCTGCATCGCACGCGGGATCTGGTATCCGTTGTCCTCCACAACAAACCGGATCTGACGCCCGTGTACACCGCCTTCGGCGTTCACCTCATCAAAACGCATGTTGGCGCCATTGACCGCCGGAACGCCCACCGCAGCAAAGATGCCGGACAGATCGTTTACGGACCCAATCACCACCTCGCCGTCGCTCACGCCTTGCGTGTCCGCGGCGACCTGGGAAGCCAGCGCCGCGGCGCCAACTGCCATTGCAGTCGTCAGTTTCTTCATAGTTTCCTCCCGTTTGAAGTGTGGTCTGGGGCCACATGAAATCGATGTTAGTACATTTCCTCTATGAGTCCCGCGTGTTTCTTCTCCACAAAACTGCGCTTGAGCTTCATGGTCGCGGTCAGTTCTTCATCCTCCGCCGTCAGCAAGACGTTGATCAGGCGAAACTCCTTGATCTGTTCTACGCGGGCGAACTCTTTGTTCACGGCGTCCACTTCGCCTTTGATGAGGTCCACCACGTCTTGGGCGGCGCAGAGCGAGGCAAAATCCGAGAACGGCACTTTGCGATCCTGAGCGTACTTCTCCACATTCTCCTGATCGATCATAATCAGGCAGGTCAGGTATTTGCGCGCGTCGCCAATCACCACCGCATCCGAGATGTAATGGCTGAACTTCAGGCGGCTTTCGATCTCCGCCGGGGTGATGTTTTTGCCACCAGCAGTGATGATGATGTCCTTGAGCCGCCCGGTGATGGTCACAAAACCGTCGTCGTCCAGTTTGCCCACGTCCCCCGTGCGCAGCCAGCCATCATTGGTGAAGGTCTCCGCCGTTTTCTCGTTGTTGCGCCAGTAGCCTTGGAAGTTGTTCAGGCCAAAGGTCTGAATTTCACCGTCCTCGGCAATGCGCACCTGAAAGCCCGGCACAGCTTTGCCCACGCTGCCCAGCTTGTTGTCGTCCGGCAGGTTGATCGAGGCCAGACCGGCATTTTCGGTCATGCCGTAACCTTCCAGAAGCTGCACGCCAATCGCCCAATACCAACGGATCAATTCCGGGCTAATTGGAGCGGCACCGGTGCCGCCGCGGCGCATTTTGTCCATGCCCAACATCCGGCGCAGATTGCGCAACACCAGGAAATCCCAGATCGCATAATTGATCTGCACGCCACTTGGCACCGGCTTGCGCTCCAGCAGGTAGTCCGCGCGTTTTAACCCGGCTTTGACGGCCAGATTGAAACACAGCCGCCCGATGGGCGTGGCTTCCTGTGCCAACACCAGCACGCGGGAATAGATCTTCTCCCACACACGCGGCACCGCCGTAAAATGCGCGGGCGAGACTTCTTGCAGGTTGTCAAAAACCGTTTCCGGGCTTTCGGCAAAGTTCACCGTGGATTTGCCCGCAATCGGGAAATAGGCCGACACGTTGCGCTCCAGGATGTGGCACAGCGGCAGGAAGCAGAGCTGTTCATCCTGGTCCATCGTCGGCAGCGCATGGGCGCCGGACACACAGGCGGCAATCACGTTTTCCTGTGACAACATCGCGCCTTTGGGCATGCCAGTGGTGCCGGAAGTGTAGATCAGCAGACCGGTGTCTTCCGGTTTGGCTTTCTTGATCTCTTCCTCAAAGACCCCGTGATTTTCCGCCTCATAGGCACGCCCGGTTTCATAAAGGTCGTCCAGAAACACACATTTATCGTGGCGCAAGTCATGCAACCCGTCTTGGTCCAAGATGATGACCTTCACCACATGGCTGGCCTGGTCTTCGATCTCCAGAAATTTGTCGAGCTG
The DNA here is from genome assembly GCA_014872815.1 of Paracoccaceae bacterium. Classification (GTDB taxonomy): domain Bacteria; phylum Pseudomonadota; class Alphaproteobacteria; order Rhodobacterales; family Rhodobacteraceae; genus Shimia. Next base: position 32,442 of record WKFK01000015.1, read on the forward strand.
CTCGTCATTTTCCACAAACAGAAAGCGGCTGCCGCTGTCGCGCAGCAGATACTCCAACTGGCTTGCGGAGTCGGTTGTGTAAACACCCGAGGCAATCCCACCCACGCATTGGATGCCCATGTCGGCATAAAGCCATTCCTTACGGTCTTCGGAAAGGATCGAAACCACCTCGCCGCGTTCCAACCCCAAGGCCCGCAGGCCAAGGCCGATCCATTTGGCATGGGTCCAGTAGTCGGCCCAGGAATAGCTCTGCCAGATGCCGAGGTCTTTTTCCCGATGGGCCGTGCGGTCGCGCAGCTGTTCGCAGCGTTTTTGAAACAGGCCAACAACCGTGTCACAGCCGTCCACCAGCGCGGGTTTCTGCCCTGGTGTGGCAGAGACAATCACGCCGTTGATTTCGACCTGTTCTGGCGGCTGGGATGTGGTTTGAATGTTCATGCTCCTGCCTCCCCTCAGCGCCACGTCTTCTTGCGTTTCCAGCGGCGTTCCCCGCGCGCGCCTTCTTCTTGGTGACCAAGGTAGAAGGCTTTGATGTCTTCGCTTTCCATCAAGCGCTCGGCGGTGTCATCCATTACGATGCGACCGACCTCCATGACGTAGCCCACATCTGCGAGATCCAGTGCCACTTTGGCGTTTTGCTCGACCAGCATCATGGTCACGCCTTCGTCTTTGTTCAGGCGCTTGAGGATGGCGAATATCTCTTGCACCAAGAGCGGCGACAGACCCAAGGATGGCTCATCCAGCAGCATGATCTTGGGCCGCAGCATCAACCCCCGCCCGATGGCGAGCATCTGTTGTTGACCTCCGGACAGAGTGCCCGCTTCTTGGTGACGGCGCTCGGCAAGGATCGGAAAGTAGTCAAAAACCATCTGCCGATCTCGTTCGATCTCCGCCTTGTCGCTGCGCGTGTAGGCGCCAAGCGAGAGGTTTTCATCCACTGTTAGAAGCGGGAAGACCTCACGGCCTTCGGGCACATGCACGATGCCTTGACCAACCACTTTGTGCGGCTCCATGCCTTGGATTTCGCGGCCTTCAAACACCACTTGGCCTTTTTCGGGGTCCATGATGCCGGAGATGGTTTTCAGAAGCGTCGACTTGCCCGCGCCATTGGCGCCCAGCACGGTCACCACCTGTCCTTTTTCGACCTTCAGCGAAACGCCACGGATCGCCATGATCGGGCCGTAGAAGCTCTCGATGTTCTTGATATCAAGCACTGTTTCGCCCATCACGCCGCCCCCGCGCCAAGGTAGGCCTCAATCACGGCCGGGTCAGATTGCACCTGTTGTGGCGTGCCTTCGGCAAGCTTGGCCCCATCAGCCAGCGCCAACACGCGGTCGGACACGCCGGAGACCAACCCCATGTCGTGCTCCACCATCAACACGGTGATGCCCATCTGTTTGCGGATGTCGTCAATCCACCAACGCATGTCTTGGGTTTCTTCCACCGACAGACCGGAGGCCGGTTCATCGAGCAGCAAAAGCCGGGGACCAGAGGCCAGCGCGCGGCCCAACTCGACCACCTTACGAACCCCATAAGGCAGCCCTGCAATCATCTTGTCGCGATAGGGTTGCAGGTCGAGGAAATCGATAACTTCTTCAACGGCTTCACGGTGGCGTTTTTCTTCCTGCCGCACCTTGGGCGTGAACAGCATCTCCTGCAGCATATTGGTCTTACGATGGCGATGTCGCCCAACGAGCAGGTTCTGCAAAACCGTCGCGTGGTCAAACAGCTCGATGTTTTGGAACGTGCGCGCAATGCCGAGGTCGGCCACGGAATCTGCGTTACGATCCAAGAGGTTATGACCGTCAAAGGTGATCGCGCCAGCGTAAGGGTTGTAGAAGCGTGAGATCAGATTGAAGACGGTGGATTTGCCTGCACCGTTGGGGCCAACGATGGCGTAAACCTCGCCTTCCTCTACCGAAAAGGTCAGATCGTTCACCGCGATCACGCCCCCAAACTTAAGCGTCGCGTTTTTGACTTCCAGCAGGTTGCTCATCTCAAACGCTCCGTCTTCAGATAGCTCTTCTGACGCTTGAACATGTCTTTGCGCGCAAATGGGAACAGCTCGAACCAGATGCGGATTTTCATCCAGCGGCCGTAAATGCCCATCGGTTCAAACAGGATGAAGAGGATCAGGATCATGCCAAAGACGCCGGTTTCGAGGCCAGGAATCGCGACTGAGCTGCCGCCGATCAAGTCTTTGGTCATCGACAGGAACTGCGGCAGGAAGGCCACCACAACCGCGCCAAAGAAGGCGCCGTGGATGGAGCCCAGCCCGCCGATCACGATCATCATCAAGAGCGTGATGGAGATCACAATGGAGAAGGTCTCGTTGTTGAACGCGCCTGCGTAGAAGCCCATCAATGCCCCGGCGAGGCCGGTGATGGCACAGGAGATGCCAAAGGCCGCTGCCTTGGTGCGCGCGATGTGCACGCCCATGGCGGTGGCTGAGACTTCACTGTCTCGCACGGCGGCAAAGGCGCGCCCCAAAGGCGAGCGCAGCAGGTTGCGATAGGCCAGTGTGCAGAGGATCGTGACAGCCAAGACAAGCCAGTAAAAGCGATCAGGCGTCGTCCAGCGTTCGATCTCGATGCCAAAAATATTGATCATCGGGGCAAACTTGCCCGACACCCCATCGGTGATCGGCTCCATCAGCACAATGATGTCATCGGCCAGAATGGAGAGCGCGATGGTCGCAATCGCGAGATAGATGCCGTGCAGGCGGATCGCCGGAATGGCGATGATGGTGCCGACCACGCCAGTCAGAATGCCCGCCGCAGGGAAGGCGATCAGGAAGGGCCAGCCTTGCTCCATAAAGATGATGCAGGAGTAACAGCCCAGCGCCAAGAAGGCCGCGTGGCCAAGGCTGGCCTGACCTGTCTGCCCGGTCAGCAGCATCAGGCCGAGGCCCGCGATGGCCCAGATCAGCACGTTGGTGACTTCACCGAGGAAGAAGTCATCCATCAGCCACGGCAGGGCCACCGCGATTACGATGAGCGTTGCGTAGACAAAGAAGCTCCACCAGTCGGGAAAAAGCCGGATGTCGTGTTCGTAGGAGGTTTTGAAATTTATCCGCATGCGCTCAGACCTTCTTGATCCGGACCTGCGAAAACAGGCCATGCGGACGGAACACCAACACAAACAGCAGGAGAGTATACGGTGCTATCTGGCTGTAACCTGCCGGGAAATAACGGGACGCAAACGGCTCGATCACCCCAACGATCAAACCGCCCATGAGCGCGCCCGGCAAAGACCCAAACCCGCCAATCACCGCAGCGGCAAAGGCCTTGATGCCCAGCAGACCCGCATTTGGATCAATCGCCCCTTTGGACGCAAATAGAATGCCTGCAACCGCGGCCACTGCGCCGGAAAGCCCCCAGATCATGCCCTGCACGCGCTTCACAGGGATGCCCATAAAGTAGGCCGCCATTTGGTTCTGGCTTGCGGCTTGCATCGCCAAACCAAGCTTGGTGCGCTGGAAGAACTGATAGAGGAAGTAGGTGAGCAGCACGGTCACAACAATCACCGCAATGTCGGCCATGCCCAACACCACGCCGCCGATATTGAAGTCGCCAATCGCCAGAGGGCTTTCCAAGGTCTGTGGCTCATGGCTCCAGATCACACCAGCGACAAAGCGAATGACAAAGCCCAACGCGATGGTCAGGATCACCACCGCAGTCTGACTTTGGCCAAACAGATGGCGCAACACAAAGAAGTCGAGCAAGTAGCCCAGCACCGCCATAATGGCGATCGCCAGAGGCGCCGCGATCCAGAATGGCAGCCCCATGTAGTGGGCGTTTGTCAGTCCCAAACACACAAAGGCGCCGAGCATCATGAAATCGCCCTGGGCGAAATTCACCTGTTCGGTCGCCTTGTAGATCAGCACGAAGCCAAGCGCGATCAAGCCGTAGACACAGCCATTCGCAAGCCCGCTGACGAGCAGTTGCACAACTTCCAATGTATCCTCCCGTGCCGGTTTGGACCGGCTTTTTCTATGCTCAGTCTTCGGAGCGAAGTCTTTTGCGTCAAGTCTCCATTCCCCCGCTTGCGCAAAACTCCGTTACGTCACCCCTCCTTTTCCATACGCCATCGTACGTTAAATTCATTCAACCCTGACTAGATGCCGCGCTGCCGCAACACCCACTCGGTGTGATAGCCGGCATCGCCCAGAAACTCGGTCAAGGCGCGATCACGCTTCATGAAAAGCCCAAGATCCATCTCATCGGTCATGCCAATGCCGCCATGCATCTGCACACCTTCTTCGGTGGCCTGCCGCCCGACCCGCGCCATCTTGGCCTTGGCCGCACGGGTCAGGGTTTCGACCTCAGCATTGTCTTCATCCAATGCGTTCAACGCCGCCGCGATCAGCGAAGAAACCTGCGCCAGCTCGCAATAGAGATCCGCAGCGCGATGCTGCAGCGCCTGAAACTGCCCAATCAAAACGCCAAACTGCTTGCGAGTACGCAGGTATTCATAGGTCTGCTCCGCCGCCGCCTTTGCGATACCAAGCTGCTCCGCCGCCGCAATTGCGCGCCCTGCCGAAAGCGTCTTTGCCAAGACGTCCTCTGCGGCACGCCCCTGCGCAAGAATGTCAGCCTCAGCTATCGGCACCTCTTCAAAGATCACAGTGCCGGCATTGCGATGGTCCAGCATCACCTGCGACGCACGCTTAACGCCTGCCGCTTGCGGGTCAACCAACACCAAGCAAAGATCATCGCCCCGTTTGGCGGTCACGATCAAACGATCCGCAATGCCACCATCCACCACAAAGGTTTTACGGCCACTTAGTGTCAGCGCACCGGCCGCGGCTGAAACCGTCGTGGTAATCCGTTCGGGACGGTGTTTGGCGGCTTCATCCATCGCCTGCGTAACCACAGCGTCGCCGATGGCGATTTTGCGCGCCCAGTTTTGGGCCATTTCGCCGCCAGCCGAAGCCAGCGCGGTGCCCGCCAAAATCGCAGAGGAAACAAACGGGCTGACAGTCAGATTGCGCCCAAGCTCTTCTGCAATCAGCCCGGCAGCACGGTAGCCAAGCCCCAGACCACCTAGCGCCTCTGGGATGACAATGCCCATCCAGCCCATCTCGGCCAGTTCCGGCAAAATCGCGCTGTTGGCATCATCGCCAGCCTCTTTCAAAGCACGGAACGCGGCAATGCCATGCCCATCGCGCAGAAACCCCGCCGCGGAGTCGGCAATCAACTGTTGGTCTTCGCTCAAAAGTTCCATGCACATTTACCCCGGTAGTTTCAAAACGGCTTTGGACAGGATCGACAACATCACTTCAGAGGTTCCGCCTTCGATGGTGTTAGCCTTGGAGCGCAGCCAGTCTTTGGCCGCCTGTCCCCCGTCATTGGCCGCGCCCTCCCAGACCAAATCGTCGCTGCCGCCAGCCGCCACGCGCAGGCTTTGACGGCGTTTGTTTAATTCTGTGCCGAGGTATTTCAACTCAGCCGAGCGCGCGCCCAATTCATGCCCCGCGCGCATGTAAGTGCCAGTCATGTCCAGATGCGCATCAAAACAGATTTCGTCGACCAGAAACTGCCCCATCTCCGCGCGCAGCATGGGATCATCCAACCGGCCAGTGTCATCCAAGCCGATCGCTGACACGGCATCCTCCGCCAAATCCGACTTGGCAAAAAGCGCCGAGTCCGCCGCGCCAATCATTTCGCGCTCATGGGTCAGCAGGTATTTCGCAATGGTCCAGCCTTGCCCGCGTGCGCCCACAATCTGATCTTTCGGCACTTTCACAGCATCAAAGAACGTTTCGCAAAACGGCGAGGCTCCAGAGATCAACTTGATGGGTTTGGTCGAGACACCTGCGCTTTCCATGTCAAAAAGCAGGAAAGAAATACCGGTGTGTTTCTTCTCATCTGGCTCCGTGCGCACAAGGCAGAAAATCCAATCCGCCTTGTCAGCATAAGAGGTCCAGATCTTCTGTCCTGTGACCTCAAAGTGGTCACCGGTGTCGACGCCCTTGGTCTGTAACCCCGCCAGATCGGAGCCCGCACCGGGCTCAGAGTACCCCTGACACCATCGAATTTCGCCGCGCGCAATTTGGGGCAGGTAGTGGCGCTTCTGTTCTTCAGTTCCAAATTGCAGCAAAGCCGGCCCCAGCATCCAAATGCCAAAGCTTTGCAGGGGCGGCCGCGCGTTGATGCGCTGCATCTCCTCGGTCAAAACCTTTTGTTCGTCGCCAGAAAGCCCGCCGCCGCCGTAGGCTTTCGGCCAGGCTGGCACCGTCCAACCCTTTGCGGCCATGACCTCCAACCACTGCTTTTGGGCAGGCGAGCGAAACTCAAACTTGCGCCCACCCCAACAGATGTCGTCCTCGCCCATCGGCGTGCGCATGTCCGCTGGGCAATTGGCCTCCAGCCACGCGCGGGTCTCGCTGCGGAATATGTCGATGTCCATGCAAACGCCCCTCCCAAGGCCTCCGCCTTTGGGGTCGGAGATTGCACCTCTGAGGCAAACATACTACTGAGTATGCTGTCAACGGACGCGAGTTGCACGACGTTGCGTTAGTCCGATCCTGTGAGGCCCCATGGCAGAGACCAAATTGACAACGATGAGTGCCTCAAAGGCCCAGGTATTGGATGCCGCGGCCGAGGTGTTTATGCGGTTGGGGGCGGACACCGCGTCAATCGACGATGTGGCGCGCCAGCTGGGGTCCACTAAGGGGCGGATCTACCACCACTTCCCGTCCAAAGGTGTTCTTCTGGCCGAAGTTTGCCTGCGCGCGGCGGATTTCGTGCTGCAAAAAGTGCCGCCGGTGATCGCGCCGGATGCCTCGCCGGAAGAGAACTTACGGCAGATGATCCTGACCCATGTTCCAGAAGTCTTGCGCACGCTGCCCTATCACAAGGTGATCATTCAGTCCTATGTCGGCGTGCAGCAGAAATCGACAACCGCACTGGAACGGGAGCTGTTCGCACAAATCCAACAGGAGCGGAAAGCATACGAGAACCTGTTTCGGGACGTCCTGCAGGCTGGCATGCAAGACGGCAGTTTCCGCACACAAAACATTTCCATTGCCCTGCAATCGCTACTGCTTCTGATCAACGCGCCGGTGTTCTGGTATCGCCCGCGCACAGATGAGCCGGAAACTTTTGTGGCAGACCTGAGCGCCCAACTGGCGGATATGGCGCTGGCGGCGTTGCGGTAAGAGGGGCCAGCTCCTCTTGGGCCAAAGGCCCAATTCACCCCGGGATATTGCAGGAATGAGAAGCGCATTAAGGCGCCTTTAACCAAAAGTTGCCAAGATGTTCTTGCGGGGCAGGCTGGGAAGCCGATGGCCGTGAGTGAGAAGACACCCTGACACCCTGATACCCTGTAAGCATCGCGCAATGTCGACCGGCAGGTATCAGGGTGCCTTTTGTTTTCTCATTCCCCAAATATCCCCGCCGGAGGCTTCCTACTTCACCACCAGCGCAGGACACTGAGATGGCTCTCTAACCGATCAAACCCGCTTTCTGAAACAGCGCTTTGATGTCCGTTTCAGGCCGTGCGCCATAGTGGCTGATGACCTCTGCCGCGGCGATACAGCCCATTTTACCGGACACTTCCAGTGATTGGCCAGTGGCCACACCATATAGGAAACCACAGGCAAACTGATCACCCGCACCGGTGGCATCCACAGGCACAATTTCATTCACCGGCACCGTGGCCTCTTCATCACCAGAGAGCAGCACAACGTCTTGTCCAGAGCGGGTGCACACCACCATGCCACAGTCCTGAGCAGCCTGCTCAAGGGCCGCGCTGAGATCGGTTTGGTACAGCGACTGCCATTCGTGTTCGTTGCCAATCACAAAATCGAGTTCTTTCACCAACCGACGGAAATCGTCCCGGTGACGCTCCACACAGAACGGATCAGACAGAGCAATCCCCGCTTTGCCACCGCCATCTCGGCAGAGCTTTGCAGCTCGCTCAAAGGCGGCTTTGCCTTTGGGTTTGTCATAGAGGTAACCCTCAAGGAACAGCAGCTGCGCTTTGCCGGCTACGTCATCGGCCACATCGTCGGGCCCCACTTCGGAAGAGATCCCCAAATAGGTGTTCATCGAGCGCTCGCCGTCCGGTGACACAAAGATCATCGATCGGGACGTCGGCAGTTCATCGCCTTCTACGGGCGGATTCACAAAATCGGTGCCGTCCGCTTGCATCTCGCTGGCGTAAAACTGCCCCAAAGCATCGTCGCTCACGCGCCCGATGAAACCCGTCGAAAGACCCAGTGCGCCGAGTCCGGCCAAAGTGTTGGCGACAGAACCGCCTGGCGCTTGCTTGCGATTGGTCATCCCCGCATAGAGCATCTCGCCGCGCTCTTTTTCCACCAGTTGCATGATGCCTTTCTGAATGCCCATCAGGTCCAGAAAGCTGTCATCAGATTGACTGATCACGTCCACAACGGCGTTGCCGATGCCAACCACTTGGTATTGCGTCATAGGTTTTTGTCCTCAAATAGGCAGAGATCACGGATGAGACAGGTGCCGCACAGGGGCTTGCGTGCTTTACACACGTAGCGGCCGTGCAGGATCATCCAATGGTGCGCATGGAGCTGAAAGTCCACGGGAATTTGATCTTCGATGGCGCGCTCAACGGCGACTACATCTTTGCCGGGGCAAACGCCGGAGCGGTTGCCAAAGCGGAAGATATGCGTGTCCACGGCCTGCGCCGGATATTGCCACCACATGTTGAGCACCACATTGGCGGTCTTGCGCCCGACGCCAGGCAGGCTTTCCAAAGCTGCGCGGGAGTTGGGCACTTCGCCGCCGTAATCGTCCACAAGAATGCGGCTGAGCTTAATCACGTTCTTGGCTTTGTTGCGATAAAGGCCAATGGTTTTGATGTGCTCGATGACCTTTTCTTCCCCAAGATCAAGCATCTTCTGCGGGGTATCCGCAATTTTGAACAGCTCTTTTGTGGCGCGGTTAACGCCCGCATCCGTCGCCTGCGCGGAAAGAGCCACTGCCACCACCAACGTATACGCGTTGGTGTGATCCAACTCCCCCTTGGGCGCGGCTTCGGCTGCCTCAAACCGGGTGAAGATCTCCCGGATGGTATGATAATCAAGTTGCTTTGCCATCGTGTCGTTAATGCACGCAGCCACGCTGGCAAGCAAGAGGCGGTTCTGACGCATTTGCCAGCAAATCAACCAAAACGATTGCGTCATTGCAGGAGAGTCGTGCTGAAACTGTGAGCGATTCCTTTTTGCTACCCGGCGCACGCGCGCCAAGCCTGTGGCGGCGGCGCAACAACCAGATTTGGCCACCCCTTACAAAACACAGACAAAATCGAGGATTTGAGCGTGAGTCCGGACAGTTTCTGCACAAAAGTCCGCACCCAGCATCTAGGAGTACGTCACGCTTTAGAATGGATCAAAGCGATCGTTATTTTTGTTTATTTACATAAGCTTAATGACCCGTGGATAGATTCTTTTTTGCGAATGGCTGAGTCAAGTTCGAAGTTCAGTTGCCCGGTTTGGCGCCAGCTTGTTAGGTTCTTCCAGCGATTCATTTCGCCTTGGGGGGGACAGACGCCGACACACGGTGGCTTAGCCAGACTGGGTGACTGAGCTGACCGCGCTTTTGGGAGTGCGGTTGCCACGGTTCCAGGAGTGTTCACCTGTTCCACAAAGCAGCGCATCAGCGCGCCGATGGCAACACGCAACCGGAGAATAGGGACCTCCGGCATGGTTGTGTATTGTCTGACGCAGCTTGGGCCGTCCGCGGCACCGAGGCAAAATGTGTCACGGGACGATAGGCAGAGACCGGGTTCAGCCCGGCGCGAAAGACGTGTGAAGGAATACGGGGACAGATGACTGACGACACATGGGGCACCATCCAACAAGATCTACTCAAGACTGTAGGCCACAATAATTTCAAAACCTGGATTGAGCCCGTCAATTTTTCTGAGCTGAAAGATGGCGTAGCCACCTTTCACGTGCCGACCAATTTTATCGGCAACTACGTGTCGCAAAACTATGGCGATCTGATCCTGCATCAGATGAACCAGAACGGAGCCGACGTGCAGCGCATGCAATTCAAGGTGGCCGCTAAGACCACCGCACCACGCGCGCCCAAACCGGCAGCGGCCGTTAAGACAGCAAGCGCAGCAGCAGCACCAGCAGTGGCCGCAGCGTCTGACACCAATGATATGGGGATGACAGGCGCTCCACTGGATGCGCGCTTTACCTTTGACAGCTTTGTGGTAGGCAAGCCAAACGAACTCGCAAACGCCGCAGCACGTCGTGTTGGTGAAGGCGGTCCAGTCACATTTAACCCGCTGTTCCTTTATGGCGGCGTGGGTCTTGGTAAAACGCACCTGATGCACGCGATTGCCTGGGAACTTCAGGCGCAGCGCCCAGATCTGAATGTTCTGTACCTGTCCGCTGAACAATTCATGTACCGCTTTGTGCAAGCGCTGCGTGATCGCAAGATGATGGACTTCAAAGAACTGTTCCGGTCGGTCGATGTGCTGATGGTGGACGACGTGCAGTTCATTGCGGGCAAAGACAGCACTCAGGAAGAATTCTTCCACACCTTCAACGCGCTGGTCGATCAAAACAAACAGATCATCATCTCTGCGGATCGTGCCCCAGGTGAGATCAAGGACCTCGAAGACCGCATCAAAAGCCGCCTGCAATGTGGTCTGGTAGTGGATCTCCACCCAACAGACTACGAACTGCGCCTCGGCATTCTGCAGAACAAAGTCGACACCTACCGCCAGCAATACCCAGAACTGCAACTCCAGGATGGCGTTCTGGAATTCCTCGCCCACCGTATTTCAACCAACGTTCGAGTGCTCGAAGGTGCGCTGACTCGACTGTTTGCTTTCGCATCCTTGGTTGGCCGCGAAATCACCATGGAGCTGACCCAAGACTGCCTGTCTGATGTGTTGCGGGCGTCAGAGCGCAAAATTTCGGTTGAGGAAATTCAGCGCAAAGTGGCGGAGCACTACAACATCCGCCTGTCTGATATGATCGGCCCCAAGCGCGTGCGCACCTTTGCCCGCCCGCGTCAGGTGGCGATGTATCTCTGCAAGCAGCTCACCAGCCGCTCCTTGCCTGAAATTGGCCGTCGCTTTGGCGGGCGGGACCACACCACCGTAATGCACGGGGTGAAGCGCATCGAAGAGCTGCGCAATTCGGATGGGCAGATTGCCGAAGATTTGGAATTGCTGCGCCGCACACTCGAAGCCTGAGTGTTTCCGGTCACACATTGAGCCAAAACGCCGCGTCCTTTGGGTGCGGCGTTTTCTTTTGGTCGCTTGGCGCTTGACGCCCCTTGCGACTTCACCGACAAACCTAGGAAAAGACTTGTACCGAGAGACCACCTCGCTAAGGTGCCTGTCCCGGTAATCGGAGGGTGATGGGATGAAAATCAGTATTGAACGCGCCGTGCTTCTGAAAGCAGTGAGCCAAGCGCAATCGGTTGTGGAACGTCGCAACACCATTCCAATCCTTGCCAACGTGCTGATCGAAGCCGAAGGCGACACCGTGCAATTCCGCGCAACTGACCTGGACATCGAAGTGGTCGACAAGGCCAACGCTATGGTCGAGCGCGCCGGTGCCACCACTGTGGCCGCCACCACGCTGCACGAGATTGTCCGCAAGCTGCCGGACGGCGCGCTCGTGACCCTCACAGACGACAGCGCCGCTGGCCGCCTGACCGTGGAAGCGGGGCGCTCGAACTTCTCGCTGGCAACCTTGCCACGCGAAGACTTCCCGGTGATGGCCTCCTCTGAGTATTCGTCCAACTTCTCAGCGCCGGCACCAGCCCTGCGCCGCCTGTTTGACAAATCGAAGTTTGCAATCTCCACCGAGGAGACCCGCTACTACTTAAACGGTGTATACATGCATGTGGCCGATGGCGATGGCGGCAAGGCGCTGCGCGCCGTGGCGACCGACGGTCACCGTCTGGCACGCATCGACACCGATCTGCCGGATGGCGCCAGCGATATGCCCGGCGTGATTGTACCGCGTAAAACCGTGGGTGAGCTGCGCAAGCTGCTGGACGACGATGACATGGAAATTGCCGTATCCGTGAGCGAAACCAAAGTGCGCTTCGCCACCCCCAACATCACCCTGACCTCCAAGGTGATCGACGGCACGTTCCCCGACTACACCCGTGTGATCCCGCAGGGCAACACACGTAAGCTGGAAGTGGACGCGGCAGAATTTGCCAAGGCGGTGGACCGTGTGGCAACCGTTTCCTCCGAGCGCTCCCGCGCGGTGAAGCTGCAACTGGACGAAGACCGTCTGGTGCTGTCGGTGAACTCGCCAGACAGCGGTGCCGCGGAAGAAGAGCTGGTTGTGGCCTACAATGACGAACGTCTGGAAATTGGCTTTAACGCCAAGTATCTGCTGGAGATCGCCAGCCAAGTAGACCGCGAAAACGCCGTGTTCATGTTCAACTCCGCGGGCGACCCGACCCTGATGCGCGAAGGTGGCGACACCTCCGCCGTCTATGTCGTAATGCCGATGCGGGTATGATCCGCTGACGCGGATGCCTGCGGCGCAGGTATGTGAAGAAAGAGAAAGCCGGGCACGTGTCTGAGCTGTTTCTGAAATCCCTGAGCCTGTCTCATTTCCGATCCCACAAGAAGGGCGCGCTGACCTGTGATGCGCGTCCTGTGGCCTTGTTTGGCCCTAATGGCGCGGGCAAGACCAACATCCTAGAGGCGGTCTCGCTGTTTTCACCCGGCCGGGGCATTCGCCGGGCCAGTGCCGAGGAGATGACCCGCCGCCCCGAGGCGATTGGCTGGAAGCTCTCTGGCCTGCTGCAAGCCGCCAATCAGACCTATGAAATCGATATCCGCTCCGAGAACGGCGCGGCGCGTCAGGTGCACGTGGACAACAAATCTGCGCCGCAAACGCAACTGGGGCGGATTTGCCGGGTGTTGTGGCTGATCCCCGCCATGGACCGGCTGTGGATCGAAGGCGCGGAAGGGCGGCGGCGGTTTCTTGACCGCATGACCCTCAGTTTTTACCCGGAACATGCCGAAGCCAGTCTGGCCTATGAGAAGGCCATGCGAGAGCGCAACCGCCTGCTAAAAGACCAGATAAGCGATGCCCATTGGTATGTCGCGCTGGAACGGCAAATGGCCGAGGCCGGTGCGCGCATCCATCAAGCCCGCGAAGCCAGCATGGAGCGCTTGCTGGACGCGCAGGCCGCCACAGAAACCGCCTTCCCCGTCGCAGAGCTAGAGTTGATGCAAAGCGAAGGCGCCATGCCCGCCACGGAGGCAGACCTTTTGGAGGCCCTGGCCGAAAGCCGGTTCCGCGACATTGCCGCCGGGCGCACTTTGGTGGGGCCACATCGCACCGACATGTTGGGCACCTATCGCGAGAAAGGCGTGCCAGCCAAGGACTGCTCTACCGGGGAGCAGAAAGCGCTGCTGGTGTCGCTGATCCTGGCCAATGCACGCGCGCTGAAGGACGACATTGGTGCGGCCCCCATCCTGCTCCTGGATGAAGTGGCGGCCCACCTTGATCCCGACCGCCGCGCCGCACTTTATGATGAGATTTGCGCTCTTGGAGCACAGGCTTGGATGACCGGCACAGAGGCCGGTTTGTTTGAGGCTCTAGGGGACCGGGCGCAATATGTGGAAGTCACCGAAGAGGCAGGAATTTCCAGCCTATCAGCACCCCACTGATCCCTCTATGTGAGATCACAAAAATCCCTGTCATTTGCGTGACAACCCCGCCCAAACCCGATATAAAATCCGGAAATGAAAAAGGGCGACATGTATGTCTGACAACGCGCAAAATCCCGAGCAATATGGCGCGGATTCCATTAAAGTTCTCAAAGGCTTGGAAGCGGTGCGAAAGCGTCCGGGCATGTACATTGGCGACACCGACGATGGCTCGGGTCTGCACCACATGGTTTATGAGGTCGTGGACAACGGCATCGACGAAGCGCTGGCCGGGCATGCGGACGCCGTAACCGTGAAAATTCACGCCGACAGTTCCGTATCGGTGAGCGACAACGGCCGTGGCATTCCGGTGGATATTCACCCGGAAGAAGGCGTGTCTGCGGCAGAGGTCATCATGACCCAACTGCACGCCGGTGGTAAGTTTGACAGCAACTCCTACAAGGTCTCCGGCGGTCTGCACGGCGTGGGGGTTTCGGTTGTGAACGCCCTGTCGGTCTGGCTGGAGCTGCGCATCTGGCGCAACGGCAAAGAGCACTATGCCAAGTTTGAGCATGGCGATTGTACGCATCACCTCGAAGTGGTTGGCGACTGTGGTGACCGGACCGGGACCGAAGTCCGCTTCATGGCCTCCACCGACACGTTCTCCAACATCGAATACTCCTTTGAGACCTTGGAAAAGCGTCTGCGCGAGCTGGCTTTCCTGAACTCCGGCGTGCGGATCATCATCGAAGATGAACGCCCTGCCGAAGCGCTGCGCACCGAACTGTTCTACGACGGCGGTGTGAATGAGTTTGTGAAATACATTGACCGTCACAAGACCCCGATGATGGAAACGCCGATCTATGTGCGTGGCGAGAAAGACGACATCGGCGTTGAGGTCGCGATGTGGTGGAACGACAGCTACCATGAAAACGTGCTGCCGTTCACAAACAACATTCCACAGCGGGATGGCGGTACGCACATCGCGGGCTTCCGTGGCGCGCTGACCCGGACCTTGCAGAAATACGCGCAGGAAAGCGGGATCACTAAGAAGGAAAAAGTCAGCTTCACCGGCGATGACGCGCGCGAAGGCCTGACCTGCGTGCTGTCCGTGAAAGTACCGGACCCGAAGTTTAGCTCGCAGACCAAAGACAAGTTGGTGAGCTCCGAGGTGCGTCCAGCTGTTGAAGGGTTGCTGGGCGAAAAACTGGCGGAATGGTTTGAGGAAAACCCGCAGACCGCCAAGATGATCGTCTCCAAGATTGTCGAAGCCGCCCACGCGCGGGAAGCCGCCCGCAAGGCGCGCGAACTGACCCGCCGTAAAACGGCGATGGATGTGAACTTCCTCGCAGGCAAACTCAAAGACTGCTCCGAGAAAGACCCCTCTCAAACCGAAGTCTTCCTGGTGGAGGGTGACTCTGCTGGCGGCTCTGCTCAAACCGGGCGGGACCGGAAAACACAGGCCATCCTGCCGCTGCGTGGTAAAATCCTGAACGTGGAACGTGCACGCTTTGACAGGATGCTGTCGAGCCAAGAGATCGGCAACCTTGTGATGGCGCTTGGCACCGGTATTGGCCGCGATGAATTCAACATCGACAAGCTGCGTTACCACAAAGTGGTGATCATGACCGATGCGGATGTCGACGGGGCGCACATCCGGACGCTTCTGCTGACCTTCTTCTACCGTCAAATGCCTGAATTGATTGAGAAAGGTCACCTCTACATTGCGCAGCCGCCGCTTTACAAAGTGGCACGAGGCAAGTCCGAGGTGTATCTGAAAGACCAGGGGGCTCTGGACGATTATCTGGTGAACCAAGGCATCGAAGGCGCCGTGCTGCGGCTGGGTTCCGGTGCAGAGATGACCGGCCAGGATCTGGCACGTGTTGTCACCGAGGCCCGCCAACTCAAGCAGGTGCTGGACGCCTTCCCAACCCATTACCCACGCCACATTCTGGAACAAGCCGCCATAGCAGGTGCCTTTGTGCCCGGCGCGGTGGACGCGGACCTGCAAGGCGTGGCCGACAAGGTTGCCGCCCGTCTGGACCTGATTGCGCTGGAATATGAACGTGGTTGGACCGGCCGCATCACCCAGGATCACGGCATCAAACTGGCCCGTATTTTGCGGGGCGTGGAAGAGGTGCGGACCCTGGATGGTCCGATGCTGCGGTCCGGCGAGGCGCGCAAATCCGGCACCTTCACCGAAAGCCTGCAGGAGGTCTACAACACCTCCGCAACACTGGTGCGCAAGGACCGCAGCCAAATCATCAATGGTCCACTGGACCTTCTGGCCGCGATCCTTGCAGAGGGCGAAAAGGGCCTGACCCTGCAGCGCTACAAAGGATTGGGCGAAATGAACCCGGATCAGCTTTGGGAAACCACGTTGGACCCGGATGCCCGCACGTTGCTGCAGGTGAAGGTTGAGGACATGGCCGAGGCCGATGATCTCTTCACCAAGCTGATGGGGGATGTGGTGGAGCCGCGCCGCGAGTTCATTCAGAAAAATGCGTTAAGCGTGGAAAACCTCGACTTTTAAATCAGGTCACAGAACGAGAAAAGGCTGGCACCTCTGCAAAGGTGCCAGCCTTTTTGTTTTACGTTTGCCGTTTACGGCCTCAGCAGCCTGCCGCCTGATTGGCAACGGCTCCGCCGGCAACCGCACCACCGGCGGTCAGGATATCCTTACCGGAACCACCGCCTAGCTGATTGCCCAAGGCACCGCCAACCACGGCGCCGACAACCGTTGCTCCGGCGCATTCAACCTGTCGCTCACTAATAGATCCAGTTGTACAGGCCCCAAGGGCAAAAAGACCTGTCACGACGACTGGCACAGCAAATTTTCTCATAAGGACAGTTCCCCTTCATTTTCTTTGCAAAAGATATGGGGCAGTCCAGAGACACTTTCAAAACCACAGGCGGAAACATGCCTGTCACAGCGCCCAAAACCCCGCATCGCTGTAACCGAGCACGAGACATGAAAATGCAATAAGTTCGAAAGCCCATTTTACTTTTCATATTTAACACTTCAATCTGTGCGCGGGAGGACTTTCATGCGCACTCAGGTTTGCATTATCGGCGGCGGGCCATCCGGACTTTTGCTCTCACAACTGCTGCACGGCAAGGGCATCGACAGCATCGTGTTGGAGCGTAAAACCCGCGACTACGTGCTGGGACGCATCCGCGCGGGCATTTTGGAAACCGGCTTTGTTGACCTAATGCGCGAGGCCGGTGTTGGCGCGCGCATGGATGCCGAAGGCTTCACCCACACCGGCACCGTAATTGCCTACGGCGAAGAAGAGTTTGGCATCTCCTTTCACGAACAGACTGGCAAAGACGTCATGGTCTACGGACAAACCGAGCTGACCCGCGACCTCTACGACGCGCGCGAAGCCGAAGGCGGCAATCTGGTGTTCAATGTCGAGGACGTGGTGATCCACGACGCCAAAAGTGACGCGCCTTATGTGACCTACCACGTGGATGGCAGCGAGCACCGGATCGACTGTGATTACATCGCCGGCTGCGATGGCTTCCATGGAGTCAGCCGCCAGGCCATCCCCACGTCAGTGCGTCGCGAGTATGAGAAAGTGTATCCCTTTGGCTGGCTGGGCGTGCTGTCCGAAACGCCGCCCGTGCATGACGAGTTGATCTATTGCTGGTCGGAGCGCGGCTTTGCGCTCTGCTCCATGCGCAACGCCAATCTCAGCCGATATTACATTCAATGCTCATTGAGTGACTCGCCCGCCGATTGGAGCGACACCGCCTTTTGGAACGAACTCAAACGCCGTATTCCCAGCCGCCACGCAGAGGCACTGGTGACGGGCCCATCCATTGAGAAATCCATCGCCGCCCTGCGCAGTTTTGTGACCGAACCGATGCGCTGGGGCCGTCTGTTCCTCTGTGGCGATGCCGCCCATATCGTGCCGCCCACCGGCGCCAAGGGGTTGAACACCGCTGCCTCAGACATCTACTACCTCTACCATGGCCTTGTGCAGGTCTATCAGGACAAGGACAGCGCGGGCATCGACGCCTATTCAGAACGGGCGCTGGCGCGTATCTGGAAAGCCGAGCGCTTCAGCTGGTCCACCACCAACTTGTTGCACCGGTATCCGGATCAATCCGAATTTGACCTGAAGATGCAACGGGCCGAGATCGACTTCCTGCGCAGCAACGACGCCGCACAAAAAGTGTTTGCCCAAAACTACGTGGGCCTGCCCTACTGATGGGCCAGACAAAGGAGACACACCATGTCTGACAAATTCACCACCGGTATGGAGGTCCGCCGCAAGGTGCTGGGTGACGCCCATGTCGATCGCGCTGAGGCCAACAAAACCGAACTCGACACACCGTTCCAAACCCTGATCACCGAAGGCGCCTGGGGCACGGTCTGGGCCAGTGACGCGATCAGCCTGCGCGAGCGCTCCATGCTGACGCTGGCTCTCTTGGCAGCTTCTGGCAACTTTGAGGAAATCCCCATGCACATTCGCGCGACCGCCAACACTGGGGCCAGCCAGGAAGACGTGATGGAAGTGTTTCAGCACGTTGCGATTTACTGCGGCGTGCCGAAGGCCAATCATGCCATCAAACTGGCGAAACAGACCTTTGCAGAGATGGGCTGATCGCGCATTCTATGCGCGCAGGGGAGGAGCAACACGATGAGCAAACCCGCGGAATTTTATCAGCGTGACCGGGAGTGGCACCCGCCTGCTTTTTCGCAGGACTACAAGACCTCCGTGGCGCGATCCCCACAAAACGCGTTGATCAGCCTAGAGCAAACCGTCAGCGAGATTACCGGCCCACGTTTTGGTCATGGCGACGTGACGGAGATGGACCGCGACCTGCTGCACAACTACGCCCAACCTGGTGAAAGCGCGATTGGTGAGCGCATCATTGTGCATGGCCGCGTGCTGGACGAAAACGCCCGCCCGGTGCCCAACACATTGGTGGAGATCTGGCAGGCCAACGCCGGGGGCCGCTATCGCCACAAGAAAGACGCCTATTTGGCGCCCATTGATCCCAACTTTGGCGGCTGCGGCCGCACCATCACGGACGAAAACGGCTATTACTATTTCCGCACGGTGAAGCCCGGCGCCTACCCCTGGCGCAACTGGGTCAACAATTGGCGTCCGGCGCATATTCACGTCTCCGTCTTTGGCACCGCCTTTGCCCAGCGCCTGATCACGCAGCTCTACTTTGAGGGCGACCCGCTGATCGCAAAATGCCCGATTGTGAACACCATCCCGGATCAGGCCGCACGCGGACAGTTGATTGCCGCGCTTGATATGAACGCCTCGGTGCCGCTGGACAGCATCGCCTATAAGTTTGACATCGTGCTGCGCGGACGGCGTTCCACCCTGTTCGAAAACCGCATGGAAGGGAATTGAGCATGGTGCAGAAACTCGACTACCTCAAGGAAACGCCCTCCCAAACGGCGGGTCCCTATGTGCACATCGGCCTCGCCCCCGGCGCGGCAGGGTTTGACATCTACGAACGCGAGCTTGGCTGGGACATCGCTGGCCCCAACGCCAAAGGTGAGCGTATTCGCATCGAAGGCTTGGTGATCGATGGCACCGGCAGCCCGGTGAAGGACGTGATGCTGGAAGCGTGGCAAGCCAACGCCGAGGGCATTTATCCGCATCCGGAACAAGCGGGTGAAACCGAGGAGGGCTTCAAAGGCTGGGGCCGTGTGATCACCGATTTTGAAACCGGCGAGTGGGGCTTTGACACCATCAAACCGGGGCGTGCCATGGGCCGCAACGGGCAACTGATGGCGCCACATATCTCGCTCTGGATCGTGGCCCGCGGCATTAATGTCGGCCTGAACACCCGGCTCTATTTTGACGACGAGGCCGAGGCCAACGCCACGGACCCTGTGCTGAACGTCATCGAATGGGAAAACCGCCGCGCCACATTGATTGCCAAACGCGAAATGCGCGACGGTGCCCCGGTTTATCGGTTCGACATCACGCTTCAGGGCAACAACGAAACCGTCTTCTTTGACATCTGACGACCGCCCCTGTCTTTTGGACGGGGCCAATCAAACGAGATCACCATGAGCAAACCCTGCATTCTGTGCTGCGCCATCACCGGGTCCGTGCCCACCAAAGCGGACAACCCTGCTGTGCCGACCACGGTCAGCGAGCAGATTGAAAGCAGCCATGCGGCTGTCGAAGCAGGCGCGTCGATCATCCACGCCCATGTGCGCAACGACGATGAAACGCCGTCCAGCGATCCGGAGAAGTTTGCCTTGCTCAAAGAGGGGCTGGAAAAACACTGCCCCGGCGTGATCATCCAGTTCTCCACCGGTGGACGCTCTGGCGCAGGTCAAGCACGCGGCGGCATGTTGCCTTTGCGCCCGGATATGGCTTCGCTCTCTGTCGGCTCCAACAACTTCCCGACGCGGGTTTACGAAAACCCGCCGGAGCTGATTTCCTGGCTCTCCAGCGAGATGCAGACGTATGAAATCACACCGGAAATCGAAGCTTTTGATTTAAGCCATATCCTACAGGCCATCCGTCATCATGAGGCGGGCACGCTCTATGGCCAGCTTTATGTGCAGTTTGTCATGGGCGTGAAAAACGCCATGCCGGTCGACCGAGAAGTGTTTGAGTTCTACGTGAAACTCATGCAAGAGCGCGCGCCCAATGCCGAATGGTGCGCGGCGGGCATTGGGGCAGCGCAAGTCACCGTGAACGAATGGGCGATTGCCGCCGGCGGCCACACCCGGGCCGGTCTCGAAGACAACGTGCGTCTGGACCGCAACACGCTGGCGCCCTCCAATGCCGCCCTGATCGCCCGCGCCGCTGAGCTGTGTGATAAATACGAACGGCCTGTGGCCACACCAGCGCAAGCGCGCGAAATCCTTGGCCTGCGCGCCGCAACCTGATCGGCTCCTGTCATGAACCCGATGACCCATGCGTCTCATTTGTTTGGCCCGCTGTTTTCTGACCCAGAGAGCGAGGCACTGTGGGGCACCGCACGGTTTGTCGACGGGTTCATTGAGTTTGAACGGGCCTTGGCCGAGGCACTCGCAGAGGTCGGTGTGGTTGATCACACCGTTGCGGCGGAAGCTGTGGCAGACATCGGCAGCTTCCAACCGGACTTTGCACAGATCGCCAAAAACGTGGTGCAGGACGGCCTGCCCGTGCCGGAGTTTGTACGACAGCTCAAAGCCCACGCGCGACCCTCCGCACTCCCAGCCATCCACACCGGCGCCACCAGTCAGGACCTGATCGACACGGCGGTCTCGCTGATCCTGCGCGACGCAAATGCGCGGTTTCAGGCGCAAATCGCGGACCTGCTGACAGCGCTCGACGCACTCACAGACACATGGGGCAACGCCACCATGATGGGTCGCACCCGCATGCAGGCGGCTTTGCCTATCGCCGTCTCAGACCGCATTGCCACTTGGCGCAATCCGCTAGCGTCTCACATAAACCGCCTCAAAGCGTTGCGCCCGAAAGTTGAAACCCTGCAATTTGGCGGCCCGGTCGGCAATCGCGCCAGTCTTGCGCCGCATGGCGATGCCGTCGCGCGCGCCTTAGCCAAAAACCTCAACCTCTCCAACTCCGACCGCGCCTGGCACGCCACACGTGAGAACCTAGCCGACTACGCCAATTGGCTGTCGATGGTCACCGGCAGCTTGGGCAAGATGGGGCAGGATCTCGCTCTAATGGCGCAGCAAGGCGTGGAGGAAGTGCATTTCTCCGGCGGCGGCACCAGCTCCGCCATGCCGCACAAACAAAATCCGGTGCGGGCCGAACTGCTGGTCACTTTGGCACGCTACAACGCCACACAGCTCCCCGCGATGCACCACGCCCTCGTGCATGAACAAGAACGCTCCGGCAGCGCGTGGTCTTTGGAATGGATGATCTTGCCCGCAATGGTCACCGCCACCTCAACTGCCTTACGTCACGCCGAAGAGCTCATCCAAAGCATTGAGAGCATGGGGCGATCTACACCTTGAGCCCCTAAAGTCTCAGAACTCAAATGTCAGTTGCAGGTGTTTGATCTTGCCGGTGATCTCTTCAATCGTGCACTTCAGCCGTTCTTCGGCCAACAGCACCACCTCCGCCGCCGCCCGCGCGTCTTCACCCGCGTCGTGGTGATCAAACTCAAGCCCCAGCGCCTTTTTCAGGTGCCCAAGCCCATGCCCACCATTGCCACGAAATTCCGGCCAGGCCTTGCGCGCGATCTTCACGCTGTCGGCCCATTCCATCTTTGGCCCATTTAGCCCCGCCGCGCGACAGGCGGCGGTGATGGCCTTTTGGTCAAACCCGCTGTGCTGCACCATCAAATGCCGCGACAACAGCGGCATCATCCGCTGCCAGGCCTGTGCAAAACTCGGCGCATTTCGCACGGTGCCCGCGTCAATCCCGGTCAGCTCGGTGTTGAAGTCGGCAAACGCCTGCTCTGGATTGATATAGGTGGAAAACGTCTCGATCCCGCCATCGCTGCGCACACAGGCCAGACCAATCTGGCTGATCGAGGCGGCATCCCGGTTGGCGGTCTCCACATCCAGCGCGATGAAACGGAACAACCCATCCGGCAAAGGGGCATCAGGCAGGAACACGACGTGCCTCCTGTCCTTGCTGTGCCATCACTGTCAAACTGCTGCGCAACATGTCTTTGTCTTGTGCTTTTGCCCGCTGGCGGGCCAGGACCGCCCCTATGCCAGCTTAGCGCAAAAAACAAAAGGCCGCCCAACTTGGACGGCCTCTCTATTTTCATGACGTTGCGCGTCAGGCAGGCACAGCAGCCGCCGCCGCTTTCTGCTCCCGCCGTTCCTCTTTTCCAAAGAACACCAGATAGAACACTGGCGCCGCGATCAGCGTCAGAATGGTGGCAAAGGCCAAACCGCCCATGATGGTGATCGCCATCGACACAAAGAACGCATCGGTCAACAATGGCGCCATGCCAAGGATGGTGGTGACCGCCGCCAGCATCACCGGCCGCAAACGCGACACGCTCGCTTTCACAATCGCGTCGCGCATCGGCAGACCTTCGTCGCGGACAAAGTCGATTTCCTCAACCAACACGATGCCGTTTTTGATCAACATGCCCGATAGGCTCAACAGGCCGAGCAAAGCGGTGAAGGTGAACGGCATATCCGTGCCCAACAGACCCAGAACCACGCCGTTTACCGACATCGGCACCAGCAGCCAGATGATGATCGGCTGGCGGATCGCGTTGAACAACAGCACCGAAATCAGCACCATGATCAACAGGCTCAGTGGCAGTTGTTTGCCCAGGCTTTCCTGCGCTTCCGAGCTGTTTTCAAGCTCGCCGCCCCATTCCATCTTGTAGCCGACAGGAATGTCCATACCTTCAATCGCCGCTGTCACCTCCGCCTGCACCTGCGCCGCCGTCAGGCCAGTGCGAATGTCTGCCCCAACAGTGATGGTGGCCACACGGTCACGGCGATGGATCAGCGTGTTCTGCGTCTCATGCACAAAGCCATCGACCATCTGCTCCACCGGCACAAAGCTGTTGGAGGTCGTGGAATAGACCACTTGATCCACCAGCCCAAAGGCCCCGTCTGCCTGACGCCGCAGGATGATTGGGATCAGGCGTTCGTTTTCGCGGAATTCACCGGTGGTCAGACCGTCCGTCGCAAATTGGAACATGTCGGCAATGTCTTCGCGATCCACACCGGCGGTCTGCGCCCGCTCGGTGGCATAGATCGGTTTGATCACCAATTCCTGCTCGCGCCAGTTGGTGCGCACGCTGGTGATATTGTCTGTCGTCTCGGTCAAAACCTGTGCCGCCTGAGTCGCCAATTGACGCAGAACCACAGGATCGCTGCCAGAGAAGCGCACCTGAATAGGGTCGCCGCCACCAGGGCCAAAAACCAACCGTTTGGTGCGGAACTCACCTTCGGGCAAGGCCTCTGCGCCAAAGGCCTCAAGGTCCTTCTGCAATGGTGGGATCGCCTCTAGGTTTTCGGCCCGCACAATGATATGGCCGTAACTTGGGTTCGCTTTCTCGGACTCATAGGTCAGCATAAACCGTGTCGCGCCCTGCCCCACAAAGGTGGCATAACTCACCACATCATCGCGCTCCGCCAACCACTCTTCGAGCATCGCCATTTGCTCCGACGTGGTCGAAATTGGCGTGCCCTGCTGCAACTTGTAGTGCACAAAAAACAGCGGCGTGTTGCTGTCCGGGAAGAACTGCTGCTTCATCAGACCAAAGCCTGCGTAACACGCCGCCGTCACAGCAATCAGCCCGACAATCACCAACCAACGCATCTTCAGCGCCAACCGCAGACTTGCGCCGTACATACGGAAAATCAGCCCGCCATAGGCGTCTCCTTCACCCCCTTTGCCCTGCTTAAACAAATAATGCCCCAGCATCGGCGTCACGGTCAGTGCCAGCACCCAGCTCAGCAAAAGCGAAATGCCGATCACCGCAAAGAGTGAGAACAAGAATTCGCCGGTCGCATCCGGGCTCAGGCCGATGCCCGCAAAGGCCATGATGCCAATGATGGTCGCGCCAAGCAGCGGGATTTGCGTTTTGCCCGAGGCCTCATCGGCCGCTTCGCGGCTGTTTTTGCCCTGCAACATCGAAATCTGCATGCCCTCGGCAACAACAATGGCGTTGTCCACCAGCATGCCCATCGCAATGATCAGCGCGCCAAGGGAAATCCGCTCCATCTCGATGGAAAACAGCCCCATGAACAGGAAGGTGCCCACCACCGTCAGGAACAGGGTCACACCCACCACCACTGCGGCGCGCCAACCCATGAAGACCGCCAGCACTGCAACCACAATGGCCACCGACATCGCCAGGTTTACAAGGAAGTCGTTGGAGGCTTTCTCCACCACAACGTGCTGTTGATAGATCGGGTGCAGCTCGACACCTGCGGGAATATCGCCAGCCATCTGCGCCAGCTTTTCATCCACGCGCTTGCCGACCACCACGATGTTTTCCGTGGCAATGCCGGCAACGCCAAGCGTGAAGGCCTCCTCGCCGTTGAAGCGAATGATCTGACGCGGATTGTCCACGCGATCCCGGAACACCCGACTGGTGTCCACAAGGTTCACCACCTTACCGTCTTGGCCCAGCGACAGCCCCGCGATTTCCGAAACAGTGTCCGAGCCATCCGGCCGCATGATGCGCGTACGGGCCCCGTCAATGGTCACGGCTCCGGCGGCATTCACCGCATCCGCATTGGCAATCGCCCCCGCGATCGCGTTCAGCGAGATGTTCTGGTTCACCGACAACGCCAGATCCGGCTCCACAAAGATCGCCTCTTCCGGCAGGCCCTGAATGTCCACATCCGCCACGCCGTCCACGGTCAGCAACTCACGCCGCAAATAGGTGGCAAGTTCATGTTTCTCCGCGTCGGAAAACCCCTCGGCCGTCACGCCAAGGAAGATGCCAAACACATCACCAAAGCTGTCGTTGACCAGCGGCGTGCTCACCCCGGTGGGCAGGTGCCGTCCCGCGTCTGAGACCTTGGCCCTTAGGCGCGTCCAGACTTCCGGCAGCTCATTGCCGTCATAGCTCGATTTGATGTGCACATCGATCTGCGACACACCGGGTTGGTTGATAGAGGTGATGTAATCCACCTCCTCCATCTTCTGAATGGCGGATTCCAGTGGTTCAGACACTTCCACCGCCACCTGCTCCGCCGTGGCGCCCGGATATTGGGTGACCACAACTGCCTGCTTGATGGTGAAGGCCGGGTCTTCCAGCCGCCCCAAGTTCAAAAAGCTGACCGCACCGCCAATCAGGAAGATCAGGATGATCATCCAAGTGTAGATCGGCCGATCAATGGATCCGCGTGCAATATTGACCATCGCCCGCGCCCTCAGTTGCCGAAGCCGACAAAGCGGCGCACGGCTTGGCCGTCGGTCAAGGCACCGCCACCGGTCAGCACCACTTCGTCACCGTCGTTCAGGCCTGCGTTGATGCGCACCATACCGGCGGTGGCCGGTTCGCTTTCCACGGGCACCCAGGTCACTTTGCCTTCATCGCCGCCTTTCGGGTCAAACCGCATCACACCGGTTGCGCCTGTGTCGTCCACAACAATCGCCGTTGGCGGCACGAGAATACCAGAGGATGGCTCCGCCGCGCTCACAGTCACGGTCACGGACGAACCCGGCAGGATCACTTTGCCTTCTGGCGGCATCATGCCAAAGGTGATGCGGAAGGTCTGCCCCACGCTGCTCGTCTCGGCGTCGAACTCGCGGATTTGCAGATCGAATTCTTCGTCACTACCAGGGAACCGCGCCTTGATGGTCACGTTCTGCTCATTGCCCGCGCGTTGGAACAGGATCTCCGGCACATCCACTTCAATGCGCAGCTCGCTAAGATCGTGAATCCGCACCACCGGGCTGCCCGCGCTCACGGTCGTGAACAGTTCCACATTGCGGCTGGACACCAACGCATCAAACGGCGCTGTTAGCGTCGCATGGCGCAAGGACCACTCGGCGTTCTTGACCGCGATCTGCGCCAAGGACGCCTGCGTCTCCGCGTCGTCCAAGGTTACCTGGCTCACCGTGTTGCCACGCAACTTATTGAGGCGCTCTACCGTGCGATCTGCTTGTTCTTTCTGCAAAATCGCCTGATTGAGTTGTAGCTCAAAGATCTCCAGATCCAGCCGCGCAATCACGTCACCTTCACCAATATTCAGACCTTCGGTCACTGGAAAGTCGACAATCTGCCCGCCGACCTGAAACGCCAGATCCACCGACTGACGCGCTTTCACCTGACCAAAGAACTGCCGCTCAAAGGCCACCGGCGCTTCGCTTACCACCATGAGCTTCACCGGTTTCAACACGTCTTGTGCCAAGGCCGCAACCACGCCGCTTACCGTGATCATCGCCGCTGTGGCGCAGACTTTTCCAAACTGTTTCAGCATTCTTTTTCCTCCAACAACCCGGCCGCAACGGCACCGGGCATGGCTTTCACGGCCAATTTGGCAAACTGGGAGATTTCTTCGACGGTCATGCCGCAAATCTCGCGAAACCGGATCTGCACCGCGTCCATCAACGTGGCCCGTGCCACCAGCCCCTCCGGGGTCAATTCTAACACAAGTGCGCGTCGATCTTTGGGGTCACGGGTCCGTTGCACGAAACCGCGCTCCTCCAACGCATCAGCCACCGGCGTGATGGCCGATGGGATACAGAAGGTGTCTTCGGCCAAAACCCCCATGCGTTTTGGCCGGTCCATGAACACCAGAATCCGCCGCTCCATTTTGGTGAGGGGCGGGTCGATGTTGATGTCTTCCAGCTCCGCCTCAATCTGATTGAACAGAGCAAAGACACCGATGATCGCCAAAAACTCGTCCGGCAGATCAGTGTTGGAAAATAAATCGTCGGGCACGCGCGAATCCCTGAGTTATTTCAATTTCTGAAATATCCAAATACAGAAGCTTTGTGCACAAACAAGAGGGCCACTCTAAAAATCTTCAGGCCAAAGCCGCCTAGGTCCCTGTTTTCCGACCAGAAACCAACAATTTCGCTACCACATACGCAGACGTAAATTTTGAAAATTTGACTAGAATTCAGGTCGTTACGCCCACTACCCGAATGATTAAATTAACAAACCCTCGGTAAGACTCCGCTACCTAAGACGAAGTTGTGTGCGAACTATGGTAGCAGACCCAGGACAAAAACTGCGGCAATCCGCCAAAGAAGCCGCGCGACAGCGTGGCCTGCTGGCGCAATATGCCACCAAACGCGTGCGCGCCGTGTCTCAGCGTGTGGTGATCTATTGCCTTGGCGCGCTTATGGTGATCCTCGCGACCGGCCCGGTGTTTGGAGGCTGCGCAACCGCTATATTGATCATTGGCGAATTGGTGGACTTGTGGGTGCTACGCCGTATTCCAACCCGCTTGCGCAACGGGGACAGCCAGACGGCGCTGGCCCGTGCGGCTATGGCGAGCGGCGCGTTTCAAGCTCTTTGCATGTTTATGGCCACCACACTTTATGTGGTGGCCGTGGGCAAAGAGGCTTCCATCGTGGGCGTTGCCGGGGTCTTGGGAATGGGCATCGTCAACGGCGCCCTCATACTTCCAACCAATCCCAAGCTGGCCATATTCAAAATGTCAGTCTTCGTGGCCACACCGTTCTTTTTGATCACGTTGCAAGCCATCCGGTTCGGCGGCGACATGGCCTCTCCCAAAGCCAATGTCCCGGAACTGATGGTGGTCATCAGCATGGGCTATATGTGTTTTTCCTTTGTCAGATCCGGCATCGACAATTTCCGAAAGACCGAAGCCCTTCAAAGCAGTCAGACCAGCCTGACCGCAGCCAATGATGCCCTCAACAAGCACCGCAACGAATTGCAACGCCTCTCCATGGTCGCACGCAAAACCAATGATGCTGTGATCCTCTCCAACCCCAAACAAGAAATTGAGTGGGTGAATGAAGCCTTCACCACACTCACAGGGGTGGGCGCCAAAGAGGTTGTCGGCAAGCCTATCACAGTCCTGTTTGAAGCCACCAAGGCCGATGCAAGCGTGCAAGAAACGATTGCAAAGGCGATTCAGAAGGGCAGCTTTGACAAAATCGAAGTTCGGCACGAGTTGGCTCTGGGCGCAGAACGATGGAGCGAAATACAGATGTTGCCCGTAAAAAACGCGGACAACGGTATTGATTTTTACGTCACCATTGCCCGAGACATCACCCCGGCCAAAAACCATGCCAACAGCATGCGCAAAGCCCGGAAAGCTGCCGAGGACGCCGCGCGCACCAAGGCTGATTTTCTCGCCAATATGAGCCATGAGATACGCACACCGCTGACCGGCATTATTGGTATGGCCGATCTGCTGTCTGAAACTGAGCAGACCCAAGACCAATCGGAATACACACACACCATTCTCGGCTCATCCCGGAGCCTGTTAACCATCATCAACGATATTCTCGATCTGTCCAAACTGGACGCTGGCAAACTCCAAATTGCCAACAACACTTTTGAAACGCGCGCATGTTTTGAAGAAACGCTGCGGCTGCTTGAACCCAAAGCCTACAACAAGGGACTGGGATTAACGCTCTCTGTGGCCGACGATGTTCCACAACATCTGTTTGCCGATGACGTACGTGTGCGTCAGATCGCCACCAATATCATAGGCAACGCCACCAAGTTCACCGAACACGGCAAAATCGACGTGGAAGTCTGGATGGAGCCACAAGACAACGAAACGTCCCCCCTCATCTTGAATATGGCCGTATCTGACACCGGTATCGGCATCGCCCCAGAGAAGCTGGCGACCATTTTTGACGAATTCACTCAGGCCGAAAGCTCCACCACACGCCGTTTCGGAGGAACCGGTCTTGGTCTTACAATCTGCCGCGTCCTGACCGAACGTATGGGCGGCGACATTTCCGTGACCTCTGAACTTGGGGAAGGGTCGCGATTCTTGGTCAGCCTTCCAGTGGAGCTGCCACCGGAAGGTGCTCCAACGCTAAACGAGCCGGCCATACCGCCCGTGCAAGCCTACGATTCCGTGGATTTGGCGGGCCTCAGTGTCCTCGTCGCCGAGGACAACCGAACCAATCGCTTGCTCATCCGAAAATACCTGGAGAAACTGCCGATCACACTGCGCTTTGTCAATGACGGCTATGAAGCCGTAGAGTCGGCTCTTCAAACGCCGCCGGACCTGATCTTTATGGATATGTCCATGCCCAACATGAGCGGCATCGAAGCCACCGAAGCCATTCGCGCAAGCGACGTGAAACAACCACATATTGTCGCTCTCACCGCCAACGCCTTTGAAGCTGAGCGGCGCGCTTGCTTGAAGGCGGGTATGGACGACTTTCTCACCAAACCCATTCGCCGTGCGGATTTGGTGGACTGTTTGCTGCGTCATGTTGGGCATAGAAACACGCCCACCTCAGCGGTACAAACCGCACTGAGAGCCTGACAAACGATAAAACCGGGTTCTGTCGTTTAGCTTTCGAGCTTGTTTAGACAAGTCATACTGGCGCATCGCCCCACCCTGGCAAGATTGGTCAACAGACAGGCTTTACCAAAAACACGATCGCCGCCAACGACATGTTTCCCTACAATGACATACCACCAAAGTGGCGCAGCCCCTCACGCATCGGGCGGAAAACTCTCGGCAACGCTCTGGGGTCTCATCGCCCCAATAGTGTACCAGCTCACATCTGATCCCTCACGCCAGTTTGGGTTTGCCGCTTTCCAAGTCCCTGCGCAGCAAAAAGGCGACATGCCCGAACATGCCGCCTCCCACGCGCGTCGTTTTTTGAAGCTTTATCGCACCACAAACTCCGCATGCAGCGCACCCGCTGCTTTGATGCTCTTGAGGATATCGATCATATCCCGCGGAGCCACGCCCAGCGCGTTCAGACCTTCGATCACCTCACTCAATGACGTGCCCATCGGCACTTCGGCGAGGCCAATGCCTTCCTCTTCGTTGATATCCGCCTCGGTACGCGGCACCACCACGGTTTCGCCATCGGCAAATGGGTTTGGCTGCACCACAAGAGGGGTTTCTTGCACCCGAAGCGTCAAACCACCCTGAGAGACCGCCACCCGGGAAATCCGCACGTCGTCGCCCATCACAATGGTACCGGAGCGTTGATCGACCACCACGCGGGCCTTGCGTTCAGGCTCCACAGAGATGTTCTCGATCTGGCTCAGCGCATGGGCGGGAGAGGCCTGATTGGTACGATCAATGTCCACCTGCACGGTGCCCGCATCCAGCATGAGTGCCACACGGCGGCCATAGCTGCGGTTGATCGCTTCTTCAATCCGGTTGGCTGTTGTGAAATCCGGCTCCCGCAACGCCAGACGCATGTTGGTCAGCGTGGAAAAATCAAAATCGATCTCTCTCTCAATGCGGGCGCCGGATGGGATCACACCCGACGTGGGCACGCCCTTGACGACGCCACCGGCCTCGCCTTCGGCTGCCACGCCCCCTGCGATCACCGTGCCCTGCGCGACTGCGTAGATCTCACCATCGGCCGCATTCATCGGTGTCATCACCAATGTGCCGCCCAAAAGGCTCTTGGCATCACCAATCGCCGAAATGGTCACATCCACCGTGCCGCCTGCACGGGCAAAGGGCGGGAGTGTTGCGGTTACAAACACCGCCGCCACATTCTTCGGACGCATGTTCTCGCCGGTGATGTTCACACCCAACCGTTCGAGAATATTGCCCATAATTTCTTCAGTGAAAGGCGCATTCCGCAGCCCGTCGCCGGTTCCGTTCAGGCCAACCACCAAACCGTAGCCAACCAGATCATTGCCTCGTACACCGTCAAATTCTACCAGATCTTTGATCCGGATCGGCGCTGCTGCTGCCATCACAGGCATCAGTACGAGGAGCAGTAGCATTCTTGCTAAGCCCATGAGATCATTCACCTTACATAGTTTGCCAACGTCAGTTGGGAGAGTCTCGAGGTGATCGTGTAGACCATCTCGAGTTGCACCTGCACGGCTTGCAGCTTACCCGCCACTTCCGTTTGGTCCGCAGACAGCAGATCGCTCTGCGTCATCAGCATTGAACTGCGCGACAGGGAGTTCTCCGCCATCGCATTCTCAACGCGTTCTTGATTGAAACCAATGTCTGCGCGCACCCGGGTCAAATTGTCCTGACCGGTCAAAAGACGTTCACCAGCACGCGCCATAAGGTTCTTTTTATCTGTGAGGTCCAGATTAAGCCCTGGATCAAGAGCCAACGCCGCAAGCGCCGAATCCCGCATTGCTTCACGTAGCTCCATGCTGTCTGCACGAACGTTGAAATCTGCGGACTGGTTATCATTCAAACGCATCGGTGCGAGATCGTTAAGGGATCCCAAATACGCGTTGGTTTCAAATCCACCGCCTGGAGTCATAAAATAGTCGTCCACGGCTGTGACAATGTCATTGATCGTCAAGGCGCCCGCAACAGCTGCTGAAAGCTGGGTCATCATTGCGTCAGAATCAATCAATGCGGCGCCATCTGTGGCCGTGCCGCCAAAGAGTGTCCGGTCAGCGACCCGACCATTCAAGGCACTCACAACCGCGTCAAAATCGTTGCGCGCACTACGAGCCACACTGTCGACCGCAGCGGACAAACCGGACTCCGACGCAGACAACAAATCCCGCCCCAAATCACCAGTGACCGAATGCACCTGGTCCAGCGTCATTTGCGCTGTCTCTAAAAACAGCTCTGCATCCTTGGTGGCAATGTCGTAACCCTCCAAAACCGTCAACTGACGTTCTACACCGGCCAACATATTGAAATCGCCGCGCAGAGCCGCCGAGGGATCAGCTTTTCGGCCGGAGGCAAGTTCGTACGCAAGCCTGTTCAGGTCCTGCTTAACCGCCACGGTCCGGCGCGCATTCATCATGTGCTGCGCCATGTCACCTATTGATGTAATGGTCATCCGATCCTCAACAGTTCTTGCATCATTTCATCTACCGCTTGGATGAGTTTGGCATTAGCCGCATAGGACTGCTCAACCAGCATGAGCATTTGCAGCTCCTGATCGGTGTCCACGCCATCAATCAGTTCCATCTCTTCCAGCGACACCAGACGCGCCGAGGCAAAGGCCATATCGTTGTCGCTTTGCACACGCGCACCCGCCACACTGGACAGGAACTTACCACTCATCTCACTCATCGAAACGGCCTTGGAGCCGTAGCCACCGGACACAGGCACGACCTGGACCTGCATCGCATCCAGCATGCGGTTCAGATGTGTGGCATCACCTGCGTCACCGGGGGCAGCCGCGCCCAGACCATCGCGCAAACGCCACGTCTCGCCGGCGCCGTCGATATCCACCAGATTGTTCAGTTCAAGACGCCCGGCAAGCCCAACCTCGTTGGCCGCACTAAACGCGAGACCAGCATCGGTGAACAGTCCGGCATCGCCTGGGGCCAAAGTTGGATCCATGGTTGGATCTTGGTAGCGTTCAACCAAGTTGCGCGCTGCCGCATCCAGATCCGCCTGCGCCTGCACGCCAAATTCATCGCGAATGGCAAACTGAGCCCCAATCGCCCCGCCAGCCAGCGCACCTTTTTCGCTGTCAATCCGCATCGGGTATCCGTTGATCGAGATCCCATTCAACAGACCATTCGCTTCGGTCATGTGCGGCTCAACTGTGCCCACTTCCGTAAACTCAATACTGGCGGCTTTACCATCCAAAAGCACGGCACCATTTGTGGTATACAACGCCACACCACCGCGATCGCGCGGTGACATACGTACGGGCACCAACTCGCCAATCTGGTCAATCAACACCTGGCGTTGATCTTCCAATGCTGCGGTTTCCTGCCCTTGGTTGATCGCCAATGAAATCTTGCGGTTGACCTCTTCGGTCTGCTTCAACAGCCCATTCAGGCTATCAATCATACTGCCAATTTTGGAATCGGCTTCAGTCCGCATTTTTTGCACGCCATCAGAGGCTTCGTTAAACGCCAAGGCAATACGCTCAGCATCCTGAGAAACGTTTTTCAGGCGGACATCGCTATCTGGTGCCCCGGTGGCCATGGCCAAGGAGCTTTCAAAGCTCGCCATCACGCCTGACAAACTGGTCGGGTCCTCCGGCGTACCCACAAGACTTTCCAAACGGTTGTAGAACGCATTCGTGCCAGTCGCCAAAGCGTTACCGGCATCGGCCAAGCGGCGCTCTGCAATGGTGACCGGGTTCACATGGCGCGATGTTCCGTCAAGCTTCACACCTGCGGAATAACCGTACAGCGCGGCGGACTGATTGAGAGTCCGCCGCCCATAGCCTTCGGTCATGGCATTCGAGATGTTAGAAGACACCACTTCCGCACGACGCGCCGTGGCCGTCAATCCGGTCAATGCATTTGACAGAGCGCTAGAGATACTCATGTCTTATCCTTTCCGGCCTATTACGGCCTCGGCGCGATTATTTAGCGTTTGATATTGGTGGTTTCCTGCAGCATCTCGTCCACGGTCTGAATGACCTTGGCGTTGGTGCTGTAGGCACGCTGGGTTTGGATCATGTCGGTCAATTCCCCCGCCACATCGGTGGCAGATTCTTCACGGACATAAGACAAAAGTTCACCAGACGGGCCGGTACCTGCATCCCACATGAAGTAGGGGCCACTTTCGTTAGAAGGCACGTAGGTCTGGAAGTCCAAAGAGATATCTAGACCATTCGGGTTCGGCACATCTACAAGCGGGATTTGCCCAATGGTGCGGGTAATGCCGGTGTCAAAGTAGGCCGATACAAAGCCGTTGCCGTCCACTTCCACGGAGGTCATGGAGCCAACCGGCGCACCATCTTTGTCAATCTTCAGCGGCGCATAGGAATCGCCCAACTGGCTCATGCCGCCTTCGGTGCCAATCATGCCGATGTTCAGTTCCAGCGGGCCGCCCGCCACGTTCAGGATCGCGCTGCCGGTGAGCGGATCATACGCGCCACCCGGAGGGTTTGAGACCACGTTCTGCAGCAAACCACCCGTGGTACGGCCATCATCAAAAGTCAGCGTGTAGTCGCCAATAATCGCCCCGCCAGAAGCAGAATCGCGGATCACCATGTTCCACTCATTGGAAGCACCCGCCCCTGGAACGGTTGGAGTGAATTCAATGTTCAGAGTTTCCGCCTGGCCGAGGTTGCCATGGTATTCGATGCTCAGCGTTTCCATCGTACCTGCGGCACCAGCCACAGTAGAAGTCGCAGGCAGGTTCACACCAAGGTCCACGGATGTCGTCGGAGACCCAACCAACTGAGATGTCAGCAAGCGAATAGGGCTTAGGCCGGTGTCAGTGTCACGCGGATAGTTTGGAATCGATCCATCAGCTGCGGCTGGCCAGCCCATCAATGCAAGACCCGCCTCAGATACCAGGTAGCCATCTTCATCCGGACGGAACGACCCGGTTGTGGCAAGCATCATCTGTGGGCTGGTGTCACCAGCTTTAATCGCCGTGCCTGCAGCAACAGGCAAAAAACCACGACCTCGGACCGCCAAATCCGTTGGGTTGGTCGTTGGGGTCAAAGAGCCGCCTTCGTCAATCAATCGACGCGACGTCGCCTGCACGCCCCCTGCGGAGTATTTACCACCACCGGCACCTGTCACCATTGACTGAAAATCAGTCTCAACCCGACGGTAACCGTAGGTCGCAGAGTTCGCGATGTTGTCAGAGATGGTCGCAAGGCGGGTGGCATTGGCATTGAGCCCGGCCACTCCGGCATTAAGCGAAGAGGAAATCGACATGGTACGCCTTTCTGCTGTATCAATTCGTTCGTCGACTGCTTGGTTACGACAGTGCGAATTAACAGCGGCCTAACGGCGTACCATATTTCCTTTTAACTTCAGCGATCCGATCTCAGCAGGATGATCTCGATCCGGTTATTTCGCAGGTCCCGCGGCACGTTGGACACCGGCTCACGATCTGCATGACCGGTCACACGCGCGACCCGTTCGGTCTCTAAACCATGGGCTTCCATAAGTTTTCTGAGCTCATTTGCCCGAATCGAAGACAGTTGCCAGGTCGTGTCTTCTCGCACTGTAATCACGCTCGTCCGCACATGACCTTCCACCGCGACCCGGTTCGTGACCATATTGGACACTTCGGCGAGAACCTTGGCTAAATCCACCAAAATAGGCATCGGCACGGCGCTCTTGGGCTTAAACAAACGCTCGGTTTCGGAATCAAAAATCTCGATCACCAAACCCTCGTCCGTCAAACGTGTCACCACATGCTTCAACATGTTATCGGCCAGCAGGCTTTCACCACCACCACCAATCAGCATGTCTTCGACGGTTTCAAACTCGGCGTTTTCGTTTTTGCTACCCGGCTGTTCGAACTCAACCGGATCTGGGTTCTCTTTCAACGCCGTTGGCAAACCACCCACGCCTGTTTGCGACAGGATATTATGCTCCTGCACACTGTCCCCGCCAAACATGGCATTGCCGCCGCCGGACACTTTGTTCAATGGCACCGTAGGGCTGAAGAACTCTGCGATCCCCAACCGTTGTTGCTCTGTTGTCGCATTGATCAGCCACATCAGCAAAAAGAACGCCATCATGGCGGTCACAAAATCCGCGTATGCAATTTTCCACGCCCCACCGTGGTGTCCGTCGCCTGCGATGACCTTTTTTCGTTTAATGATCACCGGAGCGCCGTTGGAACTATCAGCCATCGCCGTCACCCTTTTTCTCACCCTGACAACGACACCTAAACGCCAGCTCTTACTCTGGCCTTAACATATGGAATACATGAGAAATTTTAGGGATTTTCCAACGTCATCAGACCCCTCTAATCTGCCAAATATGCGCTCAAAATTTGCATAAAATCGCGCCGGTCCAAACCAGCCTCAATGGGGGATCCAATCTGCACCTCAATCACCCCCGGATACTTCAGCCATGTCCCCCGCGGCCAGACCGCGCCAGAGGTCAAACGCACCGGCACCGCAGGCACATTCGCCAGTTGATAAAGCACGCCCACCCCGGCTTGCAGCTCCGAATGCTCCATCCGGCGCGTGCCGCTCGGAAAAATCACCAGCCGCCGTCCGTCTTTGATGGCGGCGACTCCCGCCCGAAACCCGGCGCGCATCGCCTCCCCGCCGGGTTCCACCGGAATATGCCCAAAGGCTCGGGCCAGCGGTCCAAACACAGGATAAGAAAAAATCGGCTTCTTGGCGAACATCACCGGATGATCAAACACAGTGTGAAAGAACAGCGTCTCCCAAGTGCTTTCATGCTGTGACGCAATCAACACCGGCCCCTTCGGCATATGCTCCAGCCCCTCAAGCCGATAGTCGATGCCACAGACCATCCGCAGAAGCCAACGCAGAACCGCCAAATACCGATCCGCAAGTCGACGCACCGCTGGCAATGATCCGCGTATGAGCAGCCACGCAGCCAAGAACGGAACAATCGAGACACCCGCCAGCACAAAAAACAGCAAGCTTCGCACAAAAATAACAGGAAGGGACTGTTGCAGCCTATGCATCAGAAATCTCTAAATAATGTGCTTCTTTCATACGCGGAGACCGCTGCTTTGCCTAGCGTCTCGTCGCTCACCAAATACAAACTATGTGAATGCTTATGGTCAGAGAGTCACGCTTGCTCTAGTCTGTCTAAAAACGGGCGCACACTGCCAGCGGCCCAAGCATTTATTTGAGTTTTGGCGCGCATGGGGGATGCTTTGCAGACAGGCGCACGACAGGTCCTTTTTTCGGGCAAGGCCACGCTGTTGGCCGCAACCCTGTGCGCCGGGCTGGCTCTGCCCGCACAGGCGTTTGACATCCAACTGACAACCAGCAACGGCGACGAAAAGTTGCAAGAGCGCTTGCTCGCCGCGACCCTGACCTCTGCTGCGAAAGAAGAAGGCAGCACGGATCCGCAAGACATCATCGCCGCCGCGCAATCAGATTACCGCCGCTTGGTGAGCACGCTCTATTCTCTTGGCCATTTCAGCCCTCAAGTGTCCATTCGCGTAGATGGGCAAGAGGCGCACAACATCTCCCCCTTCGCCACCAAATCCTCAGTCGGAAAGGTGGTCTATCAGGTTGATCCCGGTCCCAATTTCAAATTTGGCAAAACCGAAATCGCCCCGATTGTCCCGGCCACAGACCTGCCGGAGGGCTTTGCCCCCGACCAACCGGCCAGCCTGCCCCAGATCGAAAATGCCGCCCGTGCGGGAGTGGATGGCTGGCGCGACGAAGGCCATGCGAAAGCAAAAGTCAGCGACCAAAGCATCACCGCCGATCACCGCAAAGCCACCCTGGACGTAGACCTGACCATGGATCCCGGCCCCAAACTGAAGTTTGGCAAATTGATCTACAAAGATCAGTCCAATGTTCGTCCGGAACGTGTCCGCGAAATTGCCGACCTGCCGACCGGCGAAACCTTCAGCCCACAATCCGTGGCTCAGGTATCTGCCCGTCTGCGCCGCACTGAAACCTTCCGCACCATCGATCTGCGCGAGGCAGACGAGCCCAATCCGGACGGCACATTGGACATGGAGCTGGCGCTGGTGGACAACCCGCCGCGCCGGATTGGTTTCGGTGCGGAACTCGAAAGCCGTGACGGGCTAAGCCTCTCGGCCTATTGGATGCACCGCAACCTAAACGGCGGTGCAGAGAACCTGCGCTTTGACTTCGCCATTGAAAATCTTGGCGCGCAAAACAGCGGCGTGAACTATAGCCTCGGCACGCGCTACTCCCGCCCGGCCACCTTTGGCGCCAACACCGCGCTGACGTTGGGCGCCGAACTCAAGCAAGAAGACGAAGATCTTTACTTCTTGCGCAGCCTGTCCTTGGGCGTTGGCGTGAAAACCATCCACTCAGATCGGTTTGAAACCACCGCCGGGCTGGGGCTGTACTTTTCTGACGTGGACGACAACTACGGCGAACGCAAACTGCACCTGATCGGCGTGCCGGTAACCACAAAACTGGACCGCCGCGACAACATCGCCAACCCGACCCACGGCTATTACGTCGAAGGCAACGCCTTCCCATATTATGGCTTTGGAGAGGCCGACAGTGCCCTTTACCTGAAAGGCGATCTGCGCGGCTATCGCGGCTTTGGTGCAGACAACGGCGTCATCGCCGCCGGTCGTCTACAGTTTGGCACCATCCTAGGGCCTTCTATTCGCAACACCCCGCCAGACCTCCTGTTCTACTCAGGCGGCGGTGGCACCGTGCGCGGTCAGCCTTACCAGTCCAACTTTGTGACTGTGAACGGCATCGACAGCGGCGGCCTGTCCTTCCTTGGCCTGTCCGGTGAGATGCGGGTGAAAATCAACGCCCACTTCTCCGCAGTGGCCTTCTATGATGCCGGTTTTGTTGGCGAGAAATCCAATTTCGGCGGCGACGGAAACTGGCACTCCGGTGCAGGCCTTGGCGTACGTTACAACACTGGCTTTGGGCCGCTGCGCCTCGACCTGGCTACGCCCGTGGGCGGCGACACGGGGGACGGCCTGCAACTCTACATCGGGATTGGACACGCTTACTGATGCGATTTCTTGCGCTTCTCCTCTGCCTGATCTGGCCCCTGACGCTCTCTGCCCAAGACGCGGAACAAGCGGAGGCCAGTGACGAAGATAAAGGCATGCTCACCAACTTCCTGGAGAACGCTCTGTCCGGGGAAGGCCGCACGGTGGAAGTGATTGGCCTCAAAGGCGCGATCAGCTCTAACGCCACGGTCGAAGAGATTCGCATGTCAGACGCCGATGGCACCTGGCTGACCATGCGCGGCATGACGTTGAACTGGAACCGCCTTGCCGTACTGCGCGGCAACATCAACGTCAACGAGTTGAGTGCAGACGAAATCATCCTCGCCCGCGCCCCGGCCCCAAACCCCAGCGCGCCACCAACGGCAGAGGCCACGCCTTTTTCGCTGCCCGAATTGCCTGTCAGC
The DNA here is from genome assembly GCA_014872815.1 of Paracoccaceae bacterium. GTDB lineage: Bacteria > Pseudomonadota > Alphaproteobacteria > Rhodobacterales > Rhodobacteraceae > Shimia. Next base: position 71,361 of record WKFK01000015.1, read on the forward strand.
ATCAACATCCAGTCGCTGCAAGCAGACCGCATCACTTTGGGTGAGAGTTTTCTCGGAGAGGAGCTTAACCTCTCCCTCACCGCGCGCCTGATCCTCGAAGGCGGCAGCGGCGAGGCGCTCCTGTCCGCCGCGCGGCTTGATGGCCCTGCCGCGCGTTTTGCCTTGGACGTTGCCTTCTCCAACGAGACCCGCCAATTGCGCGTAGACTTGCAAGTGCACGAAGACGCCGGCGGACTGCTGGTGACTCAGGCAAAAATCCCCGGCGCCCCCCCCATGGCGCTTACCGTTTTGGGGGAAGGCCCCCTGGACGATTTCATCGCCGATATTCTGTTGACCAGTGATGGCGAACAGCGCTTGGCAGGCTCTGTGGAATTGGCCACCGAACCCGGTGCCACGCCGGAAGACGCTACCACACAGGTGGTTCGGGCTGATCTGGGCGGCAACATGGCGCCACTCTTTGCGCCAGACTACAAAGACTTCCTGGGCGAAAACATCGGGTTTAGCACGCTCCTGCGTCGCTTTGGTGATGGGCGCATCACGCTGCAACAGCTCTTGCTTAGTTCCCGCTCCCTGAACCTGAACGGGGAAATGGCGATAGACGCAAACGGATTGCCAGACAGCTTTGATCTCGACATCCAATTGCGCGACGAGACGGGCAAGCCCGTGCTACTGCCCCTCAAAGGCCCAAAGAATTACGTACAAAGCGCCGAACTTGCGGCGAAATTCAACCATGCGGATGGAGATCGCTGGACCCTGAGCGGCACCGTGGATGAGGTGCAAACCGACTCGCTCACGTTGGCGCGCGTGGCTTTGTTTGGCGAAGGCACCATTCAAGAGGCACCCACGCCGCGGGTCCAGGCACAGCTTCAAATGGGGATGCGGGGACTGGAGCTCTCAGACCCTGATCTAGCCACGGTGGTAGGGTCCAACGGCGGATTTCAAGGCGACGTGGTCTGGGAAAAAGGGTCCGGTGTGACGCTCTCTAACTACAGACTGCGCACCAACAGCCTTGGCTCGCAAGGCAACGTGCATGTGAGCGGCAGCGGCCAAGACCTGACCATCGACACCGACGCCACGCTCGAGGTTCAGGATCTCTCTCTGTTCTCCTCTTTTGCGAAACGCGACCTCAGCGGCAGCTTGTCAGCAGCGCTTGATGGAACTGTTTTGCCAATCTCTCAAGGCTTCGATTTGACGCTCAGCGCCACTGGTCAGGACCTTGCCATTTCGGACAAACGCGCGGACGCTTTGCTGGCGGGGGGAAGCACGCTGAAAGTCTCGGCAAAACGTGACGAAACCGGCATCACCCTGCGCGAAGCAGATGTGAAAACAGCCCAGCTCTTCGCCTCCGGTGCAGGTACGCTTGCCAGCCAAAACAGCGACCTCACTTTTGAAGCCGCGCTCAATGAGGTGGCCTTGCTGCTTGAAGGCGTGAGCGGCCCCGCCACCGCCAAAGGCCGCGCTGTGCAAACCGGCGCAGACTGGGCCTTTGACCTCTCAGCCACCGCGCCCGCAGACACAACCGCCGCTATCCGTGCCACCCTGCCCCAATCTGGCAATGGCGCGGCAGATGTGGACCTCGAAATTGGCCAGGTGCAGGTATTCGTTCCTGAACTGCCCGGCAAGGCGCGCATTCAGGCCTCTGCCGAACAAGCGGCAAACGGCTGGCAGGTCGACTTCACTGGCACCGGTCCCTTTGACACAAGCGGCTCCGGCAAGGGGCTGATCGACCCGACAGGCAGCGCCAACGACTTTGAAGTCACCGGCACCGTGCCGCTCGCCGCCGCAAATGTCTTCTTACAACCCAACTCCATTCAGGGCATTGCCAACTACGACCTGCGCCTCAAGGGCGCGCTGGGACCGGAGGCGGTCACCGGCACAGTCACTCTTGGTGGCGCCCGATTTGTGCTGCCAGATCTCCGTGTGGCCTTTGAAGACATTCGCGGCTCCGTCGGCCTCAACGGGCAAGCCGCGGATCTCAACATCACCACGCAGTTTTCCGGTGGTGGCCAAATTGGCGTCAATGGCAACGTTGCCCTCGCACCGCCGTTCTCCGCCAACCTGCCAGTCACCCTGACCGACATTATCATCCAACAGGGTCAGCTGCTGAAAACCGAGGTGGACGGCACCATCACCCTCTCAGGCCCCCTTACTGGCGGCGGCAATATCGCGGGTAACATCGTGCTCGGCAAAACCGATATCCACGTCACGCCGGTTGGCCTCGCAGGCGCAGGCCCGATCCCTGAAATCCGTCACGTCAACGAGCCGTCCAAGGTGCGCCTAACTCGCGACCGCGCGGGCCTCATTGCCAAGGAGAAAAGCGGCTCCTCCGCGCCACCCTTTGGGCTCGACATCAATATCCAAACCGGCGAACGCATCGCCGTGCGCGGCCTAGGACTTAACGCAGACTTCAACGGCGGCATGCAAATTGGTGGCACAACAAATGACATCCGCCCCAATGGCGAGATTGATCTGATCCGCGGCCGCCTGTCCTTCCTGTCAAAGAATTTCGAACTCGACGAGGGCCGCATCTCCATGTTGGGTGATCTGGTCCCGACCATGCGTGTGGTCGCAATCTCTGAACAACCAGACGCCACCATTTTCGTGATCCTTGATGGCCGTCTCGATGACCCTAAAATTGAGCTTGAAAGTGACCCGGACCTTCCGGAAGACGAGGTGCTGTCCCAATTGCTGTTTGGCCGCGACCTCTCCAGCATCTCAGCTCTGCAAGCCGCGCAACTGGCCGCCGCTTTGGCACAACTCTCTGGCGCTGGCCCGCAAGGCCCGCGTTTGGGTGAAAACTCTGGCCTGGATGATCTGGGACTGACCTTCGATGAATCCGGCACCCCCGGTTTGCGCGCGGGCAAGTACATCAACGAAAACGTCTACACAGAGGTAGGCGTGGACAGCAAAGGAAAAAGCTCCATCAGCCTCAATCTCGATGTCACCGACAATCTGACTGTGAAAGGCAAGGTGGGCTCAGATGATGACACCGGAATCGGCATCTTCTTTCAGCGCGACTATTAAGCCGCCTCAGACTCTTGCTGGTGTCCCGGCCGTACCCCATGCAGGCACAACCGATGCACCAAGTCGCGCATCTCGTCTGTCAAAGTGACCCCCAGCGAGCGCTGCCATTTCAAGGTGTTGCGCACCCCACCACCGATAAAGCCAGCAATCACCCCCACATCCCCGGCAATCACCCAGCCTTCGTCCTGCAATTGATGCAACAGGCCCGCGATAAAATCCGACGTGCGGTTGAAGCTATCCAACACTTCACCACGCGGCAGCAAAGGTGCGTTGGACAGATACTCATACAAGTCAGCGTGGTTTGGATTGTACCACACAAAATCAATCTGCCGGTCGATATAGGCCTTCAATCGGACCCGCGCCGGCTGGCTTGGATCATCCCCGGCCACAAGCGCTCTTTCAACAATCGCGCCAATCTCTTCGTAAACCGCACGGATCAGCACATCTTTGTTTTCAAAGTGATTGTAGAGCGAGCCAGTGGCGACTCCCGCCTGTTTGGCAATTTTGCTCATTGACGCTTGTGTGCCGTGTTCCACCAGCATCGCTGCGGTGGCTTCCAAGATTTTCTCGCGCATGTGGCTCTATGTCCCGTTGGCTTGTTTTTTTGGCGCAGTGAACCGATGTTCACTTTGCGCCTAGCACCCTAAGCCGACAGTCTTGCGCAAACAAGTCTCTCCTCAAAACAGTCAATAAACACAGGGCTTTGTATATTGGATACATTTTTGCGGACGCGGTTGATCGTCTTTGTCACCTTATCACAAGCGCCCCATCCAACAGGTTTCTTCTGAGAACGTGCCATCTGGTTGGAGCAGCCTCTCAAAGCCCATGGCGCGCCAAAACGCCATTCCCCCAGCGTTCTTTGGATCGGCACCGATGTGGACTGGTCCAACCCCAAAAGCCTGCGCCGCCTCTAACCAAGTGTCAAACAACCGCCGCCCCAGGCCGCAACCCCGTGCGTTTGGCATCAAGTTCATATGCATATGCGCTGGAAAAGGGTCCACGACATAGTCAGGCGTCGGCGCGGGGTTGTGTATCCACTCCGCCCTTAGTTCGTCCGCTGTCCAACTCGCCTTACGCGACACATCCGGCGCAAGATGCCGCTCTCGCAAGGCCGGCCACCATTTTTCTTCAAGCTCAGCTTCAAACGCTCTGCTGTTGGCAACCCCACAGACATAGCCTGCGACCTGCCCGTTAACCTCCGCCACGAACACCAACTCCGGCGCCAGAACCACGTAAGGCGCCGTGTAAATATGTCCAAGCATTTTGGGATCTTTGTAGAGCGACGTCGCATCATCCCCGGCTTGGCCGGTTTCGACAACCACCTGATACAACCGCTCTTGATCAGCCCCGGTTGCCGGTCGGATCACAGCCATTCTTAGCCTCCTGAAACGCGGAGCCGTTGTACCACCGATTCCCGTGTTCCGCGAGCCTGCTTAGGCCCGACGCAGCATCCAACGCTGAACCGCTCCAATTGCGCCACCAATCACCAAGCCCAAACCGTAGGCCCCTGGGCCTCCAAGACCGAACTGGAAGTTCACAATAGCGCCTTGCGGTAGAAAGAAGCCGTAAGCCGCCGCGGGCACTGCCGCCAGCAACAACAGCATAAATCCAGGAGTTGGATCAGCACGGTTGATGTCTTTGGCAACCAGCTGGGCCCCAACGGCTGCGGGCAACGCGATTACAAGGATAACATAAAGAGCAATAAGCATGTCGGAAGCCTCCTCGACAGGAGTGGTGACGGGCGCCTTGACTTTGACGCCTCGGAGGAAGGGGCGCGTCCCTCTGTCCTCACTCTTTAGATGGGGGTCAATAGGCCAAACTTCAATAGTACGCTTGTTAATGAGGTGCATTATAACGACGCTTACAGCGCAAATCATTGACTTAGTACGACATCGCATTAAATGGTACGATATCGAACAATGAGGTTTCCCATGAGCATTACACGCCGCAAAACTCTCGCCCTGCTCGGCGGTGGCATCATCACCGCCGCAGCCGCCAGCGGATACGCTGTCACACGCACACCTGATCAAGCCACCCTCCCGTGGCAACTGGCAGGCACCTATGACGACCCGCGCAAACAGGCGCTGTCCTATGCCCTCCTCGCGCCCAATCCTCACAACCGGCAACCTTGGACTGTCGACCTATCCGTCGACAACGAGGTCACACTGTTTGCAGACCTGGAAAAGCTGCTTCCAGAAACCGATCCTATGAACCGCCAAATCACGGTTGGTCTTGGCTGCTTTCTCGAAGTCATGCGCATGGCAGCGGCGCAGGATGGCTATCGCGTTGACCTGACCCTCTTCCCGGATGGTCAAAACCACGAGCAGCTGGACACCCGCCCAATTGCCCATGCGGTTTTCACCAAGGAAACAGGTCAAAAACCGGATCATTTGTTCCAACACGTAATGTCTCGCCGTTCCAATAAGGAGCCCTTCGACACGACCCGCCCGGTGGCACCGCACGCCTTGGCACAGCTTGAAAACGCCGTAAGCGCAGACGTCCAGTTTGGCGGCTCCGTGGATGCTCAAGACATTGCCGAGCTGCGGGAACTCACCCACGTTGCGCTCAAAATCGAAGTGGAAACCCCGCGCACATATCAAGAAAGCGTCGACCTATTCCGCATCGGTCACCGCGAAGTCAACGCCAACCCTGACGGCATCGACTTCTCCGGCCCCCTGTTTGAAACCCTGCACCTCACCGGCATGTTCTCCCGCGAAACAGCCAAGGATACCTCTTCAACAGCTTATAAATCTGGTCTGGACGCGGTCTTTGCCAACACGGACACCGCCATGGGGCATGTCTGGCTGGTGACCAACACCAACTCACGGGTGGACCAAATCAAGGCCGGGCAAAGCTGGATCCGTCTCAACCTCGCCACAACGGCTCTAGGCCTTGGCCTGCAACCGCTTAGTCAGGCGCTGCAAGAATACCCTGAGGTTGGCACCGAATATCAGGCGGTCCACAACCGCCTTGCGCCCAACGGCGGAACGGTTCAAATGCTGGGACGTATCGGATACGGTCGCCAGGTGGCGCCAAGTCCACGCTGGCCATTGGAGGCAAAACTTGCCCAAACCTGAGCAGACAATCCCAACCTTGTTTCGCTTCTTCAATGAAGTGGGGATTATCAACCAGCTCTCAAGTCGCCTGTTTGAAACCCGTCTGCCGGACGGGTTTCTCGTGTCCCATTTCACCGTGCTCAACCACCTGACGCGGCTGGGGGATGGTCGCACGCCAATGGACATCGCCACTGCCCTGCAAGTGCCAAAAACCTCCCTTACTCACACACTGTCGGGCCTAAACAAGGCCGGGTTGATTACCTTGGAACCCAACCCCAAAGATGCCCGATCCAAATGTGTCATGCTTACAGATGCAGGGCGCCAATTCCGCGAAGATGCCATTGCGGCCCTTGGGCCTGACCTCATGGATGTGGCGGAACACGTCCCACCAGACCGCATCGCCGAAGCCCTGCCGCTGCTGGAAGAAATCCGCGCCTTTCTGGACAAACGCCGAGACGGGTGACCGCCGTAAAACAGCCGCCCAAGCTTTCTCATTCCCCAAATATCCTGGGGGAGTCCCATCACCGATGGGACGGGAGCAAAGCCCCCTCAGGTGGTCCAATCCAACACAACCTTGCCCGACTTGCCGGATTTCATCGCCGCAAAGCCCTCTTTAAAGTCGCCAACCGGCATCTGATGGGTGATCACCCGGCTGACATCCAAGCCGTTCTGCAACATCGCAATCATCTTGTACCAGGTCTCAAACATCTCGCGCCCATAGACGCCTTTTATGGTGATCGCCTTGAACACAATGCGGCTCCAATCCACCGGAGATTTGCCCGGCGGGATACCCAGCAACGCAATTTTGCCCCCCATCACCAGCGCTTCGACCATCTGATCCAGCGCCGCTTGCGAGCCGCTCATCTCAAGGCCCACATCAAAACCTTCTTTGAGCCCCAGCTCATGCATCACGTCGTTGAGGTCTTCGCTGGCGACATTCACCGCCCGCGCATTGGGCACCACGTGCTCTGCCAAGGCCAGCCGGTCTGGATTGATATCGGTGATCACCACATGCCGCGCCCCGGCATGTTTCACCACCGCAGCTGCCATAATCCCAATCGGCCCCGCGCCGGTGATCAGCACATCTTCACCCAGCAAATCAAAGCTCAACGCCGTATGCACCGCATTGCCCAGCGGGTCCAAAATCGCGCCAATCTCGTCGGGAATATCATCCGGCAACGGCACAACGTTAAACGCAGGCAACCGCAGATACTGCGCAAACGCCCCCTGGACATTCACCCCAATCCCCCGCGTCCCGGGATCGAGATGAAACTTCCCCGCCCGCGCCTGACGGCTCTCATGGCCAATGATGTGCCCCTCACCGGAACAGCGCTGCCCGATGCTGAGCCCATCAACATTGCGGCCCATCTCGACGATCTCACCGGCAAACTCATGGCCGGTGATCATCGGCACCGGCACCGTTGCACTGGCCCAGTCATCCCAGTTCCAGATGTGAATGTCCGTGCCGCAAATCCCAGTCTTGTTGACCTTGATCAGCACCTCATCCGGCCCGATTTCCGGCACCGGCGCCTGCACCATCCACAGCCCTTCTTCAGGCTTGGATTTCTCCAACGCGGCCATGGTGTTGGGCTTGCTCATGAGAGGATTCCCAGCGCTTTGCCCACCTTGCCGAAGGCCGCCAGCGCCCGGTCCAACTCATCCCGTGTCAGCGCCGCATTCATCTGCGTGCGAATCCGCGCCTGTCCGCGGGGCACCACCGGGAAGAAGAAGCCGGACACATAGACCCCTTCCTCAAACAGCTTTGCCGCCATCTCTTGCGCCAAGGTCGCCTCACCCAGCATCACCGGAATAATCGGATGCTCCCCCGGCAGGATCTCAAATCCCAGCTTTTCCAGCCCGGCCCGCCAATACTGCGCATTCTCGCGCAACCGCGCCCGGTCCTCAGCACCGTCTTCGACCAAGCGGATCGCTTCCAATCCCGCCGCCACAATGCTGGGCGGCAGTGAGTTGGAAAACAGATACGGCCGCGCCCGTTGACGCAACAGGTCGATAACCGGCTGAGGCCCAGCGATATAACCGCCAATCGCCCCGCCCAGCGCCTTGCCCAAGGTGCCGGTCAGGATATCCACGTCGACGCCAAAATGATCCGGTGTGCCAGCGCCGTTTGGCCCCATAAACCCGGTGGCGTGGCAATCATCGACCATCACCACCGCGTCGTATTCCTTGGCCAACCGTGTGATCTCCGGCAGGTTGGCCAGATAGCCGTCCATGGAAAACACACCATCCGTGGCAATCATAATGTGCCGCGCACCTTCATTGCGCGCGTGCTGCAGCATCGCTTTCAAATCGGCCATATCGTTATTGGCATAGCGATAGCGCTTGGCCTTGCAAAGACGGATGCCATCAATGATCGACGCGTGATTCAGACTGTCCGACACAATCGCGTCTTCTTTGGTCAACAGCGGCTCAAACAACCCGCCATTGGCGTCAAAACAAGCAGCAAACAGGATCGAATCGTCTTTGCCCAGAAATCTGGCCAGCTTCTGCTCCAACGCGCGGTGAATGTCCTGCGTCCCGCAAATGAACCGCACCGAGGCCATGCCAAACCCACGTGGGTCCATCGCATCCTTTGCCGCTGCGATCAGCGCCGGATTGTCCGCCAGCCCAAGATAGTTGTTGGCGCAAAGGTTGATGACCTCTCGGTCCCCCACCTGAATTTCGCCACCTTGCGGCGACGTGATCATACGCTCTGTCTTCATCAGCCCCTCGGCCTCAATAGTGGTGAGCGTGTCGCGGATGTCGGTCAAGAAAGCGTCGGACATGGGGGTTCTCCATAATGATGGACAATCGTCTATCATAACGGATTTGCATCCGTGAAGAGGAAAATTCATTATAGCGGACAAAAATCCGAAATTTTGGAAGCGCCCGTGCCGGAAGAGGAACACACCCATTGGCACGGGCTGCAAGCCCGGCGCGCGCCCCGTCGCGCGACAGGGTATTGCCTAAGGCAATGTCCCGAAAGCGGACCCTCCCCACGGGAGGGCGCTTTGCAACGTTTCAAGAAACGGACAGGTTTCGCGGATGGTAAGTTGCCTGACAAAATCTAGCGCGGTGAAAGCGCCCAACCAGAGTCAGGCGCGCCCCTAGTCGCCAACCCTCAAGCGTTCTTCACGATCAGAAACACCCGCGCGGGCTCTGTGGCCTCAATCGCGTGGCCCACATCCGCCGCGTAACGCGCGGTGTCGCCTTCCGCCAAATCCTGCTCGGCGGTCCCGCTTGTCACCGTAACAGTACCCGACAGCACGGTTAGCTGTTCCGTCGCTCCACGGGTATGCGGCGCGCTCTTCAGGCTGCCGCCCGCCTCAAAGGTGATGTCATAGACCTCATGGCCACCAACATCTTCGGGTGGCGACAAGATGCGTATGAGACAACGATGTCCCATATTATCAAACCGCGGCACATCGGACGCGCGTAGCACATCCACCTTGTCGCCCGCCTGCGCATCAAGCAAACCGGCAAAATCCACCTGTAAGGCCCGCGTCAGATTCCACAGGGTGGCAATTGTGGGGCTGCTTTCGCCGCGCTCGATCTGGCTCACCATGGACCGGCTCACGCCGGAAAGCTTTGCTACCGCGTCCAACGACAACCCCTGCGCACGGCGGGCCTCCCGCAACCGCGCGGGCAAAAGTTCCAAGATAGGCAGATCGTTACTCATGCCCCCAAATGGGCGACTTCCGCGCCTTTTGTCAATCGATCCACCCGTTGCCGCTCCGTAAGACTACGGGCCCTCACTCTGTGACGCACCGTTCCACCTGACTCCCCGATGCTGCAACTGCATACTGCACCCAACACGATTTCATGAGGAGACGACCATGTCGGACATCGTAATTCTGGGCGGCGCCCGCACCGCTATTGGCACTTTCGGCGGCTCGCTGGCCAACACTGCCCCCATTGATCTTGGCACCGCTGCCGCCAAAGCCGCACTGGAACGGTCCGGCGTCGAAGGCGGCCAGATTGGCCATGTGGTTTATGGCCACGTGATCAACACAGAACCACGCGACATGTATCTGTCCCGTGTTGCTGCGATGCAGGCAGGCATCCCGGACACCACCCCCGCGATGAACGTGAACCGCCTCTGCGGCTCCGGCGCACAGGCCATTGTCTCCGCCACGCAATCCCTGATGCTGGGTGACGCCGACTTCACGCTGGCCGGTGGTGCCGAAAACATGTCCCGCAGCCCCTACATCATGCAGTCCCAGCGTTGGGGCCAGAAAATGGGTGACGTCAAAACGCTGGACATGATGCTGGGTGCGTTGAACTGCCCGTTTGGCACCGGCCACATGGGCATCACCGCCGAAAACGTCGCCGACGAACATGATGTGACCCGCGAAGACATGGACGCCTTTGCGCTGGCCTCCCAAGAACGCGCTGCCGCCGCCATCGAGGCCGGCTACTTCGACGAACAGATCGTCCCCGTCGAGGTCAAAGTGAAACGCGACATGGTGCCCTTTGCCCGTGACGAGCACCCAACCGCCTCCACCATGGAGAGCCTGGGCAAGCTGCGTGCCGTGTTCAAGAAAGACGGCCGCGTAACCGCAGGCAATGCCTCGGGCATCAACGACGGTGCTGCCGCCATCGTCATGGCCCGCGCTGAGGCGGCGGAGAAAGCTGGTCTGACACCCAAGTTCCGCGTTCTGGGTTATGCGCACGCCGGTGTCCGCCCAGAGGTCATGGGCATTGGTCCGGTGCCCGCGGTGGAAAATCTGCTGGCCAAAACCGGCCTGAGCATCGCGGACTTCGACGTCATCGAGTCCAACGAGGCCTTCGCGGCCCAAGCGATTGCCGTGAACAAAGGTCTCGGCCTTGATCCAGCCAAAGTGAACCCAAACGGCGGCGCGATTGCGCTCGGCCATCCAGTTGGCGCAACCGGCGCGATCATCACCGTGAAAGCCATGTATGAGCTCGAGCGCACCGGTGGTTCCAAAGGTCTCATCACCATGTGCATCGGCGGCGGGCAGGGCATCGCCATCGCAATTGAGCGCATCTAACGCGTCACTTAGCACTCAGGGCCAAAGGTTAACGCCTTTGGCCCATCAAATCGCGCACCTCCGCAATACAGTCGCGATACCGACGTGATACCGACGTGCCACTTCAATGGTTAATCCACCCAAAATGTGACGCGATCCGACGCCCCTTTGGCGTCAATCACTGTCACCGTTGCGCTGCCTTTTCCAGCCAACGGCACCATCATTTCCCGCATCCGACTTTGCTGCACAACCGGCGCACCATTGGCCAACACGGTGAACGGCAAGGCACCGTTCTTGACCTTTAAAATGACCTCGCTGTTGTTGCCCTCCAATGTTGCCCCATCTGGCGGAAAGGCGACAGTCAGCGCATCCTCAGGCTTTTCAAATAGTGCATCGCGACCCCGAAATTTTCGAAGCGGTTCAGGCAGTTGCCCTGTGCTGACAATCAGCGTTTCCGGCGGCGGCGGCCCGAGTGGCGTCAGGTCCGGCGCGATCCGCTGGAACACCTCAAACAACACCGGCGCGGCCACCTCGGCCCCAAATGCTCCCGGCACCGGCGTCCCGTCTGGCCGCCCAATCCAGACACCGGCCACATGCTGACCATCAAACCCAATCGCCCAGGTGTCCCGGTGCCCGTAAGACGTCCCGGTTTTATAGGCCAACCCATTGCGCAGCGCCCCCTTGGGCGGCGCAATCCCAGACAGAATGTCGCCTAAGTGCCAAGCCGCCGATCGACTCATAACCCGTTGCTTTAGTGAGGTTTCTTCGCCGGATCTCCAGCGCAAATCCTGAGCCATCCCTCCCTGCGGGATCACCGCATACAGCTGTACCAACTCTTCCAGGGACAGCCCCACGCCCCCCAGCGCGACAGCCAATCCAGCCACCCCGCCAGGCACCTCAGGCGCCGCCCCTGCCTTACGCATGGCCGCCATCAAATTGGCAGGCCCAATCTCATCCGTGAGCAAAACCACCGGCAAATTCAGCGACTGCGCCAAGGCTTCCCGCACCCGCAATTCCCCGCGAAACCGCCCGTCAAAGTTCTGCGGCGCATAGGTCCCAAACCGCACCGGCGCATCGGTGATCAAAGTCTCCGGATGCGCCAAGCCTTGATCAAAAGAAAGCCCATACACCAATGGCTTAAGCGTCGATCCCGGCGAGCGCTTAGCCTGTGTCATGTCCACGAAACCTTGCCGGTGATCACCGTCGGAAAACCCCGCCGATCCCACAGACGCGAGAACTTCCCCGCTGTGATGATCGGCGACAACCATGGCAATGGACACACGGTCCTCCAAGCCACTCAAGGCTTTGGCGGCAAGCTGTTCCAGCGAGATTTGTAGGTCGCGCGACAACGTCACCTGATGCACAATCGCCTCCGGCCGCTCCGCCACAACGCGGTCCGCCATATGCGGCGCGAGGCTCGGAAATGCCCGTCGCTGATTTGGCACCGGTGTCACCAACGCTGCAGACACAGCCTCTTCCGTCAAAACACCAGCAACAACAGCACGTTGCAGCACCCGTTCCCGTGCCTCTGTCGCCGCTTTGGGATGCCGATCCGGCCGCCGCCCGTTAGGACTTTGCGGCAAAGCCACCAACAGCGCCGCCTGCGCAGGTGTCAACCGATGCGGCTCTTTTCCAAACCACGCCAGTGTCGCCGCGCGTACCCCCTCCAAGTTCCCACCAAACGGTGCATGTGCCAGATAAAGCGCGAGAATTTCCTCTTTGCTCAGGGTTTTCTCCAGAGCCAAAGCCACGCGGACTTGCCGCAATTTGCCTCGCCACGCGCCGGTGCCTGAATCCTCCAATAACCGCGCAACCTGCATCGTCAACGTCGATCCGCCTGAGACAACCTCGCCATTCCAAGCCGCTTGCCCCAGGGCCCGCAAAACTGCCCAAGGGTCCACACCAGCATGGGACCAAAAGCGCTGGTCTTCATAGGCCACCAGCATGTCGATGTAACCGGAATCAACCGCATCCAAACCACTTCCCATACGCCACAGCCCGTCGTCCACCGTATAGGCGCGCAGCAAATTCCCATCACGATCAACCACTTGCACCGAGGTGTCGACTAGAAGGTCAGGCAGCTCAGTATGTGCCACCCACCGATCTACGCCGTCCCGCACCGCGGCTGCCAATAGCAGCGCAGCGACAAGGAAAAATGGCGCAAACCGCATGTTACTCGGTCACGATCAGACGGGAGGCATCAGTGTTGGCGCGGTATTGCGGACGGTACATATCCTCCACCAACGCAGCCGGATGATGGTATTCGCCGGGAGATACCGCTCGCACGATGTAAGCCAACCTAAAGGATTGATCTGATTGCCAGTCCACCGCAGCCAAGAACCGATCCGAACGGAACTCGCTGTGCTCGGCATAGGTAGGTTGCAGCCAGTCCAAAGCCCGCACATCGCCGCTTGAGAGTAAGTTTGGATTGTCGATCTCAAACCCTGCTGGCAGTGGGTCATTGACCATCAGCCGCGCGCCAACTTTGCTGGACGGCGTTACGGTCAGCACGGTGACAAAACGGTCGCCCGTCGTAACCTGAGCGCCAGTAACCTCTGTCCCTTCCATGGTGAAATACTGGCGTGACAGTTGGTATCCATAACCGCCATTTTGGATTTGATAGGTCGGCACACCAACAGTAGTTACCGTGACCGACTGTGGCGCATCTCCTTCATTTTTCAAAACAAAATCTGAGGTCATCGCGCTGTCCGGCACTCGCTCTAGCAACGGCCCATCCAAGGCCGCACTGTTTAGGCTCAGCGTGTTGGACCCTGCGTCCTCGATCAACGCATGCGCCGCCATTAGCGACCACACCGATTCCTGTGTAGAAAGATCACGTCCCGGCGCCGTCACCCGTGTGAGCAGCGCACTGCGATCCACCGCTTCGCTGCCAGCTTCGACTGCCAGCGTCAGTGCACCGGCAGCATCGCGCAGGTTGGTGCCGTAATCCACACGCCACAATAGGCCCTCGTTGCTTTGTGCTTGTCCCTCAATCAGGCGCGCTGACTGGCGGAACATATAATCGGCGCGGGTCTGGTCGCCGTAAAACGTCAGCGCCGCGCCAAGTTGTGCCGCCGCCAGGGGCGTGGCAAAGGCCTCAGCTTTCACATCAGCATAGTAGCGCAGGTCTCCCATATTGGCCGCGCCTTCTCGGGCCAGTACCATCAACGCATAAGCCAAGTCCTCCCCACCTTTGTCAAAGTCGGGCGCATAGTTCACACGATTGCGCAGATTGTTCATGGCCTGCGTGAACGCCACATCCGGCACGGCATGTCCCTGCGCCTTTGCACGAGACAGGAAATCGCTCACATAGGCGTCCAACCAGAAATCACCGGACACGGGTTGCCAAAGACCAAATGCTCCGTTGCTGGACTGACGAGTGAGCACCAACGCAATGGCATCGGCGATCCGTGAATCCAGGGTCTGGCTTGCCGCCAATCCCAGAGCATCGGCCACATCTTCGAAGTACAAAAGCGGCAGGGTCTGCGACGCGACTTGCTCGGTGCAGCCATACGGATAACGGTCCAAAGCCCGCATCAAACCCGGCGCGTCAAATCGTGCCAACACTCCAGACGAGAGGACCGCCTCGGCTGTGCCTGGCCGCAAGTCCGCAAATAGATCAGAGCCTAACGTGAGGCTTTCGCCAGCCGCCAACACCACCTGACGGGTTTCACTTATGGCTGGGTCGTTGTCTCGAACCGGCAAGACCAGCGATTTGGTGAGCAGTTTGCCGTCTGGCGTGGTCAGCGCCACGTCAATGCTATGGTCGCCTACGTCTTGGGCCACGAGCGGGACGGAGAATTTGGCTGAGCCACGGTCTTCCAGCGTCAAACCCGAGGGAACTGCACCCTCTTCCAGAATTACGCCGTCACTCGCCACAACATCTAGTCCCATGCGCCCGGATGGACCTTCGGCATGCACAAACTCCAACAGCAGTCGGCTTTCATCGCCCGGCGCAAGGAACCGCGGCAGGCTTGCGGTCACCACAACTGGATCGCGCACCAAAACCTCTTGCTCCACCTGCCCTACGCCAGTTGCGGACCAAGCTACGGCCATAAGACGCACGGCGCCGTTAAACTCTGGAATGTCGAACTGTACCTGCGCCATGCCGTTGGCACCAACTTCGATGGGGCCTTGGAAATAAGCTACAAGCTCTTCGGTCGGCGGCGGTGAGTCAAAACTGGAGCCAGCATTTGCGTCACCGCCAGACCGTAACGCCCCCATGGAGCCGGTCATACCATTGATCAAGCGCCCATAAATGTCGCGGATTTCCATGCCCAACCGACGTTGACCAAAGTAATGCTCCGACGGATCTGGGCTTTCAAAACTGGTCAGGTTGAGGATGCCGACATCCACGGCTGCCAAAGTCACAAAAGCGGTTTCGCCCTCTGCCAAACCGTCGACTTTCAGGGACACATCCAGTGGCCCGCGCGGCGCAATTTGCGCCGGGGCGATGAGGTCAACCGAGAGCAGCTTGGCGCCCGGATCCACCTTTGCATAGCTGAGCCCCAACGCCCGCGCCGGGTTCTTACCAGCTGGCACATCAGACGGCCGGATCACCGACGCCGTGACATAGGCGCCTGCTCCCCACTCGTCCGTGACATTCAGCGGGATCAAATTTTCGCCCTCGCTGACTTCCACAGCCTGCATCGAAATCAACCGGTTGGACATAACAGAGACAAGCGCCGTGCCGGCAAAACGCGGCACCAGACGCAGCTGCGCAGTTTCGCCACTGCGGAACATGTCTTTGTCCAAAGACAGTTCAAGAGTGTCCGGGGTTTCGGTCGCATCCACCGGCGCGTACCAACCTGCATAAAACTCCACCGCGCTGGACACAAAATCGCCGCCGGTTTGCTCCACCACAATCTCGTAGCGGCCCCAATCCACCTTTGCAGCGACTTCCACAACGGCGTCACCTAAGGTCGCAGATCCACTGGCCACAGCTGTGCGGCGGGTGGTTGGCTCCCACTCCCAACTGCCACCCAACTGATACCATTGATAACGCGTTTCCACGCGGTTTACGGTCCATTTAACGGGCATTTGCGTACGCGTTAAATCTGGAGCCAATGCCAGCAGATCAAACTGAGCCGTTCCGCCTTCCGGCACTACCTCCTCGTCAAAATGCGGCTTGATCCCTATCAAAGCCGTCGGAGACGCAACTGGATGGGACAGGCGTCGCTCCACGGGACGGCCAGACCCTTCAAGCACCCGCATCGTGATATCAGCCGACAGCGCGTGACCCGCTGCGTCTT
Source organism: Paracoccaceae bacterium (assembly GCA_014872815.1). GTDB lineage: Bacteria > Pseudomonadota > Alphaproteobacteria > Rhodobacterales > Rhodobacteraceae > Shimia. The sequence continues at coordinate 87,681 of WKFK01000015.1, forward strand.
GAGACGGCAAAGGCAGAAAGATGTCCGCTTGCCCTAGAGCATCCGTCACGTCGCCGTAGAAATATTCTGTTTGTCCGTAGAACGGCTGGTCATACCGGCCAAAGCGATAGTCTTCATATCCTTCAATCTCGGATTGCGCCCGCAGAGTGAGCTGTCCTTCGACACTCAAATCTGCCGCTGGCGCGCCAAACAGATAGCGCGCTTCGAGCTTGAGGGGGGCTGGGTCGTCCTCGGTCAAAGGCCCACTTGGCGGTGTCAACTCGAAGTCGATGCGTTCAGGTAGAAAATCCTCAACCAATACCTTGGCGGTGGCCAAGGCCGGGGCCTCAAGGTCAGATTTGAATTCCAACGTCCAACGCCCACGTGGCACCGTTGCGCCAAGTGGCATGTCAAATACATGACCTCCTGCCACACCCTCTGTGGAGACCTCGCGGCTGTATTCCACACCATCCGGGCGGGTCAAAATGGCGGTCACAGGCAGTGATGGTAAGGCTTCGGCGAGGAGACCGCGCGCCAAGGCGGTCACATGGATAGTTTCGCCTGCGCGGTAGGCACCGCGATCCGTTGCCACAAAGAGATCAATTGGCGGCGCGGCTGGACGGCCCTCGACACCCCGGTCAGACAGATCAAATGCTGGATCTGTAAGCGACAAGAACGTGAAGTCCTCTCCTGTCTCAACGAGCAGCAGTGCAGGTGCCTGTGCACCGGTGCCTCGTGTCAAGCCTGCATCAAACCGAGCATAGCCCTCAGCATCACTCATGACGGTGCCCAAAACGCGGTTGGCCTGAGAAATCAGGGACACTTTTGCCTGTTCCAAGGCGGTCGCGTCTGACAAGCGGCGCACAAAGGCATGCAAACCGTCGGTTCCATTCAGGCTGGTCAGACCAATGTCAGACAGCAAGAACCATTGCGTGGCGGCGGTTTCATCATATTTGTCCGCACCCGGCAGGTCAGCGGTCAAAGCATAAACACCAGCCGGCTGGCCAGCGACCAAATCCGCCATAGGCAGGCGGGTTGTCACGGTCTGGTTTAAGGTATTTTGTACCTCACCAGTGCCGGTCCAGATCGTTTCCGCCACATCTCGGGCAAAATCATCTACCTGCCAATAGCTTAGCGGTTGCCCAAAATAGCTGTCTTGAATGGCACGCAAAATGTTGCGGTCATTCACGCGCTGCAGGGTCAGTTCCACTTCATCCAGGTTGACGGTCTCAATTGGAAGCCCCGCGTCTTGGCTCCGAGGCAATACATAGGCCCGCCCACCGAAGGCCACACTTGGGCTACGGTCACGCACATAGGCGTTGAGCGTTATGTCTTTGATCAGAGTTTCGCCGCTTTGCGCTGGCAAACCTTCCCGGAAAGTCACCTCAAGACGCTGCCCATGTGTAAGACCTTCGACACAGATGCGGCGCTCTTCAACGCTCAGGGCCATTTGCGAGGTTGGAAGCTTCAAAAACGGTGCGTAATCCTGCCCGACTTTGATCAGCGGTTCATTGAACTCCGCACAAAACCGCGGCTCTTCCGAGTCACTCTCCACAACGTGTTCAGAGATACGGAAACCGTATTTGCCTATGGCTGCGTCCAATCTCTGCGCCACATCCATGCGCGGTTGAATCGACTCGGCCAGCCGAAGGCTACGCAGCACCGCTTTACCCCGATCCTGCTCTTCCAATTGGTCCGCCATCAAGATCAGCGCGTTCACGCGTTCAGCGCGATCTTCCGCCCGTAAGTAAGCGTTGATGCTGCCAAGGAAAGCGCGCTCGCGAAAGGTGCGGGCTTCCGATGACTTGTCGCTTTTTAGGTTAGCGTTCAAACGTGCATATTCGTGCCACAAGTCACTACGATCAGACTTGGCGAGGGCACCACCGGTCCAACGCATGGCGCTCAGATTGTTGCCTTCGGCGCGGCGTTCTTGCGCAGCGTCGAGCATCGCCTGCACTGTCCAGGGACCGCCGGCATGATACCGCCCAATATTGGTGGCCAAATCTTTGGCACGATCAAAATCCGACTTTCTTAGAAATGTCAGGTCTTCTGCACGCCCAGCAGCCAAGAAATGCGTTCCGCGGGGCGTTTCAAACACTTCCGCCGACAGGGCACCTTCGTAAGGCTGGCGGTCACTGATCGCAGATTTCGGGAAACAGGCGTTGGATTTTTGATTGAAGGTGAACGCCATACAATTCTGATTGGCCAAACAGGCTCCAATGCAGGCATCGTAAGTCGTATCAAACAGATTTTGCAGATCCGACCCGTAGAAATCCACGTCGCGGCTCACGACGATACGGCGATCCGGCACAAATGTGTCTTCGGCATGCGCCAATCCAGAACAAACAGTCAAAATTGCAGCCACAAAAATGCGAAACATACGGCTTCTCCATCAATCAATGAGGCAATGGTGCCATGGGGGCCACGGACTTGGCAACGATAAGAAATTCAGCAAATGCAGCCTATCCGATTAAGCAGATATTCATGGACATTTGAGAGAACGACGAACAATGGATTGGACGATTTAGGGATCGGCGTATGTCGCTGGCGCAAAAACTTGCGGATGAAAGACGGGCACGTTTGGCAGCCGAACGCTTGCTGGAGCTGAAAAAGCGCGAGCTTTACGCAGCAAACCGCAAGCTGGGCAAACATGCTGCACAATTGTCCAATGAAATCGTCGAAACACGCGCCGAGTACCAAACTATTGTCAAAGAAAATAAAAGGGTGCGCAGCGAGCTAGAGACCGCAAAGGAACGCGCGGACAAAGCGGAACAAAGGCTGTGGCACTCCATCGCTACAATTCGCGATGGCTTCGCTTTCTTTGATGCGAAAGGCAAAATGATCGCCGCCAACCCGGCGTATCTGGCCATATTTGAAGGTGCGGACCACATCAAGCCCGGTATTAGTTATCAAGAAATCATGGAGTTTGCGGCCCATGAAGGGCTGTTTATATTAGAAGACACGTCACCGGATGACTGGTGCAATATGATGGAACAACGCTGGCACGACAATGAGCCGGAGCCTGTGATTGTGCGCCTGTGGAACGAAGAGTTCCTGAAGTTAATTGACCAACCTGAGCAAGGTGAAGACCGCGCCAGCTTAGCCATGAACATCACCGAATCTGTGCGAAAGGAAGCGGAACTTCAGCGCGCGCGTCAGGAAGCAGAGGCGGCGAGCCAGGCCAAATCCGCCTTTCTTGCCAACATGAGCCATGAACTGCGCACCCCAATGAACGGAGTCGTAGGCATGGCCAGCCTGCTGATGGACACCGCATTGAGCGAAGAACAACGTCTGTTCGCCTCCACCATTAAAAATTCCGGTGAAGCTCTGCTCTCCATAATAAATGATGTACTCGATTACTCAAAACTGGGAGCCGAAAACGTAGGACTGCGTAATGAGCCGTTCGATCTGGAACGCTGCATCCATGAGGTCATGACACTGCATCAGGTCTCTGCTCGCGAAAAAGGTTTGGAACTATTGGTGGACTACGACCTATTCCTGCCCACCAAATTTGTTGGTGATGTTGGGCGGATGCGTCAAATACTGACGCACCTTGTAGGCAATGGTGTCAAATTCACACACCAAGGGCACGTTCAGGTGCAGGTTGTCGGGGTAATCACCAACGACGGTTCCGAAGCAGTTCTTCACGTCACTGTGCAAGACACCGGCATTGGTATTCCGGAAGAAAAACTCGACCATGTGTTTGGTGAATTCAATCAGGTCGACACCAGCCAGAACCGCGAGTTCGAAGGCACCGGGCTTGGGCTCGCGCTCACGAAACAGTTGGTTGGCCTGATGTCTGGAGAAATCTGGGTGGATTCTGTGGTCGACGAAGGCACCTCATTTGGGTTCCGTCTCTCCATGCCCATCGAAGAGGATTGCGAGCAACTCCCTATACCGCTCCCAGACAATGTCCAGCACGTGTTGGTAGCTTCCGACGTGGAGGTAAACAGCGATTTGCTGCGTAAGCAATTGGAACAAATGGGGGCGACGGTGACCATTTGCACCGAGCAATCGCAGGTGTTGTTGCTCGCACCGCATGTCGACTTGATCCTCGCCGATCATACCCCAACCGGCATAAACGCACGCGAGTTGGGCAGCGAGCTGCAAAATCTCGAAATCACTACGCCGATCCTTGCCCTAACCAGCGACTTAAAGGTTTTTGCAGGCATGGAAAAAGACTCACTTGTTAAGGCGATTTTGCAAAAGCCAGGCTCTCGCGCGGAATTGAATCTCGGGATCGCCAAGGCGGCCAGCGCGAGCCCTTCCCGCCGCATTCAACCGGACAAACGGCGCATGCGTGTACTGTCTGCGGAAGACAACAAAACCAATCGATTGGTGCTCGAGAAACTGCTCAAACCGCTCAATATTGAGTTGGACTTTGCCCATGATGGTGTGGAGGCGGTTGAGAAATACAGCGCGAATGTTCCAGACCTTGTTTTCATGGATATCTCTATGCCCCGCATGGATGGCACAGAAGCGACACAAAAAATCAGAGAGCTTGAACAGAACAGCAGTCGCCACGTCCCAATTGTTGCTCTAACGGCTCTGGCTAATGACGGGGATGAAGCCCACATTCTGTCGCATGGTTTGGATATGTACCTGACCAAGCCCCTGCGCAAAAAGGAAATATTCAAAGTTATCGCCGAAGCTTATACGGGCGAAACAGTTGATCCGTTCCCAGACTTAGAAGAACTCCCGCTTCAAGCCTCTGGGTAATCTCGCAAAAACACCCAACTGTCTCCGTTCGACATCGTTGGTTGATATCGATAGCCGCCATAGTCAAAGTCCTTCAATCCCTCCACATCCGTCAAACGGTTGTGAATAATGAAGCGCGCCATACTGCCACGCGCTTTTTTGGCAAAGAACGAAACGATTTTAGCCTCACCATTGCGCTCTTCTTTGAAAACCGGCGTGATAACGCGCAACTTCAGCGCTTTCAGGTCCACGGCTCCGAAGTATTCCTGACTTGCGCAATTGACCAACGTATCCGTGTTGAGGTCCTCGGCCTGTTTACGCAGCGCTTTGGCTGGAGCGTCCCGCCAATACTCATATAGGGACTTCCCACGACGTGTTTTCAGGCGGCTACCCATTTCCAAACGATACGGCTGCATCGCATCCAACGGGCGCAACACGCCATAGAGGCCGGACAAAATTCGGAGGTGATCTTGCGCCCAAGTCATCTCATCCGCCTCAAGGCTGGCCGCGTCCAAACCGACATATGTGTCGCCTGCAAATGCATGCACAGCAGGACGTGTCAGATCTGCGGACGGCGCTGCCTCAAAGGCCTTGAACCTATCGCGGTTAAGTTTCGCCAGGTCCGGGCTCAGGTCCATCAGTTTGCGCAGATCGGCAAGCGTCAGATTGCGCGCCGTCTTGGCCAAACGCACGGCGTCTTCCTGAAACGCGGGCTCCGTCATCGGGCCCTCAACCGGATCCCAGTTCAGACGTTTGGCGGGCGAAATCACAACGAGCATTTGGCGGTCCTTCTGTTTGAAGTCTATCTAGTTGGCGTCCCGGAGAATTTCCAGAAAGGCATCGCCAAAACGTTCGGCACGGCGATCCCCAAGCAAGCGCTCCATCGCTTGTGCATCCCGCGGCTTAATGCTGGCAACTTTCGCCAGCATCCCAGCGGAACAACTCATTGGTTTGTCGATGCCCTCTGGGCCACGGAGCAGATTGGATTGCGCTTCCAACAATTGGTCATAGAGGTCCGCATCTTGTCGGCCAGCGATCTTGCGGCGGCTTGGATGCATGTGCTCCGCCTCGCCGTTGATCACTGCCAAAAACGCGTCACCGTAATTCGCAAGTTTCTTGGCGCCGACACCATTCACACACGCCATGTCATCAAGATTGGCAGGGCGTGCCTCGGCCATCTCAGCGAGAGTGCGATCCGGAAAAATCACATAAGCGGGAACTTTCGCCGCTTCAGCCAAGGCGCGGCGTTTGGCTTTTAGCGCGGACATCAACGGGGCATTTTCTTCGCTAACCAGCGTTTTAGCCGCGGGACGCCGTGAGGTCGCGCGGATGGTATCGCGGCGGAGCCTGACAGTTTCCTCATCGCGCAAAACTGGCCGGGCCCGCTCGGTCATCATAAGCGCACCATGGCGTTCCGGATTGGGACGCACCAAATCATGGCCCATCATCTGGCGGAATACAGCCTGCCATTGGCGTTTGTCATATTCCTTGCCAACGCCATATGTCGGTAGAACATCATGTCCCCGCTCGCGCACCTTGTCGGTCTCATTGCCAAGCAGGATGTCGATCAAGTGACCGGTGCCAAACCATTCTCCGGTTCGCAGAATGGCAGACAGCGCTTTGCGCACCGCCTCAGTGCCATCAAACACCTCAGGCGGCGTGTCACAGAGGTCGCATTTCCCGCAGGTCACTTCAGTTTCCCCGAAGTATTGCAAGAGGTTGGCTCGGCGGCATTCCAGCGCTTCGGCCAAGCCTAACAGAGCATTTAGACGCGCATGATCGGCGGCGCGACGTTCAGGCGGCGCAAGGCCTTCGTCAATTTGAGAACGACGCAGGCGGATATCGTCTGGCCCGAACAAAGTAAGGGTTTCCGCTGGCGCGCCATCCCGTCCCGCGCGGCCAATCTCTTGGTAATAGGCCTCAATCGACTTCGGCAAATCCGCATGGGCAACCCAGCGAATATCTGGCTTATCCACCCCCATACCAAAGGCCACGGTTGCGACAACGATCAACCCGTCCTCGCGCTGGAACCGCGCTTCGGTGTCACGCCGCTCTTGCGGATCCATACCGCCGTGATAATGCAGCGCCACATGACCTTCATCTCGCAGCGCTTTGGCAAGGGATTCGGTTTTGGCACGGGTGCCGCAATAAACAATGCCGGATTGACCCTTTCGTGCGGCAGCAAACTGCAGGATCTGCTTTCGAGGATTGTCCTTGGCGGCAAATGCCAAGTGCAGGTTCGGACGATCAAAGCCGTGCAGAAAGGTCTCTGGTGCAGCGCCACCAAACAACCGCTCCACAATCTCGTCACGTGTCTCAGCATCCGCCGTGGCTGTGAAGGCGGCGATTGGCACATCTAGTGCTCGTTGCAGCTCCCCTATGCGCAGGTAATCAGGTCGGAAGTCATGCCCCCATTGGCTCACACAATGTGCTTCATCCACCGCTATCAAACCAACGCCAATTTGGCGCAACATGCCCAGTGCGGCTCCAGACGCTAGGCGTTCCGGGGCGATGTAGAGCAGCTTGAGGCGTCCGGCGTCGATAGCATCCCACACCTGTGCTGTTTCTTCTTCGGTATTGCCAGAAGTGAGCGCGCCGGCTTCCACCCCTGCCTCCCGCAAAGCACGCACCTGATCCCGCATCAGTGCGATCAGCGGAGAAATCACAACGGTGACGCCACCGCGAATAAGGGCAGGCAATTGATAACAGAGGGATTTACCGCCGCCGGTTGGCATGATCGCCAACACATTGTCGCCGCGTGTGACAGCTTCCACGATGTCTTCTTGTCCTGGGCGGAAGGCGTCAAAGCCAAAAACATCGCTCAGAACCGTGGCTGCGGCCTGCATTTTTCACCTTTTATTGGGACAATCTGCGTTGCGCGCGACTGTCCCACAGGCTGGCGGGAGCCTCAAGCCCGAAGGCGCAGGTTAGCCAAGAAGAACCGCCGGAAGAATGTAGTCACGCAGGGAAATGATGATCACAAACACCACCAGCGGTGCGAGATCCAGCGGACGGGTGTCCGGCATCACACGGCGCACCGGCTCATAGATTGGCTCCAGAAGACGGTTCAGACCGGTCCAGATTTGCGACACCAAAGGCTGACGCAGGTTCAGGACCTGGAAATTGATCAACCAGCTCATGATGATATGTGCCAGCATGAAGAAGAAGGCGATATCCAAGATCAGCCGCAGCGGGCCGTAAATTGCCATCATGAGAGGCTCCTTTGCTCCGATTGGGGCACAGTTAAGCACCGTTGCGTCAAAGCACAAGCCTGCGCTGGAATCTCGGTTGACGATATGTTGCGGAAAGCATTGAAGGGCAGGCAAAGGAGAGCCCCATGTATCCCATCATGCGCATGGTCAAAGAACTGATCAAATTTCGCAACGCGTCCCCGCTGCCGTTGACCGGCACCCATGTGTCCGAGCATCGCTGTTGGCCGTCTGATATTGATCTTTGGATGGAGCTGAACAATGGGCGCACGCTGACCCTGTTTGACTTGGGCCGTATCCCACTGGCGCAGCGTATTGGCTTGGTCAGCGTGCTGCGTCGGGAAAAGTGGAGCATGACCATGGCAGGCGCCACCGTGCGCTATCGCCGCCGCATCCGTACATTCGAGAAGATCGAAATGCGCAGCAAAGCTGTGTTTTGGGATGAACGTTTTATCTATCTGGAGCAATCCATGTGGAAGCAAAACGGTGAGTGTGCCAACCATACGCTCTACCGCGCGGCGGTGACCGACAAGGTCGGGATTGTGACGCCGGATCGGGTGATGGAGGCGATGGAGTTGGACGAGCAATCGCCAGCGGCGCCCGAGTGGGTGGCCAACTGGATCGCCGCAGAGACCACCAGACCGTGGCCCCCGATGCAGGATTAACTTGCTATGGTTGTGGCATCCCGTCTAAGTGTATTTGAAAGTCCGGGGGGATGCGGATGTCGGAAGTTTCAGCGCGCAAGCGCATTTGGGGTTGGTTCTTTTTTGACTGGGCAAGCCAGCCATACAACACCCTCCTTATCACCTTTATTTTTGCACCATACATCAAAGACTTGATGGGTGACGGAGCCGAGGCGCAAGCAGCCTGGGGATTTGGCGTTGCAGCGGCTGGCATTATCATAGCCATCCTCGCGCCGGTGCTTGGCGCCATGGCGGACAATTCCGGGAACCGACTGCGCTGGATCTGGCTGTTTTCAGCGATGTATGTGGTTGGGTCGTTTGGCCTTTGGTTTGCAGCGCCCGACAGCTTTGATTTACACACCACCCTTCTGCTATTTGCCATTGGCATGATTGGCATGGAGTTCGCCACGATCTTCACCAACTCAATGCTACCGGAATTGGGCACCAAAGAAGAAGTGGGGCGTATCTCCGGCAATGGTTGGGCATTTGGCTATGTCGGAGGCTTGTTTGCGCTTGTTCTGATGCTCGCGCTGTTTGCTGAAGATGCGCAGAGCGGCAAGACCATGATTGGGTTGGACCCGGCTTTTGGCCTGGACGCAACCCAGAGAGAAGGCACACGCTTTGTTGGCCCGCTGACCGCGCTTTGGTATGCGATGTTTATGATCCCGTTCTTTTTGTGGGTGCGTGATCCGAAGCCCATCAAGCCCGCAAAGGGGGCCACAGCTGGTGCGCTTAAGGAAGTTTGGGGCACCATTCAAAACCTACCGCAGACGCCCTCTTTGTTTGCCTATCTTGGCAGCTCCATGTTCTACCGCGATGCGCTGAATGGGATGTATACCTTTGGCGGAATTTACGCGGCCGGCGTGTTGAACTGGTCGGTGGTGGATGTGGGCATCTTTGGCATTCTGGCTATCATCTCCGGTGCAATCTTTGCCTGGATCGGCGGGCGGGCTGACGAAAAGCTCGGGCCAAAACCGGTTATCACCTTCTGTATCTTTGTGCTCTGTGGCGTTGCAATCGCGATTGTCTTTATCTCCCGCGAGAAGGTCTTTGGCATTGCGGTGGAAGAGACCTCTAAGCTGCCAGACGTCGCGTTCTACGTCTTGGGTGCGCTGATTGGTGCGGCCGGAGGTGTGATCCAGTCAGCCAGCCGTTCCATGATGGTGCGTCAGGCACTGCCGGGCAAAACCGCGGAGTCCTTTGGGCTTTATGCCCTGGCTGGCAAAGCAACCTCCTTCATCGCCCCGTTCTTGATTGGTGTGGTGACGCTCTGGTCTGGCAGCCAACAGATTGGCGTGACACCGCTGATCGCTCTTTTCCTGTTGGGCCTGATCCTGCTACGCTGGGTCAACCCAAAGGGAGACAGCGACACATGGGCTACCGCTTCTTAACTGTACTGGCCCTGATCGGGCTTGCCGCGTGTAAGAATGAGGCGCCAGAGCGCACCGTAGCTGTATCAACCCAGCAGCAGGTGCCGGTGAGCATGCAAGGTGTTCAGGCCAAACAGCTTTTTGGCGCGAAACCGGTTGCCTCCCAACAAAGCAGCGCGCCGTTTGGGGGCTATTCCAAAGGCTGCCTAGCCGGTGGGGATATGCTACCGGAAACGGGCCCGACGTGGCAGGCTATGCGCCTGTCACGCAACCGGAACTGGGGGCATCCTGAAGTCATTGACTACATCAAGGACCTCTCGGCCAAAGCCGCAAAGCAACCGGGTTGGAACGGGCTTTATATTGGAGACATCAGCCAACCGCGTGGAGGCCCGATGTTGACCGGGCACCGCTCGCATCAACTCGGACTAGATGTTGATATATGGATGTTGCCTGCAAACCGCCTCAACTTAACAGCAGCCGAGCGCGAAAGCATTTCGTCCATTTCCATGCGCCGCGACAGGGGCGCCTATGTCAACAGCAGTTGGACCAAACAGCATCACGAGATCCTAAAGGCGGCTGCAAGTGATCCTCGGGTGGCGCGGATATTTGTGTTTCCTGGCGCCAAAGTGGAAATGTGTGACGACGAAAAAGGCGACCGCGCGTGGCTGCGTAAAATCCGGCCTTGGTGGGGGCACCACTATCATTTCCATGTGAGGCTGAATTGCCCAGCTGGTACGACTGGCTGTGTCAACCAAGACCCGCCCCCTAAGGGTGACGGGTGCGATGATGCACGGCAATGGGTGCAGGACATTCTGTTCCCACCGCCGCCAGACCCAAATGCCCCAAAGCCAAAACCACGACGTGAACTTCAAATGACGGACCTTCCACAGCAATGCGTCGCAGTTTTGCAATCGCCGTAGCGGCGTGTGTGCTCAGCGCGGGAGTGTTGGCAGGTCGTGGACTTGGTAGCAACACATCTGGCGATCTAGCAGAGCATATTTCAACTTATACTTGGCGCCTGCACGACGGCTGGTTTGGCGGGTTTTCCGGCATAGAGCTGTCTGAAGACGGGCGCCAAATGGTTGCAATCTCGGATCGTGGGATGTTTGTGACGGGTGCATTGCAACGCGAGGGTGGCGCGGTTTCTGGTGTTGAAAACGTCGAAGCGTTTCGCGTGCTGGACACCAAAGGCACCTTTCCCCAAAAGGCAGGATTGCGCGACAGTGAAGGGTTGGTCTTACAGAAGGACGACAAGCTTGTAGTGTCCTTCGAAGGTAAGCACAGGCTCAATCGTTTTGCGCAACCGGGCGCCAAAGCCCAGGGCATGCCTTGGCGCAAAGAGTTCAACAGGATGAAGTTGAACGGCGGGTTTGAAGCCTTGGCGATCGACAATCAGGGAAAGATTTTTGCGGTTCCCGAGCAGCCGATTGGCGATGAAGGCGCGGCCCAGATCTTCGCGTTGAAGAAAGGCCAATGGGACAAGGCCTTTACCTTGCCACGCGCGAAACAGTTTCAGCCTGTGGGAGCAGATTTTGGACCGGACGGGCGGCTGTATCTTCTGGAACGCGGTTTTAACGGTCTAGGCTTTCGCGTGCGCGTTCGCAGTTTCACCGTGGAAGGTAACGCGGCAGGCGACGAAAAACTGTTGCTCCGCAAAGGCATAGGCTTTCATGACAACCTCGAAGGTCTGGCAGTTTGGCGTGATGGGGCCGGGCGCATTCGGCTCACAATGATCTCGGATGACAACTTCCGTTTGATCCAGCGCACCGAGATCGTGGAATATGCTTTGCCGCAATAAGGCTTGATTTACTGGGGTCTGCGCTGTAGGAGCGCTCCGTCCCGCGACGGTCGCGGGGCCAAGTCGCCGCTACCTTGTCAAAACGGGCTCAGACAAATGAAAACGACCTATCTTCCTGGCATCATTGCCATGGCTGCTATTGTTGTAGCCTCCAATATTCTTGTGCAATTCCTCTTTGGTCAGTGGCTGACCTGGGGGGCGTTCACCTATCCTCTCGCCTTTCTTGTGACCGATGTCATGAACCGCGTGTATGGCGCGCCTGCCGCACGTAAAGTGGTTTTTGTCGGTTTCATCGTCGGTGTGATCTGCTCCTTCATTGGTACCAAGATCATGCTCGAAGGCGACGGCTTCACCTATCCTGCCGTGACATTGCGCATTGCAATCGGCTCTGGTTTGGCGTTCCTGACCGCGCAACTGCTTGATGTGGCGATCTTTGATCGGCTGCGTGATGGCGCCTGGTGGCGCGCGCCGTTGGCGTCGACACTGATTGGATCCTCTGTGGATACCACGATCTTCTTTACCGTAGCTTTCAGCGGCGCACTCTCCTTCATCGAACCAGGCAACGATGTCAGCTGGGCAGGCGAAATGCTGCCTCTGTTGGGCACGGGTCCTGTCGTGCCGCTTTGGGTGAGCCTCGGCTTTGCCGACTGGTGCGTAAAACTTACGCTCGCGCTGCTCGCTCTTGTGCCATTCCGCATGATCGTGGGGTCTTTGACAGCACGCACCACATGATTTTGTTTGACATATCTCCAACCTGTGGCAGGCTGGAGATACGCGAAATCATCTGAAAGGAGGTGCCCATTGTCTAGAGAAGCTATGGAGAACGAGGTCGGAACAGTTTGGGGAGAACGCAGCTGAGGCAGCCCTTGGCTGACGTAATGTCCGAATTGGTGTGATCCTAACCGACGCACCTCCAATCATCTCGAAGGGCTGTTTCCAACGCGGGAAGCAGCCCTTTTTGCTGCCAGTTTACCCTATCAACGTCGCCCAAATGCCACGTCGGTATTGTGTCGGTATGACGTCGGTATTGCGGAGGTGCGAATTTCCAGCGCATACAATCCGGTAAATCTTAACAAACCGGCCGCGCAACGCGGAGAGGCCCATGCTGCGGATCAGCGATGAGATCACAATTGAAGACTGGGAGCTGACCGAGCAGTTCATGCGTGCCAGCGGGCCCGGCGGTCAGAATGTGAACAAGGTCGCCACCGCCGTGGAGCTGCGGTTTGAGGCCGCGCGATCCCCTGCCCTATCCGCCCCCGTGAAAGCGCGTCTCAAGCGATTGGCCGGGCGGCGCTGGACCAAAGATGGGGCGATTATCATTCAATGTGATGAAACCCGGAGCCAAGCCCGAAATCGTGATATCGCGCGAGACCGATTGGCAGAGTTGATCCGCAAAGCTTTGGTGGCGCCAAAGCGACGGATAAAGACCAAGCCGACCTATGGCAGCCAGCAACGCCGGCTGAAGGCCAAGAAAGAACGCGGCGAAGTGAAATCCATGCGGGGGAAAGTCTCCCGCGACGATTGATTGGTGGTTGCAGCCTGTCTGCTTCGGGCGCAGTAATGGCGCGGGAGCAAACTAAGGGAGCATGCCATGTCGGACGTATTGGCGCGGCGCAAACGGCTTTTGGGGCCACATGTCACCACATTCTACAAAGAGCCGGTGCATCTGGCACGCGGTGAGGGTGTTTGGCTTTGGGATACCGACGGCCGCAAATATCTGGATTGTTATAACAACGTGCCGCATGTCGGGCATTGCCACCCGCGCGTGGTCGAGGCGATTGCAAAACAGGCCGCCACGCTAAACACCCACACGCGATATGTGCATGACGGAATTCTGGAATATGGTGAGGCGCTAACGGCGAAGTTTGACCATGACCTGACCAGCATGGTTATGGTCTGTTCCGGCTCTGAAGCCAATGACGTCGCGCTGCGCATGGCGCAGGCGATGACCGGCAAGACGGGGCTGATCACCACCGACAATACATACCACGGCAACACAGCGGCAGTGAGCCAACTCAACAGCTCCAAAGAACCGATTGGCGGCTTTAAGGATCATGTGAAGCGTGTTCCTGCGCCGGACAACATGCAGCCGGCGGGCGGCACTCGGGACGGTCAGAAAGCGGCCTTCACCGCAGCGGTGAAAGCAGCCATTACCGAACTTGAGGCATCCGAATACGGCCTGTCCGCCTTGATCATCTGCCCCTACTTTGCCAACGAAGGCTTCCCCACGCTGGAAGAAGGCTTCCTGGATGAAGCTGTCGCAGCGGTTCATGCGGCAGGCGGCATTGTGATCGCTGATGAAGTGCAGCCAGGGTTTGGCCGGATTGGCAGCCATTGGTGGGGGCACCAGAAACTGAATTTTGCGCCCGACATTGTGACCTTGGGCAAGCCGATGGCAAACGGACATCCGGTGGCCGCGACAATCACGCGACCCGAAATCCTGACCGCGTTTCAGGAAGGCTTCAAATATTTCAACACCTTTGGCGGCAACCCGGTGAGCGCGGCAGCGGCTCACGCGGTGCTCAATGTGATTGAAGATGAGGGCCTCGTAGAGAACGCAGCCGATGTGGGCGCATACGCGGTGGCGCAATTGAAAGAGTTGCAGGCACAGTATGATGTGATTGCCGATGTGCGCGGGTCCGGCCTGTTTCTTGGTGTGGAGCTGTGGCGCGACGGGAGGCCGGCCACAGAAGTGTGCACAGCGATGATTGATGAGATGCGTAACCGTGGCGTGCTGCTGCATAGCGAAGGGCGGTATGACAATACACTGAAAATCCGCCCGCCCTGTGCATTTGATCGCAGCAATGCGGACCTGTTGGTGGAGACCATGACCGCGGCGTTTGAGGCGGTGCTATGAACAACCAGGAGGCCATTGTTGCCGCGCAGGAGGCGCTGAAGGCTTGGGGTGTGGAGATGACACCTCGGTTGATCAAGAACCGCGAGAACATTGTGTTGGAAGCGGCGGGACCGGATGGGCAACGCGCAGCGTTGCGGCTACATCGACCCGGCTATCAAAGCGATGATGCGATCCGTTCGGAATTGTGGTGGTCAGAGGCTTTGGTCGATGCGGGCATGATGGTGCCGCAGGCGATCCGCACATTGGCCGGCGACGTGCTGGCGACGGGTGGTGAACGTGTCGCCTCGCTGGTGACCTGGCTGGATGGTGAACCGCTGGGCGAAGGTGGCGTGCAACTGGCGATGGATGCGGCCGAGCAAGAACGTCTGCACGAGGCGCTTGGGGTGGAACTGGCGCGGTTGCATGTGGCCAGTGACGCGATGGTGCGGACTGAGGCGTTTGAGCGAGAGGTGTTGGATCTGGACGCGTTGCTGGGCGACGCACCATCCTGGGGGCGGTTCTGGGAGAATGCCAGCCTGTCTGAGGAAGAGGCGGCGCTTTTGCTGGCCTGTCGCGAGAAGCTGCGATCCGAGATAGGCGCACATGCCGAGGCTGGTGGTGATTTTGGGCTGATCCACGCGGATGCGTTGCGAGAGAATGTGCTGGTTCAAGATGGGCAAACACGGCTGATCGATTTTGACGACGGCGTGTTTGGCTTCCGCATGTATGAACTGGGCGTGGCCATGTCCCAGAATTGGGATCAGGCCAATGAGGCGGCGTTGGGGGCAGCCTTGCTAAGAGGCTACGCCTCTGTGCGGGCGTTGCCGCACCAAGCGGAGCAGTTGCTTCTGGCATTTACCGTGATGCGGGCGATGGCGTCTTGTGGCTGGGTTATTGGGCGCTATCCCGATGATCATCCGGCGGTGCGGGATTATGCCGAGCGGGCCATTGCCATGGCAAAGCGCTATTTGGCCTAATCCCGGTTGGCTTCCACCCAAATCGACTTTGAGGTGATTTCGGCGCCTGTGTTGGCGTCGATCACCTTCGGATTGGTGGGACTGCGCGTTGCGCGATCTAGGAATCGGTAAGGTTCCGACTTCTCCGTCGGCAGGTGGGTCTGCGCCCAAGCGGTCATGGCCTGCATCACCGGAACAAAATCCTTAGCGGCTTGGGTAGGGTGATACTCGAAGCGCGTCGGGCGTTCCTGATAGGGTTTGCGCTCCAGAAGGCCGTGGGATTCCAGACGCTTGAGACGGTCCGACAACACGTGGCGCGTGATCTTCAGACGTTTTTGGATATCATCAAAGCGGCGGATTCCAAAAAGCGTGTCGCGCAGGATGAGCAGCGTCCAGCGGTCGCCAAGCACAGACATTGTGCGGGCCACAGAGCAGCCTTCGTTGGGGAGGTCAGTCCATTTCATGAGCCTGATGTAGCATATCTTACAGATTTTCCCAATAGGTTCCAAAACAGAACTTGACTCAGTTCTGATTTAGAACTTATGATTCGCACAGTGAGTTCCATTTTGGAACCCGTTTGCGTTTGGCGCAGGAGAGAGTGATGACCGACAGCAGTGTTCCTTCCGTCGTGCGGCGGCGGCGCAAGCTGCCACAGATCAAAAAACTAGCGATGCTGGCTGCGCTGCGGGGGCAAACGTGGGTATTGTCACACAGCGCGCCGGATCGCGCGGCTATGCGGCTGGCACATCTGTTCACCACGCCGCCGCGGCCAAAGGTGCGGGCATGGGAGCGCACAGCCATGGCGCAGGCACGCTATACACGGCGACGGTTTGGGGCACTGGGGTTTCTGTCAGTCTACCGCTGGATGCCGGAAGGTGCCGGACCACATCCGAAAGTGCTCTTGATGCATGGCTTTGGCGGGCGTGTCAGCCAGTTGAGCGGCTTGGCGGAGCCGCTGGTTGCGGCGGGCTATGAAGTTGTGGGGTTTGATGCACCGGGGCATGGCAAGTCGCCTGCGCGCAATGCCGCTCTGCCAGACTTTGTCGATGCGCTGGAGATGTTTGCCGCACAGGAAGGGACATTTGATGCGGTGATTGGCCACTCCATGGGGGGCGCGGCGGTGGCAACAGCCTTGCGGTTGGGCATGGAAGCCAAGCGCGCCATCCTGATTGCGCCTCCGGTGTATCCGGGCACCTATCTGGCGCAGGCGGGGCGGATGCTTGGGGCCACGGACAAGGTTGCGGGACGGGCGCAGGCGTTGATCGAAGCGCGGTATGGGCGGGCGTTTGATGAGTTTCGCACGCCGCTCAATGCGTCGGTTTTGGATCAGGACGCCCTGATCCTACATGACCGCGACGACCAGCAGGTGCCACTGTCAGAAGGGCAACAGGTGGCCGAGGCCTGGAAAGGCGCGCAGTTTGAGGTCACCGAAGGCCTGGGCCACGCGCGGATTTTGCGGGACCCTAGCACGGTGGCTTTGGTGCAGACATTCCTGATGCAGACTGCTTAGACGATCACTTCCATCTCGTCCTGCTGGCCCACGCCAAACACGCGCTTGTAGCGTTCGATTTCGCTGGCAGGCCCCATGGCTTTGTTTGGATTGTCGGACAGTTTTACCGTCGGTTTGCCATTGGCTTTGATGGCTTTGCAGACCATGGAGAACGGCGCCAGACCGTCATCCGGCGTCAAGCCACGGAAGTCGTTGGTCAGCAAGGTGCCCCAACCAAAGGACACACGCACGCGACCGGCAAACTGAGTGTGCAGCTCGGCGATTTTGTCGGTGTCCAAACCATCGGAGAAGATCACCAATTTCTTAGTTGGGTCTTCACCGCGCTCTTTCCACCAGCGGATGGCGGTATCGGCACCTTTGGCGGGATCACCGCTGTCGATGCGGATGCCGGTCCAGCCCGCAAGCCAATCCGGGGCGCGCTGCAGGAAGCCTTCCGTGCCATAGGTGTCCGGCAGGATGATGCGCAGGTTGCCTTCGTGCTCCTCATGCCAATCGGCGAGGACTTTGTAAGGCGCCTGGCGCAACTCCCCGTCGCTATCCGCCAAGGCCGAGAACACCATGGGCAACTCGTGCGCGTTTGTGCCGATGGCCTCCAGATCGCGTTTCATCGCAATCAGACAGTTGGAGGTGCCAACAAACTTGTCGCCGAGACCCTCGACCATGGCCTGCACACACCAATCCTGCCATAGGTAAGAATGACGGCGACGGGTGCCGAAATCAGCAATGCGCAAATCTGGCAAGGTGCGGAGGTGATCAATCTTTTCCCAAAGCTTGGTCATGGCGCGCGCGTAGAGCACTTGCAGCTCAAACTTGCGCATGTCGTGCAGCACCGCACGACCACGCAGTTCCATCAGGACCGCAAGCGCCGGGATTTCCCACAACATGACCTCGTGCCATTTGCCCTCAAAGGTCAGCTCATACTGGCCATCACGTTTTTCCAGATGATAGTCCGGCAGGCGCATATTCTCGAACCACTCCATGAAGTCCGGGCGGAACATTTGGCGCTTGCCGTAAAAGGTATTGCCGCGAAGGAAAGTGCTTTCGCCGCGGCTGAGGGACAGCGATTGAATGTGGTCAAGCTGTTCGCGCAATTCGCCTTCATCAATAAGGTCCGCCAAACGTACGCTGGATGAGCGATTGATCAAGCTGAAGGTGACATGAGCATCGGGGCGATTACGGAAAATCGACTGACACATCAGCAACTTATAAAAGTCGTTGTCGATGAGTGACCGCACAATCGGGTCAATCTTCCATTTGTGGTTCCAGACGCGCGTGGCGATGTCGACCATAGTTCTGGTCCTTCACAGTCTTGTTTTCACGTTAATAGCCAGAAAACCAAGGCCCTGAAAGCCCTTAAGGTTGCACCCCCGGGCTAAACCGCTCGGCTGCGGCTTTCCAGCCCTTTTGCGATCGCCTGCAGCAGCTCCCCGCGGCGGACTGGTTTTGGCAAAAACCCGTTCATACCGGCCTCCAGACACGCCTGTCGGTCGCTGCGATAGGCGTTGGCGGTGAGTGCGATAATATGCGGCTGAGTTGGGATGTGGTTACGGATATAGCGCGTGGCATCCAGGCCATCCATTTCCGGCATGGACATATCCATCAGCACCACGTCAGGCTTACGCTCTTTCACCTGTTCGACCGCTTCCTTGCCATTTTTCGCAGTGATTAGAGACAGTGGCAAATCCTTGAGCAACTTTTGCACTAGCAAACGGTTGGTGCGGTTGTCCTCCGCCAGAAGCACGGTGGTGCCCGCAAACACGGCTGGCTCCGGCAAAACATCAGGGTCGATCGCACGTTTGGTAGGCAGGTTCACTTCTGGGAAATCGACAGTGATCATAAAGCAGCTGCCGACATTCACTGCGCTGGTGACGGTGACGTCACCGCCCATCATACGCGCCAGCTGCCGCGAAATCGCGAGCCCCAAACCCGTGCCGCCAAATCGTCGAGTCGTGGCGGCATCCGCCTGGGCAAACTGGTCAAACACATGCTCGATACGATCCGGTGCAATGCCAATACCAGTGTCGGTTACAGCAATTTCTAGGCCGTGATCCGGCCCCTCTTTCACTGTGCCAACCTGCACTGTCACCGACCCTTTTTCCGTGAATTTGATAGCATTCCCGATGATATTCACCAGAACTTGACGCAACCGCCCGTCATCCCCCCATACGGCGCGTGGCAGATCATCCTTCATCTCGATATCAAGCGCGATACCCTTCGCCGCAGCCTGTGGGCGCATGAGGTTCATCACTTCGTCCAAGCAGGGCTGAACCTCAAACGCCACTGAGCTGATCTTCAGATGACCGTCCTGAAGTTTCGAGAAATCGAGAATATCGTTGATGATTGTCAGCAGCGCTTCAGAAGAGTGACGGATGGTCTGCACATAGAGTGCTTCCTCAGAGCTGAGCTTCGCTTCACTCAGCAATTCGGACATACCAATGATGCCGTTCATCGGCGTTCGAATTTCGTGGCTCATAGTGGCGAGGAAAGCGGTTTTTGCGCGTTCCCCTTGCTCTGCCGCACGCTTGGCTTCAGCCAGTTCGGCCTCACGTTGTTTTTTCAGGGTGATGTCCCGGTCAACCGAAATGACCATTTCAAGCTTGCCGTCGTCATCAAAGACTGGTGAGAGGTTGGTCTCTACCCAGAATGGCGCGCCAATCTTGGTGTAGTTGACGTTCTCGCCGTGTGCCGAGACGCCTTCGTTTATTGCGTTGGTGAAACGTTCAAGGATGGCGGGATCGGAGCGCGGACCATGCAGATAATCGGAAGGATGCTTGCCCACAACTTCCGACAGTTTGTACCCAGTTTTGCGCGTGAACGCAGGGTTGACCCAGAGGGTATTGGCATCCGCGTCCAGCATAATGATGCTGTCGACCGCATTTTCCGCAATGGAGGACAGGAAACGGCCTTCCCGCTGACGCTGCAACAACGCAGCATTGGCTTTGGCCAACTCCAATCCCTGTTCGATCTGGCGCCGCTGTTGGCGCAAATGGCGCAAACGACCAGTGGTGACGTAACTGACGAAAGGCAACATAGTATAGGCCACCATGAAGGTGGCCGCGAGGTTGTAGAAGAACTGTTCGCGCTGATGTTCCAAAACGTAGTAATCAGCAGCAAAGAGCATGGCGAGGGTACCGCCGTATACGACCAGACGCGCAAGCGCCGCGCTACGGTGATAGGCCAAAGCCATTATGGCATTTATTGCCCCGGCCCCAAGGTAGGCCAAGCAAAGCAGAAAAGAGACTTCGTGTGGAATCGCCAACCACAGGATTGCCACAAACACAGACAGGCCCGCTGCTTGCGCAAATGCCGTAAGCGTTGTTTTCCGCAACAGACTCTTTACGGAGTCCCCTCTGTGGAGCTGCTTCTTCACTCCGCGCAGTTGGTAGTTGTCAATCACCTCACCGGTGACAGCTACAAGACAGGCCAAAACCCCAATTTGAGGTGACACAGACAGAGCCAAAATAACGGAACCGAAAAGCGTCAACGTCAAACGGCTAAAACGGTGTCGCAGGCGACCGCGGGCATATCTCAACAGCAAACCTGCCGGCCCGTTGCGCCGGTCAAAGGCTTCTAGTGCCCGGTTAAGCTCATGAATTTCGGCTGCCATTTCCCCATCTTTTTAATGTCTAACGAAGGGTAAATGCCCGAAAAATAGTTAACAAACCAACAACGTTTTCCTTCAAAGTCGAGATATTCCCGCCTCGTCCATGGCATTTTGCGCAGCTTTGAGCGACCCATCCAGATCAATCGCGCGGCAGAGATCTTCGCGTACGTTAACTTTGAAACCCAAACGCGATGCATCCAATGCGGAAAACTGAACACAGAAATCCGTCGCAAGCCCAACCATGGTGACTTCGGTGACACCCAAGGCCTGCAGGTAGCCGCCCAGGCCGGTCGACGTTGTTTGATCGTTTTCAAAGAAAGCCGAGTAACTGTCTATCGCCGGGTTGGTCCCCTTGCGTATGATGACATTGGCACGGGCGACATCAAGATCCGCATGAAGTTCTGCGCCAGCACTGCCTTGCACACAATGGTCAGGCCAAAGCACCTGTGGCCCATAAGGCATGTCGATCAGCTCATAAGGGGTTTTGCCTTCGTGGCTACTGGCGAAAGAGGAATGGCCCTCGGGGTGCCAATCTTGGGTTAGGACAACGGTGTCGAAGTCATCCATTAGGGCGTTGATGCCTTCCACGATCTGGTCCCCTTCTGGCACAGCCAGTGCGCCACCGGGACAAAAGTCGTTTTGTACATCAATCACAATCAAAGCACTGGACATACCGGTCTCCTCGTCTTTCAGAGAAGACTTATCAAGCCTGCGGGTCAGGTCAACGGTTTGCGGCGTTACTCAGCGGCGAGGCTGTTGGCGTCAGGTTGGCCCAAGCGGGCAATTTGGGCCACGACGTCGGTCAGGCGCGCACGGAACTCATTGAAGTCCGAATGCGGCTCGATTTTGGCTTCATTCATGTAGAGCGAGCGGTCGATTTCGATTTGCACCGCATGCTGTGCCTTAAGCGGACGGCCATAATGCTGCGTTACATAAGCGCCAGCAAAGGGGGTGTTGCGAGACACCACAAAGCCAGCCTTTTGAAAGGCCGCTTCGATCTGATCCACCAACTCAACATCAGCAGCTGCGCCAAAGCGGTCGCCAAGCACAATTTCGGGACGTTTCATGCCACGTCGCAGAGACCCTTCAACGGCCTCTCTGGGCATGGAGTGGCAATCAATCAAAATCGCTTCGCCAAATTCCTGCTTGGCATGTGACAGCAGCCCCTTCAGCGCATTGTGGTAGGGGCGCCAATAGGTCTCAATGCGTTTATCCGCCTCCGCGCGGGGCATCTTGCCGTGATAGATCGCGCGGCCATTTGCCACCACACGGGGAATCACACCAAGGCCTGACGCCACCCGGGGATTATGGCCTGCTTTGCGCACGCCTTGCACTAGGGCGGGATCTAACTCTTCCGCCGCACGATTCAGATCCAAAAGCGCTCGCGGCGCACACGCCACCAGAAGAGGAGCCCCAAATTTCGGAGCATCTGCAAAAAGTTGGTCAACAAATGCATCTTCAGACGAGCGAATCGTGTGCTCATTCAGCAAAGAGCGCCGGATGAACCACTCCGGATAGTCACAACCGCTGTGCGGAGAGGCAAAAACCACCGAGGTTTGCAGGGTTTGTGGCTCAAAAATGCGGTAAGCGGGGGTTTGCATCATCTCTCCTGTTCCCTCAAACTATAGACGCAAAAATTACTGCGCCAAAAGCCCTTGATCCCCCCTGCGACTCCTTTTATAGAGACCGCCACCGGCGCGGGTTTTCCGCGCCCCCTTTTGTTAGGGGGTATAAAACATACGTCGGTAAAGGGCGATTAGCTCAGCGGTAGAGCACTTCGTTGACATCGAAGGGGTCACTGGTTCGATCCCAGTATCGCCCACCATGAATTCATCGCCTCTCACATCGGGAGGTCCCGTAACCCCAGGCGCACCGCAGCGCCGCGAAATGAGGAGAAGGCCCATGAAGGTCAAGAACTCGCTCCGCTCGCTCAAGAACCGGCACCGTGATTGCCGCGTTGTGCGCCGCAAGGGCCGCGTTTACGTGATCAACAAGACCCAGCGTCGCTTCAAAGCACGCCAGGGCTAAGTCGCAAGACTTACATCACAGCGAAGAAGAAGCCGCCTTTGGGCGGCTTTTTTGTTGGCTACAGTATGCACTAGCCTTTTACCGATCCAGCGAACAAAACTGACCAGCGCAAAGGCTAAGAGGCATCGGGTTGGGGCCTAGCCTTGCAAAACTTCCGGCAGGTACAGTGCCAGTCCCGGGAATGCAATGAGTGCTGCAACCATTGCGAGCATTGCGATGACGAAGGGAATGGCTCCCAGCATGACTTCGCTCATTTTGCCTCCACGCCGAGCCCCTTGGACCACATAGAGATTGAGGCCAACCGGCGGTGTGATCAGCGCCATTTCGACCAGGACAATCATCAGGATGCCAAACCAGATCGGATCATACCCTTGCGCCACCACCAGCGGAACAATGATAGGAATGGTCACCACCATCAGAGACAGGGTTTCGATAAAGAAGCCCAACACGATGTAGATACAGACCACCACAAGGATCGTGGCAAGCGGGCTGAGGCCTAGGCCATTCATAAAGTCGGAAAGCTCGCGCCCAAGTCCGGCAGAGGCCAGTGTAAAATTGAGGAAGGATGCGCCTATTACCACCAACATGATCATGGAGGTGATTTTGATTGTCCCCACTACGGCTTCTGACAGCATCGACCAGCTGACGCCACTGAAGTAGGCGGCAATGGCAATCGCTCCGGCAACGCCAACAGCAGCGGCTTCGGTTGGGGTGGCCCAGCCTTTGTAAATTGACCCAATAATCAGTGAAAACAGCAGAATAATCGGCAGCAAATTGGCCAAGGCGCGGATCATCTCGCTCAAAGGGAAGACGCGGCGCATTCCGCCCAATTCGGGCCGGATCATGCAGACAATGACAGTGATCAGCATAAAGCCAACCGCCAGCAACAAGCCCGGAACCAATCCTGCAAGGAAGAGTTGCGGAATCGAGGATTGGGTTAGGAAGCCATAGACAATCAAGTTGATCGACGGGGGGATCATAATACCCAACGTCCCGCCAGCGGCGATAGCGCCTGCGAAAAGCTTCGGATCGTAACCCAGTTTTTCGGCTTGCGGCATAGCGACCGTGGCAACCGTCGCTGCCGTCGCCACTGAAGAGCCAGAGGTCGCAGAAAACATCGTTGAGGTTGCAACATTGGCATGCACGAGCCCGCCAGGAAGCCAAGACACCCAGCGGTCCAAGGCTGCATAGGTTCGAGCGGCGATACCGCTGCGTACAAGAATTTCACCCAGTAGTACAAAAAATGGAATGGCAATGAGCGTGGCGTTATTGGACGTCGACCAAACCAAATTGCCAAGACCTTTGGTCAATGGAAACGGGCTAAAAAACCAGTCAATGCCAAACCCAAGGAGAAACAAAACGATGCCTACGGGTATCGACAGAGAGAGCAAGGCCAATAGGCCAAAGGATACATAGACAATCATTGAGCCATTCCTTCTTCGCCGAAGGTGCCAATCACTTCTTCGCTTTCATTAAACCGGCCCTGCATAACCAACAGAACGGCGCTAAATAGGGTGAGCCAAGCCACTAGGGCAAACCACGCCCACCCGAGGAACCAGGGGATTTGCACGAGGGCAAGAGGGGTCTCCAAGGGCGTGTTTGCACGTGAACTGTTGTTGAGGGAGCGTTCGACAACAGGCCAGCAACGCAGGGCAATCAATGTGATGGTGCTGGTCAAAACCACCATCGCAAAAAGATCAAACAAGGTGCGCCCCAGTGGCTTGGCTCGGCTGCGGAGGAAATCAATCCGCACATGCGAGAGTTCGAGTAGTGCAAACCCCATACCCCACGATGTGACGACAGCCATGACATAGCCGCTGATTTCATCCGTTCCACCAAGGGAGGACCCCAATTTCCGCAGCACAATGTCTGCCAAAACAAACGCCGCACAAAGGAACAGGACAACGCCAACAAGCATGGCCACCCCTCTGTTCAACGTCTTGAGTAAATTCAGCATATCGTGTGCCATTAGGATCCCCTTAGTTCTTAGTTTAGTTGGTCGCGACCGAAACGCCGACAGCTTCACCTACGGAAGCGTTCCAGCGTTTGACCCAGTCACTGCCTGCCCGCTCTGCCCAGTTGGGCAGCACTTCGGTCTCCAGGATTTCGCGGGCTTTATCAAAGTCAGCCTGGCTTACATCGACCAATGTCATGGAGCGCGCGTCGCCTGACGGGCAGTCACCATTGCCTGTCAGACAGGCCACGTCGTTTACCAGCGCATCTGCCGCAACGTCCCATGCTGGCTGTTCAAAATTGGCCTTAACCTCGCTCTCGATCAGGGACTGCGTCTCCAGATCAAGACTGTTCCATTTGTCGAGGTTCACGGCTGTCACAACAGAGTCCCATCCACCAAGAGGAATAGGCATCAAATGTGTCGAGACTTCCCACCAGCCGGCGCTATAGCCAGAACCCGCGCCAGTGACGGCACAGTCGACAACACCTTTTTGCAGTGCGCCCGGAACCTCGGAGAAGCTAACGTTCACGCCTTCCGCACCCAACGCTTCTAGGAATTTGGCTGTCATCCGGCCGGAAGCTCGGATCTTTTTGCCCTGCAAATCGCTTAGAGACGCCACCTCTGCGTTACAAAACACCACTTGAGGCGGATAAGGCGCAACCGCCAGCACATGACTGTTGAAACGATCACGGTAAATGTCGCTCACCATCGGGCGCGCTGCATCCACCATTTTGCGCGCATCATCCGCCGTTACAGCCAAAAGCGGCACGTCCAAACCTTCAAGTTCAGGCGCATCGGCGACCGCATAGTCCGCAACGGTCATAGCCACGTCGTAAACGCCATCACCCAACAGCCTGAACACATCACCCACGCCGAGGTTCATTTGATTGTGCGTGGTCAGTTCAACATTGATTTTGCCAGACGATGCCTCAGGCAAAGTTTCGGTCCAGAACGGCGCCTCAAATTGTTTGTGAAGCGGCAAGCCAGACCAGCTGCCTACAACTGTCAGGTTTTCAGCAAGCGCCGGGCCGGTCATCCCAAGGATTGCGACCCCTATTAGAGAAGTATTTTTCATTTTTTCCTCCTAGTTGATTTTTTTGCGTGCTTTTTGATTTACGCAACGATTGGTATTTCCGCTGTATCCGCCACCTCGGTGATCAACATATGCCCCGGTTTATGCGTAATACAGATTGGTAATTTCGCCCTCTCAATTGCGACTTGCGGCGTTACTCCACAGGCCCAAAACACCGGGACTTGCCCATCTTCAATTGGATAGGGATCGCCCCAATCTGGTCTGCTGATGTCTGCAATTCCGATTTTCTTTGGGTGTCCCCAATGAACGGGAGCACCATGAGCAAGGGGAAAACCTCTACAAATTTCAAGCACTTGAGGCAAAATTCTTTCATCAATGGCCCGCATGCTTACAACCATTGGCCCAGAGAATGGTCCCGCTGGCACTGTTTCGATATTGGACCGAAACATCGGCACAGTTGTGTCATTCTCGATGTGCCAAAGCGGAATACCGGCAGATATGAGCGCGTGTTCAAAGGTGAATGAACACCCCAAGGCAAAAGCGACAAAGTCTTCTCGCCAAATCTCTGTAATATCCTCGCCAACACCAGATAGGCGCCCCTCTTCATAAAGAAAATAGGACGGAACATCGGTGCGAATATCAATATCGTGCCCAAGTGTGCCCATATTGGGATCACCTGTGTCTGTTACGCCAACCAGCGGACAAGGCTTAGAATTGCGCTGACAAAATCTCATAAAGTCCAGCGCATATTCCTCTGGCATAATTGCCAGATTCGCCTGCAACTTACCCTTACCCAAACCAGCAGTATGTGATGTGTACTGCCCTGAACGAATAAGCTGTCGCACCTCTTTAGAGGTGAGTTTTAGCATAGTACCAAAATCGGTTTTCAAGACGATTCCTCCCAATGGGAAGACAATCGTTAATCGATCAAATAAGATCAAATTGGAAATTTTTGCCCATTTCGATAAAAAATTTTTATATAGATTTCAGCGCCACTTCGCGCGCAATTGAAGCCGCGCTCTCGACAAGATGGCTTTTCGGTTCTGCCATGTACGACGCGCTGAATCGAAGGGGCTTTGGGTTCCAACCTGGGTCAAACTCCTTAATTCGTTGGGTGGCGACCAATTCTTGCCCTAAGACTCGCGGCAAAGCAGCCACTCCCAGGCCATGTTCCACAAGGCGGAAACAGGAAGATAATGACGAGGAAGGAAAGATCGAAACATCTGGACCAAAACGCTCAAACAGCTCAGATTTCAGTTCTCGAAATGGCCTGGTGTGTCTCGCATACGTAAACACAGGGGTTTGGGTAAAATCTACTCTGCCGCCCTTTTGCCCGGCAGCACAATACCACTGCAGATCAAAATCTGGCAATTCCAGGTTCTCGACTGTGTATTCCGAAACAGGGCCAAGCAAAATCGCCAAATCTATTTCCCGCCCCAAAAGATTTTCGCGAAGATGCAGCGAGATATCAACGCTAATTTCAATTTTTACACGGGGGTATTGGCGGTGGAGTTCTGCGATGAAATCGGTCAACCATGACTGCGCAATGGTCTCAGACACGCCTAAGCGTAAATGCCCATCCATTCCGGCGTGATCAACGACATCTTCCTCTACCTTTTGAGCAAGTTGTTCAAATTGCTCCGCGTAACCAAGCAAAAGATCTCCGCGCTTGGTCAGCTTCAAGCCAGTAGGTTCTCGATCAAACAACTGAGCCCCTAAAGCCGCCTCTAGCCCTTTTATGCGCGAGGTTACAGCTGGTTGAGTCAGGTGCATAACGTCCGCGGCGCCCCGAATACTGCCAATCCGAACCACCATTAAAAAAGCTCGGATCTGCTCCAAGTTCAAACGTGTCACGAACAATCCTTCATTTTTAGCGCAGGACTACAATGCCAGTGATGCTCGCTAAGGTCGTCTACTTTTTTCAAGGCCTAACACATACGGCACAGCTCACGGTCCGACGTTTCCGCGACGTGAAGGAATCCTTGACGTTATCCAGCAGGACAAATTGAGGTTGGGCTCCAACCTCTCAAACACGCAAATTTGCCGATCTATTTTTGAAAGGGGAACCGGTGATTCTAGGGCGGCAACACAAATAAAAGCGAAATTTTCTCGCTAACACCCTGAAATTAAAACCCTCACCAAGCCATAATAAAAATATATTACGTGATGTCCGCTGTTCGAAATGAACTGCGGTCATGATAAATGCAACGACACATAATCCCGCTTCACCGCGCTCAGCAGCGAGCTCGCGCCCTCTACAAGTGGGGCAACCATCAAGCTCGTCCTCCGGTGCTTCACTGCAACCCAAACAAGATTTATCGCTTAGCTCAGACAATGCTGAAAGCAATCTCCGCACTCAGGGCCCCTCTGGAGCGACCATTCCCACTTATAGAGACCCGGAAGGGAAATCTCGATCAATTGCGACTGTTGACGGCATAATCTCTGAAGTAAGACCCCAAATTGACGGGTCTTATAAAACCGCAGACGGCAAGCCTCTCGAGCATATTCTAGGCGCCGGGTCCGGTGCTGAATTTCGCACGAAACCCACCGCCAGTAGTTCAGTACCAGGAGCATCTTCCAATGCTCTCGCCACGACGGTAAACGCGCCTTTCGGAACACACCCAACTGATGTTGGGGATAGCACCCCAGTGGAACGCATGGACAGCGCCGTTGAGACGCTGACCTCCAGCAACAACGCCAAAATCCTCAAAAAAGCTCACAACGTAACCGCTGCGACAGGCGCTCAATTGGTTTCAACCGGTCTTAGCTTTGGGATGAAGCCATGGGTGGAAGCCTCAATGGATGTTGCACTGCGCCAATGTGGCGCTGGCAAAGTAAAATGCGGTGCTGTCCCACTTTCGACCTTGCTCTCGAATGCAGCAGGCGGGGCCTACGCCGGTGTTGTTCACAACGCTATCGGTGCAAGCTTTGCCGCATATGCCTTGCACAAATTGGGTGGCGAGACTTTTGTCGATACCTCCACCACCCCAACCAAAAGAGAACTCAACGATTTCTTGACAGCTTCATTGCCTGTCATGGGAGCATTTACAGCATCTTACGCGGTAGGAAAGGCACTGGCAGCCAATTTACCAGCTGATCTAGCGCCCAGCCCCTGGGTTCAAGCGGGTTGCCGCATGGGCATGACTATGGCTGGCGGCTTGGTCCAGGGAGCGCTTACGGCAGCTCTCAAATCCTGCATGGAAGATACGTATACCGCCCAAACCAAAGAAATTGACGCCTCTGACCTGGTGTCAAAATTCAAAAGCGCTGTCGCGGATCAATACAACCCTCAAGAAGCCGCAACATTTTACAAAAATGGTGTTGGCAAATTGGTGGGCGGTACTGTCGGCATGGTCGCTGCGAGCTATGCAGGCGCCGCTACTCTGAACGCAATGGCAGACAAGGCGGCAGGTCCGACCGCGCTGCAACAAGGGCCGCAAGCGCTGGCTGGCGCCGTCGGGATGATGGCCTTCCTAGGCTGTTGGTTTGGCGCCGCTCATATAGGCCATCTTTATGGTCAGTCACAGACGGCAACAGACACACCTGCGAAACCATCTACCGCCAATCCTGAGCCAGCGAGCAGTCCGCGCTCAGTGGATAGCCCGCCAAACGAGCTTGAGCGGACCCAATCGGAACCATCCGTCTTTGAACGTCATTCTTCAGTTTTCGATATCGACTAATTCCCATCCCTCCAACGTAAAAGGAAAACCAAAATGTTACGCATCCCAACTGGAGCACAGCACGCAATCCGCCAAGGTGCAGCGCAAGTCGCGCAGCCAGCGATGAACAAACTCGCCTCAGCGCAGATGAAGCCGCTGAATGCACCATCGCAATCTCACGGCCCAAAGGTAAACCCCTTTGCTTCCCAACAACGTTTCTTCAGCGCGTCAGCCTCTTTGCTGAAAGAAATTGGTACCGCCGACAGTGGAATCGGCGGAGGCATGACCACACAGAAGCTCGCCAACAGCATGACCCACTACGCCCAGAACGTGGGACTGCCGCTTGGCGAAAAAATGAAGAAGAAAAAACCAAATTCACAGCCGAGATGTTCCTGCGACCAATGCTAAACAGCGGGCAAGAAGAAGTGATTATCGCCTGCAACACCGCATCAATTAAAAAGGATGCAGCTTGCGATGCCGCCGCCAAATTCCTGCTCGCAGAATTGAGCCACGACAACCGCTCGGAAAGCATTTTCCAAGGGGACAACATGGCGCTGAACAATGCCGCTAAACTGATTGAACAGGCGGGCATTAAAGGAGAGATGCCTATCGGAGAAGCCCGTGAGAAGCTGTCCGCGCATTTTCGGAATAGTGTGCATGAAATTGTGACACCAACCGCACAAAAGACGGCAAATAACGTCATTAAGGCATTCGAAAGTGGTCAAGACACGTACTACGTTCGGGCGGGCTCCACCCAAGGCACGTCCAAATCCGAAACCTACCCCAACAAAATCAAAGACTTTGTGGCTTCTGCTGGTTTCACAGTCAAAGACGAAGGTGCCGTAAAGGCAATGGCGGAGGAAACTGTAACTGGTAGCCCGTATACAACCGCTCTGCGTAGTCTTGGCATCGATATGAACGTGTCCACCCATGTGGCGAACTACGTTATGGAGTTTACCGACCAAGAGGGCGAAGCCAAAACACTTCTCTTCCAATCACGGGGAGACAACTCGTTTGTTCCCGTTATCGAAGATGGTGCCCTCGACAAAACGGTTGCGGTTGAGAACCTTGGTGAAACACTCAAAGTCTCGGACATCGTCGCCCGACAAACCGAAGGCGACGCGGCAAAGCTATCCGATAAGTGCGGTGAATTCGCTGAAAAATTCAAAGCGGCGCCGAATGAAATCATGTTGGTTTGCACCCACTTCCCTGCCGTGGAAGAAGCGCTTTTGGCCGTGCATCAGGGGGCTGACGGCGAGATCAAGACCAACAATCAAAGCGGCATTGTAAAACAAATCTATGAAGCCAACGGCGGCAATGACGGCAAACTCGCAGTCACCGGTCGTCTCGCGGAAGAGATTAAGGCTTACAAAAATGAATCAATGGAGGCGACAACATTCGTGGTCCATGGCGGAGAAAGCACGCAAGAAGACTTGTCTGTGAAAGATGGTGTTCTGCGCGCATCGACAAGACATGAGCGCAATTTCCAACAAGTCGCCTCCAACGACAGTGAACAAAAGATGACCCGGGCCACCTTGCAGAGTCTCGCGTTTTCAATGAAGACCGCGGACGGTCAATCGGTCAGCATGATGCAGTCTGATAACTCAGGTCGCGACATTGGCGTGACTTGGAAACAGAACCGACAGGCTTCTGCACCTCTGGATCGGGCCAATGTGTTCATTAGCAACGTCAACGCGGCGCCTGAAACCGACGCTATGAAAGCAAAGGATACCGCGTGGAAAACATTTGCGGGTGAACTTGGTTTGTCCGGTGCAGCACAAAAACGCATGACTACGCAATTGACCCAGTTGGCCGAAACCTTAACCCTTGGAGAATTGCGTGGCGTCGACAACTTGGCAAAAACCATCAGCCCAGGACAGGAGATGGTTTCGGCAACGCAAAATATTGTTGAGTTGATCCTTCAGAATAAATCACACGACAATGACGCAAAGCCAGACCTCAACAATCCAAAAAGATTTGAAGGCAAAGTACCCGCCGCCATTGTTACGGGCTTCACCGTTGTGGACGCAGAAGGTAAGCGGGTGGCCGGTGAAAATGATGGCCCTGCAGGCAGCGTGGTGCTGGCCAAGGCCATTCGCGACAATGGTACACCAGTAAAGTTGGTCTTTGACCGCGGCAGTGAAGCGTCTGTTTACGCAGCGGCCAAGGCGGCAGGACTGGTGGAAGACGTATCCGTAGGTGGAGACAACCGAAACAAGCAGCTTGGGTCTCTTAACGCGATGTTTGCCAATGGCAACCTCAAACCGGGCGTTTCAGTAGAGATTGCATCGGTAAAAGATACCACTCTTGAACCAGGTAAAACCGTAGGGGACATCAAGCAAAGCTTGCAGGAAGACAATGTGGGTCTTGTGATCAGCATTGAGCGCCCGGGTCCAAACGAAGATGGCAAACTGAGCAATATGCGAGGACAAGACATTACTCAGTTCAACGCTGATCTGTAGCCCTTGTTCGAGCGTGACGGAGGCCAAGCCAACTGGAAAACCATTGGTATTGGTGATGGGGGCAACGAGATAGGTACTGGAGGTGTGAATCAACAAACCCGCACCATGCAACGCGCTGATGGATTCCCAGTGGTCAACAACGGTGCCAACATCGCCGCCAAGACCAAGACCGACGATATGGTTCTATCCTCTGTTTCCAACAATGGCGCCGTAGGTTTGAGCATCGCAGTAGATACGATGCTGGATGCCGTAGACCGAGCCAAGATTTCGACAGAAAAAAATGTGCCGGTTGATTTTGAAGATTTAAAAACGGAAAACAACGCCCGCGCTCGCGTCAATGACTACAAAGATGTCGTGAACAGCATGTACAAGGAACACATCTCCATCGACGGTCTGTCCAAAACCAATCAGCAGACCATTGACGGGCGTACGCTCGAACGGGCGCAAGGTGAAACAATCGTTCCGCTGGGATCGGACGGCGCGACACACGATGATATGTTCGACCGTCTGGTGAACATTGCAGGGAACAAAGGTGTGGATATGCCAGCGACAGACACGCCAAAGTCGGTGTTTTCCTACGACGCAACTTGGAAATAAGTGCCCCTCGATTTTGACATTAAGCCCACCCCTTTTCGGGGTGGGCTTTTTTACGTTCTCGCCCGGCGTGAAACCCGCGATCCATTCCAACAGCACGTACATATCAGGATAGATTCAACCGCCTGTGTCCTCCCAGAATAGTTACCGGAACTACCCTGCAAACAAGTTGCACTCCAAAGACCTGGCCCAAGACCGTTATCTTGCAAAGTATGACCGAACAGGCTCCTGATGGAGCGCCGTGCAAGAGACGTACTTCTCTTTTCCAAACCGGTCTCCCCCAAAAAGAAAACGCCCCGCTGGCAAAACCAGCGGGGCGCTAAACTTAAAGTCCTGATCAGCTCATCAGAGGTTGAGCTTTTTGCCTTTGATCGGCGCCCAGAGCTTTTTGTTAGTCAGGTAGAGCAACACGCTGAGCAGGGTCAGGAACAGAACACCGGTCAGACCTGCGCGCTGACGCGCCATCATTTTTGGCTCCGCAGTCCACATCAGGAAAGCCGCAACGTCCTCTGCTTCATGGTGCAGGGAGTTGGAGTGGCCGTCGGCATACTCCACATCCTCACCGTACAGAGGTGGTGCCATAGAAATCCAGCCACCTGGGAAGGCAGTGTTTTCGTAGAACGTGGTACCTGCTTCTACCTTCTCCTCACCGGTGTAACCAGTCAGAACAGAATAGATGTACTCAGGACCACCCATGCCTTTCAGCAGTTGGTTGATGCCGGTGCCCTGCGGGCCGTGGAAACCCGCGCGGGCCTTCGCCATCAGGCTAAGGTCCGGTGCGCCTTGGGAGTTGTTGGCGGGGAAGAAATCAGTTTCCTTCAATGCCCGGAACTCATCGTTCTCAGCGTCATACAAATGCATGTTTGACGCCTCATCGTTGATTGGGAACTGCGCAGCGTAGGCACGCACCTGATCTTCCGGTAGGTGTGGGCCACCTTCGTCCGCAAGAGTCCGCAGCGGCACAAACTTCATGCCGTGACATGCCGAGCAAGCCTCGGTGTAAACCTGAAGACCACGTTGCAGCTGGTTCTGGTCGAACTTGCCAAATGGACCTTCAAAGGAGAAGTTGATGTCTTCGACGTGGCCTGCGCCACCCGCTGCCATCGCACCGCCTGCCGACAGAGACAGGGCGGCCAGAGCAGCAATGCTAAGTTTCTTAAGCATAATCCTGTGTCCTTCTTATTCAGCAGGTTTGCCGTAGTGGGCGTTGAAGTCGTCTTCGATGGTCGCTGGCGGTGTCAGCGGCTTTTCGATCACGCCGAGGATTGGCAGGATCACGAAGAAGTAGGCGAACCAATAAGTCGCACCGATCAGAGAGATGGTGGAGTATGGCGGCTCTGCTGGCATTGCGCCGGCCCACATCAGAACGATGAAGTCGACAACCAGAAGAGCATACCACCACTTGAACATCGGACGGAAACGACCGGAGCGCACGCGGGAGGTATCGAGCCATGGCACCAGAGCCATCGCAATGATCGCACCAAACATCGCCAGAACACCGAAGAACTTCGCGTCGATGATGCCGCCGGTGATCCAGCTGGTGAACATCACAACCCAAACGTCGGCGGTGAAGGCACGCAGGATCGCGTAGAACGGCAGGAAGTACCATTCAGGCACGATGTGTGCAGGTGTCGCCAGCGGGTTCGCTTCGATGTAGTTGTCTGGGTGGCCCAGGTAGTTTGGCATGAAGCCAACGATGGCGAAGAAGATGGTGACAACAATTGCCAGACCCACGAGATCTTTGATCACAAAGTAGGGCCAGAACGGCAGGGTGTCTTTCTCGGCTTCTTCTTTGGAGCCTTTGCGCACGTCAACACCGGTTGGGTTGTTGTTGCCAGTGGTGTGGAACGCCCAGATGTGGACGATCACCAGCGCGGCAATCACGAACGGCACCAGGTAGTGCAGCGAGAAGAAGCGGTTCAGAGTCGCGTTGTCCACGGCAGGACCGCCGAGCAGCCAAGTCTGGATCGCTTCGCCGATGAACGGGATCGCACCAAACAGGCCGGTGATCACGGTTGCACCCCAGAAGGACATCTGACCCCAAGGCAGTACATAGCCCATGAAGCCTGCGGCCATCATCAACAGGTAGATGATCATGCCGACAATCCATGTGATCTCACGCGGGGCCTTGTAGGACCCGTAGTAGAGGCCACGGAAGATATGGATGTAGACCGCAAAGAAGAACAGCGACGCGCCATTCATGTGCAGGTAGCGGATCATGTGACCGCCGTTCACGTTGCGCATGATGTGCTCAACGGAAGCAAAGGCCAGATCCACGTGTGGGGTGTAGTGCATCACCAGAACAATGCCGGTGACAATCTGCAGCGCCAGGCAGAACGCCAGAACGATGCCCCAGATCCACCACCAGTTCAGGTTTTTAGGAGTCGGGATCATCAGGGTGTCATAGAGCAGACCGATAACCGGCAGGCGGCTCTCAACCCATTTTGTGCCCTTGGATTTGGGCTCGTAGTGATCGTGTGGGATACCAGACATTCGCGCGTCTCCTTATCCGAGGACCAGTTCGCTGCCCTCAAAACGGGCAACAGGAACGTGGAGGTTTTCAGGAGCCGGACCTTTGCGGATGCGGCCGGAGGTGTCGTAGTGGGAGCCGTGGCATGGGCAGAACCAACCGCCAAAGTCACCAGCGCCGTCGCCCAGAGGCACACAACCCAGGTGGGTACACACACCCATCATCACCAGCCATTCGCCAGCTTCGTCCATGGAGCGGTTTTCATCCGCCGCATCGGTGCCTGGCTTGTTGGCGTTCTGAGAGCCCTGGTCGATGGACAGCTCGTCCACGTTGACCGCACGGGCGTCATCGATTTCCTGCTGTGTGCGGCGGCGAATAAACACCGGCTTACCCAGCCATTTAACGGTCAACTGTGTACCCGGCTCGATGCCAGACGTATCAACGCGAATCGAGGAGAGCGCGCGCACGTCGGCGGAGGGGTTCATCTGATTGACCAGCGGCCAGACGGCAGCACCAGTGGCCACGGCACCTGCGCCTGCGGTGGCGTAGTAGAGAAAGTCTCTCCGGGTGCCTTCGTGATCTTCTGCGTGGGACACGAGGTTCCTCCATTTTTCAGCCGGCATGCGGCCCATATCGGTTGGGGCCGCAGTTTCCCGCAGCCTCTCTCCGCCGCTATTTAACGAAGGTGTTGCAACCCGTCCAGCGAACATTCGCTTATCTTGGACCCTCGCGTCCCCATGTCGCGCTTCAGGACACGGTTTTTGGGGAGACTGGCAGCAGTTTTCGTCCCTCAATCGCGGGCACAGCGATCATTTCCTTCGAATCGCCCAGCACGGCACAGGCTGGTGCGATCGTTCCAAAACCGATAGAGCTTGCGCCATCACCAGGTGGGAGCCGCTCTGTGATCAGCCTAAAAGACCTTGAATTCCTGTCCTCTTTGGCACGGCACGGGCATTTTGCGCGAGCTGCGGAGGAGGTGGGCGTATCGCAACCCGCCTTCAGCATGCGCATTCGAAAACTGGAAGAGCGACTGGACGCCGCGATTGTAAAAAGGGGCAATCGGTTTCAAGGGTTCACGCCCGAAGGTGAGGCTCTGGTGCGTCACGCACGCAAAATCATGGACAGCGTTAAGCTTCTGGAAGAGGAGTTTCGCTCGGCCGGTGGCGAGATCACCGGCAGATTGACGATTGGTGTGATTCCAACTGCAGTTGGTTTTGCTGCAGAAGCTGTTCAAAAGCTGCGCACGGATCACCCCGGCATCATTGTACGCCTGCAAACCGTGTCCTCTTTGGCGATCCAGCAAGGATTGGAAAACGGCATTTTTGATGCCGGGATGACTTATGGTGAAGGCATCTCCCCTGAAATGCTGCGCGTCGAGCACCTCTATGATGAGAGCTACTTGCTTTTGGCTCCCAAGGCACTGGCACCACGGACGACGGACACCGCCACATGGGAAGAAGCTGCCGCCCTGCCTTTGAGCCTCCTGGATCCGAGCATGCAAAACCGACGGATTCTGGATGTGATATTCCGTGATCTTGGCGTCCTCCCCAATGTGGTGGCGGAAACCGGGGAGTTCACTGCATCCATGTTGATGGCGGCCAATGGCGTGGCCGCGACAGTGATCCCGGTTGGCTTGGCCAACTGTCTGGGGCACATGCCAAATACCGTTGCCCTGCCGCTCACCTCCCCTGAGGAAGAGAAAAATGTGAGCCTGGTGTCGCCCCATCGCGATCCTGGCCTGTCCACGGTAGAGGCGCTGCGCCGGACGCTTGGGTTGAGTAAATCATAATCAAAAATTATCGCAGCTTAAGCTCTGCCTGATTGATTATCACTTTGCGTGATGCCACCCTTACCCATCTGGCAGGGAGGTGACCATGGTACCGCTGGACGACTCCAAGGGAGTTTGGAAGAAAAAAGGCACGGGAAAATCGCGCCGTACGCCCAAAGGGCGACAGGTTGACGACGCCGCGCTGGCCGAGATTCAGATGCTATTGGGAAAGTCGCCGCGTCGGCGTGACCTGCTGATCGAGTTTTTGCATCTTATTCAAGACGCTTACGGGCATTTGTCCGCCGCACACATCCGCGCTTTGGCGGAAGAGATGCGGGTTGGGCAGGCCGAGGTCTATGAGGTTGCCACCTTCTATGCCCATTTTGATGTGGTCTCCGAGGACGAGCCCCCCCCCCCTGCCCTAACCATTCGAGTGTGTGATTCGCTGTCGTGCGAGTTGGCGGGTGCGGAACAACTGCATCAGGCGCTGAAAGACGGCATGGATCCGTCCGAAGTGCGCGTGCTACGGGCACCTTGCATGGGGCGCTGTGATACGGCGCCGACACTAGAATTGGGCCACAATCACATTGACCACGCCACGGTGGAAAAGGTTGAGACCGCGATTGCCGCAGACGACACCCATGCGCATATTCCGGATTATGAGGACCTAGCGGCCTATCAGACCGAAGGTGGCTATGCTGAGCTTGCCAGGCTGCGCCAGGGCGGTGATTGGGAAAAAGTGCAGGAGCAGGTGCTGGCCAGTGGCCTACGCGGGCTTGGCGGCGCGGGGTTCCCGTCTGGCAAGAAGTGGGGCTTTGTGCGCGCCAACGCGGGACCAAGGTTTCTCGCGGTGAACGGCGACGAAGGCGAGCCGGGCACCTTCAAGGACCGCTACTATCTGGAGCGCCGTCCGCATCTGTTCCTCGAAGGCATGTTGGTTGCAGCATGGGCGGTGGAAGCCGAGACCTGCTTTATCTATTTACGCGACGAATATCCGGCGGCTCGGCTAATTCTCACACGAGAGGTTGCCAAGCTGGAAGCCGCAGGAATTGTGGCGCCGGGCTACATTGATCTGCGCCGCGGCGCGGGGGCCTATATCTGCGGCGAAGAAAGCGCGATGATCGAGTCGATCGAGGGCAAGCGCGGCTTACCCCGCCACCGCCCACCGTTTGTCGCCCAAGTAGGCATCTTCAACCAACCCACATTGGTGCACAACGTGGAGACGCTTTATTGGGTGGCGCGGATTGTGCGCGAAGGCGCGGAGACCTTGGCTTCGGTTGAGCTGAACGGCCGCAAAGGGCTGCGCAGCTATTCAGTGTCAGGTCGCGTCAAAGCACCCGGCGTATATGAGCTTCCTGCGGGGTCCACCATTTTGGATATAATCGCCGCCGCGGGAGGCATGCTCGACGGGCACACATTCAAGGCCTATCAGCCGGGTGGACCCTCCTCTGGCCTGCTGCCTGCTTCGGTAGCGGATGTGCCGTTGGACTTTGACACTTTGCAGCCGCTGGGCACCTTCATTGGCTCCGCCGCCGTCGTGGTACTTTCAGATCACGACAGCGCACGGGATGCGGCGCTCAACATGCTCAAGTTCTTTGAGGACGAGAGCTGTGGGCAATGTACGCCATGCCGTACGGGCTGTGAGAAAGCTGTTAAGCTGATGCAAGCGGACAGTTGGGATCAGCCCCTGCTCGAAGACCTGTGTCAAGTAATGAGCGACGCCAGCATCTGTGGCCTAGGACAGGCTGCGCCCAATCCAATCCGCCTTGTGATGAAGCATTTCAGCGAGGAGATTTAGGATGGCGAGCATGGATTTGGGTGCATTTTCGGTGAGTTTGGCGGTCAAGGATTTGGCCGCGAGCAAAGCCTTCTATGAAAAACTTGGTTTTGAGATGATGGGGGCAGCCGGCCGAGAACTGGTGCATTCTGAAAAACGGAGACCATGTGATCGGGCTGTTTCAGGGCATGTTTGAGGACAACATCCTGACGTTCAATCCCGGCTGGGACCAAAGTGCGCAGAACACAGACTCCTTCACCGATGTGCGTGATGTGCAAAAACAACTCAAAGCCCATGGGCTAGAATTGATGAGCGAGGCAGATGAGGCCTCTGACGGGCCTGCGAGCCTGATGCTGCAAGATCCGGATGGCAACACCATCCTGATTGACCAACACCGATAAAGAGCGAGGTCGCCATGCTTGACGCCAGCCAGACCAACACTGTGACCTTTTCCCTTGATGGAAAGGACGTGACCGTACCCGAAGGCACGAGCATTTGGGATGCAGCCAACGGGCAGGGGTTTGTGATCCCGCATCTGTGCCATAAACCGGCCAAAAGCTATCGCCCGGATGGCAATTGCCGCGCCTGCGTGGTGGAGGTGGAAGGAGAGCGCACCCTGGCAGCTTCCTGCATTCGCCCCGTCACTGAGGGCATGGTTGTGCACACCCAGTCCGAGCGTGCGGTGAAAGCGCGGGAGATGGTGATCGAACTTTTGGCCGCTGATCAGCCCGAAGTGAAGCACGACGCCAGCAGCCATTTTGCCGACATCGCGACCCAAGTTGGGGTGGAACAGTCTCGATTCCCGGCCAAAGCGGCAGAGTCTGTGCCGCTGTTGGATGCGTCCCACGTGGCGATGAGCGTCAACCTGGACGCCTGCATCCACTGTAACCTCTGTGTACGGGCCTGCCGCGAGGTGCAGGTCAACGATGTGATCGGCATGAGCGGACGCGGGGCTGAGGCCAAGATTGTGTTTGATCAGGACGACGCCATGGGGGCTTCCTCCTGTGTCGCCTGTGGCGAATGTGTGCAGGCCTGCCCCACCGGCGCGTTGATGCCAGCGGCTGTTTTGGACGAGACCGGCGCAGGCGACAGCGCGGATTATGACCGCGAAGTCAAAAGCGTCTGCCCCTATTGTGGTGTGGGCTGTCAGATCAGCTTCAAGGTCAAAGACGACAAGATCAAATATGTCGAGGGCATTGACGGGCCAGCCAATGAAAACCGGCTCTGCGTGAAAGGCCGCTTTGGCTTTGACTACATCGAACACCCGCACCGTTTAACCAAACCGTTGATCCGCCGCGAGGATGCGCCAGCTAAGGGTTTGAACGTCGATCCGGGCAATTTGCTCACGCACTTCCGCGAAGCGACATGGGATGAGGCGCTGGATGCCGCGGCCGGTGGATTGGCCAAGCTGCGGGCCGAAAAAGGCACCAACGTTGCTGGATTCGGCTCTGCAAAGTGTTCCAATGAAGAGGCGTATCTGTTCCAAAAACTGATCCGTCAGGGCTTTGGCCACAACAACGTGGACCACTGCACCCGGCTGTGCCACGCGTCGTCGGTGTCTGCGCTGTTGGAAAACGTCGGCTCCGGCGCGGTGACCGCGACGTTTAACGAAATCGAAAACGCCGATGTGGCGATTGCGATTGGCTGTAATCCGATCGAAAACCACCCAGTGGCGGCGACCTATTTCAAACAGTTCGCCAAACGGGGCGGCAAGCTGATTGTCTGTGACCCACGGGGTGTGGGCCTTGGCAAACATGCCTCTCACAAGCTGCAGTTTAAGCCTGGTGCGGATGTCTCCATGCTGAACGCAATCATGCATGTGATCGTCGAAGAAGAGCTTTATGACGCGGACTACATCGCGCAGTTCACCGAGAACTGGGACGAGATGAAAGCGCATCTGAAGGACTTCAGCCCAGAAGCAATGGAGCCGATTTGCGGTATTGATCCAGAACTGCTGCGAGACGCGGCGCGGACCTTTGCCAAAGGCAAAGCGGGCATGATTTTCTGGGGCATGGGTGTGTCTCAGCACATTCACGGCACCGACAATGCGCGTTGCCTGATTTCCTTGGCGCTGATGACCGGCAATGTTGGCAAACCGGGTGCAGGTCTGCACCCGCTGCGCGGGCAGAATAACGTGCAAGGCGCGTCTGATGCCGGTCTGATCCCGATGTTCCTGCCAGATTATCAGTCGGTCATGGACGACGGTGTGCGCTCTGCCTTCACCAAGGTCTGGGACAGCGAAGATTTCTCCGCGCAGAAGGGTCTCACGGTGGTGGAGATCATGCATGCGATCCATGATGGCGACATCAAAGGCATGTATATTCTGGGTGAAAACCCAGCGATGTCGGACCCGGATGTGGATCACGCCCGCGCCGCGCTGGCGATGCTGGATCATCTGGTGGTGCAGGATATTTTCCTCACAGAAACAGCGAACTACGCCGATGTGATCCTACCCTCAAGCGCGTGGTACGAGAAGTCCGGGACGGTGACCAACACCAACCGTCAGGTGCAGATGGGCCGACCTGTAACGCCACCTCCGGGTGATGCCAAAGAAGACTGGTGGATCGAGGTGGAGCTGGCCAAACGGCTGGGTCTAAACTGGGACTACGGCCACCCTAAGGAGGTGTTTGCCGAGATGAAGCTCAACATGGGCTCGCTCAACAACATCACTTGGGAGCGTCTGGAAGGAGAGGCGGTGACCTACCCGTCGCTGTCACCCGAAGACCCCGGACAGGCAATTGTGTTTGGCGATGGCTTCCCACGCGAAAACAAACGTGCGCGGTTCACCCCGGCGTCAGTGATTGCGCCGGATGACAAGCAAAACGAAGACTATCCGATGGTGCTGATCACCGGGCGGCAGTTGGAGCATTGGCACACAGGGTCTATGACCCGCCGCGCCAGCACGTTGGATGCGCTGGAGCCTGAAGCGAACTGTTCGCTACACCCGTCGACCCTGCGCAAGCTCGGGGTTGAGGCCGGGGAATACGTGGCGTTGACCACGCGGCGCGGCTCCGTGATTGTCATGGCGCGGGCGGATCGGGCGGTAGCGCCGGACAACGTGTTCCTGCCCTTTGCCTATGTCGAGGCGGCGGCGAATATTCTGACGAACGCAGCGCTGGACCCGTATGGAAAAATCCCGGAGTTCAAGTTCTCTGCGGTGAAGGTGGAGAAGGCAGAGACCCCGGTGGCGGCGGAATAGAGATTGATATTTGTGCAGTAAGGCCGCGCTCCAGATCGGAAGCGCGGCCTTTTTGTCAGTCGCTTGGCACAGTGGCCAGCATGCTTTCGCGTTTGGAAAACTCTGAATACCAGCCTGCCAGACCATCCCGGCTTTGGCGCCAGTTGCGGTCGTCATGGCGGAAATCCAGATAGCCCAGCGCGCAGCCAACAGCGATTTGCCCCAAGTCGAGCGGTCCAAACAGGTGGCTCATCCAGCGCTCATTGAGGGCGTCCAGTGCGCCTTCCACTTTGCCCCATTGCGCGGTGAGCCAGTCGTCAAAGACAATTTCTTCCGGGCGCAGGCGTTTTTCGTAGACCATCAGGACGGCGGCTTCGAGAATGCCATCTGCGGTGGCCTCTAAAGTCAACACATCCCAAAGGCGGTCTTCAGGGTAAAGGTCCGCCCCCGAGCGGGCCACCAGATAACGACAAATCACGCGGCTGTCGTAAATCGCCGGGCCATCCGGGCGCACCAGTGCGGGGATTTTGCCCAACGGGTTGGCGGCGGCGGCTTCGTCAGCCGTGCTGAGCGCAGTGGTATGCACGCGGGTGAGGTCGACGTCATCGGTTTGGCTGGTCTCTGCCAGGGTCACACGCACTTTGCGCACGAAGGGGGAGGCCGGGGAATGGATCAGCTGCAATTTGGACATATCAATTACTCCGTATCGGGGTCGGCAAAAGGGGACTGCATCAAGGCGGCGATTTCGCGGGCTTCGCTGCCAAAGCCGTAGGCGGCCATTTGATCGGCCGCCGCGTGGCGCACGTCGGTTGGTTTGTTCTGCCCAAGTTTCCAGGTGCCCTGCACATCCTCAATTGTGAGGCGATAGGGCACAATCATACGCACCATGCGCTCAAAGCTATCGCCACTCATCTTGGCACGGGTCCAAGGCGGTTTAGGAAGCAGATTGGCTTCAAAATGCGCGGACAGACGATCCAAGAGATCGGGCAAGTTGTCCTGTGGCAGCGGGGACAGCTGGCCGGTGAGGTGTACGGCGACATAGTTCCAGGTCGGGACCTGATCGTCTGCGTTATACCAATCCGGGGAGACATAGCTGTCCGGCCCATTCACCACCAATCGCGCTGGGGCGGCGTCTTTAACGGCGCGGGCCATGGGATTGGAGCGCACGAGGTGCAGATCTGCGGTTTTGCCGTCTTCAGACAGCAGAAACGGCACGTGGCTCACCATCGGGGCGGCATCGGTTACGGAGATTGCGAGCATGCCAAAGCCGCGCTCCTTGGCAAATGCCAAGTTTTTGTCCTCTGCGGTGCCGCGGAATGCCGGATTGGGATGCATGATGCGCCTCATCTCTGATTTGGCGCGATCGTGCAGGGGCGATTACGGATTGGCAACCGCTATTGCACGTTCAAAGCGCAGCGGTGCATCTCCGTCGCGCCACATCGGCAATTTGGGCATGATTGCAGCGAAACGCTCGGACCCGATAAAGGCCTCCAGCCAATTGGATAGGCTGCGCCCCGTGTCCGCGTCAAAGCGGTTTTTGTTGATGAACGCGAACTGGCGCACAAAAGGCAGAATCGCCATGTCGGCCAAGCTGGGCATGTCGCCAAAGAGCCAGGGGTTGTCACCGATCTGTTGATCCAATTTGGACAGAAACGCCATGGCGTTGGCCCGCGACTCTTCCGGGTCCAGTTCCGGGTAGCGAGTGTGGTATTTGGTGTGATCCAGCGCGGCCTTAAAAGGGCCATCCGCCTGGGCAATTAGCTCATGGCCCAGGTCCGGCATATCCAGCCAGCCTTCCGGGTCGTTTTGCTGCAACGCCCAGATCATCACGTCGAGGCTTTCGTCAATCACTAGATCGCCCGCCTTCAAACAGGGCACCGTGCCACTTGGCGAGGTCTCCAGAAACGCAGGTGCCTTGTCTCTTAACAAAATCTCACGCAGCTCCACCGCCACACCGGAGGCCGCGACTGCCAAACGGGCGCGCATCGCATAAGGGCAGCGACGGAAGGAATAGAGAACGGGCAATTCAGTCATCTTGTTTTCTCTTTCCAGAAATATCTCGGGGGTTTGGGGGCTGGCCCCCAAGCGCTTAGGCGACCAGCTGTTGCCCCCGCACATCAAGGATCGGCGCGGTCACGATCGCCCCTTCCCTTTGCGGGGTGTCAAACGTGACTTCGGTGAACTGTTCCGTGCGGCCCATATTGGGGTTTTCCATCAGGATGTGATGGGTTTTGCCCAACTGCGCCGCAAGGTGTTTCTCCACCTGTGCTGCCCCGGCTTCGCGCAATTGCGCCGCGCGGGCCTTGATGACGTTGCCATTCACCTGGCTGGGGATTTTGGCCGCCGGGGTGCCTTCGCGCTTGGAATAGGGGAAGACATGCAGCCACGTGAGGTCACAGTCCTGCACCAGCTTCAAAGAGTTCTCAAAATGCGCGTCGGTTTCGGTTGGAAAACCGGCAATGATGTCCGCGCCAAAGGTCATCTCAGGACGCAGCTTTTTGGCATCTTCGCAGAACCGGATGGCATCGTCTCGCAGGTGACGACGTGCCATGCGCTTGAGGATCAGGTCATCGCCATGCTGCAGGCTCAGATGCAGATGCGGCATCAGGCGCGGCTCGGTGGCGATGGCAAGCATCAGGTTTTCATCCACCTCAATGCTGTCAATCGAGCTGATCCGCAGGCGCGGCAGGTCCGGCACCAGCTTCAGGATGCGCATCACCAGATCGCCCAACTTCGGTTGCATCGGCTGATCCGCGCCCCAGCTGGTGAGGTCCACACCGGTCAGCACAACTTCATTGAAGCCTTTGTCCACCAGACGTTTGATTTGATCGACCACCACACCGGCCGGCACCGATCGGGAATTGCCGCGGCCATAGGGAATGATGCAGAAGGTGCAGCGGTGGTCACATCCGTTTTGCACCTGCACATAAGCGCGCGAGCGGGTGCCAAAGCCATCGATCAGGTGCCCGGCGGTCTCCGTCACCGACATAATGTCGTCGACCCGCACCTTTTCGGTCTCACCAATGAAATCGGCGGCCATGCCCTGCCAGGTGGCGGGGTTCATTTTTTCGGTGTTGCCAATGACCTTGTCGACTTCGCCCATGGCGGCGAAGGTTTCTGGCTCAACCTGCGCGGCACAGCCGGTGACAATGATCTGCGCGTCCGGGTTGTCGCGGCGCAGGCGGCGGATTTCCTGACGCGATTTGCGCACAGCCTCCGCGGTTACCGCACAGGTGTTCACGATCACGGCGTTTTCCAGACCG
This sequence comes from Paracoccaceae bacterium, assembly GCA_014872815.1. GTDB lineage: Bacteria > Pseudomonadota > Alphaproteobacteria > Rhodobacterales > Rhodobacteraceae > Shimia. Next base: position 132,510 of record WKFK01000015.1, read on the forward strand.
GCGGACTGCGCCATGTCCTTCATCGCCTCTGATTCATAAGAGTTCAATCGACAACCCAATGTCGCGAACTTTGGCGGATTGACAGTCATTTGTGCCGCTCCAGAAAGGCAGCGGTGAACTGGCCGGACATGACATGCTCGGTCTCACCGGTCATCCAGACACCGTCGTCTGCCCAGTTGATCCAAAGCGTGCCGCCGTCCAAATCAATCTGCACCTCTCGGCCGGTCAACCCACGACGCGCCGCCGCCACGGCGGTGGCGCAACTGGACGAACCAGACGCGAGAGTCGTGCCGACACCGCGCTCCCAAACCCGCATGCGGATGTGGTTTTCGCCAATGATCTGCGCAACCTGCACATTGGTGCGCTCAGGATAGAGCGGATGATGCTCATGTGCGGCGCCAAAGGCTTCAAGATCCACGCTGTCCACATCGTCGACAAAGAAGGTGCAATGCGGGTTGCCCATGCCGGTCGCAGTCGGCGCACCGTTGATGGGAAGTTCCAGCGTGTCCATCTCGTGCGCCAGCGGCACTTCCTGCCAAGAAAGCTGTGGATGGCCCATGTTCACGGATACCAGACCGTCACCGGCCTCGCGCGCAAACAAAGTGCCGCGATCCGTGGTCAAGGTCAGCGACTCAGCCCCCGACTCATCCATAAGGTGGCGCGCGATACAGCGGGTGGCATTGCCGCAGGCGGCGGAGGTGGAACCATCAGCGTTATAAAACGTCAAATGTGCATCTGCGTTGCTGCCCTCGGTGCCATGGGTGATCACCGCAAGCTGATCAAATCCCACACCTTTTTGCCGGTGGGCGATGGCGGTGATTTGACCTTCGGTCAGATCAAAGGCGCGCGTGCGGCCGTCGACAACGACAAAATCATTGCCCAGCCCATGCATTTTCATAAACGCCAAAGGGGTTTCAACACGTGTATCCATTGGGCGCATATACGCCCGTTGAACAGCCTTTTCCAGTATCGCGAAATTTTTCTCGAGAATCGGGTTGACCCCCCCGTTCAGTCGGCATAGTAACCGCGCACCAACACAGAGAGTGGGCCGTTAGCTCAGTTGGTAGAGCAACTGACTTTTAATCAGTGGGTCATAGGTTCGAATCCTATACGGCTCACCACTTTCAAACAAAACCCCGCCTTTGGCGGGGTTTTGTTGTTTTGGCGTCTTCAATAATTGCTTTTTTACAGTCTAGTTAACTTAGGATCAGGCAGACTCGTTGGGTTCAGAACGGCGCAAGGCCTGACTGACCCGGAAACTGCCGGGGGACATGCCACGTGAGCGGGTGCGTAGAACCGGAGTTTGCTCGGACGTGCCACCGGTGGCTTCGCGCGCAATAATGAAGAGGCCGCTCGCGACAATCACCGCTGCGCCGATCAGGGTTGGCGCATCCGGTGTCTCGTCAAACAGCAGCATGCCAAAAATCACTGCCCAAATGATTTGCGAATACTGCATTGGCGCCACCAGAGCGGCCTCGCCGATTGTGTAAGCGGAGACCATAAGCAAGGTGGCGATGAAGCCAAAAACCGCGACAATGGCGAACCCGGCCAGATCAGGCGCGGCAACCGGTTGATAGACAAACCCCATTGCAACGGACATGACTGCCACGCTGATCAGCAATGGGTAGAGCATCAGCACCACGCGGCGCTCATCCTGCCCAATCTTGCGCACGATAACAGACTGCAATGCGGCGGTGCCTGCGGCCACCAAAGCGGCAAGGTGGCCGACATTCAACTCGGTTGCACCGGGGCGGACAACAATCATTACCCCTAAGAGGCCCACCAGAACCGCCAACATGCGCCAGATACCCACCTTTTCGCCGAGGACGGGGATCGCCAGAACGGTGACCAACAAAGGCGTGGAGAACAGCAGCGCGTAAACCTGCGCCAGAGGTAAAACCGAAAAGGCATAAAAGGCTGCCGTGGGGCAGATCACCACGCAAAGCGAGCGCAGCGCCACCCACCAAGGATGCACCGGGCGCAGGTTGCCGTGCGTCGGGTCGCGCACCAGCATCAGAGTGATCAGTGGAAAACTGAACAGCGACGAAAAGAAAACGATCTGAAACGGCGAGAAACTCGCACCGAGGTGCTTCACCACAACATCATGGGTGGAATAGATCGCAAAGGCCAGCAGGGCCAGCAGGGTCGCTTTCAGATTCATGGGGCTTCTCCGCGCCTGATGGCGCTAACGGATTGAGTCATCCGATGTGTGCCACGCGCCGCCTCAAAAGGGAAGCGGCGCGTGCGGCGTTAGAAGTAACTGCGCACCAAGCTGCCCGCGATCAGGCTCCAACCATCTGCGATCACAAAGAACGACAATTTAAACGGCAAAGATACGATCGCCGGCGGGACCATCATCATACCCATGGACATCAGCACGGCGGCGACAACCAAGTCGATGATCAGGAACGGCAGGAAGATCAGGAAACCAATCTGAAACGCGCGGGCGATTTCAGACAGCATGAAGCTGGGCACCAGAACCGACAGGGGCGAGTCTGGGCCGGGGGCTGTGTCCACCGTATCCGGGCGCAACGACGCCAGATGGGTGTAGGTGTCTGGATCCAGGCGGGCCGCCATAAATTGACGGAAGGGTTCCGTGGTCAGCTCAAAGGCGGTTTCTATGTCGATCAATTCTGCCATCAGGGGTTCCACCCCAGTAGTCCAGGCCTGCGTGAACACCGGCTCCATGACGTAGTAGGTCAGGAACATCGCCAGCGAGACCATCATCATATTGGGCGGGGATTGCTGCAGACCGATGGCCTGACGCAGGATCGAAAGCACCGTCACGATGAAGGGGAAGCAGGTGACCATGATCGCGATCCCCGGCGCGAGACTGAGGACCGTGATCAGGAGAAAGATTTGAATGCTGCGTGCCGTCAGCGAGCCGTCTTGGGTGATCGGAATGGACAGATCCTGCGCCGAGGCTGGATCTGCCATAAAGAGAAAGACGGTGGAGAAAGTGACGGCAAGAAAAGCCGCGCGGATCATCACAGGCCGCTTTCGAACTCTGCTACTTCGGTCAGACGCACGGCCAGTTGGCCTTCTTGTCCGCCCTCCATTTCCTCAAGCTCACCGCGGGCAATAAGCTTGTCCCCCACATAAAGCTCCACCGGGTCATCCACCCGCTTGTCCAGCGGCAGCACCGAGTTTTCGTTCATGTTCAGCAGATCGCCAATCAACGGGCGCGCTTTGCCCACGGAAATGGTGATTTCCACTGGCACAGAGGTGAACGGGTTGCCGGAATCAGGTTTGAGAGTTGGATCAGCCATTCTGGGCCTCCTTGCGTGTTTCATGTGTGAACGCAGCCATTGCTTCACCGACGGCTTCGAGAACCTCGCTGAGATCAATTAGGCGTTCGCGTTGGGCAAATTCAAAACGCACCTGACCTTCTGCCAGGCTTTCGTCGCGCACCACTTCGACGGGGAATTGCTGGTCTTCAGGCATGACGTCGATGACCGGCTGGTAGCAATCCGGCGCGGTTGACAACACCACCGGAGTTTCACTGTTTTCGCGCACAATCTGGTTCAGCTGTTCCACGGCCAATGCGCCCACGGCCTGACGGGCCACCTCCGGCAAAACCGTCATGATGGCTTTTTCCACAGTGGGGGCGAGATCGGCGAGAATCGCTTCGCGTGCCTCGTGATAGGTGAACGAAAGGTCGTTTAATTTGCTGGCGAGAGCCGCAGAGACACTGGCGTGCTCTTCTGATTTGGCGCTTATCGCGTCATCCCAGCCAGCTTTGTAGCCCTGCTCAAAGGATTCGAGCATGTCATCTTCGTTGCCCTCGTCCTGCGCAGCAACAGGTTCTGGCTCTGGCGTTCTGATCCCGCCAAAATCTTCAAATAGGTGGGAAATCGACATCAGGCTTCCTCCCGATCATCGAGCCAATTCCGCAGGATCTCGACGGTTTCATCTTTGCGATCGTTGATCAGGCCACGGAGGCGATCTGCCGCGTCAGATTGCGACATGCTGCCACCATCCCCGCCCAGCGCTGGCAAGCCACCGCCCAAGTCAGGAAGGCCACCAACTTCGCCGCCCATGTCGCCGATCGCCATTGGCATGCCCATGTCGCCGCCCATTTCACCCATCATCGGTGCCATGGCGGGGAAATCATCATCTCCGCCCAAGTCAGGCAACATTGGAGCGTCGCCAAGTTCATTCAGCTCGCGACTGCCACCGCCAGCCAACAAAGGCCGCACCACAAACAGTCCCAATACCAGCGCCACAATCGCGAGTACCGCAGTTTGGATGATCGACATCAGATCAAGCTCCATGCCTTTGAACATGGAAGAATCGGCCGAGGTGCCCATCGGCAGGACTGGCTGAAAATTCATCGATTTCAGGGTGATCACGTCGCCACGGGATTCGTTAAATCCAACCGCGGAGGCCACGAGTTCGCGCAACGCTTCCAACTCTTCGTCCGGACGCGGGGTCACAATAGGCTCACCCAGCTCGTTTTCGGTTTGCGTGCCGTTGACCAACACCGCCACGGTCATACGTTTCACAGCGCCTGGCTGACGCAAAATCTCGCGCTGGGTTTCAGACACCTCATAGTTGATGCGCTCGCGGGTTTCACGATTCTGGTTGGTAGACCCGGAATTCTCCGCCGCATCGCCGTCCGGCAAGTTGGAGGCCACAGTCACCTGACCAGACGCGTTTTGGGAATCAGTGCTGCGCTCCTCTGTGTCGGTACTGATCGCCACCCGACTGGCAGGATCAAAAATACGTTCAGTGATAGATTCGGTCTCGGTCACAGTTTCGATACTGACTTCGACAACCGCATTGCCCGGACCTACGCGCGCTTCCAGCATACGCTGCACGGCCAGACGCGTCTCTTCTTCCTTATTATCACCCACTTTGGTGCTGGTTTCATCCGCCACACCCACCAGACCGCCGCTGCCATCAATAATGGCAACATCTTCTGGAGAGAGACCGGAGACCGCAGAGGCCACTAGGAAACGCAGAGCCTGAGCATGTTTGTTGGGCAAATCCCCGGCAGGTGTTGTGATCGTCACGGAGGCGGACGGTTTGATGTGCCGTTGGAAGGGATTGGAAGAGGCGTTGGCAATATGCACGCGTGCCTGACTGATCAGCGGGCTAACCACAATTGTACGGGCCAGCTCACCTTCTTTGGCGCGCCAGTAAGCTGCGTCAAACATTTGCGAGGTGGTTCCAAAACCCGAAAGCGAATCGAGCAGCTCGTAACCCTGAGTCGTATTTGCAGGCAAACCTTCGCTCGCGAGGGTCATGCGCAGCTCGTCCCGAGCGCCGGACGCCACATAAATGGACCCGCCGCGCACTTCGTAAATGGCGCCACGTTGTTCTAGCGCGGTGACAACTTCGCCTGCCGCTCCGCTTTCCAAACCACTATATAAAAGGGCCATTCCTGGTTTTGTGGCGACCCGACCCAACGACAGCACGGTGGCAAAAACCGCGATAGTGGCCAAAACGACGATGACCTTCCGCCGATTGTCCATTGCTGTCCACATATTCAAAAATTGTTGCACGTCTCTTCTCCGTGGGATCGCACCTTCTGCACGACCGTCACGAACTGTTTCTCTCAACAGACTTAATAATCGGTTAGTTTCTGTGTGGTTGAAGTTGCAGGGACAAAGAATTTGGAACCTGTGATGACTGACGAAACTGTCGAGACAGAAGACGCACCGAAAAAAGCGTCAAAACTCCCTTTAATCATTGGGCTCGTGCTGGCTTTGGCTGGCGGCGGCGGCGGATTCTACGCTGTCTATTCGGGCATGATCCTGGGGGATGATTCTGCTGAAGTGGCCGAAGAATCGGTGCCAGCGGAAGAGATCGAAGCTCTGCCTGACGTGGTTTACGTCGGCATGGACCCTCTTATCGTTTCATTGTCTTCCAGTGGCGGCGCAGACTACCTGCGATTCCGCGCCCAGTTGGAAGTGCCAAGCGATCATCAGGAAGAAGTCGAGCGGGTGTTGCCGCGTGTTGTGGATGTGCTGAACGGCTATCTGCGGGCGCTGAACACCTCTGACATCGAATCGCCGGACGCTCTGGTCACTTTACGGTCGCAAATGCTGCGACGCGTACAAATTGTTACGGGATCTGAACGCGTATCCGACCTGTTGGTCATGGAATTCGTATTAAACTGAGGAGTGTCGAGATGAACTTGATCGCAGATATCTTGTTGGTAGCCGGTGCCCTCGGGGCGGGCATTTACTGTTTTGTTTTGGCGCGCCGCCTGTCCAAATTCAATGATTTGGAATCAGGTGTTGGCGGCGCCGTGGCCGTTTTGTCCGCCCAAGTGGACGACATGACGCGCACCCTGAAAGCCGCGCAAGGCACCGCCGGTAAATCCACCGAACGCCTGGAAGCCTTAACTCAACGTGCGGAAGGGGTTTCTAAACGTCTTGAGCTGATGATGGCCGCAATGCACGACATCGAGGATTCGAAACCAGTGAAAGAAAAGGCGGCGCCAGAACCAGAAGCCGTTGAGCCTGAGCCTGCAAGAGAAGAAGCAGAAACAGAGGTCGCCGAACCGGTGACTGAAGATGTCGAAGCAGAAGAAGCTGTAGAGGCCAATAACGATGAAGATTGGGCGCGTATCCAAGCCGAAGCGATTGCCGCAGAAGAAGCCAAGCTGATCCGTCGCGCAAAGAAAAAGGCCAAGAAGAAAGCCAAGAAAAAGGCTGCAATGGCCCTGGCGGCCATGCAGGCGGAGGCCGCACCGGCGGCAACACAGGCAACGCCAGAAGCCAAAGAGCCCGAAGCAGGCCCGATGTTTAAACGCCACGTCGCCTAACTGGAGCGTATGCGATGAAAAAAGACGCCAAGAAAACCCGCGCCAAAGCGGCTGCGGAGACGCTGATCAAGCCGGACGCTCCGGTCAGCAAGCCTAAGGCTAAGAAGAAAGCGCGCCGGAAACAGTCCAAAGGGAGCCTGTTTCTGATTGCGACGTTTCTAATTGCCTCGGCCACCGTGCGCGTGGGTATCAGCGCCAATGAGGCATTGGCGCGTGAAGAGCCACTTTTTGAGTCGCCACTGGCCAACATGGCCAAACCGGAAACCTGTGAGCCGCCAGAAGACCTGCGTGAGCTGATGGCAGTGTTCAAAGAACGTGAGCAGCGCATCGAACAGCGTGAAGCCGAGATCAAGAATCGCCTACAAGCTCTGAATGTCGCGGATGGAGAAGTGACTCGCAAGCTGGCGGCTCTGGAAGATGCCGAAGGACGTTTGCGCAGCCTGATTGCCCTGTCAGAGACCGCCGCGGAAGATGACCTGCTGCGACTGACCCAGGTTTATGAGACCATGAAGCCCAAAGATGTGGCCGCTCTGTTTGAAGAGATGGACCCAAAATTTGCTGCTGGTTTCATCGGGCGTATGAAGCCTGAGGCCGCTGCTGGCGTCATGGCTGGCATGACACCAGACGCTGCTTACACAATCAGCGTAATTTTGGCTGGTCGGAACGCAAATACCCCCACCGAATGAGAACTTGTTAACCGGCGTCGGCCTATGGTCGGACTGAAACGCTACTAGGAGTTTGAACCCGTGCTAGGCATTATTGGCATCGCTGTTGTTTTTATCATGGTGTTGGGCGGATACGTTCTTGCCGGTGGTAGTCTTGGCCCGATTATGAAGGCCCTTCCTTTTGAGATGATCATCATTGGCGGTTCCGGTGTGGGTGCCTTTTTGGTGTCCAATGACGGCTCGGTGGTAAAACACACGCTGAAGGACCTTGGAAAGGTATTCAAAGGTCCGAAATGGAAGCCCGACGATTACAAAGACCTACTTTGTTTGCTCTTTGAGCTCATACGATTGGCCAGGAAAAACCCTGTTGCGATTGAAGAGCACATCGAAAACCCGGATGAGTCTGACATCTTCCAAAAATATCCGCGCATCACGGCGGACAAAGAGGCGATCAACCTGATTGCGGACACCATGCGCTCTGCATCGATGAACTATGACGATCCGCACCAGGTGGAAGAAGTACTAGAGAAGCGAATCGAAGCCAATTTTCACCACGCGATGCACCCCAACCACGCATTGCAGTCGCTCGCAGATGCGCTTCCGGCGCTGGGAATTGTTGCGGCGGTTTTGGGTGTTATCAAAACCATGGGCTCGATCGACCAACCACCAGAGGTTCTGGGTGGCATGATTGGTGGCGCGCTTGTGGGGACGTTCCTCGGGGTTTTCCTAGCCTATGGTCTGGTGGGTCCGTTTGCCGCCAAAATCAAAGGCGTGGTCGAGGATGAAGCGCATTTCTATCAGCTGATCCGCGAAGTCCTGATTGCGAACCTGCACAACCACTCACCAAACATCTGTATCGAGGTGGGGCGTCAAAACACACCGGGCCACAACCGTCCACAGTTTGCGGAACTGGAAGAGGCACTGGCCGAAGTGAAGAAGGAAGCGGCATGAAACAGCTTCTGCTTGCTGTTCCGATGGTATTGGCGGCCTCTGCGGGGGCCGCACAAGACGTGCTGTTCCGGTCCGGCGAGCACGAAGATTTCACCCGTTTGGTGGCGACGCTGCCATCAGCAGAAACCGACTGGACCGTGTCGCGCGACGGACGGTTTTACACCATCAAAATCGAAGGTGATGACGTAAACCTGCGCACCAGCACAATCTTTGACAAAATCCCGCGCGACCGATTGGCCAATTTTGTCGCCAATGATGCCGACGGCGAGCTGGAATTGGAATTGGCCTGTGCCTGTCGTGTGGTATCGATTCCCTATGACGAACGCTATGTGATTTTCGACATTCGAGATGACCTTCCGCCTGCGCAGAACGACGACTTGCCCCAGGTGCCTCTGTCGTTTGGCGAAGCGGTGCCGATTGAGAAAAAGCCACAACGTCAATTCCGCTTCTCGTCGTTTGAGGCAGCTGCCCCTACGCCGACACCGGTTCAGGTGGCAGAAGCTGCGCCAAAGCCAGATTTTTCGCATCTTCTGGCACTGGAGAATTTTGTCGACCGCAGCGCCCAGGTGCAAATCCTACGGGGCGACCTGATCAAACAAGTGGACCGCGCCGCCAATCAGAACCTGTTACAGGCGCAAACTCCGGAAATTGAAGATACCAACGGTCTGGTGAGCGAGCCTGTAAAAACTGCTGAGTCTCAGATGCCAAAGCTTGGCAGCTCGGATCACGTGCCACCGCAAGCAGCCATCGGTTTGGAAGGGCAAGACCTCAACATTGTGGCCTACAACGTGATTGATGAAGTGGGCCGTGACATTGCTGCACTGCTCAGTGGGCAGGTCGCAACAAACCATTGCTTGCCGGATTCGGCCGTGAATATCGCAGATTGGAGCGGTGAGGGCACCTTTGTACAGGAGCTTGGTCGCTTGCGTCAGGAGGTCGTGGGGGAATTTGACCGCACCAACAAGGACGCTTTGCGCGAGCTGGCACAGCTTTATGTGCACTACACATTTGGTGCGGAAGCTTTGCAAATCATGGACCTTCTGCCGGACAGTGGTGAGAACAATATCCTGATCGCTATGGCGCACATCATGGACGGGCGCGAGCTGCCGGCAGACAATTCATCGTTTGTCAGCCAAGGACACTGCGCCGGCAACTCCGCCATTTGGGCCGCCCTGTCAGGGGAAACTCTGGTTGGAGAAAGCGCTGTGAACGGCGCATTGGATGCGCTGCAAAAAATGCCGCGCCACCTGCGCGAGTACCTTGGTCCAAAGCTTAGCAACCAATTGGTGGCGCAAGGTCAAACCGAAGCCGCGACGCTGGTTCTGAACGGGATTGAGCGCACTTCACCACAGCCGGATGTAAATTTTGACTTTGCTGAAGCCACTCTCAACGCGGAACTGGGCAACACCGAGGAAGCCACCGAAGCGCTCACCGAAATTGCCACGCAGAACGCCGACATCTCTACCAAGGCGGTCATCGATCTGATTGAAACCCATGTGGCGCAAGGCGTTGCACCATCAAACGAAACTATTTCGCTGGTGGGGGCTTTGGCCGTTGAACACAAAGGCGGTGCCATGGGGCCGGACCTGCGCCGTGCCCACGCGCTCGCGCGGATGATGGAGCAAAAATTTGGCGCAGCGTTTAAAATTATTAACGATATCGAGACGCGCGATGGTGCCGAAGCCGCAGAAGAGGTGCGCAGCCAAGTGGTGATGGCCGTGCTGGAACATGCCGATGATTTTGAAGTGATTTCCTGGTCCATTCAGGAGCGCCTCGCGTCACCTGGCCGCATTACCACCGACACCGCGCTGGCACTGGCTCACAAAACTTTTGAGATGGGATTCTTGGGCGAAACCAAACGTCTGATGCAGGCCGCACAAACTGTAATTCCAACGGATGAGAAGCGCCTGCTGAATGCGCGCTTGGCCTTAGCGGAAGCACTCCCCAAACGCGCCGAAGCAGAGCTTATGGGTATGGAAACACCGGTTGCCGATCGTCTGCGGGCGCAAGCCAAAGCCATGGCGGGCGATCATGCCGGTGCGGCACGTTTGCTGGCCGAGCTTGGCGAACGTGGGTTGGCGGAAACCGAAGCCTGGCTGGATGGCGACCTGGCGTCTCTGACCGCCTCGGAAAACGAAGTCTTGCGACGCGCCTCCACTTACCTGCTACCAGCCGAAGAAGACAGCGCGGCTGAGGCGGCCACAGATCGTGTGACGGAAGGTATGTTGGCGCGTAATCGGGCGTTGCTGGAAGGCGCGGCGGAGAGCCGAGGCGTGCTGGGTGACTTGCTCGAGCTGCACAGCGTGACCGAGCCATCTTCTTAACACCGGTTACCACATCTTAACCATGCGCCGATAGCTTGGGCCTTGAACTGGGGCAGAAAGCTATCGGTATGATAAAACAGTACGTTTTCAACGCGATGTCGCGATTCCATGGCGACTCACTCAAGACCGCCACAATCGGTCTTCTGGGACTTGTGGCAAGTCTCCTTTTGGTTTTCACCATATTTGCACAAGACAGCACCGACGGCGCGGAAACCAACAACAGGGATGACGGGGCCAATCAGGCGCGCCCCTCCAATTATGCCGCCACAATCAAGGCCCGTTTTAAACGCGATCTGGCGCAATCGCCGGATCAGCCGGTGAAGCGCACCGTCACTGTGATCCGCGAAAACAATTTCCCGCTGCTTCAGCATAGTAGTTCAACTGGCACGATGGGCTCGCTTGTGCCGCTTGGATCCGGATCGGGCCGCTCTTTGCTGAGAAATGGAGGGTAATCCGTGAACCCAACGTTCTCTGTAAAGGCGCTTTTTAGTCCGACAATCCTGCTCGCCCTCGCCCTGATGGCGATTATTGTCATGATGATTCTGCCGATGCCCTCCTGGGTGTTGGACATCGGGTTGGCCGCGTCTTTTGCCCTCGCCATTCTGATCTTCACCGTGACGCTGTTTATCGAGCGTCCGTTGGACTTTTCCGCCTTCCCAACCATTCTGCTGGCTTCGCTGATGCTGCGGCTGTCGCTCAACGTGTCCTCGACCAAGCTGATCATTGGGCAAGGTCACACCGGCACAAACGCCGCGGGTGATGTGATCGAGGGCTTTGCCAACTTCGTCATGGGCGGCAGCGTGTTTCTGGGCCTCGTTGTGTTCTGTGTGTTGCTCATCGTGAACTTCATGGTGATCAACAAAGGCGCCACCCGGATGGCCGAAGTCGGCGCACGTTTCGCCCTCGACGGCATGCCTGGTAAGCAGCTTGCGATTGACAGCGATATGTCCGCAGGTGCGATTGATCACGCCGAAGCCAAAGCGCGCCGGGAACGGGAACAGCAGGAAACCACCTTTTTTGGGTCCCTTGATGGTGCGTCAAAGTTTGTGAAGGGCGACGCCATTGCTGGCCTGTTGATCACACTTTTGAACCTGGTTATGGGCCTGATCATGGGCGTGGCCATTCACGGCATGCCAATTGGCCAGGCGTTTGAGACGTACGCCATCCTGACCGTTGGTGACGGTCTGGTGACGCAGATCCCGGCCGTGATCATTTCGATTGCCTCTGCCTTGCTGCTGGCACGTGGCGGCACCACCGGTTCCACCGACCTGACCCTGCTGAAACAACTCGGCAACTACCCGCCAGCGATTGCCACTGTGGCCGTGCTGATGATGCTGTTCGCGCTGGTGCCTGGCCTGCCATTCCTGCCCTTCCTGGCAGGTGGCGGCGTGCTTGGATTTGCGGCGTATTACCTGCACCAAAAGAAAAAAGAAGAGGCGGACGCCAGCCTTGAAACCGACGAAGAAGACGCGCCGGTGCTGCCACGTGACAAGCCCATCGGCGACGTTCTGGATCTGGATGACATTCATGTCGAATTTGCCACCGATCTGGTGAACATGGTGCTCGATCCCGGCGCAGGTCTGGACGCACGCATCACCAATATGCGCACCCATGTGGCCTCCACCTATGGTTTGATCCTGCCGGAAATCCGCCTGACGGACGAGCCATCGCTACCAAACGGCACCTACACCATCCGCATTCAAGGCGTGGAGCAAGTGCGCGATCGCCTTGAGCCGGAAAAGGTTCTGGCCCTAGCGGGTGACAGCCCAGATTCGCTGCCATCTGGTGAAGATGTTTCTGAACCGGTTTATGGCGCCCCTGCCCGCTGGATCGACAGCGCCGCGCAGGAAAAAGCTGCCCTCGCAGGCATCACCATTGTGACACCGGGCGAAGTTCTTGCGACACACCTGCTGGAGACCATCAAATCCAACTTTGGCCGTCTGCTGACGTTTAAGGCGCTGCGTCGCATTCTGGATGAAATGATGAACCTGTCTGATCCGGTGCGAGCCGATGCCAACCGCCGGATGATGGATGAGTTTGTGCCCGACAAAGTGCCGCTGGATCTGTTGCACCGCATTTTGCGGATGCTGTTGGATGAGCAGGTGTCGATCCGCAACATGCCATTGATTTTGGAATCCATTGCCGAAGCCCGTCATGTGAGCGTGCAGCCAGAAGCGATCTGCGAGAATGTGCGTCAGCGTTTGGGCTTCCAGTTGATCTCCGATCTGAAGCGCGACGACGGGACCATTCCTCTGGTCCAGCTGGCCCCGGAATGGGAAGACACCTTTGCGACCTATCAAGTGGACGGGGACGCAGGCGGCATGGATGTGGCGCTGCCACCGGATGTGTTCAACGCGCTGGCGCAATCAATTGCCGACCGGATGACCGACGCAGGCAACAGCGGGATTTTTGCGGCGCTTGTGACATCAACCCGCCGCCGTCGGTTCCTGCGCACAGTGCTCAGCGCCAAAGGCATCTCCAATCCTGTGCTTAGTTTTGAGGAAATTGGACTGGACGCCCGGCCAGCGCTCGTCGGGGTTGTTGCCGCATGATGGAAACCGCCCTCTTCCTCCTGAACACCACAGAAGCCGCGCTCTGGCACGGCTTTTTGGTGTTTTTGCGGGTAGGAACAGCGGTGGCGTTGCTGCCAGCTTTTGGGGAAACCTCGGTGCCGACACGCATCAAACTGGGATTGGCGGTCGCATTTACCGTGATCGTCGCTCCGGCGGTGCCCGTTTTTGAAAGCGCTGAGCCGACGTTTCCGCTCATAGCGCAATATGCACTCACCGAAACCATGAGTGGTTTTCTTATGGGCATAGGTATCCGTATGTTTGTATTGGCTCTTCAGACTGCGGGAACCATTGCCGGTCAATCAACCTCGTTGGCCCAACTGTTGGGTGGCGCCGCGGGCGAACCTCTTCCCGCTATCGGCAACGTACTTGTGATTGCTGGCTTGGCGCTTGCCGTCACAATGGGACTGCATGTCTATGTCGCACGCTACCTGATCGGGTCGTACATGCTGTTTCCAGCGGGTAGTTTTCCGCCCCGAGAAATCATGACCGAGTGGAGCGTGCCTCATATGGCGCAGGCGTTCAACATGGCGTTCCGACTGGCGGCACCCTTTGTGATTATTTCGGCGATCTACAACCTGATGCTTGGCGTTATCAACCGCGCCATGCCGCAGTTGATGGTGGCTTTCGTTGGTGCGCCGCTGATCACGGCAGGCGGCCTGTTCCTCTTGTTCCTCGTGGCGCCCGCGCTGCTCACCCTTTGGTGGGGCGCGATGGAAGCGTTCATGATCAATCCAGTTGAGGGTTTGAGATGAGCGGCGGCGGTCAAGACGACGACAGCGAGAAGAGTTTTGAGCCCACCCAGAAGAAACTGGATGATGCGCGCAAGAAAGGCGAGATCGCCAAGTCCATGGATGTCTTCGTGGCGGCGGGCTACCTTGGCCTAACGCTGGCTTTTCTCACGATCGGCGGCGCGACCATCAAAGCCGCTGGCAATGGGTTGATGGTTTTGTTGGATCAGGCAGATGAGCTTGCACCAATGGTGTTTGAGGGCAATCCGTCTACACCGCTAGGCGGCATCATGCTGGAAACCTTAACTTCCGTAGCGCCTTGGTTTGCGGTGCCAATGTTGGCCGTGATTTTGAGTGTAATAGCACAGCGTGCCTTTCTGGTGACTCCGTCCAAACTGGCGCCCAAACTGTCTCGAATAAATCCGATCTCCAACGCCAAAAACAAATTTGGTCGCGGCGGCCTGTTTGAGTTTGCCAAAAGCTTTGCCAAATTGGTGATCTTTTCCGTCTGCCTTGGTTTTTTCCTAAGAGCACGCATGGCCGAGATGGCTTCGTCCATTCAGCTCGACGCGATGATGGTGCCTGCCCTTCTAGGTCGTCTGATGCTTGAGTTTTTGATGATTGTGATCATCGTTTCCGCGACCATCGCAGTGATAGACTACTTCTGGCAGCACGCCGAGCACATTCGCAAAAACATGATGACCCGCAAGGAAATGACCGACGAAAGCAAAGAAGCTGAAGGCGATCCGCACATGAAACAACAGCGGCGCCAAAAGGGTCAAGAAATTGCGATGAACCAGATGCTAGCGGACGTGCCGGACGCGGATGTGGTTATGGTGAACCCAACCCACTATGCGGTGGCGCTCAAATGGTCGCGCAAACCTGGTGCCGCGCCTGTCTGTGTGGCCAAAGGTGTTGATGAAGTTGCGGCCAAAATCCGAGAAGTGGCGCAAGAAAATGCCGTGCCCATTCACCGCGATCCACCTTCAACACGAGCCTTGCACGCGGTGGTGGAAATTGGCCAGGAAGTGCCACCAGATCACTATGCCCCTGTGGCGGCTGCGATCCGATTTGCAGACGCTATGCGTCAACGAATGAAAGGCCGCGTATGAGCGACGATTTGAAAGAGCTGAACGTGATCACCCAGGCGCGCTATCAAAAGGCGCAGTCGGCGATGCAGTCCATACAAGCGGAAGAAAACAAACTGCGTGGGTTGCTTAGTGACCTGGCAGAGCAAGAGAAAAACGGACGGGACATGCTCACAGGTGATACGGCCATGCGCATCACCGGTGGTGATTTGGCTTGGAATAGCTGGATTGGTCGCAACCGGAAGATTCTCAACCACCAACTGGCTAATGTCATGGTGCGCAAGGAAATGGCCTACAAGGATCTCCAGAAGCATTTTGGCAAGGCCGATGTCATGGAGAAACTATTGGAACACGAGGTGCAAACCCGACGCCAAATCCGTGCGGCGGCTCTGGTGGATTCGATCATGGAAGGCAAATTGAGCTGCGGCATGTAACCCGGCACAACTTCTGTACAAACAAAAAGGGCGGTGCCGGAAAGCACCGCCCTTTAGTGTGTTGGGAACACTTATAAGTTACGCGATGTCCTGACGTGTGATCTGGACAATCAAAACATCGGAAATTTCGTCACCGAACGTCTTCTGTGCCACTTCCAGGAATGTCTTGCGCAAGCGGTCCAACCGGCTGGAGTTTGTAAACGCGCCTTCAAATCCGCCAATATTGGCATGATCAAACATCGTCTGCAGCAAAGCACCACGAATGCGCGGCTCCGCTTCAAAAATGGCTTCGCTGTAGCCAGTTTCAACTTCGATGGTGAGCGTGATCAGAATGAGCGAAGACACCGCATCATCGTGCACAACGGGCACAATAAACTGGTCGACCAGATCAACGTAAACGCGCCCCTTGGGCGGACCGTCCTCTTCATCTGTCTTACCAGTTTTTTCAGCGTGTTCTCCGCTCTCAGTGCCTTCGGTAGTTTCCACTGGCGTAGGTTCCGGGCGCAGGGCAAGCCCCGCGCCAACGCCAGCGCCGACGCCAACCAAGAGGAGTATAATAGGGAGAAGTTTCTTCATCAGATCACCCGATTAGTAAGGCAGGACGGCGTCCATGACCTGTTGACCCCAACGTGGTTGCTGCATGTCAGTAATCTGACCACGACCGCCATAAGACACACGCGCAGAAGCGATTTTGTCGAAGGTAATTTCGTTCTGTCGGGAAATGTCCTCAGAACGGGCAAAGCCAGACACAAGCAGTTCACGCAATTCGTAGTTCACACGCAATTCCTGAGAACCTTCAATCGCCAACACGCCATTGGGCAGCACATCTACAACCGTGGCCGCAACGCGCAACGTCAGTTTCTCACTTCGCTTCACGGATCCATCGCCTGAGCTGGAGCTGTTGGAGCTCAGATCCACCAAAGGATCAGTTGTGGCACCGTCTGGCAGACGCGAATTGATGCGCTGCGGCAACCCAGCAAATGCTGGAATGCTCAGGCTGTCAGATCCGCTGCGGCTGCGTTCGGTTTCATTGTTGATTTGGGCTTTTTCATCAACCTCAATCACAACGGTGAGGATATCGCCCCGGCTCGCGGCACGCCGATCGCCAAGCAAGGAGGCTTTGTTTCCGCTCCACAAAGACGCCGTGTCGGACCGACGCGACACGCTGGCCTGCTGCGGCAGCGGTGGGTTCATCATTGCATAGTGCTCTTGATTGTTGGTGGTTGGTGTAAAGCTCGGCGCCTTACCCATATGATCCGTACGACCACACGCGGACACGGCCAGCGTCACAAGAAGAAGTGTTGTTGAGAGAATACGCACTGGTGTGTTCCTTTAATTGGCGACCTGAATATTGCCGTTGGGCAATACAGTTCCGGTGATGGTGGAGCGGGAGCTGAGGTTCATAACGCGAAGGCGTTCGCCTTCACCGCCACGGGCAAGGGAGCGGCCTTCGGTTTCGATATTCAACCCATTGGCGCTGTAGACCAGCGTGACAATTTGGTTACGTTCGACAAGCGCAGGCTCTCCAATATCGCCTTTGCGCACAGGACGGCCTGGATAGATGGCCTTTCGGGCCTCTTTGCCAATGACGGCTTCCAGATCGGTATGGACGCCAGGCACATCGCCTTGCTTGAGGCCGACCACACCAGGTTCGATAATGGTGTTGGCGCGGATGATTTCTGTGGCGACAACAATTTCCGCAGAAACCGGAGCAGCCAGAACGGTCAGGATGAGGGCGAGGGCACGTTTCATCTTAGCGTACCTGCGCCGTGGCAGCCATCATCTGATCTGCTGCGGTGATGACTTTAGCGTTGAGCTCATAACCACGCTGCGCTTCGATCAGCTCGGTCACTTCGCGCACCGCATCTACAGAACTGTCCTCAAGATAGCCCTGACGCAGTGTGCCAAGGCCGTCTTCGCCAGGGTTGGTCACATTTGGGGCGCCGGATGCTTCTGTTTCGGCAAACAAGTTGCCGCCCAGAGCCTCAAGACCTTTCGCGTTGGAGAAGCCTGCGAGTGTAAACTGGCCCAACAACTCTGCATCGGTCGCGTCGGAGAAGTACGCATAGACTTCGCCGTCCCCGTTGATGGAGATGCTGGTCGCGTCTTCTGGGATTGTGATTTGCGGCGCTACTGGGAAGCCATCAGATGTCACAATCAGACCATCGGCGCTGCGCTTCAGGCCACCATCCCGTGTGTAGGCAGATTCACCGTTGGGCAGAGTGACTTCAAGGTAGCCTTTACCTTCGATCGCCACATCAAGATCACCGCCGGTGTTGGACAGGGAGCCCTGCTCCAAGTTGACGTTGATCGCCGCTGCGCGCACACCGAGGCCAACCTGAACACCGGTTGGAAGAACAGACCCATCAGAGGCGCTGATCGCGCCGGCGCGGGAGACTTGCTGGTAGTGCAAGTCGGCAAATTCGGCGCGACGGGCGTTATAGCCGGTGGTCGACATGTTGGAGAGGTTGTTGGAGATCGTCTCAACACGCAGTTGCTGAGCGCTCATACCGGTGGCTGCAATTGTCAGGGCACGCATTCTGCTGTCCTCTTTCTAAGGTTATTTGACGAATGTTTTCACCGCGTCACGGATGCGGTTATGTTCATTTTCCAAGAAGGTTTGTCCCATTTCATAGGCGCGTTGCACCTCGATCATTCGGGACAATTGAGTGATCGGATTCACGTTGGAATTCTCGAGGAAGCCCTGCAAAACGCGTGCTTCTTCGATGGGCTCCACTCCATCAGGTGCGTCAAACAAAACGCCGGTTTCCCGCTTCAGATCGAGCGGGTTGATCGGGCGATAAATCCCGAGCTGACCAAGCGGGTTGCCATCGACACTAAAGGTGCCATCCGATGATACATCCACGCTTTTAGCATCCGGTGGAATGAAGATCGGAGCGCCACCTGCATCAAGCACAAGGTGGCCGTCCATGTTCACCAGATCGCCATTTTCATTGGGAGAAAACGCACCAGCGCGGGTCAGACGCTCACCGTTGGGGGTCTGCACCATAAAGAAACCTGGGCCCTCAACGGCAAAATCCAGGCTCCCGCCTGTTTGCTTCAATGCGCCTTGCTCAAGCGAGGTCATCTGCACATTGGCCGTCGCCATGGAGATACTCTCGGTACCCGGGGCCGACTTGATGAATTCTGAGAAGGCAATGCCCTCAGCACGGTAGCCGGTGGTGGCCGCATTGGCGATGTTGTTTGCCAGAACATTCATCTCACGTTTGAGACCGGACTGACGGGTCAACGTTGTGTAGCCTGCGTTGTCCATAATTAACCTCCAGCAATCAACGGAACGAGGGTGGATTGAAAAAACGAAACGAGGGTTTGGCTCATGAAACCCATGGTCGCCCAGAAGACGATGACGATTGAGAGCACCTTCGGCACAAAGGTCAGGGTCATCTCCTGGATCGACGTCAGCGCCTGAAACAAGCCAACCACGACACCAGAGATCAACGCCACCGCCAGAATGGGCAGGGAGATCATCACCGCGACCCAAAGGCCCTGGCGAAGCGTGTCAAAGAAGATGGCTTGATCCAACATCAGACCGGCATACGCAGAATTTCTTGGTAGGCTTCCACCACCTTGTTACGCACAGTCACAGCGGTTTCGACGGCCAATTCGGTTTGCGCCAGCGCTTGAACCAATGTGTGTGGGTCTGCTTTGCTGGTCATCGCCTGCATCGAGACCTGCTCGCTTTCCTGAAGTGTGGCAGCAAAGTCTTTTGCCAGGCCAAACAGAGCATTCCCGCCCTGGCCGTTTTCAGCCGGCCCGGTCGCGGGCTTGGAGGCGGTGTAGTTCTGAGCGGCTAGTACTGTACGGACATCCATTCTGGGTCTCCTTAATTAAATTTATTTGCGCAAGAGTTCCATGAGCGAGGAGGACATCTGACGGGTTTGGTCAAACATCTTGAGGTTGGCTTCGTAGCTGCGCTGCGCTTCGCGCGCGTCAGCGATTTCGATGATCATGTCGACGTTGGAGCCAAGGTAGTTACCAGACGCGTCCGCCATCGGATGGCTTGGATCGAAGATCTTCTGACCCTCGGTACGGTCCAGCTGCACCGGGCTCACGGAAACCTGACCATCGCGTGTGGATGTGTCGGCCTCAAAGCTCACAGTCTTACGCTGATAGCCGGGAGTGTCGGCGTTGGCGATATTTTCGGACACGTGGCGCAGGCGGGCAGCCTGTGCGCGCAAACCTGACGAGGTGACGCTTAATGCGGAACCAAAATCACTCATTGATCATGACTTTCTGTCTTGCTTAACGTCCAAGTGCTGTTCTGAGCACGGACAGGGAAGATTTGTAGATGGCCAGCGACCGGTCGTGCTGGCGTTTAACGTCCACCGCCTTCAGCATCTCTTCTTCCAAAGAAACGCTGTTGCCGCTGGGGGCAACTTCGGAGGTAGAAAGTGTGGGGCGTAGTGCGGAAGCTTCCAGCCCATGGCCTTGATGACCGGAGCGGGTCGCACGCATAGTGGAGGCACCACCGTCATTGCGGTAAACCTCTTTAAACGGCGTGATGTCGCGGGCTTTGTAGCCCGGCGTATCGGCGTTTGCCATATTCTGGGCCACAACCGACTGGCGTACAGCGGCGTGTTGGCCCATGGCATGTGCAGTTTTAAATACGTTCAAATTCTTGAACACGGGGTTTCTCCCTCGATGGCTTAAATCAAGGCTTAACCCTGATTCCTTTAGAAAGGGTTTCGAAGGAACTTTGGAGAATCCAAATGGACGCTAAAGGGCTAGAAAGCCTTGGCGCAGAACTCAAAAGAGTGCGCCCAATCAAAGACATAGGACGAGTCTGCGCGGTTGAGGGCAACCTTTTGCGCATCAGTGGCCTTAATGCGGTCGCACGAATCGGAGATCTGCTTGAAGTCACGCTTCATGACGGTGCAAAAATTGCCGGTGAGGTGATCCAGCTGCATACACAGGACATGACTATGCTGCCGGATGCCGCGCCGGACGGGGTGTCGATTGGCGACCGTGTGGCCCTGCGCGACCAAATTGGTATTGCACCGTCGGATGCCTGGATCGGGCGGATCATTGATCCTTATGGCAATCCGTTGGACGGAAAGCCCCTGTTGCGGGGACCTCAAATGCGGCCGTTGAAGAATGCGCCGCCGCCGCCAGCTGCGCGGCGAGCTCTGGGTGATCGGCTCGAAACCGGGATGGCGATTTTCAACACAATGCTGCCGATTGTGAAAGGCCAACGTATTGGTTTGTTTGCAGGTTCTGGCGTCGGTAAATCGAGCCTGATGGGCCAATTCGCCAAACATATGACCGGTGACATTGCGGTCATCGCCTTGATTGGGGAACGCGGCAGAGAACTTCGGGAGTTTGTAGAAAATGTTCTGGGGCCAGAGGGGCTTAAGCGTTCCGTTGTTGTGGCCGCGACTTCGGACCAATCTCCACTGGTACGTCGGCGTTGCGCTTTGGCGGCGATGAGTGTGGCAGAGCACTTCCGAGATGCGGGTAAGCATGTGATTTTTATGGCGGATTCGATCACGCGTTTCGCCGAAGCGCACCGCGAGGTGGCTGTTGCATCCGGTGAAATGCCAGCCCTTAGGGGCTATCCGCCATCGACCTCTCATATGATCATGTCGCTCTGTGAACGGGCGGGGCCGGGACTGGAAGGTCAAGGCGATATTACCGGTGTTTTCAGTGTCTTAGTCGCAGGCTCGGACATGGATGAGCCCATTGCCGACATCCTGCGCGGGGTGTTGGATGGGCATGTGGTGCTGGATCGGAAGATTGCGGAACGTGGGCGATACCCGGCGGTGGACCTTCTGAGGTCGGTCTCGCGGAGCCTGCCGCATTGCGCAACAGACCAAGAAAATGCAACAATTTCAGAGGCTCGCAGGCTTTTGGGGGCCTATGAACAAAGCGCCACAATGATCCGAGCAGGGCTGTATTCGGCGGGGTCTGATCCGGTGCTGGATGTGGCGATCAACGCGTGGCCGGAGCTGGATGCCTATATGGGTGACGGCAATAGCGCGTCAATTATGAATGCATTTCAAAAGCTTACACTTCTTCTGCGCCGCGCGGGTGCAAAAGCGTAAACAGGCTCTTCATGAAACGACAAAAGCGCGCCCTTTGAGGCGCGCTTTTTGCTGAGTTTCCACGTCAGTATTACGTCGGTATCGCGACTGTATTGCGACGGTTCTATATCTTGTGCGTCAGATCAGTAGGACAACAAGGTCAAAGCAATCTGGCCGCCGCTCATGCCCTGGGTATTGTTGATCTGAGACATGATCAGATAGCGATCCACCAGCTTCTGTTGCGCGTCTTCGCTCACAAACTGACCAATCTCGGAGTCGCCAGTCAATTTCTCCATGCGACCACGGAAAACTTCGAGCTGCTTGTCGAGATCCAGCGCACCAAAGGAGGATGGCAGATTGAAGGTTTGCTCCATCACATTGCGGAGTGGTGGGGAGCCGAGCACGGAAAACCACTTGGTGTTGTCACTGCCACCGTTCACCGAAATCTCTTCCAGTTCACGCACCGCGTTAAGTGCTAGCCGCAGACTCTCGTCCTGCTCTCCCACAGCAATCTCAAACTGCCGGGTGGTGTATTGCTCTTTGATGTCTTCGACGAAGGAGTCACGCTTGTGCCAAGGACCGCCCAGGTCACCAAAGCCAAAGTCTTTGGTGAAGGCAAGATAGCGTTTGTCGGCCATTTTATTGGCCAGGGAGTCTGAAGCTTGCGAACCTTCCTCAAGAATCTTTTTCATGAAAAAGGTGTTGTTGATGTCGTCATCCAACCCGTAGGCACCCAGCGCAATCCGCATCAAGCGACGGTCGCTGGTGAGATCCTCGGCGGTTTCGACATTTCGAATATTCTCTTCAAAATAATCGAGATCGCGCTGCATCGCCGGCGAACTTTCGAACGCCTTGGTCTGCGTGTCCATCGTGCGCTGGAGAAAGTTCCACGCAACGAGACCGCTGCCTGCGACGATGGGTTGAAAGCTCATTGGCGTGCCACCGCCATCAGTCGGTCCTCACGCGGCAACAATGCGCGCAAAGCCTTGAGGCCTTGGTAGTGACGACCTGCGATCACTGCATCCGTAGCAGCTGCGATCATCTGGCGACTGTCGTTGTCGGTGAAGACCTGGCTCAGATCTTCAATGTGGCGCAGCAGGGTGCGTTCCACGTCGTCGGCATCAGAGTCGCCGGACAGGACCAGTTGCAGCGCATAGCAGGCGCGGCGCACAGGGGTGTTGGCTTCTTCCGGGTGGATTGCATCCCGCAGGCGCAAGATGTTGGCATTTGGGGTCATGATGGACAGACGGGACCGGCGGTCTCCGTTTTCGATGACTGCACCGTTGACCAGAACCCGCTCTTTGGGGCTCAATTTGAGAACAAGGCCGCTCATGCTGCTGCTGCTCCGCTTCGAAGGCCGCGAAGGATCGCGGTGTTGACTTCCAGTAGGGGCCGCACATTCGCGTCGCCCGCCAGCACTTTTGCGCTGTGATGATCCGTGAATTCCGCGAGGTAGAAGATCTGAGCCCGAAGCTGTTCGGGAAGACCGTTGTCTTTACCGGCAACATCCACTGCGAGAAGGGTCCAAAGGGAGCGGTTCTCATGGATGGCTTCGGCAAGAAGAGGGAAACCACGTTTGCCTTGCATGGCAGCTTGTTTCAGCTTGTGGGTGACCCGCGCGATCACGTCATATTCTAGCTTACCTGTGGACTTTGTTGGCGCTGCGGCCTGCCCGTAGGCACGTTTTGCGAGAGCATTTGGTGTCACGTCGGAGTTCTCCCGATATGCGAGACAGAAATTAGAAAGATGGAGGTGTTGGGGGCGCCGTTCGAGCGCCCCCAACTAAGTCCATTAACGGAAGAGCGACAGCAGCTGCTGTGGCGCCTGGTTCGCGATAGACAGCGACTGTGTCGCCAGCTGTTGCTGAACCTGCAGAGCCTGCAGACGTGCGGAAGTTTCTTCCATATCGGCGTCAACCATGGAACCGATGCCCGAAGTCAGAGAGTCAGACAGCTTCGATACGAAGTCGTTCTGAGTGCTGATGCGGGATTCAACGGTACCGAATGCTGCGGCTGCGTCGATGGTGGTGGTGATCAGACCTTCGATGGCACCCAGTGCGGCGGTTGCACCCGCTGCGTTGGATACGTCGATGCCTGTCAGAGCGCTAAGACCACCGGCGCCAGCATTTTGGAAGCTACCGGTAATGTTCAGCGTTTGAGAGCCAGTGTTGTTGAAGGTCAGTTCGCCTGGTGCACCTGCTGCGTCATACACAACTTCCAGACCTGCGATACCAAGATCATCAATGGCAGTTTTCATGCCTGCGATAACTTTGTCGGTCGCGTTGGAGGTTGCGCCTGCAAGGTCACCTGCGGTGACAGTGTAGGAAGCAGATTGATCGCCAATAGTCATAGTGATCGTGTCACCAGCCGCCCAAGCGGTTGCGCCCTCTTGGATGGTGATGTCATCAGTACCAGTGGTGTCATCAAGCGCAATAACAAAAGAGTCTTGGTTTGCGTTGACGGTGGCGTTACCTGTGGTGGAACCGACGTCGAAAACGTCGTTTGCAGTGTAGCCACCAGTGCTCAGGTTTTGACCTGCAACAGTGATCGAGGACGCGGTCACGTTACCGGATGCGTCACGATCAAGCGAAGACAGAACGTCTGTGGAAGTGGTGGAACCGTCAACCAGGTTCAGACCGTTAAACTGGGCTGCGCCCACAACGGAACCGATCTGATCGCGCAGGTCGTTCACTTCAGCTTGCAGTTTGGTCCGGTCCACGTTGTCACCCTGTGCGGCAACAATACGCTCTTTCATCTGACCCAAGAGGTCGGTCACTGTTTCGGTTGCGTTACGTGCAACAGCAACAGTGGATTCACCCAGCGAAAGGCTCTCTTTCACCGATTTGAAACCGTTTACGTCAGATTCCATGGTCTTGGAAATCGCCCACACGGCCGCGTTTTGCTTGGCGTCGGCAACCTTCTTACCGGTAGAGATCATGCTCTGGGTATCAGACAGGCTGGAGTTCACGGATTTCAGGGTTTGCAGCGCAACCATTGCGCCGTTGTTAGTCAGAATGCTGGACATGGCATTTCCTATGTGTCGTGACGCTTTTGCGTCGGGTTGTATTTTGCGCCCCTACTCGATGGGGGCACTCCTGAACGTCATTCTGACATCTACCGGTCGGCTCAGGTCCGTGTCCGGTGCCACCCTCATTGGGATGCGGGATCAACATGGCGCGGTAAGTGCTAACGTTTCCCTAAACCCAAACCAGACAATCGATGGCATTTTAAACAAACTTGGAAGAGTGTGATTTACGCTCTCTTTTCAACACGTTGACCTGCAGACAGATGCACTGCCTGGCGCTGGCCACGGTTGTCATAAGATTCGAAAGAGGTGCGTACGCGGCGCAGGGTGCCCATACGTTCCTGAGTGGCGCGCAAACCGGCCTGTGCCGATTCCAGAAGCCGCTGGTTGCGCGCGAATCCGTCTTGCAGCGGGGCGAGATCGTCGGCGTCGATCTCTTCTTCCTCTTGCAAAGTCGAAAGCTCTTCAAAAAGCGCCTCTTTGCGTTCAAGAAGATCAGGCAGCGCGTCCATTTTGCCTTCGATCAAGGCAATACGTTCGTCCTCCAGCAGTTCTTGAAGCGAATCGATCAGCGGGAATTCTACGGTCTCATCAGACATCGGCGCGCTCCTTCAGGGCATTGAAAAAGGCCTCGGACAGGCCGATGCCGCCAGCATCCACCATGGCGCGGGCTTGTTCTTGGACAAGGAAGGAGGAGAATTGGTCTTCGCCAGCGCCACCACCGAAAGATTCGCTGGTTTTTCCGAGACCTGCGGATTTCAGCATCTCTGCCAGGAAGCTGGCTTCGAGCTCTTTGGCGGCGTCGCGCAATGCGGTTTCCCGCGCGCTGGGCGTCGGTTGAATGGGGGGCGCGGCAGGCGCCACGACGGGGGATGTGTTGAGCATTTCTTGCCTCACAGTCTACATGCGGATTTTTCTGTTGTGGCTGAGGACGGTAAAGAAAGTGGTAAGGAACACTGAGATAGAGAGGAGCCGTGGAAGAATTCCCGGAGACCGCTATGCTCAATCTGCCTTTTGTGACCCAACCCTCTGCTCCAAGCGAGGCGAGCGCACCTAAAAAATCGACCGATCCAAAGCGGGAAAGTGAAGACTTTTCCAAGGCTTACGAAGCGTCGGACACAGGCAATGACCGCCCTTCTGAAGACGTGCAAGACACCCGCGCTCCTGATCAGGAACGTGCTGATAACGACCGTGCGGATACTGATTCGCCTCGTGATCAAGACGGCAGGCAGGCGACGTCTGAGGACGGAAATCAGGATGCCGATGCGCCTGAAGATGCGGATTTTGCAGCTGTGGAAGTCGCCGAGGCGGTTGAAGATGCCCCTGAGACTGCGGCCCGGACGGATGACGTGAGACCGGCAAAAGGGTCTCCTGAGAACGCCGCGTTGATGAAGTTGGCCGGTCAGTCTGAAGACAAAAAAGTACAACCCGCTGTACAGGCGGTACGGACCGCTGACCCAAAGCAGGGCACCTTGCCAGAGCAGGCGTCCGCGAAGGCAGTGGAGGCGGTTGAGGCGGCCAATAGCAAGGGGGCCAAACTTGCGGCAGAAACGCCAGAGGGATTGGACCCGATGCGGGTTCAAGTCCGTGCGCAAGTGAGCCAGCAGGTAGTTCAGTCCGCCCCGCAACAAGTGGTTCAAGACGTGGCAGCAGAGGATGCGGGCCGTCGGGGCGCCCTGCAACAGACCGTGGAAGCTGTGGATGAGGCACCAGCGCCAAAGCTGGAAACGCCTTCTGTGCCGACAACCTCCACAACGCAGCAAATGCAGGCCCGCGCTATCATGGAGCAGGTCAACGCTGGTATTCAGCAGATGAATTCGAAAGCGACAGATGTTCAGGCCTCCCAAGCCTTGGACATGGTCGTGGCCGCTGCGGACGAAACCACCAACAGTTCCCGTTCGATCATGAGTGCTCAGGAAGCGGCCTCGCAAGCCCGGCTGACCAATAGCGCCCCTAACCCCGCGTATGTTGTACGACAGGTCGCAGAAGCCGTGAAAATGAGTGACAAGAACCTCATTGAGCTGGCGATGGATCCACCGGAGCTTGGCAAGGTGCGCATGTCCCTGTCCGAAGCCGGTGGGGTCATGACCGTGAACATAGCGGCGGAAAACCAGGCCACCTCCGAACTGATGCGCCGTCACATTGATATGCTGCGCAAAGACTTCATGGAAATGGGCTACCAGGACGTGTCCTTCAGCTTTGAACAGCAAGGCAGTGACGGCCAAAACGCCCAATCCGGCAATGAATTTGGCCAAGGTGGTCAAGGCGGTGGCGCGCAGGGTGAAGGGCCACTTATGGCCGACGCCGCCACATTGGCTGCGCAACAGGCAGCGCCACAAACCTACGTAAATGGCGGCCTTGATATCCGCGTCTAGGAGACAGTTATGACAACAGTTACCGGTACTTCAGCGGCAACCGCGCAACAGACCGCGGCATCGCAAAACACCACAAGCCAAGGCTCTGCTGCGCTTGCTTCAGACTTTGAAACCTTCCTGACCATGCTGTCTGTTCAGATGCAGAACCAGGACCCGTTGAACCCGACGGATTCGACAGAGTTCGCGTCGCAGCTTGCTCAGTTCTCCACGGTTGAACAACAAACGTTGACCAATACGCTTTTGACCAATCTTGGCACGCAGCTTGGTGCGATGGGCATGGGGAACCTGGCAACCTGGGTGGGCATGGAAGCCCGCGTGACCGCGCCGGCCCATTTCACTGGTGAACCAGTCCAGGTGGTGCCCAATGCCAATGCGTTGGCTGTGGAAGCAACATTGATCGTCCGCGACGACTCCGGCACCGAAGTTCAGCGGTACGCCATTGACCCAAAAGCGGAGTCTGTGACGTGGTCCGGTATCGATGATGACGGCAATCCGTTCCCTGAGGGCAACTACACCTTTGTCACGGAAAGCCGCTCCAATGGTGAGGTACTGGATACGGTTTACAGCGACGTTTACATGCGCGTCACAGAGGCGCGGAACACCGATAGTGGCGTTGTTTTGATCTCTCCCGGCGGCATCGAATTTGCCGCGGATTCGGTTGTTTCTCTGCGCGAACCTGTCACCTAAGGCTTGCCTCTGTTGGGAACGTGAAATAGCGTCGCGGCGCTCTGCTCAAAGGACCGCCGCGGTGACTGAATTGCCCTCTTCCCCCCCGGATTCCGTGCTTTCGGCGCTGGCCGACGCGGTCCCGCACCATGCGACCCCGACAGGGTGGACGCTGTTGCATGGTGGGCGGACCAATACAGCATGGCATGGGACCTGCGAGGGCGCGTCTGACGTCGTGCTCAAGCTCTATGCAGGGGCAGCACGCAATCCTCTTTTTCCCAATGATCCAAATGCGGAGGAGACTCTGCTGAGGCTTTTGGCTCCGCGCGGCATTGCACCGACCTTTGTGGCAAGTTTCGACACAGACCATGGGCGCTGCAACCTCTATGAACACCTGCCCGGCGACACCTGGTATATGGACACGCCCGCTGTGGCGCGTCTGATGAGACTGCTGCATATTTTGCCTGCACCGGAAGGATTGCGCAGCGCCTGCGATGGCTCCGCCGCTTTGGTGCGTCAGACATTGGAAATTGTCGGAAAATGCGGCGTTGTGCCGGCCTTTTTGTCTGATTTACCGGAGGGCGCCGTGCAACCAAGCGGGCGCCAAACCTTACTGCACGCTGACATTGTCCCGGGAAACGTGATTCAAACCGGCGGCAAACTAAAGCTGATTGATTGGCAATGCCCTGCGGTTGGCGACCCCTGCGAAGACATTGCCATTTTCCTGTCCCCGGCCATGCAGCAGCTTTATCGCGGGCGTCCCTTGTCGGAGCAGGAAACCGACGCGTTCTTTATTGCCTATGACGACGAGAACGTGGCCGAGCGTTACCGCCGATTGGCCCCATTTTACCACGCGCGTATGGCGGCCTATTGCCTTTGGCAGGTTGAGAATGATCGCCCGGCCTATGGGGACGGGTTGCAGCTTGAAGTGACCGCGCTTCAGAGGTCCTTGAGACCGTAGTAGAGATACCCCGGATACATCGCCAAACGGCGAAAGCGCCCGAAGGGGAACCGGCCGGGGGTGGCGCGCAGTATATCCGGGTGTATTAGGGTCGTTTCCTGCAGGATATCCTGCGCAATCAAAGCGCCTGCGTAGCTGCCCATGGCGACGCCGTTGCCATGGTAGGCAAAGCCTGCATAGAGGTTGTCCACGCCGGGAACACGGCCAGCGAAGGGCGTTTGGCCACGGCTGTAGCAAACAAAACCGGACCAGTAGTACGGCGTTTCGATGTGTGACCAGGCTGGGAAGAGCCGCTCAAAATGCTGGCGGATGCGCAGCTTGATCTGGTCGCTGGTGCGTTTGGACGTGGAGAGCCCGCCGCGCATGCCAAAAAGGAACCGGTTGTCCGGCATGAGGCGGAAGTAATGCAGCAGGTTGCGGCTGTCATAGGACATTTGCCGCGAGGTCCAACCTTGCGCGGCCTGCTCTTCCGGTGTGATCGGTCGCGTGACAATCACGCTGGACTGTGCCGGAAGGAAGCGCCCAGCAAGCCACGGCGGGGTCGACTCGCTTGAGTAGCCATTGGTGGCGATCACCAGTTTTTTGGCAGTGACCTGACCTTGCGGCGTGGTGAGCTGCCACAGGCCACCCACCTGTTTGGTCTCCAACACAGGCGTATCGCCATAAACTGTAGCACCGGCGTTTTCAGCGGATTGGGCCAAGTTAGAGACGTATTTGCGTGGATTGAGGGCAAAACCAATAGGCGTTGTGATGGCCCCGTAGAACCCGCCACCAAAGCCACGGTCGGCGAGGTCTTCCTTGGCGATCACATCGATCGGCTTTTTGTAAAGCGTGGCGAGGTCTTCGGCGTCTTGCGCAAATCCAGCTGCAGCGCGGGCGTTGTGCGCCAACATGGTTTCGCCGTCGCTGTGCCTGTCTACGTCCCAATTGAACCGCGCCAGAAGTCCATCCACATGATCGACTGCGGTGCGTTCGGCGGTCATGTAATCGGACAGAGCCAGTTCGCCAAATCGCCGTTTTAGAGACTTGTAAGACGCTTTGGCGCCGCCCAGGCAGCAGAAGCCACCGTTGCGCCCGGACGCGCCCCAACCAACTTGCTTTGCATCGAGCACGGTGACGTCGATCCCCGCCTCGGCCAGCTTAAGCGCGGCGTTCAGACCGGTGAATCCCGCGCCGATGATCGCAACCTCTGTGGTCACATTGCCCGACAGAGCGGCACGAGCCGAAACAGGCACTGTTTCGGCCCAAAAGCTGTGTTCTACCGGACCGTCCGAGTAGGCAAACGGGTCGCAGATACGTTTCATGCCAGCTTGTCTGCCGCCGCTTCCTCACGCCGTTGGCGCATCACGTTGCGCTTGTTGATCAGCGAGGCGGTGATCACGCCAATCGCCACCACAAGGATCATGATGGTGGAAAGCGCGTTGATTTCCGGGCTGACGCCAAGGCGCACCGAAGACCAGATCTTCATCGGCAAGGTGGTGGCCGAGGGGCCGGAGGTGAAGGAGGCGATCACCAGATCGTCCAGCGACAGGGTAAAGGCCAGAAGCCAGCCGGAGATCACCGCGGGGGCGATGATCGGCAGGGTGACGAGTCGGAAGGCTTGCACAGGGGAACATCCCAGATCGAGCGCGGCTTCTTCCAGGCTTTGGTCAAAGCTCACGAGGCGCGAGCTGACCACGACGGAGACGTAGCACATCGCAAAGGTGGTGTGCGCCAACACAATGGTGAAAACGCCGCGGTCCATGCCAAGGCTGATGAACAGCAAAAGCAAAGACAGGCCGGTGATGACTTCGGGCATCACCATGGGGGCGTAGATCATGCCGGAGAACAGCGTGCGACCCCGGAACCGCCCAGCCCGGACCATGACGATGGCCGCCATGGTGCCCAGGATCGTCGCGAGGCACGAGCTTAAGAAAGCGACTTTCACCGTCACCCATGCGGCGTCCAGAAAGGCGGTATTGCGCAGCACTTCACCGTACCATTTTGTACTGAATCCAGCCCAAACAGTGACAAGTTTGCTTTCGTTGAAGCTGTAGATGATGAGGATCACCATCGGCAGATAGAGGAAGGCAAAGCCAAACGTCAGCGAGGTGACGTTGAACCAGGTCATGCGTCTCATTGATCGGCCTCCCGCTGTTTCTGCTCGTTGCGCTGGAAGAGCACGATGGGGATGATCAGGATCAGCAAGAGCACGACAGCCACGGCGGAGGCCACCGGCCAATCGCGGTTGGAGAAGAACTCCTCCCAGAGGACTTTACCAATCATCAGGGTGCGGGAGCCGCCTAAGAGCGATGGGATCACAAATTCGCCAATGGTCGGGATGAAGACCAGGAAGCTGCCTGCGATGATGCCTTGCTTGGAAAGCGGGATCGTCACCAGCCAGAAAGCCGAGAAGCGGGAACAACCGAGGTCTTCGGCGGCTTCCAGCAGGCTGATGTCGAGCTTTTCCAATGCCGCGTAGATCGGCAGGATCATGAACGGCAGGTAGGTGTACACGATGCCGATGTAGACGGCGATGTTGGTGTTGAGAATCACCAGCGGTTCGTTGATCACGCCAATCCAGAGCAGCACCTGATTGAGGTAGCCTTCTTGGCTCAAAATCCCCATCCAGGAATAGACGCGGATTAGAAAACTGGTCCAAAATGGCAGGATCACCAGCATGAACAACATGGCGCGCCATTCTTCCGGCGCGCGGGCCATGCCATAAGCGATGGGATAGCCAACAAGCAGCGTCAACAGGGTCGAAATCACCGCAATCTTGAGGCTGGAGAGGTAGGCTTTCCAATAAAGCGCATCCTCGGTCAGCCAGATGTAGTTCTCAAAATCCAGCTCGGCGAGGAAGGCTTTGAACCCGGCCCAGCCCTCGGCGATGTCCAGTGTTGGCGTGTAGGGCGGGATCGCCACCGCCAGATCGGACAGGGAAATTTTGAAGACAATGACAAAGGGCACAATGAAGAGTGCCAGCA
Organism: Paracoccaceae bacterium; assembly: GCA_014872815.1. GTDB lineage: Bacteria > Pseudomonadota > Alphaproteobacteria > Rhodobacterales > Rhodobacteraceae > Shimia. The sequence continues at coordinate 164,081 of WKFK01000015.1, forward strand.
GCCAAAGATACGGTATGGCAATCAGCAGGCGGCGCATGGCTTAGCGCTCCAGAAAGACACCGGCGGTGTCTGTCCAGCTGAGCCACACCTTGTCTTCCCAAGTGAAGGCCCGGCGGGAAATGCGGCGGTTGTTGGCGGATTGCGCCTTAATGATTTGGCCGCCTGCAAGCTTTACGTGATAGGTCGAAATGTTGCCAAGGTAGGCAATGTCATGCACTTCGCCCTGAATGGCATTGGCGGCGTTCTCGGGCTTTTCGGCAGAAATAGAGACTTTTTCCGGGCGAATTGCATAGTGCACGTCTTGCCCTTTTGTGGCCCCTTCCAGAGGCGAGCCAACAACGGCAGGTTGGCCTTCGGCCCAGTGCATGTGCAGCTTGTCGCCTTGCGGATCGGCCTTGCCGGAGAGCAGGTTCACGTCGCCGATGAAGTCCGCGACATAGGTGGAATTTGGCGCCTCATAGATCACATCCGGTGTGGACACCTGAATGATCTTGCCGTGATCCATCACCGCCACGCGGCTCGCCACGGTCATCGCCTCTTCCTGATCGTGGGTCACAATCACAAAGGTGGTGCCGGTGGTTTCCTGAATGTCCATCAACTCGAATTGAGTTTCCTGGCGCAGTTTTTTGTCGAGCGCACCAAGCGGCTCGTCGAGCAGCAGCAGTTTGGGGGCTTTGGCCAAGGACCGCGCAAGGGCCACACGCTGACGCTGGCCGCCGGAGATCTGGTGCGGTTTGCGGCGGGCAAATTTCTCGAGCCGGGTCAGACGCAACATCTCTTCGACGCGTTCGCCAATCTGGTCCTTGGGCATCTTGTCACGACGCAGGCCAAAAGCGATGTTTTCCCAGATCGAGAGATGCGGGAACAGCGCATAAGACTGGAACATCATGTTCACGGCGCGCTTATTGGGCGGTACAGGTCCAATGTCTTCACCTGCCAGGAGGATTTGCCCTTCAGTGGGCGTTTCAAACCCGGCCAGCATGCGCATCATGGTGGTTTTGCCACAGCCAGAGGGACCAAGAAGGGCAAAGAACTCCTTCTCGAAGATGTCCACGGTCAGATCATCAATCGCCGTAAAGTCACCAAAGCGTTTGGTCACGTTCTGAAACTGAATGAGGGGTTTTGCGTTGGGGTCATCCCAAGGGGCAAAGACATCAAGCGCCATGGCAGGCTCCGGCAGTGTTGGAGAAGTCAAAATAGGCCCGCGCAGCAGCTGCGCGAGCCTGGATCAATCGGGCTTAGGTGCCGGATTTGATTTTGGTCCACATACGGGTCACGACGCGCTGTACCTTTGGTGGGTACGGCGAGGTGGTGTAGAGGTTTTCCAGAGTGGCTTCATCCGGATAAATCGCCGGATCGCCAATCACGTCTTCTTCCAAGAGCGGCTGGGACGCCTTGTTGCCGTTGGCGTAGTAAACGTAGTTGGAGGCATCCGCCATGTTCTGCGCATCCATGATGAAGTTCAGAAATTTGTGCGCCGCTTCGGCGTTTGGCGCATCCGCTGGAATCGCCATTTGGTCAAACCACATCAGCGCACCCTCAGATGGCGCATTGTAGGCGATTTCGACACCGTTTTCAGCTTCGTCCGCACGGTCACGTGCTTGAAGAATGTCACCAGACCAGCCCACGGCCACACAGATGTCGCCGTTGGCCAGCGCGTTGATGTACTCGGAGCTGTGGAACTTCTGAATGTACGGTGCAATTGCGGTGAACAGAGGTTCGGTTTTGGCAATCACGTCTTTGTCGTGGCTGTCAGGGTCCTCGCCCAAATACGCCAGCGCCGCCGGGATCATTTCATCCGCCGCGTCGAGCACGTGCACGCCGCAAGACGCCAGCTTTTCCATGTTGGCCGGATCAAAGATCAGCGCGAGAGAGCCGATTGGCGCATCTTCGCCCAGCACTTCCTTCACCTTACCAACATTCACGCCGATGCCGGTGGTGCCCCACATGTAGTTGATGGAATACTCATTGCCGGGGTCGTAGCTGCTTGTGCGGTCCGCAATCACATCCCACATGTTGCCCATGTTAGAGAGCTGGGATTTGTCGAGCTTCTGGAACGCGCCCGCTGCGATCTGGCGCTGCAGGAAAGTGCCGGATGGCACAACCACGTCATAGCCGGAGTTGCCCGCCAGCATTTTGGTTTCCAGAACGTCGTTGCTGTCAAACACATCGTAGATCAGCTTGATGCCGGTTTCGTCCTGAAACTTGGTCAGCAGTTCTTCGTCGATGTAATCAGACCAGTTGTAAACACGCACCTCTTCGGCGGTGGCAGCTGTCGCGCCAATCGCCAGTGAAGCCGCGAGTGCGATGAAGGATGTCTTCATGATGTTCTCCCGTTGGACGCCAGGTTCAGACCCGGTCGCATTCTGTGAGATTAATTTGATCAAGTTTTTGCGTTATGGCAATATGCTTGTGCATTTTGCCGATGAATATACGTTCTAGCACATCGCATTGAGGAATGGATTGCACAAATGGAAGGCACTGGGAAATTGGGACAAGGTTCTGAACACAACGACGAAAACGCGCCGCGCGTCCCAGTGCATCAGCAAGTTTATGCGCAACTGCGAGAGGCCGTTTTATTTGGCGAGCTCGCGCCGGGTCAGGCGGTCACAATCCAAGGTTTGATCGAAAGAACCGGCGCAGGCATGACCCCAATTCGCGAGGCGATTCGCCGCCTGACGAGTGAAGGGGCTCTGGAGTTTCGCGGCAACCGCCGGGTGGTGGTGCCGATGCTGACCGCCGACGCCATTGATGACCTTATTTTCTTAAGGGAAACCGTAGAGTCCCGATTGGCTGCACATGCTGCTGAAAAGATCACAGCGCCGGATATTACGGCGCTCGAAAAGATCGATGCGCAGGTTGATGAGGCCATTACACGCGGGGATGTGTCAGCCTACTTGCGCCAGAACTTTGCCTTTCACGCCAAGCTTTATGCGGTGGCAAATGCGCCTATTCTGATGGATGTAGCCAACAGCGTTTGGCTGCGCTTCGGGCCGTCTATGCGGGTGGTCTGCGGGCGTATGGGCACGCAGAATTTGCCGGACAATCACAAGACTGCGCTGGATGCTTTGAAGGCAAAAGACGCGGAAGCGACCGCCAATGCGATGCGCGAAGATGTGGTTCAAGGCATGGAACAGATCCGCGAAGCCCTGCTGGATGGCACCGCTTTTAGCGACACGATTGACTAATCAGAATTTGATCATATTTTTGTGGCAAGAGATGTGAAGCGGTGATTTGGCCGTTTTGCCCACCCTGATTCTGTTGCGAGGTTTGCCATGAACGCGATCACCAATCATTTGCCCACTGCGGAGCTCCAGGCGCTGGATGTGGCGCACCACATGCATCCGTTTTCCACGCAGAACGATTTCAACGAGACTGGCGCACGGGTGATCACCCAGGCCAAGGGCGTAACGCTGACCGACAGCGAAGGCGAACAGATTCTCGATGCGATGGCCGGTCTGTGGTGTGTGAACATCGGCTATGGACGCGAAGAGCTGGCCGAGGTGGCGGCGCGGCAGATGAAAGAGCTGCCCTATTACAACACCTTCTTCAAAACCACCCATGTGCCGGTGATTGCGCTGTCCGCGAAGCTGGCAGAGCTGGCGCCAGGCGATCTGAATCACGTGTTTTATGCCGGGTCCGGCTCGGAAGCGAATGACACCAACCTACGTTTGGTGCGGCATTACTGGTCTGCCAAAGGCAAGCCGACCAAGACCATCTTCATCAGCCGTAAGAACGCCTACCACGGCTCCACAGTGGCGGGCGCAAGCCTCGGTGGCATGGTGCCGATGCACCAGCAGGGCAGCTTGCCAATTCCGGACATTCACCACATCAACCAGCCAAACTGGTGGGCTGAAGGTGGCGATATGTCTCCGGAAGAATTTGGTCTGCAGCGCGCGCAAGAGCTGGAAGATGCCATTCTGGAGCTTGGCGAAGATCGCGTGGCGGCCTTTATTGCCGAGCCGATTCAGGGTGCGGGCGGTGTAATTGTGCCGCCAGAAACATATTGGCCAGAAATCCAGCGCATCTGTGACAAATATGAAATCCTGCTGATTGCGGATGAGGTGATCTGTGGCTTTGGCCGCACCGGCAACTGGTTTGGCAGTCAGACAGTGGGCATCAAGCCGCACATCATGTCGATCGCCAAAGGCCTGTCCTCCGGCTATGCGCCGATTGGTGGCAGCATCGTTTGTGATGAGGTGGCAGAAGTGGTTGGCGCGACCGAGTTCAATCATGGCTACACCTACTCCGGGCATCCGGTGTCCTGTGCCGTGGCGCTGGAAAACCTAAGGATTCTTGAGGAAGAGAAGATCGTAGAGCATGTACGCGATGATGTTGCGCCCTACCTCAAAGAAAAGTGGGAAGCACTGGCCGATCATCCACTGGTCGGGGAAGCCAAGATTGTTGGCATGATGGGCTCCATCGCGCTCACGCCAAATAAGGCAACCCGCGCGCCGTTTGAAGCTGAGGCGGGAACTGTGGGCTACAAATGCCGCGAGCACTGCTTTGCCAACAATCTGGTGATGCGCCATGTGGGCGACCGCATGATCATTTCCCCACCACTGGTCATGACTCGCGATGAAGTCGATGTACTCATCGAGCGGGCGACCAAAGCACTGGACATGACATATGAGCAGATTCAAGCCGAGGGACTTTATAAATAATCCGCTCAATCCTTGCGCAGATGACATCAACCCGGGGCATTGCTCCGGGTTTTTTATTTCGTGACCAAGCCGCGCCTTTCAACTTTGAGCCGAGATAATGCCATATTTTGCATTCTTATGGGTTTACCATTGGATCAAAATTGGCGAAAACCGTCATCGAAGTGTCGCAAACCGACATCGTGTCGGCCAAATGGCTGCCAGACTTTCCTTACGGAATGCTGGCTTGCGCATTCAAGCTCAGGTGTGGTTACACTTGAAACAGACGAGCAGAGTAAATCTGCCGACGGACAACACAGGGAGCCGATTTTTGGCTGATAGTGCATCGAACGACGCGTTTGTCGAATTTGACCGCGTGCAAAAGAGCTATGATGGTGAGACCCTCGTCGTCAAAGATCTGAACTTAAGCCTGCCGAAAGGTGAGTTTCTGACAATGTTGGGGCCATCTGGTTCAGGCAAGACAACTTGCCTGATGATGTTGGCGGGCTTTGAAACAGCAACACATGGGGACATCCGTCTGGGTGGTACCTCAATCAACAACATCCCACCGCACAAACGGGGCATCGGCATGGTGTTCCAGAATTACGCGCTGTTCCCGCATATGACGATTGCGGAGAACCTGAGCTTCCCACTGGAAGTGCGTAAGATGGGCAAAACCGAACGCGAAGAGAAAATCATGCGCGCGCTGGATATGGTTGAGATGGGGGCTTTTGGTGGCCGCCGTCCGGCGCAGCTTTCTGGTGGTCAGCAGCAGCGGATCGCCCTGGCGCGGGCGCTGGTGTTTGAACCCGAACTGGTGCTGATGGACGAACCGCTGGGCGCGCTCGACAAACAGCTGCGCGAAAAGATGCAGTTTGAGATCACCAACCTTGCGCACAATCTGGGCATCACCACGGTTTATGTGACCACGACCAGACAGAGGCACTGACCATGTCTGACCGTGTGGCGGTGTTTGACGATGGCCGCATTCAGCAGCTGGATCCGCCTGACACGTTGTATGAAGAGCCACAAAACAGCTTCGTGGCGCAGTTCATCGGCGAGAACAACACGCTGGAAGGTCTCGTCAAAGAGATCAACAACGGCGTTGCCTTGGTAGAACTGGATGACGGCGAGCTGATCGACTGTAAGCCGGTGCATGACAGTGTGAAGCCGGGTGCCCGCACCCGCGTATCGATCCGTCCGGAACGTGTTGAATACAACAAAGACCGGATTCAGGAAGGCGCCCACACGCTGAAGGCCGAAGTGAAAGAGTTCATCTATATGGGTGACATCTTCCGCACACGTCTGTCCGTGGCCGGCAATGATGAATTCATCATCAAGACCCGGAACGCACCAGATGTGGAACGTCTCGTACCAGGGCAGCAGATCGAAGTCGGCTGGTTGCCTGAAGATTGCCGCGCGCTGGACGCCTAAACGGGCTGGCGCGCACCAACCGGGCATAAGATCCGGACAAGAAAAATAAGACTTAAGAAATCAACAAGGAGTGTATCCAATGAAGACCAAGCTGACAGCTCTTGCCGTCACAACCGCACTGGTGGCCCCTGCTGCCATGGCACAAGAAATGACCATCGTTTCCTGGGGCGGTGCCTATTCCAAATCGCAGTTGAAGGCCTATCACGAGCCCTATACCGCGAAGACCGGCGTATCCATCATCAACGACGACAGCTCCGCTGAAGCTGTAGCCAAGCTGCGCGCCATGAACGAAGCTGGCAACGTAACATGGGATGTTGTGGACGTGGTTGCTGCAGACGCGATGCGCCTGTGTGACGAAGGTCTCGCAATGGAAATCGACCCGGACACCATGCTGGCAGCAGCACCGGACGGCACATCCGCGGCTGATGACTTTGGTGACCTGCTGGTTTCCGAATGCTTCATTCCACAGATCGTGTACTCCACCACCTTCGGCTACCGCACCGACCTGGTTGGCGACACGCCTCCAACCAAAATCTGTGACGTGTTTGACACCGCAGCTTATCCTGGCAAACGTTCGCTGGAAAAGCGCCCAATCAACAACATGGAATGGGCCCTGCTCTGTGACGGTGTCGCCAAAGAAGACGTTTATGACGTTCTGGCGACCCCAGAAGGCCAAGATCAGGCTCTGGCCAAGCTCGACACCATCAAAGACGACGTGATCTGGTGGTCTGCGGGTGCCGACACGCCACAACTGCTCGCGGATGGCGAAGTGATCATGGGCTCCACCTACAACGGCCGTTTGTTCTCCGTGATCGAAGAGCAGAAACAGCCAGTTGCCATGCTGTGGGACGCGCAGGTGTTTGACCTTGACGGCTGGATCATCCCAGCGGGTCTGTCCGAAGAGCGTCAGAAGCAGGCTCTGGACTACATCATGTTCGCAACCGACACGCAGCGTCTGGCCGATCAGGCGAAGTACATCTCCTACGGTCCAGCACGTAAATCTTCCGCTCCGCTGGTTGGGAAGCACGCGGACCTGGGCATCGATATGGCACCACACATGCCAACCGATCCGAACAACGCGAAGAACACCTTCCTGTACAACTATGAGTTCTGGGCAGATTACCGCGACGACATCGACGCCAAATTCCAGGCGTGGCTGGCGAAGTAAGTTCGCTTAGAAAGATTGGGATGGGGCCACGCGATGGCCCTATCCTTCCCAAAAAGATCAGACCCGGCGTAACGCTAGAAGGTCTGACACCCAACCAAACGGGGACATTATGACAGACGCCACCTCTCAGAGCGGACCAATGCTGGCCGCCGATGGCACACCGCTTAAGAAGAGCCTTGCACGGGCTTTGCGTATGCAAAAAATGCGGGCCTTGATGCTCATTGCGCCCCTGCTGATTTTTGTCCTGATTTCCTTTATTATTCCCATCGGCTCAATGCTGTTCCGATCCGTGGAAAACGGTATCGTCGCGGAAACGCTGCCACTGACCGTGGCCGAATTGCAGAACTGGGACGCCGATTCTGGCGAATTGCCAGACGAACCTCTCTATGCGGCCTTTGTCACCGACATGGTCGCTGCGATCGAGGCCAAGAAACACACACGCCTTGGTACGCGGCTAAACTATGAACAAACCGGCATGTCGTCGTTGTTCCGCAAGTCTGGCCGTAAAATAAAGCGCATGGATCCGGCAACTGACGGGCCGTTCAAAGAACAGTTGATCAAAGTCGACAAAAAATGGGGTGAAGTGGAAACCTGGGCGGTGATCAAAGCCCACTCGGTGAAGATCACAAACGGCTACTTCCTCAACGCTGTCGACATGCAACGCACGCCAGATGGCGCGGCTCCTCAACCCGAAGATAAGCGCATTCTGATCAAGCTTTTCCAACGGACATTGATCATGTCGCTCATCATCACCGCCAGCTGCATTATGCTAGGCTATCCTGTGGCATGGATTTTGGCCAACCTGCCAGCGCGCACCGCAAATGTCCTGATGATTTTGGTCCTGTTGCCATTCTGGACCTCACTGCTGGTGCGGACGTCAGCTTGGAAAGTGATGCTGCAACAGCAGGGTGTGATCAATGAAGTGCTGGTATGGATCGGGCTTGTCGCAGATGATGCGCGCTTGGTGATGATCAACAACGAATTCGGCACAATCGTGGCGATGACCCACATTCTGCTGCCATTTATGATCTTGCCAATGTATTCCGTGATGCAAACCATCAACCCATCCTATCTGCGTGCGGCCAAATCCATGGGCGCGACCAACTGGACGGCCTTCTGGCGGGTGTATTTCCCGCTGTCCGTGCCGGGCATTGGCGCGGGGTCGATCCTCGTGTTCATTCTGGCGATTGGCTACTACATCACTCCTGAGATTGTTGGCGGTACAAAAGGCGTCTTTATCTCAAACCGGATCGCATATCACATCTCCAGCTCCTTGAATTGGGGCCTCGCCGCGGCGTTGGGCACCATCCTGCTGGCGGTCGTGCTGATCCTTTACTGGGCCTATGACAAGATCGTGGGCATCGACAACGTGAAATTGGGATAAGAACCATGGCTGCACTCACTCCAATTTCCCGCAAACCCATGTCTCTGGTTCTGCCCACGGTGGCAGCGGCAGGGGGCTTCTTTGGTCTCTTTGTTGGCACCGCCAATGGTTCCGGCCTGCTGGGCGTGCTGATCGGCGCCGCATTGGCGGTTGTCCTGGCGCTGGTCTATGTAAGCGTGCTCAAGAACGAGGCCCTGTCAAAATGGATCAACATCGCCCTGTTTGGCGTGTTGGGCTATGTCTTTGGGGGCGGCATTGCGCCCGCTATCATCGGATTGGTCTATGGTTGGTTCATTCACTGGTTCACATACTGGCTTTATGAAGGCCGCTATCGCGCACGCTTGTTGCCATATCTGACTCCCGGTCAGGTGCTCTGGCACTACAGCTTCCGTGTGATTTGTGGCGCGATCTTTACCTTCTTGATCACGCCAATTCTGGTGGTGATGCCGCTTTCGTTCAACGCGCAGGACTTCTTCACCTTTACGCCAGAAATGCTGCGGCTGGATCCGGCGGGCTACTCGCTGAAGCACTATCAGGACTTCTTCACCAACAACGAATGGCAGCGGAGTTTCAAAAACTCGCTGATCATTGCGCCAATTGCGACGGTCATCTCCGTCAGCCTGGGCACTCTTGCCGCGATTGGCCTGTCCCAAAGCCACGTGCCAGGACGCCGAGCCATTATGGCGGTCATGATTTCGCCGATGATTGTCCCCTTAATCATCTCAGCCACCGGTATGTTCTTCTTCTACAGCCAGATCGGCAACTGGATGGAAGGCACGCTGGGCTTCAACAAAACCTTTGTCGGTTATGTGAAAGTTGTGCTGGCTCACGCAGTCCTGGGCATTCCGTTTGTGATCATCACCGTGACCGCCACGCTGGTGGGTTTTGACCGCTCCCTGACACGCGCGGCGGCCAACATGGGCGCCAACCCGGTGACAACCTTCTTCCGGGTGCAGATGCCATTGATCCTCCCGGGCGTGATTTCTGGTGGTCTATTCGCCTTCATCACCTCGTTTGACGAGGTTGTTGTGGTGTTGTTTGTCGGGTCGGCCAGTCAGAAAACGTTGCCATGGCAGATGTTCACCGGCCTGCGCGAGCAGATCAGCCCAACCATTCTAGCTGTGGCAACCATCCTAGTGGCGATCTCCATCCTGCTGCTGGCCACCGTGGAAATGCTGCGCCGTCGCTCTGAGCGGCTGCGGGGTATGTCTCCAAGCTAACGCGTTAGGGATTTTACAGCACATTTTGAAGAACATGGACAAAGTCGGGCGCTCCCGGCTTTGTCCACAGGTCTGACTGTGGCATATTTTCTGCACGTAAACGGAACGAGTACCTATGCATAGACGTCATTTCCTTGCCGCTGGCGCCAGCCTTCTGGCTACTCCGCATATCCTGCGCGCGGCGCAGAACGACAATTTCGAATTGATGGACCACCTGAAACCCAAAGAGGTGCGGGTGAAAAAGAAGTATGGCTTCCAGCCCGGCCAACTGGTTGTGGTTCTGGCCTCCTACCATCTGTATCACATGCAGGATGAGCGCAACGCGATCCGCTATGGCGTGGCGATTGGGCAAGAGGGTCTAAACTTCTCCGGACGCGCCACTATTGACCGCAAGGTGGAGTGGCCCAGTTGGCGCCCCACCAAAGAGATGATCGAGCGCAACCCACGCTATGCCAGATACGAGGACGGCATGCCCGGAGGTCCGAACAACCCTCTGGGGTCTCGCGCCATGTACCTCTACCAAAATGGCCGCGACACGCTGTTCCGCATTCATGGCACCACTGCGCCGCAATCAATTGGCACACCCAGTTCAAACGGCTGTATCCGCATGGCCAACTGGCACATCGAACAGCTCTATGAGCAGGTGCCCCTGGGCACTGAGGTGATTGTGATCAGCGGCCGCGAGTAAGCCAGACTACCCGAGGCACAACAAAAGGCGCGCCGGATCAGGACGCGCCTTTTTTGATGTCTTAGCGTAGGGTTTTCAGCAGGGTTAGAGACGCATATCCGTCTGGCACCATGCCTTCAGCGCGTTGATACTCTCGCACCGCAGCGATGGTGAGCGGGCCGATTTTGCCGTCGATCTTTTTGGTGTCAAACCCTGCCTTGGTCAGGCGTTTTTGCAGCTCGATCCGCTCTTTGTAGGTCAATGCGCGGTCACCACGGGGCCAGTTCCCTTGAATGGCCGGGCCGCCCATGATGCGATCACTGAGATGGCCAACACCAATCACATAGGCGTCTGCTGTGTTGTAGTGCTCGATCACGTCAAAGTTCTCAAAGATCATAAAGGCCGCCCCCTGTGCACCAGCAGGTAACAAGATCGATGCCTTGCCATGGTTGGGCACCGCACGACCGCGCATGTCCTTGATACCCAGACGCGCCCACTCGCTGGGGTTTTTCAGGTTTTCACGATTGGCAGAGGCGTAATCAAAGCCTTTGGGTAGCTTCACTTCCACGCCCCAGGGCTGGTTCTTCTTCCAACCAAAGTGCTTGAGATAGGCGGCGGTGGAGGCGAGCGCGTCAGTTGGGTCACCCGACCAGATGTCACGCTTGCCATCGCCGGTGAAATCCACGGCGTAAGACTGGAAAGACGTGGGCATAAATTGGGTATGGCCCATGGCGCCCGCCCAGCTGCCTTTCATGTTTTGCGCGGTCACATCGCCGTTTTGCAGGATGCTGAGCGCGGCGGTGAGCTGTTCCTCAAAGAAGTCGCCGCGCCGCCCGTCATAGGCCAAGGTCGCCAAGGCTTCGATCACTGGCGTGCTGCCTTTGAAGGTGCCATAGGCGCTCTCCAGACCCCAGATCGCGACCACAACCTCCTTGTCGACACCGTAACGCTTTTCGATTTTTTGAAGAGTGGCGTTGTGCTTGCTCAGCGCGGCCTTGCCGTTGCGAATACGGGCGTCTGAGGCAGCGCTGTCGAGATAATCCCAAATGGTCTTGGTGAACTCGTTTTGATTGCGGTCTTTCTTAATGATGTCGGAGTTGTACTGAACGCCTTGGAAGGCTTGATCAAACACCGCGGCGCTGATCCCGGCTTTCAGAGCACGGGATTTGTAGCGCTTGATCCAACGTTGCAGACCTTTGGTAGAGGCGGCAGCTTCAATGGGCTGTTGCGCCGCCAGAGCATCCGCCACAGGGCGCAGCACAGGCCGGAGAGACTGCGACGGTGCCCCGGCCGAGACCGTGGACGCGACCAAGCTGCCAATAACCAAACCCACCAATACCCCAGATATGCGCATCACAACTTTCCCTGCCTCATTTTGAGGAAGTGTAGCGCGGGGATGGGGGTGGCAAAAGCGCTCTCAGCCAGAGGCGCGGGGATTTGCCGATGCGTCTATTTCTGCCTGAAGCCGCGCTTTGAACTCCCGCAACATGGGAATACGGCGCGGGCGGAAGGAGCGGTCACTGAGATTGAGGTTGTCCATACGATCAAGGCGAAAAGCCCGATAATCTGCGCGCAGGTGGCAATAGGCCAGAAGGCAGTGCACATTCTGCATGAACACGATGGAGAGCGGATCGACCTCCCGGGTGGTGCGTCGTCCTTCGGCATCGCCATAGTCAAAGGCCACAGTCCGCTCTTCCCAGGCGGCTTGGCGCAGGGCACCGGCGTCGATTGTGATCTCTGGCGGCTTGTGAAAGCGTTTGGCGGTCAGAACGGCATGTTTCAGGCGATGCGCCTGGGCCTCCGGAAGACGCGATTTCAGCTTGGTTAGAGCCGTTTTTGCGGCGTTGGCGAGGGATGGATCAGCCACTTCCATAACCTCTTTGAGCCCAACCACCAGCGCCTCAATTTCTTCAGGCACAAAGCCCAAGGGCGGCAGAGTGGCGTCTTCAATAAGAGTGAATCCGAAGCCAGCCTCCCCGTCAATTACGGCACCGAGGCTGCGCAGGCTGTCGATGTCGCGGTAGATTGTGCGCTCGGACACGCCGGTTTCCTGCGCCAGGGCTTGCGCGGTGGCGGGGGGCGGCAGGTCGCGCAGGGCCTGCATGAGTTGGAACAGTCGGTCGGTGCGGCTCATGATTTTGGGATACTGCACCCTACTGACAGAAACTGACAAGAGGGGTGTTTAAGACGGGCTCCACAATCAATCAGTGGAGAGTTCCCATGCACCTTATTGTTTTCCCCGGCGACGCGCAGTTTCCCACCCATTCGCCATTCTGCCTGAAGGCCATGTGCCTGTTGGAAATGGCCAAGGTCGACTGGCAGCCAGAGCTGATCCAGGACTTTGAAGCGCTGCCTCTCGGCAAGGTGCCCGTGGCTCGGGTTGGCGATGCCTTGATCCCGGACAGCCACAACATTCAGGCCTATTTAGAGTCTAATGGCGCGGATTTCATGCCGGGCTTGAGCCGGATTGAGAAGGCGGCAACGCATGCCCTGATCCGCACCGTGGAAGAGAGCCTGCGTCTTGGGCTGGTGCATGATCGCTGGCTGAACGACGACTGCTGGGCCGTGATGAAGGAGATCTTCTTTGCCGCGGTGCCTGCGCCGATGCGAGATCAGGCGGCAGAAGACGCGCGTGATCATGTGCGGGCTGGCCTGATGTCCGAAGGCATCGCGCGGTTCTCACCCGAAGACCGGCAGGCGCGGTTTGACAAAGATCTGGAGGTGATTGACGCCAAACTCGACGGGCTGTCGTTCCTGTTTGGCGACACGCCAACAGCCGCAGATGCGGCGGTCGCGCCGGTTCTGGATATGATCCTGACCTTGCCGGTGGCCACCGACCTGCGCAAAGCGGTTGAGGCCCGTCCCGCGCTGGCGGCCTATGTGGCGCGCGTGCGGGAGGCAATTTATCCGGATCCGGCGCGGGTGATGGCCGCGTTTAGCGCCGCCGCCGAGTGACTTTGCGTTTGGTCTTGGCCGCCTTGTGCTTTGCCTTGGCGGCCTTGCGACGGATGGGGCCTCCACGGCCCCGCCCTTTTCCGCCACCACGTCCGGCGCGTTTGACCAACTCGCCATCCAGTGAGATCAGTTCCAGCGCGATGCCACCCGTCACCGGGGCGGCCTCGGTCAGACGAGCCGTCACGCGTTGGCCGAGACCAATCACGATGCCCGTGTCCGATCCGGTGAGTGTGTTGGTTTCGCTGTCAAAGTGGAAATACTCCCGGCCCAGTTCTCGCATCGGGATCAGGCCATCAGCGCCGGTTTCATCCAGCTTCACAAACACGCCAAAGCGGGCAATGCCGCTGACGCGCCCGGTGAATTCATTGCCGATGCGCTCTGACATATAGGCGGCGAGGTAGCGATCCGTGGTGTCGCGTTCCGCCAACATCGAGCGGCGTTCGGTGTCCGAGATATGCGTGGCGGTTTTCTCGAGCACTTCGGTGGCCTCGGGTGTGAGGCCGTCGTCACCCCAGCCGTGCGCCGAAATGAGCGCACGGTGTACGATCAAGTCTGCATAGCGACGGATCGGGGAGGTGAAGTGGGCATAAGCGCGCAGCGCGAGGCCGAAGTGGCCGAAGTTGGACGGCGCATAGTACGCCTGTGTCATGGAGCGCAGGGTGGAGATGTTGATCAGCTCCGCCTGTTCCGTGCCTGCGGCGGCATCCAGCAACTGATTCAAATGCCGGGTTTGCAGCACCTGACCTTTGGCCAGTGTCAGGCCGGCGGCCTGGGCGGTGTCACGCAGGGCGTTGAGTTTTTCAGGGCTGGGTTCCTCGTGCACGCGGAACAGCAGCGGGGACTTCTTGGCAATCAGCGTTTCAGCGGCACAGACATTGGAGAGCACCATGAACTCTTCGACCAGCTTGTGCGCGTCAAACCGGTCACGGAAGTTCACAGAGGTGACTTCGCCTGCATCAGAGAGCTCAATTTTGCGCTCCGGCAGGTCAAGCGCCAGCGGCTGACGTTCGGCTTTTGCCTTTGTTAGAGCCTCATATGCGGCATAAAGCGGGCGGATGATTTCATCCATCAAAGGCGCACAGCGCTCGTTTGGATGACCGTCTTGTGCCTGTTGCACTTCGCCGTAGTTCAGCGAGGCCACGGAACGGATCATAGCGCGGGTGAACCGATGGCCGATCTTTTTGCCCTTGCTGTCGATCTGAATGCGCAGAGCCAGCACAGCGCGGGGCACGCCTTCGTGCAGGGAACACAGATCGCCAGACAGGCGGTCCGGCAGCATTGGCACCACGCGGTCCGGGAAGTAGCTGGAGTTGCCGCGCTTACGGGCCTCGCGGTCCAGCGCGGTGTCGGATCGCACGTAGTGCGCCACATCGGCGATCGCGACCCAGAGCACATGGCCGCCTTCATTTTTGGGATCGTCATCCGCGTGGGCCCAGCAGGCGTCATCGTGGTCGCGCGCATCCGCCGGATCGATGGTGACAAAGGGCATGTCGCGCAGGTCTTCGCGTTGGCCCAAAGGCGCCGGTTTGGCCTTATCAGACTCTGATATGACCTCATCCGGGAAGGTGTCCGGGATGCCATGTTGGTGGATCGCGATGAGGCTCACGGCCTTGGGTGCGGTGGGATCTCCAATGCGGGCCACCACGCGGGCGCGCGGCAGACCAAGGCGGCCTTTGGGACCGGATTGTTCGGCCTCGACCAGCTCACCATCTTTGGCACCATGGGTTTGATCGGAAGCCACGGACCATTCTTTGCCGTCGCCCTTGTCAATTGGCAGAATGCGGCCACCCTCGGCGGTCTTGCGGAACATGCCCAGCACGCGGCGCGGGTTGGTGCCGATGCGGCGGATCAGCCGGGCCTCATATTGAATGTCGCCGTCGTCCAGTTTGCTCAGACGCCCCAGAATACGGTCGCCCGCACCCAGCGCTGGATCGGACGCGCGGGGCAGCACCAGAATTTTGGGCTCTTCGCCTTCGCCGTGCCATTCCAGTGGGCGGGCAAAGAGATCGCCATCGGCATCTGCCTCAAGGATTTGCAGCACAGTGACCGGCGGCAGGCTTTCCGGATCGCGGTAGGTCTTGCGCCGCTTTTGCAGGTGCCCTTCGGCCTCCAGCTCCTTGAGCAGGCGCTTCAGATCGATGCGCGCAGCCCCTTTGATGCCAAAGGCTTTGGCGATGTCACGTTTGGAGGTGAGGGTCGGGTTCTCGGAAATCCACTCAAGGACTTCCTCTTTGCTGGGCATAGGCATGGGTTGGCCCTAGCACGGAGATGCGAGGAGGTCACGTGGAGAAAACTGGGTACAGGCAAGGGGCCAGCCCCTTCTTGGGCTTGCGGCCCAATTCAACCCCGGGATATTTGGGAAGGAGAAAGACTAGAGGCGCGCCAGATCGGCAGCGGTGTCCACATCTGCCAGCGTGGCGATGGTGGCAATGCGCGCACCCCACAGGGTAGCACGGCTGTCGGCCAAGGCATGTTCCGTAGACCAGCGCACATTTGCAAAGAGCCCGGGCTTTGGCGCGTGTTTCAAACCCACCAGCCAATAGCCACCGTCCGGCGCGGGGCCAAAGACCGCATCATGATCGCCTAGCGCTTTGAAGGCCTGTGCGATGTGGGGCAGTTGAATGCCGGGGATGTCAGCCCCAATGATGCAGGTTGGGCCTTGGTGGAAACGCAGCTGCCGTGCCATGCGATCACCGAGATTGCCAGTGCCTTGCGGTACACGCGGCAGATGGGCGGGCCAAACGCGCGACGTCAGGCCCCTGTAATCCGGTGCAACGGCCAGGATCAGGTTCCATCGATGATCCTCAAGACGGCGCAACAGCGCGGTAGATTGATGACGAAACCACCAGGCGGCGGTGGTCATGCCGAGGTCGCGGCCCAAACGGGTTTTCACCCGGCCAGGGCGTGGCTCCTTGATCATCACCACAAGGTTGGGGCGGGTTTTAGGCAAAATAGTCTCGCAAAATGCGGCTGTAGATGTCTTTGAGCTGATGGATCTGCGCAACCGGCACCTGTTCATCCACCTGATGCATGGTTTTGCCCACGAGACCAAATTCCACCACCGGGCAATGGTGCTGAACAAAGCGGGCGTCCGAGGTGCCGCCGGAAGTGGAAAGTTCCGGGCGACGACCGGTTTCTGCTTCCACAGAGGAAGCGACCAGTTCGGACAAATCACCCGGAGGGGTGATGAAGCTTTCGCCGGAGATGGTGACTTTCATGTCGATGCCAACACCAGTTTCCGCCGAAATAGTGTCTACTTTTGTCTGCATCCACTCTGTGAGAGACGCGCCGGAGTGGGAATCGTTGAAGCGGATGTTGAGTGTGGCTTTGCACTCTGCCGGGATCACGTTGGTGGCCGGGTTGCCGGTGTCCATGGTGACAACCGCCAAGGTAGACGCATCAAAATGATCGGTGCCGTTGTCCAGAGGCTCGGAGGAGAATTGGTCCATCAGGCGCGCCATCACCGGCAGCGGGTTGTTGGCGCGGTGCGGATAGGCGGAATGCCCCTGTTTACCGGTGAAGGTGAAATAGGCGGTCATCGAGCCGCGTCGGCCAATTTTCATCATCTCCCCCATCTCGTTGGGGCAGGTTGGCTCCCCCACAAGACAGACGGACATGCGCTCCTGCTCGGTGGACATATAGTCCAGCAAAGCTGTGGTGCCGTCGATGGCGTCGCCTTCTTCATCGCCAGTGATGGTGAGAATGATTGCGCCCTCTGGCGGCGTGTTAGAGACAAAATCAATGGCGGCGGCGGCAAACGCGGCGATGCCGGATTTCATATCAGTGGCCCCACGGCCATACATGATGCCGTCTTTGATCTCCGCGCCAAAGGGATCAACCGTCCAGGCGGCTTCGTCCCCCACCGGCACAACGTCCGTATGGCCATTGAAACCAAAAGTTTTGCTGTCACCCTTACGCCCCCAGCGGGCAAAAAGGTTGCTGACGTTACCGCGATCCACACGGGCACATTCAAACCCGGCGTCAGACAGCCGCTTTTCCAGCAAGACCAGCGCCCCGCCCTCCTCCGGCGTCACAGAGGGACAGCGGATCAAATCAGCAGTCAACTGTGCGGCATCGGTCTTGGTCATGGCGGGCGTCCTCTGGTTGTCAGTGTTGCGAGGAAGGTTGTGGCACAGCTGTGCCTGACCCGAAAGCCACATTTCAAACACAAAGCGGTGCGGTGCCCCTTAACAAGCGGAAAAATTTCCTGTTTATTTGTAGTTAATAAAAACCGACCGAGGCAGGTCACCAGCAGTTCGGCTAAAACAGCCAAAGGTTTCCAAAGAACGCATCACGAAATGCGACGAAACCCGATTGAGCGCCCTGTGAGCAGGTGGGGTTGTTGTGTGGCGTGCCTCAAACACATGAGGCGAGCAGACATGCCCAGATTGCCCGTAAACACCGGCGCTTCGGCCATGGATATGGCGGAAACCATTTTTAGTGATGACGTGACCATCGTGTCCGCCAGCTACAATGGGCAAAACTCCTCCTCCGGCATCTACTCGAATGGCGATACCATCTCACCCGGCGTCACGCCGAGTGATGAAGGCGTGATCCTGTCCACGGGCCGTGCAAACAATTTCACCAATCGGTGGGGTGGCTACAACCAGCGCACCAACCGATCCACAGACACCAATGGTGAGAACAACAACCCGGAGTTCAACGCGGTTGCGGGCACAAACACTTATGATGCGTCTTACCTGGATGTGTCGTTTGAAGCCTCCGAAGCCGGTCAAATGACCATGCAGTTTGTCTTCGCCTCTGAAGAATACCCGGAATACATCAACTCAATCTATCAGGACTTTGTCGCGGTTTCGATTAATGGAGACTACGTGCCACTGGAAATTGGCGATGGCGATGTGGATCCGGGCAACATCAACAACGGCGAAAACGAGAGCCTTTTTGTCAATAACACCGGCGGCATCTACAACACGGAGATGGATGGGTTCACCATCACGATGACGCTGACGTTTGACATTGTTGAAGGCATGAACGACCTGCGGATTGTCATCGCCGATGTGTCCGACAGCCAATATGACAGTTCCTTGTTGATCGCGGCAGACTCGGTTCAAACTTCCCTGATCGCCAACACCGACCTAGTAGATCTTCCAATCGATGGCACGCGTACGGTGGATGTGCTCGCCAATGACGTCAACGAAACCGGCAATTCACTGACCATCACCCATATTTCCGGCCAACCCGTCACGGTTGGGTCGCCGATCACCTTACCAAGCGGGCAGGTTATCACCGTAAACGGCGATGGCACGATCACGTTTGAAGGCGACAGTGACGAAGAAGAGGTCAACCTGACCTACACTGTAGATGATGGCAACGGCACCACAGATGTCGGCTACATCACCATCAACCAAGCGCCGTGTTTCACTGCGGGCACGTTCATTCGCACGCCGCACGGCGAGGTGCCGGTTGAATGCCTGAATGTTGGTGATCTGGTTGAGACGCTGGATTGCGGGCCACAGCCTCTGCGCTGGATCGGACGCCGCAAAGTGCCCGCCACTGGTCCACTTGCGCCCATCCGAATCATGGCCGACACGCTGGGCAATCACCGCGAACTTCTACTGTCGCCTTTGCATCGCGTTTTGATCCGCAACGCTTGGGCGGAGCTCTTATTTGGTGAAGAGGAGGTGCTTGTTGCAGCCCGTGATCTGGTGAATGACAAAACCATTCGCCGCGTGCCGGGGGGCGAAGTTGAGTATGTGCACCTCCTGTTTGATGACCACCAAATTATCTTCTCTGAAAAGCTGATGACCGAAAGCTATTTGCCGGGCCCGCAGACGGCGAGCAGTTTTGAACCGGAAATCGTGGCAGAGATCTGCGCCATTTTCCCGGAACTCGATCCTATATCCGGCGAAGGCTATGGCAAAATGGCGCGCCGTGGGTTGCGCAGCTTTGAGGTCGCCACACTTTCGCAAATTGCCTTCCAGAACTGAGGCGATGATGGACCGTAAGCTCACAGCATTTCGGAGGCATTCCCAATGAGCTGGATTGCGCTATGGGATCGTAAGCAGGCGCTGTTTGATGGTGGCGGCCTGGCACGGCTTTGTGCTGGCTCGGCAGCGGGCGAACAGCCATTGTCCCCCGTTTCAAACGACCCGATGACTCAGGGCAGTTTGGTCGTCGAAACGCGCGTATCCCCATATGATCGTCCACAGACCCTGTTGGGCATCGCATCACAAACCGGGAGCGGGTTTCGCCTTTCGTTGCAGGCTGTCCCCGGCGGGGGGGTGGTGTTGGTGCTGACCCGAGGCGGACGCACGGCCCATGTGGCCGTCAATCTTGACACCGGCGGGCGGGCGGATGTTTTGCGCATCACCTATTCTTGGGATCTTCAGGCCAATGTCGGGCGATTGGCGGTTGAACAACCTGGCACTTGGCGTGTTGCGGTGCGCACGTTGACGAAACCTGTCGCGTTGACGATGGCAGAGGCACAGGAATGTGTAAAAGATGACGCCGCCCGCGTGATTTCCGGTGACTTGTCTTTCATCGCTTTCTCAGATCGCATTGAACCCATCGGGCCGATGCCAAGCTTGTCTGAGGACACGCCGGTGATGACAGCAGACGGCTATCAGAAAGTCAGCGAATTGCAACGTGGGGATGTGGTGCAGACCCCCACTGGCGATCTGGTTCCTGTGCTTGCCAACATCCGCCGCACTGTGCCGGCTGCCGGACTTTTTGCGCCGATCCGACTGCGCGCGCCGTTTTTTGGTTTGAGCCGCGATATCATCACCAGTCCAACACAGAGGCTCGTGATTGGGGGCAGCCGGGTTGAATACATGTTTGGCTCTGAATGCGTGCTGATCCCGGCAGGACATCTCCTGCACGGCAACGCGGCGACCAGTGGCGGCACAACCCCCTTGGCGACCTACTGCCAACTCTTGCTGCCGAATCATGAGGCCATATTGGCCGCCGATACTTATGTGGAAAGCATGGACGTCGGCCGCATGCGTCGCCGTCGTGACCTGTTAAACGCCAGTCTGTTGTCAGGATACCCGCGCCGTCTATTGCCAGAGCACGCGCGCACTGCATTTCCGGTCTTGCGGGAGTTTGATGCCCTCACATTGGCAGCACAGCGCGCGGCCTGATGACCCTGTCATCGACTCAGTGCTCGGTGGCCGCCGTATCCCCAGATTCCTCTCCGTGATAAAACGGAGTCATCTGCGCCACGACCACGGAGTTTTCATCCAGAGCCCGCTGCATCAGGCCGCGCTCTTGACCGTCAATCTCATGACCCTGCGCTTCCCGCTCTTCAATGGTGCCGTAGCCTGTCACATCCAACGGGTTCAGATCCGCCTGCTTAAGAATCGCAACCGTTTCACGCACTGCCTCTGCTTCATCCACACCGCTGGCATAGATCATCAACGCACCGCCGGTGGCATCCTCCGGCAGGCCATCACCGTCTTTCCGGCCCACCTGCACCAAAAGCGTATAGACCTGCTGACGGGTTTTCTTCTTTTTCTTGTCTTGTGTCATGACGGTGCCTTTCTGTTGAACCGGCCTTAACGTGCAGCATGGCAAATGGTCAACTGCCCGTCCTTGAGGCATAAGTGGCTGCCAAACCAACTTCCAATAATTTACTTCGATTTTTCAGCGTCTTGATGATCTTAGTCACCATTTAGAAAGAGTTGCATTCCAAACTGTTAGCGCGCAGAACGTGCCCTCTTTCTTTTGGACGCATACGAATCCTCTGTCGGCGCATTCGGCGCTGGATCAAGTTCTTGCTCTCTGTCTTGGAGCGATCACGCGGGATGTCGTCACGTCGCAAAGGAACCGGGGCCGGAATGCCATTTTTGGGTTTGGGAATACGTATAGGGGACCAACATGCCGACCGCATCAGAATTGCCAATCGACAACAGCGCCAGCGCGAGTCAAATGGCAGAGGCCATGTTTGGATCGGGCATCACAATTATCGATGCCGACTACACCGGCCATTATATGTCTAGCGGGATTTATTCGGACGGTGATACCGTAGCACCCGATGCCACCCCATCGGACAGCGGTGTGATCCTGTCCACCGGCTATACCAAAGACTTCACGAACACGACTGGCGACGTGAATGTAAACAGCGGCACCACTGGTCAGATGGGCACCGGAGGCGACGCCGATCTTACAGCCATGTCCGGTGGCACCACCTATGACGCTGCCGTGTTCCAAGCCTCCTTCGTTCCAGACGGCGACACACTGACAATGCAGATCGTGTTTTCGTCGGAAGAATACTTGGAATATGTCGACAACGGCTTCAACGACGCAGTTGGGATTTGGGTCAACGGCGAAAAGGCCACCCTGTCGATTGGCGATGGCGACATCACCGTCGACAATATCAACAACGAAGACAACGCAAACCTGTACCTCGACAACCCGGCAGACGGCGAGACCGTGAACAGTGAGATGGACGGTTTGACCGTTACATTGACCGTTAAGGCACCAGTAACGCCGGGTGAAGTTAACACCATCAAAATTGGCATCGCGGATTCTGGTGACGATCAATACGACTCCAACCTTTTGATCGCCGGGGATTCGATCCAGTGCGCCCTTGTCGCTCAGGATGATGAATATGAAATTGGCGCTGGTGCCACCAAAACCGTAGACGTTCTTGCCAACGATTCCGCCCCAGATGGGGCGACAATGACCATTACCAAAATCAACGGCCAGGAGGTCAACGCCGGCGATTCTGTCACCCTTGCCTCCGGTGAGATCGTGACCTTGAATCCCGATGGCACGCTGTCCATTGAAACCGACAATGACCTGGGCAGCGAAGCCTTCACCTATGAAGTCGAAGATTCCGACGGCAACACAGACACCGGTTTTGTAAAAGTCACCACGACCACGGCGCCTTGCTTTGTGGCTGGAACAGAAATTGTGACCCAAGACGGGCTGATGAAAGTGGAAGACTTGATGCCCGGTCATAAGGTTCTGACACGTGACAACGGCTTCCAGCCTTTGCTCTGGATCGGCACAACCGTGCGGCAGGCGACAGGGCCTGACGCCCCCATCCGCCTCGCGAAGGATGCACTGGGCAACCACGAAGCGGTGGAGTTCTCTCCCAATCACCGTATTCTGATCAAATCCTCTCAGGCGGCCATGTTGTTTGGCGAATCCGAAGTGCTGGTGAAAGCCAAAGATCTGGTGAACGGCGACACAATCACCGTGCGCGAAGATCATGGTCCTGTGACCTATGTGCACATTCTGTTTGACCGCCACGAGATTGTCCGCGCCAACGGGCTAGACAGCGAAAGCTACCATCCGGGACAGGAAACACTCGATAGTTTTGACGCAGAGACCCGCGATGAAATCCTGCGACTTATGCCAAACTCAGATGCTTTGATGGGCTATGGCTTTGGACCGTCCGCGCGTATTTCACTTCGCAAATATGAGGCCGAAGCGCTGATAACCGCAGCTTAAAGGGCAAAAACCCCCTGTTAGAGCCATAAAACCTCAGGTCATCCGCATAGCGTGGTTGACCGGCTCAAGGAGTGCGCGATAGGGGGAGGCAAGCAACTTCGGTACTGACTATGCGCTTCCTCCCCGCAGCCTTGATCTGTCTCCTCTCCGTCCTGTCGTGGACGTCCAGCGGTTCTGCACAATCGCCAGATACTTTGACATTTGCCACTGTGGACCGTCCGCCGTTTGTCTTCTTAGATGACAACACACCGCGCGGCTTCAGCGTGGATTTGATCCGTGCCATCGCAGAAGATCTGGGCAAAGAGATCACCTTTGCGCCGCAGGACAGCTTCCCCGACATGTTAAGCGCAGTGGAAGCGGGCACAGTTGATGGTGCTATTGCCAACATTTCGATCACCGCGTCGCGCGAAACGGTGATGGATTTCAGCCAACCGATTTTTGAAAGCGGCATTCAGATCCTGCTGCCATCCGAGCCCGGCAGCCTAGCGCGAATTGGCGGGCTGCTCACCCGGGAAATCCTCACCGCCATTATGGTGGCCTTGGGGATGCTGTTTGGCGGCGGAATGTTGATGTGGTTTTTTGAACGGCGGCATCAGCCGTATTTCGATCGCCCCGCCAAAGATGCCCTGTTCCCGTCTTTCTGGTGGGCGCTCAATCTGGTGGTAAACGGCGGCTTTGAAGAGCGCATGCCTCTGTCCCGCCCGGGTCGGTTCTTTGCAGTGATCCTCGTCGTGGCCAGCCTGTTTGTTGTCTCTGTCTTTGTGGCAACGATCACTGCCGCCGTGACGGTAGAGGCGTTGCAGGATTCGGTGGACAGCATCAACGATCTGGACGGTCGCAAAGTGGGCTCTGTGCGCGGATCTACTTCTGCGCAGTTCCTGACAACACGGGACATCCGCTTCCGTGACTTTGACTCGCCGCACGAACTCCTGGCTGCGTTTCAGGATGGGGACATCGATTCTGTTGTGTTTGACGGGCCAATCCTTGCGTATTTTGCCACCAACGATGGCCGCAATGAGTCCCGCTTGATTGAACGGGTGTATCGCCCAGAGAACTACGGCATCGCACTGCCAACCGGCAGCCCATGGCGCGAAGAGATTGACCAATCTCTCCTGAAACTGCGCGAAGATGGTACCTATGATGCGCTGCTTGAGCATTGGTTTGGGGCCACGTTCCGGCGATAAGACAAACAAAAAGGCCAGCCCCACTGGGACTGGCCTTTGTTTTCCTAATCTCGCGCAGACTTAGTCGCGCAGCAGCTCGTTGATACCGGTCTTGGAACGGGTCTTCTCGTCCACGCGCTTCACGATCACGGCACAGTAGAGGTTCACACCATTCTTGGAGGGCATGGAGCCTGCGACCACCACAGAGTAGGGCGGTACTTCGCCGTACATCACTTCGCCGGTTTCACGGTCGACAATCTTGGTGGACTGGCCGATGAACACGCCCATGCCCAACACCGAGCCTTCGCGGACGATACAACCTTCAACCACTTCAGAGCGCGCGCCGATGAAGCAGTTGTCTTCAATGATGGTTGGACCCGCCTGCATTGGCTCCAGCACGCCGCCGATACCCACACCGCCGGAAAGGTGCACGTTTTTACCAATCTGGGCGCAGGAGCCAACGGTGGCCCATGTGTCCACCATGGTGCCTTCATCCACATAAGCGCCGAGGTTCACAAAGGACGGCATCAGCACCACGCCCGGGGCCAAATAGGCGGATTTGCGAACCACACAGTTTGGCACAGCGCGGAAACCTGCGGCTTGCCACTGGTTTTCGCCCCAGCCTTTGAATTTGCTGTCGACCTTGTCCCACCAGCCGGAGCCTTGTGGGCCACCGTCCTGGATTTCCATATCCTTGATACGGAAGCCAAGCAGAACAGCCTTTTTGGCCCACTGGTTCACATGCCAGTCGCCGTTTTCCAGTTTCTCGGCCACACGCAGGCTACCGCTGTCCAGCGCGTTGAGGGTGTCCTCAATCGCTTCGCGGGTTTCGCCAGTGGTGGCGGAAGTGATGGTGTCGCGTGCGTCCCACGCGGCTTCGATGGCTTGTTCCAGTTGGGCATTCGACATGTTTACGGCTCCGGATGTCTTGGAATTTGAGGTGTTCTAACGGTATCAGGCGCGGGCGTCACGCGCTCATTGCGACAGTTATTGGAAAGGGTCCGGCGCAATATTGGCGCCACAGACCAAAACGGCAACTTTTTCGCCCGGTTCGGGCACGTAGGCACCAGACATCAACGCGGCCAACGCGGTGGCACCTGCGGGCTCTACCAATTGCCGGCGTTCTCGCCACAAGGCGTGTTGTGCTTGGGTGATGGCCTCGTCTGTGACCAAGACAGACTCCGCACCTGTGGAAACCGCGAGATCAAAGCAAATCTGGCCAATGCGCTTGGCGCCCAGCGCGTTTGCCGCCACGCCTGAGACCTCCACGTCCACTGGTGCCCCCGCTTTGAGAGCGGTGTTGAGCGCGCAGGAAGTTTCCGGCTCCACAGCGATCACGCGGCGGCGGCCGTCAAACCAGGCCATCGATCCGCCAATCAACCCGCCGCCACCGACAGCAATGATCACTGTGTCCGCATCCAGCCCCTGCTCTTCCCATTCCAGGGCCACAGTGCCTTGGCCCCCGACGGTGCCGAGCGCATCATAAGCGTGGATCTGCATCGCGCCGGTGTCTGCCTCATAAGTCAGCGCTTTGTCGAGCGCGTCCGCATAGGCGCCGGGCACCACTTCAAGATCGGCGCCAGCATCCTTGATCAACGCGACTTTGGCTGGTCCCGCCATTTCCGGCACATAGATGCGGGCTTTGTGTCCGAGATTGTGGGCGGCATAGGCCACAGCCGCGCCGTGATTGCCCCCAGAGGCAGCCACCAGACCGGCTTCGGGCACATCAGAGGACAGCAATGTGTTGAACGCGCCACGTGCCTTGAACGTGCCGGTGTGTTGCATCTGCTCGAGTTTCATCTGCACCGGGAAATCCAGACCGAAGCCATTTTCGACGGTCACCACCGGGGTGCGCAGCACGTGCCCTTTGATCCGTTCTGCCGCTGCCGCAATTTCCGCGCTCCAGTCCATTTTCACATCCCTGTCACTGGTTTTGTTTCCGCGAACCCTATAGGCAAAAGAAAAACGCGCAAGCAAGGACGAGTAACGATGAAAGATGATCGCCGCCACCCTCTGTCAGATGCCCATTCTGACCGTCAGTCTGCCTCCCAAGTGCCGGACACGCCGCAAACTCGTGCGCCGTCGTACCGGCTGGCCTTTGCGGATGAAGATTTCCTGTGCCGTCCCGAGCTGCGCCCGGTGCGTTTGCAGCTGGAATTGCTCAAGCCGGAACTGGCGCTGGACGAAGACGGGATTGAAAGCACAATTGTTCTGTTCGGCGGCGCGCGTATCCCGGAACCGTCCAAGAAGGACACCGCCCGCACCGAAACGCTGGCAGAGCTGTCCCGGTTTTATGATGAGACCCGCAAATTCGCGAAACTGGTGACCGCGGCCAGCGATGGCAAGAAAAATGTAATTGTCACCGGCGGTGGCCCCGGTGTGATGGAAGCGGGCAACCGGGGCGCACTGGATGCAGGCGGACGCTCGATTGGCCTCAACATCGTTCTGCCGCATGAACAGGCGCCCAATGAATATGTGACACCGGAGCTGTGCTTTAACTTCCACTACTTTGCGATCCGTAAGATGCACTTCCTGATGCGCGCCAATGCGATTTGTGTGTTCCCGGGGGGCTTTGGCACCTTGGATGAGCTGTTTGAATCGCTGACGTTGATTCAGACGGGCCGCATGCAGCGGGTGCCGTTCTTGCTGTTTGGCAAAGAGTTCTGGCAGAAAATCATCAACTGGGAGGCGCTGTCGGATGCGGGCACAATTTCCGCAGAAGACCTCGATCTGTTCCAGTTTGTAGAAACCGCAGAACAGGCGGTGGACGTGCTCAATAACTGGCAGGATTATTCCCGTCGGGATCAAATCCCCGGCCGTTAGAGCCTTTTTGATGCAAGGCGTCCCGGCCAAGACCGGGGCGCTGCCTTGAATTACTCAAGTGATCGTTACAGGTACTTCGCCCACTTAGTGGAAATGTGCCGGAAGCACGCCAATTTCGGTCCCTTGGGGCAGCTTGGTCACAACCTGTGCGCCTGCCACGTCTTTGATGGCGTAGCCGTAGCCTGCCAAACGGAATTTCCATTCCCGTGTGCTCAGTGAATTGTTCTTTTCACGCGTCAGGATGTCCAGAACAGGCGCGTCAATCATTGCGCCGCCAATATCTGCATGTGCCATGTGTCAGTTCCCCTCTGATTGTTTACAGAATGGAAACTGACCGTTGATCTAGGCGCAATTGGCGCTCAATTGTGAAAAATTTTAGACGAGCTTTAGGTTTTTGCCTTAGGTTTATCGAGCGACGGGAAGAGATACTTTGGCAAAAGCACCCCAGCGATCAGCGCGCCTAGCCAAACAATCAATGTGGCTGCCAAAAGGTTGGCAATGCCACCGATAGTAAAATCGCTGACCAATAGTTCGGTAATCAACAGGCCGGCAAAGGTGACGACCAAGGACAGCCCACCCAGCAGTTCCGGCAGTTTTTTCTCGGAGACTTTGCGGATAATCGGCAAGAGCACGACAGAGACCACGGTGAACACCAGCGTGACAATCACGATGCCAAGTAAGCCGATGGTGAAGCCGGGCAACAGAATATTCGCGAGGATCAGACCAATAGCGTTGGCAATTAAATGGGCCGCAGCGGACAAAACAAAACGGGGCATAGGGCACCTTTCCTGATAGAAATCTCTTTCACCTTAAACAGGAGTTGGCGTTTTGATCCAGCGGGTAGTCCGATTTCCGGCACCGCACCGTTAACGAGCCCAGGCCTGCGCAGGGTCTTCCTCGCTGTAGGTGCGCAGGTGCGCGATGTCATCAATCTTTGCGCGGTTCTGTTTTATCTGGACGCCTTCGGATTTCAATTTGGCAAAGGCCCGGCTAAGGCTTTCCGGCTTCATACCCAAACGTCCCGCAATGAGGACTTTGTCGTACGGCAGCACCACCTCACAGGCGCCTTCCTCTGCGTTGCTCAGCTCGCAAAGAAATTCCGCCACACGCTGCGCACTGGTGCGGGCTTTGAGGGCTTCAATCTGCGCCACAAGGCTGTGCAGATGACGGAAGGTCGAGGACAACAGCGACAACGCGGCCTCAGGCGTTTCCCGAATGCGGCGCAGGTAGGCGTCTGTTTCGATGCGCATCAACTTCAATGAGGTCACCGCTTCCGCAGACACAGGGTATACGTCTCCCTGAAAGGCAACCGCCTCACCAAAGCTGCGCCCCTGCGTGAACACGCCAACAACCGCCTCTGCGCCGCTGGGCGCTATCCGGTAGAGTTTGGCCCAACCCGAGATCACGATGAAAATCGCCGTGGCCGTCTCGCCTTGCAGAAAGATGGTCTGCCCACGTTCGTAGTCGGTGACATGGGCGGTCGACAGCAGCAGCTCTGCGTCTTCTTCCGGCATGCTGCTGAACAGCAGCGATTGCCGCGCTACGGCTTTGTATTCCGCCTGCATGAACTGGTTCCCTTGTATCCCTGCAGGAAAGGGATACGCCGTAGCAGACAAGCTTGGCAAGTCAGCGCCAACGTAACGCGACCCGGCATCGAGAGGCGAGAGCTTAGAGGCTAGCCTTGCGCCACACCCGCCTCGGCCTCGATCTGCTTGCGGGACTTTCGCGCACGCTCTGTGGCCGACTTCAACTGGCCACAGGCCGCCATGATGTCCTCGCCGCGTGTCTTGCGGATCGGGGAAGCATAGCCCGCCTGATAGATGATGTTGGCAAAGGCACGAATGCGGTTGTTGGAACTGCGCTTATACGGCGCGCCGGGCCATTCGTTGAATGGGATCAGGTTGATCTTCGCCGGAATGTTGTAGCGTTTGATGTGCTCAATCAAACGGTGCGCGTCCTCATCAGAATCGTTCACACCGTCCAGCATCACATATTCAAACGTGATGCGCTCGGAGTTCGAAACCTTGGGGTAATCGGCCAGCGCTTGCAGCAACTCGTCGATCTTCCAACGTTTGTTGATCGGCACCAACACGTCGCGCACGTCGTCCGTGGTTGCGTGGAAGGAGATCGCCAGCAAGCAGCCAATTTCCTCAGCCGTGCGCGCAATTTCCGGCACCACACCTGACGTCGACAGCGTGATGCGGCGGCGAGACAGGGAAATGCCTTCCGGGTCCATCGCGATCTTCATCGCGTCGCGCACGTTTTCAAAGTTATAAAGCGGCTCGCCCATGCCCATCAGCACGATGTTGGACAACAGGCGGGTTTCGTCCTTGGGCTCGCCCGGCACTGGCCATTCGCCCAGATCATCGCGTGCGACCATCAACTGACCAATGATTTCGCCAGCCGTCAGGTTGCGCACCAGCTTTTGCGTACCGGTGTGACAGAAGGAACAGGTCAGCGTGCAGCCCACTTGCGAGGAAATACACAGCGTGCCGCGGTCATCCTCGGGGATGTAAACCACCTCAACCTCATGCCCGCCCGCAATCCGCACCAGATATTTGCGCGTGCCATCCTCAGACACCTGCCGTGTCACCACCTCCGGCAGGGCAATCTCGAACTTCTCGTCGAGCTCCGCGCGATAGGCTTTGGCGAGGTTGGTCATCTCGTGGAAATCACGCACGCCCCACTGATAGATCCATTGCCAAATCTGGCCGACGCGCATCTTGGCCTGCTTTTCCTTGGTGCCATTGGCAATCAGAACCTCGCGCAGTTGATCACGCGTCAACCCAACAAGGTTGATCTTGCCGCCTTCTGGCAGCTTGCGGGGAATGGTCATCACGTCCTGCGTGATTGGCGCGGAGGTACTCATGGCTCTGGGACTCATCTGGGAATTCAAGCGGTGCAGATACACCATTTAGGGCGTTTTGCAAATAATGCCAGAAATTGAGCTTAACGCCTAATCCAACTGACAGACCGTGTCAGTTGGCCTGTGGGAAAAGACACCTATCACAAACGGACCATACAGGAGACCATCATGTCTGTTATTGAAATCGTGCGCTACCGTCTGAAGGCAGAAGCGACACCGAACGAAGCCGTTGCGGCTTGGGAAAAGTCCCAGAGTTTCGCCAAATCGCAGCCGGGCTTCATTTCCCGCCGCATCGCCACAACCGCGGACGGAGACTGGATCGACGAAGTGGAATGGGAAAGTCTTGAACATGCCCACGCCGCCGCGTCGGCGTTCAATCCTGAAACGTACCCGGAATTGATGGACCTCATGGCCGTTCTGGATCAAAGTTCCATGAGCATGACCCATTACGCCATCCAAGGCAGCACATCCTAAAATGCGCCGGACCGACCGCCTTTTTGATCTCATCCAACTTTTGCGCGATGGGCGCCTGCACAAGGCGTCTGATCTTGCCGAAAAAATGGAGGTGTCGGTCCGCACCATCTATCGAGACATGGACACACTGGTGGCCTCTGGCATCCCTGTCGAAGGCGAGCGCGGGGTGGGTTACATCCTGCGCGCGCCGGTGTTTATGCCGCCCATGGCGTTCTCCCAAGTAGAATTGGAAGCGTTACACCTTGGCATGGCACTTGTGCGTCAGACTGCGGATGCCGAACTTCAGGAAGCGGCCACCCGGGTGCTGGCAAAGGTGAACCAAGCCATGCCGGACCCCATGTTTGTTACATTGGATGATTTTGGCAAAGAAGTCTTCACCGCGCCTGAAATCGAGGCAAGCTTCGCCAACATGCCCATGATCCGGCGCGCCGTTCGTGAAAAACTGATCCTATTGATTGATTATACGACCTTAGACGGGCGGCGCAGTCGGCGTCGCATCCGTCCTCTGCAAATGGAGTTTTGGGGGCGTGCCTGGACCTGCACTGCTTGGTGCGAAGAACGTCAGGATTTCCGGGTGTTTCGCATAGATCGCATCAACCACATCCTCGTGCCGGGAGAGCATTTCGTCATCGAGCCAGGCAAAGCGCTTTTGGATTACCTCAAACGGTTTGAGGCAAGTTAAGCGCGCTTTTTCACGTCCACAACTTGCGCTGCCTCGTGCTTGTCCAGCCGACGACGCCATTTGTCGGACGTTGTGTCCAGTGCCAGAAGCTCGGGAAACAGATCAGCCATCTCATCGGCCTGCACCTGATCAAACAGCGAGATCAACGCGCCGGGATGGCGCATTTCCACCTGCATGCCATCCACAATCATCACGCTTGGCGTGTCACAGAGCACAAGGAAGAATTCCGAGGACGCCGTTGGATCTTCCGCAATACCGCGCCAGCCAACGAGGTCTTTCGCGGGCACAAGCACTTCGCGGCTAGCAAAAGTTCCTTCAAACTCGGCACCCTGCATCCACAAGCGCGCGTTGGGAGCGACCCAACAGTCCCGCGCGGGAACGCGACGGCCCATGGCGCCAGGCGGCACTTTTACAGCGATAGTGGATGTGGTCACCCGACCGATCCAGCGCACCGCCGCCAATCCTTTGTCGCGGCTCACCACTTCGTCGCCCGCCTTTAGCTCCTCAACCAAAACCTCGCCACGGCGGGTGGCAATCTTGGTGCCGCGCGCCACGCAGCTTAAGTCCAAATCGGTGATGTCGTGCGCGTGTTGCGGCGCCTCTGCCTGTTTTGCCTGTGCCATTGTTTGCTCTCCCATGGCTTCCGTGCCAACCGGTTGATCCGGTCAGCCTCCCCCATGGTGGCAATGTCAGGCAGTTAAGGACCCTGGCAGAGGCCCCGCTCCGGTTGATCCAAAGCGATTATTGACAGCGTTTTTCTGCGTCTTCCACAGCAGCGGTGAACCCGAGCAGCGAGAAGGTATCTTGGGTTTGCGTGCCGCGCGAGGAACGCGCGGTCAGCGTGGCATCAGCACCGCGCTTCATGGCTGCGATCAACTTGGCATCATCACCCGAAGACACGGCCCACGCCCATTCGCCTTCTGTGAACAGCACGAATTTCTGGTCGCCGATGGCCACATCAACGGACGATCCCCCGGCAAACGGGTAGCCGCCGGTGAACCCAACTTGATTGGCAACGCTTTGCCCACTTGGGTTGTTCACAAAAGTGACCATCAAAAGAATGTCGCTACGGCGCACAGCCACAACTTGGCCTCCGCGTGTGTTCACGCTCTCTTTGGCGGTTGCCACAGCCCAGCATTCTTTGGAGTCGCCCTCTTTGTGCTCGAACACACTCCAATCGGTGATCGCATTGACCTGATTTTCGCTTGTGGCCTGTGCCGATACCATACCGCCCCAAACCGCAGTAGCGGTCACGGCCAGCGCTTTCACCCAACGTGATGTCATTGCTCTTACAGCCTCCAAGCTGTGTATTGCCTCTTGTCGTCCGCCCGTTGGCTTTGCA
Source organism: Paracoccaceae bacterium (assembly GCA_014872815.1). Lineage (GTDB taxonomy): Bacteria > Pseudomonadota > Alphaproteobacteria > Rhodobacterales > Rhodobacteraceae > Shimia. The sequence goes on from WKFK01000015.1 coordinate 196,316, forward strand.
CCATTTGAAGTGGGCTGGACATTGTTATACGCGATGCGCAGAGTTTAGCCCATGTTTGTTGCCGCGCGAAAGACCCGTTGGCACAAAATTGCCCACAATTGCGAGAGAAATCATGACCAAAGCCGTGCCTATGACCGAAATCTGGCGGGGAGACATCCTGGAAAGCATGCATTCCGGCCATGCGGTGGTCTGTAATGTCGATGGGGACATTGTCCATGCCTGGGGCGATCCGGACGCAATTGTGCTGCCACGCAGCTCATCCAAGATGATCCAGGCCCTGCCTTTGGTGGAAAGCGGTGCGGCAGATGCGGCCGGTCTGACAGAACAACATCTGGCTCTGGCCTGCGCATCCCACAACGCCTCTGAGATTCACAACACCATGGTCAACGATTGGTTGGCAGCACAAGGCTTCACAGATGATGACCTGATCTGCGGCCCGCAGGAACCGCGTGACATTGGCATTCGGGACGAGTTGATCCGCTGCAACGATCCGGTGTGCCGCGTGCACAACAACTGTTCCGGCAAACACACTGGCTTCCTGACCCTGTCCAAACATCTTGGCGCGGGTGGCAACTACACCGACATCGACCATCCAGTGCAAAAGGCGGTTCTGGCCGCACATGAAGAGCTGACACACGAGGACAGCGCGGGCTACGGCATCGACGGCTGTTCCGCCCCCAACCACGCCAGCACCCTCAAAGGCATGGCCCGCGCTATGGCGTTTTACGCGGCCGCACGGGAGGGCAATGGCACCCGCGAAACAGCTGCGGCGCGCCTGCGCACCGCTATGGCAAAACATCCGGAGTACGTGGCAGGAGAAGGTCGCGCCTGCACCAACCTGATGCGGGCGATGGGACACACAGTGGCAATCAAGACCGGCGCAGAAGCCTATTTTGTCGCCATGTTGCCGGAGCAAAAGCTGGGCGTGGCTCTGAAAATCATCGACGGCGCCACCCGCGCGTCTGAAAACGCCTTGGCCGCCATTTTGGTGAAGCTGGGCGTTTTGGACCCCAACCATCCTGAGGCGCAGAAATACCTCGATGCGCCCATCCGCAACTGGGACGGCTTGCAAACCGGCGTTATGCGCGCCGCCTCCACGCTGAGCTAAACAAAATGGCGGCCTCCTGGCCGCCTTACCTTTCCATCGCCTCTGCGATTTCCACGGTGCCCCTGCCGTGTTGAAGAATGGGGCACCCTTTGGCCGTCGCCGCTCAGAGCACGTCCCACAACAGCTTCAGCGCCAGCACCACAGATGTGACAACCAAGAGGGGTCGGATCAGTTTCGCGCCCTTGGCCATCGCCATCTTGGCACCAAGCGCCGCGCCCAACATCTGCATCACGCCCATAGCCAAGCCAATCGCCCACAAGGGTTCGGCAACCAAAATGAACCCAGCCAAGCCGCCCACATTGGATGCGAAGTTTAACAGCTTGGTATGCGCCGTGGCTTTCAGAATGCCATAGCCGCCCAACGCGACAAACGCGATCATATAGAAACTGCCCGCACCGGGACCAAGCAAGCCATCATAGGCCCCAAAAAACGGCACCGCTGTCCAGGTGAATGCCAGAGGCGACAAGCGCGCAGTTTTATCCATGTCTCCCGGGTCTTTGCGGAAGGCAAAGAACAGCGCAATACCGATTAGCAGGACAGGCAAGATCAGGCGGATCCAGTCCGTCGGCAGCACCGACACCAGCAAGGCCCCTGCAAGCGACGCGCCAAAGGCCAGCCCAGCAGGCAAAAGCTGCTCACGCAGGTTCACCAGACCGCTTTTGGCATAGGAATACGCCGCTGTACCGGAGCCGAACATGCCTTGGATTTTATTGGTCGCAAGCGCCGCGACCGGCGGCACGCCTGCAATCATCAACGCAGGCAACGTGATCAAGCCGCCGCCGCCAGCGATCGCATCCACAAACCCCGCAAAAAACCCGGCTGCCAAAAGGATCAGTAGCCCTTCAATTCCAAATTCAAGCACAGATCAAACGCCTTCGAAATCAGATTTGGCGTAGCCCTGAATGTAGAGCAGCGCGGTCAGATCACCGTAGTTGATGCGAATATCGCATTCCGCCGCCACCGACGGTTTGGCATGCAGCGCCACGCCGGCACCTGCCAGTCCCAGCATACCCAGATCATTGGCCCCGTCTCCGACGGCCATTACGTCATCATGGGCAAGACCAAGCCGCTCGGTGATCTCTTTGAGTGCCTGTACTTTGGCCTCTCGCCCAAGAATGGGTCGGCCAACATCGCCGGTCAGCTTACCGTCTTCCGCGAGCAGGGTGTTGGCCCGGTTCTCGTCAAACCCCAGTTCGCTCGCCACTTTGGCGGTAAAGGCCGTAAACCCACCAGACACCAGCGCCGCATACGCCCCATGCGCTTTCATTGTCGCCAGCAACGCCTTACCGCCGGGCATAAAGGTGATGCGCTCCGCCAGCACTTTGCCAATCACGCTTTCACTTAAACCCTTGAGCAAGCCCACACGTTCGGTCAGCGCGCCTTCAAAATCCAGCTCGCCATTCATCGCCCGTGCGGTGATGTCTTTCACACGCTCGCCCACACCTGCCTCATCGGCCAGCTCATCAATGCATTCCTGCTCGATCATGGTGCTGTCCATATCGGCAAGTAGCATCTTTTTGCGGCGGCCTTCGGTGGGGAGCACCACAAGGTCGACACCCATTTCCTGCAAGTCCGCCCAAACGTCCCACCGATTGTCCGGCATCGCTGGTAGTCTGAACTCCGCCGCTTCATCCGGTGCCAGCCATAAAGCGTCTCCACCGCCCCATGCATTGCGCAGGTTGTCGACCAGTGCAGGATCGAGGGTGGCAGAATTCGGAGCGGTCAGGAGCGTGGCAGTAAACATCAAGGTCCTCAGTTGGTCAGCGCGTGATGAGTTCATGCTGCATAGACCACGCTGTGGTGCCATGCGCCAGTATTGGATTGTATCCGGTGCAATATGATCCGCCCGAAGTCGCCGCCAGTGTTTCCTATAGTGATCAAAATGCGTCGTTTTTGATGAGCAAACTGTCGTGATCGCTGATTTTGCCTGTTGTGCAGCCGCAGCATCCCTTCTATTTCGGTCCGTGGGACACCTCTCCCCAACGAGAGGCATTTATCTGTAAGGATAGCATTGATGGCTACTCAGCAACCGGCGACGCGGCCGGCCAACCCGCGTTTTTCTTCTGGCCCATGTGCCAAACCCCCCACATTTGATGTCACAAAACTGGCCGACGCCGCTCTGGGTCGCAGCCACCGCGCAGCTGTTGGCAAAGCCAAGCTGAAGGACGCCATCGAAGGCACCCGAGACGTTTTGGGCATCCCCGCAGATTACCGTATCGGTATCGTGCCTGCCTCCGACACCGGCGCGGTTGAAATGGCGCTTTGGTCCCTTCTAGGCGCGCGCAAAGTTGAAATGCTCGCATGGGAAAGCTTTGGCGCAGGCTGGGTCACCGATGTAGTGAAACAGCTGAAAATCGACGCCGAAGTCAAAACCGCCGACTATGGTCAAATCGTCGATCTCTCCACTGTCGACACCAAAAACAACGACGTTGTCTTTACCTGGAACGGCACCACCTCCGGCGTGCGCGTGCCAAATGCTGACTGGATCGCGGATGAACGTGAAGGTTTGACGATCTGTGACGCGACCTCCGCAGCCTTCGCCATGGACCTGCCATGGGACAAGCTGGATGTGACCACCTTCTCCTGGCAGAAAGTACTCGGCGGTGAAGCTGCGCATGGTGTGATCGTCCTGTCGCCACGTGCGGTGGAGCGTCTGGAAAGCTACACGCCCGCATGGCCGCTGCCAAAAATCTTCCGCCTGACCAAAGGCGGCAAGCTGATCGAAGGCATCTTCACCGGTGCGACCATCAACACGCCGTCCATGCTGGCTGTCGAAGACTACCTCTTCGCGCTGGATTGGGCCCGCTCTGAGGGCGGCCTGCAAGGCCTGATCGCCCGCGCCGATGCCAACGCCAAAGCGGTGTTTGATTTCTGCGACGCCAACGACTGGATCGCCAATCTGGCCGAGGACGATGCAACGCGCTCCAACACATCCGTCTGTCTGAAGTTCACCGATGCCCGCATTCAGGACGGTGCAGCCTTCGCCAAGGCCGTGGCCAAACGTCTGGAAGCGGAAAACATCGCGCTGGACATCGGCGCCTACCGCGACGCGCCAGCCGGTCTGCGCATCTGGTGTGGTGGCACAGTTGAGACTGCGGATCTTGAAGCCATGCTGCCATGGCTCGCGTGGGCCTTTGAGGCCGAGATCGCGGCGCAAGCTTAAGACCATAGTGCCCGGCGGTGACGCCGGGCCGCGCCCGATCCTCCCCACGGGAGGGCGCTTTCAGCACCCACCCAGGGTCAGGCGCGACCCTAAAAAACCCATTCAGGCCGCACTCGGCCACCGACATCAAAGGACGCTCCACATGGCTCCCAAAGTACTCGTCTCCGACAAACTCAGCGAAACCGCCGTTCAGATCTTCCGCGACCGTGGAATTGACGTCGACTTCATGCCAGACCTCGGCAAAGACAAAGAAAAACTGGCCGAGGTGATTGGCCAATACGACGGTCTGGCGATCCGCTCCGCCACCAAGGCAACCGCCAAACTTCTGGAAAAAGCCGACAACCTGAAAGTCATCGGCCGCGCCGGCATCGGCACCGACAACGTCGACAAAGAAGCCGCCTCCAAGAAAGGCGTGATCGTGATGAACACGCCGTTTGGCAACATGATCACCACCGCCGAACACGCGATTGCGATGATGTTTGCCGTGGCGCGTCAAATCCCAGAAGCCAGCGCATCGACCCATGCCGGCAAATGGGAAAAGTCCAAGTTCATGGGCACCGAGTTGACCAACAAAACCCTCGGCGTGATTGGCGCAGGCAACATTGGTGGCATCGTGTGCGACCGCGCTCGCGGTCTGAAGATGAAAGTGATCGCTTACGATCCCTTCCTGTCTGAAGAAAAAGCCGCGAAAATGGGTGTCGAAAAAGTTGAGCTCGAAGAACTGCTGCCACGCGCCGACTTCATCACCCTGCACGTGCCGTTCACGGAGCAGACTGCCAACATCCTGTCCGCTGAAAACCTCGCCAAAACCAAAAAAGGCGTGCGCATCATCAACTGTGCCCGCGGTGGCCTGGTGGACGAAGAGGCTCTGGCTGAGCTGCTGAAATCCGGCCATGTCGCCGGTGCCGCTTTTGACGTGTTCAAAGAAGAACCTGCAACCGAAAACGCCCTGTTCAACCTGCCAAACGTGGTTTGCACCCCGCACTTGGGCGCGGCAACCACCGAAGCACAGGAAAACGTGGCGCTTCAGGTTGCCGAGCAGATGTCTAACTACCTGCTGACCGGTGCCGTTGAAAACGCGCTGAACATGCCATCCGTGACGGCTGAGGAAGCCAAGGTCATGGGCCCATGGATCAAGCTGGCCGACCACCTCGGCTCTTTCTCCGGCCAGATGACCGACGAGCCGATCAAAGCCATCAACATCCTCTATGACGGTGTTGTCTCTGACATGAACCTCGCGGCGCTGAACTGCTCTGTTGTGGCGGGCATCATGAAAAAAGCCAACCCGGACGTGAACATGGTGTCGGCACCTGTTGTCGCCAAAGAGCGTGGCATTCAGATCTCCACCACAAACCAGGACAAGTCCGGCACCTTTGATGGCTACATCAAAGTGACCGTGGTGACCGACAAACGCGAACGCTCCATTGCGGGCACCGTGTTCTCTGATGGCAAGCCACGTTTCATCCAGATCAAAGGCATCAACATCGACGCCGAGGTCGGGGCAAACATGCTCTACACCACCAACGAAGACGTGCCGGGCATCATCGGCACATTGGGTCAGACCCTCGGTGACAACGGTGTAAACATCGCAAACTTTACTCTGGGCCGCGCGGATGTGGGCGGCGAAGCCATTGCGCTGCTTTATGTTGACGAGCCTGTGCCAGCAGACGCCCGCGCCAAGCTGGCTGAAACCGACATGTTCCGCCAGATCAAACCGCTGGTATTTGACGTCGCCTAAACGGCCTTGTCGTCGAAGTTTTACAAGCGTCGCCCTTCCAAGGGCGGCGCATTTTTGGTTTTGTGACCCAGCAGTTTGAGGCGATTTTTATGACCACACCCATTTATGCCATTGGCGATATTCACGGACATCTGGACAAGCTTGAAGAAGTGATGGAAGCCATCCTCGCGGATGGCGGAACCGAGGCCGAGGTTGTGTTTCTTGGCGACCTGGTGGATCGCGGTCCGGACAGTAAGGGCGTGATTGATTTTGTACTGAATGGGCTGAAACAGGGTCGAAACTGGACCGTTCTGACCGGCAACCATGACCGCATGTTCCGTTACTTTCTAGAGCCTTCTCCGCGCGTCGATATGCGCCTGCGCCCCGACCTCTACTGGCTGCATGAACGCCTGGGCGGGCGCGAGACCTTAGCCTCTTACGATCTCAATTTTGACGCTGAGGCCCGCCTGTCAGAAATCCATGCTGCAGCGCGCGCCACTGTGCCCGCTGAGCATGTTTCGTTTCTCACCCAGCTGCCGTACTTCAAACGGCACGGCGACCTGTTGTTTGTGCACGCCGGCATCCGACCCGAAGTGGCCTTGGAAGATCAGCTAGAGGACGATTTGTGCTGGATCCGAGAGGATTTCCTGAACTATGCTCACCCGCACCCCTGGATTGTAGTGCATGGGCATACACCGGTGGTGCGCCCCACGCACTTTGGCAATCACGTGAACCTGGATACAGGCGCCGGCTATGGCGAGGCGATCACAGCGGCCGTGTTTGAAAGCGGGCATGTTTGGCACCTCACCCCACATGGACGGCAGGAACTAACACCCGCAGACTGACCGGACTGACGCCTTTAATTTCTCTTGCCCTTCACAAAACGCGCACCTATACACCGCATCGGCGCCGCTGTAGCTCAGCTGGTAGAGCACGTCATTCGTAATGATGGGGTCGTAGGTTCGAGTCCTATCAGCGGCACCAGTTTTCCTTTCTACCCAGTCCACACCTCTGCCCCGGGCAGACCATTGTAGACATGTGCCAGACGGATCAACTCTTCTGCCGTGACGCACTCTGTCTGCCAGGCTTTGGAGCTGACCCCGAGCATGCGCGGCATCAACATTGGCCAGAGTTGATCGTCCTGCGTGGTGAACTCTGACCAGAAAGTGCCCTGCACGCCAATAATACGGTCCGCGAGGTCCGCTTCCGGTACCGGCTCCCAGTTGATCGTGTCCGTGAGCGAGACAAAGGCAGCCCAACTCGCGCCCCAGTCGTCCTTGTGGCTGGTGTGCGCCATGTCGAGATAGACGTGCTGGGCCGGGCTCATGACCACGTCATATCCGTTGCGCGCTGCGTCCAATCCGGGGCCCTGCCCGGTCCAGCTGAACAGGATCGCGCCATTGGCAATCCCGCCGTTCGAGCCCTTGGCGGCCTCTTCCCAAGCACAAGGCCGCTGACCATTTTCAACGGCCTTTGCCCCCAGCTTTTGCATCATCCAGCCTTGCAGATCGTCGGTGGTTTCCAACCCTTCGCGCTGCATCAAATCCCGCGCAAGGGGGCTGCCCATCCAAGTGCCCTCCGGCAACTCATCACAGCCCAAATGTAGGTGGTTAAACGGGAACAGTGCGCCCACCTCAGCCATGATGGCGTCCAAAATTTCCCAAGTGCGCGGGATGGCCGGGTTCACCGAGTTTCCTTTGTAGCCCTGCACACTGACTTCGGCACCATTATCGCTTGGGTCACGCAACTCCGGGAACACATGTGTCAGCGCAATCGCATGTGCCGGCACCTCAATTTCCGGCAAAACCTCAATGTTGAGCGCTTTGGCGTGGGCAATGATCTCTCGTGCAGTGTCTTTCGAGTAGCTTCCACCAGCTTGTACAGCACCGGAGAACAGCGCAGGCAACAGGTGACCCTCGCCACAAATCGCCGTCTTTTGCCACAACTCCGGGAAACACTCGATTTCCAAGCGGAAGGCCTCATCGTCAGCAAAATGCCAATGGAATCGGTTGAATTTCAGAAGCGCCATCAGATCCAGCAGATCCAAAATGGTCTGCGGTTCATAATAATGCCGTGCGGTGTCCAAATGCTGACCACGCCAACCAAATCGCGGTGCGTCTTTGATTACGCCACAGGGCAGTGTGCCGTGTTGCAGAAGCGTGAGCAAGGTGATGGCGCCGTAAAACTCGCCTCCAAAATCACCAGCACGCAGGGTGATACCTTCTGGGGCAATCTCCAATTCATAGGCATCTTCCGGCAAATCTGCGACTTCAACAGAAACCTCTGTCTCGCCTGCAAAGGCCCAGCCTCGGCGCGCGGCCAGGGCAGCCACATTTTCAAACGCTGGGCGATCACAGACAAAGCCCGCGACCTCCAAAACAGCGCCTGTTGGGACCCAACTCTGCGGTTGCGGCACCAGAGGCAGACCTTCGACAGGTCCCAAATCCGGCAATACCTGCGGGCGGCACCCAGACTCGGGCTTGGGCAGCTCTATGATCTCTTTGCCGTGGCGTAAATACGGCCCAAGTGGCAACCATGCGCGGTTGGCTGGCTTAAACCCGCCCGCATATTGGATCACCAACTCAAAGGCCTCACCAACTTTGAGAGTCGGCAAGGAAATTTCCGTGTAGCTCCCAAGAGAATGTGTGACTGTTCCGCCTGAAATGACCTCAAATGGCCCCATACCAGAGAAACAGAACACAGGGGCCGTTAGGGCGCCCTCCGGTGTGAAAACACATGTGATGGTGTCGCCCGTAATACGGCTTTCGTACTGCATGTCAGTCCAATCTGAGTTCGGAAACAAAGTCGTAGATGTCGGAGCGGTAAAGCCCCCGTGTGAGTTCGATCGGGCGTCCGGACGCAAGGTATCCCGTCCGCACAATCTGCAAAACGGCGCTTCCTTCCGGCAGCTTCATCAGGTCTGCGTCAGTCGGGGACAGATTGAGTGCCGTGACCCGTTGGATCGCCCGCGTTGGCGCGCTGTTGTCTCTGCGCAGCAGGGTATAGAGCGAGGTCTCGATCTCTTCGGGATCGCGCAGGATATCACGCGGAAGAGACGAATACTCCAGCGCAATGGGCACCCCGCCCGCGCTGCGCAAACGGTTGATGCGGGCCACTTTCTCATGCGCCGCGAGACCCAACGTGACCATCTCATCCGGGTTGGGAGAAAACAGCCCGCGCGACAGCACTTGAGAGGTTGCCGTCATGCCGCGCGCCTGCATGGTTTCGGTGAACGACACCAGCGAGGACAGGGACTGCTCCAGACGTGGTGACGCTTCCGCCACAAAGGAGCCAGCCCCGCGGCGCTGTTCAATCAACCCCTCTTCCACAAGCTGCGCCACTGCCTTTCGCACCGTCACGCGGCTGATGTCAGCTTGGTCCGCCAAGTCCCGCTCTGGCGGCAGTTGATCCCCCGGCTGCAAACGCCCTGTACGGATCTCCGTCGCGATATGTCGGGAGAGCTGTTGATACCGTGGTCCGCGCCCCGCGCGGTACCAGGTTTCCGGATAAAAAATTGTGTCTGCAATCGTCATTTGGTTTCCTGACATGGTCTAAAAAATAGTACCAATCATCAAAGTTAACGCAAGGTCTGTTTCCAATATATCTTTTAATACGCTGTTTTAAAATGAAAAATTACCACCATTTTTCTTTGGTATTATATTGGTAGCACTTTTGCCATTTTAAGGTACCATAATTGTACTACAGCGATTCGATCACTGATTCGCTGTTCGACACCAAGGGGGAGAATTTGATGGCCGAACTATCCGCACAGGCATCACACGCGGCCGCCAACTCACGCACACGCACCATGTCAGAAGGCCTCTTCGGGTGGCTCTTGGTTGGCCCTGCGATGCTCTTTATTGCCGTGATTGTGGCCTGGCCGCTGGCCGAAACCATTCGCCTGTCTTTTATGGACGCAGGCTTGGGCGGCGAGAAATTTGTCGGCTTAGAAAATTATCAGGATCTGGCCGACAGCCGTCGCTTTCACCAAACCATCGTCCGGACATTCTATTGGATGTTCCTCAGCGTGGCGCTGAAACTGGTTCTTGGCTTGATTGGCGCGACGCTTTTGAATGCCGCCGTACCTGGCCGCGCCCTCTTCCGCGTGCTTGTCATGCCACCCTGGGTCATTCCAATTGCGATCGGCTGTATCGGTTGGCTGTGGCTTTATAACGGCTACTTTGGCGTTTTGTCCGGTGTGTTGATGAAACTGGGTATCACCGATGGCCCGTTTGAGTTCCTCGCCTACAAAACCTCCGCGTTCTATTCCGCGATTGTGACCGACGTCTGGGTCGGCACCCCGATGGTGACACTGTTCTTCCTGGCTGCGATGCAGGGCGTGTCCCGCGATCTCTATGAAGCCGCCTGGGTCGATGGTGCTGGCCGGTGGTACCGCTTCCGCCGCATCACCATTCCGCAGATCATGCCGGTGATCGTTTCTATGGCTCTGCTGTCTGCGATCTTCACCTTCAACAGCTTCGAGATCATCTGGATTTTGACCGAAGGCGGACCGCGCGGCGCAACCACCACCATGATCATCGACACCTATAAGGTCGCGATCGGGAACTACAAGTTTGGCGAAGGGGCCGCACGAGCCGTGATCATTGTGATCCTGCTGGCGCTCTTCTCACTGGTTTACCTGTTCTTCCTGAACAAAGTTAACAAACGCTACGGGGCAAAATGACATGATGGATCGCTACACAAAACTGCAGTTGGTCGGAATCTATGCCGCCGTGGCTGTCTTCCTGATCTTCATGCTGTTGCCATTCTTTGAGATGTTCATGGCGTCGCTGCGCCCGTTGGAGCACCTCTTCCGCAGCCCGTATCAGTTCTGGTCTGACGACTTCAGCTTCCAAGCCTATAAAGACATGTGGGTCACCGTGCCGCTCTTGGGGCGCTATATCTTCAACTCGATCTTTATCGCCTGCTCCGTCACCGGCATCACCATGATCTTTGTTGTGCCAGCGGCCTACGCCTACGCCCGACTGGAGTTCCCCTTCAAAAACATGAGTCTCGCCATCTTCTTGGGGGTCAACATGTTCACTGGCGCGGTGCTTCTGATCCCGTTGTATCGCGTGCTGCGCACAATGGGCCTTTTGAACACATACTGGGCGATGATCGTCCCTGGCGTGGCCTTCTTGATCCCAACCGGCATCTGGCTGCTGCGTTCTTATCTCGAGAAAATTCCACGCGAACTGGAAGAGGCGGCTTTTGTCGACGGAGCGTCCCGGATGTACACCTTGCGCCGTGTGGTCCTGCCTCTGGCTGTACCTGGCCTGATCGTCGTCAGCGTTGCCGTCTTCATCGGCGCCTACGCGCAACAATTCCTGTTCGCAATCACATTCAACCAGACCCGCGAGCTGCAGCCGCTGCCTGCCGGTCTTTATGAATTCATCGGCTATCAGTCGGTGACTTGGAACGAAATGATGGCCGCTGCGCTGATCGGCGTTTTGCCGGTCATGGTCATCTTCTTGTTCCTGCAAAAATACCTCGTTGCCGGTTTGACGGCAGGCGCGGTGAAAGAATGAGTTCAATCAAGGGAGAGAGACTATGAAACTCGTTAAACTGACATTGGGCGCGGCCCTGCTATCCGGTGCTGCCACCGGCGCACTCGCCGCAGACCAGGAACTGCACTTCATCATGTGTGGTGGCGAAGTCCGCGAAGCTGACCAGGCTGTTGTCGACCAGTTCGAAGCTGACCACCCAGGTGTGTCCGTGAACCTCGAAGCTGTGCCATGGGGCACATGCCAGGACAAATCCCTGACCCTCGCCGCCGCTGGTGACCCGCCCTCCATCGCCTACATGGGCTCCCGTACACTGCGCCAACTCGCCAACAACGACCTGATCGTACCTGCGCAGATCTCTGCAGACGCGCCTTATCAGCCAGGTGTTCTGAACACCGTGACCATCGAAGGCACACAGTGGGGCTACCCACACGCGTTCTCCACCAAAGGTCTCTACATCAACTGTGACATCGTAGAAGCGTCCGGTCAGGAATGTGTCGCGCCCGCAACCTGGGACGACATGTATGCCATGGCCAAAGGTGTGGTCGACAACACCGATGCGGCGGGCGTTGGCCTTGCTGGTAAAGACTTCGACAACACCATGCACCAGTTCCTGAATTACCTCTACTCCAACGGTGGTGCAGTGGTAGATTCCGCGACTGGCAAAAACATGCTGGACAGCCAGCAGACCCGCGAAACGCTGGAATTCTACGGCAAGCTGGTTGACGTGGCACAGGACGGTCCAACCGCATGGGAACGTGACCAACTGCGCGATCTGTTCAACGACGGTCAAATCGCAATGTATGTCTCCGGTCCTTGGGGCTACGGTCAGCACAACGAAGACATCAACCAAATCGTTGCACCTGTTCCAGCCGGTCCGTCCGGTGAAAGCGGCTCTATCCTGATCACCGACTCTATCGTTGTGTTCAAAGGCTCCGGTCACGAAGATCTGGCGCAAGAGCTGGCGCAGCGCATCACCTCCGGTGACAGCCAGTACGATCTGGACAGCAGCTGGGGTCTGACACCGATCCTGGATTATTCCAAGCTCGGCAAAGAAGATCTCTACTACGCGGACGGCATCTGGCCGACCTTCACCGCGTCGATCTCCACCGGTGGTCCAGAGCCACTCGTGGAAGACTTCAAATCGCTGCAATCCGTCTTCACCAACATGGTGCAGGGCATCATCCTGCAGGATGACACGGTCGATAACCTTGTGACCATCGCAGCTGAAGAGCTCGACGACGCCCTTTAAGGCTTCCTCCCTGCTCCGGGTGCGCCAAACTGCGCGGCGTGCCCGGGGTGCCTCCACTCACGAAACTTCTCAGACATACGGACAGACCCATGGCGACGCTCAACCTGAATGCTATCAACAAGTCCTTCGGTTCTGCCAAGGTGTTGCACGACATCAGCCTGGCAATCGAAGACAAAGAATTTGTGGTCTTCGTCGGCCCCTCCGGCTGCGGCAAATCCACCCTGCTGCGCATCATTGCCGGCCTGGAAGAAGCCACCTCCGGCTCGATTGTGATCGGCGGCGAAGACGTCAGCGACGCAGCCCCGGTGGATCGCGGTATTTCCATGGTGTTCCAGTCTTACGCGCTCTACCCACACCTGAGCGTTTACGAAAACATCGCCTTCCCCCTGCGCGTGCAGAAGATGGAAAAAAGCGAGATGGACGAGCGCGTGAAGCGCGCCGCCGACATTCTTCAACTCACCGAAAAACTCGACCTGAAACCGGGCCAACTCTCCGGTGGTCAGCGCCAGCGTGTGGCCATCGGCCGCTCAATTGTGCGCAATCCGAAGGTCTTCCTTTTTGACGAACCGCTTTCCAACCTCGACGCGGCCCTGCGCGGCGACATGCGCGTTGAGCTGAGCCAGCTGCACAATCAACTTGACGCCACCATGGTTTACGTGACCCACGACCAAGTCGAAGCCATGACCATGGCGGACCGCATTGTGGTTCTGAATGGCGGCCAAGTGGAGCAGTTCGGCACGCCTATGGAACTGTATCACCACCCGGCCACAAAGTTTGTTGCAGGCTTCATCGGCCAGCCAAACATGAACTTCGTACCTGCCACGGTTCTGGAAACCACAGGTACCCTGACCGTTGAACTGGATGGCGGCCACAAGATGTCTCTGCCGGTCGACACCACGGGTGTGTCCAAGGGCGACACCGTAGAGGTCGGCATCCGGCCGGAGCATGTCACACTCGCCGAAGAAGGACTCGATATCACCGTGAACGTTCTGGAACGTCTGGGCGGCGTTTCGATCACCTACGGCACCATCGGTAACGGCACCCGTTTCTGCGCGTCCCTGTCTGGCGACGCGCCGATTCAGCAAGGCAAGAACATGCGCCTCTCCGTGGCTCCGGAAGATTGCCACGTATTCCAATCCAACGGTCAGGTGCTGCGTCGCAAATCCGCGCCAGCTCTGGTGGCGTAAGGATTTCCCATGCGCGTTGTCACAGCAGGCATAGGTCTTCGGGCCGGGCATGTGCTCTCCATCCTCAAGGAGGCCATGCCGGAGGTGGAGTTCGTCGGGTTCTATGACCCGCAACCCACGCACCTTGAGATGATTGGCACCGAAGTGCCGCAGTACGACTCCGTAGAGTCCATGCTGGCGGAAACTGCGCCAGACCTCTTCTTCGTCGGCTCCCCCAATAGCTTCCATCTGGAGCACATCAAGATCGGCCTGGCCGCTGGTGTGCGCATCTTCACCGAAAAACCTGTGGTCACCACGAAAGAGGAGACCATGGAACTGGCAGCGCTCTTGGCCGAACATGGCACAGACAGTGTCATGGTGGGTCTGGTGTTGCGCTACTCTCAGCACATGGTCGACCTGCGTCGCGTGCTGGATCAACTCGGCCCCATCACGTCGCTAGAGGCCAACGAACACATCGCCCCCTACCATGGAGCCTTCTTCATGCGCGATTGGCGTCGCATGGTGCAGTGGTCTGGTGGCTTTATGCTCGAGAAGTGCTGTCACGATCTCGACATTTACAACATGGTGACAAACTCGCGTCCTTTGCAGGTTGCGAGCTTCGGCGGGCGCAAATCATTTGTTCCGGCGTTTGCGCCCGCCTCAAACACTGAAAACGAAATCATGCACCGCAAGAAAAGCGTCTGGCAGAGCATTGATGATCCGTTCCGCTCGGACGGCGACATCATCGATTACCAGACCGCGATCTTGCAGTACGAGAGCGGCGCCTCCCTGTCATTCCACACCAACCTGAACGTGCCGGATGAGCACCGTCGGTTCTGTGTGATGGGCGCTCTGGGCATGGCCGAAGGTGATTTTGTACGCGGCTATCTCAAAGCCACCGCACGCGATGGCTCAGTGATTGCCGACCACGACTACACCCAGATGGACAGCGCCCGGGCCTCCGCTCACTACGGCGCGGACCATATGATGGTGGATGACATCGTTGCCTTCCTGAAAGGCGAAACCGACACCCTCCCCGTTGGCGTGGTGGACGCGCTGGAGGCAGGTCTCGTGGCGATGGCGCTCGATGAAGCGCGCATCGACGGAAAAATGATCAACATGGCCCCGATCTGGGCCGAATTCGACAAGTTTGGATTGCGAGAATGACAATGAACAGCCCAGTCCCCGGCGCACTGATGGCCAAAGAAAGCGCAGAGGCCATCGATGTCTTTGCCAAAACCGCAACGCAGGATGTCTCGCTGCCAAATCTGGACGCGGTGCAAGCGATCTACACCATTGCACGCGGCTCTTCTGACGCGGCCGCCAACATCCTGTCTTACGAATTCATGCGCGAACTTGGCGTTCCGATGACTTCGCTGCCCCCGTCGGTTTTCTCTATCGGCAAGGGCGTGTCCATGGACAACGCTGCCGCTCTGGTGGTGAGCCAGTCTGGCGCGTCTGAAGACCTCGTACGCAGCGCCAAAGGCGCCGCCTCCCGTGGGGCCAAAGTTCTCGCGCTGACCAACATCCCTGACAGCCCTGTTGAAGCTGCTGCTGATGCCACCATCGCGATTGGCGCTGGCCCGGAAAACGCCGTTCCGGCCACCAAAACCGTGGTTGGCTCCGTGGCTGCAGGCATGGCGCTTTTGGCTGGTTTAGAGTCTACATATGACGCCAAACCTTCCGCAGATGCCATCGCCACCGCACCCTCTGCGCTACCAAATGCCGCCGCCCTGCGCGCCGCTTTCCTGCGCGCCCGCCACTTCTACGTGATTGGCCGAGACACCGGTTTTGGAGCCGCACATGAAGTTGCTCTGAAGCTCAAGGAATGCTGCGCCCTGCACGCCGAAGCCTACTCCGCCTCCGAAGTGCTGCACGGCCCGCTGCAACTGGCCACCAACCCGATGATGGTGCTGATCCTCGACACGGGCCAAGCCGACATTCAGGACAGCCTTGATCAAGCAGAAGCCCGCTTCACCGATGTTGGCTGTGACGTGCACCGCATTCGCGTGACCGACCTGATCGGCACTGAAATCAAGCCAGCCGCTGCGGCCGCCTACCTGCTAGCGCTGATCTATCCGGTGATCCTTGAAACCGCACTCGCAATGGGCTTGAACCCAGACACTCCAGAAACTCTGGCGAAAGTGACCCAGACAACATGACCACAACTTTGAATACCTGGGCCACATGGCGCGAAATTCACCAGCAGCCCGCCGTTTGGCGTGCTTGGGGCGACTCGCTCGATGTTGACGGCCTGCGCAGCTGGATTGCCGCGCAAAATGCAAACGAAGTTTGGTTCTGTGGTGCCGGGACCAGCGCCTATATCGGTGACATCATCGCCGCAGCTGTGCCGGGCACCCGCTCTGTGCCTTCCACCGATTTGGTCGCAAATCCGCGGGCGTTCCTGAATGGCAACCGCCCGCTGGTGGTCAGCTTTGGCCGGTCCGGCAACTCCACCGAAAGCCTCGGCACGCTGGACGCGCTCGACGCATTGGCTCCAGACGCCCCACGGCTGCACATCACCTGCAACCCGGATGGCGCTCTGGCCACCCGCACATCACCAGGTCCGCTCAAAGTCATCAACCTGCCTGAAGTCACCCATGACGCAGGTTTTGCGATGACCAGCAGCTTCTCCACGATGCTTCTGACGGCCTTGGCGCTATTTGATGCGCCATGTGACGTGCCCGACCGCTTCAACGCGCTGGCGGATCAGCTTGAAGGCTTGCTGCCACAGTTTGGCACCTCCCGCCCGGATCGCGCGGTTTATGTGGGCTCCGGACCTCTGGCCTTTGCCGCGCGCGAGGCTGCGCTGAAAGTCATGGAACTTACCGCAGGTCAAACCCCTGCTCTCTGGGACAGTTCGCTGGGTTTCCGACATGGCCCCAAATCCTTTGTGCGCGACATGACCGCGATCACCGTGTTCAGCAGCCCGCAAGCACCGACAAACGCTTACGACACCGACTTGGTGGCTGAACTGCGCGCACAGTTCCCGGACGCCCGTGTGACCAACATTGGCCCCGAAGGCGACATTGCCATCGACATGCCTTTTGGCACCGCCTGGGCGGCACCGCTGTGCATTGCCTCCGCACAAATCGACGGCGTGAAATGGGCCGCAGATTTGGACCTGAATGTGGATGACCCCTTCACCGGACAAGGCACGCTGTCGCGCGTGGTCTCCGGCGTAAAACTGCACGGAGTGGGCTGATGACCGTTGCAGGGATCGATCTTGGCGGCACCAAATGCGAGGTCCGCCTGTTTGATGCAGAATGGAACGAAGTGGCCCGTCACCGCGAACCAACGCCTAAAACCTATGACGCGCTGGTGCAAACTGTCGCCAACCAAGTAGCGTGGGCCGAAGCTGAGTCCGGCGAAAAGCTCCCGGTTGGCGTTGGCGCGGCGGGTCTGATCAATCCGCAAACCGGCCTGGCTTTGACAGCCAATCTGCCAGCCACCGACAAACCGTTCCCGGCCGACATCTGCAATGCCGCAGGACGCCCGATCACCTATGTGAATGACTGCCGCGCCATGGCGTTGTCTGAAGCGGTTTTTGGCGCAGGCAAGGGCCAGAACATCGTCATGTCTCTGATCCTCGGCACCGGCATCGGCGGCGGTATTGTAGTGAAACAGTCTCTGTTGCAGGGTCCAACCCTGACCGGCGGTGAGTTTGGTCACACCTCTGCGCCCGCGCATATCGTGTCCCGCCACAACCTACCAATCCGCCGCTGCGGCTGCGGCCGTTTGGGCTGCATTGAGACCTACGTGGCGGGCCCCGGCTTGGCCGCTTTGGCGGAAACGCTGACGGGCCAGAAAGTCACGCCACCAGAGATCGCAGCCCGCCGCCACGGCGACATGGCTGAGGTCTGGGATGTGTGGTGCACATTGACGGCAGAAATGATCCACAGCCTGACCCTCACCGCCGACCCGGATGTGATTGTCCTTGGCGGCGGTCTTAGCCAAATCGACGGCGTCATCCAGGACCTGTCCGTGGCCGCACAAAAAGCCCAAATCGGGGATTTCTCCACCGCCCGCCTGACACTGGCGCAGGGCGGTGACAGCAGCGGCGCCCGCGGGGCCGCCTATGCCGCTTGGCAGGAGGCCAACACATGACACACGCCCTGCGTTCCATCATTCAGAAAAACCGCGCTGGCACGCCTGTGGCAATTCCATCGGTCTGTTCCGCGCATCCCGACGTTCTGCGCGCGTCTCTGGTGCTGGCCGAACGTCTGGACCGCCAGATCGTGATTGAATCCACGTCCAATCAGGTCAATCAAGACGGCGGCTACACCGGCATCACACCCGAAGGTTTCATCCGCTTTGTCTATGGCATTGCCGACCGCGCCAATGTTGCCCGCGAACGCATCATCTTTGGCGGTGACCACCTCGGCCCACAAGCCTGGCGATCCATGTCTGCGGATGACGCGATGGAGAAAGCCCGCGTTCTGGTGCGCGACTATGTAAAAGCCGGCTTTGGCAAGATTCATCTCGATTGTTCCGAAGGTTGTGCAGGCGAAGCGGCGCAGCTGACCGACGATCAAACCGCCGAACGCTCCGCTGACCTCGCCCGCGTTTGCGCTGAGGAAAGCGACGATCTGCTGTTTGTGGTTGGCACCGAAGTGCCGCCGCCCGGCGGTGCCCGCGCCGATGAAGACGGCGACATCCCCCCAACCAACGCACAAGACGCTGCCGCCACGCTCAAGGCCCATATCGACACGTTTGGCGATCTGGCGCCGTCCATTGGCGGCCTTGTGGTTCAGCCCGGTGTCGAGTTTGGCCCCACAGACGTGCATCACCTGCCACTCAACCGAGATCCCGGTTTCCTCGCGGCCATTGCAGATCACCCAACTGTATGCCTGGAAGCACACTCCACTGACTATCAGCGCCCACTCGCCTATGTGCGCCTTGCAGAACTTGGCTTTGCCTTCCAGAAGGTGGGCCCAGCGCTGACCTTTGCTTATCGGCAGGCGGTTTATGCGCTGGATGCGCTGCGCCAACCCTCCGGTGTGCTGCGCGCCACGATGGAAGAGTTGATGTTGAGTGATCCAAAGTACTGGCAAGGGCATTATCACGGCGACACAAATTGCGTGCGTCGTCAGCGCCACTTCGGTCTTGCGGACCGTATCCGCTACTACTGGCCGCAACCCAAGGCGCAAGCCGCGGTGCAACAGCTCCTCTCAGACACGCCTGACTCTTTGTCAGAAGCCCACGTTCGGGCCGCCTTTGGCACCTCCACACTGGAACGTGCCGAACAGCTGTCTGGTTCTCACGCCCAACGCCTGATTGATGCGCAAATCGAACTGGCACTGGACCCCTACTTTTTTGAGGTATCCTCATGACCGACCATTGGATCGCCCCGGACCGCCTGTTTGACGGTCACAGCATTCAATCTGGCGCCGCCGTGCGCGTCAAAGACGGTCTGGTCGCGGAGATTGGCCCGGCCCCAGCGGAGGCCGTGAAGGTAAAAGGCCTGCTGACCCCTGGTTATGTGGATCTTCAGGTCAACGGCGGGGGCGGCGTGTTTCTCAACGAAACCCCAACCCGCGAGGGCATCGCCACAATCGCCGATGCGCATCGTCGATTTGGCACCGTGGCACTCCTGCCAACCGTCATCACCGATGCTCCTGACGTGCTGGAAGACGCCGCGAACGCTGCGATTGCAGCGCAAGGTCTGCACGGCATTCTCGGTCTGCACATCGAAGGTCCACACATTTCACGCGAACGGCGTGGCACTCATGCTGCCACACATGTGCGCCCCTTTGATGATCGTACAATGGCGGTGGTGACACACCTGCGCGACATCAACATTCCGGTGATGATCACGCTTGCCCCTGAAGTCACCCCGTTGAAAACCATCGCCAAACTGGCAGAGACCGGCGCTGTGGTGTCCATCGGGCACAGCAACGCCACCGCCGAGCAGGTCAACGAAGCCATAGAAGCGGGTGCCACCTGTGCCACCCACCTGTTCAACGCCATGTCCCCAATGACCAGCCGTGCGCCGGGCGTTGTCGGCGCGGTGATCAACTCGACGATCTACTCCGGCATCATCTGTGACGGGCACCATGTCGCCGATAGCATGGTTGGTCTGGCCGTGCGCGGACGCCCACAGGCGGATCGCATGATCCTTGTGTCTGATTCCATGGCCACTGTTGGCGGACCGGATCACTTCAACCTCTATGGTCACGAGGTGGTGCTCAAGAACGGTCGCCTGATCAACAAGGAAGGCAGTCTTGCCGGGGCCCATGTGACGCAAGCCGAAGGTGTACAACGCCTGATCCACAAGGTGGGCCTGTCGGAAGAGGTCGCGCTCCGCATGGCCACATCAACCCCGGCAGCCTGCATGGGGCTTCCTCAGGTCGGCGTTTTGGAGGGCCGCAGGACAGACGACGTGCTGCTGCTGGATGCAGACCACGCTGTCGACAGCACATTGGCAGAGGCCCTTCTGTCGATAAAGACCGCCAATGTCGCGCAATAACTTAACATTTGAGGTCTGTATCGACACCGCCGCGGGCTATGCCGCTTGCGAAGGTGTTGTGGATCGGATCGAGCTTTGCAGCGCCCTAGACGTGGGCGGTTTAACCCCATGCCCCGGCCTGATTGCCGCCGCACAGGACAGCGCCATTCCTTCGCATGTCATGATCAGGCCGCGAGCAGGAGATTTCTGCTATGACCAAGCAGATCAGAAAGCCATGCGCGCCGCTATCGACGCCGTTCAAAAGGCAGGTCTGGCAGGCGTTGTGATTGGTGCCTCCAAAGGCGATCAATTGGACCTTGCCGCTCTGCGCGGCCTTGTCTCTGCGGCGGGCAGACTGGAAGTAACCCTCCATCGTGTGATCGACCTGTTACCGGACCCACTGACTGCCATGGAACAGGCGATTGAGCTTGGGATAAACCGCATCCTGACATCCGGTGGCGCCCCCCGCGCAATAGATGGTCAGGCCACGCTGCGCGCCATGCAAGCGGCAGCAAAAGGTCGGATTGAGATCATGGTCGGCAGCGGTGTTTCCGTCTCTAACCTCGCCGAACTGGCGCAGAAGACCGGCATCACATCATTTCACGCCTCCTGCAGCACCACCGTTCCCGTAGCAGAGCACCTGCATCACTTCGGCTTTGCCAAAACGCAAAAAATCACCGACCGGGACACCGTGCTGGCCTTTCGCAATACGCTGGACCAACTCGCCAGCTGATCAGCGGCGCAGGGCCTTTGCCAAAGCGTGATACGATTTCTTTGGCGTGCGCTCAAACGTGTCAAAATCCACGTGGATCAGGCCAAACCGCTTTTCATAGCCCAGCGCCCATTCGTAGTTGTCCATCAAAGACCATACGTAGTACCCCGCCAAAGGCACACCGGCATCAATCGCATCTTTCGCCGCCGCAAGGTGGCTGTTGAGATAGGAGATGCGATGCGGGTCGGCCACCGCGCCCTCTGCGATCTCATCCGGCGCCGACATGCCATTTTCGGTCACATAAATCGGCAAACTTCCGGTGTATTCCTGCGCCATGCGCACCAAAAACGCTCGCAACGCATCCGGATAGATTTCCCACCCCATCGAGGTTTTTGGCAATTCACCAACACTCTGCCCATAGTGCGGCCAAGGCGCATCTGCATCATCATGCACCAGCGTGCGTGTGTAATAATTGAGACCACTCCAATCCACCGGCGTGCTGATCACTTTGAAATCATCCTGCCAACCCGCAGGCATATGTGGCTCCAGCCCTTCCATGACCTGCGCGGGATATT
Source organism: Paracoccaceae bacterium (assembly GCA_014872815.1). GTDB lineage: Bacteria > Pseudomonadota > Alphaproteobacteria > Rhodobacterales > Rhodobacteraceae > Shimia. Next base: position 217,961 of record WKFK01000015.1, read on the forward strand.
CCCCTTTGAAAATCCCACTCAGAAAGAAGCGGTTGTAAATTGCATCATACCGCGACGCCGCCGCCAAATCTTCGGGGCGGTCGCTCGCCGGGGTCGCCCATTCAAAGTTGCACACCGCCCCAAGGTTGTTCATCCCCAAAGCGCGCATGGTCTCAATCGCCGTGCCATGCGCCAGCATGATGTGATGCATTGCCCGCGCGGTGGCGCGAATGTCGCGCAGCCCCGGCGCGTGGGCGCCAACAAAATGGCTTAACCACCCCACACACCAGGGCTCATTGATCGGCGCGACAGACCACACCCGGTCCCCAATCCGCCCCATCACCACGTCTGTAAAATCACCAAACCACTGCGCCACATCACGGTTACGCCAGCCGCCCAGATCCGCGAGCGCGGAAGGCATCTCCCAGTGATACAGCGTCGCCGCCGGTTTGATCCCGCGCTCCAGCAGCCCATCAACCAGCCGGTCATAAAAATCGAGACCCACCTCATTGACCGCGCCGCGCCCTTCCGGCAGAACCCGCGCCCAGCTGGTGGAAAACCGGTAGGCATCCACCCCCAAACCGGCAATCAGATCGAGATCTTCCTCAAGCCGGTTGTAGTGATCACAGCCCAGCGCGCCGTTTTCCGCACGCACCACATTGCCCGGAGTTGCGGCAAAATCATCCCAGTGCGTGCGCCCCGCACCGCCAAACTGATGCCCCTCAATCTGATAGCTCGACGTGGCCACGCCAAACTGAAAACCTTCGGGAAAATCGGAGCGTTTGTACTGCATCTGTCTCTACTTTTCTTGTTCCAGCGCATGCCGCAACGCTGGCGCCGGCCCGGTTGACCGCCCCACGGTCAGCACCGCTTCCAGCATTTCCTGATGCACCGGTGCACCTGGAGTTGCGATCTTATCAATCAACGCTTGGGCCACATGTCGCCCGGCCTGTCGCACCGACGAGCGCACCGCTGTGAAAGCCGGCTCATCCCCATCATTGCCAAAGTAACTCAGCGCATCGTCATGGATCACCACCGAGACATCCTTGCCCATCTCCAACCCGGCATCGGAAATCGCACGCCGCACGCCCATGGCGGGAATGATGGAAGACACCACAAATGCGGTTGGCGCATTGCCTTGCGCCAGCAAAGACCGAGCCGTTTCGAACCCAAAGTTCTCTGTCATCTCATCGTGAAACATCAGGCTGGGGTCCACTTCTATGCCGCGCGCCTCCAAAGCGGCGACATAGCCTGCCCCACGCCGTGTGGCAAAATCCATGTCCGCCAACCCATTCAACAGGGCAATCCGCCGATGCCCCAGATCGAGTAAAAACTCCGTCAGGCGTTGAAAGGAGCGGGCGTTGTTCACATCCACCCAGCTGTAGTCCGCTTCGATCTCTGTGGACCGGCCGTGCACCACAAAAGGCACACCCAGCTCCCGCAACAAGGCGATCCGGCTGTCGTTCACCTTGGGCCCGTGCACAATCAGCCCATCCACCGCCCCGCGCGACACCAGCTTGCGATAACTGGCTTCCTCGGAATCGTCATCCACCACGGACAGCAGCAAATCAAATCCGTTGTCCGAATAGATCTCTCCGGCACCAGCAATGAAATCCGCAAAAATCGGGTTCACCATCTCGTGCTTCTTGGACACCGGCAGGACGTGACCAATGGTCATAGCCTTCCCGGTCGCCAACCGCTTGGCACGGGCATTGGGCGCATAGTTATTTGCCCGGGCCGCCTCCAACACTTTCTGCCGTGTTGATTCGCGCACTTCTGGATAGCCGTTGAGTGCACGACTCACCGTTGTCTGAGACAACCCCAACAGATCCGAAAGCTCTTTTAGGTTCATTGACTTCGTATTCATTTTTCAAAGCGCTTTGATTTGTGAGTCGCACACCCTAGTTATTTTTGCGTACGCCACATGACGCTCCTCCTGATTTTTCTAATAATTCATATAGATCAACCTGACAAGCAGGGCATTTTCTTCGTCATTGCAATTTTCAAAGCGCTTTGGTAAATTGGTTTCCAGTTCATGAAAACTGGGAGGACTTCTCATGAAACACACTCTCCACGCAGGGGCAGCCGTTCTGGCGCTGACCGCTGGCACAGCCATGGCCGATGGCCATTTGAAATTTACGCCCGGCGAAGGCGCGTTCAGCTGGGACAGCTACAATGCCTGGGCTGAAAACGCGCCAGACCTGTCCGGCCAAACCGTCACCGTGGCGGGCCCTTGGCTGCAGCCAGAAGATGATGTTTTCCGCTCTGTTCTTGCGTATTTCACCCACGCCACAGGCGCCGAAGCGGTCTACACCGGCTCCGACAGCTTTGAGCAGCAGATCGTGATCGACGCCGAAGCGGGCGCTGCGCCAAACATCGCGGTGTTCCCGCAGCCGGGCCTCGCGTCCGATCTGGCAGCACGCGGCCTGCTGCACCCGCTGCCTGCCTCCATGGGTCCTTGGACTGTGGACAACTACGGCGCAGGCCAAAGCTGGGTTGATCTCGGCACCTACGCCGACAAAATGGGCGCCGATCAGCACTACGGCTTCTTCTACAACGTCAACGTGAAGTCCCTCGTTTGGTACGTGCCGGAGAACTTCGAAGACGCAGGATATGAAGTACCTGAATCCATGGAAGAGCTGCGTGCCTTGACCGAGCAGATCGTGGCAGACGGCGAAACCCCGTGGTGTGTCGGTCTGGGATCCGGTGCTGCCACTGGTTGGCCCGCAACCGACTGGGTTGAAGACATCATGCTGCGCACCCAGCCAGCGGACGTTTATGACGATTGGACGACCAACAAAATCGCCTTCAACGACGAGCGCGTTGTGGCAGCGATCGAAGAGTTCGGCTGGTTTGTTGGCGATGACGCCAAAGTCTCCGGCGGCGCCGGTGCGGTTGCCACCACAGACTTCCGCGACAGCCCAAAAGGCATGTTTAACTCCCCGCTGGAATGCTACATGCACCGCCAGGCCTCTTTTGTGCCCGCGTTCTTCCCAGAAGGCATCGAGTTTGGTGAAGACGTAGATTTCTTCTACTTCCCATCTTACGAAGGCAAAGACCTCGGCAACCCGGTACTGGGCGGCGGCACTCTGATGGCGATCACCGATCCATCTGATGCCACCTCCGCGCTGATGGAGTTCTTCCAACTGCCAGTGGCCCACGAAGTCTTCGCGGCACAGTCCGGCTTCCTGACACCCCACAAAGGTGTGAACCCAGAGACCTACCTGAACGACGCGCTGCGTGGTCAGGCGGACATTCTGGTGAACGCCACCACCTTCCGCTTTGACGGTTCCGACCTGATGCCAGGTGGTGTGGGCGCGGGCTCCTTCTGGACCGGCATGGTCGACTTCACCAGCGGAAAAGACGCCGCCACCGTGGCGCAGGAAATCCAGGATAGCTGGGACGCGCTGAAGTAACCCTTCACTCACGTAACACACTGTTCTCTCGCGCACACCACCGCGCGGGGGAACCCACAAAAACCTCGGGGGGAGCGCGTCATGTCACCAGCATTGCTGGGTCTTGTGACCATCGTCGTCGGAGTTGGCGGATGCCTCGGGTATTTCTACCTCTCCAACCTATTTCTGGACAAAGTCCTGTTTCCGGCACGCGGCCCCAACGCAGGGCGCAACATCAACCGCGCCAATATGGTCCGTCCCTGGCTCTTCCTTGGCCCGGCGATTGTGGCCCTTGGGCTTTATCTCGGATACCCGGTGTTTGAGACCCTACGCCTGTCCCTGACCGACCGCACCCAAGACGACGCCTTTGTCGGCCTTGCCAACTATCAACAGATGTTTGCCGAGCCCAAGTTCTGGGAAGCAATGCGCAACAACATGCTCTGGTTGATTGTGGTCCCGGCCGCCTCCACCGCCTTTGGCCTGTTGGCCGCTCAGCTGACCGACCGCATCAAATGGGGATCTATTGCCAAATCGCTGATCTTCATGCCCATGGCAATTTCCTTTGTGGGCGCGTCTGTAATCTTCAAACTGGTCTACGACGCACGCCCAGCTGGCAATGAGCAAATCGGCATCCTCAACGCCGTATGGATGCAGTTTGACGGCGGCTTTGGCTCAATCCTGTTCCTGAAGGTCGCCCCAATCCTGATCCTCGCCGCTTTTGCAGCCATTGTGGCTTACGTCGGCTGGCTTCTGCTCCGCCCTGTGCTGAACGGCAAAGACAATATCATCTTAAAAGCACTCCGCGCCACGTCCGGCCTTGTTAGTCTCTATATTGCCGTGATCGCGCTGCGTAATATCTTTGACATCATCGGCATGGACTTCCCCTACGGCCAGCCGCAAACTTGGCTGACCCTCCCGTTTTACAACAACTTCTTCCTGATGGTTGTGTTGATCTGGATTCAGACCGGCTTTGCCATGGTGATCCTCTCCGCCGCCCTGCGTGGCATCCCGGAGGAAACCGTCGAGGCCGCGATTGTCGACGGCGCCAACCCGTTCCAGATATTCTTCAAGATTAAGGTGCCACAAATCATGCCAACCATTGTGGTGGTCTGGACCACCATCACGCTGGTTGTGCTCAAGGTCTTTGACATCGTTTTTGCGATGACCAACGGCCAGTGGGAAACACAGGTTCTGGCCAATTACATGTACGACAAACTGTTCCGCGCCAATGACTGGGGCGTCGGCTCCGCCAGCGCCATCATCATCATGCTGCTCGTCTCCCCGATCCTGATCTGGAACGTGGTGCAGGCCCGCAAAGAAATGCGCTGAGGAGAGAGATCATGGACAATATCGCAGGACGTAAATCCGGCCTTTCCTGGGCAGTAAATCTCTCCGTTGTGCTGCTTGTGGCACTATGGCTGTTCCCCACTGTCGGCCTTCTGGTCTCCTCTTTCCGCACCGCAGATCAAATCTCTGCCTCCGGCTGGTGGAAAGCCCTGTTCCCGTCTGAACAGGTGGTACAGCTGCGCACTGGTGGTGCAGAGGCCGCCACGCAAGAGGGCGATCTCTGGGTGGTCGAAGGCAATCTGTTGGAAGAAGCGGAAGAAGGACCTGAGCCGGGAACGGAAATCACCCGCTTTGGCGTCTCCTCCAAAGCCGTCGACGCCTACGCCGTGGGCGAGGTCGCCAGCTTCACCAAAGACACCAAGACTTTCACCATGGACGCGGCGGGCAACTACCGCTTCACCTCCACCAAAGAGCTGAAAAAGCGTGGCCAGCGCGTGTTCATCACCGCCACTCTGCCACCCGAGTTCACTTTGGCAAACTATGACCAAGTGCTCTTTTCCGGCAACAGCAACGACAGCATGGCCAAAGCGTTTCTCAACACGCTGACCGTCACCATTCCAGCCACAATTATACCAATTGTGATTGCCGCCTTCGCCGCCTACGCGCTGGCATGGATGGAGTTCCCTGGCCGTGCCTTGCTGATTGCGGCCGTGGTGGGGCTGCTGGTTGTCCCGCTTCAACTGGCACTGATCCCACTGTTGAAACTGCATCTCAACATCGGCATTGGCAAAGGCTACCTCGGGGTTTGGCTGGCCCACACCGGCTTTGGCCTGCCGCTCGCGATCTACCTGCTACGTAACTACATGTCCGGCCTGCCCCGCGACATCATCGAAAACGCCAAAGTCGACGGCGCCACCGACTTCCAAATCTTCACCAAGATCATCTTGCCGCTGTCTTTCCCTGCACTGGCCTCCTTTGCCATCTTCCAGTTCCTCTGGACCTGGAACGATCTACTGGTCGCCAAAGTGTTCCTGATCGACAGCACAGGCAACACCACGGTGATGACCAACCAAATTGTCGAACTGCTCGGCACCCGCGGCGGCAATTGGGAAATCCTCGCCACCGCAGCTTTCGTTTCCATCTCGGTGCCGCTGCTCGTGTTCTTTGCGATGCAACGCTACCTGGTGCGCGGCCTTCTGGCCGGCTCCGTCAAGTAAAACAGATACTAACTTGGCCCAAATCGGCCGAAATACCGGACACAACCATGACCTATCAGGACCCGACCATGACCCATGATTCCGCACTCATCACAGACCCCGATTGGTGGCGTGGTGCGGTGATCTATCAGATCTACCCGCGCTCCTATCAAGACAGCACTGGCGACGGCATCGGCGATCTTGCCGGCATCATCCAACGTCTGCCACACGTGGCCTCCCTGGGCGTGGACGCCATCTGGCTGTCCCCGTTCTTCACATCCCCGATGTTGGATTTCGGCTATGACGTATCCGATTACCGCGATGTCGATCCGATGTTTGGCACATTGGCGGACTTTGACGAATTGATTGCCAAAGCACATGAACTGGGCATCAAAATCATAATTGACCTGGTGCTATCTCACACCTCGGACCAACACCCATGGTTCATCGAAAGCCGTGCGGATCGCACCAACGCCAAAGCGGATTGGTTTGTCTGGGCAGATCCGAAACTGGACGGCACACCGCCCAACAACTGGCTGTCCATTTTTGGCGGCCCGGCCTGGCAATGGGACACCTCCCGCCAGCAATATTACCTGCACAATTTCCTCGCCGAACAGCCAGACCTGAACTTTCACAATGCCGAAGTGCGCCAGGAGCTACTTGATGTGGCCCGCTTCTGGCTGGACCGCGGCGTCGATGGTTTCCGCTTGGACACAGTGAACTTTTACTATTGCGATGCGCAACTGCGCGACAACCCGGCCCTGCCAGTCGAGGAGCGCAACGACAACATCGCGCCAGCCGTGAACCCCTACAACCATCAGGAACATCTCTACGATAAGAACCAGCCGGAAAACCTTGGCTTCCTGCAAGATCTGCGCAGCCTTTTGAACGAATATGACGCCATCACCACAGTTGGCGAAGTCGGCGACAGCCAGCGTGGCAGCGAAATTCAGGCGATCTACACCGGCGGCGGCGACAAGCTGCACATGGCCTATGACTTTGCGTTGCTCTGTCAGGCCCACCCCACCGGCACCCGCGTGGCAGAGATCATGCAAACCGCCGAGAGCTTCGGCAGCGACAGCTGGGGTTGCTGGGCCTACTCCAACCATGACGTGGAACGCCACGGCTCTCGCTGGAACCTGTCTGACGCGGCCCAGCGCACCTACGCCGCCCTTCTGATGTCGCTTCGCGGATCGGTCTGCATCTACCAAGGCGAGGAACTTGGTCTACCCGAGGCCGATGTGGCCTTTGAAGACTTGCAAGACCCTTACGGCATTCGTTTTTGGCCCAAATTCAAGGGCCGAGATGGCTGTCGGACCCCGATGGTTTGGAAATCGGACAACCAAAACGGCGGCTTCTCGGAGGGCAAACCTTGGTTGCCAGTCAGCGCCGATCACCTTGCAAAATCGGTAGAAGCGCAGGAGGACACCCCTGGCTCCATGCTGAACTTCTATCGCCGCCTGATTGCCTTCCGCAAAGAGCAATTGCCGCTTCTGAAAGGCCGCTTTGAGCTGCTGCACGCGGATGACACTCACATCCGCTTCGTGCGCGAACACAACGGTCAGTCCATCCTCTGCGCCTTCAACCTTTCGGACGAAGAGCAATCCTTCGATCTTCCAGCAGCTGCCTGGACGATGGATTCAAAGGCCCCTTTCACCATCGGCCGCGACGGCGCCAAGGTCACACTGCCGCCCTGGCAAGCCGCCTTCGCTGTGACCCAAGGCGCAAATTCCGGAGAAAAAGGCAATGGCTGATCTCATCCTCAAAGACGTCGCAAAGTCCTACGGCAAGGTGAATGTCCTCGCCAACATCGATCTGGAGATCGAAAGAGGCGAGCTGGTGGTGTTTGTCGGCCCCTCCGGCTGTGGCAAATCCACCCTGCTGCGCATGATTGCGGGCTTGGAGCACATCACCTCCGGCACGCTGGAAATTGACGGCACATTGGTCAACGATGTGCCGCCCAGCGAGCGCGGCATCGCCATGGTGTTCCAATCCTATGCGCTTTATCCGCACCTCACTGTGCGCGAAAACATGTCTTTTGCCCTCAAGATCGCCAAAATGAGCGCGTCAGAAATCGACGAGCGCGTCGAGAAAGCCGCCAAAACACTGCAACTGCACAACCTTCTGGATCGCCTGCCCAAAGAGCTCTCCGGTGGTCAGCGCCAGCGGGTTGCCATCGGGCGCTCCATTGTGCGCGATCCCAAGGTCTATCTGTTTGACGAACCGCTCTCCAACCTCGACGCCGCCCTGCGAGTCGCCACGCGCATCGAGATTGCTCAGCTCAAAGAGTCCATGCCCGACAGCACTATGGTGTACGTAACCCACGATCAGGTCGAAGCCATGACCCTGGCATCCCGCATTGTGGTGCTCGCAGGTGGCGGCATTGCTCAAGTCGGTACGCCGCTGGAGCTTTATGAACGTCCTGAAAACGAATTTGTTGCGCAATTCATTGGCTCCCCAGCCATGAACCTCCTCCCCGGCAAGATTACCGGCACCGGCAAGACCACGACAATTACGCTGGATGCTGGGGGCACGGCCACCTCCACCGTGCCTTCCTTGCCGGAGGACATGGGGCGTCAGGTCAACATTGGTGTACGCCCCGAAGACCTGGTCACCACCGACGGCGACGCAATTTACACCGGTAACGTGAACATCACCGAAGCTTTGGGCGAAGTGACCCTGCTCTACTTCGAAGCACAGGACGGCGCAGAGCCGGTGATTGGTAAGTTGCAAGGCATCCACCGCGACCTGAGAGGTAAACAAGTCGCTCTGACAGCGGATCCCGCCAAAGTGCATGTTTTTGCGGACACTCAGTCACTTCTATACCGAGATCGGCCGATCAAACACATCGAAAAGAACGCTCATTAAGCTGAATATTCCCGCATTGCGGGAAAGTGATCTCAATCCCGCAAATGTCTGGCGCGAAACACGTTTTCGCGGCAGTCTTTTTGGGCAATGCAGACGAAGCTCGAATCATATCGCAACTGTCTGCCCGGCATGGGCAAGCCGAAAAGCATTTTTGCCACATTTTTCAAACAATTCTTCACATATTCAAAGTTTTCTCACCGTTCCTCGCATTCATTAAGCGATGGTTTAGACTTTCCTAATACCGCCTTTAGGAGGTCTTAAAACTCTCGGATGCGTATGTTGAAAGGGATCATACTGTACTGCCTGACCAGCCTAATGGGGCTGAACGTCGCCTGGGCGACGGCGGAGACGTTGAACCTTGGCACATTGAACGAAGGCCTGCGCGGGCAAATTCGCATCTTTCAGCCTTTACTGACCTACCTCGAAGACGAGCTTGAGGACATTGGCATCTCAGAGGTACGTTTGGTGGTCCACCCCAGCACTGAACTGATGGCCGCTGCGATGGCCCGTAAGGAAGTGGATATTTTCATCGACAGCCCCTTGGTGGTCGCAAAAATTGCCAAGGCCTCCGGTGGCATTCCGTTCTTGAGGCACTGGAAGGACGGGCACGCCTATTACTACTCGGTGATATTCACGCGCGTCGACAGTGACATCCACACACTGCAAGACTTGCAGGGCAGGCGCGTTGCCATGGAAGACCATGACTCCTCGTCCGGCTTCATAGCCCCTGCGCATATGCTGCTACAAGCCGGGCTGACGTTCAAAAAACTGCGCGCGCCCACGGCCAGCCATACTGGAGATGAGGTCGGGTATTTTTTAACCTATAACGACAAGAACACGTTGTTCTCTGTTGCCTCTGGCCGCGCCGATGCTGGAGCCACAAGCCACGACAATTTCCTCGACCTGATGGAGGCGCGACCTGACGAGTTTCGGATCATCGCCACGTCTGACAGCATGCCCCGCAGTGTACTTCTGCATCGCCCGGGCCTCTCCAAGCCCCTGTTGGACGCGTTGCGCGAAACGCTCAAAGGGATGTCTCAGTCTGAAGAGGGGCGTGAGATCCTCGCTGGCTTTCACAACAGCGCAGGATTTGATGAATTTGCAGCGGGACCAAAACGCACGTTTACGCCCATATTTGAGATTCTTCAGGATCTAGAAGATGCGGGGGTGAAGTAGCTATGGCCACAGACCCAAGGTCCAAAAGCCGCTTTGCTCATGTACGCAAGTCTCTGACCTATGGTTTGGGGCGCAGGATGACCCTGTACTTCGGTCTTATGATCGGAGCCTTTGTATCGACCCTGATCTACCTAAACACAATCACTCAGCTTGAGTTGGTGCACACACGCTTTTCCGAGCGCTCAGATTCGCTTGGCATTCTCATTCAAGAAGTGACCCTGCCCTATTTGTTCGAAGGTCGCCCAGCCGAGCTCGATATCATCTATCAGGAATTGATGCGCCAACCTGATATCTTAGAGTTGCGCTTCATCGATCCCGAAGGCTTCTTGCTGGTCAATGGATCCTCCGAAGGAAACGCCCTTTTCTTGGGCCGCGTGGACGACGAACTTGTCACCCAAGCTTTGGCCTCCGAAACAACTCACATTCGCAACCTGGAAGGCCGCATTCAGGTGGCCGTGCCTGCGGTCTATGGCAATGTGAACTACGGCACCATCCGCTTTGACCTGGACGGCACTGCGGCCAACCGCGAAGTCAATCTCGTGCTGCGCCGCAACCTGATGTTTGGTTTGTTTTTCACCCTTACCGGCATCTTGCTGTCGATTTGGATTTCGCGCCGCCTCACCGAACCCCTCGCCCGCCTCAACAGCGCGACCGAACGTGCCGCCAAAGGCAACCTAAACCAGTCTATCGTCATTCGAACCAATGACGAAGTCGAAAGCCTGGCTGACAGTTTCAACCTGATGCTGGGCAATCTGCGCGCTTGGGTAAAGTCGCTTGAAGACACACAAACCAAGCTGGAAATCTCTTCCGAGGACCTCAACGCCAAAAATACAGAACTCCAGGTGGTGGCCGAGCAGGCCAAGACTGCTGAACGTGCCAAATCTCAGTTTCTTGCACGAATGAGCCACGAAATCCGCACACCGATGAATGGCGTGCTGGGCATGACAGAGCTGTTGTCTGACACAGATCTTACGGCCAATCAGCTTGGACTTGTGGACTCGATCCACACCTCGGGCACCACTCTGCTCAATATCATCAACGATATCCTGGACTTCTCCAAAATCGACAGCGGTCATATGACTCTGCGCGACGAACCCTACCGCCCGGTTGATCTGGTCGAAAGCACAGCGCAGATGCTATCCTATCAAGCAGGCCAAGCTGGCGTAGATCTCATCACCCGTGTGGCACCGGAATTGCCCAATACCCTGCTTGGGGATGAATCGCGCCTGAAACAGGTGATCATCAATCTGGTTGGAAACGCCCTGAAATTCACCGATGAAGGCTACGTGCTGATCAATGCCACTCTCCAAACAGAGGACGGCAAACAAGTGATGCAAGTGGACGTCTGTGACACAGGGTGCGGCATCCCGGAAGAAAAACTGGCCACCGTCTTTGATCAATTCACTCAAGTCGACGGCTCCTACAGCCGTAAACACCAAGGGACGGGTCTGGGATTGGCCATTGCCAAAGGCTTTGTGGACCTCATGGGCGGCAGTATACGGGTGAAATCCACGGTCGGCACTGGCACCACCTTCACGTTCAATGTGCCCTTGCAGGCCCCCAAGACACCTCTACCCGCTCTGCCAATTGAAACGGCAGACCTTAAAGATATGAAAGTCTTGGTCCTGCAATCTGAGCCAACAGCATTGTTTGTCATGAACGAAGTGCTGTCCTCATGGCACAGTCAGGTTGCCACCTTTGACAACGCCAAAACAGCTTTGGAAAGCATCCGGGAAGCGGATGAAAGCGGCGCGCCTTATGATGTCATCTTGACCGAAATGGGCATGCCCGGAATGGAACGGCAAGTATTGTTGCGCGCGCTTTACACAGCCACAGTTGGCGCCAACACGCGCGTGATTGCGCTACGGCCAATTAACGAAGCCTTGCATCGCGCTGGTGACGAGGCGGCGTTCACCCATGGCGAAGTGATCAAGCCCGTTCAGACATCCAAACTGCTTGAAGCCCTCACCAAACTCGAAGCCATGACGAGCAAAGGTCATGCTGCCAACGAAGCCTCCGCAAGCGTTGAGGCACACAACAGTTTCCAGAATAAGTCCGTCGCCTCCGAGCTCACAGAACCTCTGTCTGACAAAACGATCCTGATCGTGGATGACAATAAGACCAATCGAAAACTTATCGAGATTTTCCTCAATCGCCTGGGCGTTACACACCACTCTGCAAGCGATGGCGAAGAAGCGGTGGAAAGCTACCGTGACCATCATCCGGATCTGGTTTTGATGGATGTCTCTATGCCAGTGATGAATGGCTTGGATGCCACCCGGGAGATCCGCCGCCTGGAAGGCGCAAATGGAGAGTTCCGCACCCACATCGTTGGCCTGACTGCGCACTCCGCGCCCGAGGACCGCGAGGCCTGTTTGGACAGCGGTATGAACGCCCATATGGCCAAGCCAATCAAACTGGCCCAACTCAAAGACCTGATCTCACAACTCTGATTGCAAAGCGCTCTGTGCCTTGGCAACACTGTCCAGAGAACACTGGGGAGGGGATTTCCATGGCGCAAAATGTGGTGGTGATTGGGGCCGGGATTGTGGGTGCATCCACCGCGCTTTGGCTGCGCCGTGCTGGGCACACGGTGACCCTTTTGGACAAAAACACCCCTGGCATGGGGGCCTCCTTTGGCAACGCCTGCCTGTTGGCAAGCTGCGCCGTGGTGCCCAATGCCACACCAGGCCTGGCAACCAAGGCCCCCGGCTACCTCCTGAACCCGAATTTTCCGCTGTTTCTGAAATGGGCCAACCTACCGCGCCTCACCCCGTGGTTCCTGAAATACCTCGGCTTTGCCAATGACAAGGACGCCCGCCGGTTTACCCACGTGCTGGCCGACCTGATTGGCGACAGTGTTGAACAACACAAAGCCCTTGCAAAAGGCACCGCTGCTGAAAGTTTCATTGCCGACACGGACTACCTTTACGCCTATAAAGACCGCGCCGCCTTTGAGGCCGACAAATACACTTGGGACCTGCGTGCCAGTGTTGGATTTGTCCCCGACATCATCGAAGGCCCGGCTGTGCAGGAGTTGGAACCGATCCTTGACGCCCAAACGGCCTTCCTCGCGGTGAACAAGGACCACGGCTACATCCTCAACCCCGCGGGCTACGTGCAGGCGCTGGTGGACACTTTCACCGGCATGGGCGGTCGGTTTGTGCAGGCCGAAGTGCGTGACTTTGACCTCTCCGGCGGGCAGGTCACCGCCGTGATGACCGATCAAGGCCAGTTTGACTGCGACCGCGCCGTGCTGTCTTCCGGCATCTGGTCCAAGCCGCTCATGCGCAAGCTGGGTTTCACCGTGCCGCTGGAAACCGAGCGCGGCTATCACATCACCTTCAAAGAGCCCTCCATCCGGCCCAACCACCCGATGATGATTGCCTCAGCCAAATTTGTCGCCACACCGATGCAACACGGCCTGCGCTGTGCTGGCATTGTCGAGTTTGGGGATCTGTCTGAGAAGAAATCCAAAGCCCCCTTGGCCTTATTGCGCCGCCGCGTGGCCGAGGTCTTCCCCACCATGACCGCAGACAGTGACGAGGAGTGGCTCGGCTTCCGCCCGTCTCTTCCTGACAGCTTGCCCATGTTGGGCGAAATTGGCCAGAGCGGCGTCTACGCCGCCTTTGGGCACCAACATGTGGGTCTCACCGGCGGGGCAAAAACCGGGCGACTGGTAGCAGATCTAATCTCTGACACGCCACCCAACATCGACCTCTCGCCGGTGGACCCAATGCGGTTCAACTGATCCCAAAAGCAAAACAGCGCCACCCAACGGTGACGCTGCTCAATGTGCTGTCAGGTCTTTGACCTAGGCCGACTTCAGCGCGTCCTTGGACGTGTCTTCAACCGCCTGCCCCTCGACCACATCAGCCTCTTCGGTCTCGTCGGTGTCCGCCTCAGAATGATCCTCCAACGCGCCAATGATCAACGGTAGCATCGCAGCACCGGTCTCGCTCAACCCTTCGGTCTCCGGCGGCGCGGTCCAGCTCAGCGTGTCAAAGCTATGGCAGTTGTCACAAGTCGGCGCCCACTCTGCGTGGATGTTGTGACAGGTATCGCAAACCCACTGCGGCCCACGCGGCGCGCTCAGCGCCTTGGCCAGATAGCCCTTCACAACAGCATCATTTGCGCCTTCACCGCGCTCAATCGCCGCCATAATGGTCAGCGACCGCTGCGTGGCATCCGTTTCCACCAGATCGCCCAGCGCCCGGCGTGCCTCCGGGAAATCCTCCGCCGCAATATACAGCTCAGCCATCAGCATCTTGGTTTCCGCATGGCTGGTAGTGTTCTTCGTCAGGGTTTTAAACCGTTTGATCCGGGCTTCTGGCGTTTCTTCAGGCGCGATCTCGGCAAAAGCCGCCGCCAAATCCGGATGCGGCTGCGCATCCCAGGCTTTCTTGATCAGACGGGTTGCATTGCGCGGCTTGCCCTTCGCCACATAGCCCCGCGCCGCCATCACGGCCGCCGGGATCAGGTCCGGTGACAACCGGTTGGCCTCAATCGCCTGTTCCTGCGTTTCAATGCTCACGTCTTCCGCAATCAACTCTTTGGCTTCCGACAGCGCCAAAACCGCATCGCGACGGCGATGCACATCGCGTGGCAACATGCCATGGCGCAGCTTCGCGTTCAGCGTCCCGCGCGCGCCTTTCCAGTCTTTGCTTTCGGTCTGCAGACGCAGCAACGTGTCCTGCACCTCCACATGGCGCGGCTTCAGCGCAAAGGCGTTCTCCGCCAGCTTCAGCGCCACCTCGGTGTTCCCGGCCTCCAGCTTTTGCTTCATCAACCCGCGAACACCCACAAACCGTGTGCGCTCATCTGTCAGCAGCTTCTTATAGGTCTCTTCCGCCTTCTTGGTGTCGCCGCTCATCTCCGCCGCCTGCGCCACAATCAGGTTGGTCAGCTCCGGCTTGTGCAGCTTTTTCTCGGCCAGCCGCGCCTTCTCCATCGCCGTGCGCCCCTCACCAGAGGCCAGCGCGGTCACACTATCGGCCAGCGCCTGATAGCCCTTCTTTTCCCGGTTGCGATCAAAATAGCGGCTGATCGCGGTTTCATCCCCATTCAGGAACTTCAGCGTCGCCACCAACAGGCCCAGCGCCTTGATGAACAGCCAGACCGCAGCCACCAGCGCGATCAAGGCCAAGGCGGTCTGAAACGGCCCAAGGCTGTATTCCACCCCGGCCACGGTGACCATCACCCCGCCTTCGCTTTCCAGCAGGTAAATCGAGCCAAAGGTCAGCCCAGCGACAATGGCAACAAATGCAATAATTTTAGTCAGGGACCAGAGCATGAAACGACCCTCAGTTGGAGTTTAGGGTTTGCGCCAGATCTTCGGCGGCTTGCGTGGCGGCGGCCCGGGTTTGCGCTTGCGCCACCCAGTCTGCCATCACGGTTTTTGGCCCCTCGGCCAGTGTATCCAGCTCGGCCAGCGCTGCGGCCAAATCACCCGCCTTCAACGCCGCTTCCGCCCGACTCAAAATCGCATCTGTGTCGGTGCCTTCCCGCGCCTCAACTGAGCGCGCGCCAAACTGTGTCTTCAGGAAGTTGCCCAGCTTGTTGCCGGTGCCCACATCCACTTTGTCTTCACGGGCTTTGGCCAAGGCAGCCCGCGCCGCCTCTGGATAGCTCTCAATCAGCGCCGCCAGAGTGATCACGCCGCTGTCGGCATGATCTTCCAGAACCGCCCCAACACCTTCGCCAGTGGAAGACCGCAGATCGACCACCGCCGCGCGGTAGGGTGCGCCACTGTCCAGCGCCGCCACAATGCGTGTGACTGACGAACGGGCCAAAGCCGCTTTCGCGGACAGGTCGGCCTTGTCTTTCAACTCCGCCGCCTCGGCCTTCTGCGCCGCAACCAAGTCCTTGAGGTCTTTCACCTCACGCTCATAGGCCGCGATCGCCGCCGGATTGAGCCCTTCGCTCAACGGGCGTTTCTCAATCTCGGTCAGCCGCGCTTCCAATGTCGCTACAGCCTCAGACACCGCGCCCAGCTCAGTGGTATAGGCCGACAGGACCTCTTCCATCTTCGCAACAAGCGCCGCAGTCTCACCCGAGGCCGCTTGCGCACCGTTGGACACGTCCACCGTCTTGGCCAGCTTCTCATTCAAGGCCGCAAGCGCATCATCCTGCGCATTCAATTTGGCCGCCATCTCATTGAGCGCGGCATCTGTATCTGCGCCCAACCCAAGCTGGTCGCCAAAATACACCGCACCGCCAAACCCAATCACTGCCGCAATCACACCGCCAAGCACCATGGGCACAAAGCCCCCCTTGCGCTCTGACTCCTGTGCGGTTGGCGTGGGCGCTGCGGCCTCCGCCACCGGGTCTTCTACTCGCGCCTCGGAATCTACCGCTTCAGAACCTTCCGCCTCTACCGCATCAACGTCCGCATCCGCATCGTCTGTGGGCTCTTCAATCTCAACGGGGGCCTCATCAGGCTCTTCATCGTTTGCAGCATTGTTGACCGCATCCGCATCGCTGTCATCTAACGCCGCATCCGGCGCAGTCTCTTCGACAATCACCGCGTCCTCGACCACATCTTCTGCGTCGGCTTGCGTATCGGTCTGATCCTGTTGATCAACCTGATCTTTGCTTGGCTTGTCCGATTTATCCGTGGTTCCCACAGGTCACCCTTTCGAATCCGTTTTTTGCAAATGCAGCACCAATCTAGGCGAGCAATCCTTGCGTCTCAATGCATCACCCTGCGTCTAACAGTCCCGCCACCGCTTTTGCCATGGCCTCTGCCTCTTTTTTCTCCGCCAAAACAACCGTTTCCACAGGCAAAGACCCCAAGGCCTCCGCCACGGCTGCACTCATGGCTACCACATGAAGCGGTGCCTGATAGGGACCCTGCGCCGCAAACTGCTCTGCCGCGCGGGGTGAAAAAAGGGGAACAATCACCGGATTCTCCCGCATTAGGGCCTGTTTTGCCCGATCCGACAACAGAAGTGGCGCCTGGCGATAGAGCACCGCCTCGCGCGTCTCGATCCCGACTTT
The DNA here is from genome assembly GCA_014872815.1 of Paracoccaceae bacterium. GTDB lineage: Bacteria > Pseudomonadota > Alphaproteobacteria > Rhodobacterales > Rhodobacteraceae > Shimia. The sequence goes on from WKFK01000015.1 coordinate 234,861, forward strand.
GGTCAACCGCTCCGCCAAATCACCACGCGCAACCTCACCGCGAATATGCAGCAACGGTCCCTGCGGCGCGTCGGCCAAAACCCGCGCATAAAGCGACTCCGCATCACCATCCGCCGCCACCGCACGCCAGCCTTTTGCCCGCGCTGCTGCCGCCGTGGCATCTCCGACACACCAGGCTGGCCTGTCATGCCCAGCGACCGCCGCCACGGCATTACGCGAACTAAAAATCACACCGGTCACATCCAACAGATCAACCACCGCCTTGGTGGGCACAATCTCAACAATCGGAGACTTCTCTACCTCTGCGGTGATCCCCATTTCCGCCAACAGCCCGGCAAACCGCTCCGCATCAGCCAAAGGCCGGGTCAGCAAAATCAAAGGGGTCACGTCCGCCATAAGGCCCACCACTGTTGTTTGAGGCGTCCTGTGGTGTTACCTGCCAACAAACCTCCGCGCAACGGCAAGGACCTGTGACACATGGACGGCCCCCTGACCATTCTTGGCATTGAAAGCAGCTGCGACGACACCGCGGCCGCCATCTTGCATCAACCCATTGTGGGTGATGCCGAGATCCTGGCCTCTGTTGTGCATGGCCAAACAGATCTGCACGCACCTTTTGGCGGCGTGGTGCCGGAGATCGCCGCCCGCGCCCACGCAGAAAAGGTTGACCTCTGTGTCGAGGAGGCGCTCTTGGCCGCCAACGTGTCCCTCAAAGATGTGGACGCCATCGCCGTCACCGCGGGCCCCGGTCTGATCGGCGGCGTGATCTCTGGTGTGATGTGCGCCAAGGGCCTCTCCGCAAGCCTGAACATTCCACTCATCGGCGTGAACCATCTTGCAGGCCACGCCCTGACACCGCGCCTCACCGATCAAGTGGCTTTCCCCTACCTGATGCTATTGGTCTCTGGTGGCCACTGCCAATTCCTGACCGCCCACGGCCCAGAAGAGTTCTCCCGCCTCGGTGGCACCATCGACGATGCGCCGGGCGAAGCTTTTGACAAAACCGCCCGCCTTCTGGGCCTGCCGCAACCCGGCGGCCCTGCCGTGCAGGCCGAAGCCGCCAAAGGCGACCCCAAACGCTTCCGTTTCCCACGCCCGCTTCTGGACCGCCCGGGCTGCGACATGTCTTTCTCCGGTCTGAAAACAGCCCTGCTGCGTCAGCGTGATGCCATTGTCACAGAAAAAGGCGGCCTGCCTATGCAAGACCGCGCCGACATGTGTGCTGGCTTTCAGGCCGCTGTTGTCGATGTGCTGGCCGAAAAAACGCGCCGCGCGCTGGACATCTATCTGGCCGAAAACCCGTCCGAGCCTCTGCTGGCCGTCGCCGGTGGTGTGGCGGCAAACACCGCTATTCGCGCTGAATTAGAGACTGTTTGCGCCCACAAAAGTGTGGCTTTCACCGCCCCTCCTTTAGCCCTGTGCACCGACAACGCGGCCATGATTGCCTATGCCGGGCTGGAGCGCTACCGCACCGGCGCGCGCGACGGCATGGATCTCTCCGCTCGCCCACGCTGGCCGCTCGATCAAACTGCCCCTGCGCTATTGGGCAGCGGCAAAAAAGGAGCCAAAGCATGATCTCCGTCCTTGGCTCCGGCGCCTTCGGCACAGCCTTGGCCGTCGCCTTTGCCCGCAGTGGCACCCACGTGACCCTCTGGGCTCGTGATGCCGACGCCGCCAACTCCATGCGGATCACCCGTGCCAACCCGCGCTTACCTGGTGTAGAACTGCCGGAAACAGTCTCTATAACGGCCGATTTCGCTGATGCGCTCTCCGATGTGGTGCTGTTGGCGGTGCCCATGCAAAAACTGCGCGGCCTGTTGGAAGACCACCCGGAACTCTCCGGCCGCACTCTGATAGCCTGCTGCAAGGGCGTCGAACTCGGCACGCAAATGGGTCCCGTCGCCGTGATCCGCGATGTGCTGCCAGAGGCCACACCGGCGATCCTAACTGGTCCCAGCTTTGCCGCCGACATCGCCCGCGGATTGCCCACAGCATTGACGCTCGCCGTTGCGGACGAAAACACCGGAAAAGCCCTGCAACAGAGCCTAATCTCGCCCAATCTGCGTATCTATCGCACCACCGACACCGTCGGCGCAGAGCTTGGTGGCGCACTCAAAAACGTGATTGCCATCGCCTGCGGCATCGCCATTGGTGCCGGTCTAGGCGACAGCGCCCGTGCCGCATTGATGACCCGTGGTTATGCCGAAATGAAACGTATGGCGCAGGCTTTGGGTGCCAAACCGGATACGCTCTCTGGCCTCTCTGGGTTTGGCGACCTCACCCTGACCTGCTCCTCGGAGCAATCGCGCAACTACAGCTTTGGCCTCTCCCTTGGGCGCGGTGATGCCTATGACCCCACGGTTACTGTGGAGGGTGCCGCCACCGCCCGCGCGTCTCTCGCCCGCGCCAAAGCCATGCAGGTTGACATGCCCATCACACAAGCCGTCGTCGCCATCCTTGATGGGGGCTTGCAAATCCGCGACGCCATGGAAATGCTGCTCGCAAGACCACCCAAGGAGGAATAATCATGCTGGTAGCCTTGATCGCCAAAGACAAACCCGGCGCGCTGGACATCCGCAAAGCCAACCGCGACGCCCATGTCGCCTATCTGAAAAGCTCCGGCGACACGATCATGATGGCCGGCCCGTTTCTGGATGACGCCGGTGACATGTGCGGCTCGCTGATCATTCTGAATGTGTCTGATATGGCCGAAGCCGAGGCCTGGGCTGCAAACGATCCTTACAAAGCCGCCGACCTCTTTGCGTCGGTCGAGCTGAAACCCTGGAACAAGGTGCTGGGCTGATGCGCTATTGGCTGTTCAAATCCGAGCCATCCACGTGGAGCTGGGACCAACAGGTTGCCAAGGGCGACGCGGGTGAGGAATGGGACGGCGTGCGCAATTACCAAGCGCGCAATTTCATGCGGGAAATGGCCGTGGGCGACCGCGGCTTTTTCTACCATTCTCAAAAAGAGAAATCCGTCGTTGGCATCGTCGAGGTCTGCGCCGAGGCGCACCAGGACAGCACGACCGATGACGACCGTTGGGAGTGTGTTGACATCAAAGCCGTCGCACCCATCAACACCCCCGTCACGCTGGACATGATCAAGGCCGATCCCCGGTTGGTTGACATGGTGCTGGTCAAAAACTCCCGCCTGTCCGTGCAACCGGTCACCGAAGAAGAATGGACCATCATCCTCGAGCTAGGCGGTTCTCAAAGCTGAAAAATTGGGCATACTCTCCCCATCAATGCAATCGGGGAGGGGTCCATGGAAATTCTATCGGTGCTGGCGGCTGCGTTCGCCTCTTATGTAGTTGGCTCAATCTGGTATATGGCGCTGGCCAAGCCCTGGATGAAAGCAGCAGAAGTCGAGACCGATGAGTCCGGCCGCCCAGCCAACGCCAGCAACCCGCTGCCCTACATCACCGCCTTTATCTGCGCCGTCCTTGTCGCTGGCATGATGCGTCACGTGTTTTCCCTATCAGGGATCGACACCATAGGCGCGGGTTTAATTGCCGGTCTTGGGGTCGGGCTGTTCATGGCCACCCCTTGGATTGTCACCAACTACAGTTTCGCCAACCGCAGCCGCAGTCTGATGTTGATTGACGGTGGATATGCCACCCTTGGCTGCACCACGATGGGCGCAGTACTTACGTTGTTTTAAACCCAAAAGGCGCCGCTCATTTAAGAACCGCGCCAGCATTCCGTAGGGAAATCAATTTGGGAACTTAAAACATAGGGGGTCTGTCTCCGCTCCAGCCAGACCCCCTATGCACCCCGCGTGTATCCCATACCACCACACGCGAATTTGTATCTTTTAGGGTCCGGCCATCCTAGCCCGACACCTCTTTTGTAGCGCAACTGAACCCATCCGTTCAATTATCAAGTATCTACAATCCGAGGTGTTCCTTCAGGATTCTCGAAACCAAACGCAAAACGCGCCCGCAACCCTCAGGCTCCGGACGCGCCAAACCGCGAGTGATGGTTTTACCCGTAGTGGGCCTCTTTGCCGAAATGTTTGGTCAGCATGTAGTAAACAACAGCCCGATACTTGTTACGCTCAGACTTGCCGTAAGTCTCAATCACAGAATGGATGGCCTCCATCAGCTCCGGGCCATCGCTCAACGCCAACTTCTTGATCAGGAAGTTGTTTTTCACCGTTTCCAGCTCCTCAGGCTGAGATCCGGCCACCGTAGAAGCGTCATCGTTGTAAATCGCCGGACCGCAGCCGATGGTCACTTTTTCCAACAGAGCCATATCTGGCTCGATGCCGCATTTGTTTTTCAGATCGTCCGCATATTTCGCGATCAACTCGTCCCGTTTGCCCATCCGATATTCTCCCAATTGTCATTAAATGCGCTTGATGTTTCACCCTGCGCGGCGGTGCTAAGGCTATTCCTATAGTTGACGTCTACGTCAGATAAGGGGAAAGGTCGCACCTGTTCCCCCTTAGCACAGATCCCGCTGGTCATATTTGGAATCGCTGCCTAGGCTGACCCTCTGAGATTTTTTACACAACAGGAGGACGCGATGCTGCGATGGGGTATCTTTGGAACCGGCTTCATTTCTCACGCCATGCTGGGCGCGATCCGTGACAGTGATAATTCTACCGTGGCAATGCTCTGCGGCCGCAACGAAGCCGCACTTTCTGACCTATCCACGCAATACAGCATCAAACACACCACCACGGATCAGGCCGAGCTCTTCGCCAATCCGGATGTGGATGTGATCTACATCGCCCTGCCCAACCACCTGCACCGCGCCGCCACCGAGGCCGCCATGGCCGCTGGCAAACCTGTGCTGTGTGAAAAGTCCCTGACCACCACCATGGCAGACGCCGAAGCGCTTGTGGCCTCCGTACGCATAGCGAACATCTTCTTTGCCGAAGGTCTGATGTACCTCGCACACCCCTTTATGCAACAACTGGTCACCGTCCTGCGCGACCCCTCTGTGGGCGAGTTGCGCTCCATCTCCGGCTTCTACGCCGCCGACATCTGGCAGGTGGTGAACCCAGCGGGCGGCGGCACGCTCTACAACCTTGGTTGCTACCCCGCGTCCCTCTTGCATCTCGTTGTGCAAACCATGTGCGGCGAAGAAGCTTTTGCCCAGCGCGCCCTCGCAGCACACGGCAACATTGGCAAAGACGGCACGCTGCAAGACGCCAGCATTTCCGTGCGCTTTGACAACGGCGTGCTTGCCAACCTGCACAGCACCGACGGCCACGGCATGGCGCACGCCTTCACCATCGTGACCACCAAAGGCACCCTGCGCTTCGCCACCAACCCATGGCTGCCCGAGGCCGGTGAGAACCGGATGATCTGGCAGCCTTATGATGGCCCCGCCCGCGACATCGTGGTCGAAACCAAACACGACGCCTTTTATCACCAAACCAAAATGGTCGAACGCGCGCTGACCACAGGCGCTAAAGAAGCCCCGCGCCCCTCTCCCCGTCTCTCAGACAGCCTGGAAATCATGCAGTTCCTGACAGACTGGGAAGCGGCCGCATTAAGTCAGGACACCTCCCAATGATCGGCTACGTCTGTGTCGGCTCCAACGACATCCCCCGCGCCAAACGCTTTTACGCCGCCTTCCTGCCCGCTCTGGGCTACAGCGTGACAGAAGGCCCCGAAGGCCTCAGCTACGCGCTCCCTGTTCCAGACGGCCAACGCCCGGTGTTGCCCGATTTCTACGTGAAACCGCCATTTGACGGCCAAACCGCCTCGGTGGGCAACGGCACCATGGTGGCGTTTGAAGCCACAAGCCAAGCGCAGGTCCGCTCCCTGCACGCCGCCGCCCTCTCAGCCGGTGGCACCGACGAAGGCCAACCCGGCTTCCGCGCCGACTACGGCCCGCACTTCTACGTCAGCTACCTGCGCGACCCCGACGGCAACAAAATCGCGATTTACTCCAGCGACCCAACTGAGCCTGGGCGAGACGGGTGACAGGTGTTTCGAATTTTCCTCCCAATATCAACAGTCTTGAGATCATGCAGTGGCTGAAAAAATAGGAAAGTGGCGTCAGGGCTGTTACCTGCAAACCAACATAACCGGCTCTTGGTCAGGACCACGGCCATAACCGAGTTTTTAGTCCAAAGAACGAAAGGATGCTGTTGGGTCGCTGGCGCAACCCGGTTCCTTTGCGCGCCAACTCGTCTTGCCATTTGTCGATGCGTTTTTGAGCGAAGCCACGAACCACAGTGATTTCCGACAATGACAACCGTTCAAGTGCCTGTTTGGCTTCGTCAGTTCCGATATCCGCGAGCGCCCACGTACATTTTCGAGCAAGCGCATGATCCTTATCCCACGCCAAATACTCCGGACTGTTTAAAGCTCGACGTTCAAGAGCTTCAACGGCACATGCACATGTCAAGGTTTGAATAGCATGAGCAACATCTTCGTGGCGGAAGTGCCAATCCGCGTTAAGCACGTCAGCGAGTAAATCACACAGCCCTTCGCGGAATTGCATTGGGAAACATGCGTTTAAGGCGTCTTCAAATTTATCTGGGTCTTTTTGCCGAACAGCTTTCTGAAGAACACTAAGGGTTCCGTCCTTGTCTTTTGGCATCACTTTGACTCCGTCCTTCCCAAACTGCCTCTCAATAGCATGTTTGCCAGCAACGCTGCAGGCTCGACCAATGAAGGTACAAAGCCAAATTTCGCACTATCTTCTATCCCACCCCAAACCAAAAACGGCGCCCCAATCCGGGACGCCGCTCTCAAATTCAGTCACTAACCCAGCTTAATAGCGGTAGTGCTCCGGCTTGAACGGACCCTCGGTGCCAACACCGATGTAGTCCGCCTGATCCTTGCTAAGCTTGGACAGCTTCGCGCCCACTTTCGCGAGGTGCAGCGCCGCCACTTTCTCATCCAGATGCTTCGGCAGGATATAAACCTCATTCTTGTACTGCTCGCCTTTGGTGAACAGCTCGATCTGCGCCAGCACCTGGTTGGTGAAGCTTGCAGACATCACAAACGACGGGTGACCAGTGGCGTTGCCAAGGTTCAAGAGACGACCCTCAGACAGCAGGATCATGCGGTTGCCAGATGGCATCTCGATCATGTCCACTTGCTCTTTGATGTTGGTCCACTTGTGGTTCTTCAGGTTTGCCACCTGAATTTCGTTGTCGAAGTGGCCGATGTTGCCAACAATAGCCATGTCCTTCATCTCACGCATATGCTCGATGCGGATCACGTCTTTGTTGCCGGTGGTGGTGATGAAGATGTCGGCGGTCGCCGCTTCGTCTTCCAACGTGGTCACCTCAAAGCCGTCCATCGCCGCCTGCAGCGCACAGATCGGGTCCACTTCGGTCACCTTCACCCGCGCACCTGCGCCGCGCAGGGAGGCCGCAGAACCTTTGCCCACGTCGCCATAGCCACAGACAACCGCCACTTTGCCGGCCATCATCGTGTCCGTCGCGCGGCGGATACCGTCCACGAGGCTCTCTTTGCAGCCGTATTTGTTGTCAAACTTGGACTTGGTCACAGAGTCGTTCACGTTGATCGCCGGGAAGGGCAGCTCGCCCTTTTTCACCAGATCGTACAGACGGTGCACGCCGGTGGTGGTTTCCTCGGAAACACCTTGGATCGCGTCGCGGGTCTTGGTGAACCAGCCGGGGCTTTCCGCCATACGCTTGGCAATCTGCTTGTGAATAACTTCTTCTTCTTCAGAACCCGGCACGCCGAGGTCTTCACCCGCTTCCGCCTTGGCACCAAGCAACACGTACAGTGTCGCATCGCCACCATCATCGAGGATCATGTTCGGGCCTTCTGGGAACAGGAACGACTTGTCCAGATAATCCCAGTGCTCTTCGAGGCTCTGACCTTTGATCGCAAACACCGGAATGCCTGCCTTGGCAATCGCCGCCGCCGCGTGGTCCTGTGTGGAAAAGATGTTGCAGCTCGCCCAGCGCACATCCGCGCCCAGCTCCACCAGCGTCTCAATCAGAACCGCGGTCTGAATGGTCATGTGCAGCGAGCCAACAATACGCGCACCGGCCAGTGGTTTCTTATCGCCGTACTCTTCGCGCAGCGCCATCAGGCCCGGCATCTCGGTTTCGGCAATATCCAGTTCCTTACGGCCAAACTCGGCCAGGGAAATATCTTTAACAGTGTAATCGGTCGCCATTGCGCCCAGCTCCTTACGAGTTTGCTTTGGCGACCAGATAACACTCAGAAGGGCTTTCTACAACGTTACTAGCCCTCAATTCCGTCCGGCGGCAAAACCGCCTCTTGCTGGAACCAGTCCGTCCCGGCGGCCAAGATGCAGGACACCCCCTGTGCATTGGTCATAATCACCGTAAATGTCCCGGTTTTCTCTGATGACCACACTTCGAGCATCGTCATCTTATTGTCGTTTGCGCCTTGCAACCCACCGGCCACCATGGTCTCAGCATATTTGCTTTGCAGACGCTCCACCACGAGATCTCTGGCCGCACATCCGGCGGCAATCGCGGGTGGGGCTGCCGCGGCCATGCCAAACAGCAACGCCGCTCCAACTACTCTCTTAAACATAGCGCTCTCCTTTCTCGCGCAGATTGGCCCATTGGGCGCAATTCATTGAGGTTTGGAGAGGGGGACACGCGGGAGGAAGCCGATGTAGAAACGTGCCCCCCTCGCTAGTAACGTCGGTATCGCGGTGCGCTTTTTCAAAACACGCCTGATCACGTTGTTTTGTGGCAGCACGTGATCCCGACTACCAAATAGGCTGCGCCTCAAATGTGGCCAAAATGTGGCGTCGCCCAATTTTGCAGCAAACCACCCGATCCGCAGGTCAGACTCCCCTGACTGTTAAGGCTTTCGTAACCAAGGTATCAGAAACCTTTATTTGTTAGGTTTTTGGTCATGAATTTCCGCGCACTAAGGGCCATGTTTCGGTCTGTTTTCTTCATCCCCGCCGTCTTGCTGATGGGCACATTGATCGTGATCACCAATGCGTTGATCACAACCGGTGTGGCTGCTGGTTGATACCAGCGCGTCCCCTGTTCGCCTGACTGTTGCGCATCGCCACTTGGCTGGCGTACACCGGTTTCACACAACCGGGAGGCACCCTATTGGCACGAGCATGGCAGCGTATGTTGTCCGGTCGCAGGCTGGACCTGCTGGACCCCACCCCTGTGGACATCGAAATCGAAGACATCGCCCATGGGCTGGCCTTTGTGGCGCGTTGGAACGGGCAAACCCACGGTGATTTTGCCTATTCCGTGGCCGAACATTCCCTGTTGGTCGAAGAGCTTTATGGCCGCATGTACAAATCCGCCACGCCCAAAACACGCCTGACCGCCCTGCTGCATGACGCGCCGGAATATGTGATTGGCGACATGATCTCCCCGGTGAAAGCCGCCGTGGGTCCGGGGTATGAAATTCTGGACGACCGCCTGATGACCGCGATCCACATCCGCTTTGGCCTGCCAGCTGAGACACCCAAACGGCTAAAAGCACAGATCAAAAAGGCGGACAAAATCTCTGCCTGGATGGAGGCCACACAAATCGCCGGGTTCTCCGTGCCCGAGGCCAACAAACTCTTTGGTGTGCCGGACCCGAAAATCATCGACGGTCTGTCCATTCACTTGCGCCCCCCTGTGGAGGTCCGCACCGACTACACCACCCGCGTTGAAACCCTTCTGGCCGCACTTTAAGCCGATTTAGTCCCTGATATCGAGTACTCCATGTCCCAAATCACCATTCAAAAAGGCAGCACGGTAGACCTGCGCCAGACCGCAGAGCTGCTTAACGAGATCATCGCCATCGGCGGCACCACCGCGATGACCAAACCGATGTCTCGCGATGATTTGGAAGGCTGGTTGATGGCCGATCAGGACTGCAGCACATGGCATGTGGCTCTGACAGAGGATGGCACGCTTTTGGGGTTCCAATGGATTGGTCCTTGGGGAGATCTGCCGCCCGAAGCCTGTGGCATTGGCACCTTTGTGAAAGCGGGCCGCACAGGGCTTGGCATTGGCACCAAACTGTTTGAGGCCAGCGTGACTGCCGCCCGTGCTTTGGGATACACTTGGATGGACGCCGAAATCCGCGCCGATAACGAAGGGGGTCTGGCCTATTACCAAAGCCGGGGCTTCGAAAACTACAAACGCAAAGACGGCGTGGTTTTGGACAACGGCACCGAAGTGTCAAAAATCCACAAACGCTACGACCTCTAACCCTTACATCGCGGGCAACACATCCCGCCGCACCAGCGCGCGAAGGGCAAAGTTGCTCCGCATATTGCGCACGCCTTTCACCTTCATCAGCCGGTGTTCCAGGAAGGCATCAAACGCATCCAAGTCTGCCGCCACCACGCGCAACAGAAAATCCCGTGAGCCGGTCATGAGGTAGCATTCCATGACCTCCTCAAACCCGCTCACCGCCCGCTCAAACGCCTTGATGCGATCCGCGCCCTGGGTCTCCAACTCCACCGAGACGAAGATCGTCACCGGCACCCCCATTTTGCGCGGGTCCACCCGCGCGCCATACCCCGTGATCACCCCATCCGCCTGCAACCGCTCCAACCGCCGCGCGCAGGGGGTCGCCGATAACCCAACCAGCTCCGCAAGCTCGCCAATCTTCATGCGCCCATCCAACTGCAAGGCACGCACGATTCTACGATCAATGGCATCCATAGGGAAAATCTCCAAAAGTTAACCATATTTCAGCCACTATCTCTAACATTACCCGCTGACGATAGGCAATTTTGGAGAAAACCCCTGTCGATCCTGTGCCATTTTGCCGCCACTTCGCGCCTGGGACACAGCGACAAGATCAAAGGAAACGCCCAATGCAAATCACCCGCCTTGCCACACCGACCCATGAAACCGTTTTGCGCGTACACGACGCCAGCATCGGTCTGACCGGTTTTATTGCGGTGCATTCAACCAAACTCGGCCCCGCGGCGGGCGGCCTACGGATGCGACCTTACGACAGCGAAGACGCCGCGCTGACCGACGCGCTGCGCCTCTCTGAGGGCATGACCTACAAAAACGCCGCCGCTGGCCTGCCATTGGGTGGCGGCAAGGCGGTGATCATGGGCGATGCCTCCACAAAAACATCTGCACAGCTCCTGACTTTCGCCCGCGCCATCAACACGCTCGAAGGCGACTACTGGACCGCAGAGGACATGGGTATGAGCCCATCGGACATGGCGCTTCTCGCCACCGAGACCAAATTTGTCGCGGGCCTGCCTGACGGCCCGCATGCCTCCGGCGATCCCTCCCCGATCACCGCGCGTGGCATCTTTGAATCGATCAAAGTCACCGCCAAACACCGCTTTGGCAGCGCGGACCTCTCCGATCGCACCGTCGCCGTGCAAGGCTTGGGGCACGTTGGCACCTATCTGTGCGACTTCCTGCACAAGGCAGGTGCCAAATTGATCTTGGCAGACATCAACGCCAAGCGAGTGGCCGAACTGGCCGCCAAATACAACGCGCAAACCGCTGGTGCAGACGACATCCTGACCGTAAAAGCCGATATTTTTGCCCCATGCGCCATCGGCGCCATCCTGAACACCGACAGCATTGCCAAGCTCAACGTCGCGGCGGTCTGCGGCGGAGCCAATAACCAACTGGCGACTTCCGAGGACGGCGCCCGCCTGCACGCACGCGGCATCCTCTATGCACCGGACTTTGTCGCCAACGCAGGCGGCATCATCAACGTCGCGACCGAGGTGCTCGCCATCGACAATCGGGCCGCCTATGTCGACGAAAAACTGAACGCTGTGGTCGACACTCTGGATCGCATCTTGACCCGTGCAAAAACCATGGATTGCAGCCCGGCAGACGTTGCCGTGGCCATCGTGGATGAGATGCTGTCCGACAAGGCAGCCTGACTTCAAAGCAACAAAACGCCACCTCTTATGAGGTGGCGCAACGGTTCTTTCGAACCCACAGCCCGGCCCCTGAGGCCGGGTTTTCTATTAAAGACGTCTAAACGCGTTAAGACTTTGCGCACCTCCGCAAAACAGACGTTATACCGACGCGATACCGACGTCCTTTTCAAAGGTGGTGCATACAGGTCTTAACGCGGCGAACGCTTCGCCAAAATCCGCTGCAACGTCCGGCGATGCATGTTCAACCGACGGGCCGTTTCACTCACATTGCGGTCGCACAATTCATACACCCGCTGGATATGCTCCCAACGCACACGATCTGCACTCATCGGGTTTTCTGGTGGGGGTGGCAGTTCATCCGGCGCACTCAAAAGCGCCTTCATCACGTCGCTCGCATCTGCAGGTTTGCTGAGATAATCGGTCGCCCCAATCTTCACCGCAGCCACCGCTGTGGCAATGGCACCGTATCCCGTCAGCACCACAACGCGGCTGTCCGCCCGCTTGTCGCGAATAACCTCAACCACATCCAACCCATTACCGTCACCAAGCCGCAAATCCACCACGGCATAGGCCGGCGGACGCGCTGTAGCAATCGCTTGCCCAGCCGCGACGGACCCAGCCGTCTCCACCTCAAAACCACGTTTTTCCATGGCTTTAGCAAGACGGCGCAGAAACGGTTCGTCATCATCTACCAACAGAAGTGATTTGTCCGGCCCGATCTCCGACAGCGCGTTTTCCGTCATGTGCCTGTTCCCTAATGCGTGTTTGGACAAGTATTAGCGTCCGTGGCGTTTTGGGTCAAACGGACCCAAAGCCACTACATATTGTTTACGAAGCAGGCCACGGTTTCGGCCATTTTTTCCGGTGTCACATCGCGCCGGAAGTACTCCACAAACCCGTACTCAGGCAGCGTCAGATACGTGAATGTCGAGTGATCCACGAGGTAATACTCATCATCGCCATCCTCTGGTGCCTGCTTTTTATAATAGGTCCGGTAGGCTTGGCTGGCGGCCTTTACTTGTTCAGGAGACCCGGTCAGACCAATCATCCGCTCATGCACATATCCGGTGAAGTCTTTCATGACCTCAGGCGTGTCCCGCTCCGGATCGATACTGATGAAAACCGGGGTCACAATCTGACCATCTGCTTCAAGGATATCAACAGCTTCCGCATTCCGTGTGTTGTCCAACGGACAGACATCCGGGCAGAAAGTATAGCCAAAATAGATCAGCGACGGCTCGGTCAAAACGTCCTTGTCGGTGACGGTTTTTCCGTCTCCATTCACAAGCTCAAACGGCCCGCCTATCGCGCTTGTACCACCGGCAACCTGGCCTTGTCGGCATTGGGCAAACTGATCACCATCCCCATTACCACGGCTGACGTACCACATGGCTGCCAATGCAAAGACTGCCACAAATGCGGCAACAGCCGCCACAATCCGAACCATCATAAACCTCATCAAGTTTAGTTGCGGGATATTTCGCAGAGACCTATCAAGGTTGCACCAAGACACAAGCGGAAAGGCCGGAAATGACGGATTTGTCACGGGAGTTACTCAACGCAAATCGTCGCAGCAATTGGATCCGCTTGCGCACCTTCATCATGCTGCGCTGGATTGCAATCTGCGGACAGATTGTTGCGCTCCTTGTCGCCCGCTACAGCTTTGACCTCGAACTACACTACGGCCTGTGCCTTATGGCGGTTGGTGTCTCTGTCATAGGTAATCTGATCGCGACAATCGTTTACCCCGAGAACAAGCTGCTTACCGAAAAAGAAAACATGGCCATGCTGCTCTTTGATGTGCTGCAACTGAGCTTTCTGTTGTTTCTAACCGGCGGTCTGCACAACCCTTTTTCATTCCTTGTCGTCGCCCCAGTCTCCATTGCCGCATCTGTTCTGTCAGTGCGATCCGCTGTTTTACTGGCTTGTTTGGCCGTCACTCTCGTCACAGTATTGCTGGAGGTTCACTACCCCCTGCGCACCCAAGATATGGTCGTACTGAGCGTCCCGGATGTGTTTTTGTTTGGGAACTGGGCCGCCATCGTCATCGCCTTGTTTTTCTCTTCTCTCTATTCCCGTCGCGTGGTTTCAGAAATGTCATCAATGGCAGAAGCTTTGGCTGCGACCCAGATGGCGCTCGCGAGAGAACAAAAACTCACCGATCTTGGCGGCGTCGTTGCGGCCGCTGCACATGAGCTAGGCACGCCTCTGGCCACAATCAAACTCACCAGTGCAGAGCTCATGGAAGAACTGGAAGGCCAACCGGATCTGCACGAAGATGCGGCCCTTATTCGCCAGCAAGCTGACCGCTGTAGCGACATCCTTAGGTCGATGGGCAGGGCGGGAAAAGATGACCTCCATTTGAGAAAGGCACCTCTCTCCACGGTCATAGAGGAGGCCGCAGACCCTCACATGGGACGTGGAAAAGATATCATCTTTGATCATTTTGATCTTCTGGACGGTCCCGAAATTCTACGGCGCCCGGAAATCATCCATGGCCTGCGCAACCTCATTCAGAACGCAGTCGATTTTGCGGCAACTTCTGTTTGGGTTGAAACTGAATGTTCAAATGAGTCGGTATCCGTCCGCATTTTGGACGACGGACCTGGATATCCAGCTCATCTTATTGGCCGCATTGGAGATCCCTTTGTGAGACACCGTAAATCGGGAAAAGACAAAAAGCGGCGCCCTGGGTATGAAGGCATGGGTCTTGGGTTGTTTATTGCAAAAACACTGCTCGAAAGATCCGGTGCAGAGGTCAGTTTCGCGAATGGATACAGCGGTTTAATGGTGAGCGAAGTACCCCCAAAACAGCGCGGCGCAGTTGTCGAAGTTATCTGGCCGCGAGACAAAGTTGACGCATCAAGGAATCCGTCTGCTCTGGGTTCGGGAGAAAATCCGTTGCATGCATCCTAATCTCAAAAACACACGTCCTTGAAAAAAGATGCAATCTTAGATAAGCTTTAAGTAATATAATTACGCACTCCTTTATGTTCACGAGTAACTCTGGAGTTATTATGTTACTATCCAGCTTACTACCTATAAGCGTGTTTCTACTTACCTGTCTTACGACCCTATTTGTTGTACGCAAGTCAGCCCAAGCCAATTCCAACACGCCAACTTCTATTGAAAAACCTCAGGCCTCAAGTCCCGCTGTCGCGCGCTTCTTGTTTCGCGCAGGGGTTCTCGTTGATGCAAATACGGAAGCGCTGCGCTTATGCTCAGAAATTCCAACAAGCCGGTTTGACTGGGAAGCCTTGCACAAAGTGCTCTCAACCAAGTTTCCTGACTTTCCCAGCACGCAAGGTGCGGCACAAGACAGGGACTTAACGGTTCTAAAATCATGCAACCCCAACGACGCATCTACAATTACGCTAGACCAATGGAACGACGTCGCACGGGTCACAATTGCCCCCGACGGCGCTCCGGACTCCGCGCGACGGACCGCGATCTTACAGGCTATGTTTCAAGCCCCAAATCCAATTTGGAAAGTGACATCAAAAGGTACTGTCACCTGGCGCAACAGCGCCTACAAATCGCTGGGTGCGACACTGGGATTTTGCGCCGACACACAACACCTTTTTGATACGTCTAGCATAAAACCTGGAGAGCCTCCTCAGAAGTTCAAGCTCTCAAGTTTGGATGGCACACGCACACATTGGTTCAATGTAACAGCTGTGCGTGCGGGCAAGGATACCATGTATTATGCGACAGAGGCCGATGCAGAAGTGTCTGCACAAGATGCCCGTCGCAGCTTTGTGCAAACTTTCTCAAAGACCTTCGCCCAACTTTCCACCGGCCTCGCGATCTTTGACCAAAATCGAAAACTCATTTTATTCAACCCGGCTTTAACCGAGCTGACAGGCCTATCTGCTGACTTCTTGTCAAACCAATGTGATCTTTTTTCGTTTTTTGATCAGCTCAGAGAGCACCATGTTGCCCCTTTAAGAAATACGCACGCGGCATGGCATGTACAAAACGAAGAAATGCTCCAACAAGCGAAGAACGGAACCTACAACGAAACCTGGTCGCTTCCCACCGGTGTTACTTACAAGGTGTCCGGGCGGCCCCACCCTGATGGCGCGCTGGTTATTCTGATTGAAGACATTACAGCAGCCATTTCCGTCACACGTCGCTTCCGCAGCGAACTGGAACAGATGCATGGCGTTTTGGATGTTGTGGACCAGTCCCTCATTGTCGTTTCTCCAACGGGTCAGATCAGACTACACAACAAGGCCTATCGGGATTTGTGGAAAAGTGATCCAGACAACTGTTTTGCAGATTACACGTTCAACGACGCTCTAAAACACTGGGAAGCGGACTGCCTGCCGTCACCGGTGTGGGACAAACTCAAAGGACGCGTTCTTTCTACGTCAGATCGCAGCAGTTGGTCTGAAACAGTGGCAAAAAAGTCCGGGGAAGAGATCACCCTCGAAGTCTCCCCAGTTGCTGGCGGCGTCACACTGTTGCGTTTTTGCGAGAGTCACACAGCCGAAATAGCGCTGACTGCGACCCAATGAGCGGTAAACGCGCTTGCAGGTCTGCGCGCGCGTTTTTACTGTGCCGGCATGACTCTGATTTCGCGTTCTATTGCGCTCAACTCCCCTTCACGGACTGAAGCGCTCGCGCGTCACCTGGCGCCTGTTTTGGCCGCAGGAGATGTCCTGTTGCTCGAAGGGCCAATTGGTGCCGGAAAAACCCATTTTGCCCGCAGCCTCATTCAATCTCTTTTGCCTGTTCCAGAAGATGTGCCCTCTCCGACATTCACCTTAGTGCAAGTCTATGATGGCCCGGTTTCTGAGATATGGCACGCTGATCTATACCGTCTTTCCGCGCCAGACGAAGTGGTTGAGTTGGGGCTTACCGACGCGTTTGAAGGCGCAATTTGTCTTGTCGAATGGCCAGACCGATTGGCTGATCTCGCCCCAGAAAACGCTCTTAAGATGTCTTTCAAACTCATGGAGGGAGAGGGAGAGCGGCAGCTGACTCTGTCATCCACATCACGGCGGTGGGAACCCATTATTCAGGCGATCCCAGAATGACCTCCCGTACGGATGAAATCGCCGATTTTCTGGCACAAAACGGGTGGTCAAACGCCCAAAAAGCGCCGCTTGCGGGCGATGCCTCTGCTCGAAGGTATGAACGGCTCACGATGTTTGACGGCAAAAAAGCCGTGCTTATGGACGCCCCTCCCGAAGCCGGACAGACAACGGCCCCTTTTGTCGATATGGCAAGGCACCTGACCGCATTGGGAGTGTCAGCACCGGATATCTATGCAGCCGATACTCAACGAGGACTTCTTCTCCTCGAAGATTTGGGAGACGCTCTTTTTGCCAGAATGGTGACCAACAATAGCCAACTCGAGCGCCCTCTGTATGAAGCGGCCGCCGATGTCCTAACCACTCTGCACAAGCACCCTGCGCCCACCGGGCTTGCAACAATGGACGCACAAACCTTAAGGGATATGATCGAACCAGTTTTTTCCTGGTACGTCGCTAGTGCGGACAGAGAATGGCAAAAGCCTTGGAAAATATTTCAAGAAGAGATACGCCCTATCCTCGCAGAACACATTGGGGCACCAGACACGCTTGTTCTACGAGACTACCACGCCGAGAACCTGTTATGGTTGCCCGATCGCCAAGGAATTGCCCGTGTTGGCGTGTTGGATTTCCAAGACGCTCTTTTAGGGCATAGGGCATACGATCTTGTCTCTCTCCTTCAAGACGCGCGCCGCGATGTTCCACAGGAAATAGAGCATCACATTAAAGCCCATTTTGTTCAGGCATCGGACATAGACCCAGAGGCATTTGACATCGCCTACAGCCTTCTCGGCGCACAACGCAATTTACGGATCATCGGCGTCTTCGCACGTCTGTGTATGCACTTCGGAAAACCGCATTATGTGGATATGATCCCACGGGTTTACGACCTTGCCATGCGCAACTTGCAGCACCCACTCCTGAAAGGCCCCGCCGAGATTCTATCGAGCGCCCTACCAGCCCCAACCCCAGACTTGTTAGAGAACCTAAAAGCCAAATGCGCCACCGTCCCAACGCCGTAATGCTCTTCGCCGCCGGCTTTGGCACGCGAATGGGTGAATTGACCCAGAACACGCCCAAGCCACTTTTGAAGGTGGGTGACAAAACCCTCTTGGACCGCACACTGGAGCTGACAAAAGCGATTTCTCCAGCCCACACAGTCGTGAATGCGCATTACCATCATCAACAAGTGGTCGACCATTTGAAGGATACGCCGGTTCAAGTTGTTGTAGAAGAGCCCGACATTTTGGAAACCGGCGGCGGTCTGCGCAACGCCTTGCCTTTGCTTGGGGATGGGCCTGTTTTCACAAGCAACACAGACGCAGTCTGGCGCGGCCCCAACCCGTTCCAACTGCTGCTTGAGGCCTGGCGACCCAAAGAGATGGATGCCCTGTTGCTCTGTCTGCCCAAAGAAAGCGCGATTGGCCACAAAGGCCAAGGCGATTTTGTGCTGCGCGAGACCGGACAAATCTCACGCGGCCCGGGGGTCGTCTATTCCGGTATCCAAATCCTCAAAACGGGCGGCCTGAACCGCATTTCAGAAACCTCCTTTTCGCTCAACTTGCTTTGGGACCAGATGCACAAAACAGGACGCCTCTACGGGCTGACGTACCCCGGATTATGGTGCGATGTTGGCTCGCCCGAAGGCATCGCCCTTGCCGAAGAGATGCTGGAGGCAACCGATGTTTGAACCCAGTGACATTCCTCGTGTTTTCGCCTTGCCACCAGGCACCGACTTCCCACGCTATCTTGTCGAAGGCATCCGAGCGCGCTTTGCAGGTCAGCGCCCAGATGCCATTGCCAAGGCAACCGTGATCGTGAACACCGCCCGCATGGCCCGCCGTGTGCACGCACTCTTTGATGAGGGACCGGCCACCCTCCTGCCCCGCATTCTGCTGCTCGGCGAATTTGCCAATACCGCTTCCGCGCATCTTCCAGACGCCGCGCCCGCCATCCGCCAGCGGTTTGAGTTGATCCAGCTGGTCACGCGTCTTCTGGAACAACAGCCCGACCTGGCCGCGCGCGCGTCTGTCTACGATCTCGCAGACAGTCTTGCTGGATTGTTTGACGAAATGGCCGGTGAAGGCGTGCCTGTGGATGTCATCGAGGCCTTAGACGTCAGCGATCAATCCGGCCACTGGGCCCGCGCGCAATCCTTCTTTGGCATCGCCCGCGACTTTCTTGAAAATCTCGACAGCGCCCCCGGGCAAGAGGCCCGCCAACGCCGCGCAATCGAGACGATTGTACAGTCTTGGGAAAACAGCCCGCCACAACACCCCATCATTCTGGCCGGCTCGACCGGCTCCCGCGGCACCATGCAGGTGTTGATGCAAGCTGTGGCCTCTCTCCCCCAAGGGGCCGTGGTTTTGCCCGGATATGACTTCGACATGCCGCCCGAAACCTGGGATCACCTGTCTGACGGATTGCAAAGCGAAGACCATCCGCAATACCGCTTCCGCGCTTTGGTGAACGACCTTGGGATGGCCCCTCAGGATGTGCAGCTCTGGCACAATTGCACCGCGCCCTCTGAGGCTCGCAACAAGCTGGTGTCGCTTGCCTTGCGCCCTGCCCCCGTGACCGATCAATGGCTCAGCGAAGGTCCACTTCTGGGTGATCTTGTCGCCGCAACCAAGGACATCACACTGGTGGAGGCCACCACCCAACGCGAGGAAGCCCTCACCATCGCCGCCCGCCTGCGCAAGGCTGCCGACGAAGGTCTGACCTGCGCATTGATCACGCCAGATCGGATGCTCACCCGCCAAGTAACAGCCGCCTTGGATCGCTGGGACATTGTGCCGGATGATAGCGCGGGGCAGCCTCTGCAGCTATCCCCTCCTGGCCGCTTCCTGCGCCACACTTCGGCACTATTACACCAAAAACTAACCTCCGAAGCCCTTCTAACGCTCCTCAAACACCCTTTGACGCACAGTGGCGAGGACCGCGGCGATCACCTCCGCTTCACGCGAGATCTGGAACTCTGGATGCGCCGCAATGGCGTGACCTATCCGGAAGCTGAAAAACTGCAAGCCTGGGCCGCTGTGCGCAACGAAGAAATATCCTCATGGATGGCTTGGGTCACCGCATGTTTCTGTGAAGCAGAACGCCCAGCCAAAGACATGGCTGATCTTTTGGCCGACCACCTCAAACTGTCCGAAAACGTTGCCCAAGGCCCCGGCGAAGGTAGCGGTGGGCTGTGGGACCAGCCCGCAGGCCGCTCTGCAAAAAGACTGGTGGCAGAGGTAACCGATCACGCTCAGGTCGTCGGTTCGATCATGCCGGCAGATTACGCCGACCTGTTTGGCGCATTGCTCTCACGCGCAGAAGTGCGGGACCGCGATGCGGGTCACCCCAACATCCTGATCTGGGGCACTTTGGAAGCGCGTGTGCAAGGCGCCGACCTTGTGATCCTGGGCGGCCTCAACGAAGGCAGCTGGCCAGAGGCGCCAAGCCCTGACCCGTGGCTCAACCGCAAACTTCGGCACGACGCAGGCCTGTTGCTCCCAGAACGCCGCATTGGCCTCTCTGCCCATGATTTTCAACAAGCCATTGGCGCACCAGAGGTTTGGATCACCCGCTCCGTTCGCTCAGACGAAGCCGAAACCGTGCCTTCACGCTGGGTCAACCGTTTGATCAACTTGCTAAGCGGATTGCCAAATCAAAGCGGGCCGCAAGCGCTCGCAGAGATGAAATCCCGGGGCAACACATGGCTGTCGTACGTGCGCGCGATGGAAACCGTGCCCATGGTTCCCGCCGCACCGCGCCCGTCACCCACACCGCCGCCAGAAGCCCGCCCGCGGCAGCTTTCGGTCACCGAAATCAAACGCCTGATCCGCGACCCTTATGCGATTTATGCCAAGCACGTTCTGCGTCTGCGCCCGCTTGATCCTTTGATGCGCACGCCGGACGCACTGTTGCGCGGCATCATTGTGCACGAGATTTTGGAAACCCTGATCAAGACATCCGTGGCCGACCAAACGCCAGTCACTCGAGATCAAATACTCGCAATATCAGAGACTGTTTTAGCCCAAAACGTACCCTGGGCCACGGCGCGTGCCTTGTGGCAAGCGAGGCTGGATCGGGTTGCAGACCACGTTGTGCATGGCGAAGAGAAACGGCGCGCGCGTGGCGAACCTTTGGCGTTCGAAATTCAGGCTGAAGGCACCATTCCCGAACTGGGCTTCCGGCTCACTGCCAAAGCCGATCGGGTGGATCGCACCGAAACCGGCGCGCTCATTTTATATGACTATAAGACCGGCGCGCCGCCGTCGAAGGACGAACAAACCTACTTTGACAAACAACTCCTGCTGGAGGCTGCCATGGCTGAACAGGGCGGCTTCGCAGGCATTGATCCGTCCGATGTTGCTGACGCGATCTACATTGGTCTTGGCTCCACTCCCAAGGACCAACCCGCACCTCTGTTGGAAACGCCCCCCACCAAGGTTTGGGAAGAATTCATCTCGCTAATCGAACACTACCTTGCTGACGGAAAGGGCTTCACCTCCCGCCGCGCCATGCGTTCGGAACGCGACGAAAGCGACTACGACCAATTGGCCCGCTTTGGCGAATGGGACGCAACCGATGAACCCACTCCGGAGGCGATGTCATGACCCAGCCGATGAACGACGCCACCCGTCGCCAGATCACCGCCGCGCGCCCTGATGCCAGCACCTGGCTTTCCGCCAACGCAGGCTCCGGCAAAACCCGTGTGCTTACGGACCGAGTGGCGCGGCTCCTGCTGGAAGGCGTCCTGCCACAACACATCCTGTGTCTAACCTACACCAAAGCCGCCGCAAGCGAGATGCAAAACAGGCTGTTCAAGCGTCTTGGCAGCTGGGCGATGAAATCCGATGCCGAGCTGTCCGAAGAACTCGCAGAGCTTGGTGTTGCAGGCAAATCCAACACAGAGGATTTGCGCAACGCCCGCACTCTGTTTGCCCGCGCCATTGAAACACCGGGCGGTTTGAAAATCCAAACCATCCACTCTTTTTGTGCCTCTATGCTGCGCCGTTTTCCGCTTGAGGCAGGCGTCTCGCCTCTGTTCAGCGAAATGGAAGACCGCGCAGCAGCCTTATTGCGCGAAGAGATTGTGGAGCAGATGGCCGAAGGCCCGGACGCGGTTCTGGTGCGAGACCTCGCAACGCATTTCACCGGCGCAGCCTTGGAGGATTTGACTGCCGATATTTGTCGCCACGCGGACCGACTGCGCCATCCTGCCTCTCCGTCTGACCTGTGCGATTTGCTTGGCCTGCCAGAAGGCTATGATCAAGATGCTCTGCAATCAGATGTGTTTCTTGGCGGCGAGGCAGAGCTGATAAACGCGCTCATCGACGTGCTTCAAACAGGCGGCAAAACCGATGCAACAGCGGCTGGTAAACTCAGTGCAATTGCTCAACTCGATGCATCCGCTTTGCCCATTCTGGAATCCGTGTTTCTCACCGGGAAGAGTGCAAAAGAGCCATTTTCTGCCAAGTTAGACTCTTTTCCAACCAAGGCACTGCGCACCAACCACGCAGATTTGATGGAACGCATCAAGCCGCTCATGCTGCGTGTCGAAGACGCACGCCCTCGCCGTTTGGCGCTTCAAGCTAAGGACCGCAGTGCCGCGCTGCACGCCTTCGCGGCACGCTTCTTGGAACGCTACGACACCGCCAAACAGCATCGCGGCTGGCTCGACTTTGACGACCTGATATTGCGAGCCCGCAACCTTCTCAACGAACCAGAAGTGGCCGAATGGGTGCTCTATCGCCTTGATGGTGGCATCGACCACATACTTGTGGACGAAGCCCAAGACACCAGCCCGGTGCAATGGCAGGTGATCGAACGCCTGGCGCAAGAATTCACTTCCGGCTCCGGCGCGCGGGGCGATGACACCCGCACCATCTTTGTGGTGGGCGACAAAAAACAGTCGATCTACAGTTTTCAGGGCGCAGACCCGGCAGAATTTGACCGCATGCGCGATGAATTTGCCAACCGTCTTCATGCAACAGAAAACCAACTTCAAGACCTGAGCCTAGAATACTCCTTCCGCTCGTCCCCCGCAGTTCTCAACCTCGTCGACAAGTGTTTTGAGAACCATGCAGACGCAGGCTTTCCAAATGGCAACCGCCACATTGCTTTTAACGACGACATGCCCGGCCGGGTTGACCTGTGGCCGGTCGTAGACCCCGTCGCCAAATCAGAGAAAGACGATTGGTTTGATCCCGTTGACCGCCTTGGCGACACCCATCACACGGTGATTTTGGCAGATCGCATCGCGGCCCAAATCGCGCGGATGATCAAACAGGAGACCATTGCCGACAAGCGCGGCCCCGACGGACAGTTCACGCAGCGTAAAATCGAGCCCGGCGATTTCCTCATTCTGGTGCAGCGGCGCTCTGATCTGTTCCACGAAATCATCCGCGCCTGTAAGCTCCACGGGTTGCCCATCGCCGGTGCCGACCGCCTGAAAGTCGGCGGCGAAATGGCCGTGCGCGACCTTGGCGCTCTTTTGTCTTTCTTGTCCACACCCGAAGACGACCTGTCTCTGGCAACCATCTTGCGATCCCCCCTGTTTGGTTGGTCAGAACAGGCGCTGTTTGATCTTGCCCACCGCCGCGCGCCCAAAACCTACCTTTGGACAGCTCTGCGCGACCGAGGCGATGAGTTCCCCAAAACCATGGCCGTTCTTGACGATCTGCGTGCCAACACTGACTTCTTGCGGCCCTACGACCTGATCGAGCGTGTGCTGACCCGCCACGAAGGCCGCCACGCATTCCTCGCACGTCTGGGTGCCGAGGCTGAGGACGGTATCAACGCCTTGCTGTCCCAAGCTTTAGCCTATGAGAAATCCTCGGTCCCGAGCCTCACTGGCTTCTTGCAATGGATGCAGACCGACGATCTGGAAATCAAACGCCAGATGGACAGCGCCACCAACCGCATCCGCGTGATGACCGTGCACGGCTCCAAAGGTCTGGAAGCACCGATTGTAATTATGCCCGATACTGGCAAGCGGCTGATCAAAACCGATGCGCCAATTGTGCCGGTTGGCGATACTGCTCTCTGGAACATGTCGTCCGACAGCGCCCCCGCGCCTTTGGCCTATGCGCGCGAGACATTGGCAGAGGCGCAAGCCGCGGAACGCCTGCGCTTGCTCTACGTTGCGATGACTCGTGCAGAAAAGTGGCTGATAGTGGCCGCGGCCGGAGACTTGGGGAAAGACGGCAAAAGCTGGTATGACACCATCCGCGCCGCGATGATTGCCTCCGATGCCACGCCTTTTCAGTTTGACGGCGGTGAAGGCCTACGCCTGGATCACGGAAATTGGGCCGGAACAGTCTCTAACATGACGGAAGTGTCCGAGCCGCCAAAAGTCGAAGTGCCAACGTTCCTGACATCCACAGCACCACAACCGTCCCCAGCCCCACACGCGCTCAGCCCGTCTGATCTGGGCGGTGCCAAGGCTTTGGGTGGCGAACAAGGCCTTGACCAAGAAGCTGCCATGCAACGTGGCACCTGGCTGCATCTCTTGCTCGAACACTTACCCAGCCACCCTCAATCGGAATGGCCTGAAGTGGCGACCTCTCTGCTGCAGGATGATCTGGTGGAAATGCAGGAAAGGCAGTTTCAAGATCTGCTGACCGAAGCCACGCAGACCTTAACCAAACCGGAGCTCGCCTGGCTGTTTGATCCATCCGCTTTGGCAGAAGTGCCTGTCACCGCTTACCTTGGCCCCAATCGGTTGCATGGCATCATCGACCGTTTGGTGATTCAGGGTGCGTGTGTCTGGGCCATCGATTTCAAAACCAACGCCACTGTTCCGACCTCTGTGCAGGCCACTCCAGATGGCATTTTGCGGCAAATGGGAGCCTATACCCATGCTTTAGAACAGATTTTTGACCTGCCAATCCGCACGGCAATCCTATGGACAGCCACAGCAGAGCTGATGGAACTGCCACACGATCTTGTGACAAAGTCTCTTGCGTCCACAGGATATCTTGACGCCCCCGCCCCGCAAACCTAGGTTCCCTCGAACCAAGACTTACCTGCACCCTCTTTCAGGAGACCTCCACATGGCAACTGTTGCTGTCACCGATGCCACCTTCGACGAAGAAGTAAAAAACGCCGACGTGCCCGTCGTCGTAGATTTCTGGGCCGAATGGTGTGGCCCATGTAAACAAATCGGCCCAGCGCTTGAAGAGCTGTCAGCTGAGATGGACGGCAAAGTGAAAATTGCCAAAGTTGATGTGGACAGCAACCCTAATGCTGCTGCCGCTCTGGGCGTGCGTGGCATCCCTGCGCTGTTCATCTTCAAAGACGGTCAGGTCATCTCCAACCGCGCAGGCGCCGCGCCCAAAGCCGCGCTGCAAAGCTGGATCGAAGACTCCATCTAATCCGCGTTTGACACCAATTCCGAAGGCGCTCCACTCGGGGCGCCTTTTTTATTCGAACCCATTTTTAATGAGCATCTCCATATTCTGCCAACGATCCTGTTGCCGCCAACTGCGGTCCTCTGGATCAGCTGGAATAGCACACCAATCCAGAAGCAGACGCACCGGTTGAAGAAACTGAAAACCAGGATCATCGGGTTCAATCAGACGGTAACCTTCAAAAAACGATGACACCACGTCATAGCATAGAAACGTGCCTGGTTTGAGGGCGATGTTATTTTGATGGATCTCCGCATAATCCAACAACAGCCGGACAATATCAAACCCAACAGGCATATGACCGGGTGGATGAAAATCAATGCCGTAAAGGCCGTCTTGGGCAAAGATCAAATTGCGAAGATTCATATCCCCGTGTCGTCGTGCCACGATTGTCGTTTGGTCTGCAAACTGGGCCGCCCGTTCAGGAATCTGAGAGGCGCATCTTAGAAATCTTTCTGGCGCTGTCACACGCCGGGACCCGCTCTCAATTTGACAACTCAAACGGTCAATATGCGCGACCATCTGTTCAGGCTGAAACGGACGTTTTCGCCGAGCCATGACGCGATGAAAAGTGGCCAACCACCTTCCGCTGCGCTTCAAAAGGCTTTTGGGGTCACGCCCACGATAAAGCAACATGTCCAGCGTGTTACCGGCCACGTGATCCATCAACAAGACAGTGCCGTCATCGCTCACATAGTGCACTTTCGGTGCCCGCATCCGCCGTGCATTTCCCATGGCATTGCTGGCGTCAACCTGCGCCTGGGCTATTTGTATTAATTGGTCAGAGTCATCAGCGCCAAAAACCCGTTTCAGAACATACGATTTCCCACCGCAATCAAGCCGCAAGACGATGTGGCTCCGGTGGTCCTTCTTTTGCCACAACAAATCATGCGTAACAGGCCCATCCGGTAGGCCTAATTCTCGCTGCAAGCGCAGGAAGTCCTGCAGCGCGGCATCAATACGAACATCCTGTTGGTCTTCCATGAGGCGACGCTATGCGCTTGAAATCGCTGGAGCAACCCCAGCATGCGTGCCAAACTCTTGTGCCTAGCCGACCACAGGCTCATATAGGGCAAAGGACAAAAGGAGCTTTTGGATGTCTGAGGATCAATTCCCCGGGTGGCACGGCACCACCATCATTGGTGTAAAAAAGGGCGGCGAAGTTGTGATTGCCGGTGACGGACAGGTTTCGCTTGGCCAAACTGTGATCAAAGGCACCGCGCGCAAAGTGCGCCGCCTAAGTCCTGGCGGCTATGAGATTGTCGCGGGCTTTGCCGGCTCCACCGCCGATGCCTTCACGCTTCTGGAGCGGCTCGAAGCCAAGCTCGAAGCTACACCCGGCCAACTGGCCCGCGCCTCTGTGGAACTGGCCAAAGACTGGCGCACCGACAAGTACCTGCAAAAGCTCGAAGCCATGCTGATTGTGTCAGACGGCGCAGACATCTTCGTGATCACCGGGGCAGGGGACGTGCTAGAACCCGAACATGATGTCACAGCCATCGGTTCAGGCGGCAACTACGCACTGGCCGCAGGGCGCGCACTCATGGACACCGATCTGTCTGCCGAAGAAGTGGCGCGCAAAGCCATGGGCATCGCTGGCGACATTTGCGTCTATACCAACGGCAACCTGACCGTGGAGACCATCAAACAATGAGCGACATGACCTACACCCGCATGGGCAATTCCGGTCTTGTTGTGTCCCGTCTGGCGTTTGGCACCATGACCTTCACCCATGGTTCCGATTGGATTCCCGGCGTTGCCAAAGTTGGCCTGAACGATGCCCAGCGCATGGTTGATGTTGCACTGGATGGGGGCATCAACTTCTTTGACGCCGCAGACGGGTATTCCAACGGCGAAGCCGAAGACATCCTTGGCAAAACCCTCAAGGGCAAACGAAATGACGCCGTGATCTGCACCAAAGTTGGCTTCCGCCAAAGCGATCGCATCACCGACGCGGGTCTTTCACGCGGACATATTCTGTCATCCGTGGAGGGCTGCCTGAAACGGCTGGACACCGATTGGATCGACCTTCTGGTGCTGCATAAAACCGATTTCACGACACCGCTGGAAGAAACCCTGTCGACCCTGCAAACGGTGATCGACGCAGGCAAGGTCCGTCACATTGGCGTCTCCAACTGGCCCGCGTGGAAAGTTGCGCAAGCGGTACAATTCCAGCGTGACAACAACATGAGCCAGTTTGTGGCCGGTCAGTACCTCTACAACGCCGTGAGCCGCGACATTGAGATGGACATCCTGCGCATGGGCGCGGAGCTTGGCATCGGCCTGATGGCGTGGTCACCTCTGGCCGGTGGCCTGCTGACCGGCAAATATGATCTCAACAAGCTGGAAGACAGCGACGGGCGTCTGGCAGAAGGCGATTTCCTGCAAGTGTCCAAAGAGAAGGCGCAGGCAGCGATCACCGCGCTGAGTGCCGCCGCCGACGCGCACAACGCCACGCCCGCGCAAATCGCCCAAGCCTGGATTTTGAACAAGCGCCGCGACCATACCGTGATCATCGGCGCCTCAAAGCTCAGCCAGCTTGAAACCGGCATCACCGCCGCCAATATCGTGCTCAGCAATGAGGAAATGGCCGCGCTGGACGCCGCCGCTGCTCCGGGGCGCCGCTACCCAGAGTGGTTTGACGACATGATGAAAGACGAACTGTTTGCCAAAGTGCTCGCGTAACGAGAGACCCACACCTCATGATTGACAAAGATGATCTTCGCGCCGCGGTTGGCTCTGGCCTGCTCAATGAACAACAGGCCGCCTCTCTCGCAGCATTGGCGGACAGCCGTCGCGGTGCCCGCGAAGACCTTGCGGCAGGGGATGAACCGTTTGAGCTGTTCAAAGGTTTCAACGAGATTTTTATCGTGGTCGGACTACTGATCCTCGCCAGCGGCTGGGCTGCCGTGAACGGCATCGCCATGGCCGCCGAAGTGGTGAACTACAAAACCAAGATTGTCACAACGACAGCCATTTCTGGCGCCGTGATTTGGGCACTGGCCGAGTACTTCATCCGCCGCCGTCGCATGGTGGCCCCGGCCATCGCGCTGTCGATCCTTTGGGCCATCAATGCTGGCTCAGGCATCACCACCTATTTTGCGCAGCCATTCATGCTCGCCCAAGAAGACTTCTCCAGCCTGCCACTGCCGCTGGCACTCACAACTTTGACGATGTTAATCTTCTGGCTGCGCTTCCGCGTGCCTTTTGCCATGGCGCTCATCGCGCTTGGTGTCTTTGGCATCGCGCTCATGATCGGCGCCAACCAGTCCGGCACCCCAACCAGCCCGCAAGACCTCTTCTTGCTGTCCGCAGGCGGTCCCTTTGCCTTCATCACTTTAGGTGTGGGCATCGCTGTGTTTGGCGTCGCCATGTATTTTGACATGTCCGACCCGCACCGCGTCACCCGCCGCAGCGCGCAAGGCTTCTGGCTGCATGTTGTCGCCGCGCCCGCGTTGATCAACACCGTGGCTCTCACGTTGCTGGAAACCGGTGGCAATGGTGCGCATCTGGCGCTCATGCTCTTCCTTCTGGGATTTGCGGCCATCGCCATCATTATCGACCGCCGCTCCTTCCTGATTGCTGCCATCGGCTATACCGTTGCCCTGGCCAGCATCGTCTTTGATGGTGAGGGCGCAGCTTTCACCATTCTCTTCCTTGGCATCTTTCTGGTGGTGCTGGGCGCCTTCTGGTCCCGCTTCCGCGCGGCTCTTCTCGCGCCGTTGTCCGGCATCTTGCCGCTCCACCGCCTGCCGCCTTCCCACTGATTGGACACCGATATGACTGATCTCACGCCCCGCGAAATTGTCTCCGAACTGGACCGCTTCATCATTGGTCAGAAAGACGCCAAACGCGCCGTTGCCGTCGCGCTGCGCAA
The DNA here is from genome assembly GCA_014872815.1 of Paracoccaceae bacterium. GTDB lineage: Bacteria > Pseudomonadota > Alphaproteobacteria > Rhodobacterales > Rhodobacteraceae > Shimia. The sequence continues at coordinate 263,998 of WKFK01000015.1, forward strand.
CCGCTGGCGCCGCAAACAGCTGGCAGATGACATCCGCGATGAAGTCTATCCCAAGAACATCCTGATGATCGGTCCAACCGGTGTGGGTAAAACCGAAATCTCCCGCCGTTTGGCCAAACTGGCCCGCGCGCCGTTTATCAAGGTCGAAGCCACAAAATTCACCGAAGTGGGCTACGTTGGCCGCGACGTGGAACAGATCATCCGTGATCTGGTCGACTCTGCCATCATCCAAACCCGCGAGCACATGCGCGAAGACGTGAAGGTCAAGGCCCACGCCGCAGCCGAAGATCGTGTGATCGACGCCATCGCCGGTCCGGACGCGCGGGAAGGCACCCGCGAGATGTTCCGCAAAAAGCTCAAGGACGGCTTGCTCGACGACACCGAAATTGAACTTGAGGTCGCCGACAGCTCCAATCCGTTGGGCGGCATGTTTGATATCCCCGGCCAACCAGGCAGTCAGATGGGGATGATGAACCTAGGCGACATCTTTGGCAAAGCCATGGGCGGCCGCACCACCAAGAAACGCATGACCGTGGCCGAAAGCTATGAGGTGCTGATCTCGGATGAGGCCGACAAACTGCTAGACGACGAAACCGTGAATGCCGCCGCGCTGCAATCGGTGGAGCAAAACGGCATCGTCTTCCTCGATGAAATCGACAAAGTCTGCGCCCGTCAGGAAGCGCGTGGCGGCGATGTCTCCCGCGAGGGCGTGCAGCGTGACTTGCTGCCGCTGATCGAAGGCACCACCGTCTCCACCAAACACGGCCCGGTCAAAACCGACCACATCCTCTTCATTGCGTCCGGCGCGTTTCACATTGCAAAGCCATCTGACCTTCTTCCGGAACTGCAAGGTCGCCTGCCGATCCGCGTCGAGCTGCGCGCCCTAACCGAAGAAGACTTTGTTCGCATCCTCACCGAAACCGACAACGCGCTGACCCGCCAGTACACCGCACTGATGGGCACTGAAGAGGTTGTGGTATCCTTCACCGAGGATGGCATTGCCGCGCTGGCGAAAATCGCCGCCGAAGTGAACCAGTCGGTAGAAAACATCGGTGCACGGCGGCTCTACACGGTGATGGAACGGGTTTTTGAGGAACTCAGCTTCTCCGCGCCTGATCGCTCGGGCGAAGAAATTGTTGTGAATTCCGCCTTTGTAGAGACGAATCTCGGCGAGTTGGCCAAATCCATGGACGTCAGCCGTTACGTGCTCTGATTTCCCCCTAGCAGCTCCGCGCATTCAATTGCATAGTCCCGGCAAACCAGTTTTGCCGGGATTTTACGTGCGCCAACTCATCCTCATGACCACTTTCTTGATGCTCGCCGCCTGCGCTGATCGCATCACCGCGCCGATCCAACCAGCGGCACTCAACGCGCCAAATACGCGCCAAATCTTTGTGGTCACCAACCGGCGACGCAATGCTGAGGGGTATCTGGCAACAAGCCGAGACACAGACCTGACCTACCTCGACACAATAGTCTCTATTCCGCCCACACATTCCGCCGGCGCTGCCCCCACGTTCAAAGCCAAGCCTGATCCAGAAAAGCATTTTGTGATCGCCAAAGAGACCCCTATTGCCTCCCTTCCGGACCTAGCCAAGCAAGTCTCCGCCAGCCTCGCGGGCAATCCTCGCCGCAACCGGGAAGTCACCGTCTTTGTGCATGGTTTCTACAACACCTATCAGGACAGCCTTTTCCGTATCGCCCAATTGCAAAACGACTTTGATATGCCAGGCACAGTGGTGAACTTTGCTTGGGCCAGCGCAGGCAGTCCCTTAGGCTACGCGCATGATCGTGAAAGCGCGCTATTTTCACGCGACGATCTGGAACGGAGTCTGCGCGCCCTAGCCAAATCAAAATCAGATCGACTTTTGCTCGTTGGCCATTCCCTTGGCACGTTCTTGATCACAGAAACCCTGCGCCAAATCGAACACAAAGAGCCCGGCTGGACCGCGCGCAATATCGACGCTTTGGCCCTGATTTCCCCGGATATGCCTGTGGACCTGTTCCTGCGTAATTTGGAGCCATTTGATGATCTGCCGGACCCTACGGTTATTTTGACCTCAACCGAAGACAGCGCCCTGCGCCTCTCAAGCCGCATCAACCGCTCATCCCAAAGGCTCGGGCAGCTCACCAATCCGGACGTGCTGGCAGACCTCCCCGTCATCGTTTTTGACGTTTCCAGCTTTACCGACGGCAGCAGCAACCACATGACCTTTGCCGAAAGCCCAGCGCTGATCGCGTTGTTGCGTGACGCGCGTAGCTTTGATGACTTACTGGCACCAGACGACCCCAATTTTCTCTTGAGGCAGGCAGAGAGGGTACGGGTGTCAAATGAAGCGATCGCCATTCAGGTCAACCCAGGTTGACGCCGAAAGCTCAACGGCGGCGTAGATACACATAATACGCCCCGGTGCCGCCATGGCGGATGTGCGCTTCGGCCACCTGCAGAATACACTGTTTCATCGGTGGCAGAGCAAACCACTGCGGCACTTGATGTTTAAGCACCCCACGCCGCGTAGGGATTGGCCCGTCATCACGCTTGGTTTTGCCCTTGCCGGTAATCACCAGAACCAACCGTTTTCCCTCACCATGGGAGCGCAAAATAAAACCGGTCAACGCACCATGCGCTTGATCCGCTGTCATCCCATGCAGGTCAATTTTTCCTTCAGGCACCAGCTTCCCACGCTTCATCCGGCCAAAGGCTTTCTTGTCCATCTGCACAGGCTGCCGCGCCACACGTTCGGACACGGATCCCATCAGATCATGCATCGACGGGCTGGCGCTGGCTTTGGAGCCAACTTCAAAATCCGGAAGGGCAGGGGAGAGATGTGGACGCGGCTTCTTGATCGGCTTTGGCTTGGGTTTTGGCAACTCATGGGAGCTTGTACCGGGATGTAACCGCTCAGCAGTATCTGCCACCTTCCGCCAGAGGGTGACTTCTTCTTCACTCAACTTCCTACGTGTCACAGGACTGACTCCGGCAACATCGCATAGGCCCGTTGAATGGGCAGAAGAACCACCATGCGGCCAGGATCTTTCAACGTACCCGCTGCCTTACCGGCTTCATCGCCAGTGCCAAAAAAGATATCTGCACGCTGCGCGCCCTTGATGGCCGAACCAGTATCCTGCGCAATCATCAACCGACGGAGCGGCCCGGCGCCGTCTTTCTCCACCCAAACAGGTGCGCCAAGCGGCGTAAACTTCGGGTCCACCGCAATAGACCGCATCGCCGTAATCGACCGGTTCATCGCCCCCAACGGGCCTTTGTGGGCTGGCACCCGGTTCACTTCGCGAAAGAAAACAAAGCTGTCGTTGTGGCGCAGCAGTTCCGCCCCATCCACCGGATTGCGTTTCACCCAATTCTTGATCACCTGCGCGCTCACCTGATGGGCGTTGTACACGCCGCGTCGCACCAACTCCGCACCAATCGAGCGATACTTGTGGCCATTGGCGCCTCCGTAGCCAACACGAATATACGACCCATTTGGAAGCCGAATACGACCCGACCCTTGGATTTGCAGAAAAAACAGCTCCACGCTGTCATCAACCCAGGCAATCTCTAGGCCACGACCTTGAAGCGCACCACTGGTCTCAATCTCGCGTCGGGTTAGCCACTGGCCCCCTTTGGCCTCCCGCGGCATTTTGTAGACCGGAAAACGATACCGCCCGTTTGGCGCCAAAGACCCATCCAGCTCAGGTTCAAAGTAGCCGGTGAACAGCGCAGACTTGTCTTTCTCCTCAATTAGAACCGGCCGAAACAACAGTTCAAAAAACTTGCGCGCATCTTCAATACCCGTCGCCGCCGCACACAGCGTCTGCCAGTCTGGCGCGTCAAGGTCTGCACAAGTATTTAGAAACACTTTACGGGCGGCCTCGTGATCATCCGCGGCCCACCCGTCCAGGTCGTCAAACGACAGGATTTTCATATGTGTTTCGGACATGGCTGCCCCTCCGGTCATCACAAAGACCGCGGCCAAAGCCGCCCGAAACGCCCGGATCATTCGCCCGTGGCAACAAGCTGCCAGTTTGGATCGTCCGATCCCATCACGCGGGCAAAAGTCCAAACGTCCTTTTGCCGCTTAATCTGGCTTTCGCTGCCCTCGACAATCTCACCGGCATTATCCCGCACAACATGGGTCAGCTCACCCACATAGCGCACAGTGATTTCGCCCTCTTTGGTGGCCTCGTCGAAATGCGCCGCCTGCAGCACCATTTCACGCACACCAACAAACTCGCTTTCCACAGTCAGACCTTTGTCCGCCCGCATCTCCACAACATGGGCAAAGCTTTCGTAGACTTCTTCGCTCAAGAAAGGCTGGATGCTCGCGAGATCACCTTTTTCAAAGGCCATCAAGATCATCTCATAGGCACCGCGCGCACCGCCGAGAAAGTCATTTACGCCAAACTGCGGCTCCATCGACTTCATCTTCGCCAGCGCCAACGCATTCACGCTGCCCTCTTCCGCATGGTCCAAAATGTCCTGATCAGGACCACCCTCAATAACCTCAAGGTCTGGACCACCCCGACGAGCCTGCGAAACACCTTCCTGACGTGGCTCTTCATACCCCTCTCGAGTCCCCAAAACATTCCGCAAACGCAAAATCAGAAACACAGCAATACCGGCAAGAACCAGAAGTTGAAGTAGGGAGGAGTTCATTTGAACCTCATGTTGGGCATGGAAACACTGTTCTATCGCACTTATGTAAGTCACGGGCGGGGTCAAGTCCACCTCGCCAAATGTAGCAATGGAGTAAAGCTAAGATGTGGCTCTTGCTGGCCTTTATCGCGATCCCAATGATCGAAATTGCCCTGTTCATCAGCGTGGGTGGCGCCATTGGCCTATGGCCAACTTTGGCGATTGTTCTACTGACGGCCATTCTTGGCACACATCTGGTGCGATCGCAGGGGCTTGCTGCCATCGGAAACGTGCAGCAATCCTTCAATGAACTCAACGATCCAACCGAACCTTTGGCCCACGGTGCCATGATCCTGATCGCCGGTGTGTTGCTGTTGACCCCAGGTTTCTTCACAGACGCCGTTGGTTTCGCCCTTCTGACCCCGCCATTTCGCAAAGTCATGTTCGAATTTGCCAGAAAGCGCGTGCGAGTTCAGAGTTTTACCATGGGCAGCACCCGCTCTGCCTCTTTTCATTCCGGTCCAGCTAACCAAGGCCACCGTCCAGCGCGATCTGATGTGATTGACGGTGAATTCTCCGAAGTGGATCCCGCTCCAGAAAGCCCGCACCCACAGGTGGACAGCGTCAAAAAACCCACGCATAAACCTTCCGGTTGGACTAAACATTGAGACCCGTAATTTGACCTGTTAAAGCAGGGCAAACGAATTCTTTTGGAGACTTCCCATGGCGGAAAACGAAAACGGTGCTGCACAAGCGCCGCAGCTGAAAATGAACGTACTGACCCAATTCGTACGCGACATGTCGTTCGAAAACATCCTGGCTCAGAAAGGTTCTGCCGGTAACCCGCAGCCTGACGTTCAGGTTCAGGTGAACCTCGATGCAAAAAAGCGCACCGCGGATCATCAATTCGAAGTGGCCATGAAGCTGAACATCACCGCCAAGAACAAAGAAGACGGCGCCGAGATGTTCATTTTGGAACTGGATTATGCCGGTGTGTTCCACGTGGAAGGTGTGCCAGAAGACCAGTTGCACCCATTCCTGCTGATCGAATGCCCACGCATGCTGTTCCCATTTGTACGCCGCATCGTGTCTGACGTGACCCGCGACGGTGGCTTCCCGCCACTGAATCTGGAAACCATCGACTTTGTGGCACTGTACCGCTCCGAGCTTCAGCGCCGCGCGCAAGAACAGCAGGCCGCAGAACAGCCGGTTGCCAACTAAGCGATCTACTATCGTGAATTCAGGCGCTGTCCTCGCGGGCGGCGCCTTTTTTGTTGGTTATCCCAGTTTGGCCCAAAGCGCGTTCTCACCCATCTTTTCTACAAACTCTTGGTGCGCTGACGCTTCCTCTTCAGTCAGTCGCGAGGGCAGGGGTGTTGCCCGTTTGGTCGGCCGCCAATCATCCACCTGCACCGATTTGCTCTTTCCACCGCCGCCGGACGCCAAAACCAAATCCGGCTGTCGGCCGCCAATCAGCTCCAGATAGACTTCCGCGAGGATTTCAGAGTCTAGCAATGCGCCGTGCAACGTCCGCGAAGAGTTGTCGATACCAAAACGGCGGCACAAAGCATCCAATGTGGCGGGCGAACCAGGGAACTTGTTGCGCGCCATGGCCAGAGTATCCACCGCCCGGTCCATTGGGATCTCCGGCAGGTTCATCCAGCTCAGCTCCGCATTCAGGAACTTCATGTCGAATTTGGCGTTGTGAATGACCAGTTTGCTGTCGTTGCCGATGAAATCCAGAAACGCTTGCCCGTGCGCCTCAAAGACTTTCTTGTCTTTCAGCGTGACCTCACCCGGCTGCGCATCTCGTGGCACATCGAGCAAATCCGGCCCAATCCCGTGCACGCCAAAGGCCTCTTCCGGCATGTTCCGCATCGGGTTGATATAGACGTGAAACGTCTCGCCAGTAGGCAGGTGGTTGTACAATTCCAACGCCCCGATCTCGACAATCCGGTCGCCGGAGAACGGATCAAACCCAGTGGTTTCCGTATCGAGTACGATTTCACGCATTGGCCAACTGTCCCCTGATGGTGGTCACAATCTTCTCCACCTGCTGGCGCGCATGGTCAAGCGTGTCCGTGGTCACAATGTAGTCCGCGCGCGCAACTTTCTCATCATTTGGCATCTGTTTGGCGCGGATCTGTTCAAACTGAGCCTCGCTCATCGTGCCTCGTGCCAAAACCCGGTCTCGCTGTACTTCAGCTGGAATAGAGACACATACCACCGCATCCATCGCTGTGTTCCCACCGGTTTCAAACAGTAACGGAATGTCAAAAACCAGAATGTCCGCCGTGGCAGATCCGATGAAGGCGGCACGGTCCTGCGCCACCAACGGATGCACGATTTCTTCAATCATTTTGAGCGCCGAGGGATCGCGCCCGATCACCTCTTTGAGCTTGTCACGCGACACTGCACCGGCAACCACGGCCTTCGGAAACTTGGCCTGCATCGGCGCAACCGCCGCACCGCCGACATCATAAAGCCGATGCACCGCTGCATCCGCATCCCAAAGCGCACAGCCCAGATCGACAAACATCTGTGCCGTGGTCGATTTGCCCATGCCAATCGAGCCAGTCAGACCAAGCTTAAAGCTCATCCCAAAACCACGCGCCGTGTTTCATCATCCACCACAGGACGACGACCAAACCAGCGTTCAAACCCTGGCACGGCTTGATGCAACAACATACCAAGCCCATCCACAGTCACACAGCCAATCTCATTGGCTGTGCGCAGGAAGTTTGTAGTCAACGGCGAATAAACGAGATCCGTCACCACCGTTTCTTTACGCAGCCCATCCATCGGCACACGCAGCTCTGATTTGCCAGTCATGCCAAGCGACGTGGTGTTCACCAATGTGGCGCCTTCTTCCAAAATATTGCCCGCCTGGACCCACTCAACCACCTTAACCCGTGCTCCAAAGTCTTCGCGCAGCTTATCTGCCCGCACACGTGTGCGGTTGGTCAGCAAAATCTCCGGCGCACCCGCATCAAGCAAAGACGCTACAACCGCCCGCGCGGCACCACCCGCGCCCAACACAACAGCTGGACCTGCAGACGCATCCCACTCCGGCGCCCCCTGGCGCAGGTTTTCGATGAACCCATAGCCATCGGTGTTGTCGCCCAGAATGCTGCCATCGTTGAGAAAGATCAGCGTGTTTACCGCCCCAATCAGCGTTGCCCGATCCGTGATCTGATCGACAAACTGCATCACCCGCTCTTTGTGCGGGATCGTCACGTTGCAACCGACAAACCCCATCTTTGGCATCGCTCTCAAAACATCACCCAAAGCATCCGCCTCAACCTCAAGCGGCACATAATGCCCGGCAATGTCATAGGTCTTCAGCCAATGCCCATGCAGGACTGGTGATTTTGAGTGCGCAATCGGGTTCCCGATCACACCCGCCAAAGGAATGGACGGCAATGTCATTGTGGCAGTTCTCCCCGTGTCGTCAAAAACGACAGAATTTCTACAAGCGGCATGCCAAGGACGGTGAAATAGTCCCCGTCGATCTTATCAAACAACCGCACGCCTTCTTCTTCTAACTTATACCCGCCAACCGAATGACGGATGCTGTCAAAGTTGCGATCCAGATAGCCCTCAAGAAAGTCGTTGCTGAATTGCCGCATGAAAAGCCGCACAACACCCACGTGACGCCACAGCGGTTCGCCATTCTGATAGATCACAGCTGCGGAAAGCAGCATGTGGCGCTGACCACGCAACAACAGCAGTTGATTGCGCGCATCCTCCACGCTGTCGGGCTTAGAAAAAATCGTGCCTTGAAAATCCAGCACCTGATCACAGCCCAAAACCAGCGCCTCTGGCCGTTTTAAACTCACCTTGCGCGCTTTTGACTCCGCCAAGGCGTCTGCGACATCCCGTGGTGTGGCGCCCTCCGCCTGCAAAGATCGCTTGATCATCTCTTCATCTACGCGCGGCTTAACGGTTTCGTAACCAACATTGGCTTTAGATAGGAGCTGAGCCCGTATGTCGGAGCCCGAAGCAAGGATCAGGGGTGCGGTCATGTGGATAAATCCGTGGAGAAGGGAAGGAACTTCTTGAGAGTCCTTTCTGGAAATTTCTGAGGGGTTTTGCAAGCTGGGGAAACTCCCGGCCGTCTCACGGAAATCCCCCGATTTTCTGCACGGTGGACGGGGAAAACTTTCCCTGTGGGAGGAATCACCTGGATACCCGTTTCTCCACGCGCTTATCCACAGTCATGCTTCTGTCATGAATTATTCAAACCACTGAAATCATTAAAATCTTTTAACTTTCTCACCAGCCTGTGAGACTCTTTGGTGCTCTCTATCCATATGTGGGTAAGTGCAGGGGAAAAGTGATAATCCACAGGATTGGACGTCCCTACTTAATCATCATCCTTTTCTATATATATTTATTTATTTAAGGAGGCTCGGACAGGGACAAGGATCTCACCGACCATGGGTTACTTTCTGATCGATATTTATCCTTACGTGCTTTCACTGCACATCATGGCAGTGATCAGCTGGATGGCAGGTCTGTTCTATCTCCCACGTTTGTTCGTGTATCACGCTGAGCGGGCAGAGAAGGGGGATCAACTCGATGAAACCCTGAAGATCATGGAATACAAGCTTCAGCGCTACATCATGGCCCCTGCAAGTATTGTGGCTTGGGCCGCGGGCCTCACGCTTGTCTTCACACCAGGTATTGTCGATTGGTCTGCGATCTGGCCTTACACCAAAGCCTTTGGGGTAATTTCAATGACGGTGTTTGATCATTGGCTGATGATCATGCGAAAGAAGTTTGGCCGTGATGAAAATACGCTCACCGGCCGCCAATATCGTATGATGAACGAAGTTCCGACGCTTTTGATGGTTCTGATTGTTCTATCAGTGGTCGTAAAATTCTGAATCGTTTGACTCAGGCGAAGAAAGTGGCTTAGAACTGCCGCCAACTGGCCCGTCCGGGCTAAGTGTCTTCCAAATACACAGTACATGAACTGCCCTTCTCTTGGGCAGCACAGGATATTTTCATGACACAAGAAAAGCTTGCTCTTGGCGATCTGAAAGCCAAAAGCCCGAAAGATCTCTTGGCAATGGCCGAAGAGCTGGAGATCGAAAACGCCTCCACCATGCGCAAAGGCGAGATGATGTTCCAGATTCTGCGGGAACGCGCAGATGATGGATGGGAAATCTCCGGCGATGGTGTGCTTGAGGTGCTTCAGGATGGCTTCGGCTTCCTGCGCTCGCCAGAGGCCAACTACCTTCCGGGTCCCGATGACATCTACGTCTCCCCAGAGATGATCCGTAAGTACTCCCTGCGCACCGGTGACACCGTGAACGGCGTCATGACGGCTCCAGGGGACAATGAGCGCTACTTTGCCCTCACAGGCGTGTCTCAAATCAACTTTGAAGCGCCGGAGAAGGCCAAGCACAAAATCGCCTTCGACAACCTCACGCCGCTCTATCCGGATGAGCGCCTGAAGATGGAGATCGAAGATCCCACCATCAAAGACCGTTCCGCCCGTGTGATCGACCTTGTCGCGCCGATTGGTAAGGGGCAGCGTTCCCTGATCGTGGCGCCACCACGCACCGGTAAAACCGTTCTGCTGCAAAACATCGCGCATAGCATCGAGGCCAACCATCCTGAGTGTTACTTGATCGTCCTGCTGATCGACGAACGCCCGGAAGAGGTGACCGACATGCAGCGGTCCGTGAAGGGCGAGGTGATCTCCTCCACCTTTGACGAACCGGCCACACGCCACGTTGCCGTGTCCGAAATGGTCATCGAAAAAGCCAAACGTCTTGTGGAACATAAACGAGATGTTGTGATCCTTCTGGATTCGATCACAAGACTTGGCCGTGCCTTCAACACTGTGGTGCCATCCTCCGGTAAAGTTTTGACCGGTGGTGTGGACGCCAACGCGTTGCAACGTCCAAAGCGTTTCTTTGGTGCGGCCCGTAACATCGAAGAGGGTGGCTCGCTCACCATCATCTCCACCGCGCTGATCGACACCGGTTCGCGCATGGACGAGGTGATCTTCGAAGAATTTAAAGGCACCGGTAACTCGGAGATCGTGCTGGATCGCAAAGTTGCGGACAAACGTGTCTTCCCAGCGATCGACATTCTCAAATCGGGCACCCGGAAAGAGGATCTCTTGGTCGACAAAGGCGATCTTGCGAAAACCTTTGTGCTACGCCGCATCCTCAACCCGATGGGCACCACCGACGCCGTGGAATTCCTGCTTGGCAAACTCAAGCAAACCAAAACCAATGGCGAGTTCTTTGACTCGATGAACACCTAAGGATGCTGTGATGGCCTATGTGGCTGACACAATTTTCGCTCTTGCAACGGCCCCCGGTAAAGCGGGGGTCGCTGTCGTTCGTGTGTCCGGTTCGCGCGTTGCCGAGGTGGGTAGGGCGCTCTTTGGCGATCTGCCAAACCCGCGTTTTGCGGCGCTGAAACTGCTGAAAGATCGCCAAGGCCGCCGTCTGGATCAGGCCTTGGTGCTTTACTTTGAGAAAGGCAGCAGCTTTACCGGCGAAGACGTGTTGGAGCTGCATTTGCATGGCTCCACGGCTGTTGTGAATGCTGTCCTGCGCGAACTCTCCGAAATGGACGGTCTGCGTTTGGCTGAAGCAGGTGAATTTACCCGTCGGGCTTTGGAAAACGGTTGTCTAGATTTGGCGCAGGTCGAAGGGCTTGCCGATTTGATCGATGCGGAAACCGAAGCCCAACGACGCCAAGCGCTGCGCGTTCTGTCTGGAGATCTTGGCAACTTGGCCGGAAAATGGCGCACGGATCTGATCCGCGCGGCTGCCTTGATCGAAGCCACGATCGACTTTGCTGACGAAGATGTGCCGGTAGATGTGACGCCAGAAGTCACGGAACTTCTGTCCGGCGTTCGTACGGAACTCGATAAAGAGATCGCGGGTGTCGATACTGCAGAACGCATCCGCACTGGCTTTGAAGTTGCCATTCTCGGGGCCCCTAATGTTGGTAAATCCACTTTGCTGAACGCGCTTGCAGGACGCGAAGCTGCGATAACCTCTGAATTTGCAGGCACTACCCGCGACGTTATCGAAGTGCGCATGGAGCTGAACGGGCTACCCGTCACGCTTTTGGACACCGCAGGCCTGCGCGAAACTGACGATCATGTTGAGGGCATCGGCATCCGACGGGCCCGCGAACGTGCCGAGGCTGCCGATCTGCGTGTTTTCTTGAAATCTGATGGCGAGGATCCTGATTTCACTCCTTTGCCAAATGATGTGATCCGCGCGGCGAAAGCCGACACTTTAGATGATCCGCAAAATGCCATCTCTGGAAAAACCGGGTTTGGTGTGTCGGAACTTGTGGCCGAAATAACTGACAAGTTGTCTGAGCAGGCTGGGCGTTCAGGCGTCGCCACCCGCGAACGGCATCGCATCGCGATGAAACGCGCATCTGAATCTCTGGATGCGGCGCGCGCCGTTCTCGCTCTGGGGTCAGATCACTATGATATTGGGGCCGAAGAGTTGCGTACCGCGATTCGAGCCCTTGATTCCATCGTCGGCCATGTCGATGTAGAGAACCTGCTGGATGAGATCTTTTCGAGCTTTTGCATCGGAAAGTGATTCAAATTTGAGGAGTGTTTCACGTGAAACATTTTGACGTCATTGTTGTTGGAGGCGGCCACGCTGGCGCAGATGCCGCGGCAGCGTCCGCGCGTATGGGTGCCCTGACCGCGCTTGTGACCCTTAAAAAATCCGGCATTGGCGTTATGTCCTGCAATCCTGCGATTGGCGGGCTTGGTAAGGGCCACCTTGTGCGGGAAGTGGATGCCCTCGATGGGGTCATGGGGCGTATTGCGGACAAGGCAGGGATTCAATTCCGCTTGCTTAACCGCCGTAAAGGTCCAGCAGTCCAAGGACCGCGTGCGCAATCAGACCGAAAAATCTATCGCACCGAAATGCTGGCGGAGATTGAGGCAACCCCAAACCTGACCGTGATCGAGGGGGAAGCCATCGATTTTCGCATGGAAGGGCAGGCCGTGCGGGGAGTCATCCTTGCAGATGGTTCAGAGATTGCATCGCATACGGTTGTTCTCACAACAGGCACGTTCCTACGCGGTGTCATCCACATCGGCGACGTTTCTCACTCTGGCGGGCGCATGGGCGACAACGCCTCGGTCAAACTTGCCGAACGCATTGACAGTTTTGCGCTGCCTTTAGGGCGCCTAAAGACTGGCACTCCGCCACGGCTTAATGGCAAGACTATCAAATGGGATCAGCTCGACAGCCAGCCTGCTGATGAAGAACCGGTGATGTTCTCTTTCATGAACAAGAAGCCATCTGCGCGTCAGATTGCCTGTGGCATCACCCACACCAACGCAAAAACCCACGACATCATTCGCGACAACTTGGATCGCTCCGCGATGTATGGTGGTCACATCGAAGGGGTAGGGCCGCGCTATTGTCCGTCTATTGAAGACAAGATTGTGCGTTTCGCTGATAAAGACTCCCATCAGGTCTTTCTGGAGCCGGAAGGATTGGACGATGACACCGTCTATCCAAATGGTATTTCCACCTCTTTGCCCGTCGATGTCCAAGAATCCTATGTGCGCTCGATCTATGGCCTTGAGGATGTGGAGATTCTGCAACCTGGCTATGCCATTGAATATGATTACGTCGATCCGCGGGCGCTAGACGCCGCTTTGGGCGTGAAGGGCGTGCCAGGTTTGTATCTAGCGGGCCAAATTAATGGTACCACAGGATATGAAGAGGCTGCTGCTCAAGGCCTGGTTGCTGGTCTAAACGCGGCTCTTTCCGCGCAAGGAAAGGCGCCTCATCATTTCAGCCGGTCTGACAGTTACATCGGTGTGATGGTAGACGATCTCATCACCCGCGGTGTGACGGAACCCTACCGCATGTTCACGTCGCGAGCAGAGTTCCGGCTGTCCTTGCGTGCGGATAACGCCGATCAGCGCCTGACACCTATTGGTCAAGAGTTGGGTTTGGTCGGTGACGCGCGTAAGGCTGCTTTTGGCAAGAAGGCAGAGAAGTTGGCGGCAGGCAAAGCACTTCTGGAAGAGAGAGGCTATACGCCAAAAGAAATCAACGCTGCGGGGATCGCTGTAAACCAGGACGGAAATCGCCGCACAGCGTTTCAGGTCTTGGCTTTTCCGGAAGTTGGTTTCGGCGAATTGACTGCGTTAGATGAGCGCTTTGGGGAAATTGAGCCCGAGATCCAGGATCAGCTGGACCGTGATGCGCTTTATGCCAATTACATTGAGCGTCAAAAGAGGGATGTGGAGGCAATGCGTCGCGACGAAACACAGATTATCCCGTCTGACTTTGATTTCGACGTTATCGAAGGTCTCAGCAATGAGTTGAAAGCGAAGTTAAATGCTGTGCGCCCTTCTAATTTGGGGCAGGCCGGACGTATCGATGGAATGACTCCGGCTGCCCTGACGCTGCTTCTCGCAAAACTGCGTCAGGCCAAGAAGGCGAAATCTGCCTAATGTCTTGTCCTGACCACATCCAAGCCAAGTTGAATGTTTCACGTGAAACATTGACGCACCTCGAAACGCTCGCGGACCTACTGGTAAAGTGGAATCCAAGGATTAACCTGGTTTCTAAGTCCACAATCGACGATCTTTGGACGCGCCACATTCTGGATTCCGTGCAAGTCCTACGCAGTGCGCCTGCAAATGCCGCTCATTGGGTGGACATTGGCAGCGGGGGAGGTTTCCCCGGTCTCGTCATTGCGTTGATGTCCGCCGAACCTGAAGCGCCACAAAAGGTAACGTTGATTGAAAGTGATCAACGCAAATGCGCCTTTTTGCGTACGGTTCTGCGCGAAACCAACGTTCCAGGCACAGTGATCACAGACCGCATTGAAAAAGCGGAACCCCAAAATGCAGATGTTCTGTCTGCGCGTGCGCTTGCGGATATGTCTTTGCTTTGTGAGTTTGCAGAGCGCCATTTGTTGGCAACAGGCACCGCAGTGTTCCCAAAAGGCGCACGTTGGCAAAAAGAGCTGAAATCCGCACAGGAATCGTGGTCATTTGATTGCGAAGTGGTAAAAAGTATCACAGACCCAGAAGCGGTCATTCTGAAGATTGGAGAGCTCAAACGTGTCGGATCCCACACGCCCTAAAGGGCCCAAAATCATCGCAGTGGCCAACCAAAAGGGTGGCGTGGGCAAAACAACAACCGCAATCAATCTCGCCGCAGCACTGGTCGAAGAAGGCTGTAAGGTTCTTTTGGTCGATCTGGACCCGCAAGGGAACGCGTCCACTGGTTTGGGAGTGGAAGTCGAAGCCCGCACACACACCACCTATGACCTTTTGACGGGGGATGTGGAGCTGGAAGACGTGATCCAAACCACGGAGTCCGGCGATTTGTCGATTGTACCGGCTACTGTAGACCTCAGCTCAGCTGATATTGAGTTGATGTCGAATGAAAAGCGCAGTTTCCTCTTGCATGACGCACTGCGCCAGACAGCGATGGACAAATACGATTTGGATTACATCCTGATCGATTGCCCGCCCTCCTTGAACCTTCTGACGGTCAACGCCATGATCGCGGCCAATTCCGTTTTGATCCCGCTGCAAAGCGAGTTTTTTGCGTTGGAAGGCCTGTCACAGCTTATGCTGACAGTGCGGGAGGTCCGTCAAACTGCCAACGCAGGGCTGCGGATTGAAGGTATTGTGTTAACCATGTTTGACGCGCGCAACAATTTGTCCCAACAGGTTGAACAAGACGCGCGGGACAATCTTGGTGATCTGGTGTTTGAGACCAAAATTCCGCGCAACGTGCGCGTATCTGAGGCGCCCTCTTTTGCGCAACCCGTCCTGGATTATGATCCTACGTCCAAGGGTGCCGAGGCTTACCGGGCTTTGGCCAAAGAATTGCTTGTCAAAAACTATCAAGTGGCTGCGTAAGGGAGAGCCAAAATGGCAGATAAGAAAAAACAACGTGGCCTTGGTCGCGGCCTGAGCGCCTTGATGGCGGATGTAACTGAAGAAACAACACGTCAAGAATCCGGGTCTGCGCCCCGTCGCGCGGATCTTGTGGTGCCAATCGAACGGATTGAACCCAACCCAGATCAGCCGCGTCGGGACTTTACACCGGAGCAATTGGAGGATCTGTCAAATTCCATTCGCGAAAAAGGCGTGATCCAACCCCTCATCGTGCGCAAAAAATCTGGCGATCGCTATGAGATCGTCGCGGGGGAACGCCGGTGGCGTGCATCCCAAATGGCGCAGCTGCATGAGCTGCCCATCATTGTGCGTGATTACGATGACACCGAAGTGCTCGAAATCGCGATCATCGAAAACATCCAGCGGGCTGATCTGAACCCAGTTGAAGAGGCCATGGGCTATCGTCAGCTGATGCAGAAATTTGGCCACACGCAGGAGAAGGTTTCCGAAGCCCTTGGCAAAAGCCGGAGCCACATCGCTAACTTGATGCGTTTGCTCAATCTGCCTGATGACGTGCAGGTTATGTTGCGCGAAGGCCACCTATCGGCAGGTCATGCGCGTGCGTTGGTGACATCGGACAACGCGTCCGAGTTGGCCCGAAAGGTCGTAAAGGACGGTCTGTCCGTGCGTCAGACCGAAAAACTGGCGAAAAAAACAGGCTCTCTCGTCGAGCAAAATAAAAAATCTCGACCAAAGACCCATAAGGACGCCGACACAGTCGCTCTAGAGGGCGATCTTTCGGCAAATTTGGGCATGAAAGTTGCGGTGGATCACGTTTCCGGCGGAGAAAATGGAAAAATTACCATTACTTATCAAACACTTGATCAACTTGATGAATTGTGCCGAATTCTGAGCGCTACGAATTAGGCCGTGTCCAGATGAAAAAAAGTACCGCGCTCAAAACCACCATTTGAATGACCAAAACGGTGGTTTTGACGCCCACAACCAGAGAAATTCCAAAAACCACGCCAATGGACAGCGTTGCTGCCCTTTTTGCGGAAGGTCGGATCGCACCGCTGCTGTTCCAGTCGTCGATCATCGGGCCGAAGGTTTTGTGAGACAAAAGCCAACTGTGCAGGCGCTCAGAGGAGCGTGCAAAGCAGAAGGCGGCCAATAGCAAGAAGGGCACGGTTGGCAGGAGCGGGAGAACCACGCCAATTAGCGCAAGCGCGACACAGGTCAGTCCACAGATCAGCCAGATAACGCGCATTCAGTCCACCAACAATTCCGACAAAACCGAGTTAAGCACCATGCGGCCCTGCGGCAAGACGCGGAGACGGGAATTCTCAATTTCGATCATGCCGATGTCTTGTAGGTTTGCCACACGTGCGCCTTCGATGGGTTTGCCGGTCAAGGCTTCATAGCGTTTCAAATCGACGCCTTCGCTCAATCGCAAGCCCATCATCAAAAACTCGGCGGCTTGATCTTCTTGTCCAATGGCTTCTTTCAGGTTTTCGCCGTTGCCAGACTCGGCTTCTTCCAGCCATTTGTTGGGATTGCGCCAGGTTTCAATCGCGTGGCGTTGCCCACTGAGCGTCAATCGCGCATGTGCGCCGGGCCCAATTCCCGCATAATCGCCATAGCGCCAATAGATCTGATTGTGGCGGGATTCAGAGCCTATTGCAGCGTAATTTGACACTTCATAGGGCAACATACCGGCGTCGCCACATATGTCTTGCGTGACTTCATACATGTCCGCCGCCAGATCATCTTCCGGCAATCCACGCAGTTTTCCTCGGTTGTACCGGTCGCCAAAGGCCGTACCCTGTTCAATGGTGAGTTGATAAAGCGATAAGTGGTCAATCGCCATGGACAGCGCTTCTCGCAACTCGGCTTTCCAATTATCAAGCGTCTGATCCTGTCGCGCATAGATCAGATCAAAACTCACCCGATCAAATGTTTTTCTTGCAATATCAAAGGCCTGTTTGGCTTCATCAACTGAATGAATACGGCCCAAACGTTGCAAGTCGCGGTCGTTTAATGCCTGAATACCCATGGAAATCCGGTTCACACCACCGTCGCGGTAGGCTGCAAAACGCCCAGCCTCGACGGATCCCGGATTCGCCTCAAGGGTGATCTCCATATCGTTTGACGTTGGCCACAGTTGACGCACCCGCGCCAGAATGGCGGCAACCACCTCTGGGTCCATCAAACTTGGCGTGCCACCGCCAAAGAAAACCGTGTTCAGTACCCGCCCTGACGTTTCCGCCGCAACCCGATCCAACTCGATCAGATAGGCTCTAAGCCATCGGGATTGATCGATTTCACGGCTCACATGGCTGTTGAAATCACAATAGGGGCATTTGGCCTGACAAAACGGCCAGTGAATATACAGACCAAAGCCCCCGTTTTGCCAATCCTCAGCCAAAACAGCCTTCCACAAAGGCTTTGAGCGCCCGTCCACGGTGGCTGATTTGGTTCTTTTCCTCTTTGGGCATCTCTGCACAGGTCACGTCGTAGCCGTCCGGCTTAAACATCGGATCGTAGCCAAAACCACCTTCGCCGCGAATGGGCCAGACCAGATCGCCAGCCATAACGCCCTCAAAGACTTCGTCATGTCCGTCAGGCCAGGCCAGTACCAACGTGCAGCGAAATTGCGCGGACCTTGGCGCGTCCGGGCCTTTTGCGGTGATTTCGTCATTGGCGCGGGTCATGGCTTTCATGAAGTCGCGGCCATTGCCGGTTTCTGCCCAGTCTGCGGTGTACACACCCGGCGCACCATCCAGCGCATCGATGGTGATGCCGCTGTCGTCAGATAGGGCAGGGAGGCCGGTTGCCTTGGCCGCCGCATGCGCCTTGATGCGGGCGTTGCCCACAAAGGTGTCCTCGGTTTCTTCTGGCTCCGGCAAATCCATGTCACCGGCTCCAACCACCGACACGCCATGTGGCGCGAGGATCTCCGTAATCTCTGCCAATTTGCCGGCGTTGTGGGTGGCGACCAAAAGTTGGTCGCCCTTAAATTTGCGCGTCATGCCGTGGCCGCCTCTTGTGCGGCAACCAGCTCGGCCACGCCTTTTTCCGCCAGATCAAGCAGTTCATTCATTTGCGCGCGGGAGTAAGTGGCACCTTCGGCTGACATCTGGGTTTCGATCATCTGGCCGTTTGCCAGCATGATGAAGTTGCCGTCCACACCTGCTTCGCTGTCTTCTGGGTAATCCAGATCGAGCACCGGCTGACCGGCGTAGATGCCGCAAGACACGGCGGCCACTGGGGAAATCAGCGGGTCGGTTACCACATCCCCAGCTTTCATCAGCTTGTTCACCGCCAGTCGCAGCGCCACCCAGCCACCGGTGATGGAGGCACAGCGCGTGCCGCCATCGGCCTGGATCACATCACAGTCCACGGTGATCTGACGTTCGCCCAAGGCAACACGGTCGACACCGGCACGCAGGGAGCGGCCAATCAAACGCTGGATTTCAACGGTGCGGCCACCTTGCTTGCCCGCGGTGGCTTCGCGGCGCATGCGCGAGGAGGTTGAGCGCGGCAGCATGCCATATTCTGCTGTCACCCAGCCCAGGCCAGAGCCTTTGATAAATGGTGGCACACGTGCTTCCAAAGAAGCGGTACACAGCACATGGGTGTCGCCCATTTTGATCAAACAGGAGCCTTCGGCGTGTTTGGTCACATTGGTTTCAATCGAGACTTCACGCATTTCGTTGAGCTGACGGCCGGAAGGGCGCATGGCAAATATCCTTTTCTGGGTTTGGGCTGGGGATAACCGCGGGATAAGGTTGGACGCAACCCCGATTGACCTTTGCCTTTGAGGCTATTTTATTGAGAGCGCAAAGGCACGGGCGAATGACAGACAGCAGCAAGATTCTCGCAGAAATGAATGACCGCAGCCGCGAAGTCTTCCGGCGCGTGGTTGAGGGGTACTTAGAAACCGGTGATCCGGTGGGCAGCCGCACGCTCACGCGCACACTGTCAGAGAAAGTCAGCGCTGCCACCATCCGCAACGTGATGCAGGATCTGGAGTTTCTTGGCCTTCTGGACAGCCCGCATGTTTCTGCCGGACGGGTTCCAACCCAACAAGGGCTCCGTATGTTTGTCGATGGCCTGCTTGAGGTCGGCGACTTAGATCAAGGTGATCGCAAGAAAATTGACGCCACCATGGGCGACGCAGATGGCGATGTCTCCAACATGCTCGACCGCGTTTCCACCGCCTTGTCTGGTGTGACGCAAGGCGCCTCTCTGGTTCTGGCGCCCAAACATGAAGCGCCTATCAAGCACATCGAGTTTGTCTCTCTCGGTGCGGACCGCGCCCTTGTGGTGTTGGTCTTTGCAGATGGCCATGTGGAAAACCGCCTGTTCACCCCACCGCCCGGACAAACCCCAAGCTCGATGCGTGAGGCGGCGAACTTCCTCAACGCCGTTGCCGAAGGCCGCACGCTGAGCGAATTGGGTAAGGCGGTGCAGGAAGAAATCACCAGACGCCGTCAGGAAATCGACAGCCTGGCTGCGGATCTTGTGGAAAACGGCCTGGCGCTCTGGGCCAACGAAGGCGGCCAACAGGAACGTTTGATTGTGCGTGGCCGTTCGAATCTGTTGGGCACCGATGAAGAAGAACAGGACCTCGAGCGCATCCGCACGTTGTTTGACGACCTGGAACGTAAACGAGACATTGCTGATTTTCTCGAATTGGCGGAGCAGGGCGATGGCGTGCGCATTTTTATTGGCTCTGAGAACAAACTTTTTTCACTTTCGGGTTCCTCTTTGGTGGTGTCTCCCTATATGAACGCTGATCGAAAGATCGTGGGTGCTGTCGGGGTCATTGGACCAAAGCGCCTGAACTATGGACGCATCGTGCCGATCGTGGACTACACGGCACAACTGGTCGGTAAACTCATCACCGACCGCGGTTAGAGGTGAATTATGGCTGAGCCGAAAGACAACGAGTTTCTGGACGACATCGCAGACGCTGAAGCAGAAGAATTTGCTGCCAGCTTGGACGAGCTCGAAGACGAAGCTGTTGAGCTGGATGAGCTGCGGGCAGAACGCGACGAGTTGAAAGACCGCTGGATGCGCGCGCTGGCAGATGCGGAAAACGCGCGCAAGCGTGGCGACAAGGCCCGCCGCGAGGCGGAACAATATGGTGGTTCCAAACTGGCGCGGGACATGCTGCCGGTTTTTGACAACATGAAACGCGCTGTCGAAGCGATCACAGAAGAGCAGAAAGAAGCCTCTGCCGCCCTGATCGAAGGCATCGAACTGACTATGCGCGAGCTGCTCAAGACATTCGCCAAACATGGCATTGAGGTGATTTCACCCGAGGTTGGCGACAAATTTGACCCCAACGTGCACGAAGCCATGTTTGAGGCCCCTGTGCCAAACACCAAAGCGGGAGATATCATTCAGGTCTCCGCGCAGGGTTTCATGTTGCATGACCGCCTGCTGCGAGCGGCGCAAGTGGGTGTCAGTTCCAACCCGGGCTAAACAGATCGCAAATTGCTTGCTACAAAGCTCCCGTATTTTCGGGAGCTTTTCTTTTGCGTCACCTTACCTTTGCTTGTCTTTTTCTCACACTGTTGTCTGGTCCGCTTTTTGCGGTGACGTATCCGGACCGGATGGATCGATATCTCAATGATTATGCCGATGTGCTCACTCCGGCACAGGAACAGACCATCCGTGAAAAACTGGTCGAGCTTATGGCGGAACGGGATGTCGAATTTACCGTTCTGACCATCAACAGCATGTTCACTTATGGTCATGGCGGACAGATCGAACCCTACGCCACTGATCTGTTTAACGCGTGGGGGATTGGTGATGCAGCGCGCAATGACGGCCTGTTGATGCTCATCTCGGTTGAGGATCGTCTCATGCGGATCGAGGTCGGGTCCGGCTATGGGCTGAGCCTCAATGATCCGATGAAGACCATCATTGACCGCGACATCACCCCCAAATTCAAAACAGGCCTTTTCTTTGAGGGCATTGATGCCGGTGTGTCTGAGGTGATCCAAGAGGTGACAGGAACTTGGCCGGGCGAGTTTCAGGCAAGCGGTAGCGAAAAGATTTATAATGCCTCTCGCCGGTGGTTTGATCGGTTGGGTGCGTGGATTTATGCCTTATTAGTGCCTGTTATTGGTGTTTTCACGATGCTCATTCGACGCTGGCAGCGCAACCGCCCACGCCGCTGCCCGCATGACGGATCAAAAATGGAACGCATGGAAGAAGAGTGGGATGACAAGTTTTTGCAACCTGGTCAAATCACTGAAGAAAAACTCAAAAGCGTGGACTACGACGTTTGGCAATGCATGCGCTGTGATCATCAAACGATCGAGGCCTACAAAGGTTGGTTCTCTCGCTACAGTGCCTGTCGGTCGTGCGGGAACAAAACGGTGGAGTCCGATACGACAGTTCTGGAATACGCTACCACCAGCTCCACTGGCCTAAAGCGGATCGACTACAGCTGTCTTCATTGCAAGGATCACTGGTCCCTGCGCAAAACCATTCCTCGCAAATCCTCGTCCAGTTCGTCGTCTGGCGGCTCTTCCGGCGGCAGTTCGTCGGGCGGCGGTGCATCCGGAAGTTGGTAAGCGGGGTTATTCCCCCGCCAGGTCCTTCAATTCATAAATCAGGTTCAACGCTTCGCGCGGGCTGAGCGTATCTGGTGACACGTCGGCCAGTTTTTCCTGTAACGGCGAAGGTCCACTAGGTGCGGCTGCCACAGGTGGTGGCGCAACAGCAAACAAAGGCAGGTCATCGATTAGCGCCTTTTGGGCTTTGCCTTCCCGCTCGCCTTTTTCCAACGCATCCAAAACCACCCGAGCTCGATCCACCACAGCCGCAGGCAAGCCAGCCAACTGCGCGACTTGCACACCATAAGAGCGATCCGCCGCGCCTTGGGTGACCTCATGCAGGAAGATCACCTCGCCTTCCCACTCCCGTACCGCCACGGTAGCATTGTCCACACCGGCCATTTTCCCGGCCAGTTGCGTCATCTCGTGATAATGCGTTGCAAACAACGCGCGGGACTTGTTCACATCATGCAGGTGTTCCAGCGTAGCCCAGGCAATGGACAGGCCGTCATAGGTCGCAGTCCCGCGCCCAATCTCATCCAAGATCACCAGCGCCCGGTCGTCCGCTTGGTTCAGAATGGCGGCGGTCTCTACCATTTCCACCATAAAGGTCGATCGTCCACGTGCGAGATCGTCACTTGCGCCAACACGGCTGAACAGCTGGCTCACCAGCCCAATTCGCGCGCTGTCGGCGGGCACAAAACTGCCCATCTGCGCCAGCAGAGCAATCAATGCATTCTGCCGCAGGAAAGTCGATTTACCGGCCATGTTCGGACCGGTCAGCAGCCAAATGCTCGCCGCATCGCCACCGGACAGGTCACAATCATTGGCCACAAACGGGTCACCGGTCTTGCGCAACGCCGCCTCAACCACCGGATGCCGGCCGCCTTCGATGGCAAAATCACGGCTTTCGTTCACCTCTGGCCGCGTCCAGTTCTCATTGGCTGCCAATTCCGCCAAGGCCGCCGCCAAATCAAACTCCGCCAGCGCTTTGGACGCTGCTGCCACTTGCCCAGCCCGATCCAAAATTGCGCTTTTTAAGCTGTCATAGAGCCGCTTTTCGATCTCTAACGCGCGGTTGCCGGCGTTGAGGATCTTGGTCTCCATCTCGCTCAGTTCGACCGTGGTAAACCGCACCTGATTGGCTGTGGTCTGACGGTGAATGAAGGTTTCGCTGAGCGGCGGTGACATCATCGCATCCGCGTGCTTTGCAGTGGTTTCGATGAAATAGCCAAGCACATTGTTGTGCTTGATCTTCAGCGCGGCAATACCGGTTTGTTCGGAATATTGGGCCTGCATTCCGGCAATTACGCCACGCCCTTCGTCACGCAACTCCCGGCTTTCATCCAGTTCCGGATCAAACCCCGGCGCAATGAACCCGCCATCGCGCGCCAGCAAAGGCGGCTCTGCGATCAACGCATCGTCTAACAAGTTGAGCAACTCGTCATGACCCCGCAATGCGTCCTGCGCGGCTTTCAAGTCTTCTGGTAGATCGCCTGCATAAGCCCGCTCTGACAATTCCCCTGCCTGACCAAGCCCATTGCGTACTGCCGCCAAATCCCGTGGGCCGCCACGATCCAGCGATAGGCGTGACAAGGCCCGGTCCAAATCCGGAACCTTTCGCAGCGCCTCACGCAAATCAGTGGCTTCGCCGCGATGCTCCGTCATATATGAGACAGAGTCCAAGCGCCCGCGGATGCTGGGCAACCGCAAAGACGGCGAAGACAACCGCTGCTCCAACAGCCGCGCGCCGCCTGCCGTCACCGTGCGGTCAATGGTTGCCAAGAGCGATCCGGCTCGGCCACCAGACAGGCTGGCGGTCAGCTCCAAATTGCGCCTGGTGGCTGCATCAATTTGCATCACGCCCTGCGTTGCCTCGCGCACCGGTGGCTGCAACAGCGGCAGTTTGCCTTTCTGTGTCAGCTCCAGATAATCCACGATGGCCCCAAGCGCCCCGGCTTCCGGCCGCGTAAACGTGCCAAAAGCTTCCAGTGAAGACGCCTTGAACAGCGCAGAAACGCGTTTTTCCGCTGAAACAGAGTCGAAACTGCCCCGTGAGACCGACGTCAGCGGCACGCCCATGTCCTCAACCACAGGCCCCAAGTCCGCTTCGGTGCCCTCTGCAACCAAAAGCTCACTTGGCGCCAGTCGCGCCAGTTCCGGCCCCAAACGCACCGGGCTTAGCGGCATCACATGCAGCGCGCCGGTGGAAATATCTGCCCAGGCCAGCGCCGCCTCATCGCGCACCACGGCGTAAGCGCCCAGGAAATTGTGTCGACGGGCATCCAGCAGGCTGTCTTCGGTCAATGTGCCGGGCGTCACCAGCCGCACAACATCCCGTTTCACCACCGCCTTATAGCCACGCTTTTTCGCCTCTGCCGGGCTCTCAAGCTGTTCGCAGACCGCGACGCGAAAGCCCTTGCGAATGAGCGTCAGGAAATAGCCCTCGGCGGCATGATGCGGCACGCCACACATGGGAATGTCATTTCCGTCATGTTTGCCGCGTTTGGTCAGCGCAATATCGAGCGCCTCTGCCGCCGCCACCGCGTCGTCAAAAAACATCTCGTAGAAATCGCCCATTCGGTAGAACAACAACGCATCCGGATACTGCGCCTTGATCTCCAGATATTGCGCCATCATCGGCGTGACGCCCGGCTTCCCGCCTTTCACTGCTCAGAACCCCCCAAGGTTTGGTTCCCTCCAGATAGCAAACCCGATCCCCTATCGAAAAGCGCAAAACGCGCATAGGACTGGAATGGCAATAGACAAACTGTCAAAAAATTGATCACCTGATCAAAAATCAAAGCAAAGCGGACCCAATGGCGATCTACAACCTCGGCAGCATCAACGCGGATTACTTCTATCATGTGCCCCATCTCCCCGGTCCGGGCGAAACGCTTGCGGCCACCAAGATGACGCGCGGGTTGGGGGGCAAAGGTGCCAATATGAGCGTGGCCGCCGCACGGGCCGGGGCCCATACCGCGCATATTGGCGCGGTTGGGGGCGACGGCAATTGGGCGATCGATCGTATGACCGAATTCGGCGTGGACACCCGCCATATCGCCTATTTAGCGGACACGCCCATGGGCCAAGCCCTGATCTATGTGGATGACGCCGGCGAAAACAGCATTGTGCTGCTCAATGGCGCGAACTTCCAAATCCCGACTCAAACCATCGCCAGCGCTTTGTCCGAAGCCTCCCCCGGCGATACGCTTCTGATGCAGAATGAGACCCTAAGTCAGCTGGAAACAGCCAAAATGGCCCGCAGTCTCGATCTCTACATCGCCTACGCCGCCGCGCCATTTGATGCCAGCGCGGTCACCGCTGTGCTGCCCTATCTCGACTTCTTGATCCTCAACGAGGTCGAAGCGGCGCAGCTGCAAGAGGCGACCGGTAAAACACCAGAGACGCTCGGCATTGCCGATGTGATAATCACCTTGGGGGCCAGCGGCGCGCGTTGGATCCACAACGGCACTGCGCGGGACTTTCCTGCCGTGCCTGTCACTCCGGTGGATACCACCGGAGCAGGGGACACATTTACTGGCTATGTCTTGGCCGCGCGGGATCGCGGCCTGCCGATGGAGCAATGCATCGCGCTCGCCATGCGGGCCGGTGCCTTGATGGTCACGCGCCACGGCACCGCAGATGTGATCCCTGATCTCAAAGAAGTCGACGAGGCCCGCTTCTAAGCGACACTTTGTCTTCATTTGTCCAAAAATATCTTGGGGGAGTCGGCTTTGGCGACGGGGGCAACGCCCCCATCCTTCAGTGCCCTACAAACGGTGCGTCAGATCCCCAAAGCGCCTTCACCCGTGCATCGCGCCCGCAAGCCTTGCGATAGCGTTTGTATGCCTCGCTCTGCTTTTTCGGGCCAAAACGGGTCAGCACAATCTTGGACCCTTTGTAATAGTCCTGATGATAGGCCTCAGCCTTGTAGAACTTTCCTTCTTTCAGGATCGGTGTGACAATGGTTTGTCCCAGTTGAGCCTGCGCTTTGGCTTTGGCGCGTTCTGCCATGCCCTGTTCCGTCTTATTGGCCACGAAAATCGCTGTACGATAGCTGTCACCACGGTCACAGAACTGTCCGCCAGCGTCGGTGGGATCAACGGAGCGGAAAAACAATTCCAGCAACGTCTCGCGTGTCACCGTGTCCGGATCAAAGGTGATCTTCACCGCCTCATAATGACCGGTCCCGCCTTTGGTCACATCCTTGTAGCTCGGGTTCTTGGTGGATCCGCCAGTGTAGCCAGAGACCACGCCGTGCACTCCCGGCACGCTCTCAAAGTCACTTTCCACACACCAGAAGCAGCCGCCCGCCACCACCAGCGTATCGGTGCCCATCGCATGGGCGCTGTGGCCATGCGCCAAGCCCCCCAACAGGATCAAAACGGACAGGGCCACGGTTTTCAGGTTCTGAAATCTGGTCATAGCGACACTCCTTGTTGCTGCCACCCTGCAGGCAAGTTTGGGCGCTTCTCAATCCCCTGAAACCGGATGTCACAGCTTGGTGAAGCAAGGTGAAGTCAGGTTACAGAAGCCATTTGGTACGACCGGGACGATAAACTGGCGCCACCCGTCGAAACACCGTCGCGACCGTTAGCCGCTGGTCAAACCCCAAAGTGCGCCGCTTGGAATAGAGCAAATCCAGCCGCGCCTTACGCGGCACACAACGCCGCTCATACACCGCCTCGGTTTCTTCCGGAGTCTTGCAGTCTGCCAAGAGGCGCTCTTCAGTCCGGTGGTAAACCAACGTTGCCAAGCCAGTCACGCCAGGTCGATCCTTGAGCACCTCGGCATAAAGCGCCGGAAACCGCTCCACATAGCGGCGCAGCGGCGGGCGTGGGCCGACAAAACTGATGTCGCCTTTCAGGATGTTGAACAGCTGTGGCAATTCATCCAACCGATGGCGGCGCAGAAATGCTCCAGTTCTTGTGATCCGATGGGTTTTGTCGCCTCCCGACACTCCGCTGTCTTGATCCACATTTTCCATGGTGCGAAATTTGTAGAGTGTAAAACCCTGGGTGGGTGTTTTCATGCGTTCAGACATGTACAAGACTGGCCGTCCGTCGCGGATTAAGATCATGACCGCCACAAGCAACATCCAAGGCCAAAGGATCAGAAGCAAAAATAGCACCCATCCAAGGTCCATCATCCGCCGGCCAAAGGTGGTGCCATGCCCGATCATGCCTGTGCCTCTGTTAACCTGCGCCATTCCGAAATCATGTCTTGTGGCCGTACCACAAGCGTTTGTCCCGTCAATCGTCGAAGCCGCGCTATTGACATCGACACTTCCGCCACGGCCGTTTCCGGCGCTGGGCGCCACACAAACGGGCATTGTGCGGCCTCAAGCAACTCATGCATGGCAACTGGATTGGAGGCGGCCACGTTCACAATGTCTGGCATAGCATTTACGGAAAGCAGGCTCGCCACCGCGTGCCAGATCACAGTGGGCGTGGCGTAGCTGCGGATTGGACTTCGGCCAATGTCAAAGGCATCCAACGTCACTGGTTGACCACTTTGAATAGCTCGAAACAAGCTGTCCGCCCCAACAACATTTGCCAATCGCAAAACCGCTGATTTTGGCTCCAATGATTGACCTGAAACGTCCGAAAACAGGCTCTGTTCCATCTCAATCTTTGCCACGCCATAGGCATTCACCGGCACAAGCGCGCTGGCTTCGGTTGCCTCTCTTGTCGGCCCGTAAACGGCGCTGCTCGAGCAATGCAGCACGCGCGCCGCACCGCTTTCTTTGGCGATCCCAACGGCCCGATGGGCCAACATAATGTTGTCAGCTAAATCCCCTGTGCCGGGCACAACGCCCCATAAGGCTAATACCGCATCCGCTTTGGGCGGCGGTTTTTTGGAATAAACCCAATCCACTCCCGTGTCCGCTCTCCGCCCACCCCACACAACGTGCCAGCCAGCGAGCAACTCTGGAGAGGTCGCAAGGCACGCCCGGAGCAACCGCCCAAGCTTTCCGGTGCTGCCCAGCACCAACAGGGTTTTTGAGGGGGAGAACGGCACAGCGCCCGGGTTTGTCACAGAAGTCAAAAGCAAATAGTCCAAATAAATGTCACCTCCTAAAGTGCCGCCACGGCATGTGCTGTCAACCGTGTGAAACATATCCAATATCTAAAATACGTCTTGGAAACTTCCGAACACAGCGATAGCGTCCCCTGACTTTGCGAAAGGGAGCGCACTATGACTGACCATGTCACCACCCATCAGGCCGCCGAAGACGCCCGTAATGAGGAGATCAAGATCTGGCTCAACGGCCGTGTTGTGCCCAAGGCGGAAGCGGTGGTGTCGGTCTATGACAGCGGCTTTATGCTCGGGGACGGCGTGTGGGAAGGCTTGCGCCTGTATGACGGCCACTGGGCATTTCTGGATGAACATATGGACCGCCTGTTTGAGGCGGCCAAAGCCATCGATCTGGACATCGGAATGGACAAAGCTGGCGTGATCGCCGCCTTGGAGGCCACCCGCACTGCAAATGAGATGACCACCGATGCCCATGCCCGCTTGATGGTCACACGCGGCGTGAAAACCCGCCCGTTTCAGCACCCCTCGTTAAGCCAGCAGGGGCCAACGTTCACCATCATCATGGAACATTCCAAACCGTCGATCCCGCGCCCAATTCGGCTGGCAACCGTGCCACACATTCGCGGATTGCCGATGACGCAGGATCCCAAACTGAACTCGCATTCCAAGCTCAATTGCATCCTGGCATGCATCGCGGCGGAAAAGGCGGGCGCGGATGAAGCGCTGATGCTCGACATCAATGGTTTCGTGAACACCACCAACGCCTGCAACTTCTTCATCGTGCGCAAAGGCGCAGTTTGGACCTCCACCGGTGACTACTGCATGAACGGTATCACCCGCCAAAAGGTGATCGACGTGTGCCGCGCTGACGGCATTCCGGTGTATGAGCGCAACTATTCTCTAGTCGACACCTACGGTGCGGACGAGGCGTTCCTGACGGGCACCTTTGGCGCACAGACCCCGGTCAGCGAGATCGACGGGCGCCAGATTGGCAGCGGCGAAATGGGCGAGATTACCAAGCACATACGCGCGCTCTACAAAGACCTCGTTGTAAAAGACGCCAAGCCCTGATCTCGAAATTTGCACTGTCGCGATACAGACGCGATACCGACGTAATACCGATAGGAGTTTGCCCCTTGAAACTTGCCATGTGGAGCGGCCCCCGCAACCTCTCAACCGCTATGATGTACGCCTTTGGCAACCGCGCCGATTGTGCCGTGGTGGATGAGCCGTTTTATGCCGCCTACCTCGCTATGACTGGCCTCGATCATCCCATGAGGGCGGAGATTCTTGCCTCTCAGGATCAGGACTCCACCAAGGTAGCCGCCAGCCTTGTGGGACCTACTCCGGACGACAAACCCATATTCTATCAAAAGCACATGACACAGCACATGGTCCCAGGCGTCCCGCGTGATTGGATGCGAGAGGTTACCAACGTTTTCCTGCTGCGTCATCCCGCCCGCGTCATCGCGTCTTATGCGGACAAACGCGAAAACCCAACGCTGGCAGATATCGGCTTCCCGCAACAGCTTGAATTGATGCAGCTTGTCTCAAGTTGGGGGCAGAAACCAGTTGTGATCGACAGCCACGACATCCGAGAAAATCCTTGCGAGATGCTGGAAAAGCTCTGCGATGATGTGGGTTTAGGGTTTGACGATTCAATGCTGTCTTGGCCCAAGGGGGGGCATAAGGACGATGGGGTGTGGGCGCCTCATTGGTACTGTGCTGTGTGGGACTCCACTGGGTTTGCCGGGCCCGAAGGTCCGCTTCCAGAAGTGCCCGACAGTTTGCAACCTGTGTTGCAGGCGGCGCTTCCCCTCTACGAGGAAATGAAGGCGCACAAGCTGTAAAATAGGTGGGGAAGATCCCCACCTTGTCTTCCTAAGCCAGCAATTGACCCAATTTCATGGCCGTGCCCATGTCGCCAGACACTTTTAACTTGCCCAGCATCAAGGCTGTTGTTGGTTTCAAATCACCGGCCAGAAGCTTCACAAGATTGTCTTCAGAGATGGTCACTGTGCAGTCTGTGTCCCGATCGTCCTGGGTGGCAGTCCCATCCGCCAAGACGACAACACCGGCATCGCCGCAGTCAAATTTCAATGAACCGTCAAACGTCCGGTCTTTCAGCCCTTCAGCCATTTGTGCCGTGATCTGTTCCAACATGTGATTTTTCCTAAGTAACCTTGTTGTTCAAGTGGTTGCAGCCAACCAGCTTCGGCGCAAGGGTTACGTTGGGCCACTTAACGAACCGTTAAAACTCCCGCCCAGCGCGACATTCAAATCAACGAAATCAACTGCTCTGTTGCGAATGTCCAAAGCGGCCTGGTTCTGCGTCTCCAGAAAACCTCGCTCCGCGTCTAACACCTGCAAGAATGAGGCCTGTCCTTCGCCATAGGCTTTCCGTGCCAGACGCAGCACCTCGGCGGAAGCTTCAACCGCCTTCTTGGACAATTCCACTGCACGTGTGTTTGCTTGCAGCGCAAATAAAGAACTGCGCACTTCCTCCACAGCCAGTACAATCTCTTTTTCCCAAGCCGCCTGGCGTTCTGCCACCAAACCCTTGGCGGTTTCCACTTTGCCACGCCGCACTGGTAAGTCGTACCATGGGATGTCCAGATCAATCCTCAAAAATGCCGCGAGGGGATCAAAGCCCGAACTGTTGCCAGCCACATTCACGTTCCCGGTCAACCCGAGACTTGGATATAGGTCTGCCTCTGCAACGCCCACCAAAGCGACGGCTTCTGCGAGCTTCTTTTCCGCATAAATGACATCTGGTCGATTGCGCAGTAGGTCTGCCGGCACGCCGGTTGAAACAACACTGGTCTTTGGGCTGGGTTGCGGCGCGCGTACGTCCAAGTCATCACGCTCTGCGAGTTCCGTACTTCCCACCAATGCGGTGAGCCGATTGACCATGCGCACGAACAAAATGCGCGCATCCGGCACTGTGGAGCTGGTACGCAATACCAGCGCATTCGCCTGTGCGACATCCAACTCCGTGGCGCCGCCCTCTTCGGCCAGCGACTTGGTGGCCTTCAGCGTCTCCTCTCGACTGGACAGAACCCGCTGCAAAATCCGGGCTAGTTCTTGCGCATAGCGCATGTCCATATAGGCGGTGACCACCTCGTCGACATAGAGCAACGTCCAGACATCCAGATCGGCATAGCTGGCTTCCAGCCGTGCAAAAGCCGCCTCTTTTTCCCTTTTCAACTTGCCAAACAGGTCGAGCTTCCACTTGGCTTCAGCCCTTACAAATCCCGAGGTTTCAGCAGCGTCTCCGCCGCCGCCACTGCGCCGGACCTCGCCGACCCGCGTGGTGCCGCCAACCGGAAATCCCGCCGAGGTCAAAATCCCTTGCGATTGCTGGATTCGGGCCGCAATGCGTTGAATGTCTTTGTTGTTTTCAAGTCCGTAGCCAACAATCTTGTTCAAGAGTGCATCGTTGAATGACATCCACCACTTGGCATCATGTTGGCGCACCACGCCGGCGGGCTGCTTCTTCAAAAAGCTTTTAGCGATTTCGGTTTCTGGCCGAGCGTAGTCTTCTCCAGCCGGGGGAATTGCACAACCAGACAGCAACCCCAGAATCATGCTGCGCCGTGTCAGACTACCTGCAAATTCTCTGCTCATGCTTTTCCTGCGGCGCTTTTTGTAAACGCCTTATGCTTTTTGCGCTGCGGCTTTAGCCGCCTCATGGGCCAGAGGTTCATTCCAATCCACTTCGGAGATTTTGAGCTCTGGCGTGTCGGCCTCATAATTCGGCGTCATGATTTGCACGCCATTCTCATTAAACACATCGGTGATGTTCTTGTGCAGCTCGCTAAGCAATAACGGCAACGAACTGCCCCGCGTGGTGAAGGCGTTGATCTGGTAATTGGTGGCAAAGTCCAAAAGCCCAGTGACCAACACGAAAGGTTCGGGAGATTTCTTGAGCCCCTTGGTGCGTCGCGCCGCTTCGATCAGCATCGCTTCCACCTTTTTGCGAGGCTCTTCATAACCAATCCCCACCGTGGTGTGCAGCAACAGGCCCTTACCGTCGATTTTGCTGGAGTAGTTGATCACCTCTGAGGACAAAAGCGTCGCGTTGGGAATTGAGATCAGCTCGTTCTTCACCGACCTTAGATAGGTCTCCATCAGTCGGATCTGCATCACATCGCCATAATGATCACCCACCCGAATGCGGTCTCCCACATTCATCGAACGCTTATACAGCACAAACAAACCGGCTAGCACATTGGAGATCACTGAGTTGGACCCCAGCGACACCATCACACCGACCAGAATGGTCAACCCCTGAAAGGCCGCCGAATCCGAACCCGGAATATAGGGGAAACAGATCACTGCCGCGGTTAGGATAATGCCGCCGCGAATGAGGTTGTATGTTGGCCACACCCAATGATCCTCAAAGGATCTCAGCTCAATCACACCCTGCTCAACACTTTCAAAAAACAGATACACACCTTTGATCATCCACCGTGCAATTGCAGCGATGATCAGGATCGTGATCAGATTGGGCAGATACCCGACAAAGCCAAGAAGCAATCCGATGATTGGATCGGTCACGTATCTGATCAACAGTGCCGCTACAGGGCGGGTGTTGGGGAAGGAATGCAGAACGAATGACAGGTAGTAGTAGAAACCTGTAAACAGGATGATGTCGATCAACAATCGGATCACGAATTTTGCAAGGTTTGACACCGCCTGACTTTGCACAATGTCGCCAGTTGCTTCCTGAATCCCACGCGTGCGATGCTCCACAATACCTGCGATCAATCGCGGAATACGTTTGCGCAGCCATAGCAACAGGCCACAATAGAACGCAAAAACAGCAGACCAGGCCAGCGCTGTCAGTGTGCTTTGAGAGAAGGCTTCGTCTGTTCGGTTGGCGCGATAGCGCAAGATCGCCTCTTCGATGGCTTCTGCGTGCAGCGACGCCAGAACAGGGAGCTCCATCTGCTCAAATTCCGCATCTGCTAACGTGGTCACGCTCACCATGACGCCGTCGGCAAAAATTGTTTGCCCCAACTCACCGCGCTCCACGCCCATCACCACAGATGTGGCCTCGCTGCGTTCGGCAACTTCTACAATGCGCTTGGCGACAAGCTCTGCTCGTTCTTTTGCGGGAAGTG
The DNA here is from genome assembly GCA_014872815.1 of Paracoccaceae bacterium. Lineage (GTDB taxonomy): Bacteria > Pseudomonadota > Alphaproteobacteria > Rhodobacterales > Rhodobacteraceae > Shimia. The sequence goes on from WKFK01000015.1 coordinate 297,259, forward strand.
CAGTGGAACCGCGCACCGCAAAGAGTTGCTCGCCATCCACTTCGACCCCTTGCACAAAAACTTCGTCAGAAATTGCTGGAGGTGCGTTGGTTTCGGTGTCTTCTTCTTCCTGCGCCCAGCCGGTCCCGACGCCTAGAACAAGGATCGCCAGAACGCATAGAAGGTGCCTAGGTATTCCCATTCAACTGCTCTCCCCGGCACCCAGCTGCCGTTTTTCACAAAGCCTTTTTGAAAACGCTAGCGGTCATACCGTGCTTCTCAAAGGTTTTTTTGATTGGGAGACACTTAGGTGCTTGGGTTGAAAGCCCGTTGCAGCTGTCGTTTGATACTCAAATTTCTGCTTATTTTTATTGTGTAAGTGCCTCAATTCGGCTTTCAAACGTGGGGTGTGTCGATAGCCAGGGAACGTCCAGTTGCTCTTGTTTGAGCGTCTGAAAAAAACGGGCCAAACCCATGTCGTCAAATCCTGCATCTGTTGCCAACTGAACGCCAATTGCGTCTGCCTCGGCCTCATGCGCGCGCGAGAACGACAGTCGCAACAAGAGCTGCCCCTCCAAAGCGATTTCTTCCAGCACGGGGCCCAGATCTCCCGCAATCATGGCCAAAAGCACGTAGACAGAAAGACTACGATAAAGCTGTTTCAATCCATGATTTTGTAAAGTGTGCGCCAGTTCATGTCCGATGATGCCAGCGATCACATCTGCATCATGCCCAAACTCGGAAGCAAGTTGATCGGTGACGACAATGGTGCCCCCAGGCAAGGCAAAGGCATTTGGCCCCATCCCAGGCACATCGCGAAACAGAAGTGTAAACGCGCGGGTGTTTTGGTCTTCCTCTGGTAGCTGAGCTACGATGGCCTCAAAGATTTCGCCTACGCGTTCCTGATCGGAAGCCGAGAGTGCGCTGGGCTCTGCCATCAACAGATCAATGCTCTGAAGTGTGCCGCGATCCATGACATCCCGGATGTTTTCGGGCGTCAAATTCACAGCAACGGCAACCAGTAACGTCAGCCCGTATTTCCAAACGATCCAAGTTGTGAGGGTTACTCCTGCAACCACCGCTAAAAGGCGTGGATGCACCTCTTCAAGGTAACGCAGGATACGATTGCGCTCTGACTCATTAAAAAGCGCGACGTCTGCAGGATCTTCAATCTGCAAAAGCCAGTTGTGTGGCAAATACACCTGGCGTGGGCCGCGGCCTGCCGCCTTGTCTACGGTCGCAGCTGACAGAGCACACACCAACACGACTTTTTGGGTCTCAATGTCGAGTAGCTCGAAAGTATCCGCCGATTGGTTGAGGGTGACTTGGGCGGCAAACCGACGCGAAGAGCCGGGATAGAACCCGACTCCTTTGATAGTTTGCACGCCGATCGCCATTAGATGGCAATCCCCAAATCAAGACCTTCGATATCGGAATAAGCGTCGCCAATCGCACCTTGATCCTCAATCAGCTGACCGTGGAAATCGTCAATGGATCCATTTGGAAGTGCTTGTGTGTTGTCTGCCATATACCGGTGAAGGCGTACTTGCGCCCAAGGAAGGAGAAAGCCCAATGAGCAGACCGTGATCAGCACATTGGTCAGGATCAAGGCCAGCAGGCCACCAACGGTGATTGTGGACTTGAACCCGTGTTTGCCGAGCTTGGTATGGGCGTAAACGTGGTTTCTGATCATCGCCTGATAGATCACACCACCAATCACAAAGGCTGGCAAAAGAATCAGATATCCGATGGCAATATCTGCGGGATCAACGGCAGTCTGAGCGCTGCCAAATGCAAACGTAAAGAAGCCCGCGAAACCACCAACAAAGAACAGCCCCGCGACAATAAATGCCTTGTAGAACGGGCCTATAGGGCTGTCGAACTCAAAGCGTGTGTTGCCGAGTGTGTGTCCGCCGATGCCAAAACGCTGTGTGGCGCGTGAGAGGAACGGAAAGGTTGTATAGAGAGTAGCTGCAACAAGAAGCGGCAGGCCCATATAGACTTTGTAGGCTTGTCCGACCTCTCCGACAAAATTGAAACGTACGTTGGACCAACTGCTGTTGCGCGCATTAAAGCAGGCACTGCGGTAGATCAGATAAGGGAAAGAGAGAAAAAGGCCGAGCGCCAACAACAAGCCCAATGGCGGCAAAAGAGCGGATACGATAGAATAAATCACCAGTCCGGCCACCACGATCAGGCGACCAATCAGAATGGACTTACCGGTCGCGTGGTAGTCAAAATTACGTCCGGCAACATATGTGTTTTGATAAAAGTACTTTTTGGTCCGCACTTTGGCCCATGCGGAGTAGATGCCCAGTGTCGAAATTGACAGCAGGACGTTGACAATCCAGATGCCAAAAAATTCTTTCGCGTTGCCACGAAACTCAAAATGCTCTTTTTGGTCCATAAATTCTCTCATTGGTTGATTGTTATGGTTGGTATACTAAAATGGTAAATCTTTATAAGTGCTTTTATTGTTTGGAAAAATTCTAACTTCGTGTGGTGTAATTTCGCAACCCAGGGGGCAAACAAAAAAAGCCCGCCACATGGGCGGGCTTTTACTTACTCATGAGTGATTTACTTGTCGGTGCGCTTGTTGCGCATTGCAATCAGCTTCAGGCGCAGCGCTTGCAGCTGAATAAAGCCAGCCGCGTCTTTCTGATCATAGGCGCCTGCGTCATCTTCAAAGGTCACGTGCTCCTCAGAGTACAGCGAATAGTCAGACCAGCGGCCCACGGTGGTGGCGCTGCCTTTGTAAAGCTTCACACGTACGGTTCCGGTGACATGCTCTTGGCTCTTGTCGATCGCCGCCTGCAGCATTTCACGCTCTGGTGAGTACCAGAAGCCGTTGTAGATCAGCTCTGCGTATTTCGGCATCAGCTCATCTTTCAGGTGCATCGCGCCACGGTCCATGGTGATGGACTCAATACCACGGTGCGCCTCAAGCAGCACGGTGCCGCCCGGGGTTTCGTAGATGCCGCGGGACTTCATACCAACAAAGCGCCCTTCCACGAGGTCCAGACGGCCAATGCCGTGCTTGCCGCCATATTCGTTCAGCTTGGTCAGGATGGTCGCCGGGCTCATCGCCTCGCCGTTGATGCTGACCGCGTCGCCTTTTTCAAAGCCGATCTCGATGAACTCTGGCTCGTTTGGTGCGTCTTCAGGATGCACAGTGCGCTGATAGACGTAATCCGGTGCCGCGACGGCCGGATCTTCCAGAACCTTACCCTCAGAGGAGGTGTGCAACAGGTTCGCGTCCACAGAGAACGGCGCCTCGCCACGTTTGTCTTTGGCAATCGGAATCTGGTGCTGCTCTGCAAAGTCGATCAGCTTGGTGCGGCTGGACAGGTCCCACTCGCGCCAAGGCGCGATCACCTTGATGTCCGGGTTCAGCGCATAAGCCGCCAGCTCAAAGCGCACTTGGTCGTTGCCTTTGCCGGTTGCACCATGCGCCACCGCATCTGCACCGGTCTCTTCGGCAATCTCAATCAGACGTTTGGAGATCAGCGGACGCGCAATCGAGGTGCCCAGCAGGTACAGACCTTCATAAACCGCATTGGCGCGGAACATCGGGAACACAAAGTCGCGCACAAACTCTTCTCGGACATCTTCGATGTAGATGTTCTCTGGTTTGATGCCCAGCAGTTCCGCCTTCTGACGCGCTGGTTCAAGCTCTTCGCCCTGACCCAGGTCCGCGGTGAAGGTCACCACCTCACAGCCATATTCGGTTTGCAGCCATTTCAGGATGATCGAGGTATCCAGGCCACCGGAATAGGCCAGCACAACTTTCTTCGGAGCCGACATTTTTCTTCCCTTCGTCCATATAACGTTCGCGCGATAGCGGTTTTTGACCGCTTGGGCAAGGCGAGCGGATCGCCGCACTTGCTTTTATTGTGGGAAGTCTGCCAGATGCAGGCGAAATCAAAAAAGAAATACCAACCTAAGAGAGTTTTTTATGCAGGGTTTTTCGATACTTAAGCAATCGTTCCGGCTCGTGTTCGGTAACTTGTCCCAATCAGTTCGACTATCCTCACCGATCTTAATCGTTCTGATTGCAGCATTTGCCATCTATGGTCCCGATTACTTGTTGGGAGAATTTAACCCAAACAGCCCGAACTCATTGCCTGCGTCCGCGCTCTTCTTTCACTTTTTGACCGCCGTTGCGGGGTTATGGGTGGCAGTTGCATGGCACCGCTTTGTTTTGCTTGAGGAGTTTCCTGAGGGTGTTCTCCCAGCGTTTCATGGACGGCTTATGCTAGGATATTTCGGCTATGGCCTCCTAATGGGACTCCTCGTTGGACTTACAACGTTTGCTGTCGGGTTTCTTATCGGATTTGCTCTGTTTTGGGCGCCTGTTTTAATGACAATCGGAGTCATCGCTGTAGTGGTTTGGGGCTTTTGGATCTTCTATCGATTGTCCCCAATTTTGCCGGGTCACGCGATCGGAAAATCCATACGATTTAAGGAAGCATGGACCGCAACGAAACCTCTCTCCTGGGCCATTTTGAGTGCGATGGTATTTTTTGTGGGTTCGTTCATAGCCTTGGGTGTTGCGGGTGCTTTTGTCGCTACATTGATCCCATTGCTTGGCGGCGCAATAATTCTGGCCATCAATTGGCTGTACGCTGTAGTTGGCGTGAGTTTCCTAACCACACTTTATGGCGTTGCTGTCGAAGGCCGTAGCATCGACTGATCGACGACCTTCCCCTTGCCAAAACCTCCGGCTTCGGCCACTGAGGGCACATGAGCGAATTTCGTAAATGTGCCCGCACTGCCGAAGCCGCCATGCGCAGCGTTTTCCCCGCCACGCCTCTGCAGCTGAATGCCCACCTCTCTGCCCGCTTTGGTGCCGATATCTGGCTCAAGCGCGAAGACCTCACGCCTGTGCGCTCCTACAAGCTGCGCGGGGCATTTAACGCCATGCGTAAGGTGCGCGCGAACAATCCCGATCAACGCATTTTTGTCTGTGCCAGCGCGGGCAACCACGCTCAAGGCGTTGCCTATATGTGCAAGCATTTTGACGTACAGGGCGTGATCTTCATGCCAGTCACCACGCCGCAACAGAAGATTTTCAAGACGCAAGTCTTTGGTGGGGACAACGTCGAAATCCGCCTTGTTGGGGACTATTTTGACGACACACTCGCCGCCGCGCAGGCCTATTGCGCGGAAGCGGGTGCAGCCTTTCTGTCTCCGTTTGACGACGAGGATGTGATCGAAGGCCAAGCTTCGGTGGCCGTCGAAATCGAAGACCAACTGGGCAAAACGCCAGACCATATCATCTTGCCAGTGGGCGGTGGTGGCCTGTCTTCTGGCGTCTTCAGCTACTTCGGCGCTGGGCCGCATTACACTTTGGTGGAACCCGAGGGCGGCATGAGCCTCGCCGCTGCTCTGGAAGCAGGCACGCCAACCACTTTGGCGCATGTCGACAGTTTTGTTGATGGTGCTGCCGTCGCGCGGATTGGCGACAAAACCTTTGTCCGTCTGGCGGACATAAGTTCGGAAGACGTGGTGGCCGCGCCGGAAGACCGCATCTGCGCCACTATGCTGGAGATGCTCAATGTCGAAGGCATTGTGCTGGAACCTGCCGGAGCGTTGGCAGTGGATGCGCTCACCGATGTGGCCGATCAAATCAAAGGCAAAACCGTGGTCTGCGTGACCTCAGGCGGCAACTTTGATTTTGAACGCTTGCCCGAGGTGAAAGAACGGGCACAGCGCTACTCTGGTGTGAAAAAGTACTTCATCTTGCGCATGCCGCAGCGCCCGGGTGCCCTGCGTGATTTTCTGGAGACCCTGGGACCTGAAGATGACATCGCGCGTTTTGAGTATCTCAAGAAATCCGCGCGCAATTTTGGCTCGGTTTTGATTGGCATTGAGACCCGCGCACCGGAAAATTTCGACGCCTTGTTTGCGCGGATCGAAGCCGCTGGCATGACCTATACCGACATCACCAACGACGAGACCCTTGGGCAGTTCGTGCTCTAGGACAACCAACGCGCCCTATGATTTTAACTCAGTGGGAGCGCTACGCGGTTTACCGACCGCATGAGCACGCACCTAAGGTACGTCCTGGGCGGCGCGCTAGGGGGCGCTGTTTTTGTGATCTTGGTCGGGTTTCGTGTCGGCGCTTCAGGCAGCGGCAAGTTTTTGCGCAAACACGTTTTTACTTTCTTCAAACGACGCCAAGATCGCGGGCACGTCTACGGTATCGCCTTTACCGGCCGCGGCAGCCGCTTCGCCAGCTTGGCACAGTTGCGAAAATGTCTGGAAACCAAGATTGAGTGCGCCACCTTTCAGGAAGTGCAAATCGGCTTCGAGATTGGAAACATCTGGGTTGTCACGCAGTCGAGCGATCACGTCCTCAACTTCATCAAGGAAGAGCTCAACCACTTCACCAAAATCTTCTGCGCCGATTTCATCACGCAGCTCATCTACTCGTTCCCAGTCGATCATGGGCATTTCCTCATCAGTCACCCCTTGAAACTGCCACAAAAGTGTTAACAAATCCTACACGATAAAATTTGAACTATCTCATTTTTACTTTTGACGGCATGTTAAGTAGCAAGACAATAATTGTGTTACACAAGAAGTCAAAATTTGCGCAAGGGCCCGGGAAGTTTGTCGACCACTCCTGTTCAATCTGCTGAAAACAATGATGCGCCAAGTGTTGGTGTCATCAAGCGTGTCCTGCTGGTGGATGACAGCCGGGTGCAACGGCGCATTTTGAGTCTGTCCCTCAAACGTGATGGCTATGACGTTATCGAGGCTGCCTCCGGCCAGGAAGCTCTCGACATTTGCCGGGAAGATCCGCCTGATCTGATCCTGTCTGACTGGATGATGCCGGGCATGTCCGGTCTGGAGTTTTGCAGAGCCTTCCGTGAACTCAGCACAGAGAACTACGGCTACTTCATTTTGCTCACATCTAAGAGTGAAAAAACCGAGGTGGCTCAGGGCTTTGACGCCGGTGCAGATGATTTTCTGACCAAGCCGGTGAACGGGTATGAACTGCGGGCGCGGATTTCTGCGGCGGAGCGTATCCTGCGTATGGAGCGTGAGCTTACCGACAAAAACAAGGTGATCTCCGAAACGCTGGACGAGCTGCAGCGCCTGTATGACTCGCTGGACAATGACCTGCTCGCCGCAAAGAAGCTGCAGCAATCGCTTGTGCCCGAACGGTTCAAGGATTTTGATCGCGGCGCGGTTTCGCTTCTGTTGCAATCCTCCGGCCACGTGGGTGGTGATTTGGTCGGCCATTATAAGATCAGCGACACACGAATCGGTTTGTATGCTATCGATGTGTCGGGCCATGGAATCAGCTCTGCGTTGATCACGGCGCGTCTCGCTGGCTACCTATCGGCGACTTCACCGGAGCACAATGTGGCGATGCAAGTGTTGCCGGATGGCAGCACAACGCACCTGCCGCCCGCCGAAGTTGTTGCCCGTCTTAACGAAATCATCCTCGACGAGATGGAGACCGAGCATTACTTCACCATGCTGCTCGCGGATGTCGATCTTGCCACAGGGCACGTTATCCTGGCGCAGGCCGGTCATCCACATCCCGTGATCCAGCGCGCGGATGGCTCGATTGAGCAAGAAGGCCCCGGTGGTCTGCCGGTTGGCCTGATCCCTGGCGCGGAGTTTTCGCAGTTTAGCATTGACCTCAACAAAGGCGACCGCCTGTTCTTGTTGTCGGACGGCGTGACCGAATGTCCGGACACCGGCAATGGTCTCTTGGGGGAGGAAGGCCTGGAAGCGCTGATGGTTGATCTGGCCGGTCACGATCTTGAGGACACGCTGCAAGCCATGGTCTGGAAGCTCGACGAGTTCTCCGGCGGCAAAGGTTTCCCCGATGATGTGTCAGGTATCCTGTTGGAATATCGCGGCGACTGACCCAATTTTAGCGCAGAAACTTCGCCGCAAAATGCTGGTCCCCGGCATTGCCCAATTGCGGCACGGCGTCTGCAATGGTCATCCACACAGCTTCATGTCCTGGCTCACTGGGCGGGCCAATCCGCAAGGTGGGTGTTGCGACATAGATGGTACAGAGCTTCTCGGCCCAGAGGTCGTATTCCGGCATAAAGGTAAATCGCCGAAACGCGCCCAACCGCCGTGGTTTGGAAATGCGATAGCCGGTCTCTTCAAACACTTCCCGCACCAAGGCCACCACCGGACTTTCTCCCGGATCAATGCCCCCACCGGGTAACTGAAACTCTGGCATCGGCTCCGCCTGATGGGTCAGCAACATCTGCTCCCCTTTGAGCAGAACTGCATAGGCCCCAGGGCGCAATTTATAGGTCACATCCCTGCGCGGCGGTGTCCCGAAACGTGGTATCATGCGTGAAACCCCTTTTTATCGCCCTTGCTGGCCCTATATGGTCGCGGTATGGCAAGGGAAGGCCGATAAGGAAACCCCATGAAAGCTGCAAGCACAATTGCCTGGGACGACACAGTGCTGCCGTTCCAGTTGGACAACTCTGATATTCGCGGGCGCGTGGCCCGCCTCGATGGCGTGCTCTCTGGCGTCCTCAAACAGCATGCCTATCCGGAAAAGGTAGAGGCACTGGTGGCCGAGATGGCCCTGCTGACCGCATTGATCGGTCAAACCATCAGCCTGCGCTGGAAGCTGTCGCTGCAGGTGCAGACCAACGGTCCGGTGCGCATGATCGCCACCGATTACTACGCGCCGCAAAACGAAGGCGAAGTGGCCCGCATCCGCGCCTATGCCAGCTTTGACGAGGAGCGCCTGACCGATGGCACCCCGTTTGATCAGCTGGGCAACGGCTACTTTGCGGTTCTGATCGACCAGGGTGACGGCATGAAACCCTATCAAGGCATCTCCGGTCTGGTGGGCGGCTCGCTTCAGGCGTCTGCCGAGGCGTACTTTGCCCAGTCAGAACAGCTGGCGACACGCTTCTCGCTGAAGTTTGGCAAATCTACCGAGCCTGAAGTGGGCGAACACTGGCGAGCCGGCGGCATCATGCTGCAGCATATGCCCAAGGCCAGCCCCGAAGTCTCCGGCGAAGGCGGCAGCGGCGAAAGCGGTTTTTTGCTGGCCAAAGATGTGGTCAATGAGGAAGACGCCGAAAACTGGAACCGCGCCAACATTCTGTTGGATTCGGTGGAAGATCTGGAAATGATCGGTCCCTCTGTGCCACCCACTGACCTCTTGGTGCGTTTGTTCCATGAGGAAGCGCCGCGGGTCTATGATGCGCAGTCGGTCAAGTTTGGCTGCACCTGTTCGGAAGAGCGCGTGCGCCAGTCGTTGTCGATCTATTCTGCGCGGGACATCGAAAAGATGACCACGCCAGAAGGTCGTGTGACAGCTGATTGTCAGTTTTGTGGCGCGCATTACGATCTGGATCCGACCACCGTGGGCATGCCGCCCAAGGATCGCTCCAAGGATGGCAGCGCTGATGCCGCAGGCGCCTGATCCGCTCAAAAACATCAAGGCCGCGCTGTCTCGGGACAGCGCGGCCTCTTCTGATTTTGATCTCAACCCCGATGTGGTCTTGCCCAAAGGCCGCAAACTGCGCCCTGCGGGTGTGCTAGTGCCAATCGAGATCAAACAAGACATCCCGCATGTCATTCTGACCAAACGCGCCAGCCATCTGAAACACCATCCAGGGCAGATTTCCTTCCCCGGGGGCAAGCAGGATGACGGCGACGCAGATGTGATCGCCGCCGCCTTGCGCGAAGCACGCGAAGAGATTGGGTTGCCTTCCAACAATGTCGATGTACTTGGCACCTTGCCCACACATGAGACCGTCACCAGCTTCATGATCACACCGGTTTTGGGCCATGTTAGAGACGCTTTTGACGTGATCCCGGAGCCCGGAGAGGTCGAAGAAGTCTTCTCTGTGCCGCTGGCCCATGTGACCGACCCGGCGCTCTTCTCGATCCAATCCCGCCGCTGGCAAGGCCAACGCCGCCACTATTTCACCGTGCCCTTTGGCCCGTATTACATCTGGGGCGCCACCGCTCGTATTCTTCGTGGTCTGGCAGAGCGGGTGTCGGGCACATGAAGATATCCGGAGAGTGGCTCACGGCTGCGCCAACACAGGCAGTTTGCGCCATGTTAGAGACACATGGACACCAAGCCTTGCTGGTGGGGGGCTGCGTGCGCAACGCGCTTTTGAGCGCGCCTGTGAATGACATCGACATCTCCACTGATGCCCGCCCAGAGCGGGTGATGGAACTCGCCAAAGAGGCGGGGCTCAACGCGATCCCAACCGGCATCGACCACGGCACCATCACCGTGGTGGCTGAAGGTATCCCGCACGAGATCACCACTTTCAGGCATGATGTGGAAACTGATGGTCGCCGCGCCGTTGTTGTCTTTTCTGACAATGTCGAAGACGACGCGCGCCGCCGCGACTTCACTATGAACGCGCTTTATGCCCGATCTGATGGCACCGTGGTGGACCCTTTGGGTGGCATAGAAGATCTCAAAGCCCGTCGCCTGCGCTTCATCGACAACGCTGAAGACCGCATTCGCGAAGACTATCTGCGTATCCTGCGGTACTTCCGCTTTCACGCCTACTACGGCGACCCCGCCGAAGGCATGGACCCCGAGGCGCTCGCGGCCATCGCGGCCAACATTGACGGCTTGTCCTCCCTGTCCCGTGAACGGGTCGGCAGCGAGACCGTAAAACTGATGGGCGCCCCTGATCCGGCCCCATCTGTGGCGGCCATGCGTCAGACCGGTGCATTGACTGCCATTCTCCCGGGCACGGACGACCGCGCTTTGGCGCCATTGGTACATTTGGAAGAGGTGCACGCGGTGGCCATCGATCCAATTCGCCGTCTGACGGTTTTGGGGGGCGGCAATATTGCCGAGGCACTTCGACTGTCCAAAAAGGCGGCCCGCCATCGTGACGTGCTGCGCAACGGGCTTGAGTCGTCCGAATCCCCCGGCGCGCTGGGCTATCACCACGGTCTTGAGGCGGCGACGTCGATTTTGCTCTTGCGGGCGGCTGTTTTTGAAATGCCGTTAATGCCAGATAATATGGCCGCCGCGCAAAAAGGTGCGGAGGCGCAGTTTCCGATCCGCCCAACGGACCTGATCGAGCGCTTTCAGGGCGCAGCGCTGGGCCGCGCGCTCAAAGAGCTCGAATCACGTTGGATCGCGTCTGGTTTCGCACTGACGAAACCTGAACTTCTCGACGAGCTGCCCTGACACAATCCCAGAACTCCAGCCCGAGTGTTGCGTTGCCAAAATGCGCAACACCTTGCGCACGCTGTGTTTACCTGCTCCGTGGACACAAACCCGCACCTCCGCGATACAGACGTTATACCGACACGATACCGACGTGCCAAAGGTCAGGTAAATCTTAGGTTGACGCAACCGCAACACTGCGCCAGCATGCCGACAGCTCAAACATGAGAGGGAGTGCATGATGTATCGCGGGATCTGGTTTTCATAAGCCAATCTGACCGCTGTGGCGGCCAGAGATGGCAAGTCACTTCATTTTGCACAATCCACTGTTTTTTCAGGACATTCTCATGTTCAAGTTCTTCGAGACCCTTGTTGACCCTTATTGCGACTACGACGAAGTAGATACGCCTCCCACCAAGCTGTGGCCCTTCATGCGCGACTACGCGCAGCCGTTCCGCAAAGTCTTTGTTTTTGCTACAATAATGTCGATCATCGTGGCTGCGGTAGAGATCGGTCTGATCGCCTATATGGGCCGGATTGTAGACCTGCTGAGTGGTGATCCGACCCAGGTCTGGGCCAACCACGGCACCGAGTTCATCCTGGTTATCCTCTTCGTGCTTGTCTTGCGTCCCGCGCTTCAGGCCTTTGACGTGCTGTTGCTCAACAACACGGTGCTGCCAAACTTCGGCACCCTGATCCGCTGGCGCGCCCATAAACATGTTTTGCGTCAATCGGTTGGCTGGTTTGAGAACGACTTCGCGGGCCGCATTGCCAACCGGATCATGCAGACGCCCCCGGCGGCTGGCGAAGCTGTGTTTCAGGTGTTTGACGCCATCACATTCTCCATCGCCTATGTGGTTGGTGCGGCGATCCTTTTAGCCGATGCCGACCCGCGTTTGGTGCTGCCGATGCTGGGCTGGTTGGTGCTCTATGGTTTCTTGGTAAAATGGACCGTGAAGCGGGTTGGTCCCGCCTCACAAAAAGCTTCTGACGCTCGGTCCAAAGTCACAGGCCGTGTGGTGGATTCCTATACAAACATCCACTCCGTGAAACTCTTTGCGCACAACAAGCGCGAGCTGGATTATGCCAAAGAAGCCATTGAATACTCACGCGAAACCTTCCAGGCGGAGATGCGCATCTTCACTCTGATGGATGTGATGTTGGTCATGTTGAATGGCTTGCTGATTGTGAGCGTGGTGGGCTGGGCCATCTGGCTCTGGATGCAGGGCTTGGCCAGCGTCGGCGTGGTCGCCGCCGCCACCGCTTTGAGCCTGCGTCTGAACGCGATGACCGGTTGGATCATGTGGGCGTTGACGTCTTTCTTCCGTCAGCTAGGTGTCGTGGCCGAAGGCATGGAAACCATCGCCCAAGCGATTGATTTGGTTGATGATCCAAGCGCCCAACCGCTTGATTTTGCCGACGGTAAGATCGAGCTGCAGCAGCTCACACACCACTACGGGCGTGACAGCGGTGGGTTGGACAACATCTCGCTCACCATTGCGCCAGGTGAAAAGGTGGGTCTGATAGGTCGCTCCGGTGCAGGTAAGTCCACTTTGGTGAAGCTGCTTTTGCGGTTCTATGACGCTGAAAAGGGACAAATTCTGATTGATGGTCAGGATATTGCCTCGGTCACGCAGAATAGCCTGCGCGACAAAATCGGTATGGTGCAACAGGACAGTTCGCTGCTGCATCGGTCTGTTCGCGATAACTTGCTATACGGTCGTCCAGACGCCTCAGAAGTGGAGATGATCGCGGCGGCACAGAAAGCAGAAGCGCATGACTTCATTCTGGACCTTGAGGATCCGCAAGGGCGCACCGGCTATGATGCACATGTTGGCGAGCGCGGCGTAAAATTGTCGGGTGGTCAGCGGCAGCGCATCACTCTGGCGCGTGTGATCCTGAAAGATGCGCCGATTCTGTTGCTGGATGAGGCCACCAGTGCCTTGGACAGCGAGGTTGAGGCTGCGATTCAACGTACGCTTTACGGCATGATGGCAGGTAAAACCGTGATCGCCATTGCGCACCGCCTGTCCACGATTGCGGAAATGGACCGCATTCTGGTGCTGGATCAGGGCCGTATCGTGGAGCAGGGTAGCCATGCCGAACTGCTTGCGCGGAATGGTCTTTACGCTGGCTTCTGGGCGCGTCAGTCCGGCGGCTTCCTGAACGCGGATGAAGCTGCGGAGTAACGTTTGACCTTGCGCCCGTCCCCCTCTAAGGGACGGGCATGAGCCAGATTGAGATCCAGCGTTTGGGGTTGCACGGCGACGGGATCGCCGAAGGCCCAATCTATGCCCCATTGACCCTGCCCGGCGAGATTGTGGAAGGAGAAATTGACGGCGACCGCCTGACCAACATGCGGGTGGTGACTCCGTCCGAGCACCGTGTGAAAGCGCCCTGTCGCCACTTCAAATCCTGTGGCGGATGCCAGTTGCAACATGCCTCCGACGCGTTCCTCGCGGACTGGAAAGTGGAGGTGGTGCGTCAGGCGCTTGCGGCGCAAGGTCTGGAAACAGATTTGCGCCCGATTGCGACCTCCCCGGCCAAGTCGCGTCGCCGCGCCGTGTTCTCCGCGCGCCGAACGAAGAAGGCGGCCTTGGTAGGGTTTCATGCCCGCGCGTCCGACGTCATTGTCGAGGTTCCGGATTGCCAACTTCTGCATCCGGACCTTTTGACTGCCCGAGATGTAATTGCCCATCTGGCCCAGATTGGCGGATCGCGTAAAGGGGAGCTGAGCGCAACGGTCACGTTGTCTGATGCGGGGCTGGACCTGTCCATTGTCGGCGGCAAGGAACTGGACGGCCCGCTGCTTGCGCGGATGGCGCAGGAGGTGGAGCGGTTCAAACTGGCGCGTCTGACATGGGATGGGGAAGTGATTGCCACCCGCGTAGCACCCGCCCAAAACTTCGGCGCTGCCTCCGTTGTGCCGCCCCCCGGTGCGTTTTTGCAAGCCACAAAGGACGGCGAATCGGCGCTATTGAGCGCGGTGAAAAGTGCAATCACCCAAGGCGACTTCGGCATTGACCTCTTTGCAGGATCGGGCACATTTACACTGCCGTTGGCGTCCCAATACCGGATGCATGGTGTGGAAGGTGAGAAGGCCATGATCCAGGCTTTGGATTCCGGCTGGCGCAAATCTCAAGGCCTCAAACAGGTGACCTCTGAGGCACGGGATCTGTTTAGAAATCCGATTGTGGCAGAAGACCTTAACTATGATTTTGCATTGATTGATCCGCCGCGTGCCGGAGCAGAAGCACAGGTTGCGGAACTGGCAAAATCGAACATAGCAGAGATCGCCTATGTGTCATGCAACCCAGTGACTTTTGCGCGGGATGCAGCTGTTTTGATCATGGCGGGTTATCGCCTGGATTGGGTGCAAACCGTTGATCAATTTCGCTGGTCCAGTCATGTGGAATTGGCTTCAAGGTTTGTTCGGAAATAGCTGCTATCACGCAGCCGTGAGAGGCCAAAATGGCTGAAATCTGTTAGAAGACCTCAAAATGAGGCAGGGTACATAAAGGACCTATATGATGCGTTTGATGTCCGCGTTGTTGATTGCGGTTTTGACGTTTGGCTTGGCGAGCTGTTCTAGCAAGTTTATGAAATACAATGGTCCGGAAGTGACCCGCGTGGCTGTGTTTAAAGAACAGCGCAAGCTTTATCTCATGCACCACGATAAAGTGTTGAAATCTTACGATATGCACCTTGGCTTCCAGCCGGTTGGCCATAAGCAGATCGAAGGTGATGGCAAGACACCAGAGGGCGATTATTATATCGACCGCCGCAATCCTAACAGTCAGTTCTACCTGTCGATTGGGGTGTCCTATCCCAACGCTGCGGATCGTGCGAATGCGGCTGCATTGGGCAAGTCACCTGGCGGAGACATCTTCATCCATGGTCGCCCTAAAAAGTATAGAGACGGTAGGGATGACTGGACGGCCGGTTGTATCGCCGTAACGGATCGGGAAATGCGCGAGATTTATGCGATGGTGAACAACGGCACCGTTATCTCGATCTACCCCTGAAAATCGGCAAGGTGCACTGCTGTGCGTTTGCCCATTACCAAGGTCCACCAGATTTTGCCGCTTTGCTCCTGGAACCAAGCAAAGCCCATGTCTTGCGCCTTAGGGTCCAAGATAACTGCGCGTGTGTCGTCCTGCTGCATCCAAGCTGCAAGGGTTTCGACCTCTGATTCGTAGGTTTCACTGATGGTTTCTCCGGAGAGAGTGCCGGAATAACCAACCCGGGCAACGCGATCCAGAGGAGAGGATCCATCAGATCCAAAATGCCATGGCCGATTCTGTAGGGACATGTCACGGGAGTGTGTTGCGGCCGCTGCGTTCAGTTGGGAATTCAGTTCTACGGCCGGCGCACCTGAGGCAGCGCGCAGAGCGTTGATTGAATCCAATACCTGATATTGCACTTTCGAAGTGCTTCTGCCGGACATCTTGTATTGCTTGGTGCTGGACACACCTGCACCGCAGGCGACCAAACCGAAAGCTGCTACCAGCATAAGAGCAATTGCACGCATTGTGTTCCCGTCCCAACAAATTGACTGGCAGAGTCCTACCTCTCCGCAGTTGCCATGAAAACCCACATCGGCGTGACATCGCTTTTTAACACTTGATTGATTTGCGACTGCGGCATTCCGGCCATATGATTGTGCGGTCTTTATCTGTGGTTTCTGGAGGAACAAATGGCTGTTGATCGGTCTGTTAAACTTGGTCGTCGTGCCTTTCTGGCAAGCGGTGCTGCTTTCCTGAGTGCGCCGGCAATTGCACAAACCGAGACCGGAACCACAGAGGTGGAACGGGATTTGGATGAAATTGTCGTGCGCAACATCTCGAGCTTCCGCTCGCTGGATTGGGCACCATATTTTGACAATCTCAGAAATGGTGCCGTTTTGGTGGATGTTACGTCGCGCGCATTGCACTACTGGTCAGAAGACGAGTCAGTGTATAAATTGTACCCGACTTCTGTGCCACTGACCGAGGACCTGACGCGTCGAGGGCGTACAAAAGTGGTGCGCAAGGTTGAGGGTCCTAGTTGGCGTCCTACGCCATCCATGAAAAAGCGCAATCCTGAGTGGCCGGATTTTGTGGGTCCTGGACCGGACAATCCGCTGGGAACACACGCACTTTACCTCAGTTGGACGTATTATAGGATTCATGGCACACACGATACGCGTAAAATTGGCCGCCGTTCTTCCAACGGGTGCATCGGGCTGTACAACGAGCACATCTCCGAATTGTTTTCGTTGACAAAAGTCGGCACGCAAGTGTTGCTAATTTGACGACATTTAGGCCTAGGTAGGGGCGTTTAGGCAATCTTGGGTTTGCAAACCCGACATTTTGCTGTTTAGACATTTCCTACGAGGTAAGTCTTGGGTGCTTGTCATCGCCCTCATTGTATTGGTGGCAAGCGAATTCTGGAGGATACTATGAAGAAACTCGTTCTCGCTGCTGCTCTGACTGCTGCTGCTTCCACCGCATTCGCGGGCTCCATGGCCGATCCGGTTGTTGAACCTGTTGTGATCGAAGAAGCTGCTGGTAGCTCCGGCAATGACATCTGGGTTCCGCTTCTGCTGCTGGTCATCGTGGCCGCTGCCGCAAGCGCATCCTAAAGTCGCACTATAGCGATCTGACATTCGAAAAGGCGGAGCTCAGCTCCGCCTTTTTGGCTTTGTAGACTTGGTCACCCGAACAACGGGTTAAGGTGGGTCGGGTTATTTCACCCAACCACCCAGATTTTCATCAATGATTTTGCACAAAGCCGAGATGTGAGGCTCTTCGCCGTTCAGGCACGGAATGTAGAGAAAGTCCTCGCCGCCAGCTTCCTCAAAGCTTTCTTTGATCTCTTCGTTGATCTCTTCCAACGTTTCGATGCAATCGGCAGAAAACGCCGGCGCGATTACAGCAATGTTGGTTTGACCCTCTTCCTTCGCAAGGCGGGCAACTTCTTCAACAGTATAAGGACGCAGCCAGTCTTCTGGGCCAAATTGGGACTGAAACGTTGTGCACAGATCAGTGTCTTTCCACCCCAGCCGTTCTTTTAGGAGGCGTGTGGTTTTCTGACATTGGCAATGGTACGGATCACCCTCCATTAAGTAGCGTTTGGGCATGCCGTGATAGGAAACAACTAGCAGATCGGGGCGTTTTTCAGCGTTACCATATGCATCTTCCACGGAATTTGCCAAGGCGTCGATATAAGCCGGATGCTCAAAATACGCGGGCACCGTGCGCGCGGCTGGTTGCCACTTTTCTTTCATCAAAGCACGGAAGAACTGGTCGTTTGCGGTTGCTGTGGTGGCGCCTGCATACTGCGGATAAAGTGGGAAGAATAGGATGCGCTCACATCCTGCTGCAACCATTTCGCGAACTTTTGCGATCGTCGACGGGTTTCCATACCGCATACAGAAATCGACCATGACCTGATCGCCGTATTGGGCTTCCAGCGTCTCTTTGATCTTAGCGGTTTGATCCTTGGTGATCACCATCAACGGGCTTTCGCCACGTTCTTTGTCCCAAATAGATTCGTAGGCCTCACCGCTCGAAAAAGGGCGTTTTGTTAGGATTATCAATTGCAGCAACGGCTGCCATTTCCATGATGGATAATCGATTACTCGTTTGTCGGATAGAAACTCGTTCAGATACCGGCGCATTGGCCAGTAGGTGTAGTCGTCTGGCGTGCCAAGGTTGGCCAGGAGAATGCCGGTTTTGCCAAGGGCCACCTTTGGGTGGTCTTTGGGCGCGTGGGCCGGGCATGTAGCTTGGGTCATGTGCTGAGGTCCGTGTAAGTGAGTCACTTTGGCAATTTGATTTCGGACGTGCTGAGCGCGTCCGCGAGGCGGGTTGTTGCTGAGCCTGGGCGCAGCGGCTGTTGCTGGCTGGCATCCGGTGCCCAACCAGTGAGAAAGATCAATTCGAAGGTTGCCGGTATGCGTCCCGCGTCCATAAAAGTCTCTACGTAGATCTCACAGGCTCGGATCAAAACGGCGCGGCGTGTTGGATGCCTCAGGCGATCAATTAAGGCGTTGCCTTCTCCCATTGCGCGCAAATCTTTCATAAGCGCCCAAGGGGTTTCGTAGGTCACTGTTAAAGGAACGGTGTCTGCAACGGGCAGCGCCAGCCCTGCGCGTTGCAATAGCGCGCCTAGGTCGCGAATTTCTCCCATAGGCGCAATTCTTGGAGACAAGCCACCAGTTACTTCAACCTCTGCCTGTGCCAGTGCGGCGCGCAGTTCATGTAGTGTTTTGCCACCAAATGTCACCGCGAGGAAAAAGCCGTCGTCTTTGAGCGCGCGCCGACATTGAATGATTTGCCCAACTGGATCGTCGGCCCAGTGTAGGCCCAGGCCATGGATCACCAGATCATGGCATTGGCTTTGCAGGTCCAGAACTTCAATGTCCGCCACGACCTTCGCATTTGGCACGCACCTCTGCCAAGTACTCGGAAAGCCTGTCACGACGGCTGGCGCCGTAAACTCTCTGTTAACCATGCTGAGGCGATCCTGAACTTCGGCAATGGCTGCGTCGTGCAGAAACATGCCGGTGTTCAGGTCTGCGCGGGCGCGATTGCGGCGCAGCGCGTTTGTGTCAGTGAGGCGAGGGTTGTTTTGCATGCTGCGGACAATAGGCAGGTGAAGGCGAAGTTTCAAACCGCCATACACCTATTGTTTCCTCCACAATGTGTGGCTTGTGGCCACATGGTGGAAAGTGATTTTGGGCTGTGTTCTGATTGTTGGGCGGAAACCACGTTCCTTGGCGCAGACGTGTGTGACAGTTGCGGGCGTCCAGTGACCGCAGAGGCAAAGGAGTGTCGCGTTGTGTGCGACGCCTGCCTGTCTGATCCCCCTCCATGGTCACGAGGACGATCTGCGATCTTGTATCGTGGTGCTGGCCGTAACTTGATCTTGGCTTTCAAACATGGCGATCGCACAGACATAGCTCTACCGGCGACGCAATGGCTCAACCAAGCGGTACGTCCGCTCCTAAAAGGCGTTGATGTGATCGCTCCAGTACCGCTGCATCGCCTGCGCTTTCTGAAGCGGCGCTATAACCAAGCCGCATTGTTGGCAAAGAATTTGGCTTCTCTTTCAGGTATTCCGTTTTGTGCCGATCTGTTGGTGCGCCCAAGAGGATTGGGTGGGCTGGAGGGATTGGGCGCGGTTGAGAGGGCGGAAAAACTGCGAGGGGCAATCGAACCCAATCGGCGAAGGGCGCCTATCATAAAGGATTCTAAGGTGCTTCTTGTTGATGATGTTTTGACCAGTGGTGCAACATTGCGCGCCGCTACGCAGGCGTGCCTCATCGCAAATGCCAAAGAAGTGTGTGTGGCAACACTGGCACGCGTTGCAAAGGATGTCTAAATGCCGGACAACGGAAAACAGGAAACCACAAGGACACGCCATGCAGTCGGTCGAGATCTACACCAGCCCACTTTGCGGGTTTTGCCACGCCGCCAAACGGCTTCTGACGCAAAAAAACGTCTCGTTTGTAGAGATCGATGTTTTGCAAGAGCCTAACCGCAAGCAAGAGATGATTGCTCGCGCCAATGGTGGCCGCACTGTGCCGCAAATCTTCATTGGCGATATACATGTTGGCGGTTGTGATGACCTTTATGCATTGGAGCGCGCGGGCAAGCTTGATCCTTTGTTGGCGGCGTAACTGACCGTGCACGCAGCTTTGCTTCAAATGACGTCTTCGGACATGCCTGAGGAAAACCTGGCAACCGCCAGCGCCATGCTGCGCGAGGCCAAAGCTCAAGGGGCAGAATTTGCCTTTTTGCCAGAGGTGATGAACTGCCTGTCGACAAGCCGCAGCCATCAGGAGGGCGTGCTCAAGCTGGAAGCGGAAGACGCGACGCTTGCAGGTCTTCAAACCCTGTGTGCGGAGCTAGGTATTTGGTTGTTGATTGGAAGTCTTGGCCTGAAAACCAACGATGCGGACGGACGTTTCGCCAACCGGTCTTTTGTGATCTCTGCTGCTGGGGACATCGTGGCGCGCTATGACAAAATTCACATGTTTGATGTGGATGTCACACCAGAAGAGACGTATCGGGAGTCCGATGGATACCGCCCCGGTGAACAGGCTGTTGTTGCGGAAACGCCGTTTGGCAAGCTGGGGTTGTCGATTTGTTATGATGTGCGGTTTGGCCGACTGCACCGCGCACTTGCACAGGCAGGTGCGGACATCCTTGCGGTGCCGGCCGCATTTTCACATGTCACTGGGGCGGCGCATTGGGAGACTCTTCTGCGCGCGCGCGCCATTGAAACCGGTTGTTTTGTGATTGCGCCAGCACAAACCGGGAAGCATCCAGCCTCAAAGGGGCAATCGCGTCAAACCCATGGTCACTCGATGGTCGTTGCGCCTTGGGGAGAAGTTTTGGCAGATGCGGGCACGGAACCAGGGGTCACGCTTGTTGATCTTGATCTCACATTGGTTCAGAAGGCCCGTAGGCAGGTGCCGTCCCTACAACACGACCGAGACTTCAGCGGGCCCTAAATGAACGACAAGAGCGGATTGGCGATTACGCTGTTTGGCGAAATTCTGATGGTGGATCAGCTTGCGCGCTCCCGTTTGTCCAAAGTTTTGCCTAAGGGCATGGAGTTATCGCATTTCTCGGTGCTTAACCATCTTGATCGCTCTAATGCAGAACGCAGCCCGGCGCAGTTAGCAAAGACGTTTCACCTCACCCGCGGGGCCATGACGAACACGCTGCACAAGCTGGAAACCGCAGGCTACGTGCATATTCGCCCGGATTGGGACGATGCACGTCGCAAGATGGTGGCGATTAGCCCGGCAGGTCGGCAGGCCCGCGATGCGGCTCTGGCCAGCATGGAGCCGATCATCAACGATATGGTCAGTCGTTTGGGGGATGACCGGGTGCGCGCGGCGCTCCCGATCCTGCGCGAGTTGCGGTTGAAGCTCGAAGAGTAGCCTTTCTGGGTTTGGTGCTGGCCGTTACATAATTGACGCTCAGGTCTTTGTCGGAAATCGACCACTGCCAACTGATCGGGTTGAAGACAAAACCCTTGCGATCCACCGGTGTGAGGCCGGATTGCTCGATCAGACCAAACAACTCGTCTGGCGTGATGAACTTGCTCCATTCGTGTGTGCCTTTGGGCAGCCAGCGCATGACGTATTCTGCGCCCACAATCGCCATCGCAAAACTCTTGGGGTTCCGGTTGATCGTTGAACAAATGTGCAAACCGCCGGATGTGAGCAGCTGTTGACAAGCGGTCATGTAGCTCAATGGATCTGAGACATGCTCAACAACTTCCATGTTCAAGACGACGTCAAATTGCTCTCCGGCTTCGGCCATGGCTTCGGCGGTTGTGTGGCGATAGTCGATGTCGAGACCAGATTGTTCAGCGTGAATGCGCGCCACCGGCAAGTTGCCGCCTGCGGCGTCTGCACCGATAACGCAGGCGCCGAGGCGGGCCATTGGCTCTGAAAGCAATCCGCCACCGCAGCCGATGTCAAGCAGGCGCAGCCCCTCAAAAGGGCGCGCGGAGCATAAGTCGCGATTGAACTCCGCGGCAATCTGCGTCGTAATGTAATCAAGTCGGCACGGATTGAGCATGTGCAACGGTTTGAACTTGCCGTTGGGATCCCACCATTCAGCCGCCATGGCTTCAAATTTGGCCACTTCGGCAGGGTCTACCGTGGTATTGGTGGCTTGCATTTTCAACTCTCCATGCTCATTTGGGCGTCGCAACCATTATAGGTAGGACATGGACAAAAACTCGGGCCAAAAGCGCGCAGTGCACTACCTTTATCCTCCGGTCGAACCATTTGACCAGAGGATGTTGGACGTGGGCGACGGGCATAGCATCTACGTTGAACAATCGGGCAATCCAAGTGGTTTGCCGGTAGTCGTCGTCCATGGAGGCCCTGGTGGCGGGTCTAGTCCTGCGATGCGGCGTTATTTTGATCCGAGTGTTTATCGTGTGATCCTTTTTGATCAGCGTGGCTGTGGCCATTCCCGCCCGCATGCCGAAGTGGATAACAACACCAGCTGGCACCTTGTGGCGGATATGGAACGTATTCGGGATACGCTGGAGATTGACGAATGGATTGTCTTTGGTGGCAGCTGGGGTGCAACCTTGTCACTTTTGTATGCGCAAGCCCATCCGGCGCAGACGGTGTGTCTGGTTTTGCGGGGCGTGTTCCTGATGACCCAATCGGAGCTGGATTGGTTCTACGGCGGCGGCGCCGGTCATTTTTGGCCTGAGCCGTGGGCGCGCTTTGAAGGACTGGTACCAGAAGAAGAGCGCGGTGATTTGATCGAAGCCTATCATCATCGTTTGTTCTGTGGAGATCGTGCCACCGAAATCAAGTATGCGCGCGCTTGGGCGGGTTGGGAGAACGCTTTGGCCTCAGTATATTCCAACGGATCTAGTGGCGATGCGCCTGCAGAGTACGCACGTGCGTTTTCACGCTTAGAGAATCACTATTTCCGCAATCGAGGATTTTTAGAGCAAGACGGCCACATTTTGGCGAATATGCCGGTGCTCAAGGATATTCCGGGATACATTGTGCAAGGCCGATATGACATGATTTGCCCGCCAAAGGCCGCCTATGATCTGGCGTCGGCTTGGGGGAATATGGCCGATCTTCGGGTTATTCGGAACGCGGGCCATGCCTTGTCGGAGCCCGGGATCAGCGCGGAGCTTGTTCGAATCATGGATGATTTGGCGCGGATTTAGCAAAACGGCTGGACATTGGGGCAAGATGGCTTTCTCATCTATCCCCCGACTTACCGGAGTTTGACCTTGTCACGCATTAGCAGACGTAGCCTTTTGACAACCGGTGCCGCAGCAGGTGTGCTGGCGGCGTCCGGGCTGGGCTTGGCTGCGGCCACGCCTAAAGCTGGTGGAACGTTACGCGCTGTTTTGCCCGGCGGGCGGTCGAGCGACACCTGGGATGCACGCAAACACGATAGCCTCTTCATGATGGCGGCTTGTCATGGTGCGGTGTTTGACTGTCTGACTGAAATTGGTTCCGACGGAGCTTTGCGAGGAGAATTGGCGGAAAGCTGGACTGCCAGTGAGGATGGAAGGGTCTGGACTTTTGATCTGCGAAAAGAAGTGCAGTTTCACAACGGCAAAGCTTTTGCTGCACAGGATGTGCTGGAGACCTTTGCGTTGCATTTGGGGCAAAAGACATCTCCCGTTGAGCCACTTCTCCGTGGTGTGTCGGAGCTAAAGGCAGTTGGGTCACATCAGATACAGTTCACTCTGAACGCGCCAAACGCAGATTTTCCTTATTTGTTGTCCGACTATCATTTGGTGATTTACCCTGCCGGCTATGTCGAGTTGGCAATGCAAAACGGGATTGGGACAGGGCTCTACAAGATTGAGGAGTTCTTGCCGGGGCAATCCTTCCGCGCGCGGCGTGTGTCCAATCACTACAAGGGTGAGAGGGCCGGTTATTTTGAGGCGCTGCATTTTGTGAACCTGGCGGATCCATCCGCTCGGTTAAATGCGCTGCTCGAAGGGGATGCTGAGGTCGCCGGGCAAATCGCACCGGCGCATGCGCGGCAAACTGTGACCCACAAGGGTCTGGCACTTCAAAACTTGGCGGGGAATCAGCATTACAGCTTTGCAATAGGTGGTCATTTGGATGCGCAGCAAGCAGATGCCGTCCGGCGAGCGGTGAAATACGGCTTGGATCGACCCGCCTTTGTACAGTCCAGCTTGCGGGGTTTCGGTCAGGTTGGCTGGGACACGCCAATTGGTCCAGCGAACCCCTATTTCTCTGACCAGTCCGATTTGGTGAGGTATGATCCGGAGCGGGCTAGGTTGCTGTTGAAAAATGCGGGTATCGAGCGGTTGTCCCTCGGCGTTTCGCCCCAGTCGCTGCGGGATT
Organism: Paracoccaceae bacterium; assembly: GCA_014872815.1. GTDB lineage: Bacteria > Pseudomonadota > Alphaproteobacteria > Rhodobacterales > Rhodobacteraceae > Shimia. The sequence continues at coordinate 321,261 of WKFK01000015.1, forward strand.
TTGCGCCAGTGTTGGAAACTTTTGGGGCACAGCTGGCTCAACTTGGGTTGCATGTCGAGATTGTTGAAAACACTTTAGCTGCATCTCTTCATTTTGCCGCAGGTCGCGCGACCGAGGACTGGGCGATGTCGACCTACCTCGCAAAAGGCGGAATTTGGAATCGCGCAGCGTGGCAAGATCGTCAGGCGGACGAACTGCTTTCGGCAGCACGGTCTGAAATGGACGCGCAGAAGCGACAGGGTCTTTATGGCGAACTACAGCACCTTGTGCAGCGCGATGGCAGTCTTGTTGTTCCGGCGTTTGCCAATCATCTCCAAGCCACTTCTGACAAAATCGGAACCCCAAAAACCATTGGCGCGCATTATGCTCTCGACAATGCACGTTTTGCCGAGCGCTGGTGGCGTGCGTAGGCATATTTCCTCTGGGGGCTTGCAGACTCAGCCTTGTCAACGTATATCCCTCTCAACAGCGGCGCGGTCGGGTTAGCCTGAACGCTCCACCGGGAAAGATCGACGGGCCGCGGGCCCGTTTTTTTGTGTTTGGAAGACGCCTATGAGTGATCTCATTGCCAAAGCGGCGATTGACCGCAAGCTGGCAGATATCGTTGCCCCAGTCATTGAGGACATGGGGTTTGAACTTGTGCGCCTGCGTCTGATGGGGGGCAAAACCCACACGTTACAGATCATGGCGGAGAGGCCAGGTGGCGGCATCGAAGTGGACGAATGCGCGCAGATTTCCAATGCGGTGAGCGCCATTCTGGACGTCGAAGACCCGCTTGCGGATTCATACACGTTGGAAGTTGGCAGTCCCGGTGTGGATCGCCCGCTGACACGGATGAAAGACTTTGAGGCCTATGAAGGTTATGAAGCCAAAGTCGAAACCGCTGAGCTCATCGACGGGCGCAAGCGGTTCCGCGGCATTCTGGCTGGCATCGAAGGCGAAGATGTTTTGATCAACATCGAAGACCAAGGCGAGACCGTTACGGTTGGCTTGAACTTTGACTGGTTGGCCGACGCCAAGTTGATGCTGACCGACGACCTCATTAAAGAGATGCTCAAGGCGCGCAAAGAAGCGGGCATTTTGAACGAAGACGAATTTGACGACATCGAGACCGGCGAAGAAGCGTCCGGCGAGTCTGAGGAGTAAAATCATGGCAATCACCTCTGCAAACCAGCTCGAGCTGCTTCAAACCGCCGAAGCGGTGGCGCGTGAGAAAATGATCGACCCGGGTCTCGTGGTTGAAGCGATGGAGGAATCGCTCGCCCGTGCCGCCAAAAGCCGCTACGGCGCCGAAATGGACATCCGCGTGTCCATCGACCGTAAAACCGGTAAGGCGACCTTCACCCGGGTGCGCACCGTCGTTGCCGACGAAGAGCTGGAAAACTATCAGGCCGAGTTCACTGTTGAGCAGGCCAAGCAGTACATGGAAAACCCAGAAATCGGCCAACAGTTCATCGAAGAAGTGCCGCCGGTTGAAATGGGCCGTATTGCTGCGCAATCTGCCAAGCAGGTGATCTTGCAAAAGGTGCGCGAAGCGGAGCGGGATCGTCAGTACGAAGACTTCAAAGACCGCGCAGGCACCATCATCAACGGTGCTGTGAAACGCGAAGAGTTCGGTAATGTGATTGTCGACGTAGGTGGTGCCGAAGCTGTGCTGCGTCGCAACGACAAGATCGGCCGCGAAAGCTATCGCTCCGGTGATCGTGTGCGCGCCTACATCAAGGAAGTCCGCCGTGAGCCACGTGGTCACCAAATCTTCCTGAGCCGTACAGCGCCTGAGTTCATGGCCGAACTGTTCAAAATGGAAGTGCCTGAAATCTATGATGGCATCATCGACATCAAGGCTGTGGCCCGTGACCCGGGTTCTCGCGCCAAGATCGCTGTGATTTCCCACGATGGCTCGATTGATCCGGTTGGTGCCTGTGTTGGTATGCGTGGCTCCCGCGTTCAGGCGGTTGTGAATGAACTTCAAGGCGAAAAAATCGACATAATCCCCTGGAACGAAGATCAGCCGACCTTCCTTGTGAACGCGTTGCAACCTGCAGAAGTGTCCAAAGTTGTTCTGGACGAAGAAGCTGGCAAAATCGAAGTGGTTGTACCGGACGAGCAGCTGTCTCTGGCGATTGGTCGCCGTGGTCAGAACGTACGTCTTGCAAGCCAACTGACCGCGCTGGACATCGACATCATGACCGAGGCCGAAGAATCCGAGCGTCGTCAGAAAGAGTTCGAAGAGCGCACTAAGCTGTTCATGGAAACTCTGGATCTGGACGAGTTCTTTGCCCAGCTTCTGGTGTCCGAAGGCTTCACCAACCTCGAAGAGGTTGCCTATGTTGAGATTGACGAATTGCTGGTCATCGACGGCGTAGACGAAGGCACCGCTGGTGAGCTTCAGGCTCGTGCGCGTGACTACATCGATGCCCAAAACAAAGCTGCATTGGATGCAGCCCGTGAATTGGGTGTTCAGGACAGCTTGGTTGCATTTGAGGGTCTGACACCCCAGATGATCGAGGCGCTGGCCAAAGATGGCGTTCTGAACCTCGAAGATTTTGCGACTTGTGCAGATTGGGAGCTGGCCGGTGGTTGGACCACCAATGGCACTGAGCGTGTGAAAGACGACGGTGTTTTGGAGCCATTTGGCGTGACGCTGGAAGAAGCTAAGGACATGGTGATGACCGCACGCATTGTGTTGGGTTGGGTTGATCCTGCCGAGTTGGAAGCGGACGCCGTAGAAGGCGAAGAAGAAACTTCCGAGGAGGCTGAGGCCTGATCTCAGGCCTCGGAGGGCGTGAGATGAGCCGCGGTGGCCGTCCCGGCAAAAAGGGCGACACGTCAGAGCGCAAGTGCATTGTCACCGGCGCTGTGGCGCCAAAAGAGGGTCTGATCCGTTTTGTGGTTGGCCCGGACGCGCAGGTTGTGCCGGATGTCACTGGCAAATTGCCGGGACGGGGGATGTGGGTGACAGCTTCGGCCTCTGCTCTGGCGAAGGCATCCAAAAAGGGTGTCTTTTCCCGCGCAGCCAAACAACAGGTGAAGGTGCCTGAGGATTTGGTGGGTGAGGTGTCCCGGCAGCTGGGCCGACGCACGGTTGAGCTAATCAGCTTGGCGCGCAAATCCGGATCGGCGGTGACCGGATACGAGAAAGTGAAGGACTGGCTTGTCAAAGATGAAGCCGAAGTCCTGCTGCAAGCGAGCGATGGCTCGGAACGTGGCAAATCGAAACTACGGCCTCCTTATGGAGGTCACCACATAGATTGGCTCACATCTGCCGAATTGGGTTTGGCATTTGGGCGACAAACTGTGATACATGGAGCGCTTGCGTCTGGCGGACTCACAAAACGTGTTGTAGAGGAAGCCCTAAGATTAAAAGGCGTACGCGAAGAAACGGTGGCAGCGGCCTCCGGGAAGGACAAGACAGCCAGATGAGCGATAACGACGGTAAAAAAACCTTGGGTCTGCGCGGCGGCAACCGCCCCGGCAACGTAACGCAGAGCTTCAGCCACGGACGTAAGAAAAATGTCGTGGTGGAAACCAAGCGTAAGCGCGTTGTGGTGCCTAAGCCCGGCGCGGCCAAAACTGGTGGCGGTTCGGCAAAGCCAGGTGGCGATCCTTCTCGCCGCCCGTCCGGTATTTCTGATGCGGAAATGGAGCGTCGTCTGAAGGCGCTGCAGGCTGCTAAGGCCCGCGAAGCCGAAGATGCTGCCAAGCGTGAAGCAGAAGAAAAGGAACGCGCGGAAGCCCGTGAGCGCCGTCGTCTGGAGGCGGAAGCCAAAGAACGCGAACAGCGCGAAGCCGAAGAGCGAGCCCGCAAGAAAGCGGAAGAAGAAGAACGCAAGAAAAAAGAAGCTGCCGAAGCTGCTGCAAAACGTGCGGCTGCCGAAGCTGCTGTACCTGCGCCGTCTTCCACACCGCAAGGCCGTGGCGCGCCATCTGGCAAACCAGCGCCTTCTGCAACGCCACGCAAAGCGGACCGTGAACGTGAACAGCGCGGTCGTGGCAACAAAGGTCGTGATGATGGACGTCGTTCCGGTAAGCTGACACTGGGGCAGGCAACTGGTGGTGAAAACAACCGTCACCGTTCCATGGCGGCGATGAAGCGTAAGCAAGAGCGCGCCCGTCAGAAAGCTATGGGCGGCCAGGTTGAGCGCGAAAAGGTTGTGCGTGACGTGCAGCTGCCGGAGGCCATTGTGGTGTCCGAGCTGGCCAACCGTATGGCAGAGCGTGTTGCTGACGTTGTCAAAGAGCTCATGAAGATGGGCATGATGGTCACGCAGAACCAGTCCATCGACGCGGACACTGCGGAACTGATCATTGAAGAATTTGGCCACAAGGTTGTCCGCGTTTCCGATGCGGACGTGGAAGATGTGATTGCTGATGTCGAGGACAAGGAAGAAGACCTTCAACCACGCCCACCGGTCATCACCATCATGGGCCACGTTGACCACGGTAAGACCTCGCTTTTGGATGCGATCCGCGATGCAAAGGTTGTGTCTGGCGAAGCTGGTGGCATCACGCAGCACATCGGTGCCTATCAGGTGAAAACCGATGATGGTGTGACGCTGTCCTTCCTCGATACGCCAGGCCACGCGGCCTTTACCTCGATGCGCTCGCGTGGTGCTCAGGTAACTGACATTGTGGTTCTTGTGGTAGCAGCAGATGACTCGGTCATGCCGCAAACAATCGAAGCGATCAATCACGCCAAGGCGGCCGAAGTGCCGATGATCGTGGCGATCAACAAGATCGATAAACCTGCTGCAGATCCTAACAAAGTGCGCGCAGAGCTTCTGCAGCACGAAGTAATCGTAGAAGCGATGTCCGGTGAAGTGCAAGACGTCGAAGTTTCGGCGCACACCGGCCAAGGTCTGGATGAACTGCTCGAAGCCATTGCGCTACAAGCGGAAATCCTGGAGCTGAAAGCCAACCCGGATCGTGCGGCACAGGGTGCTGTGATCGAAGCGCAGCTTGATGTGGGTCGCGGCCCGGTTGCAACCGTTCTGGTTCAGACTGGTACGCTGAAGCAAGGTGACATCTTCGTTGTCGGTGAGCAGTACGGTAAGGTCCGTGCGCTGATCAATGACAAGGGTGAGCGCGTCAAAGAAGCTGGTCCATCGGTGCCTGTTGAGGTGCTTGGTCTGAATGGTACGCCGGAAGCGGGTGACGTTCTGAACGTGACCGAGACCGAAGCCCAGGCGCGTGAAATCGCCGAATACCGTGAGCAGGCAGCCAAGGACAAACGTGCGGCAGCTGGCGCTGCAACCACGCTTGAACAGCTGATGCAAAAGGCCAAGGAAGACGAGAACGTCGCCGAGCTGCCAATTCTGGTGAAAGCGGATGTTCAGGGTTCTGCCGAGGCCATCGTTCAGGCGATGGAAAAAATCGGCAACAACGAAGTCCGCGTACGTGTTCTGCACCATGGTGTGGGTGCGATCACCGAGACCGATGTTGGTCTGGCGGAAGCTTCTGGTGCGCCGATCATGGGCTTCAACGTCCGTGCCAATGCATCTGCTCGTAACACTGCCAACCAAAAGGGTGTGGAGATCCGGTACTACTCGGTGATCTATGACCTCGTGGATGACGTTAAGGCGGCTGCTTCGGGTCTTCTGTCCGCAGAAATCCGTGAAAACTTCATCGGCTACGCTGCGATCAAAGAGGTGTTCAAAGTCACCGGTGTTGGCAAAGTGGCCGGCTGTATCGTCACCGAAGGTGTGGCGCGCCGCTCCGCGGGTGTACGCTTGCTGCGTGATAACGTGGTGATCCACGAAGGCACACTGAAGACGCTTAAGCGCTTCAAAGACGAAGTGGCGGAAGTTCAGTCTGGTCAGGAATGTGGTATGGCATTCGAAAACTACGACGATATCCGCGCCGACGACGTGATCGAAATCTTTGAGCGTGAAGAAGTTACAAGGACGCTGGATTAATCCAGCGTCTTTCGCGAAACTGCACACAGAAAAGAAAAAGGCCGCCTATGTGAGAGGCGGCCTTTTTCTTGGATCGTTATACGCTCTTAGGAGATCGGCTTCCCAGAGTACACCGTGTCTCCGACGCGGATCGAAACCCGACCGTCTGGCAGGTTTTTGATCACCTGTCCTTGAATAGAAACACAACTTCCAACTGTGATCGTCTTAAGCATGTCAAAAATCCCCATTTGATTGACATCGATGAAACAGTAAATTGGTTAACATTTGGTGCATATGCGCCCGTCACATAAGTTTCATGTTAGGACACAATCAGGCCGCAGGAAAGCCGTCGGTTTCGCAAACTGCTACAAAATGTTGCTCAAAAGACGACCAATTGCACAGTTTGTGCCCTCAAAGCCAATCTCTGAGGATCGGAATTAGCGGAATATCGGCAGGCGGCATCTCGTAATTACGTAGGTCTTTCGCTTTGACCCAGGCCAGGGTCTGCCCTTCCTGTGCCGACGGAATGCCATCCCATTTTCGACAGGCGAAGAGCGGCATCAGCAAATGAAAATCATCATAGCTGTGAGATGCGAAGGTCAGCGGCGCTAGACAGCTTTCCCAGGTGTCGATGCCAAGCTCTTCTTTTAGCTCACGCACCAAGGCGACCTCAGGCGTTTCGCCCGCTTCGATTTTCCCGCCCGGAAATTCCCACATCCCGGCCATGGATTTCCCTTCCGGTCTTTGGGCAAGCAGTATGCGCCCATCCACGTCAATTAGAGCTACGGCTGCAACAAGAACAGTTTTCATGAGCGGTAGTCTGCGTTGATTGTGATGTATCCATGAGTCAGGTCGCAGGTCCACATCGTATCTTCTGCATCGCCCAACCCAAGATCGACATGTATGAGGATCTCCTGTCGCTTCATGTATGTGCCGCCGTCTTCTTCTTTGTATGAGGGGGCTACCCAGCCGTTTTCAGCCACAAGCACGTCGCCAAATCGGATGCTCAGTAAATCTCGATCCGCTGCGGCGCCTGATTTTCCAATGGCCATCACAACGCGGCCCCAGTTTGGATCTTCGCCGGCGATGGCAGTTTTGACGAGTGGGGAATTTGCGATGGCGGAGGCGTGGACGCGGGCATCGGATTTTGAAGCCGCTCCGGTCACTTTGACCTCGACAAATTTGGTTGCGCCCTCACCATCTCGAACCACTTGGTGAGCCAAATCGCGCATCACTTCGTGCAGTGCGGTTTTGAAGCCATGGGAGGTGCTGGAGACTTCAACCTCTGAAGCTCCTGTGGCGGCCACCAACAATGTATCAGACGTAGACGTATCGCTATCCACGGTGATGGCATTGAAAGTGACTTCGTTGAGATCGGAAACCAGTGTTTGAAGCTCCGCACGGCTGATCTTGGCGTCAGTAAAGATGTAAACCAACATGGTCGCCATGTCGGGCGCGATCATGCCGGACCCTTTGGCGATGCCAGCGATGTTAACCGTTTGGCCGCCGATTGTGACCAATTTGAATGCACCTTTGGCAAAGGTATCCGTCGTGCGAATAGCTTCGGCAGCGTCCTCAATGCGGTCTTCAGACAAGCTATCACGCAAATCGTCCAATTTCGCTGTGATCCGGTCGTGCGGCAAAGGTTCGCCAATCACGCCGGTTGAAGAAGTAAATACACGGCTTTCCGGTAGACCAGTGCACGCAGAGACGGCTTTCGTCACCGCTCGAACCGAGCGTTCCCCGTTGCTGCCGGTGAAGGCGTTTGCATTGCCCGCGTTCACTAGAATGGCTGCGCCGGAGGGATCATCAGATCCAATCTTGGCCTGGCAATCCAACACTGCAGCGGACCGGGTCACGGATTTGGTGAAGACCCCGGCTACCACGCTCCCGGGTTGCAAAACGGCCAGCATGACATCTTTGCGACCGCTATATTTTATACCCGCTTCGATCGCGGCAAAGGATGCGCCTTTGATGGTGGGCAGGTCAGGGAAACGCTCCGGCGCAAGCGGAGACACATGTTCAATTTTGGCCATTTACTTGTCCTGCACCGGATTTGGGTTCAACAGATCGGTTTTGGCCAACACATCCGGGTCAACTGACTCAGCGCCGGTGCGGTCGACGTCCGCCTCAGAAGCAGTGGTTGCGATGAAAGCTTCTACCGCGCGACGCTGTGCGTCGTTTTCAAGCTCGGTGCGGGCGTCCTCAAAAGAGGGGGCAAGCGACTTACGGGCGTCATTCAGCAGGATAAGGTGCCAGCCAAATTGGGTTTGCACTGGCGCGGAGATTTCTCCAACCGCAAGATCCATCACAGCTTCTTCAAAGGGTTTGACCATTTGCCCCATTCCAAACCAGCCAAGGCTGCCGCCAGACGCACCAGAAGGGCCAGTGGACTTTGCCATCGCGGTTTCGGCAAAATCGGCGCCGTCGGTCAGTTCCTTGCGGATCGCGTTGGCTTCTTCCTCAGTGGCAACAAGAATGTGGCTTGCGTTGAACTCGTCTTCTCCAACAAAGCCTTGGTATTTGTCGTCGTAGGCGGCGCGCAACTCGTCTTCGCTCAATTCGTTTTGCAACACGAAAGACTCAAGCGCTTCGGCAGCCAATAGGGTTCTGCGCTCATTGTTCAACGCAATTTCAACGCGCTGCGGGATGTTTTCACCCAGGCTTTGAGCCAAAGCGGTTTGTTGTACCAGTTGATCAAGAATGCTGCCAAAGAGCAGATCACTTGGAATTGATTGGTACTGCTCGGGCAAACCCGCGCGTACCGAGATCATTTCGCCAAGTGTGATAACTTCTCCGTTTACGGAAGCCACTACCGTATCAAGCGACGGCGCATCCTCTGCAAAGACAGGCATGGCGCTGCAGAAAGCAATCACGCCGGCACGCAAGAAATTGAGGTGTTTTGACATCGGTTGGTCCTTGGCTTGTGCCGCGCGGGTTGGCGGCGTTGACACTGTTCCTGACGCCCCTTACATCGCTTTGTGTTCAAGGCAAACAGGCTGTTTCCCCGTTTCTAGGAGCACAGAGCCGGGACAGCAAGAATTAGCCACGCACGAAAGCGTCAACGAAGGACAAGTTATATGCTCGGTTTCGGAAAACTCGCCAAAAAAGTCTTTGGCACGCCAAACGATCGAAAGGTCAAGGCGACGCGACCGATTGTTGAAAAGATCAATGCTCTAGAAGCTGACTTTGAGAAACTGACCGACGAGGGAATCAAGGATAAAACCAAAGAACTGTCGGAGCGTGCTAAAAGTGGCGAGTCTCTTGATGCACTTCTGCCGGAGGCCTTTGCCAACTGTCGGGAAGCCGCAAAACGTGCCTTGGGTCTGCGAGCCTTTGATGTGCAATTGATGGGCGGTATTTTTCTTCATCAGGGCAATATCTCGGAAATGAAGACGGGTGAAGGTAAAACCCTTGTGGCGACCTTCCCGGCGTATCTGAACGCCTTGACGGGCAAGGGCGTACACGTTGTGACCGTGAACGACTATCTGGCGAAGCGTGACGCAGAATGGATGAGCAATGTTTTTGGCGCTTTGGGCATGACCACCGGTGTTGTGTATCCGCAGCAGCCAGAGGATGAGAAGCGTGCCGCTTACGCCTGTGACGTGACTTATGCGACCAACAATGAGTTGGGCTTTGACTACCTACGCGACAATATGAAGGGTGAGCTCGCCGATATGTCTCAGCGCGACCACCACTTTGCAATTGTCGACGAAGTAGACAGCATTCTGATCGACGAAGCCCGAACACCATTGATTATTTCTGGCCCGTCTCAAGACCGCACCGAAATGTACATCGCGATCGACAAGCTGATCCCTGATTTGCAGGACGATCATTACACGGTTGATGAGAAGTCCAAGAACGTGACCTTTACAGATGAAGGCAACGAGTTTCTTGAGCAGCACTTGCATGCGCGCGGGCTGCTACCGGAAGGTCAGAGCCTCTATGATCCGGAAAGCACGACCATCGTTCACCACGTGAACCAGGGTTTGCGGGCGCACAAATTGTTCACCAAGGACAAGGACTACATCGTGCGGGATGCGCAGGTTGTGCTGATCGACGAGTTTACCGGCCGTATGATGGCTGGCCGTCGTCTGTCTGATGGTTTGCACCAAGCTATCGAAGCCAAAGAAGGCTGCGAGATTCAGCCGGAGAACGTGACCCTGGCGCAGGTGACTTTCCAGAATTACTTCCGTCTTTATGATAAGCTTGGCGGTATGACCGGAACCGCGGCAACCGAAGCTGAAGAGTTCCAGGAAATCTACGGGCTCGGCGTCGTTGAAGTGCCTACCAACCGTGGCGTTGCGCGTGTAGACGAAGATGATGCGGTGTATCGCACTGCACGCGAAAAATTTGATGCAATTGTCGACACGATCAAGGAAGCCCATGAAAAGGGTCAGCCTATTCTGGTAGGCACTACATCGATTGAGAAATCTGAGTTCCTATCTGGCTTGCTTGAGAAAGCGGGCGTAAAGCACAACGTTCTGAACGCGCGTCAACACGAGCAAGAAGCGCAGATTGTTGCAGATGCAGGCAAATTGGGCGCCGTGACCATCGCGACCAACATGGCAGGCCGTGGTACCGACATTAAGTTGGGGGGCAACGTTGAGTTCAAAGTGCTGGAAGCTATTGCCGCAAACCCAGATGGCGACCATGAGAAAATCCGTGCGGATATCGAATCTGAGCACGAGGGTGATGAACAGGCTGTCAAAGACGCTGGAGGTCTTTTTGTTCTTGCTACCGAGCGTCACGAAAGCCGTCGGATCGACAACCAGTTGCGCGGTCGCTCGGGCCGTCAGGGGGATCCTGGGCGCTCGTCATTCTTCCTGAGCCTGGAAGATGACTTGATGCGCATCTTTGGGTCCGATCGTCTGGATAAGGTGCTGTCTTCACTTGGTATGAAAGAAGGCGAAGCGATTGTGCACCCATGGGTGAACAAGTCGCTGGAACGTGCCCAGGCGAAAGTTGAAGGCCGCAACTTTGACATTCGTAAGCAGCTCCTAAAATTTGACGATGTGATGAATGACCAGCGTAAGGTCGTCTTCGCCCAGCGTCGGGAGATCATGGAGGCTGCTGATCTGTCGGAGATCGTGCAGGACATGCGTCACGAGGTGATTGGCGACATGGTGGAGCAGTATCTGCCACCAAAAACCTACGCGGACCAGTGGGACACAGAAGGTCTCTATGCGTCTGCCATTGAGCACCTTGGCGTGGACGTGCCAGTGATCGAGTGGGCCGCCGAGGAAGGCGTGGATGACGACAACATCCGCGAGCGTCTTGAAGACGCGGCGGATGAAATGATGGCCGCAAAGGCTACCAACTTCGGTCCAGAAGCCATGCGTATGATTGAGAAGCAAATCTTGCTTCAAACCATTGATACAAAGTGGCGTGAGCATCTTCTGACGTTGGAGCACCTGCGGTCTGTTGTTGGCTTCCGAGGCTATGCTCAGCGTGATCCGCTCAACGAGTACAAGAACGAAGCATTCCAGTTGTTTGAAAGCATGCTCGAAAGTTTGCGAGAAGATGTGACGACAACCTTGTCGCGCGTACGACCAATTTCCGAGGAGGAGCAGCAACAGTTGCAACAGGAGATGGTGATGCGTCAGCAGGCCTTGATGGCACAAGCCCAGGCTGGCGCCACGCCAGCGCAAGCCACTCCAGAGCCAACCGGCGAAGCGTTGGCAGGTTTTGACGAAAACGATCCATCGACATGGGGCAATCCCGGTCGCAACGAAGCATGCCCCTGTGGATCTGGCAAAAAATTCAAACACTGCCACGGTCGACTGGCCTGATCTGCGCAAAAAACCGACAGACAAAGATCAAAAGGGTGCCTTATGGGCGCCCTTTTTCTTTGAAAAGTTGCTTGTCAAAGCAGGAGCCAAAGTAGGAGCAAACATGCCCAACCAGAAACACGCCCACCGCAGGTATGCGTTGTCATTTGCCACCGTGTCGTTGGCGATGTGTATTGGCTTTGTTATGCAATCATCCGAAGCTGCTGTTCTTGCACATGACGAGCCAGTTGAGAGTTTCAAACCGAACATGGCTATGCCTCTCCCTCAAGACCTAGTTGCACCTCAAAGACTGGGGACATCTTCACTGCCGAGTTTGCCAAGTGATCATGGGCATGGCGTCGACTTGTTGCAGCAGCCGGTTTTATTGGCCGTCGCGGATGACATTCCTGTTGGCATTTTGCCAACGGAAGAACCCTCGCCGAGACTGGGCTGTATGCCGATCATGTCGGCAGAACCTGCAGCCGGCGCTTTGATCGATGTGGGTTTGACCGCGCCTTGTCATGGGGGTGATACGGTCATGTTTGTGCACGAAAATCTGATGTTCCACATGTTATTACCCCAGGACGGCATGTTGAAAGTGTTGATACCGGCGCTGCATGAAGCCGCAAACGTGCGCGCGTCTTTTGCAAATGGCGATATGGTAGAGGCCGCGACTGTTGTGGACAGTCTTGCTTTTTATGACCGCGTAGTCATTTCCTGGATGGGGCAAAGTGGGGCCGAGCTTCATGCTAGAGAGTTTGGTGCTGCTTACGGGGAGGTTGGGCATGTCTGGCGAGAGCAACCGCGGGATGTTGGTGCACTTGCCGGTGGCCAAGGTGGATTCCTATTGTCTTTGGGGAACTCGGATGTTTCGGTCGCAGGTCAGGCTGAAATTTACACCTTTCCAACAGGCATTTCGAGCCAGGTTGGCGATGTCAAAGTGAGCGTAGAGGCCGAGGTGACTGACGCTAATTGTGGTAAACTATTGAAAGTACAAAGCCGCTCTTTGCGACAGGGACGAGTTGATGATCAACATGACTTGGAGCTGCAAGTGCCAGATTGCTCGGCGATTGGTGAATTTCTGGTGTTGAAAAACCTCGTGGAAGACCTGACAATCGCGCAAAATTAAGCTGGCGGTCAGGACATCATCATGATGCAATTTCGTGCGGCGGTTTGCGCCGCACTTTTCGTTTTGGTTGGGGTAACTTCTAGCTTGGCGCAGGACGTGCTGTTGAAATCGCACGACGGGGAGGTCGAGATTTCCGGCACTCTGCTCGGCTTTGATGGTGAGTTCTATCGTGTGGAAACGGTCTATGGTGAGCTGACCGTAGACGGATCTGGTGTTTGGTGTGAGGGGCCGGGATGCCCCAATCTTATCAATTATGTAGCCGAAGTTGCGATTTCCGGGTCCTCGACCATGGCGGAGGTGCTCATGCCTGCGTTGCTTGAGGCGTTTGCTCTGAATGAGGGTTATGTAGTGACACGTGAGAGCGAGTCTGTGCATCGGTTCACTTATCATCTGAGCGAGCCAGACACGCAGCAACGTCTTGCAACTTTTGAGTTTTTTGCAAGCAATGCGGATGAAGGATTTGCGGACCTGCTCGCGGATGAAGCAGACATCGCAATGTCTCTCCGTGAAATTCGCCCTCGAGAGGCCCAGCTGGGCTACGAGGCCGGGCTGGGTGACATGGAGGATGCAAACCGCAGCCGTGTTCTGGCGCTTGATGGTATGGTGCCGATTGTGTCGGTCGGGAACCCAGTATCCTCTCTTTCTCTCAATCAGTTAGCACATGTTTTTGCCGGGAAGATCACCAACTGGAGTGATCTCGGAGGACCGGATGCGCCGATCACATTGCATCTTTTGACAGCCCAATCCGGGTTTGCACAAGCTGTGGAAGATTTGTTGATGCAACCTTCCAAGATGTCACTGGCAGATGGAGTTGTGCGGCATAACCGGAACCTCGCGATGGTGAGTGCGGTGGAGAGGGATCCGTTTGCGATTGGAATTGCGTCTTATGCGGAGACGGGAAACACTAAACATCTGACATTGACTGGGCAGTGTGGTTTCTCTCTTGCGGCGTCTAGACGCACGATCAAGACAGAGGATTATCCGCTTAACGCCCCGATGTTCTTATATTTTCCGGCGCGACGGTTGCCAAAACTGGCGCGAGATTTCTTGAGTTATACGCGGAGTCCTTCGGCACAAATTGTTATTCGGCGCGCTGGATTTGTCGACCAAACGGCAGAGGAGATTTCCATCAACCATCAAGGCGATCGTTTTGCCAACGCTATTGCGTCGGCGGGAAAAGAAGTGCCTTTGGAGCTTCTCCAAAACATGGTGGGCACTTTGTCCGGGATGAAGCGGTTGTCTATTTCTTTCCGATTTCAGACAGGGTCAACCAATTTAGACGCGCAGTCCCGGTCTAACGTTCAGCAACTTGCAAGAGCGCTTGAGGCGGGATTGTATGACGCCAGAAGTCTTTATTTTGTTGGGTTTTCTGACGGGGAAGGTCCTGCGACAGGGAACCTGCAAATCGCAAAAAAGCGCGCCAATGTTGTGAAAGAGGCTGTCTTGTCTGCGGCGGAGACGGCAATTCCGGAAAGAACCGATGTCCAAGTTCATGCTTTTGGCGAGGCGATGCCGATGGCATGTGACGATAGTGCTTGGGGACGGCAAGTGAACCGGCGGGTAGAGGTATGGGTCAAATGACCTACAAGAGGCCTTCGCTGCGGAAGCTGAGTTCCTGAGATTTTCCAATGATTATATGGTCATGTAGGGTAAGACAGAGCGCCTGACAGGCCAGGTTTATCTGTTGGGTCATGGCGATGTCGGCTTCTGACGGGGTGGGATCACCGGAGGGGTGATTGTGGACCAAAATCAGAGCGCTGGCATTGAGTTCGAGCGCGCGTTTGGCCACTTCGCGGGGGTAGACGGGGACGTGGTTTACGGTGCCCTGAGCTTGGGCTTCGTCGGCGATGAGCGTGTTTTTTGTGTCTAAAAACAACACTCTAAATTGTTCCGTGTCGCGATGGGCCATGGTGGTGTGGCAATAGTCCAGCAGAGACTGCCAATCTGACAACACCCGACGGTGCATCACGCGGGCGCGGGCGAGGCGGTGGGCGGCGGCTTCGACCAGTTTTAACTCAAAAATCACTGCATCACCGACGCCTTTGACCTCAGCCAGACGGGGGGTAGGCGCGCTGACCACAGCGTTAAAATCTCCAAATTTTTCAAGGAGTTTGTGGGCAAGTGGCTTTACATCCTGACGGGGAATGGCACGGAAAAGCAGCAGCTCCAGAAGCTCGTAGTCTGGCATAGCTTGCGCCCCACCTGACAAAAAACGTGCACGAAGGCGCTTGCGATGGTCCGCAACATAAGATGGCAATTTTCCAGATGGCAGCGGCGTCACAGGCGCTTCGTCCGCTTCAAAAAGCGGGAGCGGTCTTTGCTCAAAGTCTGGCGCCTTGGACATCTCTTAAGAGTGTCTAAACAGGGTAAATCAAAAGTTAATTTTCCCCGAATTTAGGCCAATTTGAACGTCGGTATGACGTCGGTATCGCGTCTGTTTTGCAGAGGTGCCGATTTTGTTAACTTTTGCGATCAGAAAACGCGGTTGTGGTGCCGTCGGGAACCTGAGATTGTAGCGCCAACAAAAATGAGTGTTTGGCAGGATAGATGATGAAACGTTTTTTGATGCCGCTGTTGGCTGGCGTGTTTTTGGTTGGAGCTGCGCAGGCGCAAACCATTGATCGGATCAAAGAAACCGGACTACTGAAGTTGGGCTACCGCCTTGATGCGGCCCCTCTGTCGTTCCAAGCGGAAGATGGCAACCCAGCGGGATATACGCCGATGGTTTGTGTGGAACTGGCGCAGGGCATTTTGAACACCATGAAAATCCCAAACATGGATGTGGAATTTGTACCGGTCGGTATGCAAGATCAGTTTGAAAAGGTCGCGGCAGGTGAAATCGATCTGTTGTGTGGCGCCAGCACGATCACGTTAAAGCGTCGTGAGCTTGTCGATTTTTCCATCCCAACCTTTGCGGATGGCACCACGGTGATGCTTCCGATCAATGGATCGGAAGATTTCGCACAGCTTGCGGGCAAGAAACTAGGTGTGCGCCGGGATAGTACGACGGAAACCGCGCTCAACAACACTTTGGCTTCCACCGCGACCTTTGCTGAAGTTGTGAGGTTCAATGACCACGCAGCAGCGATGACAGCAATGGAAAACGGAGAGTTGGACGCTTACTTTGGGGATCAGTCCATTTTGGCGGGTCTTTGGCTCTCCAGCCCAGAGCGCGGGAACCTGAAGCTGAGTACCAACCTGTTGACCATTGAAAAACACGGCTTGGCGATGGCACGTGGCGACACAGAGTTCCGCCTAATGGTGGATCGCTTGTTGTCCAATATGTATGCGCGGGGCGTGATGCAGGCGATTTTCCAACAGGCGCTGCCGGGCGTGCAGCCAGGAGATATCCATCGGGCCATTTTCACTATGGCACCGATTATTGAGTGATGTGATGCAACATGTGTAAATAAAAAGAGCGCCAGAATTTGGCGCTCTTTTTCGTTTGGGTAGTGGCTAACACTTTAGCCCTTCATTGAATCCCAGAAGCCTTTGACGGAGCTGAAGAAGCTGCTGCTTTCCGGGTTGTTTTCCTCGGACAGGTCTTCGAACTCACGCAGAAGCTCTTTTTGGCGGCTGGTGAGGTTCACCGGGGTTTCCACCGCCAGTTCGATCATCATGTCGCCGGAGCCGCCGCCGCGTAGGGCGGGCATGCCCTTGGAGCGCAGGCGCATCTGGCGACCGGATTGAGAGCCTGCCGGGATCTTCACACGCGAGCGGCCACCGTCGATGGTGGGCACCTCGATGTCGCCGCCTAATGCGGCGCTGGCCATGGAGACCGGAACGCGGCAATAGAGGTTCACACCGTCGCGTTCAAAGATCTTGTGCGGGCTGACCTCGATGAAGATGTAGAGGTCCCCAGAGGGGCCGCCACGCATGCCTGCTTCGCCTTCGCCTGCCAGACGAATGCGGGTGCCGGTTTCCACGCCTGCCGGGATGTTCACGGACAGGGCGCGGTCTTTTTCGACACGGCCTTGGCCGCCGCAAGACTTACACGGGTTCTTGATGATCTGACCCAGACCCGAACAGGTCGGGCAGGTGCGTTCTACGGTGAAGAAGCCCTGTTGTGCGCGAACCTTGCCCATGCCGGAGCAGGTTGGACAGGTCGCTGGCTCTGCGCCACCCTCGGCGCCGGAGCCGTTACAGCTGTCACAGCTGACGGAGGTTGGCACGTTGATGGTCTTTTGCAGGCCGGAGAAGGCTTCTTCGAGCGTCACACGCAGGTTGTAGCGTAGGTCGGCACCGCGAGAGGCACGCTGACGTCCGCCGCCGCGTTGACCGCCACCGCCCATGAAGTCGCCGAACAGGTCGTCAAACACGTCGGAGAAGGCGGAGGAGAAATCACCACCAGGATGGCCGCCACGCGGACCACCGCCACCCATACCACCTTCAAAGGCGGCGTGGCCGTAGCGGTCATAGGCCGCTTTCTTCTCTGCGTCCTTGAGGACTTCGTAGGCCTCATTGGCCTCTTTGAACTGCGCTTCAGCGTCCGGATTGTCCGCGTTGCGGTCCGGGTGCAGCTCCTTGGCTTTCTTACGATAGCCTTTTTTGATTTCGTCTGCCGAGGCCCCTTTGCTGACGCCAAGCACCTCGTAAAAGTCACGTTTTGCCATGGGGAACTCCTTTGGCTGAACTGAAAGGGGCCGATCCGGATGATGCGGACCGGCCCGATTTTTCAGTTCCGAGGGGGCGACTTAGCGCTTGCTGTCGTCCAGATCTTCGAAGTCGGCGTCGACGATGTCATCGTCTGCGGCCGAAGCTTCGTCCATGTCAGGCATGTCGGCACCACCGGCCTCGTCCTGGCTGGCTTTGTAGATCGCTTCGCCCAGGCGCATTGCCACTTCCATGACGTTCTGGATGCCAGACTTCAGCTTCTCAGCTGTGACGTCGTCTTTCTCCAGTTCGTCTTTCAGTGCGGCCACGGCCAGTTCGATGGCTTCAACAGTGGATGGGTCCACCTTGTCACCATGCTCTGCCACCTGTTTCTCGGTGTCGTGCACGAGGCTTTCGGCCTGGTTGCGGGCTTCGATCAGCTCGCGGCGCTCTTTGTCTGCCTCGGCGTTGTCCTCGGCATCCTGCACCATCTTTTCGATGTCCTCGTCAGACAAACCACCGGAAGCTTGGATGGTGATCTTCTGCTCCTTGCCGGTGCCCTTATCGGTTGCACCTACAGACACGATGCCGTTGGCGTCGATGTCGAAGGTCACTTCAATCTGAGGCATGCCGCGTGGGGCTGGCGGGATATCTTCGAGGTTGAATTGGCCGAGGATCTTGTTGTCCGCTGCCATTTCACGCTCACCCTGGAACACGCGGATGGTTACGGCGTTCTGGTTGTCTTCGGCGGTGGAGAACACCTGAGACTTTTTGGTTGGGATCGTGGTGTTGCGGTCGATCAAACGGGTGAATACGCCACCGAGGGTTTCGATACCCAAGGACAGCGGGGTCACGTCCAGAAGAACAACGTCTTTCACGTCGCCCTGCAAAACGCCGGCCTGAATGGCGGCGCCCATGGCCACTACTTCGTCAGGGTTCACACCTTTGTGTGGCTCCTTGCCGAAGAATTTGGTCACTTCCGCGATCACTTTTGGCATGCGGGTCATACCACCCACGAGAACAACTTCGTCGATCTCGTTGGCAGACAGACCCGCGTCTTTCAGAGCAGCCTGACAAGGCTTGAGCGACGCTTTGATCAGGTCGTTGACCAGGCTTTCCAGCTTCGCACGGGTCAGTTTGATGACCATGTGCAGCGGGGTGCCGGTGGCTGGGTCCATGGAGATAAACGGCTGGTTGATCTCGGTCTGGGAAGAGGAGGAGAGCTCGATCTTGGCTTTCTCTGCCGCTTCTTTCAGACGCTGCAGCGCCATTTTGTCTTTGGTCAGGTCGACGTTGTGCTCTTTTTTGAACTCATCCGCGAGGTAGTTCACGATGCGCATGTCGAAGTCTTCACCACCGAGGAAGGTGTCCCCGTTGGTGGATTTTACCTCGAACAGGCCGTCGTCGATTTCCAGGATGGTCACGTCGAAGGTACCGCCGCCGAGGTCATAAACCGCGATGGTTTGAGTGTCTTCTTTGTCCAGACCGTAGGCCAGTGCGGCTGCGGTTGGTTCGTTGATGATACGCAGGACTTCGAGGCCAGCGATTTTGCCGGCGTCTTTGGTGGCCTGACGCTGTGCGTCGTTGAAGTACGCAGGTACGGTGATAACCGCCTGTGTCACGTCTTCGCCGAGGTAGGACTCTGCGGTTTCTTTCATCTTACCGAGGATGAAAGCGGAGATTTGGGACGGGGAGTATTTCTCACCCTTGGCTTCGACCCACGCGTCGCCGTTGCCGCCGTTGATCACGGAGAACGGCATGTTCTTCAGGTCTTTTGCCAGAGCCGCGTCGTCGCGACGGCGACCGATCAGGCGCTTCACACCAAAGACGGTGTTTTCTGGGTTGGTGACGGCCTGACGTTTTGCAGGCTGGCCGACGAGGCGCTCGTCGTCTGTGAACGCTACGATAGACGGCGTGGTGCGCGCGCCTTCGGCATTTTCGATCACTTTAGGCTGGGAGCCGTCCATGATGGCGACACAGGAGTTGGTTGTACCGAGATCGATACCAATCACTTTGCTCATTTTTGATCCCTTCTACTTAAGGCGATATTTCAGGTCGGACCCGTTATGGCATCCAAGCCTGATCCATTTAGCACCACGGCGGGTAAGCCGAAATGCGCTTCGCAGCGTATATAGGGAGCAAGAATTACTGCTGCAAGCATCTCGAAAGGGGGATTGTGGCTCAAACGCTACAAATTATGCTGCATTTTAAATATGAGGCGGAGAAACAGTGCGCAAACCCTTAAAAATTGCTGGTTTTGAGATTTTCAAAGACTGTCTGACTCCTGCTGTGCAGGCTGAGATGGTCGCCGATTTGCGCGCGGTGGCGCAGGCGGCACCGATGCGGCATCCGGTGACTCGCTGGGGCAAACAGATGAGCGTGAAAATGACCAGCGCCGGGCGGGTTGGTTGGATTAGTGATCGGCGCGGCTATCGCTATGAGGCTCAGCACCCCGATGGCATGAGCTGGCCTGACATTCCGCAGAAAATCCTCGATCTTTGGCAAAACATAACCAATTTGGACCGTGAACCTGATTGCTGTCTGATCAATTATTATGGTGAGGGCGCTCGGATGGGCCTGCATCAGGACAATGACGAAGAGGATTTCACCTTTCCGGTGTTGTCCGTGAGCCTAGGCGATGACGGGTTGTTTCGGATGGGGGGGATTGAACGTGGTGGCAAGACACAATCTGTCTGGCTCAGTTCCGGAGATGTGGTGGTGATGGGGGGAGATGCCCGGCTGGCGTATCACGGCGTGGATCGTATTCGCTTTGGCAGTTCGTCGCTGTTGCCGGATGGCGGACGGATCAACATCACGTTGCGGGTGGTGCAGGATTAAGGCGTGACAGAACAGCAACCTTCAAAACCCGACGCCTCGTTTCCATCGTGAAAGAACAGATCGATGTCCAAGCCAAAGTTGCGGTCTGACATGCCGTCGTGACAAGCTTCGCGGCGGATTACAGCGGAAAAGCGTCCGTTTGCGCCAGAGCCACCAAGGCCAATGGCAAGATCAGGACGCGCAGTTTGGCCTGACTGCCAGTCGATGGAATATTTGTGCGTTTCGTCCAATGCCAGTGCGTTAAAGATTGCTTGACCTTCGGTGACGTTGTTGATGGCAAGATCCCAGAAGGGCTCTGTGCCGCTGCAGCTAAGCTTAGCGCCGGGGTGTGCCCAATGATCGCCAGGCGTGGGCATCAGATAGCGCATCGCGACCCAGCCGCTGGTTTCCATTGCGTTGACCAAACCCCACCGGGCGTCTTCGGTGACATTTACAACTTCGATGTTGCGGGCGTTGAAGGTCAATTCGGCAATCACAGGGGTGTTGGCGCTGGGTTCTTCGCGGATGTTGAGCACGTCGTCATGCGCAACGCCCGTGACATCATAGAGCGCAGGAAAAGGATCAGCCCAAAGGGACATGGGCCACATAAGGAGGATGGCCAACCAGCGGATCACTGTCGTGCACTCCAGGACAGAGAGGCGTGTTTGCGTGTATAGAATTCGCCCATCAACCCAATCATCAAAAGCACGATGCCAACTATGATAGGGTATTCGATGGAGGAGTTGCGCGGAAAATAATTGATAAACGCAAAGCCGCGCGCTTGATCGATGCAGTGAAACAGTGGGTTCCAATCAAACATCTTTAGCATGAAGGGTGGCAAGGTGTTGGCGACAAACATCTTGCCTGAGGCGATCATATTGGCGCGGGCGTAGATGGTGTTGGCGATACTCACGAAGGTTGGGAACCAAGGCTTTAATGCGAGTAAGACGGTGCCGATTGCCAGGCCTGTGAACCAAGCAACCATCAACATGCCAAAGGTCGGAATGGGCTGGTCGATGTCAAAGGGTGTGAAGGCCACGTGATATACAAATAGAATTGCGGCCAGAGATAGAACCTGAATGTATAGGGTGCCAAGCGCGGCGGATAGAATGGCGATGATGGTGTTCATCGGCGCGTGTTTCATCATCGGCGAGGAGGGCCCCTCGGCGCCGACCACAGCACCCATGGCTTTTGTGTGGGTCATGAACAAAAACACGCCGGACATGATGTAGACCAAAAAGTCGCCACGCATCGCAGCACCGCGCAGGCCAAGCACGGAGAACATGACATAAAACGCCAACACAAAAATCACGGTCTGCATCATGTTCAAAAAAATGGACATGAGCGCATTGCCGTGGGTCTTGCGAATGCTGCGCACAATCGAGTGATAAATCAGCTCGGCGATATTAAGCGCGGATGCGAGCGTCGTTTTGGGTGCGGATTGCTGAAACATTGCCTGTCCGGTTGCGGAGTATCCCCATGATGGCAGGGAAATCTTGCCGTTCTGTTACGCAGCGAGCATAAGGGGCGCGAGGGAAATAAACAACAAATGCCTTTTAGGAGTGGTCTATTGAATTACGACACGCTGATCCCGGTGATGCGCAAGTTGGCGATTGAGGCGGGTGCCAAGATTATGGAAATTTATCAGGCAGATGATTTTGACGTGAAGGTCAAAAGTGACGACAGTCCGGTGACGGCGGCAGATGAAGCGGCAGATGCGCTGATTTCGGCGGGTTTGCGGGCGGCATTTCCAGATGTGATGCTGGTGACCGAAGAGCAGGCAGACAGCCACAAGGCAAAAGGGGATACATTCCTGATTGTTGATCCGCTAGACGGCACCAAAGAGTTCATCCACCGCCGTGGTGATTTCACGGTGAACATCGCTTATGTGGAAAACGGTGTGCCGCAGCGCGGGGTGGTTTACGCGCCGGCGCGCGAACGCATGTTCTTTACGCAAGCGGACGGGCAAGCGGTGGAAGAAACCGGCGCCTTTGATCCGGACACTGTGGGCGACGTAAAAGCGATCAACGTGGCGGATAGCGATAATGCGGCGCTTTATGTGGTTGCGTCCAAGTCGCACCGTGATCAGGCGACCGATGATTACATCAACAAGTACAGCGTCAAAGATATGAAGAGCGCGGGCTCTTCGCTGAAGTTCTGTTTGGTGGCAACCGGTGAAGCGGACATCTACCCGCGTGTGGGGCGTACTATGGAGTGGGATACAGCTGCTGGGCACGCGGTGTTGCTGGGCGCTGGCGGGGACGTTGTGCGTTTTGATGACCACACGCCGCTGAAGTACGGTAAAGAGGACTTTGCCAACCCGTTCTTCATCGCCTTCGCCCCCAAAGTGGAGCTGAAAGAAGCCTGATGTCTGTATTGATCGTTATTCCGGCGCGCTATGCGTCCACGCGCTATCCCGGTAAGCCCTTGGCAGAGCTCAAAGGTGCAACGGGGGAGGTGAAAAGCCTGATCCGGCGCAGCTGGGACGCTGCCTGCGAGGTGAAAGGCGTGGATCGCGTGGTCGTGGCGACGGATGATGATCGCATCAAGACTGCAAGCGAAGCCTTTGGCGCGGAGGTGGTGATGACCTCGCCGGACTGCGCCAATGGCACCGAACGCTGCGCTGAAGCGTTTGACGTTTTGGGCGGCGGTTATGAGATTGTGGTGAACCTGCAGGGCGATGCACCGCTCACGCCGGCTTGGTTTGTGGAGGATCTGGTGGACGGCCTGCGCCGCGACCCGATGGCGGAGGTGGCGACGCCTGTGTTGCGCTGTGACGGGCGGGCGCTAAACGGTTTTCTAGAAGATCGTAAGGCTGGGCGCGTTGGCGGGACGACGGCGGTGTTCACCAAGGATCGCCATGCACTCTACTTCTCCAAAGAAGTGGTGCCGTTTACGGATGCCAGTTATGCTGATGAAGATGAGACGCCGGTGTTTCACCACGTTGGGGTCTATGCCTACAGGCCATCGGCGCTGGGCGCATATCCGCGCTGGGAGTCAGGACCGCTGGAGCAGCTCGAAGGGTTGGAGCAGTTGCGGTTTATGGAGCATGGGCGGCAGGTTCTTTGTGTGGAAGTGGAGGCGCGTGGGCGGCAGTTTTGGGAGTTGAACAACCCAGAAGATGTGCCGCGTATTGAGGCGATGATGGCGCAGATGGGCACCGCATGAGCCAGTCCGCCGGACAGCCAACCATCAGCGTGGTGGTGGTGAGCCGGCGGCGCCCGGAGGCGTTAAGGCGCGCTTTGGTGGGCATCTCGCAACTGCGCTATCCGGCGTTTGAAGTTGTGGTGGTTGCGGATGCCGCAGGATTGGCGGCGGCCAAAGACCTGCCATTTGGCGATCAGCTCAAAACGGTTGAATACGAGACGCCCAATATTTCCGCAGCACGCAATCGCGGGATTGCTCATGCGGCAGGCGAGGTTGTGGCGTTTATCGATGATGATGGGGTGCCGGAAACCGGTTGGTTGCATCATCTGGCGGCGCCTTTTGCCAAACCTGAGGTGGCAGCGGCAGGTGGATATGTGCGCGGGCGCAATGGGATCAGTTTTCAGTGGCAAGCACAGAGCGTGGACGGCACCGGGGACGGTCTGCCTTTGGGTCTTAGTGGTGAGGAGCCGGTTGTTCTGACGCCAAGCAATGGGCGGGCGATCAAAACCGAGGGCACCAATATGGCGTTTCGGCGTGATGTATTGGCACAGATGGGTGGGTTTGATCCCGCATATCAGTATTATTTGGATGAGACCGACCTGAATATTCGGTTGGCGGCGGCCGGGCACAAGACGGCCATTGTGCCACGGGCCGAGGTGCATCATGGCTATGCGGAGAACCGCCAGCGCACTGCTGACCGCGTGCCGCGGGATCTGAGTGAGATTGGTGCCAGCAAAGCGATATTTTTGCGCAAGCATTGTCCTGAAGAGAAGCGCGAGGATGTTTGGAAAGCTTTCTGCCAGGGACAACGGCGGCGGTTGGTGCATCATATGGTGGCGGGGAACATCATGCCCGGTGATGTGAGGCGGCTGATGCGTGGTTTGCAGCAAGGTTATGCGGAGGGGCTGACGCGGTCATTTGGGCAATTGCCGGAACTCACTCGCGCCTCGGACGGCTTTGCGCCGCTGAATGTACCAATGGGTCCGCAAGTGGTTATTTATGGGCGCTACTGGCGACGTAAGGCGATGCTTGGGGAGGCCAGACAAGCCGCAAAGGAAGGCAAGCTGCCTTCGGTGTTTATTTTCTCTCGAACCGGGTTGTTTCATTCGGTGCGGTTTGATCCGGCTGGTTTTTGGCTGCAACGTGGTGGATTGTTTGGGCGCTCTGATCGGCGTCAGTCGTTGTTCCGCATTCACGGCTTTGGCGCGAGGTTGCGTCAGGAATTTCAGCGCGTTGCAGCGCAGCGGCTGCTTTTAGAAACTCTTTTGCCCAAACGTCTGAGGGCAAAACAACACGCACAAAGGTAATGCGGGCGCCTCCGGCGCTTGACGCATGACGCCGCGGATGCGTTGGATATCGTAGTTAAGACTCGCCCACGACAGCGAGTGTCGGGGTTTTGGACAGCGTCTGTGCTGCGACTTCGACGTCCTCAGTTTCGACATAGCGTCGTAGAGTCGACGTCAAAAATTCCTCGTCACGCGCTTCAATTGCACGTCTTAAGTCCTGCAGCGCGCTGGCGATCTGCAACTCGGAGAGCATCTTTTCCTGCGCGCGCATGATTTTCGGATGAGGCGTCGTCAGCATGTCGCTCCCGATCAGCAACTCTTCGTGCATTTTTTCACCTTTTTGCAGACCTGTGAAGGTGATCGCGATGTCGCCGGCGGGGTTCTCCTCGTCTCTAACGGTATGGCCAGCTGCTTCGATCATTTTGCGGGCCACGTCGTAAATTGACACAGGTTCCCCCATATCCAGCACAAACACGTCGCCCCCGCGGGAGAAACTTCCCGCGAGCAGAACCAGCCGCACAGCTTCGTCGATCGTCATGAAGTAGCGCGTGACGTCCGGATGGGTAACGGTCACAGGGCCAAAGTCGCGAATTTGTTTTTGGAACAAAGGAATGACCGAGCCAGAAGAGCCCAGCACATTGCCAAATCGCACCATTGAGAATTTTGTGTGGTCGGAGCGTTTGGCGAGATCCTGGATGACCAATTCGGCCATGCGCTTGGTACAGCCCATCATGGAAGACGGGCGCACGGCTTTGTCGGTGGAGATCAAGATGAACCTATCGACGCGGGCCAAGCGAGCTTCCTCAGCCAGTACACGTGTACCGATGACGTTGTTGCGCACGCCTTCGAATGCATTGGTTTCCACCAAGTTCACATGTTTGTATGCGGCAGCGTGGAGAACCACTTCGATCTTATGCTGCATCAGGGTTTCGCGCATCAGTTCAGGATGTTCGATGCTGCCAAGGACCGCTGTCATGCGCAGCCCGGGGTTTTGAGCTTTTAGTTCATTGGTAATTTTGTAGAGCGCATATTCGCTGTGATCGACCAGCACCAGTTGTTGTGGGCGGCACCGCGCAATTTGGCGACACAGTTCCCCTCCGATGGAGCCGCCGGCCCCGGTCACGAGGATGCGTCGATCGCGGTAGGTGCTTTCGGTCTGCGGCAGCTCGTTTTCAACCACGTCGCGTCCGAGCAATGTGTCAAGCCGAATGGGGGCGGCTGCAGTAACCTCTTCGCCACGCAACACGATGTCGGCGAAAGACGGCAGCGCCAGAACTTCGCAGCCAAGTGCCGTCAGGCGTTTGCCGATTTGCAGGCGAACGGATTGGCTTGCAGAAGGCATCGCCAATACAACACGATCAATTCGGTTTTGGCGCACAATGGCAGCCACCCGTTTAGGCGAGTGCACTTTGAGCCCCAGTATGGTCAATCTCTGGAGGTTTGGGTCATCATCGACAAAGCCGAACGCCTTGAATTCATTGTCTGTTTGAAGCGCTGCTGCCATTTGTTGACCGGTTTGACCGGCGCCATAGATCAACACTTGCTTGCGGGGGAGCTGGAGCGCGTAAACATGTTCCACCAATTTGAACATGCTGTAGCGACTGATTACCGACAGTACCACAAAAAGACTCGCAAAGCCGGGCCACATTGCCTCGCTGGAAGTGCTAGAACCGAGCGCACGGGACAAAGAGTAACCGATCAGAGACGTTGCCACGGCAACCACAATGAGTTTGGCCACATCTTCGATGCCAAAGGTGTTGAGCTTAACGCGGTTGAGACCAAGAAGGTGAATTGCCGCTCCCGCAGTGACCAGCACCGCGGGCGCGTACCAAAGTCCGGACAGTGCAGAAGGCGATTCGCCGTGAAGCAGCGTTGCGACAATCAACGCTGTTGCAACCATTGTCAGATCCACAAGCAGTAAGATGTAAGCTTTGTGGACATGAGACAGTGAAGTTAAAACTTTAAAAATCATGACGTTCGTTCACAATTCTGGTTCCAAATTCTAGTTCTAAAATACACGTCGAGACTTCGCTCAAAATATGGGATTTCTTCCCGGAGGTGTACGCATCGACTTTTGGGGCGATAGGCGGCCCACTTCTTAATACCTTCTTTATAAAATGCTGAGGTTAAAATTTAAATCGGATTCTGAATGTTTCGTTTGGATTGGCCAAAGTCGCCCAAAAAAGGAGCAGTGTTGTGTCGGTCGGCGGATTTGTCGGAGGGTTCCTTTTACGATGAGACCGAAGTGGCACATAGTCGTAAAAGTTAAAATGTGACGCTTGCTTTGCCAAATTCGGTGGGTCAAAAGGGAAAAAAAATGTGAGGCGGGATATGTGGTATATGGTTCAAAAAGCAGCTTTATTGCTTGCTTTGGTTTCCGTTTCAGCGTGTTCGTTGCCACGCGGTGGACCGATTGCTTCCGAGATCGTCGGTGAAAACACGGTCCCCGAGGACATTCAAGTCACAGAAGTCACACGTCAAAACATCGCGCAGATTGCGACTTGGCCGAAGACAGGCTGGCATGGCCATTACCACTGGTTTTCCCGGGCGCAGGGGCCGAGTAGCCGGGTCATTCAAACAGGTGATTTGGTGACTCTCACCGTATGGGACAACCAAGAGAACTCGCTGCTGTTGGGGCCAGCAGATCGATCGGTTCCATTGCGGCCGGTCGAAGTTACCGAGGCCGGTACGGTTTTTGTTCCTTACGTGAACGACATCATGGTCAAGGGGCTCACCCCGTATCAGGCGCGTGAGAAGATTCAGCAGCAGATGACTCCTATTGCCCCATCAGCTCAGGTGCAGATTGATGTGGTTTCCGGGCCAGCAAATTCGGTCAATGTGGTCACGGGCGTGGCAACACCCAAGCAACTGCCTCTCACAGACCGCAACGTATCAATCTTGTCTGTGCTTGCCCAAACCGGCGGCGTCAATGAGGCGATTCAAAATCCACTTGTTCGATTACAGCGTCAAGGGAAGTCGTATGAAATCCCGCTGGATAGCTTGCTGAAAGATCCGGCGAAGAATGTCATTGTTCGCGGTGGTGACAACATCATCGTTGAAGAAGACGAACGTTACTTCATTGGCGTTGGATCCACTCAAAAAGAAGAGTTGGTGTATTTTCATCAGGAGAATATTTCGGCCGTCGAAGCTGTTTCACTTCTGGGCGGTCTGAATGATGCGCGGGCAAACCCGCAGGGTGTGTTCATCCTGAGGCAATACGCGCAGGATCATGTGCGGGTTGATGGGACCGGGCCAAATTCGTCTCATGTGATTTTCCAATTTGATCTCACCAAGGCGGATCATTTGTTTGGAGCCAAGAAGTTCCAGGTGTTTCCTGGGGATATCGTGGTCGCCAGTGAATCTGCGGTGAAACCGGCACAGGCCGTGATTGCTTTGGTCGGGTCACTGTTTGCGATCACCAATGTTTTTAATTGATGCGTCCAAAGGTTTTATTGTTTAGACGGCGGCGAAGGCAGGCGCGTGATAACCGCTTTGTTTGTATGGAAACGAGAGATGAAACGTGCTATCGGCGAAGTACGTTTGAAACGAAATTTTCATCATCTATTTATTAGTTTTGTGTCGCGGGGTTTGGCGTGCTGAACATATACCGCAGTGAACAGAGAGAGCAGAAAATGCAGCGTAAAGTAACCAAGGCCATTTTTCCAGTTGCGGGCATGGGTACCCGTTTCTTGCCGGCTACCAAATCGGTGCCTAAGGAAATTATGACCCTGGTGGACCGTCCATTGATTCAATACGCAATCGATGAAGCGCGTGAAGCGGGCATAACGGAATTCATTTTTGTAACCTCGCGGGGTAAAGGTGCGCTTGAGGATTACTTTGACTGCGCGCCGCAACTAGAGCAAACACTGCGTGAAAAAGGCAAAACCGAGCTGCTTGAGGCGGTTGAAGCTACCAATATGGAAAGCGGTGCGATTGCCTATATTCGACAGCATAAGGCGATGGGGCTTGGCCATGCGGTGGCTTGTGCCAGTCGTTTGGTTGCAGATGAACCGTTTGCAGTAATTTTGCCGGATGATGTGATTGCGGGCGAGACATCCTGTTTGAAGCAAATGGTTGATGCCTACGAGGAAACTGGTGGCTGCATGGTGGCCGCCATGGAAGTGCCATCATCAAAGGCCTCCTCTTATGGGGTTTTGGATGTAAGAGAAGACATGGGGTCCTTGGTGTCAGTGAAGGGCATGGTTGAGAAGCCCGCTCCGGGTACTGAACCGTCTAACTTGGCGGTGATCGGTCGCTACATTCTTACGCCGGATATTTTTAAGAACCTAAAAAATCAAAGTGAAGGCGCTGGCGGTGAAATCCAATTGACAGACGCGATTGCGACGGAGATTTCCAAAGGCGAAAACGTTTATGGTTACCGCTTTCAAGGACAGCGTTATGACTGTGGATCCAAGGCGGGCTTTTTGCAGGCCACTGTAGCCTTTGCTTTGGAGCGAGATGATTTGCGGGATGAGTTGGGTCAGTATCTGGAAGAACTGATCGTTGCGCGCCGCGCGGCTGAATAATCACCTGAAAGGACCCAGAACGTGAACCACGTAATCGTCACGGGCGGCGCGGGCTACATTGGCTCGCACGCATGCAAAGCTTTGGCTCAAGCGGGCTTTCTGCCTGTCACCTACGACAATCTTGTCACTGGTTGGGAAGATGCGGTCAAATTCGGACCGTTTGAAAAAGGTGACCTGCTGGATCGTGCGCGGCTGGATGAAGTTTTTGCCAAATATGAGCCGGTCGCGGTTATGCATTTTGCGGCCTTGTCGCAGGTTGGTGAAAGCATGTCTGAGCCAGCGAAATACTGGCGCAACAACGTTTTGGGCTCGCTGAATTTGATTGAGGCAAGCGTTGTCGCGGGGGTGCGCAATTTTGTGTTTTCCTCCACCTGTGCGACCTATGGGGACCATGACAACGTCACCCTGAACGAAGATGTGGAGCAGCTGCCAATCAACGCCTATGGCGCCTCTAAGCGGGCGATCGAGGACATGTTGCGGGATTTTGAAGGGGCGTGTGGTCTTCAGTCCGTCATCTTTCGCTATTTCAACGTGGCTGGTGCTGATCCGGACGCAGAGGTGGGCGAGTTCCACCAACCAGAAACACATTTGGTGCCGTTAATGCTGGATGCAATCGACGGAAAACGCGATGCGCTGACCATCCATGGTACGGATTACGACACGCCCGATGGCACTTGTATTCGCGACTACGTGCATGTGTGCGATTTGGTGGACGCGCATGTTTTGGGGCTTCGTTGGCTGCAAGATGGCAATGGCAGCCGGGTGTTCAATCTTGGAACAGGAACCGGGTTTTCCGTGCGGGAGGTGATTGACCACTCCCGTGCGGTGACAAATCGCGCTGTTCCTTATGTCGAAGGGCCCCGCCGTCCCGGAGATTGCACCAAACTGGTCTCTGGCTCGACACGGGCCCAGAAAGAGCTAGGGTGGGAGCCGAAACGCTCCAAAATGGACCTGATGATTGCCGATGCATGGAGATGGCATCAGACCGGGCATTACAACAAGTAATCCACCCGCTCGACTTCTGGAAATGACCCGGGTGCTGGCTCTCGAGGGGCGGCGCCCGTCAGGGGTGGATCGCGTGTGTCTGGCTTATTTGAGGGCTGTCCTGGTGGACGACGCGCCCTGTTTCGGGTTGGTACGCACGGGCCTTGGGTATGTTTTGCTGGATCAGCAAGGGATGACGGCGTGCCTGGAGGCTATTGAGGGGCGACGGGTCTGGCCTGAGCCGGATTTTATCTCCCGGTTACGGCACCGGGTGGGCAGTCCGCGGCGGGTGCCGGATACCATGGCTCGGCAAGTGGCCATCGCGCGGGCGCGGCCCGGAAAGCTTGGTCATATGCTCAGGCGGCATCTGCCCGAGGGCAGCGTATACCTGAATGTGGATCAGACGACGTTCACAACACGCGTGGCGCAAGCGGTTAAGAGTATTGACGGGGCCAAGGTGACAGTGTTCATCCATGACACTATTCCACTGGACTATCCGCAGTATCAAACGCCGCAGTCGGTAAAAAAGCTTTCAGCCATATTGAAGCGTTGTGCCAAATTTGCGGATTTGATCCTGACCAATTCGCGCGTGTCCGCCAATGATATTTCGCGCCATATGGCGTCCTTGGGCCCGTTGCCACCGGTTGAGGTGGCGCATCTTGGAGTGGAAGATGATTTTTTCGGAACTGAGAACAATGCAGGACAAATTATGGTTCCTGCACCCTACTTTTTGTGTGTAGGCACAATTGAGCCACGCAAAAACATTCGCTTCTTGCTGGACCTTTGGGAGGGGATGGCCGCGAGTGTGCTCAGCGGTGAGCCTCCGCGTTTGGTGATTGCTGGCCGACATGGTTGGGAGAGTGAAGAGGTGCTGATTCACCTCGAATCATCGCCTTTGCGTGGTAAGTTTCTTTTCGAATTTAATGATTTAGGCGATGATGAGCTGCGATCACTCATGTCCGGTGCGGCAGGTTTGTTGTTTCCCAGCCATGCGGAGGGGTTCGGTTTGCCGCCTGTAGAGGCCGCTGCAATGGGCGTGCCGGTCGTGGCGAATGACTTGCCTGTTTTGCGGGAAATTCTCGGAGATTATCCCATTTACGCAAGCGTTTCAGATGTTTATCTATGGGAAACAATCCTCCGCTCTCTTGCGGCCGCTGCGGAGACGGGAGTGGGGGCAAACCAGCGTTTTAGCCCGCCGACGTGGGAGGCGCATTTCAACTCGGTCTTAAGGGTCACGTGATACACCCTGTAGCTGGACCTTTGGAGCATATGGAAGGTTGGGACAGGAGTGAGCGCGCTGCAATCATATCGGCTTCGGATTCGACGCCGGCATCGTCTTGTGCGCGCGATCCGCAAGCGGCGTGAGCTGCGCAGTATGTCCGACCGGACGGCGCAGATCCGATCTTCGGATTTGCTGGCGTTTTCGACCCTGCGCAACGAACACATTCGGCTGCCTTATTTTTTGGAGTACTATCGAAATAAAGGCATCAATCACTTCTTGATCGTGGATAACGACAGCGATGACGGTTCGCTGGAGTACCTGATGGAACAGCCGGATGTGTCGGTGTGGCACACCCGCAAAAGCTACAAGAAGTCTAAGTTCGGGGTGGATTGGCTCAACTGGTTGCAGTTCCGCTACGGGCACAATCATTGGTGTTTGGTGGTCGATCCGGATGAATTCTTCATCTATCCGTTTTGTGATACCCGCCCGATCCGGGCGTTGACTGATTGGCTGGACGCCAGTTCGATTAAGTCATTTAGCGCGATGCTGTTGGATATGTATCCGCGCGGGCCAATTACGGAACAACCTTATCAGGCTGGGCAAGACCCTATGGAGATTGCCTGTTGGTTTGATGCGGGCAACTACACGATGACCAAAAACCCGCAGTATGGAAATCTGTGGATTCAAGGCGGGCCCCGGTCGCGGGTGTTTTTCCCTGACGAGCCGGAGTTGGCGCCGGCGTTGAACAAAATCCCGCTGGTGAAATGGAACCGGCGGTATTGTTATGCCAGCTCGACGCATATGTTGCTGCCGCGTGGATTGAACCAAGTGTACGATGAGTGGGGCGGCGAAAAGGCCTCTGGCTTGCTGCTGCACGCAAAGTTCCTGGACACGTTCACGGTGAAGGCAGAGGAAGAGCTGGAGCGCAATCAACACTATTCAGCAAGTGTGGAATACAAGGCCTACGCCGAACGGCTGCGCGATGCGCCGGAGCTGTGGTGCAAGTGGAGTGAGAAGTACATCAACTGGCGGCAGCTCGAGATTTTGGGCCTCATGTCCAAAGGGAACTGGGCATGAGCGTTGGTATTCTCATGTTGGTGCACACGGCCTTTGGTCGGGCAGAGCAGGTGGCACGGCATTGGACCAAATACGGCTGCCCGGTGGTGATCCATGTGGATTCCTCTGTGAAGCCGAAGCACTACAAGAAATTTGTGAAGGCGCTGGAGGATGTGCCTGATGTGCGGTTTTGCAAACGGCACAAATGCGAGTGGGGCGATTGGGGGCTTGTGGCAGCAAGCCAGTCCGCTGGGGAAACCATGCTGGCGGAGTTTCCGGATGTGCGCCACATCTACCTGTCATCTGGGTCCTGTTTGCCCCTGCGTCCGGTGCAGGAGCTAAAGGACTATTTGAAGGCGCGGCCGCGTACTGATTTTATTGAAAGTGCCACGACCGCCGATGTGCCTTGGACCGTGGGCGGGTTGGATGCGGAGCGCTTTACGCTGCACTTCCCGTTTTCCTGGAAGAAGCACCGGTTCCTGTTTGACAAATGGGTCGATATTCAGCGGTTTTTGCGGGTGAAGCGGAAGATCCCAAACGGGGTGGTGCCGCATATGGGCAGCCAATGGTGGTGCCTGACGCGACAAACTTTGTCAGCCATCTTGCAGGACCCGGATCGGGAGACGTTTGACCGCTATTTCAAGCGAGTGTGGATCCCAGACGAGAGCTACTTTCAGACTTTGGTCCGGCTTTATTCCAGCAATATTGAGAGCCGATCCCTGACGCTGTCCAAGTTCGATTTCCAGGGCAAGCCGCATATTTTCTACGATGACCACCTGCAGTTATTGCGGCGGTCCGATTGCTTTGTGGCACGGAAAATCTGGCCGCATGCCAATCGGTTGTATGATGGGTTTTTGCGGAGCCCAGAGGGCGCGATCAAGATGAGCGAGCCCAATCCGGCTAAGATCGACCGTATCTTTGCCAAGGCGGTGGAGCGCCGGACCAAAGGGCGCACTGGATTGTACATGCAGAGCCGTTATCCCAACGAAGGCTGGGAGAATGGCATGACCTTTGGGCGTTATTCCATTTTCCAAGGCTTTACGGAGCTTTTTGAGGATTTCGAGCCGTGGCTGGCACGGGCCACAGGCAGCCGTGTACATGGACACCTTTTTGCGCCCGAGCGGGCGGAATTTGAGGGCGGCCAGCGGGTGATCAACGGAGCGCTGAGCGATGCGCCCAAAAACCGCGACTACAACTCGATTGCCTTCCTGACCAACTTGATTTGGAACACACGTGGCGAGCGGCAGTGCTTTCAAACCGGCCCGCGAGATGAAGGGGCGCCAGTTTGGTTTTTTGCCAAAGACCCCAATGCGCAGGTGTCGGTGATTAGCGGCGCTTGGGCGATCCCGCTTTTCAAATCCAACCTGAACTTCGCCGATATTCGCAAAGAGGCCGCGCGATTGCAGAAGTTGGAAAACGATCAACTCTATGCTCTGCGCAGTCCCTATGCGAAGGCGCGGGTGCGCATTTGGACGCTGGCGGAGTTTATAGAGGCGCCCATGGAGCCGTTGCAGACCATCATTGATGAGATTGGTCCGGAGAAGACGCGGCGGTTGTCAGAGGCACCCCGCATGACAGATCTGACCGGTTTTGGGCAATTCTTGCAGAACTTGAAAAACCAAGGAATGCACCCTTACCTGATGGGAGATTTCCCGGTATCTCAAGAAGATACAGATCAGAAAAAACCACCGCGCAAACCGTATTTGGTGCAATAGGGGCTGATGAGCAGAGCTTTTGATTACTTTGTGGTCTTTGCGGAGATGCGGACCGGATCCAATTTCTTGGAAGCCAATATCAATGGGTTTGAAGGGCTGCAGTGCCTCGGCGAGGCGTTCAATCCGCATTTCATTGGCTATCCTAACAAGGACGACTGTTTGGGGGTGACGTTAGAGGAGCGCGTGGCGGACCCGCATGTTCTGATTGACAAGGTCAAAGACAATGAGGTCCTGTCTGGGTTTCGGTATTTCCATGATCATGAACCGAGGGTTCTGAATACGATCCTGAACGATCCGCGCTGCGCCAAGATTGTGCTGACCCGTAATCCGCTGGACAGTTATGTCAGTTGGAAGATTGCGCAAGAGACCGGGCAGTGGAAACTGACCGATGTGCGGCGCCGCCGTGAGAGCAAAGTTAAGTTTGATGGTCCTGAGTTCCGGCGCCATGTCGAAGAGCTACAAGATTTTCAGGTGACCTTGATGCGGGCGCTGCAAGTGAGCGGGCAGACGGCGTTTTATGTGGCCTATGAGGATTTGCAGGACATTCAGGTGATGAATGGTTTGGCGCGCTTTTTGGGGCTTAATGAGGACTTGCCAGAGCTGAACCAAAAGCTGAAGCGGCAGAATCCAAGCCCACTGTCAGAGAAAGTGTCCAATTTTGGAGAGGTGACTCTCGCTCTGGCGGATTTGGACCGGTTTAACCTGAACCGGACGCCCAACTTTGAGCCTCGTCGTGGGGCGGCTGTACCAAGTTATGTGGCCTGTGCGGTGGCACCTCTGTTGTATTTGCCAATGCGGTCCGGTCCGCAGGCGGCTGTCACCCAGTGGATGGCCCAGATGGATCGCGTGGAGCCTGACGGTTTGATCCAGAGCTTTAGTCAAAAAAGTCTGCGACAATGGAAGAAGGCGCATAAAGGGCACCGCAGCTTTACTGTGATCCGCCATCCTGTGGCGCGCGTGCATGCGGCGTTCTGTGAATGCATTCTGGCCGCTGAACAAGGGGTCTACAAGAAGATCCGCAACACGTTGCGGCGTGTCTATAAGATGCCGTTGCCGAAGGACCCGCCCGGGGTGGAGTACACGGCGGAAGAGCATCGGGCCGGGTTTCTGGCTTTTCTCGGATTTGTGAAGGCGAATCTGGCCGGACAAACCGGGCTGCGACAGGACGCACATTGGGTGAGCCAGATCACGGCGATGCAGGGATTCGCGGATTTGGCGCTGCCCGATATGATCGTGCGTGAAGATGAGATGATGAGCTATCTGCCAGCCTTGGCGATGCAGGTTGGACGCATGGATGCGCCTGATCCTCAGGTGGTTGATCCCGGTCATCCCGTGGCACTGGAGGAGATTTACGATCATGAGATCGAAAAGCTCTGTCAGGAGATTTACAAACGCGATTACATCGCGTTTGGCTTTGAGGCATGGGCATAAAAAACGCGCCATCAGCAGGGCTGCGGCGCGCTTCCAGAAACCTCAGACACCGTGTTTAGGCCGCCTGGACTTTGTCGCTTTCGGTCAAAATCGTGAACAGCGTGCTGGCCGTTGGGTTGGCACGCAGTTTGGCGCAGATGGATGTTTCGCGCAGGCGACGTGACACTTTGGCCAGGGCTTTCAGATGCTCGACCCCCGCGTCTTCTGGCGCAAAAAGCGCAAAGGCGATGTCAATCGGCTGCCGATCCACCGCGTTGAAATCAACAGGTTTTTCCAACAGGATAAAGGCCCCGACCACAGCGTCGAGACCATCAAATCGGGCGTGCGGCAAGGCCACCCCGTGGCCCACGCCTGTGGGTCCAAGGGTTTCGCGTTCAATCAAGGCTTCGACAACTGCAGGTGCATTGAGCCCATAGGCGGATTCCGCCAGGTCGCCAAATTCTTGCAACAAACGCTTTTTGCTTGAGGCGGCTGTGACAACACGTACCGCCTCAGGCTTGAGGATCGTAGAAAGGTCCATAGGGCCTGTATCTCCGGAGCGCGCTTGTATGCGCTTACTCACTTATGCTTGCGGATCAATCCAGCCGATATTGCCGTCCTCACGGCGATAGACCACGTTCAATCCGTCTTTACCTTCGTTCTTGAAGACAAGCACCGGGGACCCTGCAAGTTCCATCTGCATCACGGCTTCGCCAACGCTCAGGGATGGGATCTTGGTCTCCATCTCGGCAACGATGACAGGCTGCAGGGTGTCGGGCTCGGCCTCATGTTCTTCAGCTTCAGGCGCGAGGATATACGAGGAAGCGCCGAAAAGTTCAACCGGGTCCTGACGTTCCTTATGGTGATCCTTCAGTCGGCGCTTATACCGACGCAGTTGTTTGTCCATTTTTTCCGCACAACTGTCAAAAGCGGCGTAGATTTCAGTTTCATGTGCCTTGGCTTGTGCGGTCAATCCGGTGGACAGATGCACGGTGGCCTCGCAGACATATTCGTGCGCGTGTTTGGAGAACGTGATCGTCGCATCGGTGGGTCTGCCGGCGTATTTGTCCAAAACACTGCCAAGCTCAGTTTTCACGTGAGTTTGTAGAGCATCACCAACGTCGATGTGTTTTCCGGTAATCTGATAGCGCATCCTGTCTCCTTTTCGATGACATGTCGGACCACGGGCTTGAGATGCCCGTTATCAGTTAGGTCCGAATGCTGGAAATCGACATTGCCAACCCTTGCGAAAGACCGGGCCTTGTTGCGAAGGCCGCCACGGTCACAGCGGTGGGTCGATCAAATGTCATGAGACTATTTGAGTAGGCAGACGGTTAAGAGTCAATGATCGAGCGCAAGAATGTGCGCTTTTCCGCGCGGGTCAGGAGATACGGAAGTTTTCGCCAAGGTAGACGCGGCGCACGTTTTCGTTCTCGACCACTTCGTCCGGGGTACCGGACATGAGCACTTTGCCGTCGTGCAGGATGTAGGCCCGGTCCACGATTTCCAGAGTCTCACGGACGTTGTGGTCCGTGATCAGCACGCCAATGCCGCGTTTTTTCAAGTCCGCCACCAGATGGCGGATGTCACCCACGGAGATCGGGTCCACACCTGCAAAAGGTTCATCCAGCAGCAGGTATTTGGGGTCTGCTGCCAAACAGCGCGCGATTTCCACGCGGCGGCGTTCGCCACCTGACAGAGCTAGGGCAGGCGCGCGGCGCAGGTGTTCGATGGAAAACTCGCTGAGCAGTTCTTCGAGGCGTTCGCGGCGCTTGTGGCGGTCCTTGTGGGTGATGTCGAGGATCGCGGTGATGTTGTCTTCCACCGACAGGCCGCGGAAGATCGACATTTCCTGCGGCAGATAGCCGATGCCTAATTTGGCGCGGCGGTACATGGGGAGCGTGGTGACATCGCGACCATCAATGGACACGCGGCCGCCTTCGGGCACCAACAATCCTGCGACGGCATAAAACGTGGTGGTTTTGCCAGAGCCGTTGGGCCCCAACAAAGCGACCACTTCACCGCGTTGCAGCTCCATCGAGAAATCACGGATCACCACCCGTTTGCGGTAGGCTTTTCGCAGGCTTTGCACCTGCAGTCCGGAGCTGCCTTGAGTGACGGAGAGATCAGGTTTGGCCATGATTACTGGGACTTCAGAACTGTTTTGACGTTGCCGGTCATTTGCGCGGTGTTGGCCGTTAGGTTTAGGTGCATTTTATCTGCGGTGATGGTGGTTGTGTCCTGCACAACGGTTACGTTGCCGGTCATAACAACAGTTCCATCGTCAATGCTATAGGTCGCCTCGTTTGCCTCTGCAGCGTCCGGCCCTTGCACAAGCAAGACGTTGCCCTCTGCCACCAGTCGAGCGATGGCTTTGGTTTCTTGATTGTAGTGGACGTTCACTTTGTCGGCGGTCATGCGCATCTCGCCTTGAGACACATCCACCTTGCCCTCAAACACTGCGCTGCCGTCAGATTGATTGACCGAGAGCGACTCTGCGGTGACTTCAACAGGAAGGCCGGTGTCTTGTTGCAATTGGCCAAACCCAACCTGAAACCCCTGTGCCATTCCCGACATTGGCGCTAACGCCATTAGGGAAACTGCCAACGCACGGAATAAATACACAGAGACACCTCGTTCTATTTTGGGGGCGTGTATACCAGTCGCACACCTTTTGTGAAAAACAAATATATTTCATTGTTTTCCCCAGAAGGGCGCAGGGCCATACGGCCAGCGTCGAGCCGACCAATGGCGCTCTCTGCGGTGACGTCACTGACGGTTTCCGCGCGCGCATCTTCCAACCCAAAGATCATGTTTTCAGTGACAATTGTGTACCCTGCGGAGGTTACAATTTCGACGCCACCGTTCAGTTCGACTTCTTGAAAACTGCCATCCATTTCGCCCGCATCCGCCCGAACGGTGATTTCCGTTCCTGCCTCCGAGGTGATTAGCGCACCGACCTGTTCCGCGATGATGCGGGAGGAGTCTTCGATATCAGGGTGAGCGGTGGCAGAGGTGAGGGTGATTTTGTGGCCGTCATCGGTTTGACCGGTAATATAGGGCGCTGTGATTTGCCGATCACGTAGGCGTTTTTCCAGTTCCACATCCGCAAACGGAATCGCGCTTTCCAGATCCACTTCGTGGGAGATCAGGAAGAGCGTGGACAGGATGCCAAGCGCGGTCAGGGGCAGGAGCACCTTTAGCCAGGCGACCAGATTGGAATATGTGAGGCGGCGTACCACCGGTTTAGCCGAGCCCGGCGCGCAGGCAGTCGTGGATATGGAGCAGGCCTTCCGGCGTGCCTTTGCCATTGGGGTCAACCACAAAAAGGCAGGTGATCTTGCGCTGGTTCATGATGGCGACGGCCTCTTCGGCCAAAGCGCCGGGCGCAATGGTTTGCGGAGCGGCGGTCATGACTTCTATTGCGGTGCGATCCAGTAAGCCATCCATGTGACGCCGCAAGTCGCCATCGGTGACAATGCCGAGCAGCGCACCTGTGTCGTCGGTTACGCCCACAACTCCGAACCCCTTTTGGCTGATCTCCAGAAGGGCATCACTCATTGGGGTTTGTGCGTCGATCAATGGGAGCGCGTCGCCGACATGCATGAGGTCACGTACGCGGGAAAGCTGCGCGCCCAGTTTGCCACCCGGATGGAACTCCCGGAAGTTCTCCGGAGTGAACTTCCGGTGCTCCATAAGCGCCACGGCTAGCGCATCGCCGAGCGCAAGGGTCATTGTGGTGGTTGTGGTCGGGACCACGCCGGTGCCGCAGGCTTCTTCTGCTTTCGGCAAGATCAGGCCCACGTCGCTTTGTTTGATCAACGTGCTGTCTGCGCGACTGGCAACACCGATCAGGGGAATATTAAAGCGGCGTGTATAGGCCACAAGGTCTGCCAGCTCTGGGGTTTCGCCGGAGTTGGAGAGCACAAGCGCAACATCGCCTTGGGCCATCATGCCAAGATCGCCATGACTGGCTTCAGCCGGGTGTACAAAATGCGCAGGCGTGCCAGTGGACGCAAATGTAGCGGCGATTTTGCGGGCGATGTGGCCGGATTTACCCATTCCGGAGATGATGACCCGGCCCTTGGCAGAGAGCAGCAGTTCAGTTGCCTCGCCAAACTCGGCACCCAAGCTGTCGCCCAAGGCAGAGAGCGCTGCGGTCTCGATAGAGATCACACGGCGCGCCGTTGCCAAAAAGGTTTGTTTGTCGGCGTCAGTCATGGGGCGGCTCCGTTAGTGCGCAAAGATGTCCTGTTCCGGCCAGCCAGCCAGATCCAACTTGGCACGGGTCGGCAGGAAGTCGAAACAGGCTTGTGCCACTTCGGTGCGGCCTTCGCGGGCAAGGCGTTCGTTCAACTTTTCGCGCAGGCCGTGCAGGTACAACACGTCGGAGGCGGCGTAATCAAGTTGCGCGTCGGTCAATGTTTCTGCGCCCCAGTCACTCATTTGCTGTTGCTTGGAGACGTCGACGCTCAGCAGTTCCTGAAGCAGGCTTTTCAGGCCGTGACGGTCAGTGTAGGTGCGCACCAGCTTGGAGGCAATTTTGGTGCAGTAGACGGGCGCAGTGAGGGCGCCAAAAGCGTGATACATGGCGGCGATGTCAAAGCGACCAAAGTGGAAGAGCTTCAGTACATTTGGATCTTCGAGCATCTTGCACAGGTTTGGCGCTTCGGTCTGACCTTTGGCGACTTGCACAAGGTGGGCGTTGCCGTCACCGCTGGACATTTGGATTACGCAGAGGCGGTCCCGGTGAGGGTTGAGCCCCATGGTCTCACAATCAATCGCCACAACCGGGCCAAGGTCCAGGTCATCGGGTAGGTCGTTTTGGTAAAGGAAGTTTGCCATGTGTGCCTCAATGTCTCTGATGACAAGCACTTACGGCTTTGTGCTGAGTGTTTCAATGTTTCGCGCGGGATTGTTGATATTCCGGCATCTGGTTGCTCAGGAAGGACGGCTTTACGGCGTGGGCGCGACATCCTAAGTATCGCCAATGGATAATTCAGCCCACCAAACCGTAAGTGATGCGCTGCGCATGGAACTTGAGACTCTGGCTGGCCAGGACGGCCCGCGTGTTCAGCGGATTGAGGTCGAAGGACGGGTGTTCTGGATCAAGCGGGTCGAGCAGTTGGGACTGCGGTATCGCCTTCAGAAGGGGGATCCACGTAAGGCCTTTGAGCGGGAGCGGTTGGCGTATCGCGAGATGAATGCCGCGCAGGCTCCGGTGCCGCAGGTGGTGGCCGAGGGGGCGGATTTCCTGGTGTTGCCGGATTGTGGATTGGACTTGCGTAGATTGTTGGAGCGCGAGGACGATTTGGCAAAACGGACGCGGATGTTGGTGGATGCCAGTGTGATGCTGGCTGAGTTTCACAATCTCGGATTTGCACATGGGCGACCCAGCCCCAAGGATATGTGCCAGGTTGATGGGCGCATGCAGCTGTTGGATTTTGAGCGCTACAAACATGCCAATAACACGCCGGTTGGACAGGCGCGGGACTTGGTGGTGTTTGCGTTCAACGTGGCGGCGCATTCGCCACAGATGCGGGGCGACCTACAAGAGGCGATGGCGGCCTATCGGGAGAATTCGGACACCGCGGTCTGGCCTTTGGCGCAGCGCTGGTGCCGGTGGTTGCGGTGGACCGCATGGGTGACCAAACCGTTGCAGAAGCGGCCGGAGGGGCGGGCCCTGGAGTTCAAAGCGATTCCGGTGGTCATGGATTTGTTTCTGTCCGAAGACAAACCGCTGGTCTGAGGGCTGGCCTAGGCTTGCGGGGTAATCGCGATCAGGTGGTTGTCCCACTGCAAGGGGTGCTGCGCGGTGTTGCTTTGCAGGGTGCCGATGATGCCGGTGCCGGTAGTGAAGACAAACCCGTCTGATGTGGGGCCAATGCCACAGACATCTTTTGCCGAAAGGATCGCGCTGGGCTGGCCAGTCTCGGTGTCAAAGACATGCAGGACATTGCCGCGCGGCGAGGTGATGGCGACGAGGCCGCCATCGTTTGAGAGGGCCACGCTGCCGGCGTAGCCTTGCAATTGTTGCTGCGCTTTTGGTGGCGCGGTGAGGAGTTTTGTCTCGGTGCCGCGTTGATGGAGGCCAAGCAAGGGCTGAGTGGCGGATTTGTTGCCTTGCCATTGCATCGCGAAGGCGACGAGGCCGTCAGAGCGCACAGCCAAGTGACGGATGGAGTTTTTGTGCAGGCTTGCAGTCAGTTCGACCCGTTCCAGAACTTCGCCCGCCAAGCTGACATAGCTGAGATTGGGCGCCATCACTGGGATATTGAGTTTGCTGCGGCCCATGTCGGGGTGGGTCTCGATGCCACCGTTGGCAACAACCAGGGTCTGCCCATCTGGCATGAGTTTGAGGTCATGTGGGCCAACCCCGCCGGAGGAAAATTCGCCAATGCGGGTGTAGTTTTGTGTGACGTCCCAGAGGCCGATGACGCCTTCCCCGGCTTCAAAGTCATTTTCAGACGTGAAGAGCGTGCTGCCGTCCGCAGAGAAGGCGCCATGGCCGTAGAAGTGGCGGCCTGCTGGGGCGGTGAGGGTATTCAAAACCGCACCATCGCGGCAATCCATCACCAAGGCAAAAGTGCCAGGACGACGGGCAAAGGCGACTGCTTCGGCGCGCTCAGGATGGGCGGTGGCGGCGTGGCCGCGGGCTGGCAATGGGATAGTGAAGGTGATCTCACCAGTGGTGGTGAGCCCCGCAAGCAGATAGGTGCCGTCAGGGGCGCGGGCGGCGGACAGGTAGTCTGGCGTGCCAACGCTGCTCCATCC
This sequence comes from Paracoccaceae bacterium, assembly GCA_014872815.1. GTDB lineage: Bacteria > Pseudomonadota > Alphaproteobacteria > Rhodobacterales > Rhodobacteraceae > Shimia. The sequence continues at coordinate 363,585 of WKFK01000015.1, forward strand.
CGCGCTGGGCAAGAGGCTGGTGGCGGCAAGGCCCGCAAGCATGCGGCGGCGGGTGACCATCAGTCGCCGTCTAGCGCGTTGAAGCCTGCTGTCACGTCCAGCGCAGGGCCCAGTTCCTGCAGGACGATGTCGCGGATATTGCCGATGTATTGCTGCAGGATCTCAACGCGCAGTCGGCCTTGAATGTCGGAGACACCAGCAAAGGTTGGGTCCGACTCAAGCTCAGTGGCGTGGCCGAGGGCAAGCGAAAAGGCCGCGGTGAGGTTTTTGGCTGGTGCTGGGGGTTGCGCCGCGAGCAGGGCGGCAAGCTGTTCCAACGCGTTCAGCGAAACGGTGATGTTTTGTAGGCTGCGTTCTGAACGACGCGCTTCGGCACGCAGGGGGCGGGGTTTGTCGAAGGTGCCAAGTGGGCGGCCCAGGCGGGCGTCTGCGTTAAACTGCAGCCCGGTGTCCAACGCTTTGAAGAGTTCGGCCACGGCGGCGAGCTCGGTAGTGTAGGGGCCGTTTTCCGACGTGGTGCGCATGAGGTCAGCGTAACCGTTTTGCCATTCCGCCAGGATGGCAGTGGCGTTGCGGTCGATGTCATTGATGACGGCCTGGATCAGCGTGCAGCGGTAGGCGTCGCTGCCCAAGGTCTGAATGCGCTCGTCGTAAAGAAGGAACTCCAACGCAAAAAAGCCATGCGCGGCGATGGAGACTTCAGCGAAGGCTTCTTCATCAAGGGCGGCTGGGTCTTCAGAGGTGATCAGCTTGGAGAGCGCCTTGGGGGTGAAACCTTTGGTGTCCGGCCAAAAGGCGAGGGAGAAGGCGCGTTCCTCCTCTTCGGTGGGGCCAAAGCGCAGGTGGCTGACCGCCATCCAGGCGTCAAAACCTTGATGGTAGGCGGCGCGCAGGGCGGCGGAGTCGCTGGCGCAGTCTTCAGCAGCGGTGTTCTTGAGCGTGCCGGTGGCCTCGGTCAGGGCGGTGAACCCGGGCAGGATATGCTGGTCAATGGCGGTGTCCACCAGCGCGGCGGAGTCCAGCGCCCAAGCGGGTTGAGACAACAGGAGCGAGGCGGTCAGGGCAAGCAGGCGCATGGTCAAAGGCTTTCGATAAATCGGAGGAGAGCGGCGCGGTCGGCGGGTGGCATGGCGACCACGGTGTCACGAGCGGATTGCGCTTCGCCACCGTGCCAGAGGATGGCTTCGAGGATGTTGCGGGCACGGCCGTCATGCAGGAGTTGCGTGTGGCCGGAGACTTGACCGGTGAGGCCGATGCCCCAGAGCGGTGGCGTGCGCCATTCTTGGCCTGTGGCGCGGCCTTCGGGGCGGTTGTCGGCCAGATCCGCCCCCATATCGTGCAGCAACATGTCGGTGTAAGGCCAGATCAGTTGGAAGCTTTGAGCGGGCTGGTCTTTGAGCCGGTGGGTCACAAAAGACGGGGTGTGGCACGACGCACAACCAGTCGTGTGGAACACTTCTTTGCCGCGCAGCACCTCGGGGGCGTCCACGTTGCGGCGGGCGGGCACGGCGAGGTTGGCGCTGTAGAAGGTCACCAAATCAAGCCCGATTTCGTCAACTTCAAAGACGCGCACATCGCCGTCGCCATGGGGCGCATTGATGCAGTCGACCTGCGCGGTTGTGCAGTCGCCGTGGCCTGCTTCGAACAGCGGCGTGGAGATGCCGATGTCGGCGGCAAAGGCGGCGGCGGATTGTTGGCGCAGGGTGGGCGCGCCCGCCTTGAGGCCAAAGCGGCCCAGCATCGGACGTTGGTATTCGGCTGACCAGGTGATGTTGGGGCGGCCAGAGATGCCATCGCCATCTGCGTCGTCTGGATCAGCGTTTTTGAGAATGTCTTTGGCGGGGATGGCGTCCAGCAAGCCGAGGCCAATCATTTGCGGGGCTACACGCGGGCTGAGCATCACATCCGGGTGCAGCGGGCCGTAGCCGAGGTCTTGCAGCTCATAAGATGGACGGCGCAACGTGGCCGTCTCTCCGCCAGACAGAGCGACGTCGAATTCCTCGAAGGAGACTTCGATGCGGGCTTCGGCGGGGTGGCCGGGCAGGCTGAAATCTTGAATTTGGGAGCCGTAGGTTGGCTCGGGCCGCGTGGCTAGGAAGTCTTCGATTTCGTAAATCTGGTCGGCCTGTTGGCCGGGGATGGCCAGTTTGATCGCCAGAGACAGAGCGTCATCGTCAGGGCCGTCTGGCGCGTGGCCACGACCAGATTTCTGGTGGCAGCCTAGGCAGTTGCGTGCGTTGTAAAGGGGGCCAAGGCCGTCAGAGGCCAGCGTGGAACTGGGTGAGGAGACCCAGAGCTTGTCAAACATCGCTTCACCCATTCGGAAGGTGAGGCCGTCTTCTTTGCTTAGGTTGGCCGAAGGCTGTTTGAAAGCAAAGGCATCAGTGCGCACCGGCACGGTGGCGGCACCGCCGGGGCGGGATTCAAACTTTTGCGATTTGGAGAAATCGGTGGGCGCGGCGGTGACGCCTTGGATGCGTTTGATCTCGGCGTCGGTGCGGGGCACCACGTTGAGATGACGGTCATCGAGAGCGTGCGCCGATGTGGCGGCGAGGAATGCGCAGAAGACCGTGGCTGAGGAAGTTCGCATGGCTGGCCTTGGGGTGGAAAAAGGGGCAGCGGGATAGCCGCCCCTTTGAAGTCTTTCGGGACTGTGACCGTATTATTGGAACACGGCGTTGGGGTTGTCGAGGCTGTCGGAGCCTTCAAACGCCAGTTGGTCCAGGCCCAGGGCTTTTACGGCTGCTTCGATAGATTTGGTCTGATCCACCAAACCGTCTACGCCCCCCATCACCAGTGCTTCGCCAGCGGCGTTGCCGCGTTCCAGCATCTGGTCGTAGGAGAAGCCCGCTTCGGCGGCGGTTTTGATGCGGCCGAGGGACATCATGGTGGTGGAGAGCTTGCCTTTCAGCTCAGCGTCCAGATCGGCGTTCACCTCTGCTACGAGGTCAGACACGGATGGGCCAGACACAAGAGAGCCGTCCACACGCACGTATTCGCCAAGGTAGACGTTCTGGATGCCTAGGCCGTCGTAGTAGTGGCTGTTGTGGGTGTTGTCGGAGAAGCAATCGTGCTCTTCTTCCGGATCGTTCAGCAGTAGGCCAAGGCGCATGCGCTCACCGGCTTGCTCGCCGTAAGACAGGGAGCCCATGCCGGTCAGGATGGCCACGAGGCCAGCGTCTGCGTCTGCGGTGACCGTTGCGCGGGCGTCGCCGTCTTCGCCCCACTGTGCGGCCATGAATTCCAGATCGGAGACCAGCAGGTCGGTTGCGGCTTTCAAGTAGGCGCCACGGCGGTCACAGTTGTCGCCGGTGCAGGCGTCGCCCGCTGCGAAGTCGGTCCAGGGGCGGTCACCCGCGCCGTGGTTGTGGCCGTTCATGTCCTGACCCCAGAGCAGGAACTCGATGGCGTGGTAGCCGGTGGCCACGTTGGCCTCAACACCGTCGGCTTCGTGCAGGCTTTCCAGCAGGGCCGGGGTGATTTCTGCGGCATCAATGGTTTCGCCGGAGATTTCGAAAGACGCGTTGGCAATCACGTTTAGTGCGGCCAACGGGTTTTCGTCAGATGGGCCGCCGTAGGACGCGTCCACATAGTCGATCAGACCTTCGTCCAGCGGCCAGGCGTTCACTTTGCCTTCCCAGTCATCCACAGTGGCGTTTCCAAAGCGGTAGACTTCGGTCTGTTGGTACGGCACGCGGGCGGCGAGCCATGCGCCCTGCGCGTTGTGCAGCGCTTCGGCGGAGGGGTTTTCGATCAGCGCGTTCACGGCCGCTTGCAGTGTTTTGGCGGTGATCAGGCTGTCTTCGTATTTCGCAGCAGCGATGTCGGCGTAGTTGGCAACAACATCGGCTTTGTTGGCGGCAAAGGCCGGTGCGGTCAGTGCGAGCACAGCCGCAGAAGTGGTCAAGAAGTGACGTGTCATGGAATCCAATCCCTAATAGCGAATTTGGCACATAACTGACTAGTTTTATCGACTACGTCAATCCTGATTATTTTACTTTGTTTAATCTGCCGTGACTTTAGTCTTCAAGTAGGTGTTCGTAGCGCGCGTCCGTCAGCGTTTTGAGGAAGGCCACAATGGCGTCTACGCGCCGGTCGTCCAGCGCTGGCCCGTGGGTGAGTTCTTCAACAGCCAGTGTTGCTGGCACGGCGGGCATACGGAAGGTTTCGCCAGTTTCCGGGTTTGTGCGGCGCTTCACATCGGTGGTGTTGAATTGATTGTAAAACAGCACAACGGTGCGCAGGTCTTTAAACACGCCGTTGTGCATATAGGGACCAGTGACGGCGACATTGCGCAAGGTTGGGGTTTTGAATTTGCCGCGCAGGGTCGGGTTGTCGTCCATGTCCGGATGCGCGGCGAGACCAGCATCCACGGTGCCACGAGGCACGCCGTTCATCTCCCGCAGGGCCACGTTCTCTGGCACGCCAATGTTGTGGTATTCGTAATTCGTGAAGGTCTCCTGCGGGTCCAATTGACTTTGTCCAAGCTGGTGGCAGAGGTTGCAATTGGTAAATTGCTCGGAGAAGAACAGCACGCGGCCCAAGTCTTCTTCGCGGGTCAATTCAACCTCTCCGCGCAAGAAACGGTCGTATTTGCTGTCAAATGGCGCAAAGGTTTCGGTGCGTTCGAAGGCGGCGATCGCGTCGGTCATGGCGGTGTAGCCGGTTTGCGGGTCGCTCAACACGCCCTCCTCAAACAACGCCGAAAAGGCTTGGGTGTAGACCGGATCTTCCAGCAAGCGCGCGACCACCGCAGCCTCATCAGCCATGCCCATTTCGATGGGATTCAAGGGCGGGCCACCGGCCTGATCTTCCAGCTGATTGACACGACCATCCCAGAATTGACCGCCTGCCCAAATACCGTCGGCGTTTTTGTGAAACTCTGGAATAAAAGCTGCATAGGTCGCAGTCGGCGCGTTGCGGTCTCCGAGAGAGTGACCGTCGTCACCCATTGAGGCCATGCCGCGCGGATCGGCAAAGCCATAGTCTGGATCGTGGCATGTGGCGCAGGATTGCGTGCGGTTGGCCGACAGGTTCACGTCAAAGAACAGACGTTCTCCGAGGGCTTCCAGGGTGGTGGGGACGTCTTCCGCCAAAACGGGCGAGGAGGCGAGCACACATGCAATGGCGAGAGAGCGATACATTCGGGTGTCTCATTTCTGACTTGTTTAGTCAGCTTTGCGCCTGTTTGAGAAAATGGTCAACGGACACTGTTGACGCACCCAACAAAAAAGCCCCCGGGGATGCGAGGGCTTCTTGTAAAATTTTGAGTTGGATCAGCGGTCGCGGAACTGCGCTTCGCGCTTTTCCATGAAGGCTGCCATGCCTTCTTTTTGATCTTCGGTCGCAAACAGCGAGTGGAAGGCGCGGCGCTCAAACAGCAGACCTTCGCGCAGGGAGCTTTCAAAGCTGCGGTTCACGGCCTCTTTGGCGGTGCGCGCGGCGATCAGAGATTTCTCTGCGATCTTCTGGGCGGCGCCCATGGATTCTTCCATCAGCTTTTTGGCAGGTACAACGCGGGATACCAAGCCGGAGCGCTCTGCCTCTTCCGCGTCCATGAAGCGGCCGGTGAGATTCATGTCCATGGATTTGGACTTGCCTACAGCGCGGGTCAGGCGTTGGCTGCCGCCGATGCCAGCAATCACGCCGAGATTGATCTCTGGCTGGCCAAATTTCGCGGTCTCAGAGGCGATGATGAAGTCGCAGGCCATGGCGAGCTCGCAGCCACCGCCAAGGGCGTAGCCGGAGACAGCCGCGATGACGGGCTTGCGAATTTCCTGGATGCGGTCGCCAAACTCGGCAAACAAGTTGGAGAGGTTCACGTCTGCGAAGCTCATCGAGGACATCTCTTTGATGTCCGCGCCCGCAGCGAAGGCTTTCTCAGAGCCGGTGATCACGATGCAGCGCACTTTGTCGTTGGCATCCGCGCTTTCCAGAGCGTCCTGCAGTTCGCCGATCAGCTGTTGGCTGAGCGCGTTCAGGGCGTCCGGGCGGTTGAGTTTGATAAGGGCGACGTGGTCTTCGATTTCGACGATGATCGTCTCAAAAGCCATGAGTAATGCTTTCATTGTTCCGGTCAGGAGTGATTGATTACCATTTGATACATATGGATCAAGCTATCTTTGGCATTGCGCGCAGTAGAAAGACGAGCGGCCAGATTGGGTGATTCGGCTTATTTTGCTAGTGCAATCGGGGGTTTTGCAGGGGTCTCCCTCCCGTCCGTAGACGTCAAAAGTGTGTTGAAAATACCCCAGTTCGCCGTCAGCTTGGCGAAAGTCACGTAACGAACTTCCCCCGGCTTCGATGGCCTCCTGCAGCACTTGGCGGATGATGGGCACAAGACTGTGTACGCGGGCCCGCGAGATGGCCCCAGCTTTGCGTTTTGGCGCTATCCCTGCGCGAAACAGCGCTTCGCAGACATAGATATTGCCCAGGCCTGCCACGATGCGCTGATCCAGCAGGGCTGATTTGATAGGAGTATTCTTTCCGGCGAGTCGGTCTGCCAGATAGGATTCGTGAAAGTCGTTGCCCAGCGGTTCCGGGCCAAGTTTGGCGATCAGCGGGTGGGTTTCCGTGTTGTCCGAGGGCAACAGGTCCATGGCCCCAAAACGGCGGGGGTCGTTGAAGGTGATGCGCGCGCCGTTGTCCATGTCAAAGACCACATGATCATGCTTCTCTGCCTGAGGGTGGTCATGGGCAAATTGGCCCAACGGATCGCCAGACACTGTCATGCGCCCGGACATGCCTAGGTGTATCAGTAGGGACTCGTCTGTATCCAGGTCGGCGAGGATGTATTTGGAGCGGCGGCGCAGTTGCGTGACCTTAGCACCGGTGAGCCGTTCGGCCATGCGTTTGGGAAATGGCCAGCGCAGATCGGGTCGGTTGACCAATGCACGGGTAATCGTGGCGCCTTCCATGGCCGGTTGTAGACCGCGGCGCACGGTTTCGACTTCGGGCAGTTCAGGCATTTGTGCTCCTACAGATCAACTTGGCAAAGAATGCGCAAAGACTTGCAAGATACGCAAGCGGGGGCGATGTGGTTTGCAATTGCACGGCGCCAAATCAGCGCATTGTACCTGTTTGGACGGCCCTATATGAATGTGGCAATCAAGAGGAATTCGCATCATGGCGGACAGCAATAACACCACCCACTTCGGCTTTGAAACCGTGCCGGAAAGCGAAAAGGCCGGGCGCGTTCAGGGCGTGTTTGGGTCGGTTGCCAGCAAATACGATATCATGAATGACGTGATGTCGATGGGCATTCACCGCATCTGGAAAGACGCGATGATGGATTGGCTGGCGCCGCGTCCAGGGCAGAAATTGCTTGATGTGGCTGGCGGCACCGGTGACGTGTCGTTCAAGTTCCTGAAGCGGGCTGGTCATGGGCATGCCACAGTCTGTGATCTGACGGAACCGATGTTGGTGGAAGGCCGTAAGCGGGCTGAGGCCGACCACATGTCTGACAGCTTGGATTGGGTTGTGGGTGATGCGATGGCTTTGCCGTTTGAGGATAACACCTTCGACGTCTACACAATCAGCTTTGGCATCCGGAATGTGACCCGCCCCCAAGAGGCGTTGAATGAAGCGTTTCGCGTATTGCGCCCGGGTGGGCGTTTGATGGTGTTGGAATTCAGTCAGATCCCAAACGACCTGATGCAGAAGGTCTATGACCTTTATTCTTTCAACATCATTCCGCAGATGGGCAAGGTGATCGCCAATGATCGCGACAGCTATCAGTACTTAGTGGAAAGCATCCGCAAGTTCCCGGATCAAGAGACGTTTCTTGATATGGTTAAGGCTGCCGGATTTGAGAACGCAAAGTATCGTAACCTGACCATGGGCATTGCCGCACTGCATTCGGGTTGGAAGCTGTGAGAGGTCCCCACAATATTATCCGGCTGATCCGCACTGGTGCCACGTTGGAGCGCACGGGTGCGATGAAAGTGGTGATGGACGCCTTTGAGGCGCCCACCTTGGTACGCGTCGTGCTCCGTGGGGTGGTCTGGCCGTTTCAATGGTTGGGCTACAAGGGCGATCCAGACGCGCCAGCCTTGCCCCGGGCATTGACGGCTTTGGGGCCTGCTTACATCAAGTTTGGTCAGGTGCTCTCGACCCGTCCTGATGTGGTGGGCGGCGATTTGGCTGGTGAGTTGCGGGTTCTGCAGGATAAATTGCCGCCGTTTGATATTGCAACTGCCAAGGCAGAAGTTGAGGCCGAGCTGGGTCAGCCCGTGGATGAGATTTTCTCGGAATTTTCAGCGCCGGTGGCGGCTGCGTCGATTGCGCAGGTGCATCGCGCGCGGTTGCGGGAAAACGGTGAAGAAGTGGCCGTGAAAATCCTGCGACCTGGGATCGAGAAAGCGTTTCGCAAAGATATCGACGCATTTTATTTGGCGGCCAATACCATTGAGTTTTTGTCGCCCGGCTCCCGCCGTTTGCGGCCGCGGGATGTGATTGAACACTTTGATCGCGGGGTCACGTCCGAGCTGGATCTGCGGCTAGAGAGTGCAAACGCCAGTGAGTATGCCGCAAACTCGGCTGAAGACCCGGGCTATCAGGTGCCTGCCATCATGTGGGAGCATTCTGCGCGCCGCGTGATGACGCTGGGCTGGGCGGAAGGCACACCCATTGGCGATAATGATGCGTTGGATGCGGCAGGGCATGATCGACATGCGCTGGGCAGTCGTATTTTGGAACTGTTCCTGAACCATGCGTTGCGCGACGGGTATTTCCACGCCGACATGCATCAAGGCAATATGAAAGTCGCGGCCAACGGCGACATCATTGTCTATGATTTTGGCATCATGGGGTACATTGATGAGTATACCCGACGGGTCTATGCGGAAATCCTCTATGGCTTCATTCAGCGGGACTACAAACGTGTCGCGGAGGTGCATTTTGAGGCGGGCTATGTGCCGGCGGATCAGGATGTGGACGAGTTTGCGCGCGCACTGCGGGCGGTGGGCGAGCCGATCTTTGGCATGGATGCGACGCGCATTTCGATGGGGCGCTTGCTCAGCTACCTGTTTGAGGTCACGGAACGCTTTGGCATGGCAACCCGCACCGAGTTGATCTTGCTGCAGCGGACCATGGTGGTGGTGGAAGGTGTCGCCCGATCGCTGGATCCGCGCGTGAATATCTGGGATGTGGCGAAGCCTGTGGTGTCGAGCTACATTCAGACGAGCATCGGACCACGCGCTGTTTTGGGCGATTTTGCAAAGACGGCGCGGGTGTTGTCACGTTTCGGTCCCCGGTTGCCCGCCATGGTAGAGGCAGCTTTGATTGCTCAGTCTGAAGAGAAGATCGACGCCAAACGGTCTGTGTGGCCTTGGATTGTGACTGGCGTCGGTTTGGGGGCTGTCTTTGGTACCTTTGCGACCTTGGCCGTTGGATTGATCCTCTGGCACTAGGTTTGCAGGACATCAGTGGTTTAAGAAAAAAGGCGCCCAGTGGGCGCCTTTCAAGTTGAGGCAAGGGCCTCGAGTGTCTCACTGACTTAAAGCAGGCCGGCGTGGGCCATGGCGGCGTCGATCTGTGCCTTGGTGGCGTCGGTCAGTCCGGTCAGTGGCAGGCGCACCTCTTCGTTGCACATACCAAGGCGGGACATGGCGTATTTCGCGCCCACAAGGCCGGGCTCCACAAAGATGGCCTCGTGCAGTGGCATCAGCTTGTCCTGATATTCCAGCGCTTTGGCGTAGTCGCCTGCCAGAGTGGCGGCCTGGAATTCGGCGCAGAGTTTTGGCGCGACGTTGGCTGTCACAGAGATGCAGCCCACACCGCCGTGCGCGTTAAAGCCCAATGCGGTGGCGTCTTCGCCGGACAGCTGGATAAAGTCAGCGCCACAGGTCGCACGCTGCTGGCTTGGGCGGGCCAGATCGCCGGTGGCGTCTTTCACGCCAACAATGCGTGGCAGCTTGGCCAGTTCGCCCATGGTTTCCGGTGTCATATCGATCACGGAGCGACCTGGGATGTTGTAAATGATGATCGGCAGCTCACAGCAATCATGTACCGCGGTGAAGTGTGCGATCAGGCCGCGTTGGGTCGGCTTGTTGTAGTAGGGCGTTACCACGAGGATGCCGTCTGCACCCACCTTCTCGGCGTGCTGGGCAAAACGGATGGCTTCCAAAGTGTTATTGGAGCCTGCACCTGCGATCACTGGCACGCGACCGGCGGAGGCTTTAACAACCTCTTCCACAACGGTTTCGTGCTCTTCGTGGCTCAGTGTTGGGCTTTCACCTGTGGTGCCAACGGGCACAAAGCCATTGGTGCCTTCGCCAATGTGCCACTCGACGATCTTCTTGAGCGTTTCCAAATCCAGCTCGCCGTTCGTAAACGGCGTGATGAGTGCGGGGTAGGACCCTTTGAACATGGCACGCTCCTTTTTTTGCGTAGCTGGGCGGAATTGCCCATTTTGGTAAATCGCGCGGACCCTAGCGGGAAGTTGCCCACTTGCCAAGATTGTGAGTTGAGGCCTTCGGGCGCGCGGCGTATCGTGCGGGTTCTATCCTGTCTGGCATAGGAAAATGCAAGCCATGTTGCGTCTTTTTCTGACTCTGTTTGTGGCCTTGCTGGTCGCTGTTCCCGCCAATGCGCAGTTTCGCGATGAACTCCGCGCTGCGATGACCTCAATCCGCGCCAAGGATTGGGACGGCGCGGCCAAGGCGGTGCAAAAGACCGATCAGGTGACCCGGGACATTGTGGAGTGGCACCGACTGCGCGCGGGCGAAGGCTCGGCGGATCAGGTTTTGGCGTTTCTGGATCGGCGGGGCGATTGGCCGGGTTTGCCCTATTTGCGCAAGCAGTCGGAAGCGGCGTTTGCCGACGTGAGCGATGAAATGGCGCTGTCATTTTTTGTGCATGGTCCGGCGCAGACTGCCGAAGGGGCGTTGGCGCAGGCCAAAGTGCTGACGCAGGCGGGTGAGGATGGTGCGGCGCAGGCCACGATTGTGGAAGCCTGGCGCACCATGGCGATGAGCAGCACGACGAAGGCGGACTATCTGGCGCGTTACGGCGATTTGCTCAAACCACATCACACGGCGCGGCTGGATGCGATGCTGTGGAAAAACTGGACCTCCAATTCTGAGGCGATGTATGCCCATGTGCCAGACGGCTGGGTGGCTTTGGCTAAGGCCCGGCTTGGGTTGCGGGCGATGGCCAAAGGTGTGGATGGTTTGATTGCGGCGGTGCCGGATAGTTTGCAGGACGATCCGGGGCTGGCGCATGAGCGGTTTGTCTGGCGGCACAGGAAAGACCGCAATGACAGTGCAATTGAGTTGATTTTGGCGCGCAGTAAAGCGGGCACGTTGGGCGAACCCGAGGAATGGGCCCCGCGTCGCCGGTCCTTGGTTCGCAATCAGATGCGGGCGGGGAACTACAAAACCGCCTATGCCTTGGCTGCGACACATAAGCTGACGCCAGAGGCGGGCTATGCCTACTCCGATTGTGAGTGGTTGGCCGGGTATTTGGCGTTGCGCTTTTTGGACCGTCCGGAGGAAGCTGCCGCCCATTTCCTGAATTTTGCCCAGTCGGTGGAAACGCCAATCTCGCTGGGGCGCGCTGGATATTGGCTGGGTCGTGCCTATGAGGCGATGGGCGACAAGGAAACCGCGCAACAGGCCTATGTGGCGGGTGGCGCGCACCAGACCAGTTTTTATGGGTTGTTGGCTGCAGAGAAGGCAGGGATTGCCCACGACCCCTCTTTGGCTGGTACCGAGACGTTTCCGGATTGGCGGAAGGCGGGCTGGACCACATCCAGTGTGCATAAGGCAGCGCTGGTACTGTTGGCCGCGGGGGAGTTGAGCCTGGCCGAGCGGTTTTGGGTGCATTTGAGCGAGACGCAGGATCGCACGGCTCTGGGGCAATTGGGCCAGATGGCGCTTGATCTTGGGCAGCCGCATATTGGGGTGATGCTGGGTAAGCAGATGGTGCGTATGGGGGTGACCCTGCCGGGGCCATATTATCCGTTACATTCGTTGGTTGATCAAAAGCTGCCGGTGGCGGACGAGCTGTCCTTGGCCATTGCCCGCCGGGAGAGTGAGTTTGATCCGGTGGTGGTGAGTCATGCGGGCGCGCGGGGATTGATGCAGTTGATGCCGGGTACGGCGCGGGATGTGTCAGCCGAGATTGGGGAGGTCTATGTGTTGGGCAACCTGACCGCTGATCCGGGTTACAATGCGCGGTTGGGGAGCGCTTATCTCGCGGGCTTGGCAGAGCAGTTTGACGGCAACATCATCATGATTTCGGCGGCTTACAATGCCGGCCCGAGTCGCCCTGAGCGATGGATGAGGAGCAATGGCGATCCGCGTGGCGGCTCTGTTGAGGCCATGATCGACTGGATCGAGATGATCCCGTTTAACGAAACCCGCAACTATGTAATGCGGGTGTCCGAGAGCTTGCCGGTGTACCGCGCGCGGTTGGGTCAGGACCCGCATCCGGTGCCGTTTGGTCAGGAGATCACGGGCGGCACCATCAAGGTGCGCTAAAGCTTCAGGCGGACTGGCGTTCTCGCCACCAAGTGAATAGTCCTGCGGCCAGTACGATGCCTGCGCCAAAGGCCACGTTCAGGCGTAAGGTTTCGCCAAATGCGGCCATGCCAAGCGCGGCGGCGAAGGGCAGTTGTAGGTAGGCGAAGGGCTGCACGGCGCTGGCCTCGGCCACCTCATAGGTGCGGATCAGCAACCAGTGGCCAAATACTCCGGTGCAACAGAGCGTGCCCATCCAAATCCAGTCGCGGCCCGAAATTTGTTCCCAAAAGAACCCGCCAATTGCTGTCATAACGATGCAGCCGATTACGCCAGTGTAGAAAAAGCTGGTTTGGCCGGTGTCACCGCGGGCGACGTAGCGGGTCATCAGCCCGTAGACCGCAAACATCAACGCGCCAACGAGCGGCACAATGGCGGCAGGGCTAAAGACGCCGGAGCCGGGCTGCAGGATGATCAGCACGCCAATGGCCCCCACACCGATGGCGGCCCAGCGGCGCCAGCCAACGCGTTCGCCCAAGACGGGGCCGGAGAGGGCGGCGATGATCAGCGGGTAGCAGATGAAGATGGCGTGGCTTTCGGTCAGCCCCAGCAAAGTGAAGGCCACCACGGTCACGCAGATTTCCAGTGCCAACAGCGCGCCGCGGCCAATTTGCAGCAGCGGGAATTTGGTGCGCGCGACGGCTTTTATGCCGCCGGGTTGGCGAGAGGACAGCGCGATGACAAAGAGCGCGAAGAACCAGTAGCGGATCATCACAACGAGGTAGGTGTTGTATTCGCTCGCCAAGTGTCGGGAGATGCCGTCTTGCAGCGCAAAGACCAGCGTGGTGAGCGACATCAACAGGATGCCGAGGCGGTTGTTGGGCTGTGTCATAGGGCGGGCTTTTGACATTGGGTCATGTGGCGTTTGCGGCCAAAGCCCGGGGTGCGGGTGACGGTGAAGCCTGCGGCCTCAAGATTGCGGCGCACAAAGCCTGCGGCGGTGTAGGTTGCGGCGGTGCCGCCTGCTTTGGTGTGGGATCCAACCTGCGCCATCAGATCTGCGTCCCAGAGTTCGGGGTTCTTGGCGGGGGAAAACCCGTCGAGAAACCAAGCGTCTGCCTCAAAGTTCTGCGTCGCAAGAGTTTCGCGCGCGTCGCCAATCACAACACGGGCGTTGATGCCTTCGAGCGTGGCAAGAGTTGGGTCTTCGGCATAGGCCGTGACCAAGGGGGTGGCGTAATCGCTCAGTTCCGGGAAGGCGGCGAGGGCTTTCTGCATTTCCGCAGCACTCATCGGGAAGGCTTCAAAAGTGGTGAAAGACAGCGGTGTGGTTTGACCACTCTCCTCCCAGGCTTTCCAGACCGTCAGCAGGTTGAGACCGGTGCCAAAGCCCAGCTCGGCGATGTGAAAGCCGGGGGCAAAGCGGGCGGGCAACTGGTTGCCGTCCAGAAACACATGGCGTGTTTCTGCCAGCCCGTTGTCGAGGCTGAAATACGGGTCGTCAAACCGGGTGGAGACCGGGATGACGTTGTCTCGCCAATCGAGATCCGCGTGCTGGTCGCTCATGTCGCTTTGCCTTATGGAGGTGACGGCGCATTTGACCACAAATGAGGGGATTGGCAATGGTGGACGTGACCGTGATGGGAGCCGGAGCCTTTGGGCTTTCCGTGGCCTGGGCCTGTGCCAAACGGGGGGCCAAGGTGCGGGTGATTGATCCCGGGGGCGTGGGTGCGGGCAGCAGCGGCGGATTGGTTGGCGCTTTGGCACCGCATACGCCGGAGAATTGGAACGTGAAAAAGGCGTTTCAATTCGAGAGCCTGATCATGGCGGAAGGCTGGTGGGCTGAGGTTGAGGCGACGGGCGGTGTGAGTGCGGGCTATGGGCGCACAGGTCGCATTCAGCCTGTGAAAGATGAACGCGCTTTGGAATTGGCACGGGCGCGGGCGGAAAGTGCGAAAGAGCTCTGGCAAGGCAAGGCGCAGTGGCAGGTTGTGGCGCGAGATTCCCTTGGCGAATGGGCGCCGGAAAGCCCAACCGGCTGGCTGATCCACGACACCTTGAGCGGGCGCATGTTCCCCCGGCGCGCCTGCGCGGCTTTGGCGGCGGCGGTGCGCAGCAAGGGTTGCGAGATCGTTGAAGACGGCGCGCAGCTTGGGACGGTTGTCTGGGCCACGGGGTGGCAGGGCTTGCTTGATCTTTCTGAGGACATGGGCAAGCCGGTGGGCAATGGCGTTAAGGGGCAGGCGGCGCTGTTGCGGCTGGATCAATCCACTGCGCCGCAATTGTTTGCCGACGCCGTCCACATCGTGCCGCATGCCGACGGCACGGTGGCCATTGGCTCTACCAGCGAGCGGGAGTTTGACGATCCCTCAAGCACGGACGATCAACTCGATGATGTGCTGGCGCGGGCCTATGCGGCGGTGCCTGTCTTGAAAGATGCGGAGGTCATCGAACGTTGGGCGGGCGTGCGCCCCCGTGCCAAAAGTCGCGCCCCGATGTTGGGCAAACACCCCACCAAGGACGGCGCCTACATTGCCAACGGCGGGTTCAAGATTGGCTTCGGCATGGGGCCCAAGGCTGGCGAAGTGATGGCCGATCTGGTGCTGGAAGATCGGGACGAAATACCGGAGGCCTTCCGTCCCGAAGCTTCGCTTTAGGCGTTGGTTGACGCTTGTTCGACGTCAGCTTTGAGCGCGTCCATCAGCGTGCTGACCGAAGCCGCATAACGCTCGCTCACAAACTGGCCGGTGTCGTCAAAGGCGTTGCCGCTGTCAGCGATTCCCACTTCTGGCGCCAGCGCGATGCGGGGGCGAAACGCCACCAGGCACGTGCGCAGCATGGTCTGCGCGCGCACGCCGCCAGCGCGACCGGCGGCGGCGCTCATCAAGGCGGTGGGCTTGCCCACCATAGGTTTCTCAGAATGGCGGCTGATCCAGTCGAGCGCGTTTTTCAAAACGCCTGTGATCGCGCCGTTGTATTCTGGGGTGGAAATCAGCACTGCGTCGGCTTCGGCAATTTGCTGCACCAGGCGGTTCACCTCGTCGGGGAGGCCGCTGCTGCTTTCAAGTTCGCCGTCATACAGTGGGATGTTCAGATTTGCCTCAGCATAGCTGTCCGCGCCATAGAGCCGGGCGGCTTCTCGCAGCAGTTTGCTGTTGGTGGAGTCCTTACGTAAGGCACCAGAAATTCCGAGCAGTTTGTGAGGCATAGGCCAATCTCCTTGTTCGCGTGCCCATTACGTAAGGAAAAAGGCGCCGCAATCAAGCGACGCCTTGCAAACAAGGGTTGTGCGATTTTGCGCGCGATTAGGTGGCGGTGGGCAGGATCACAATCTCCACACGACGGTTCTGACGGCGGCCTTCCTCGTCGAGATTGGACGCGATCGGTTGATCTTCGCCGCGGCCAATCGTGTCGATCCGGCCAAATGGGACACCGTTGTCCATCAGAACATCCGCCACAGCGTTTGCGCGACGTTCAGAAAGACCTTGGTTATGGCTGGCGGAGCCCGTGTTGTCGGTGTGGCCCAGGATTTGCACGGTGCTGTCCGGGTATTTGTCCAGGCTGGTTGCCACTTTGGCGAGGTCGTCTTGCAGGCTGGCGCTTACATTGTAGCTGTCCACGTCAAACAGGATGTCTTGCGGCAGGGTCAGGATCAGGCGGTCGCCGGTGTTTTCGATGCGAACGTCATCGTCCAGCTGGGCGCGCAATTCGGCTTCCTGTTTGTCTAGCACATTGCCAATGACCGCGCCCGCACCTGCGCCGATAGCGGCGCCAAGAAGCGGGTCGCCGTCTGTGACTGCGGCCAAGCCAGCGCCCGCAAGCGCGCCGAAAATCGCACCGTTTTTGGTTTTGCGGTATTGATCGCGGTCCTCTGCGGAGCCGGACACATACGCTGGGTCGGTGCAGGCGGTTAGGCCCAGCAAA
This sequence comes from Paracoccaceae bacterium, assembly GCA_014872815.1. Classification (GTDB taxonomy): domain Bacteria; phylum Pseudomonadota; class Alphaproteobacteria; order Rhodobacterales; family Rhodobacteraceae; genus Shimia. The sequence goes on from WKFK01000015.1 coordinate 379,970, forward strand.
GCGACGGCGCTTAGGGAAAGGGTAAGTGTCTTCATCTCGTTGCCTCAAGTATGTATCGCCGTTTGCCGGCTTTTGACGCTTGTATACTTGGTTTTAGGCCGTGTCCCAAGCGAAGAGGCGCGTGGTATCGGCAAATTGATGCCGAAAGATGATCTAGGCTTCGGCGCGGGCGGACTCATAGGCCAGCAGCGCGCGCTTGACTGGTAAGCCCCAGTGGTAGCCACCCAATCCTCCTGATTTGCGCATGGCACGGTGGCAGGGGATCAACCAACTGACGGGGTTGCGACCTACGGCGGTGCCCACTGCGCGTACAGCGCGGGGATTACCGATGCTGCGAGCAATTTCGGCGTAGGTTGTGACCTCGCCAGATGGGATTCGCATGAGAGCTTCCCATACTTTGATCTGTAACGCAGAGCCGATCATATAGACCGGCACTTTGTCATGGTCAGCCTGTTCCGCTTGGTAGGCGGCAAGCACCCAAGGGCGCAGGAACATCGGGTCTTCGACAAAGTTGGCGTTGGGCCAGCGGGAGAAGAGATCTTCCATGGTCTCCTCTGCGCCAGTTTCGGCCGCAAAGCCGATGCCGCAAATGCCTTTTTCCGTGCCCGTGACCAGCGAGAGGCCAAAGGGGCTGTCAAACCAGCCCCAGTAGATGGTCAGCCCCGCGCCGCGTTTGGCGTAGTCGCCGGGGCTCATGGCTTCCCAGCGCAGGAAGAGGTCATGCAGGCGACCGGAACCCGAAAGGCCGACCGAATTGGCCGTGTCCAGAGTGGTGAAATGGTCATGCAGCAGAACCTTGGCGTGGCCCAAGGTCAGATATTGTTGAAACCGTTTCGGTGAGACACCTGCCCAGCGAGTGAACACCCTTTGAAAATGCGCAGGGCTCATGCCCATGGCCTTGGAGAGGTCGTCCAGCGACATGTTTTCACCGCCCTGATCGATCAGCTCAATCGCACGGCGCATGACGTTGTAGTGATAGCCTTCGGTCATGTCATTCATCGGTCGCACTCCTGTCTTGAGAGTATCCTAAATGGCGGGTGGGGGTGCGGCGACCCGAAAATTGCGCAAAGGGCACCTCTTGACTTTGTGCAAAAATGAGACATCTATGTCTCATGTTGAAAAAATCAGAAGCCAAAATCATTGAGGCGGGGTTCTCCGTCTTCTCCGCAAATCCCACAGCCACATTGGCGGATGTCGCCAAAGAAGCGGGTGTGGGGCGTGCGACATTGCACCGGCATTACGCCGGGCGCGAGGACCTGATGGCCGCACTGGCGATGGTGGCGATGCGGGAACTGGATGAGGCCATTGAGGCAGCCACCAAGAATGCGCCCAGTTACACGGAGGCGTTGCGTCTGAGCCTGGAGGCGATCATTCCGCTGGCCGATCGGCAGATGTTCCTGGCCAATGAGCCGCTGGATCATGTACCAGAGGTGCTGGAGGCCTACACCCAGCAACTGGAGGAAACCGCCGAGGCCGTTGACGCGGCTAAGGAAGAAGGTGGGTTTGACGCCAGTGTACCTACCGCCTGGATCGTGCAGGCGATTGAAACGCTGACCTATGCCGCCTGGACCGTCGTGCGGGATGGCGATGCGACGCCTGAAGAGGCGGCAGCGCTGGCGTGGCGCACGTTGCAGTCGGGTTTGACGGGAGGCGCAAAATGATACCGGAGCAGTTTATCGGATTGGCCGAACAAGTGGACGAGGTGTTCTTCCTGATCGGGTTGGCGATTTTGGTGATCGAGATTGCCGAAGCCTGGTTCAAAGGCTCTTTGAAGGGCAAAACTTGGCTTGAGATGCTGGCGAGTGCGTCGACGCAGGTGCCCTATTTGTTGCTGGAAGCAACAATGATGACGGCGCTTTACTTCGGGCTCTATGTCTTTAGCGAAACCGCGGTGAGCTGGCATGTGCCAACCACATTGCCGTGGATTGTGCTGGCAGTGGTGATAGCGGATCTGACCTACTATTGGGAGCACCGGATTGCCCATCGGGTACGGCTCTTGTGGACGCAACACGCGGTGCATCACTCCAGTCGGGACTATAACATTGTGACGGCGGTGCGCTTTGGTCCGCTGGAAAGCCTGTGGTCCTTCATTGCGCATATTCCCATGATCTTGGTTGGATTTAGCCCGGATGTGGTGTTGGGATCGGTGATCCTTGTGCAGGCTTATCAGACTTGGCTGCATACCGAGTTGATTGGCAAGCTGGGGCCGCTGGAGTGGGTGTTGAACACGCCAAGCCACCACCGGGTGCACCATGGCTGTGACAACAAGTATCTGGACAAGAACTATGGTGGCATCCTGATCATCTGGGACCGGATGTTTGGCAGCTTTCAAGTGGAGGAAGAGCGCCCGCGCTACGGGCTGACCACAGATTTTGACAGTCAGAATCCGGTCAAAGTCTGGTTTTCTGAACTGCCTGGACTGTGGCGCGACATCAAGCGTGCCAAGACCGGCCGGGAGCTGTGGGGGCGGCTGTTTGGACCGCCGGGTTGGAAACCATAAGGTCACTGAAATGTGGGGGCGGGTTGCGAAGACCTGCCCCCGTCACCTATGTAGCGCGCAACCGATGTTGAAACGCGCAATTTTGAGATCAATCCATGAGCCTACGCGACAAAATCGGGGCGTTTATTGACCGCCCTGCCTTTCGCAACGCCATCCTCGGCGTGATCCTGTTCAATGCCGTCATCCTGGGCATGGAAACCTCCAAACCGTTGATGGCGGCGATTGGGCCGGTGTTGATCTCGCTGGATGCGCTGTGTCTCGCGATCTTTGTGGGGGAAATTCTCGCCAAGCTTTATGTGCAGCGTGGCAACTTCTTCCGCGACGGCTGGAACCTGTTTGACTTCATAATTGTAGGCGTGGCTTTGGTGCCGGCCGCCCAAGGTCTGTCGGTACTGCGGGCGTTGCGGATCCTGCGCCTGTTGCGGGTGGTGTCGGTGGCGCCGTCGTTGCGCCGGGTGATCGAAGGGTTGCTGAACGCCTTGCCTGGCATGGGCTCCGTCTTCCTGCTGATGGCGCTGATTTTCTACATTGGCGCGGTGATGGCGACCAAATTGTTTGGCGCGGCCTTCCCGGCTTGGTTCGGCACGCTTGGAAAATCTGGCTACTCACTGTTCCAGATCATGACGCTGGAAAGCTGGTCTATGGGCATCGTGCGTCCAGTGATGGAAGTCTATCCCTACGCTTGGATGTTCTTTGTGCCGTTCATTCTGTTGACCACTTTCGTGGTGCTCAACCTCGTGGTTGGTCTGGTGGTGAACTCCATGCAGGACGCACATCATGTTGAGGCGGAGGCAGAGACTGGCAACTACCGGGATGAAGTTCTGGCGCGATTGTCTGATATTGAAAAGATGCTGAAGGAACGCGATGGGCGCTAAAAGTCCGATGCTCGGCAGCAGAAAAAGCCCCGCCTGAATGTATCAGGCGGGGCTTATTATTTTAGATTTTCAGATTGCGCGCCGAATCTTTGATGGCGTCGTATTGCCCGGACGGGCGGAAACGCCACAGGTAGTCGGGCATGATAGCCTCCGGGGCCAGCGGCTTGATACCAAGCGCATCAAAACCTTGCGCCTCGTCGCCGACCACATTGTCTATCCTTAGCAGTTTCAGTTGGTCTTTGGTGATCACGGAGTTGTGGAACAGCCCAAAGGTCAGGGTCTGCAGTAGGCCAAAACCGAACGCCATCAGGTTGCCAACAAAGAACGGCAGGTTGGCGATAAGCTTCCGGCGGTGGATCACGTCGAGCATTTCAGAGACCCAGCCACGCAGGCTGTCGATTTCGGGGCCGCCCAGTTCGTAGGTGCCAGCGGCTTCGCCCTTGATGCCCATCACTGCGGCTTGCGCCACGTCATCGACATAGACCGGCTGGAACTTGGTTTCACCGCCCACCAGAGGCAGCACCGGCCCAAGGCGCGACATGGAGGCAAAGCGGTTAAAGAACTCGTCATCCTGTCCAAAGATAACAGACGGGCGCAGGATCATGGCGTTTGGCATATGTTGCAGCACGCCCTCTTCGCCCAGGGCTTTGGATTGGGCATATTGGCTTTTGCTGTCTTTGTCGGCGCCGATGGCAGAAATATGCACCATGGTCGCGACACCCTCTGCGGCAGCGATGCGGGCGATGCGTTCCGCCCCTTCGTGCTGCACAGCGTCAAAGGTGTTCTTGCCCCGATCCGACAGAATGCCAACACAGTTCACCACCGCGTCAGAGCCCTGCATGACCGCTTGCACAGAGGCGTCATCGCGGATGTTGCAGAAGACAGGTTCTACCTGACCTACAGAGCCATAGGGTTTCACGAACATTGCTTCGTTGGGGCGGCGTACCGCGACCCGCACCAGCCAGCCTTCTTTTGCCATGCGGCGAGCGATGTGACGCCCGACAAAGCCGGAACCGCCGAAGATGGTGACAAGTTTGGACATGGGTTGCCTCCGAGGTAGACCATTTAGGGATGGGATAGCGCCGACAGCGTTTCAGAACAAGTTCCAAAGCTCTGGCCGCGACAAGAAACCCCTGTGTTTTTTGCCAAATTTATAGGAGTCGGCGAAGGGGTGTTTTCATGCTCCGGAGAAAAACCAAAAAAGTCTGAGAATCGCGTTGACACCCCCCTCAGCTAGGCTTAAACGCCTGTCTCACCAACCCGTGCCCAGATGGCGGAATTGGTAGACGCGCTAGCTTCAGGTGCTAGTGTCCGTATGGACGTGGAGGTTCGAGTCCTCTTCTGGGCACCAATGGTTCTCCCCAAAAATAGATGATTTGGCGCCTCTAAATAGCGCTTGTGTTCCGTTGGAAAAGCTCTATATAGCGCCGTCATACATGCGCGTGCAGCCCGCTCAGGCTTGATCTGATTCTCTGAACATAGAGAGCCCGTTCGGGACGTAGCACGCATTTAACCGTACCGAACCAAAAGGTCTCAGATCATGGCAAATTCGCCCCAGGCAAAGAAACGCGCCCGTCAGAACGAGCGTCGTCTTGAAGTCAACAAAGCCCGTCGTTCCCGCATCCGTACCTTCATCCGCAAAGTGGAAGAAGCCATCGAATCCGGCGATAAAGACGCAGCGTCCGCAGCGCTGAAAGCAGCTCAGCCAGAGTTGATGCGCGGCGTGTCCAAAGGTGTTTACCACAAAAACACTGCAGCGCGGAAAATGTCCCGCCTGACAGCGCGTGTGAAAGCGCTGGCGTAAGCCGCACTTCACAACGAATTATAAAAAGCGCCGCTGTTTCAGCGGCGCTTTTTTGCGTCTAGCTGTAGGCGACGAAGAGTAGGGCTGCGCCGAGAAGGATTCGGTAGATCACATAGGGTGTGAAGCTGACGGAGCGCAGAAGACGCATCATCAGTGTCAGCGCCAAGAGCGCGGCAAAAAAGGAAAAGACAGCGGCTATGGCGGCGTCTTTTGCTAGGGCGATGTCGGCCTCTTTTATGACATCCACGGATAGAAGGGCGCCGCTTGCGATAATTGTTGGGATGGACATCAGCATAGCAAGCTTGGCGGCGTGTTCGCGGGCGTAACCAAGATGGCGCGCGCCTGTGATCGTAATGCCGGAACGTGATGTTCCAGGAATCAAGGCAAGGGTTTGCCAGAGGCCCATCTTGATCGCGTCTTTCAGAGACCAATCTTCTTCTGTTTTGGCCTGAGGTCCCCGTTGGTCTGACCACCACAAAACTATGCCGAAAAGGATCATGGCCCAGCCGATGACTGCGATGGAGCGCAGGGCGTCGCTCAGTCCGGTGATTTTGAGGGTGAGCCCGGCAATTGCGACTGGGATGGTGCTGATGGACAGTAGGAACGCGAGGCGGGCGCCGGGGGTGTCGATTCTGCCGGTCAGCATGCGAGGCACGCCGTATAGGGCTGTTTTGGCGTCACGCCAGAAGAAAAGGATCACGGCGCCGAGGGTGCCGACGTGCGCCGCGACATCAATGGCGAGTCCCTGGTCGGGTAGTGGCGTCACTTGAGATAGGAGAATCAGGTGCCCCGAGGAGCTAACCGGTAGGAATTCGGTGAGGCCCTGGATGATCGCAACCAGAAAAATGTGAAAAAGTGCCATTTTTGGCGGGATCCTTCGTTGAGCGACTCAGGTATAAATGGTCAATGTTTCAAGGGAAATACAGAATATGGGTCCGAATCGGACCAATATTTTGTCGAATTTTTGCGTTTCCGTTGCGATATTTGCCAAAAAACTGAAATATAAGTCAGTATAATTGACTTTTATGTGCGGTGATTATTTTCTAAACACTGCGAACTGGAATTAATCAGGAGGCAGCTGACGTGGCTAAGCAACCTATGCTGAAATTTGTGACTGTGGATCGCGACATGCCGGAAAAGCGTGGCGCCACTGTACGCAAGGAAGATTTCAACGAAATCTACGCTGAGTTCGCTAAGGCGAAAGCTGAGGAGCAGGCGAGTCGTTGTTCCCAGTGTGGCGTTCCTTATTGTCAAAGCCACTGCCCGCTGCACAACAACATCCCGGATTGGCTGCGCCTGACCGCGACCGGCCGTTTGGAAGAAGCCTATGCTGTGAGCCAAGCGACCAACACCTTCCCGGAAATCTGTGGCCGTATCTGCCCGCAGGACCGTCTGTGTGAAGGCAACTGTGTGATTGAACAGTCTGGCCATGGCACCGTGACCATTGGGTCTGTTGAGAAATACATCACTGACACCGCTTGGGAGCAGGGCTGGGTTGAGGCGATTTCTCCGGTTCAGGAGCGTTCCGAGAGCGTTGGCATTATTGGTGCAGGTCCGGGTGGTCTGGCCGCGGCGGACCGTCTGCGCCGTGCGGGTCTTCAGGTAACCATCTATGACCGTTATGACCGCGCCGGTGGTTTGCTCACCTACGGCATCCCAGGATTTAAGCTGGAAAAAGATGTGGTTATGCGCCGCAACAAGCTGCTGGAAGATGGTGGCGTGACTTTCAAGCTGAACTGCAATGTGGGTGAGGACATCTCGTTCCAGGAGATCCGTGAGGCGCATGATGCAGTGATCATCGCGACCGGTGTATACAAGAGCCGTGACCTTGGTGGGCCGGGTGCCGGTGCTAATGGGATTGTTAAGGCGATTGATTACCTGACCGCCTCTAACCGTGAGAACTTTGGCGACACCGTGCCTGAGATCGAGAGCGGCGAGCTTTACGCAAAAGGCAAAAAGGTTGTTGTGATTGGTGGTGGTGATACGGCGATGGATTGTGTGCGTACCGCGATCCGTCAGGGCGCGGAGAGCGTGAAGTGTCTCTATCGTCGCGACCGTGCCAACATGCCCGGGTCCCAGCGTGAAACACAGAATGCCGAAGAGGAAGGTGTTGAGTTTGTGTGGCTTTCCGCCCCGAAAGGCTTCACCGGTGGCGAAAACGTCGAAGGCGTGATGGTGCAAAAGATGCGTCTGGGTCAGCCGGATGCGTCGGGTCGTCAGAGTCCCGAAGTGATCGAAGGCGCGGACTATGTTGAGGATGCAGACCTTGTGATCAAAGCGCTGGGCTTTGAGCCGGAAGATCTGCCAACCCTGTGGGATCAGCCAGAGCTGGAAGTGACCCGTTGGGGCACTGTGAAAGCGCAGTTCACCACCGGCGCAACCGACCTTGAGGGTGTTTACGCCGTGGGCGACATCGTACGCGGTGCCAGCCTTGTGGTCTGGGCGATCAAAGACGGCCGCGACTGTGCGGATGCGATCCTTGAGAAGCTGGGTGCAACCCCGGCAATAGCAGCGGAATAAGTGTTAATCTGCGCAGGGCCGACCCCCAAACGGGACGTCGGTATTGCGTCGGTATCACGACTGTTTTGCGGCGGTGCGCAAATCAGCACCGAAGTGTTAAAATGGCAAGGGCATTGACCTAATGGCGACAGCAAAACCCACATCGACCAAGACCGGCGCATGCCTGTGTGGCGCGGTGCGGTTTGAGTCGTCTGAGGTGCCAGCCGAGGCAGGCATCTGTCATTGCGACCAATGTCGCCGCTGGACTGGCATTGCGTTGATGGGGGTCACAGTACCAACCGACTCGATCACATGGCACGGAGGCGAGAGCATCGCGCGCATCCAGAGTTCCGAGTGGGCCGAGCGCGCGTGGTGCAGCAAATGCGGTACCAACCTGTATTACCGCGTGACCGCAGACAACGAATGGGCAGGCGGTACGGAAATCCCTGTGGGTCTGTTTGATGATCCAAATGGGTTTGTGCTGAAGAACGAGATCTTCATCGACCAAAAGCCGGATACCTTTGGCTTCACTGGAAGTGGGCGCAAGGAAATGACACGAGCCCAGTGCATCGCTTTGTTTAGCGATCTTGGGACGACCTGAAGGACGGCCGCCTGATGGATCAACGTGTCGAAATTCAAACGCTGATTGCGACCGAAGACCATGAGTTGGCTTACATGCGTGGCACCGGGAACCGGTTGGTGGTGTCGCTTGGCGGAGTGGGCACAAAGCCTGAGGAAATGCCGCCGTTTGAATTTGTGGGGACCGCGTCGCAGGGCGGCACGAACCACGTAATCCTGGTCACAGAGCGGGCCAGAACATGGATGAACAGCCCGGATTTGCCCGAGGCGATTGTGAAGGAGATCGAGACGGTGGTGGCACGCGAAGCCATTGATGAGGTGGTTGCTCTGGGCAACAGCATGGGCGGCTTTATGGCGCTTGTGTTGCCGACACTGACCCGTGTCGACACCGTTGTGGCGCTGTCTCCGCAATTCTCCATGCATCCGAACGTGGTGCCCGAAGAAACCCGTTGGCAGAAATGGCGCCGCCGTTTCCCAACCTATCGGTTTCGTCAGGTGCCCGCGCCACAAGATGGCACGCGCTACCTCGTGCTGCACGGTGACACGCCGGAAGAACGTATTCACTGGGCTCGCTTTCCGCTGGCCCCGCAAACCTTCAACCATTTCATCCTGCGTGGGCAATCCCACGATTTGGTGGGGAAGTTGAAGAAAATCGACATCATGGGGCCGCTGTTGCAGCGGGCCATGGACGCCAAAACGCGCCAAGTGCGCAGACTATTGGAAGGCCATTTCACCGTATTGCGCAGGGAAGACCTGCCGAAGGCGGAGCAAACGGCCCCAATCTACCCCGCAACTCTGGGACAGGAGACAGCCGATGACAAAGTATGATGAAAACTGGGTCAGAGCCGAAGAAGCCAAACGTGAATGGATGGCGGAAAACGGCCTTTATTCCGAAACCGAGGAGCACTCCTCCTGTGGTGTGGGCCTTGTGGTCTCCGTGGACGGCAAACCAAGCCGCAAGGTTGTTGAAGCGGGTATCACTGCGCTGAAGGCGATTTGGCACCGCGGTGCTGTGGATGCGGATGGCAAAACCGGCGACGGCGCAGGCATTCACGTGCAAATTCCGGTTCCCTTTTTCTACGATCAGATTGAGCGCACCGGCCATGAGCCCAACAAAGATGAGCTGATCGCCGTTGGTCAGGTGTTCCTACCACGCACCGATCACGGTGCGCAGGAAGCGTGTCGGACCATCGTGGAAACCGAAGTTCTGAAAATGGGCTATCGCATCTATGGCTGGCGCCACGTGCCGGTGGATGTGACCTGTCTGGGTGAGAAAGCCAACGCGACCCGTCCGGAGATTGAGCAGATCCTGATCTCCAACTCCAAGGGTGTGGATGAGGATACGTTTGAGCGTGAGCTCTACGTGATCCGTCGCCGCATTGAGAAAGCGGCTTTGGCGGCGAACATCACCGAGCTGTATATCGCGTCGCTGTCCTGCCGCTCGATCATCTACAAAGGCATGATGCTCGCGGAGCAGGTGGCGGTGTTCTATCCGGACCTGATGGATGAGCGTTTTGAGAGCGCTTTTGCGCTGTATCACCAGCGCTATTCCACCAACACCTTCCCACAGTGGTGGCTGGCGCAGCCGTTCCGCATGTTGGCCCACAACGGTGAGATCAACACGCTGAAAGGCAACCTGAACTGGATGAAGAGCCATGAGATTCGCATGGCCTCTGACAACTTTGGCGACTTCGCCGAAGATATTAAGCCAATTGTGCCAGGCGGGGCGTCTGACTCTGCGGCGCTTGATGGTGTGTTTGAGGTTCTGGTGCGCGCGGGCCGTTCGGCGCCAATGGCGAAGACCATGCTGGTGCCAGAAAGCTGGTCCAAGCAGGCGGTGGAGCTGCCGCAGGCGTGGCGTGACATGTATTCTTACTGCAACTCCGTGATGGAGCCATGGGACGGTCCTGCGGCGCTGGCGATGACCGATGGCCGCTGGGTTTGTGCCGGTCTGGATCGCAACGGTCTGCGCCCGATGCGCTATGTGGTGACCGGCGATGGCCTGCTGATTTCCGGCTCCGAAGCGGGCATGGTGCCGATTGATGAAGCCACCGTGGTGGAAAAAGGCGCCTTGGGTCCGGGTCAGCTGCTGGCCGTGGATATGAAAGAGGGCAAGCTCTACCACGACACGGAGATCAAGGATAAATTGGCAAGCTCCCGTCCATATGGCGAATGGGTTGGCAAGATCCGTGATCTGGGCGACGAGCTGGCCACTGTGGAAGAGACCGCAACCTTCACCGGTGAAGAGCTGCGTCAGCGTCAGATCGCGGCGGGTTACTCTATGGAAGAGGTTGAGCAGATCCTCGCGCCGATGGCAGAGGATGCGAAAGAAGCGTTGGCCTCGATGGGCGATGACACGCCAAGCGCGGTGCTGTCGAAGATGTATCGCCCGCTGAGCCACTTCTTCCGTCAGAACTTCTCTCAGGTGACCAACCCACCGATCGACAGTTTGCGTGAATACCGCGTGATGTCGCTGAAGACGCGGTTTGGTAACTTGAAAAACGTGTTGAGCGAAGACGGCAGCCAGACCGAGATTGCGGTTCTGGAGAGCCCGTTTGTGGCCAGCGGCCAGTTTGAGCGCATGCTGGAAGCGTTTGATGATACGGTTGTGACCATCGACTGTACCTTTGATGCGGGCAGCCATGATGGTGCGTTGCAGGCCGGTCTGGAGCGTATCCGGGCGGAAGCCGAAGATGCGGTGCGGTCGGGTGCGGGTCACATTGTGCTGACCGATCAGGCGCAGGGTGCGGACAAGGTTGCGATGCCGATGATCCTGGCGACCAGCGCGGTGCACAGCCACCTGACACGCAAAGGTCTGCGGACTTTCTGTTCGCTGAACGTGCGCTCGGCGGAGTGTATCGACCCACATTATTTTGCTGTGCTGATTGGTGCCGGTGCGACGGTTGTGAACCCGTATCTGGCGGAAGATACGCTGGCGGATCGCATTGCGCGTGGTCTGGCGGATGGCACTTTGACCGAGAACATGGCGCGCTATCGTGAGGCGATTGACCAAGGTCTGCTGAAGATCATGGCGAAGATGGGGATTTCGGTGATTTCCTCTTATCGCGGTGGTCTGAACTTTGAGGCCGTGGGCCTGTCCCGCGCGATGTGTGCGGAATACTTCCCGGGCATGACCAGCCGGATTTCCGGCATTGGTGTCAGCGGCATTCAGCACAAGGTCGAAGAAGTGCACGCCAAAGGCTTCAAGTCCGGCACCGACGTGTTGCCGATTGGCGGTTTCTACAAGGCACGTAAGTCTGGTGAGACCCACGCTTGGGGCGCGCAGACCATGCATATGATGCAGGCGGCTTGTGATCGTGCGTCTTATGAGCTGTGGAAGCAGTACTCGGCGCAAATGCAGGCGAACCCGCCGATCCACTTGCGTGATCTGCTGAACATCAAGCCGTTGGGCGAGGCGATTCCGATTGAGGAAGTGGAAAGCATCACGGCAATCCGCAAGCGTTTCGTGACTCCGGGCATGTCTTTGGGCGCGTTGAGCCCTGAGGCACACAAAACCCTGAACGTGGCGATGAACCGGATTGGGGCCAAGTCTGACTCCGGTGAGGGCGGCGAAGATCCGGCACACTTTGTGCCAGAGCCAAACGGCGACAACCCCTCGGCAAAAATCAAGCAGGTGGCGTCCGGTCGTTTTGGTGTGACCGCCGAATACCTGAACCAGTGTGAAGAGCTGGAAATCAAGGTGGCCCAGGGCGCGAAACCCGGTGAAGGTGGCCAGCTGCCGGGTATGAAGGTCACTGACCTGATTGCGCGTCTGCGTCACTCCACCAAAGGTGTGACCCTGATTTCGCCGCCGCCGCACCACGACATCTACTCGATCGAAGACCTGGCGCAGCTGATCTATGACCTCAAGCAGATCAACCCACGTTGTAAGGTGACCGTGAAGCTGGTGGCGTCCTCGGGCGTTGGCACCATTGCGGCCGGTGTGGCGAAAGCGAAAGCTGACATCATCCTGATCTCCGGCCACAACGGTGGCACCGGTGCGTCGCCGGCGACCTCGATCAAATACTGTGGTCTGCCATGGGAGATGGGCCTGACCGAAGCGCATCAGGTTCTGGCGATGAACAACCTGCGTGAGCGGGTGACACTGCGAACCGATGGTGGTTTGCGCACCGGTCGTGACATCGTGATGGCTGCGATGATGGGGGCGGAAGAGTACGGTATTGGGACTGCCGCGCTGATCGCGATGGGCTGTATCATGGTGCGCCAGTGTCAGTCCAACACTTGCCCGGTTGGTGTGTGTACGCAGGACGAAGACCTGCGTGCGAAATACACCGGTACAGCAGACAAGGTGGTGAACCTGATCACCTTTTATGCGCAGGAAGTGCGGGAAATCCTTGCTTCTATCGGTGCGCGTAGCCTGGATGAGGTGATTGGCCGTGCGGACCTGCTGGCGCAGGTGTCTCGTGGCTCTGCGCATCTTGACGATCTGGACCTGAACCCGCTGTTGATCACCGTCGATGGGGCGCATGACATCGTCTACAACCGCGAGAAAGACCGCAACTACGTGCCTGACACGCTGGACGCAGAAATTGTGCGGGATGCGGCGCGCTTCCTGGAAGAGGGTGAGAAGATGCAGCTCAGCTACGCGGTGCAGAACACGCACCGGACCGTGGGCACCCGCACCTCGAGCCACATCGTGCGCAACTTTGGCATGCGCAATGCGCTTCAGGAGGATCACCTGACCGTCAAGCTGACCGGTTCTGCGGGTCAGTCGTTGGGTGCCTTTGCGGCCCCGGGTCTGAAGATCGAAGTGTCTGGTGACGCCAACGACTACGTCGGCAAAGGTCTGTCCGGGGGTACTGTTGTGGTGCGGCCGCCGATGGCGAGCCCGTTGACGGCGGCGGACAACACCATCATCGGCAACACCGTGCTTTATGGCGCTACCGACGGCTACCTGTTTGCAGCAGGTCGTGCTGGGGAGCGTTTTGCGGTGCGCAACTCCGGTGCGAAGGTCGTGATCGAGGGCTGTGGCGCCTGTGGGTGTGAATACATGACCGGCGGTATCGCGGTGATCCTGGGTGATATTGGTGCCAACTTCGGCGCGGGTATGACCGGTGGTATGGCCTATCTCTATGACCCTGAAGGCAAAGCCGAAGGGGTTATGAACCTGGAGACTCTGGTGACCTGTCCGGTGACTGTGGCGCACTGGGAAGATCAACTGAAAGGCCTGATCGAGCGCCATGTGGCGGAGACCGGCTCTGTGAAGGCGCGCGATATCCTGCAGCACTGGGATGTTGAGAAAGCCAACTTCCTGCAGGTCTGCCCAAAAGAGATGCTGGTGCATATCCCGCATCCGCTGACCCAGGAAGGCGCAGCTGTTCCAGCGGAATAAGCGCAACCTAAAACTGAATCTTAACCCCCGGCTGGTCTGTCAGTCGGGGGTTTTTCTTTGCCGATTAGGAGAAATGGCGAAGTGGCTTCATAGTTGGACGGTAAATGTGGGAGGATAACATGCGGAACATGACAGCGTGGATGGCATCAGCAACGGCGGCTTTTCTGGCACTGGCGGGTAGCGCCATCGCAGGAGAATGCGGATATGCCCAGTGTTGGGGTGCGGTTGGGATTGGTCCAGGGGGAGCGTGGGGCTATTCCTACGGTATGTATTCGGAGACCGACGCGGTGAATGCTTTGCAGAATGAATGCGAGTGGGATTGTGATAATGTTCACACCTTCTACAACACCTGTGGGGCGATTGCGGAAGGCAATTCTGGCAACTGGGGGTTTGGCTGGGCTGGAACGCGGTCGCAGGCCGAAAACAACGCTATGAGCTACTGTTATCAGAACGGCGGCGGGTGCAGTGTGCGGGTTTGGGCTTGTTCGCCGTAGGCTTGCGCAACGACGCGTGAGGCTCTACTCCCTTTGCCAAAGAGAATGGCAGGGACATGGCCAAAAAGACCGCCAAACCAAAGCAGAAAAAGCAAGCTGCAAAGAAGGCGGAGACGCCGAAAGCGGGCGTGTTCAAGCGCCAGTGGCTGCGGCTGCGTTATTGGTGGCGGCGGGTGCTGATGTGGGCGGTGTCGCTGTTTATCTTTTCGATCCTGATTTTCATTGTGATCAACCCGCCGATCACCTGGACGATGATTGGCGAGAAGCGGCGACTCGGGCAGGTGGATTACCAATGGGTGCCGATTGAACAGGTGGCGCCGGTGATGCGGCGGTCTGTGGTGGCGGCGGAAGATGCAAATTTCTGTCTGCATTGGGGGTTTGACGTGGCGGCGATCCGGGATGCGATTGCCGAAGGCGCGGGCCGCGGTGCGAGCACGATCAGCCAGCAAACCGTGAAAAACGTCTATTTCTGGCAAGGGCGCAGCTGGCCGCGTAAGGCGATGGAAACGCTGATGACGCCGCTAGTGGAGATGACCTGGACCAAGCGGCGGATTCTGGAAGTTTACCTGAATGTGGCCGAGTTTGATGAAGGTGTGTTTGGTGTGGAAGCGGCCGCGCGGCATTACTTTGGGGTGGGGCCCGAGGATTTGACACCGGTTCAGGCCGCGCGGTTGGCGGCGGTGTTGCCCAACCCCAAGCAGCGCTCTGCCAGCAAGCCCACAGCGGCGGTGCGGCGGCGGGCGGCGGCCATCCTGGATGGCGCAGAAACCATACGCGGAGAAGCGCGCGCCGCGTGTTTTGCGGATTGAAATATGCGCATGGGCAAGGCATTGAAGGACAAAGCCCAATAACATTGTGATCCGCTTATGAACCGTCTGTTCCATGTGCCCCTGTCTCCGTTTTGCCGCAAGGTGCGCCTCGTGATGGGGGAGAAGCGGCTTGAGGTGGAGCTGGTGGAGGAGCGCTATTGGGAGCAGGATCCCGATTTCCTGCGCCGCAATCCCGCTGCGAAAGTGCCGGTCCTGAAGATGGACGGCAAGATGATGGCGGACAGCAACGCCATCTGTGAATATCTGGAAGAGAAATACCCCGACCCGGCTTTGATGCCGCGGGACCCGGATGGGCGGTATGAGGTGCGGCGGCTGGTGGCGTGGTTTGACGACAAGTTTCACCACGAAGTCACGTCCAAGCTTTTGTATGAGCGGGTCAATCGCAAGCTGATGGGCACGGGTTATCCGGACAGTTCCAATGTGAAAGCCGGGGCCAAGGCGATCAAGTACCACCTCGATTACATGCATTGGCTGCTGGATCATCGCCGTTGGCTGGCCGGGGATGTGATGACGCTTGCGGATTTCACGGCGGCGGCGCATTTGAGTGCACTGGATTACATCAGTGATGTGGATTGGAACCGTTCTGCGGTGGTCAAAGATTGGTATGCCACCATCAAATCCCGTCCGGCCTTCCGCGCTGTGTTGGCGGATCAGGTGCCCGGCTTCCCGCCGCCTGCGCATTATGCTGATCTGGATTTCTGATCGCGGGCGGTGGCAAGGGGGCTGTCTGCCCCCTCGGCCTGACGGCCTCACCCCCGAGGATATTTCCGGACTGAGAATGCGGGGGTGTCATGGCGGATGATCTGACCACCCGCATGAAGGCGGAAGCCGTGTCCATGGGGTTTGATCTGGCCAAAGTGTGTCGGCCGGATTCGGTGGGCCATGTGGCGGCGGGGTTGGATGGGTTCCTCGCCAAAGAGTACCACGGACAGATGCAGTGGTTGGAGGCACGCAAGCATTGGCGGTCTGATCCGTCGGTGCTGTGGCCGGAGGCGCGGTCGGTGATTGTTTTGGCCGAAAGTTACACGCCGGAGCATGATCCCACGGCGGTGCATGGGCAGGCGGATCGCGCGGCGATCTCGGTCTATGCGCAGAACCGCGATTACCATGACACGGTGAAAAAGCGCCTCAAACGTCTGGCGCGGTGGTTGATTGCGGAGACCAGTCCGGAGACCGAAGTGAAGGTGTTTGTCGATACCGCACCGGTGCCGGAGAAGCCTTTGGGGCAGGCGGCGGGGCTTGGTTGGCAGGGCAAACACACCAATCTGGTCAGCCGCGATTTGGGGTCCTGGTTCTTTATTGGCTCGGTGTTCACCACGCTGGAATTAGAGACTGATCCAGCAGAACTTGACCATTGCGGGTCCTGTCGCGCCTGTCTGGATGCCTGTCCAACCGATGCCTTCCCGGCGCCGCATCAGATTGATGCGCGGCGGTGTATTTCCTACCTGACCATTGAGCATCATGGGCCCGTGGAGGAAGAACTGCGCGGGCTGATGGGCAACCGGATTTACGGCTGTGACGATTGTTTGGCGGCCTGTCCGTGGAACAAGTTTGCTCAGGAGGCGCGGGAGATAAAGTATCACGCACGCGACGAGTTGATTGCGCCAAAGCTGGCAGAGCTCGCCGTGCTGGAGGATGCGGAGTTTCGCGCGTTTTTCTCAGGCTCGCCGATCAAGCGGATTGGGCGCAATCGGTTTGTGCGCAATGTGCTTTATGCGATTGGCAACTCAAACGACCCGTCGTTGCGCGAGGTGGCGCAGGGGCTGTGTGAGGATGCGGATGCCACCGTGGCGGATGCGGCGCGCTGGGCGGTGCAGAGGTTGGTGTGATGCGAGATGGCGCAGTGGATCAGGTGACGCTGTGTGGCTTCAAAGAGAGCATATACACGCAGGTTGTCATGATGGCGCTGGCGGCAAAAGGCGTGGCGTTTGAGCTGAAACGCGACAATCCGTTTGAGGCTGGGCCGTCCGGTCCGCATCCGTTTGCGCGGGTGCCAGTGATGCTGCACGGGGAGTTTGCGGTCTATGAGACGGCGGCAATCACCCGTTATGTGGATCGGGCGTTTGACGGCATTTCGCTGGTGCCCGGCGATGCGGTTGGCTTGGCGCGGATGGATCAGGTGATCGCGATTGCCGACAGTTACGCCTATTGGCCGATGGTGCGGCAGGCCTATGCGCATGGAGTGGTGCGCAAGCAGGCGGGGATCGATTGGGATAAAGAGCTGGTGCGGGACGGGCTGCGCGCGGCGGAGCCGGTGCTGTCGGAGTTAGATGGCATGGCCCGTGAGGGAGAGGTGCTCAATGGGTTGCGGATTTCGTTGGCGGATTGTCAGTTGGCGCCAATGGTCGCGGCCTTTGCGCAACTGCCCAAAGGGCGCAAAATGATTGCGCAGTTTGCAGCGTTGTCCTGTTGGTTGGAGTGGATAAGCTGCAGCCGTGCGTTCCGGCAAGCGATTGGGAAGACAGTATGAGTTACGATCTACTGGTGTTTGATCCGCAGGTGGCGCCAGTGTCACGGCCTGCGTTTATGGCGTGGTATGGCGATCTGGCGAAGTGGGAAGAGGCGCGCGATTACAATTCGCCGGAGGGGATGACCGGAAATCTGCCGCAGTTTTACGACCGTCTTCGTCCGGTGTTTCCGCCAATGAACGGACCCTTTGCCTTTGATTTTGACACGTTGGTGGAGGACAAACCCAGCTTTTGGCAGCGGTTGTTTGGGGGGCGTCAACCCGGCCCCAAGGCGCTTGAGCCGTTTAATGAGAGTATGGTCACTGACTACAGCTGTGCTGCGAGTGGGATTTACATGTCTTTTGCATGGTCGGTTGCTGAGCAGGCGTATGAAGAAGTTGTCCGGGCTGCGCTTGAAACCGGGGTTGGCTTCTTTGATGTCAGCGCAGCCGACGGGGTGATTGCGCATACGTCAGAGCAGCTGCAAGCACTGGCGCTTTAGGCTGGCGCGGGACGCCAGCCCTGAGGCTTAGCCGTTGCGTTTGGGCAAAACCCAATCGGGACGCGCGAAGTGGCAGGTGTAGCCGCCAACGTTTTTGACCAGATAGTCCTGGTGGTATTCTTCGGCTTCCCAGAAATCGCTGACGGGTTCCACTTCGGTCACCACTTTGCCGGGCCAGAGGCCGGAGGCGTCGACGTCTTTGATGGTGTCTTCCGCCACGGCCTTCTGATCCGCGTCGGTGTAGAAGATCGCCGAGCGGTAGGACATGCCCAGATCGTTGCCTTGACGGTTGGGCGTGGTCGGATCGTGGATCTGGAAGAAAAATTCCAAGAGTTTGCGGAACGAGGTTTTGGCCGGGTCAAAAATGATCTCGATCGCCTCGGCGTGGGTGCCGTGATTTTCGTAGGTCGCATTTGGGACATCGCCGCCGGTGTAGCCGACGCGGGTGCTCAGAACGCCATCCATTTTGCGGATGAGGTCTTCCATGCCCCAGAAACAGCCGCCGGCCAGTACTGCGCGTTCGCTCATTGGTCGATCTCCTCTACTTGATCGAGATAGGCGCCATAGCCCTCAGCCTCCATATCGGCGCGGTGCACAAACCGCAACGACGCGGAGTTGATGCAGTAGCGCAGTCCGCCGCGATCCTGTGGACCGTCGGGGAAGACGTGGCCGAGGTGGCTGTCGCCGTGTTTGGAGCGCACTTCGGTGCGGATCATGCCGTGGGTGCTGTCGTGGTGTTCGGTGACGTGGGCGGCCTCAATGGGTTTGGTGAAGCTAGGCCAGCCGCAACCGCTTTCGTATTTGTCAGAGCTGGCAAAGAGTGGCTCGCCGGAGACCACATCAACATAGATGCCGGGCTCTTTGTTATAGAGCAGCTTGCCGGAGCCAGGGCGTTCGGTGCCATTTTCCTGAGTGACCCAGAATTGCTCGTCGGTGAGGGTGGCGATCACATCGGTGTCGCGGGTGTATTTGGTCATGCGCGTCTCCTTCCCTAGGCCGCCTGCGTTGTGGGGCCAGGTGTCCTGTGTTCAGGCATATGGGAGGATACGGGGGTTTGAAAAGGGGGGATCACGCCGACGTGTCGCGGTGCAACATTTGGCGTGATCCGGATGGGTTAGGTTGTGGCGGCGGTTAGGGCGGTGTCCATCAGCGCTTTGATCTTGTTTTTGTTGGTGCCCGCCACGATGCGGCCAAGTTCCTTGTCGCCTTTGAGCACGACCAAGGTGGAGCGGCGCGGGATTTTTAGGGTGCGGGCCAGGTCGGAATTGCTGTGTTGATCCCAATCGACATTGATGAAGGTGATGGCGTCGCCGTAGGCGGGGTTGGATCGTTTGAGCGCGTTGATGGCGCGTTCCTGTGCCGCACAGGTGGTGCACCAGTCGGTTTTGAAGTCCAGAAAGACGGTGTCACCTGCGGCGAGGTGTTTTTTCACGAGACCCGGGGTGTAGTCGGTGGCGGCGCGGGCGGCCATGGGCAGGACCAGCGTGGCGGCGGCAGAGGCGAGGAAAGTGCGACGGTGCATGAGGGGGACTCCTTTTAGAGGGCAACCGAGAGATCGAGCAGCCATGGGGGCAGGACGCCCAAGAGCCAGATTTCGATCATGTGGTGGACGTTAAAAAACAGCGCGAGGCCGGTGAGGAAGAAGACGCCCCCGAGGATGGGGCGGGATTTGGCAGCAATGGCGCGCAGGGTGGCTTGATGTTTGCCAAGGGCTGAGCGAGCGCCGTAGCCAAGGCCAAGGATCAGTGTGGAGACGCCTGCAGCAAAGGCGATCATGATGAAGCTCGCATGTCCAAGGCTTTCGCCTTGGGAGGCGAGCGCGATGGCGCCACCAAGCGTGGGGCCGATGCAGGGCGACCAGACCAGACCGAGCAGCAGGCCGCCGAGGAACTGGCCCTGCAGGTTTGTGTGATCCACGGTGTTGAGCGTGCTGTCGGCGGAAGCGGCCATGCCTGCGGTGGCGGTTGAAAAGGCAGTGGAGAATTGCGGCACCAGCAGCACCGCGCCAAAGACCATCATCAGGACAGCGCCAGCTTTGGAGAGGGTTTCTGGCGTCAGACCGATGGCGTGGCCAAAGACGGTCACGGCCATGCCAAACACGACAAAGCTGAGGCTCATGCCGAGGGCCAAGACGGCGGGGCCATGGCGAGAGGCCTGCAGCGCGCTGGTCAGCACGATGGGCAGAACCGGCACCACACAGGGGTTGATCAGGGTCAGCAGACCCGCGCCATATGCAAAGAGGTATTCCATGCCTCTCTTGTGCCAACACCGGTGGCGCGTGTCATGTCAAAGAGCGCTGACGTGGGATCACTTGGCCGTGTGCGATTGTTTCGAAAGCTGCACAGCGAGGATGCCGGCGCAGATTACGGCGACGCCGACGATGTCCCAGAAACCGAGTTTCTCGCCCAAGATCATGGCGGCGATGGCGACGCCGAAGAAGGGGTTGAGGAAGTGGAAAGTCGCGGCTTTCACGGCGCCGATGCGGGCGACCAGCGCGAACCAGATCCAGGTGGCAAAGAGGCCCGGCGCGAGGATGGTGTAGATGAAGGCGGTCAGCATCTTGGGGTTCCAGTTGACCGTCCAGGTTTCGAAAATCAGGGATGCGAAGAACAGCGTGATTGCGCCGACATACATTTGCAGGCCGACGATCATGATCACGTTGCCGCCGGAAGACGCATTGCGTACGGCAAGGGTGGCGATGGCTAGGGCCAACGCGCCGATGACACAAAGTAGAACGCCGAAAAGATCGACGCCGTTGCTGAGCCGGCCGGCCATGATCAAGAGCACGCCGCCAAAACCAACGATGAGTCCGATGGTGCCCATGGAGCTGAGTTTCTCGCCTTTGACGGCCCATCCGAGTAGCGCAACGATGAGTGGCATGGTGGAGGCAATAATGGACGCGAGGGAGGCCTCGATGGTGGTCATCGCGGTGAAGTTTAGACCCAAATAGAGCGCGTTTTGGCAGAGGCCAAAGATGATCGTGGCGCGCCATTGGGCGGGTGTGAGGTGCCAGCTTTGACCCAAGGCGCGGGCAATGATCACGCCGATGGTGCCTGCGATGGCGAAGCGTAGCGAGGAGATCATCAGGGGTGACGCGTCGGCCACAATGATGCGCGCAGAGGTGAAGGCTGAGGACCAGATCAGGGCAAAGAGCAGCCCCATGCCAATTGCGCGGATGTCCATGGTGCCTGCCTCAAGTCGTTGCTTTGTGAAGATGTTCGTTGGCGCGATGTAAACGCACCTTGAGTCAGGCTGCAAGCACCCTCAGCGCATGTCAGGTCTTCGCCCGACGCAAAAGGCCGCGCAGGCCCCGGCGATGACGGTCCTGTTTTACCGGATCGAGCGGGAAGAAGGCGTCCACCACGATGTAGGCGATCAGGACAAAGATCAGCGCATTGCCGATTTGCACAAGGCGGTCGATCATTTTTACGTCAGCGTCTTTGCCAAAGGGGGCGATAGAGCCGCCAAACAAGATCACTGTGGTGGTGAGGGCGGTGCCGCCCATGGAGGCATCCGGCCGGTCCGAGATGAACCAGTAGGACAGTAGGAAAGCGGCCACTGCAAAGGCCAAAAGCGCGGTCAGCATCACGGGCGCGATGACTGTGAGTTCGTAGCAGGCAATGGCGACCAGACCGCCGATGAAGTTGGCCTTCATCATGTTCTTGGCCACCACCGGACCGGCTGCCGTAGCAGCGGAGAGTTGCTGCGACAGGATGGCGACAAACAGGAGCGTTACCAGCGCGCCACTGCCAATAAGGTAAAAGTAAATCGCAAAGGGGATGGTGACGAGCGACATGCGCAACACCAGCCGGTTGGGATCATAATGCGGCGCGTCGGGTTTGGCGGCGGCTGCCGCGCCTTGGGGCGTGGGGGGAAAGAAATGGAACATCGCCACGGTCCAGAGCCACGCCAGAACAAGGTTGATCGGGATCCAGATCACTAGAACCAGAGCGAGGTCTTGCGAGGTGAGCACCAGCGTTGGCAACATCAGTGCGGCCATGAGGGCGAGTACGACGCTGAGCATGCCTGCGCCCTTTGTGGACCAGTAGAAGCAGGTGGCCACCGCGAGGGCGAGGGCCATGAGAAAGGCCACCGGGTAAGGCGCAAGCGCGGTGGAGAAGACCCAAGAGGCAACCAGAAACACCACAGCATGTCGGAACAACGTGCGAATGGCGATGGGCGGCATAGGGCCGGGCGCTTGCAAGAAGAGCACCGTGAAGACGGTGAAAATGGTTGCCAGAGGCCAGCCGATCAGGATGGCGAGCGCAAAGCTACCGGACACGCCGGTTGCCAAGCGCAGGCCGCGCCGTTCAAGGGCTGGATTGGCCTCAATAGGCATAAGACAGCCAAGACACCAGTTTGATGTACACGCGGCCCACCAGGTTCAGGAAGGCGTTGTCATTGGTGTAGACAATCACATCGGCCTGTCCGTTCACGTTAAACCGTACGTCGTCGGTTTCGTCGCCTTCGGTGTAGCCCGGCAGAATGATACGCAGGGCAAAGCGTTGCGGATCGCGCAGCCAGCCGTTGGCGCGTGGGATGTCGGTGGGTTCACCCGGTTTGCTCTTGGTGCCGTCGGAGCTGGCGGCGCTGAGACTGGCGACTTCGCCTTTGAAGATTTTGCCGGGATGCATGTCGAGCACCACGTCGACCGGGTCGCCTTTTTTGATGTTGCCGAGGTTGTTTTCGGTCAGATAGGCCTCGACCCAGACGTTGCTGGCGTCGATGAAGGTCATCAGGCTTTGACCAGATTTGGCGTAGTTGCCTTCGGCGATGTCCAGATCAGAGAGCACACCGCGGGCGGGGGCTTCGAGTTCGGTCCAGCTGAGTTTGAGCTCTGCGTCTGCAAGTTTGGCCAAAGCCGCCTGAATGCGCGGGTTGTCCGCGCCGGTGCTGCCAAGCGCTTTCTGTTCGCTTTCCAGATCGGCTTGGGCCTGCTCCAGCTCAGATTCCGCATCTGCCAGGCGGCGGCGGGCTTCGTCGGCTTTGGCAACGGCGATCAGGCCTTTTTCTTCGAGCTCAAACACGCGGGCGGATTGCAGGCGTTCGGTTTCCAGATCGGTCTGGGCACGGGTCACACGGGTCTGCGCGCTGCTGACGTCGGCGCTATCGGCGCCTACGTCTTGAGTCGCGCGTTCCAGCTCGGCCTCGGCGCTTTGTTTTTGAATTTCAAACTGGCGCGGGTCGATACGGGCGATCACCGTGCCTGCTTCGACGATCTCGCCATTCTCCGCGTTGATTTCGATGACCGTGCCGGACACCTGTGGGGTGACCGGCGTGATGATCGCTTTTACGCGTGCGTTGGACGTGAAGGGAGTGATGCGATCCGCCGCAAGATACCAGGCCACAACAATGAAGAGCAGGGCGAGGATGCTCCAGAAGGTGCGTTTCATTTCCGGGCTTCCTCCAGCGCTTCGGCGTCCGCTTCGATTTCCTCCGCCACGTCGGCCTCCATCCAAGCAACCACAAGTTCATAGAAAACCGATAGGATCACGGGGCCAACAAAGATGCCGATCAGGCCGCCGGAGAGCACACCGCCAATCACCCCCACAAGGATCACGAGGATCGGGGTGTTGAGACCTTTGGCGATGAAGATTGGGCGCAGGAAGTTGTCCATGAGCATTAGGGGAATCATGATGGCGGTGAACAGAAGCGCGGCGCCGGTGCCCATGGAACCCCAGGCCCAAATCACCAATGGGATTACAACGATGGTTGGGCCAACTTGGATGATGCCGAGGATCAGAACCACCACGGCCAAGGGACCTGCGGCCTCAATGCCAAAGAGCATCATGACAATGCCCATGAGGCCAGCCTGTAGCGCAGCCACGCCCAGCACGCCGCGCGACACATTGCGCACCGTGGCCGCGGCCATGTCGACAAATTCGCCGCCTTTGGGGGCAAAGACACGGTTGCCAAATTTCTGTACCATGTCACCGAGTTTTGGCCCCGGTGACAACATCATGCCCATGACAATCACAGACAGCGCCATGGCGAGCAGTTGGAAGCTCAGCCCCGCGACAGCGCCGCCTATAGTTGAAGCAAAGCCCAAGACCACATCGCCGTAACGTTCCAGAGCCAGCGCGAGGTTGTTGTTAAACAGGTTCCAGATTTCGGTGGCTTTGGGGCCGATAAGAGCGATCTCACTCAACCCTTCGGGGGCTGGTGGCAGATCAAGCTTGCCAGTTTGCAGTTTGTCGCTGAGGTCGTTGAAGTGCGCAAAGAAGCTGCTTACGGAGGCCCAAAGCGGGCCGATGGTGAGTGCGAGACCCAGCAAGGTGATCAGCGTGGAAGCCAACCCACGACGGCCGCCAAGTTTGGCGGACAGCCAATCAAACAAGGGGTAGATTGCCACAGCCAAGATGATGGCCCAGACCACGATGCCCGAGAGCGGTAAGATGATGGTGAAGGCTGCAAATGCAAAAACGCCAAGAAACAACAGTCTGATACCCAAGTCGATCAAGCGTCTTTCGTCCATCGTAAAGTCCTTCCCAAATTGTTGAAATTCCGCGTAGGCTGGCCGAGTATTTGTGGCTTATGCGGTTGTTATGAGGGCATCTTTGCACAGCCTTAGGTGATTTGAGGACAAAAAAATGAACAACATCACAGAAACGGTGGCGGTCGACGGGTTCTTTCAAAAACATCGCTGGTCAATCCTGTTGGGGCTTTTGGTGGCGTTGATGTTGTTGGACGGCTTGGATGATCGTTTTGAATGGGCCAGTACAGTTGGGCTGTGGGGGATGAGTTTTCTGTTCCTCGGGGTGGTTGGCGCAACGGAGCGCAACACGTTTTTGCGCATCACCATGGCGGTGCCGGTGATGGCTTGGTTTGCACTGCTGATCATGGCTGAGTTTTTTGGCATGACGGTGAATGGCGGGCTTTATGCTTTGGCGGCATTGATGCTGTTTGGCTCGATGATCATCAGCTTTCGCCAGCTGTTTGCGCCGGTGCATTCGGAATATGAGCGTCTGTCCAGCGGTGTGTTTGGCTATCTGTTGATCGCGATGCTCTGGGGGCTGGCGTATTGGCGGATTGAGGCGGCCTATCCGGGGTCGTTCAACATGCCGGAGGATATTGCTGGGCAGAAGGCCGGGTTCATCTATTTCTCGATGATCACCATGACGACGGTGGGCTATGGCGAGATTACCCCGGCTGCGAGCTTGCCGCGGATATTAACCGGGATGCAGGCGATTGTCGGCACGATGTTTGTGGCGATCTTCATTGGCCGTATTGTGGGGCGTTTGAAATGACGGCGGTCACGGCGCAGATCACCTGGGTTTACACGGATAAGCTGGACACGGCGGCGGGGTTTTACCGGGATGTGTTGCACCTGCCTGTGGTGCGCGATGCAGGCAGTGCGTTGATTTTTGAGACGGCACCTGGCGCGCGGTTGGGGCTATGTGAGGCCTTTGAGGGGCGGGTTGTAGAGCCTAAGGGCAGCATGATCACCCTGTTGGTGGCCGACCGCGCGGCGGTGGATGACTGGTATGCGCGTTTGACGGCGGCTGGTGCGACTGTGCGTGGAGCGCCAGAGGGTTTGGAGCGGTTCGGGATCTACAGTTTTTTCTGTGAAGACCCGAATGGATATCCGGTTGAGGTGCAGTGCTTTTTGGACGATGCGCCGCAATAAGACTTGCCGCCAAGAGCGCTTTCTTTGTTAAGCGAGTGTGGCTTTGGCGAAGCGGCGTGATGCATTTGCGCTGCCTTGGCTTCCCCCTTGGCGGCAAAGGCGCTACAGGTGCGGTGAAACGGGAGTTGCCGCATGTCGATGAATAGCTTTGGACATCTTTTTCGCGTCACCACTTGGGGTGAGAGCCACGGGCCTGCGCTGGGCGCGACGGTGGATGGGTGCCCTCCGGGAGTGCCTGTAGATGAGGCGATGTTGCAGCATTGGCTGGACAAGCGTCGTCCTGGTCAGAACAAGAACACCACGCAGCGCAATGAGCCAGATGCGGTGAAGATCCTATCCGGTGTGTTTGAGGGTAAGACCACGGGCACGTCGATCCAGTTGATGATCGAAAACACCGATCAGCGCAGCCGGGATTATGGCGAGATCAGCCAGACGTTCCGTCCAGGTCATGCAGACATCACCTACCACATGAAATACGGCAACCGCGACTATCGTGGCGGCGGACGCAGCTCAGCGCGCGAGACTGCCGCACGGGTGGCGGCTGGCGGCATTGCACGCGAGGCCATCAAGGCGATTGCGCCCAATCTTGAGATCAAAGGCTACATGACCAAGATGGGCGCGATGGAGATTGATCGCGAGAATTTCCATTGGGACGCGATTGACCGCAATGATTTCTGGATTCCACAGAGTGCCGACGTGGCGCAGGAGTGGGAAGGTTACCTGCAGAAACTGCGCAAAGAGCATGACAGTGTAGGCGGCGTGATCGAGGTTGTGGCGCGCAATGTGCCTGCGGGCATCGGCGCGCCGATCTATGGCAAGCTCGACACGGATCTGGCGGCGGCGATGATGTCGATCAACGCTGTGAAGGGCGTTGAGATTGGCGAGGGCATGGCGGCGGCCGGGCTGAAAGGTTCGGAAAATGCCGATGAGATTTTCATGGGCAATGACGGCCAGCCGGTGTTTTCCTCCAACCATGCCGGCGGTATTTTGGGTGGCATCTCCACCGGTCAGGATGTGGTGGTGCGCTTTGCCGTGAAACCGACCAGTTCGATCCTCACACCGCGCCAGTCGATCCGGATTGATGGCACACCAACCGAGGTGATTACGAAAGGTCGTCACGACCCTTGTGTGGGCATTCGCGCGGTGCCGGTGGGGGAAGCGATGATGGCCTGTGTGATCCTGGATCACTTGCTGCTGCATCGCGGTCAAATTGGTGAGAATCAGGGCAAGATTGGCTGATGCTGGAGAGCGTTGACCTGAGCGAGCTTAAGGCCGCTCTGCGCGCGGAAGCGGCGGAGCGGATGGCACAGGACAGCGCGCATGATCTGGCGCATTTGGATCGGGTTTGGACCACGGCGCAGGCTTTGGCACATGCCGAAGGCGGGGCGGATCTTAGGGTGCTGCTGGGCGCAAGTTATCTGCATGATCTGGTGAACCTGCCCAAGGATTCGCCCCATCGGGCGCGGGCGAGTACCATGGCCGCCAGCGCCGCGGCGCCGATTTTGCGCAGCCATGGCTTTACCAATCACGAGGTGGCGGCTGCGCAGCATGCGATTGCCACCCATAGTTTTTCAGCAGCTTTGAAGCCAAAGTCGCTGGAAGCGCGGATTTTGCGGGATGCGGACCGGCTGGACGCGCTGGGCGCGATTGGCATTGCGCGCACTTTCGCAGTGGGCGGGGCGTTGGGCCGGGCGCTGTATGACGAGAATGATCCCTTTGCAGAACATCGGGACTTGGATGACAGCGCCTGGGCGCTGGATCATTGGCCGGTAAAGCTGTTCCGGCTGCCGGAAGACATGATGACTCTTGCGGGCAAGCTGACGGCTGAGGAGCGGGTTGCCGAAATGCGCGCCTACGCACGGGTGTTGGCAGGTGAGTTGGGCCGAGAATTGCCGGATGGCTGGCGCTGATCAGCCCTGAGGTGTCACGCCAGGGCGGGCTTTGCCGCGCTTGAGGCCCAGTTGACGTTCCCGCCAGATGATCAGAATGCCTGCGGCGATCACGATGGACGCCCCGATCAGCATTTGTGGCGTTGGGACCTCTGAGAACCACACGTAGCCGATCAGGATGGCAAAAAGCATCGCCACATAGTCAAACGGCGCCACCACAGAGGCCGGGGCAAAGCGGTAGCACGACGTCAGCATGATCTGCGCCACCCCGCCGATGAGGCCTGCGGTCACCAAAAGCGCGGTTTGCTCCCAAGTGGGCACAACCCAGCCAAACGGCAGGGTCAGCAGCGATAGGCAGGAGGCGGTGAGCGAAAAGTAGAACACAATCGCGGAGGTCTGATCCGTTTGCACCAGCTTGCGGATGTGGATTTGTGCCAGCGCGCGAAAGAGGGCGGAGCCGAGCACCAGCATGACGCCAACTGTGGCCATTGCGGAGGCCTGATCCGCGTCAAAGATGGTCAGGCGTGGCCAAAGCACGACGGTCACGCCGATGAGGCCAATGCCAACGGCGGTTAGGCGGAAGGCGCGGACCTCTTCGCCGAGGAACATGGCGGCAAAGATCACGGTCATCAACGGCGCGGCGAAGCCAATGGCGGTGACTTCGGGCAGGGGCAGCAAGCCAAGCGCGGCAAAGTTCATAGCCATGGCGGTGGTGCCGATTACGCCGCGCCAGACGTGGCCCATGGCGTTGTTCACACGCAGGCCTTGGGGCATTTCTCCGCGCTGCAAGAGCCAGATGAAGATCACAAACATTGCAAAAAAGGACCGGAAGAACACAGCTTGGCCGGCGGGCACCGTGTCGGCGGTGGCTTTGATCATGGCAGCCATGATGGAAAAGAGCGCAATGGCGGTGATCTTGAAGGCAATGCCTTTGAGCGGCTGCATGGGGATGTCCGGTGATTGGGGTCGGCCGGACTGTGGCGCAGGGGCGCAGGAATGACAAGGCGGGCTTGATCTTTGGTGGGGGAGCAGGAAAGGTCCGTGCCAACTACGGAGGGGCCGCCATGTATCAGGACAACTATTTGATTGCCGCGCTGAGCGCATCAGCCGAAGGGCGTGGGCGTGAGGTGTTTGCCGAGGTGCCGGGGCAGGATCCGGTGACTTTTGGCGGGCTGTTTGCCGGGGCGGAGCGTATGGCGGCAGCTTTGGTTGTGCAGGGTGTGCAACCCGGAGACCGCGTGGCGGTGCAGGTCGAGAAGACGATGGAGGCGATCCAGCTTTATCTCGGCACGGTGATGGCGGGTGGCGTGTTTCTGCCGCTCAACACGGCCTACACGACCTCTGAGGTGGCCTATTTCCTTGGAGATGCCACGCCGCGTGTGGTGGTTTGTGACCCTGATAAAGCGGATGAAATTGCACCAATTGCCGAGGGCGCAGCGGTACTGACGCTAGATGGCGCTGGGCAGGGCAGCCTGACCGATTTGGCGGAGGGGCAAACCGGGTTTGAGCCGGTAGCGCGCGGCGCGGATGATCTGGCGGCGATCTTGTATACTTCGGGTACCACGGGGCGCTCCAAAGGGGCGATGTTGAGCCACGATAACCTGCTGTCCAATTCCGAGACACTGCGGGATTATTGGCGCTTCACCAAAGAGGACGTGCTGATCCACGCCTTGCCGATCTTCCACACCCACGGGCTGTTTGTGGCGACCAATGTGGCGCTGCTGTCAGGCGCGTCGGTGGTGTTTTTGGCGAAATTTGATGCGGATACGATTTTGGACGCGATGCCTAAAGCGACGAGCCTGATGGGCGTGCCAACGTTTTACACACGGTTGTTGAAAGACGCGCGGCTGACCAAAAAGCTGGCGGCCAATGTGCGGCTGTTTATCTCCGGCTCTGCCCCGCTGTTGGTGGATACGCATGAGCAATGGGAGGCGCGCACCGGCCACCGGATTCTGGAACGCTATGGCATGACAGAAACCAATATGAGCACCTCCAATCCCTATGACGGCGAGCGTCGGGCCGGAACCGTGGGCTTCCCCTTGCCGGGGGTCGAGGCCCGTATTCGCGCAGAGGGCACCGAGGTTGCGCCGGGTGAGATTGGCGTGCTCGAAGTGCGCGGGCGCAATGTCTTTCAAGGCTATTGGCAGATGCCAGAGAAAACCGCTGAAGAGCTTCTGCCGGATGGCTGGTTTATCACCGGGGATTTGGCCAAGGTGGACGGCGATGGCTATGTTACCATCGTGGGGCGTTCCAAGGATCTGGTGATCACCGGCGGGTTCAACGTGTATCCGAAAGAAATCGAGTCGCTGATTGATGATCTTGATGGCGTGCTGGAGAGCGCGGTTATTGGTGTGCCGCATGCGGATTTCGGCGAGGCGGTGGTGGCCGTGGTGGTGCGCGCGGATCCTACTTTGACAGAGGCGCAGGTGAGTGGACCGCTGGCGGCGAGTCTGGCGAAGTTCAAACAGCCCAAGAAGGTGATTTTCTTGCCGGAACTGCCGCGTAATACCATGGGCAAGGTACAGAAAAAGGCGCTGCGCGAGAGCTACGCGGAGTTGTTCTCCTAGTCATATTCTCATTCCCCAAATATCCCGGGGTGGGCCCATCTCAGATGGGACAGGGGCAGCGCCCCTACAAAAAAACGGGGGCCAGATGGCCCCCGCTTTGATTTGCGCTGTTGGGCAGCTTACGCGCGCACGAGCTTCTCGTAGGACTCGGCGATGTCGCGGGTGATGTCGCCCACCTCAAAGGTGTAGTCGCCAATCTGACCCACTGGGGTCACTTCGGCGGCGGTGCCGGTCAGCCAGCACTGCTCAAAGTCGGCGAGTTCCTCAGGCATGATGTGGCGCTCGATCACGTTGATGCCTTTGTCTTTCAGCATGCCAATCACGGTCTGACGGGTGATGCCGTTCAGGAAGCAATCCGGGGTTGGCGTGTGCACTTCGCCGTCTTTTACAAAGAAGATGTTGGCGCCGGTCGCCTCGGCCACATAGCCGCGGTAGTCCATGAAGAGCGCGTCCGAGCAGCCTTTGGCCTCTGCCTTGTGCTTGGAGATGGTGCAGATCATGTAGAGACCTGCGGCCTTGGCGTGCACCGGAATGGTTTCCGGGCTTGGGCGTTTCCATTCCGCGATGTCGAGCTTTGCGCCCTGCATTTTGGCGTCGCCGTAGTAGGCGCCCCAAGGCCAGATCGCGATGGCAACGCGGACAGGGTTGGCCGCAGACGCGACACCCATGTCTTCACCGGAGCCGCGCCACACAACAACGCGCACATAGGCGTCTTCCAGGCCGGATTTCTTCAGAGTTTCCTGCTTGGCCGCCTCGAGCTCTTCCAGAGAGATCGGCATCGGCATGTCCAGAGCTTCAGCAGATTTGAACAGGCGTTCGTTGTGCTCTTTGCTCTTGAAAATCTTGCCGTTGTAGGCACGTTCGCCTTCAAAGACGGAGCTTGCGTAATGCAGCGCGTGGCTCAGGACGTGGACCTTGGCCTCGCGCCAGTCAACAAACTCGCCATCCATCCAGATGACGCCGTCACGATCGTCATATGCACCAGCCATGGTCGTTCCTTTCGCTTACCAAAGTGCCTTCAATTTTTCATTTGTTGCGCGAGATATGTCCGGAGCGGTCATAAAATTGCGCAAAACCTGCGATTCGCTACCAGTTAGCGCTTGGAGTGTCAACAAAGCTGACGTATTGTGACGGTCAAACCTGTCAATTGTGATGCGGGAGGGCCAAATGAGCGATCCAATTCGGAGTGAGAACCTGCTGTATCTCACGGATGAGCAGCTCCGGCAGGGGATTGAGGCGATGTATTTTGCCTATCGCGGCTTCACCGCAGATCCGGACCGAATCCTTGAGAGTATGGCCTATGGGCGGGCGCATCATCGCGCGATTCACTTCATCAACCGCGCGCCGGGCACCACGGTGACCAATCTGCTGGATATCTTGGGGGTGACGAAACAGTCACTTAATCGTGTGTTGCGCACATTGATTGAAGATGGGCTTGTGGAAAGTCGCGTGGGCACGTCGGATCGACGGGAGCGGAACCTGTTTCTGACCGAAGAAGGTACGGCGCTGGAGCATCGTCTGTCGGACGCACAGCGCGCGCGGATGCGCACTGCGTTTCGCGAGGCCGGCCCAGAGGATGTGGCTGGATTCCGGCGGGTGCTTGAGGCGATGATGGAAGGTGAAATGAAACGGCAGTATCTGTCCCTGCGTGAGTCGGGTAAATGAAAGACATCGATCCCCACCTGCTGATTGTGGATGATGATGAGCGCATTCGCGAGCTTCTGCGAAAATTCCTTATGCGAAATGGATTTCTGGTGTCAGCCGCCCGCGACGCAGCACATGCGCGGCGGATTCTGTCAGGGTTGGATTTTGACCTGATTGTGCTGGACGTGATGATGCCGGGCGAAGATGGCATGAGTCTGACCCGTGGTATTCGCGAGACCTCGCAGACGCCGATCATGCTTTTGACCGCCAAAGGTGAAACCGAGGATCGGATAACCGGCCTCGAGGCTGGGGCGGATGACTATCTGGCCAAGCCGTTTGAGCCCAAAGAGCTGTTGTTGCGGATCAATGCCATTCTGCGGCGGATGCCGGAGGTGGATGAGGCGTCCACGGTACCCAAGGTGCTGCATCTGGGGGGCATTCGCTATGACATTGACCGGGGCGAGATGTGGCAAGGCGAAGAGCCAGTGCGTTTGACCGCCACTGAAAGCCAGCTGATGAAGATTTTCTCCAAAACGCCGGGCGAAGCCGTGAGCCGCGGAAAGCTGGTGGAAGAACTGGGTCGAGACAAGGGGCAGGCGCAGGAGCGGGCAGTGGATGTGCAAATCACTCGTTTGCGGCGCAAGATTGAGGAAGACCCGAAACAGCCGCGCTACCTGCAAACAGTGCGCGGGGCGGGGTACATGCTAGCGCCGGACTGATTAAACAGAAGTGGGCGCTGCAGAGCGAGCGCCCACCTTTCAAATTGTGCCGCATCTATTGAGCCCAAGAGGTCACTTGGTTGGCAAATTGTTCCGCTAACTCTTTATATCGTTTGGCTTTGGTTGTGCCTGCATTGGCTGCAATCATTACCAAAGTGCCTAAGTTGCCGCCTCCGCGTGCGCCTCTGTACTCCGTCTGAATCACGCCCTTTCGGACTGACTTGCCTGAGGAATTGTCAATCAAGCTCACTTCACTCGTTAGAAAACTGGACGTTCCCAAAACATGCCCTGCTCCAGTGCGAACGTCGGCCATCTGAATGCGAACTTTCAGTGTCGCAGGAGTTTTCCCGGTAAAGCGCTGATTGAGTTCTGATTTTAGGGCAGCTTCAACGTTGGCTTTGATATCGGCAGCTACTTTTTTGTCGTCAGACGTTTCAAGGCGCGCCATGTCGTTGATGCGTGCATTGTCGGCAAGCGCGACATCCACAGCTCTGATAGAATAGATTTGTAGCGGTCCTGGTGTCGAAGATTTACTGACTTCTTGCTCAGACCCCATACAGCCGGCCACGAATAGCGCCATAACAATAGGCGCAACAGTCGCCAAAATTTGTTTCATAGTGATTTCCTTGTGAGAGTTGAGGTTTCGCGTTTCTTGGGATTTTTGCCGATAAGCTCGGAACCAGGATCTCGACCTGATCAAATGAACATGCGCCCACGCGTGTCATGAAATTTGTAGAAGAAGCAGAAGGGGAAAGACATTCTAAGCTGTCTCTT
Source organism: Paracoccaceae bacterium (assembly GCA_014872815.1). Taxonomy (GTDB): domain Bacteria; phylum Pseudomonadota; class Alphaproteobacteria; order Rhodobacterales; family Rhodobacteraceae; genus Shimia. Next base: position 413,073 of record WKFK01000015.1, read on the forward strand.
GGTGTGTTCTGCTAATAATTTCATGCTGAAGTTGTGTATAGTGTTGCTACAACTAATTCAACTCTTGGGTGAATTTGTTGTTGCAGGAAGGTGAGGCGTTCTGTTGGACAGCCCGCTGACAGTGCTTGAAGGAGGGGGTATGCTATTCTGGAAGGCGCGGGATTGAGCCGCGTTCAAAAACAGGCGAAACAATGACAACAGGACTGTACTCAAACAAGAGTTCGTTGCAGCACCAGACACCTGCGGGCCATGCGGAGCAGGTTGCGCGGATTGAGCATATTCAGGCGGCCTTAAAGGCGGCCAAGTTCGACGGGTTGGATCGGCGCGAGGCGCCGGAGTGTTCGGACGTGGATATTCTGCTGTGCCATCCGCAGAGCCATCTGGACGCCATCACAGCGGCGGAGCCGGCGAGCGGCATCATTGCGTTGGATGAAGACACCCATATGTCGCCAGGCTCGACACTGGCGGCGCGGCACGGTGTTGGTGGCTGTCTCGCGGCTGTGGATGCGGTGTTGGCGGGGGAGGTGGGCAACGCCTTTGTGGCGTGTCGTCCGCCGGGGCATCATGCGGAGCAGAGCAAGCCCATGGGGTTTTGTTTGTTTGGCACGGCAGCGATTGCGGCCAAACATGCGCTGGAACGTCACGGGCTGAGCCGGGTGGCGGTGGTGGATTTCGATGTGCACCATGGCAATGGCACGCAGGCGCTTTTGTGGGACGAACCGCGTAGCCTGTTCATTGGTAGTCATCAAAATCCGCTATGGCCGGGCACTGGTATGCCAGAGGAAACGGGTGCATCAGGCAATGTGATGAACCTGCCGTTGCCACCACACAGTGACGGGGGGCTGATGCGGGCGACTTATGAAGCGCAGGTGTTTCCCGCTTTGGAGGCCTTTGAACCGGAGTTGTTGATCCTGTCGGCGGGCTTTGACGCGCATAAAGATGATCCTTTGGCGCAGTTGGAATGGAGCGAGGCGGATTTTGCCTGGTTGACGGAGCGGCTGTGCGATGTGGCAGACAAGCATTGCGGCGGGCGCGTGGTCTCGACTTTGGAAGGCGGATATGATCTGAACGCTTTGGCAGCGTCGGTGGCGGCGCATGTTGAGGTTTTGATGGAGAGAGCCGGATGAGCGACACACCTGTGGAAGAGATGAGCTTTGAGGCGGCAATGCGCGAGCTGGAGCAGGTTGTGGGCCAGTTGGAGCGCGGTGACGTGGAGCTGGAGAAATCCATTGCGCTGTATGAGCGTGGCGCGGCGTTGAAGGCCCGCTGTGAAGCGAAGCTCAAAGAGGCCGAAGAAAAGGTCGCGGCGATCACTTTGGATGGCAATGGCAACCCGGCCGGTTTGACACCGGTTGAAGGTATGTAAGCCAACCCGTCAGCCGTAGGGGCCGCGATGTTTGAGACACGTTTGAAAGAGGCCGCCACGCAGGTGGAGGCCCATCTGCTTGAGGTGATGGCGCCGTTTGGTGATCTGCCGGTGGTTGAGGCCATGCGCTATGCCAGTGCGGGCGGTAAGCGGCTGCGGGCGTTTCTGGTGCTGGAAAGTGCGCGGTTGCATGGGGTTGATCCCAAACATGCGATTTGGCCAGCGACAGCGATTGAGGCGATGCACGCCTATTCGCTGGTACATGATGACCTGCCTTGTATGGATGACGATGACATGCGGCGGGGGCTGCCCACGACGCACATCAAGTGGGACGAATGCACTGCTGTGCTGGCGGGCGATGCCCTGCAGACCTTGGCGTTCGAATGTGTGAGCCGGGATGAGTGTCACGAAGACGCCTCTGTGCGGGCCGAGTTGACGGTGTCGTTGGCGCGGGCCGCAGGTGCACAGGGTATGGTGTTGGGTCAAGCGTTGGATATTGCGGCGGAGACCGCGCCGGTGCCATTGACGCTTGAGGAAATCACACGGCTACAGGCCGGAAAGACAGGTGCGTTGATTGCCTGGTCTGCCACGGCGGGCGCGGTGATGGGCAAGGCCGACATTGAACCCTTGATGCGCTATTCGCTGGACCTTGGGCTGGCGTTTCAAATTGCCGATGACATTCTGGATGTGGAAGGCGATGCCGAGAAGGTTGGCAAGGCCGTTGGTAAGGATGCCAATGCTGGGAAGGCGACGTTTGTGTCGTTGCTGGGATTGGATGGGGCCAAACAGCGCGCCCGCGACCTTGTGACGGATGCATGTGAGGCGCTTTCCGTTTACGGTAAAGATGCGGATACCTTGCGGGAGGCGGCGCGTTTCGTTATCTCGCGGGACAGCTAACCGGAAGGCGCGCCTATGTCAGCGAGACCCCAGACCCCATTGTTGGATCAAGTGACCTTGCCTGAAGACCTGAAACGGTTCTCAGACAGTGAGTTGACGCAGATTGCCCATGAGTTGCGGTCTGAAACGATCTCCGCCGTGAGTGAGACCGGCGGGCATCTGGGCGCAGGTTTGGGTGTTGTGGAACTGACCGTGGCTTTGCATGCGGTGTTTGATATGCCGCGCGACAAGCTGATCTGGGATGTGGGTCACCAGTGCTATCCACACAAGATTTTGACTGGGCGTCGTGACCGGATTCGCACCCTGCGTCAGGAAGGCGGCCTGTCAGGCTTCACCAAGCGCAGCGAAAGTGTGTTTGACCCCTTTGGCGCGGCGCATAGCTCGACCTCGATTTCGGCGGCGCTGGGCTTTGCGGTGGCTCGCGATCTGGGCGGGCAATGTGACGGCGGTTTGGGCGATGCTATTGCGGTGATTGGCGACGGGTCGATCACGGCAGGCATGGCCTATGAGGCGATGAACAACGCAGGCCATCTGGGCAAGCGGATGTTTGTAATCCTCAATGACAATGACATGTCGATTGCCCCACCCGTGGGGGCGATGAGCGAGTACCTGTCGCGTCTCTATGCGGGCGAGCCGTTTCAGGAGTTAAAATCGGCGGCCAAAGGCGCGGTGAGCTTGTTGCCCGAACCATTCCGCGAAGGCGCCAAGCGGGCCAAAGACGTGCTCAAGGGCATGACCGTGGGGGGCACGCTGTTTGAACAGTTGGGCTTTTCCTACGTGGGGCCAATTGACGGCCACGACATGGATCAGTTGCTACCGCTGTTGCGCACGTTGCGTCAGCGCGCGACGGGGCCGGTTCTGCTGCATGTGATCACCAAGAAGGGCAAGGGCTATGCCCCAGCGGAAGCGGCGCGGGACAAAGGCCATGCCACCGCGAAGTTTGATGTGCCAACGGGCAAGCAGCACAAAGCGCCGTCAAATGCCCCAAGTTATACCTCGGTGTTTGGCAACGCCCTTGTTGAGGAAGCCGCCGAGGACAGCCGGATTTGTGCCGTCACGGCTGCGATGCCGGATGGCACAGGCTTGAACTTGTTTGCGGAGCGCTATCCGAGCCGGTGTTTTGACGTGGCGATTGCGGAACAGCATGGCGTGACCTTCTCTGCCGCGCTGGCCGCAGGCGGTATGAAGCCGTTCTGTGCGATGTATTCGACCTTTTTGCAGCGTGGCTATGACCAAGTGGTTCATGATGTGGCGATTCAGCGCCTGCCGGTACGCTTTGCGATTGACCGCGCAGGGCTTGTTGGCGCGGATGGCGCCACCCATGCAGGCAGCTTTGACATTGCCTATATGGCGAACCTGCCAGGCATGGTGGTGATGGCGGCGGCGGATGAAGCCGAGTTGAAACATATGGTGGCCACGGCGGCGGCCTATGATGATGGGCCGATTGCGTTCCGGTATCCTCGTGGCGAAGGCGTGGGCGTAGAGCTGCCAGAGCGTGGCGAAGTGCTGGAAATCGGCAAAGGCCGCGTGGTGCAGGAAGGCAGCCGCGTGGCGTTGCTGTCCTTTGGCACGCGGCTGGATGAGACCCGCAAGGCTGCCGAAGCGCTGGCGGCGCGCGGCATCGCGCCGACCATTGCGGATGCGCGGTTTGCCAAGCCTTTGGATCGGGACATGATTCTCGATCTTGCAGCCAACCATGAGGCGCTGATCACCATTGAAGAGGGCGCCGTCGGTGGTTTTGGCAGCCACGTGGCGCAGCTTTTGGCGGATGAAGGCGTGTTTGATGGCGGGCTGAAGTACCGCTCTATGGTGCTGCCGGACACGTTCATTGATCAGGCCAGCCCGAAGGCGATGTATGATGTGGCGGCAATGAATGCGGAGCACATTGAGGCCAAGGTGCTTGAGGCACTGGGGATTGCCACGCTGGACAGCAAGCGTGCGTGACTACTCCAAAAGCCCATCGGTGTGTGCCTTAAGCTCTCTTTTACGCCATGCCCCATATGCGCCAGAATAATTCGAACGCCTTCTCTGCGAGCAAACTTGAATGCGGGTATGAAGTCGCTATCGCCAGTTACAACCACAATGGTTTGAACTAAGCCCCTCAGCGACAGTCTAGCAATGTCCAATCCGATCCGTAAATCGACACCTTTTTGCTCGATATCCAAGTCGAAGTCATCCTGATTCAAAATCCGTTCTTTAAGAGTAGGATCAGAAAGAGTTTTGTACTTTAGCTTGTAGCCTCTGGTTGAGAGTTCTCCAGCCCTTAGAGAAATATCGGGCTGTAGTTCTAGTTTTTGAAGAAATGCCTTATTTCGCGTTGCGACGGGAGTGTTCGCCAGGTTTAACTCTTCGCCCGAAATAGGATGCTTGAGTTTCCCGGTTGCTGGGTAGGCATCGTAGTAATAGGTGCGTAGCAGTTCATAATCGGATAAGCGTTCGTCAGCACGAATGCGTTCGATCTCAGACACTACGTCTTCAACTTTCGGTGCTTTGTTTCCCAGTTTAGAAAACAGTTTGCGAGTAAAAAACCCGCCATCTATCAAAATTGCAAATCTATGATCCATAAACGAAATCGACTCCGTACATTCGCGGTATAGTTGCCCATACTCTTTGATAGTTGGCGAATGATACGGAGTCTATTTTTCTATGGTAGGTGCCTTCCGGCGCCTATCTCATACTATATGGGATTCAGTAAGGAAAGTGTTAGAGTCAATTTTGCAACACGGCGATTTTGCACAAAGAAGTGAAATTCTCACGTTGAAATCATTGAATTTTCTTCGTCCAGCATGGCTTTCAGAGCGTCGCGGTAGTTGGGGTATTTCAGGACCACACCTAATTCCGCTTTGATGCGGTCATTGCGCACGCGTTTGCTGTCGGAATAGAAGCTGCGCGCCATCGGTGTCATCTCTGCTTCTTCAAAGGGAATTTCCGGCGGCGGGTCCATGCCGAGCAATTCGGCGGCATAGGCGAGGATGTCTTGCGGCGGCGCCGGGCTATCATCACAGACATTGTATATGCGACCCACGTTGGGGGCTTTCATGGACGCTTCCAACACTTGTGCGATGTCATCCACATGGGCGCGGGAGAAAACTTGGTTTTTCTTGATGATGCGGCGGGCGGTGCCCTTGCGCAGTTTGGCAAAGGGGCCGCGACCTGGGCCGTAGATGCCCGCCAGACGGAAGATGTGCAGCGGTAGATTTGGCAGCGCCTGCCATTCGGCCTCGGCCAGTACCCGCATCTTGCCGCGATGGCCGCCAGGATCAAGCGGGGTGTCTTCGTCGACCCAACCGCCGTCCATGTCGCCATAAACACCAGTGGTGGAGAGGTATCCAAGCCATTCCAGATTAGGGACGGCTGCCTGTAGTGCGTCTTTAGCGAGACGTAGCACCGGATCGCCGTCCTTGTCTGGGCGGATGGAGGTCAGCACATGGGTGACATCCTTGAGGGCGCCTTCGAAATCGATCGGCCATTGGAGTGGCGTGATGCCCTGCGCGCGCAAAACAGTTTCTTGTGCCGGATCACGGTAGGTGCCGAGAATGGTCCAACCTTGCGGCAGAAGACGGGTGGCGAGGGCCTGAGCGGTGTAGCCGTGGCCGAGCGAAAGCAGGGTTTTGGTCATGTGCGCACCTTGCCCCCGGCGGCGCAGAGGGACAAGAGGCGTGGACTTAAAATCGGCTCACAATGGTGTGGTTGCCGTAGAATTGCGCAAAAGAAATTACTTGCCCTTCCAGACCGGGTCGCGCTTCTCCGCAAAGGCGCGGGCGCCTTCGAGCTGATCCTCGCTGTCATAAAGCACATCCACCGTGCGCAGCTGTCGCTGGGTGATGCGGTTCATCGCGTCCTGGAACTTGGCGTCTTCGGCGTCGCGGACAATTTCTTTAATGGCGGCGTAGACCAAAGGGGGGCCTGAGGCGAGCAGGCGGGCTTGTTCCCAAGCACGGTCCATCAGTTTGTCAGCGGGCAGAATCTCGTTGACTAGGCCCCAGCGGTTGGCCTCTTCAGCGTCAAACCAGCGACCTGTGAGCAGGAGCTCCATGGCGATGTGGTAAGGGATTCGCTTGGGCAGCTTCAACGAGGCGGCATCGGCCACGGTGCCGGACCGGATTTCGGGCAGCGCAAAAGTGGCGTGATCTGCGGCGAGTATGATGTCGGCGGAGAGTGCCAGTTCCAACCCTCCACCACAGGCGATGCCGTTCACAGCGGCAATCACTGGTTTGTTCATGTCGCGCAGTTCTTGCAGGCCGCCAAAGCCACCGACACCGTAGTCGCCATCAACTTCATCGCCATCAGCGGCGGCTTTCAGATCCCACCCTGGACAGAAGAATTTCTCGCCGCCGCCGGTGAGGATGGCCACGCGTAATTCGGGATCATCGCGAAAGTCACGGAAGACCTCGCCCATGATGCGGCTGGTGACGAGGTCAATGGCATTGGCTTTGGGGCGATCGAGTGTGACCTCGAGAATGGGGCCGTCGCGGCGAGTTTTGACCGGGCTGTCAGTCATGACATGTCCTTTCGTATCAGCGCGTCTGCGGCCACCGCGCGGGTGGGCGTGCAGATCAGCGGGTTGATTTCAACCTCTTGCAAGCTGTCGAGATTGGCAAGCACGTAGGCCTGCAGCGAGTCGATGGCTTGGAGAATGGCGTTGATGTTGGCAGGAGGCGCGCCGCGATAGCCGGTGAGCAGCGGGGCGATCTTTAGCGTGTGTAGTGCGGCACGGACGGATTCGGAGCTGGCGGGAACCAAGAACGACGCGCTATCGGACAATACTTCGGTGAGGGTGCCGCCGGCGGCGATGGTGAGCACAAAGCCATGGGCTGGATCGTGGGTCACACCGATGAGCAGTTCGGCAACTGTGTTGCTGACCATTTCTTCGATCAGGAAACTGTCGGTGGGCATGGATTGAGCCGCAGCGGGTAGGTCAGCAGCGGTGAGGCGAAGTTTTACAGCCCCGGCTTCAGTTTTATGGGCAATGCCTTGGCTTTTGAGCACCAAAGGGGGCGTCAGGGTTTTGGCAGCTTCTATAAGGTCTGAGAGGCCGCTCACATTAGCACCGTTTGGGATGTCGAGGCCGTGGGCGGCGAGCGCGGTTTTGGCGTCTTGCTCGGTGAGCACTTGAGCCGTATGAGGAGGGGAACCTGGGGCGAGCGCTAAGGGCGTTGTCTCAGGAGCTGCGATCTGCGTGGTGGCTGAGGCAGCAGAGATGGCTTCGCGTAGGCCGTGCATGGGCACCACGCCGCCCTCGATCAGGGTCTGGGTTACATCGGCTGGTAAAAGCTCCGGTAAGGAGGCCACCACGGCCATGGGGCGACCCGTGGTCTTGTGGGCTTTGATCGCAGCGTCGGTTGCGCAGTCCCAATCGGCGCGGTTTTCTGGCGGGTAATCCACGACAGAAAACGTGAGGCCTACTTCCGGCGTCATCATGGCGGACCAAGCTTTGGCCATCGCGTCGGCATCGCGCCAGATATAGGTGTGGTAGTCCAGCGGATTAGCCAGCGCGACCATAGGGCCGAGGATGTTGGCCAATTGTGTGTGCTGCTCCTCTGTCAGGTCAGGGAAGGTGATGCCACTGTGAAGCGCGGTGTCGGCCATAAGGCTGGCCTCACCGCCGGAGCAACTGATCGAGGCGATGGTCGGCGCGGATAATGGGCCAGACAGGTGCAGCAGCTTCAGGGTTTCCAAAAACACTGGCAGGTCGTGCACGCGGGCAAAGCCCAGACGTTTGATCAAGGCGGCAGCGCCAGCGTCACTTCCGGCAAGGGAGGCGGTGTGGCTGACAGTGGCGGCTTGGGCCTCGTCGCTGGCCCCGACTTTTAGGGCGACAATCGGAATGCCCTTGGTGTGGGCTTTTGTCGCCAAGGCTTCCCAGGCGCGCAGGTTGGTGAAGCCTTCGATATGCAGGCCAAGCGCAGTGATGCGCGGATCATCCAGGAAGGCGGAGGCGATGTCTGCCTGATTGAGCTGCGCCATGTTTCCGCAGGTTGCGACATAGGCAATGGGCAGGCCGCGCTGCTGGTTGGTGAGGTTGATCGCGATGTTGGAGCTTTGCGTGAGGATGGCGACGCCGCTGTCCAATCGTTTGCAACCGTGTTGGTCTGGCCAAATCGCGGCCCCGTCCAGCGCGTTGATAAGACCGTAGCAGTTGGGGCCGAGGATCGGCATGTCACCGGCGGCGGCCACAAGGTCTGCTTGTAGATCACTACTGGTGGCGTCTTCGGCGGCGGACTCGGAAAAACCGGATGCGAAACATACCGCGCCGCCCGCGCCGTTGGCCGCAAGCTCTCTTACAACCGGGATCGTAGCATGGCGGTTGATGCCAATGAAGGTTGCGTCTGGCGATGCGGGTAATGCGTCGATGGAGGGGTAAACTTTGTGTCCCGAGATGTCAGGTGACTTGGGGTGTACAGGCCATATACTGCCGTCAAACTCAATCTTTTCGGTTTGGCGGATCACTTCGGCGCACCATGCACCGCCGCCGACAACGGCGATGGATTTTGGACGGATTAGGCGGGTGAGGTCGCGGGTCATGGCAAGAACCCCGCAACATCAGGCTCGACCGCTTTGGTGGGTAACACTTTGTTAACCACGGTGCGGAAATATAAAAATGCGGTACAGGCGGGAGCGCCGATGGCCGCGTCAGGAGAAGCCCCCCGGTCAATGTCTACTCTTCGGGGGGCGGACCCTTGAGCAGCCCCTAGCTGTTGCGGTCGAGATGTCCCAAATCGCGCTCCGGGGAGATCAAGTCGCGCAGACGCTTCTTCAACTCTTTCGCTTCTGGGAAGCCCCCGTCGCGTTTGCGGTCCCAGATCACGGTGTCGTTGACCGTGACCTTGTAAGTACCGGGCACGTCGGCTGGGGCAATGGTCACGCCAGCAAGGTCGTCTTTGAAGGTGGAGAGCAGTTCTTGCGCCATCCAGCCCGCGCGCAACAGCCAGTTGCAGCCGACGCAATAGGTGATGGTGACGGATGGTTTCATGGGGCAGCTCCCTCGATGGTGTGTCGAGGTTGTGCCGTAGAGCGACAGACAACGCAACGCTTCCCATCATGCACCCAGTGGGCGCAGAAGGTCACGGCTTATGATGTGGCGCTGGATTTCGCTGGTGCCGTCCCAGATTCGTTCCACCCGTGCGTCACGCCAGAAGCGTTCCAGCGGGTAGTCGTCCATCAGCCCCATGCCGCCGTGGATCTGAATTGCCGCGTCGGTGACGCGGGCGAGCATTTCGGTGGCGTAGAGCTTGGCAGAAGCGATTTCGCGGTTCGAAGGCACGCCGCGATCAAGGCGGGCGGCGGCGGAGAGGGTTAGCAGGTCGGCGGCGTCGATTTCGGTGATCATGTCCGCGATTTGGAAACCAATGCCCTGGAACTTGCCGATGGGCTGGCCGAACTGTTCACGCTGTGCAGCATAGTCGAGCGCATAGTCAAAGGCACGGCGGGCGCGGCCCACACAGAAGGCTGCGACTGTGAGGCGGGTTGCGTAGAGCCATTCGTTCATGACGGCAAAACCACCGTCGACTTCACCAAGGACTTGCGTGCCGGGCAGGCGGCAGTCGTCAAACTCGAGCACCATATTTTTGTAACCGCGATGGCTCACGGATTTGTAGCCGTCGCGTACGGTGAAGCCCGGTGTGCCGCGATCCACAAGGAAAGTGGTAATGCGCTTTTTGGGCCCTTTGGGAGTTTGATCTTCGCCGGTGGCGACAAAGACAATGAAAAAATCCGCGTGTTCCGCGCCGCTGATAAAATGTTTGTTGCCGTTGATAACCCAGTCGCCGCCATCGCGCACTGCGGCGCATTTCATGCCGCGCACATCGGAGCCCGCGCCCGGCTCGGTCATGGCCAAGGCATCCATACGTTCGCCACGTACGGCGGGAAGCAGATAGCGTTCCTTCTGCTCGCCTTCGCAGGCCATCAGGATGTTTTGCGGGCGGCCGAAGAAATGCGTAAGCGCCATGGAGCCACGTCCCAACTCGCGTTCTACCAGAGTAAATTCAAGGTGGTTCAGGCCCGCGCCACCGACTTCTTCGGGGAAGTTGCAGGCATAAAACCCAAGGTCGATGACCTTCTGTTTGATCTGTTCGCCCAGACCTTCGGGAATTTCACCGGTGCGCTCAACTTCGTCTTCATACGGGTAGATTTCGTTCTCAACAAAGCTGCGGACGGTGGAGACAATCATCTCCTGCTCTTCGGTCAGATCAAATTGCATGGCGCGCTTCCTCATTTGGCTGCAACCAGCAGAGCGCGCTTGACCTGTCAGATCATGCAGGAATAGCGTTCGGCCATGCAGTTCTGGTCAAATACGTCCGCTGCAGCGCAGAAGATTGGCGTTTTGCTTTTTGACGGGTTTTCCAACCACTGTCTGGCAAACACTGTTGAACCCATGCGCGCGGCCAACATGCTGTCAGGCAAGACGCTTTATGAATGGGCGTTTTTGTCTTTGGATGGCGCAGCGGTGCGCAGTTCCAGCGAACTTCCAGTCACACCACACGGTCGATTAACTGATGCCTCCGGCGATATGCTGGTGGTGATGCCGTCTTATGGATTTAAAGATCACGCAGGATGGCAGACGCAGAGCGCCTTGCGGGCGGCGGCCAAGCGGTTTGGCACGGTTTGTGGTATGGACACGGGCAGTTGGTTGATGGCGGAGGCGGGGCTGCTTGAGGGGTATCGCGCCACCATTCACTGGGAAGAGTTGATCGCTTTTGCGGAGCGTTTTCCTGATGTGACGGCGGAACGCGAGCGGTTTGTTATCGATGGGCCGCGGGTGACCTGCTCCGGGGCCATGGCGGCGTTTGATTTGGTGATGCATTTTATTGGCCGCGACTTTGGGCAGGCGCTCGCTTTGGAAGTCGCGCAGTTGTTTATGACACGGGACAGTGCGCGCTCCCATGAAGGCGGTGCCACGCCTGCAGGGCGGGTGGTGAATCGCGCTTTGGCCGTGATGCAGGATCATTTGGAAGACCCGTTGGCGTTGCCAGAGGTGGCGCGCCGCGCTGGGGTGACACAGAAAACCCTGGCGGCGCGGATGTTGGCAGAGCTTGGGGCCACGCCAGCAGTGGTGTACCGGCGGTTGCGGCTCAATCTGGTGCGCAAACTGGTGGTGGACACCGATTTGAGCGTGGCGGAGGTGGCGCTGCGCAGTGGTTACGCTGATCCGGCGGCGATGACACGGGCGTTTCGGGCAGAATTTGCCACCACGCCACAGGCGCTGCGCAAGGGAAGCTAGGTGGCGTAGGTGCTACCTTCTTCGTCCAGAATGGCCTTCAACTCTGCCAAATGCCGCACGTCTTGTTCTGGGTACTGCTCCAGCTCCTGCGCGGTTTTCTCTGCAATCTCATGCGGCAGAACCCGCAACGGTTGGCCGGTTTGCAGGGCACGAATAAAAGTCTCTGCCGCGCGTTCGAAATAGTAGAGTCGATTGAATGTGTCCGAGACGCTGTCACCAATCACCAGCACGCCGTGGTTGCCCATGACCATGACTTTTCTTCTTGGATCGGTCAGAAGCGCGGCGCAGCGTTCACCTTCGTCTTCAAACGCCAGGCCGCCATAGCCGTCATCGACCACAATTCGGTTATAGAACGTGGCACAGTTCTGATCGATCGGCGGTAAGGTGCTGTCCGCCAAAGACGCCAGGACGGTGGCGAAGATCGAGTGCACATGCATTACGCAGCGTGCGTGGGGGCAGTGGCGGTGCACGCCGCCATGTAGGCCCCAGGCAGTTGGGTCAGGCGCATCCGGGCCTTTTAGAGTCTCGGGGTCATTGGCGTCGATTTCCAACAGGTCACTGGCCTTGATACGGGAAAAGTGTTTTTGATTGGGGTTCATCAAAAATCGCGTGCCGTCGTCATTCACCGCGAGGCTGAAGTGGTTGGCGACACCTTCATGCATGTTCAGGCGCGCAGTCCAGCGGAAGGCGGCGGCGAGATCCACGCGCTCTTGCCAGTGGGCGATGTTTGGGTGCAGCTGTGCGACGGTCATGGAGGCCTCCTTGTTTAGCGCAGCGGAGCATTGCCAAGGCGCGCTGGTCAAGCGTGTTTGCGACGTCGCTTTTTGACACTTGGCTACTTGCTTGATGCCCTTTGCCTTTCAAGCTTCTCCTAAAGCTCCTTTTGTAAAAGCTTCATATTCGGTGTGGTTGAACATGGTCGAAACCCGTGGCACCGTGGGCCATGGAACAGAAGCATTTTCAAACATGGGCCGATGTTGCCCCCCGTCTCGTTGCCGTGGCCGCGGGCCGCGAGCCTGCTGACCTCATCATTCGCAAAGGCCAATGGGTCAATGTGCACACCCGCGAGGTGCTGGCGGATCACGATATTGCCGTGGCCGAAGGGCGGATCGCCTATGTCGGGCCGGACGCGAGCCATTGCGAGGGGCCAGACACAGAGATCATTGAAGCCAACGGGCGGTTCATGATCCCAGGCCTGTGTGACGGGCATATGCACATTGAAAGTGGTATGCTGACCCCGGCTGAGTTCGCGCGGGCTGTCATTGGCCATGGCACCACCACTATGTTCACCGATCCCCATGAAATTGCCAATGTGTTGGGGCTGGAGGGCGTGCGGATGATGCATGATGAGGCGCTGATGCAGCCGATCAACATCTTCACGCAGATGCCCAGCTGTGCGCCATCGGCGCCGGGGTTGGAGACCACCGGCTTTGAAATTGGGCCGGATGATGTAAGCGAGGCCATGGCGTGGCCCGGCATTATTGGGTTGGGGGAGATGATGAACTTCCCCGGCGTGATCAATGGCAGTCAACAGATGCTGGCAGAGATTGCCGCGACCCAAAACGCGGGCAAGACCGTGGGCGGGCATTATGCATCGCCGGATCTGGGTAAGGATTTCCATGCCTATGCTGCAGGTGGTCCAGCGGATGATCACGAAGGCACCTGTGAGGCAGATGCGATTGCGCGCGTGCGTCAGGGTATGCGGATGATGATGCGGCTCGGCTCCGCCTGGTATGACGTGGAAACGCAGATCACTGCGATCACCGAAAAGGGCCTCGACCCGCGCAACTTTATCCTCTGCACGGATGATTGCCACTCGGGCACATTGGTGAACGACGGACATATGAACCGGGTGGTGCGCCATGCGATTGACTGTGGCTGTGATCCGTTGGTGGCGTTGCAGATGGCGACGATCAACACGGCGACGCATTTTGGATTGGAACGGGATTTGGGCTCTATTGCACCCGGACGGCGGGCGGATGTGATCCTGACGTCAGATCTCAAATCGCTCCCGATTGAGCAGGTGATTGCTCGCGGTAAGACCGTGGCGCAGGACGGCAAGGTGCTGGTGGACTGTCCACATTATGACTGGCCACCCCATGCGCGGCAGACGGTGAACATGGGGCGAGCACGGACGGCGGAAGACTTCGAAGTTAAGGCACCGGCGGGTGCGATGCAGGTCACCGCAAACGTGATTGGGGTGATTGAAAACCAAGCGCCAACCAAGGCGTTGACCGCCGAGTTGCCCGTTACGGATGGCGTGGTTCAGGGCGATATAGAGACGGATGTGGCGCAGATTGCGCTGGTGGAGCGGCATCGTGCGACTGGCGATGTGGTCAACGGCTTTGTCTCGGGCTTTGGCTACAAAGGGCGCATGGCGATGGCGTCGACCGTGGCGCATGACAGCCATCATATGATTGTGGTCGGCACCGACCGCGAGATGATGGCGATGGCGGCCAACCGGCTTGGCGACGTGGGCGGTGGCGTCACGGTGATCAAGGACGGTGAGGAACTGGCCTTGGTGGAATTGCCGATTGCCGGATTGATGTCGGATGCCCCCGCAACAGATGTTGCTGCCAAGGCGCAGAAGATGGTGGAGGCGATGGAGGCTTGCGGTTGCACGCTGAACAACGCTTATATGCAACATTCGCTTTTGGCCTTGGTGGTGATCCCGGAACTTCGGATTTCCGATCTGGGGCTGGTGGATGTGACAAAATTTGAAATGACAGAGGTGATTAAGGCTGCGCAATGACTCCACAGAATATTCCCGTCCATTCCCCCGCTGTGCCCGCCCCTGAAGCCTTTACAGATGCCAAAGCCGCCGTCGCGCGTTTGGAAGAGCTGTATCACATCGCCACGACGTACCTGAGTGATCAGTTCCGCCGTGCCCTGCGCAAGGGGCCCGATGGGCATCGCATTCGCGCGTTTTATCCGGAGATTCGGATCACCACGACCAGCTTCGCGCAAATTGATAGCCGCCTGAGCTTTGGCCATGTGGCAGAGCCCGGAGTGCATGCCACCACCGTTACGCGCCCAGATCTGTTCCGTCATTATCTGGAGCAGCAGATTGGGCTTTTGCTGGAAAACCACGGCGTGCCCGTGGTGGTGGGCCCTTCCACCACGCCTATTCCAGTGCATTTTGCCGTGGCTGCGCAGAGCGATATGACCGTGCCGCAGGAAGGTGCCGCGGATTTCACCCTGCGTGACATCTTTGACGTCCCGGACCTGTCGACCACGAATGATGACATCGTGAATGGTACGGCGGTAATCAACGGTGTGGCGCCCTTGGCCCCCTTCTCGGCGCAGCGGGTAGACTATTCGCTGGCAAGGTTGAGCCATTACACGGCCACAGATCCAGAGCATTTTCAGAACCACGTGTTGTTCACCAACTACCAGTTTTATGTGACCGAGTTCGAGGCCTATGCGCGTCAGATGCTGGATGATCCGAAGTCGGGCTACACCAGCTTTGTCAGTACCGGCAATGTGGAGATTTCGGATGCAGAGACGCCGATTGCACCGGTCGATAAGCAGCCGCAGATGCCGACTTATCACCTTAAGCGGGAAGATGGCTCCGGCATCACGTTGGTGAATATCGGCGTGGGGCCGTCCAACGCGAAGACCGCCACCGACCACATTGCGGTGTTGCGCCCGCACGCTTGGATTATGGTCGGACACTGCGCCGGTCTGCGGAATTCGCAAAGCCTTGGGGACTTTGTCCTGGCCCATGCCTATCTGCGCGAAGACCATGTACTGGATGACGACCTGCCAATCTGGGTGCCGATCCCGGCGTTGGCTGAGGTACAGACCTCTATGGAGAGTGCGGTGGCTGAGGTGACCGAGCTCTCTGGTTTTGAACTTAAGCGTGTGATGCGGACCGGCACTGTGGCAACGATTGACAACCGGAACTGGGAGTTGCGGGAACATACCGGGCCTGTGCAGCGGTTGAGCCAGTCTCGTGCCATTGCGCTTGATATGGAAAGCGCGACCATAGCCGCAAATGGATATCGCTTCCGGGTGCCTTACGGGACATTGCTGTGTGTGAGTGATAAGCCGCTGCATGGGGAATTAAAGCTTCCCGGAATGGCCTCAGACTTCTATAAGACACAGGTCACACGGCATTTGCTGATTGGCATTCGCGCTATGGAACGGTTGCGTGAAATGCCGCTTGAAAGGCTGCATTCGCGGAAATTGCGGTCATTTGATGAGACTGCGTTCCTCTGACCCTACGGAAATCTGTGGAAAACCCTTAAAAACACGGTTTTTGGGCATACAATTTATTGTGTTCGCTCACAACATCCCGTTAAATGCCGGGCGTGAGGCCCAAATAATCGGGCAGACTAATGGAGACCTGAAATGGCAAAACCGATGACCAAGACCCAACTCGTTGCCGCGCTGGCCGAAGAAATGGGCTCTGACAAGAAATCCGCAGGCGCAGCTCTGGAAGCCGTTTGCGCACTGATCACCCGCGAAGTTTCCGCTGGTGGCGCTGTGACCCTGCCTGGCGTTGGCAAAATCTATTGCCGTGAGCGTCCAGAGCGTATGGTTCGCAACCCAGCAACTGGCGAGCAGATCAAAAAAGAAGCGGACAAGGTTGTGAAAATGACCATCGCCAAAGCGCTGAAAGACAGCGTGAACGGCTGATCGCTCTGATCATTGTTACGGAAAGGGTCGCTCGATTGAGCGACCCTTTTTGTTTTTAGAGCTGCGCGCTGGGTGTGGAATGGGAAATGGTCAGTTCCTCGTCCGACATGCCTTCCGGAATACCTTCAAACAGTGGGGTGGACAGGTACCGCTCCCCGGTGTCAGGCAGCATCACAAGGATGTTGGACCCCTCTGGCGCGTTTTCTGCAACCTCGATGGCAGCCGCAAGCGTTGCCCCAGCAGAGATCCCCACCATGATGCCTTCTTCAGTGGCGAGACGTCGGGACCATGTGATGCCATCCGGACCTGGTGTCTTGATCAGCTGATCGTAGCCTTTGTTGTCTAGCGCTTCTTGCAGGACCCAAGGGATGAAGTCTGGCGTCCAGCCCTGAATCGGGTGCGGTTCAAAGGCGGGGTGGCTTTCAGTGGCCTGGTGGTCGGCGTCACGCGTGTTTGTGTAGCCGGAGTCCACCAGCGCGGCGTTGGCCGGTTCGGACAGAATGATCTTGGTGTCCGGGCTTTCCCGGCGCAGAACGCGGGACACGCCAGCGACCGTTCCGCCGGTGCCGTAGCCCGTGACCCAATAGTCCAGCGAGGTGTCGGCAAAGTCGTTGAGGATTTCCCGCGCGGTGGTGCTTTCATGCATGTCGGCGTTGTCGGCGGTCTCAAACTGGCTGGCGAGGAACCAGCCGTTTTCGGCAGCCAGCTCTTGCGCCTTTTTGTACATGCCAAAGCCTTTTTGCGCTTTGGGTGTCAACACAACGCGGGCACCGAGGAAACGCATCAGGCGGCGGCGTTCCACCGAGAAGGCTTCCGACATGGTAATGACCAGCGGGTAGCCTTTGGCGGCGCAGACCATGGCAAGGCCGATGCCGGTGTTGCCGGAGGTGGCTTCGACCACGGTTTGGCCGGGCTTCAGGCGGCCGTCCTTTTCCGCGGCTTCAATGATGTTAAGCGCCAGGCGATCCTTGACGGAGCCGCCGGGGTTGGCGGCTTCGAATTTGACAAACATGTTCACATGCTGGGGCGCAATCCGGTTCAGGCGGACAACGGGTGTGTCGCCAACGGTGTCCAAAATGCTGTCATAACGGCGACCGCGGCCGTGAGTTTGGCGGGGCATGGGGGCCTCCTTCACTGGTATTTTCATAGATCAAGCTAAGCGGCGTTTGCCAAAAACGGTAGGCCTGAGAAGGTCTCAGGCGGAAATAAGAACGAGGCGATTGGTGCGTGAGTAATCGGGTGACGGCGTTTTTTATTTGGCACGTGGTAGAAAACAAAAAAGGCCGCAGCGGGTAGCTGCGGCCAATCTTGTTCGCCTGTCGAAGATTACATGTTGTTCTTTTTGTACTCTTCCATCAATGCCTTAGCTTCATCGATGAGCGCCTGACCATCAATCCCGCGCTTGTCCATGTCGGCAATCCAGGTGGCGTAGATCGGCTCTACAACCTCTGCCCATTTGGCGGCGTCTTCGGCTGAAACGGTCACGATGTTGTTGCCACGCGCCACAGCGAGATCTCGTGCCGGGGCGTCCATGTCCTGCATCACGCCGCCAGCAAAGACGGAGAATTCAACGCCGGAGTTTTTGTCCATGACGGCTTTTAGATCGTCGGGCATGGAGTCGTAGCGGTCTTTGTTCATCGCGAGCACAAAGGTCAGTGTGTACAGCGCGTTGCCTTCAAATTCGGTGTGGTTGCCAACCAGTTCGGGCACCTTCAAAGATGCGGTCACTTCCCACGGAATGGTTGTGCCGTCGATCACGCCTTTGGACAGGGCCTCAGGCACCGCGGGCACAGGCATGCCAATGGGGGATGCGCCGGTTTGCTTCAGCAGATCATTCACCAAGCGGGACCCGCCGCGGATTTTCATACCTTTGAGGTCATCCGGCGTGGTCACAGGGGCGTTTGTATGGAACATGCCGGGGCCGTGTACCCAGGTCCCGAAGATCTTCAGATTCTTGAACTCGGTGTCCTTCATGTGGGTGTCAAACATCTTGGCGTAGGCGTAAGAGCCCGCGCGCGCGTCTTCGACCATGAAGGGCAGCTCAAATACTTCGGTGGAAGGGAAGCGGCCCGGGGTGTAGCCAACCACGGTCCACACAATGTCGGCGACCCCATCGATGGCTTGGTCCATCAATTCTGGCGGCTTGCCGCCCAGTGACATGGCGGCATAGCGTTCGATCTTGATACGACCTTCGCTGTCTTTCTCAATCGCGTCTGCCCAAACGTCCAAAATCAACTTTGGCACATTGGCCTGCGGCGGCAGGAACTGGTGCATGCGCAGGGTCACGTCTTGTGCCAGAGCGGTGGTGGCGCTTATGGCCACGGCGGCACCGGCGGCCAGAAGTTTGGAAATTGGTTTGCGCAGGGTCATGACGGTCCTCCCGATTAGTCTTTTCTCCCAGTGAACCAGAGTGTTGTTGAACCAAGCCGTTCTGCCAAGGAAAATTTGACCAGTTGGGCGTGTTTGGTCGTTTTTCACGATGGCCGGTCTTTACCGCTTTGGACAAAATGACATTTTTGCAAGCGGACAGAGGGACAATTTGCGCCAATTCACGGGGCTGCGTTAGGGTAAATGGCGAAAGTAAAACCGCCCTCTTGCCTCCATGGCGAAATGGCACAATGACAACACATGAGTCAGCGGTGGGAGCGGCAGGCTTTGGCCGCCAAAGGGGCTGGCCGCAGGGAGGGGCACCAGAGCGGTTGCATGAATGAAATACTGGCAGGCCTGCTGGAAGCGGGCCGACTGATCCTCACATTGGATGCGGACCTGATCGAGATTTCTCTCCGGTCCTTGCAGGTGACCCTGACGGCGGTAGCAGTGTCTTCGGCCATCGGGCTACCCTTGGGCTGCTGGCTGGCGGTGCGTCGTTTCCGTTTCCGCCGTTTTGTGATTGCGACTCTGAACGCGCTCATGGGGTTGCCGCCTGTTGTGGTTGGCTTGATTGTGTATTTGTTGCTGTCTCGCGCCGGTCCGTTTGGGGTGTTTGGATTGTTGTTCACCCCCACTGCGATGATCATAGCGCAGGTGATTATCTTGACGCCCTTGATCGCTTCAATTTCGCATCAGGCCATTCGGGAGCTTTGGGCGCAGTATCATGACCTGCTGATTTCTCTGAACACCACTCGCTGGCAGCGCATTGCGACGTTGTTGTGGGACGGAAGACGGGCGCTTTTGACCGCGTCTTTGGCAGGCTTTGGCCGCGGTATTGGAGAGGTGGGCGCGATTATGATCGTTGGTGGCAATATTGATCATGCCACTCGCGTTCTGACCACTGCGATCTCGCTGGAGACCGGCAAGGGGAACTTCTCTCTGGCCTTGGCATTGGGCTTTGTCTTGATCGGCTTGGCGGTGGTGGTGAACCTGTTGATCCACACCTTGTCGCGAACGGAGGTGAGTGGCCGATGGTGACCTCTATTCTTCCTCTGAATGTGACAGATGCGGTGGTGCGGCGGCGCGGCAAGACGTTGTTGGGGCCGGTGAGCACCACGGTAAGTGACAGCGGCCTGTCGATTGTTATGGGGCCCAATGGCGCTGGGAAGACCACGCTATTGCGTTTGTTGCACGGCATGGAGCGCGTGTCCGGTGGGGGATCGCTTCAGTGGCAAATCCCCGAAGAAGATGCCCGCGCGCTGCAGGCCTTTGTGTTTCAGTCCCCCATCATGATGCGGCGCACGGCGCTGGACAATGTGGCCTATCCGCTGATGACCCATGGGGTCTCTAAGAAGGATGCGCGGTCGCGCGCCGCGGAGTGGCTGGAGCGTGTTGGCTTGGCAGACAGCGCGCAAAAACAGGCCACGGTGCTGTCCGGCGGAGAGCGCCAGAAGCTGGCGCTGGCACGGGCTTTGATCCGCAAACCAGAAATTCTGTTCCTTGACGAGCCCTGCGCCAATCTGGACGGCCGAGCGACGCGGGAATTTGAGACGCTGCTGATGCAGGCGTTCAAAGATGGAACACGCGTGGTGATGTCCACGCACGACATTGGTCAGGCACGGCGGCTGGCGGAGGATGTTTGGTTCATCCACCACGGCCAAATTCTGGAGCAGACACCTGCGGCGGAATTCTTTGCCTCACCCAAAACAAGTGAAGCGCGCGCATTTCTTAAAGGAGACATAGTCGAATGAAGTTTGGTACAACGCTTGCCGCGGTGGCCTTTGCATTGAGCAGTGTGATGGCAACGGCAGACACCATGAAGATGGCGGTCACAACCTCGTTCCACAACTCGGGCCTGTCGGATGTTCTGTTGCCAGAAATCCAGAAAGACCTGGGGCTGGAAGTGCAGCTTTTGGTGGTTGGCACCGGTCAGGCCCTGCGTCTGGGGGAAGCTGGTGACGTGGACGCGATCCTGGTGCATTCCAAGAAGGCGGAAGAAGCGTTTGTTGCGGGCGGCTACGGTACGCACCGTCGTGAGATCATGTACAACGATTTTGTGCTGATTGGCCCCAATGCCGATCCTGCCAAAATCGCGGAGTCCGAAACTGTGGTGCAGGCGCTGTCCGCGATTTCCGAAACCAAGGCGGCGTTTGTGAGCCGTGGTGACGACAGCGGCACTCATAAGAAAGAGCTCTCGCTCTGGGCTGAGGCCGGTGTGGATGCGGAGGCCCGCTCTGTGGATTGGTATAAGGAAGCCGGTGCCGGCATGGGCGCGTCGCTGAACACTGCGTCTGGCATGAACGGCTACATCATGAGCGACCGCGCAAGCTGGCTCAAGTTTGGCAACAAGGGCGATCTGGCGCTGCTGTATTCTGGCGATCCGGAGCTGTTCAACCAGTATGCCTATATTCCGGTGAACCCGGAGAAGAATGGCCACGTGCAGGCGGAACTGGCGCAAAAGCTGGAAGCCTGGCTGGTGAGCGACCGCGCCAAAGAATTGATCGACGGCTACACATTGAAAGGTGGCCGTCTGTTTATCTTCAACGCGGAACAGTAAACGCGTTGGTGCACGTCACTCGTCTGGGGTGACGTGCACCGCAAATTGCTCCAACTCGGCTTCTGCTGGCGCAATACTGCGGAATTGCTCTTTTACACCGGCGTCGGTGAGTTCCCGAGCCACGGTCAGAAGCGTGTTGGCCTCATGTTCGGCGCAGAGATCCGCCATATGGGAAATCTCTTCAGCCGCCACCGGACGCGCAGCCTCCAACGAAGGCGCGCCGTAAACATCCACAAAATGCTGAGCGAGCGCGTCGGTGAGGGCTTCGACCTCTGCCGGCTCGATTGTGGTCACCGCGACAAAGGTCACGCGGCCAAAGGTCTCCACACCCAGCCAGCCATTGGCAAAAGCCTGACGTGCCTTGCCGGTCAGATCCGCCTCGGACCAGTTGGAAAACTCAAACCCGCCGCTGATCGCCCATTCGCCGGTGCGGGCCGGGTTGAAGTAGACCCGTTGGTCGCTTTCATCAAAGTGGATCGCACGTGCCAGAAGCATCAGCTGTCTCCTTCCAAAAGGCGGCTCAGGGGCAGCAGGCGGGTGTCTTCGCCGCTGCGCAGGAGCGCGCCAAAGTGTTCGTCTGTGCCAACAAAGGTGCCAGCTTCTGTGTCCTCGCCAAAGGTCCACTCGACTTCTTCGCCGAGGTTATGCGCGAGGCCGCGCCATTCGGTGTTGAGCGGTTTAAGCCCCTCGTCTTCCATGCGGTTGACCCAGACCAAAGTATGCCGCACCCAAGCGCCCAAAAGCGTGTCAGGGGTGACGTCCACACAGCCTTCCTCATAGAGCGCGGTTTGGTCTGGCGTGGCACCGGGCGTTTCTGCATCCATCGGGATCAGTGGCAGTTCCAACCCCACGACCAGCCAATCGGGCACTTCGCTCGCCTCCTGTGTGGAGGCCGCCACGCGCATCCGTCCACAGCGCGCGCCGTTGACCAAGATGCCACCGGGCCAGTCGAGATGTACCGCGACCTCGGGTGGGGCCAATGCGCCAAGGGCGTTTTGAAAGCCAATGGCGCAGCTGATCAGCACGGGCATCGCCTCTGTCAAAGGCACTTCAGGTGCAAAGACGATGGCGGCGCGCAGTTGATCGGCAGCAAGGTTGTAGACCACGAGCCCCGCGTCACATCCCATGATCGCTTGAGTCTTGGCCTTGGCAAAAGGGTCCGCGCTGCCACTCAGCGCAAGCCCGTCAAAAAGCGGCGGGAATTGCGGGGTGTCACTCATGCGTTGCCGTCCTCGATCAGGCGACGGGCGAGGGCGCGGAAGGACTGCGCTTGTGAGCTTTCCGGCTTGGAAACCACAATCGGCGCGCCACCATCCGCTGCGACACGGATGTCCAGTGCCAGCGGGATTTCTGCCAAGAGCGGCACACCAAGTTTCTCGGCTTCGGCGGCCACACCACCATGGCCAAAGACATGTTCTTCGTGGCCACATTGCGAGCAGATGTGGGTGCTCATGTTTTCGATCATGCCCACGATTGGCGTGCCGAGCTTCTCAAACATGTTGATGCCCTTGCGGGCATCCAACAGCGCGATGTCTTGTGGCGTGGACACCACCAAGGCTCCGGTCAGCTCGGCTTTTTGGGCGAGGGTCATCTGCACGTCGCCGGTGCCCGGTGGCAGATCGACGATCAGCACATCCAGTGCCCCCCATTGCACCTGATTGAGCATCTGCTGCAACGCGCCCATCAGCATTGGGCCACGCCAAACCACGGCCTCTTCTTCGCGGGTCATGAGGCCAATCGACATCATGGTCACACCGTGGTTGCGCATTGGTAGGATGGTTTTGCCATCGGGGCTTGAAGGACGCCCGGAAACGCCCAGCATACGAGGCTGAGAGGGGCCATAAACGTCTGCATCAAGCAGGCCTACGCGACGGCCTTCTGCGGCCAGAGCGGCGGCGAGGTTGGCAGAAACGGTGGATTTGCCGACGCCGCCTTTGCCCGACGCTACGGCGAGAATGCGGTCGATACCGGGGATTTTTTGTGGGCCTTGGGGCTCTGCCGGGCGAGAGCCCTTGAGGTCGGGCGGCGGTTTGGATGCGGCGTGTGCGGTCATCACGATGGAGACGCTCTCCACGCCCTCCAGCGCGTTCAGTTTGTCTTCGATCTCGACCTTCATTGGCTGCATTGCCTGCGCGCGGGCCGGGTCGATTTCCAGCACAAAGCGGACTTCGCCGCCGTCCACGTTCAGCGCGCGGACCATGCCGGAGGCCACCAGATCAGAGCCAGAGGCAGGGTCGGTGAAACCTTTGAGAACGTTCAGAATATCGTCGCGGTTTGCCATTTAGCCACGCCCTTTGATCTGACCGGTGACAACATGCTCCACGTCGAGGCCATCAATGGTCAGTACCATTTTGGCGGTGAACTCTTTGCCGTCGGTGGCCTCGGCCCCGGCGTTGCGCATGGCGTCCTCAATGGCTTGCTGGCTGGTCACACCAACCTGCTTGAGGAACTTGCGCATGCTCATATTAAAATCTTCGCTCATAGGTGGATTTCCTTCTGCCTAGGGCATTCTACTTGTGGCCATGTTGACGCAAGCTGCGGCGCAGGCCTAGGTTTGTGTCATGGATTTTTTTCGGTTTTTGATCGGTTTTTTGGCTGTGGCCGTCGCTGGCGTTGCCGCGGGTCCAGCTGTGTCGCAAAGCAAGACCACCACGTTGTTGGTCGTGCCGGAGGTGCAAGATACAGGTGTTGTCAAATTCATGCTGCCGCGCTTCACCCTGAAGCACGGCGTGCGGGTGACTGTGGTTGACGAAGGCGACGCTTCCGGGAGCCTGATTGCAGATGGCGACACGGTGGTGTTTTCGCGTGGCGGCACCAACTACGGCCTGACAGTGCATGACATGGACGATCCGCATATGGCCACTTTGGCCGCCTGGATGACCGGCGATGTCGGTCGGCGCACCATCCTGAGCTTCAAGAAAGACGGCCAAGCGGTCTTTGAAGCGCCGGTTGTGGTGGCGGAGGCTGAAGAGGCGGTCGAACTGGAGGGCGACGCGGCGCGCGGGGCGGATTTGGCTCTGAGCGCCTGTGGTCGCTGCCATGTGGTGGGGGAGGTTAACCGGATGAACGGCATTGGCTCCACGCCCAGCTTTGCGGTGCTGCGCAGCTTGGATGATTGGTTGGAACGGTTTCTGGCGTTCTATGCGCTGAACCCGCATCCGTCTTTCACCATCATTCCGGATGTGACCGAGCCGTTTGACGAAACCCGGCCGTCCCCGATAAGCCCTGTCACCTTGACGCTGGAGGAGCTGGAGAACATCGTGGCCTACACCGCAACCGTGGATCCGGCAGATTTGGGGTCGCCCATCGCGCATCAGTGATCCCGGCGTTTGCTGAAGTAGTCTTCCGAGGTACGCACCTTGGGGCGTTCGCCACCCGCCAACGGGTTGTTTTCCCGGTGGAACTGGGCGTTCACGCGACAGTCATCACACATGCGGATCATGCGGGCTGCGTCAGAGGTGGCAAACATCGCATGTTTGCCTTCCAGCTTCTCGACAATGCGCTCAATGGTGGATTTCACCCCAAATGGCGTGCCGCATTCGACACATTCAAATGGCTCTTCTTCGTGCACCACCTGTTGTGACAGCGCGGCGTCGGAGGTGTTGAATTGAGGCACCAATGAGATCGCGTTTTCGGGGCAGACATGGGTGCACAGACCACATTGCAGACAGGCGTCTTCCTGAAAGCGCAGCTGTGGCTTGTCCGGGTTGTCGCCCAAGGCCCCGGCGGGGCAGAGTGAGGCACAGGAGAGGCAGAGCGTGCAGGCGTCTTTGTTGACCAGCACTGCGCCGTATGGGGCGTTTTCCGGCAGGGGGAGAGGCTCGGCCTGCTCACCGCGCAGCGCTTTGACAGCGAGACGTGTGACCTGACGGCGGTTGCCGAGGGGCAGCACTGGAGGAATGTCACCAAGACTGCTGGTGGCGCTGTAGAGCGCATCGCAGAGCGCGGACGGCTCTTGTGGGTCTAGAATACGCAGGGCGTCGTTGTCGCCGCTCAGCGCTTGGGCCAGCAGAAGCTCACTGTCGAGCGCGCCGCGATCTGTGGTGGGCGCGGCAAGCACGTCGACACCGACAAAGCCGCTTGAGAGCGCAGCCAGCATTTCGGCGTGGCCAAAGCCGCTGACACGCTCTAGGTCCAGTGGGATCACTTTGGCGGGCAGGCCGCGATCATGGCGGGCGGCCAGTGCGATCAGTTCTGCGCCAAATGCGCGGTCGTGCACCAAAAGCCGCGGCGCTTCGCCACCTGCGCTACGGTAAGCTTCTGCCATGGCATTGATACGGGCAAATAGCGCGCTGACCGGCGGGTCGTCATAGGTGATGGCCTCGGATGGGCAGAGCGCCGCGCAGGACCCGCACCCAGCGCAGATGTTGGGATCAATGTCGATGTGGTCGCCCGCGGGCCGGATGGCAGAGGTAGGACAGACGTCCAGACATTTGGAGCACCCCGCCTGTTCGGCGCGGGAGTGGGCACAGATGCTGGGCTCCAGTGCCAGGTAGAGCGGCTTCTCAAAGGTGCCGACCAGATGGGAGGCTTCGAGGATGGCGGCGTGGGTGGCCGGCAGGCTTTTGGGATCGGCCAGCAGATAGCCTTCGCGTTTCTCCGGCGCTGGGAAGAGCGGTGTCTCACCGCGTAGGTCGAGCAGGATATCACAGGTGGTTTTGGCGCCATCGCGCGGTTCGCCAAAAATTGCGGGGCCTCGGGTTGATGAGTCCACCTGTTGCAGCGCGTCGATTTCAATCGAAAAGTTGCCCAACGCCCCGGAGGCTTTTTTCAAGTGACCTGCCACCACGTCAAAGTCGTGATCCTCCGGGGCGTCTGAGCCTGGCGCGAGGAGAACGGTGACGCTCAGGAAGTCTTTCAACTGACGTGCAGCGGTGAGGGCGACCTCTTCTGGGCCCACAATCAGGCAGAGCCCTTCAGAGGTGATGTCAAAGGTTTTGGTGGCCGGGGGGACCCGCAAACCGTCCGCCAGAAGCGCGGTAGCCTTGGGGCCAGCTTTAGTGCCCTCATCCGACCAAACCGCGCGATCCCGCAGGTCGACAAAGGTCGGTTCGGGAAGGGACAATTCGTCCGCCAGTTCCGCAAAGAAGGTCCGTTCCTGCGTGCAAGTGACACAGGTCGTTGATGGGTCTTCAGCCGACTGCAAAAGCCGTGCGGCGGTTTGCACTTCTGTTGCGCCAAGGGGGGTGTTCACTTTGGAGCATTTCACGGTGCCAACAGAGTCGAAGGCCTCTGTGTCCAATGAAGAAATTTCAGAACAGTCACACAAAATCAATGTCTTAGACATGATTTCCTCCCCAAGGTTGACCCGTCGCCAGGTCGTAGATTTGCGTCAGAAATGCATGTTTCTGCTTCTGGGTAAAGCCCTCGGGCGGTTCCGAATCGGCAGATTCGCACGCCTCAAAAAACCAAGTGATTCTATTGGTTTTTAGGCGATATGGACAATCTGTCCGTGTGTGACCTGACGGCAGGTTGCGGTTGTCCAAAATGTCCATTTTTTTGCCCGAAATGCCCTGATTTTGCGTTTTCCTTTGGCAAGGCACAGGAAAGCGCCGACACTGATTGTGTCCACGAAATTTTTTTACACGACTGCGTGGGCTCGGGAGGAAAACGACTTCATGCGCCAAGCGCCGGTATCATTGCCTTTGGGCATCGTGATCCGCAGAACGCCCTCGGCCAACCGCTGGGCGAAATTTGCGTGGCAAGCTGTCGGCGTGCTTCCGGGCGCGGCGCAGGCCGATTGGCGTGTCATGCGTGAAGAAGGTGACGCGGTAGAGTTTCACGCGGCAACAGTTCCGTTGGAGTTGTGGCATACCGACACCGAAGCTTACCTCACAACGTTAACCGCGCGGGTGCCGTCTATCGGCGTTGTCATGCGTGAGGCGGAAGAGGGTGACGCAGAGCGTCCCTATGAGGTGCTTCTTGCGACGGCCTCGGCGTATGAGTTTCAAGATTACGCCGACAGCGGCGAAGAGCTTTTGGAATTGGTGCCGATGCCGGAAGGTCTTGTCGCCTTCCTGCGCGATTTTGTCGAAGAGCACCACGAGGAAGAGACCTTTGTGAAACGTCGTCGCGACAAGAAGCGCGTCGATTTGGAAGAAGATGGGCGCGGCGATGCGCGCATCTCCCAGTTGACGGACGTGTATCGCGCGCCGCGCTCCGGGAGGCCACATTGAGCCGGGGTGGGGATTTCTGGGCGCGCCGTAAGGCCGCCGTGGCGGCGGAAGCCGAAGCCGAGGTGCGTGCTGAGGAGCAGGCAGAGTTGGCCGAAGCCCATGCCGAGCTGGCAGAGAAGTCTGACGCGGAGATTCTTGCAGAGTTGGATCTGCCCGATCCGGAGGAGATGCAGCAAGGCGACGACTTCTCCGTGTTTCTTGGCAAAGCGGTGCCGGAACGCATCCGGCGCAAGGCGTTGCGGAAGCTGTGGTTGACCAACCCTGTTTTGGCGAACGTCGACGAGTTGGTGGATTACGGCGAAGACTTCACGGACAGCGCCATGGCTGTTGAGGCGATTCAGACCACCTATCAGGTGGGTAAAGGCATGCTGGAGCATGTCAAAGAAATGGCGCGACAGGAAGAAGAGGCCAAAGCCTTGGCCGAAGGTCGCGTATCGCTGGACGAGTTTGAGGTGCAACCTGAGGCGGCGTTGGTTGAGGGTCCTGATGGGGACGAAGAGACCGAAGTCGCGGAGGTTGCGCCAGAGGAGGTTGTGGCCGAAGCTGAGGCTCCAACTGAACCTATCCCAGATGCAGAGGTGCTCTCGGTTGCGCCACTGCGTCGCCGCATGCGGTTTGACTTTGCCGCATCAGAAACGACTGAAGAGAGGGCATAGCGATGAGCCAAGCCGTCACCGACACCCATGTTGCCGAAGAGGATCTGCTGCGTGCGGATCTATATGATTTTCTGGCTGCCTTATTGGCCAATCCGCCGAGCAAAGACTTGTTGAATCACGCCACTGCGCTCAGCGGGGATGACAGTGATCTCGGACAAGCGATCGCCACTTTGGCGCGAGTTGCGAAGGCCACAAATGCCAAAGCTGTAGAAAGCGAGTTCAATGCGCTGTTTATCGGTGTTGGCCGTGGCGAGCTCATGCCGTTTGCCTCATACTACCTGACTGGCTTTTTGAATGAAAAACCGCTGGCGACACTGCGTGCCGACATGGCGGCGCTGCGGATCACGCGCGCACCAAATGTCTATGAGCCGGAAGACAACATCGCCAGCTTGCTGGAGATGATGGCGGGCATGATCCGTGGTCGTTTTGGGGATCCGGCGCCGCTGCAAAAGCAAAAGGACTTCTTCTTCACCCACATCGCTGCCTGGGCGGAGCACTTCTTCTCCGATCTGGAAGCGGCCCAGAATTCGGTGTTCTACGCGCCGGTGGGCACCGTGGGCAAAGCCTTTCTAGAGATTGAGACACAGGCGTTCCGCATGGGGGCGGACTAAACGTCGATTGTAACCGTCGGACCCCAACCGACCCACAACAAGGAGCTCGCCATGAGCAAGCCAGAGGAAAAAGGTGCCAGCCGGCGCGATTTTCTGAAGCTCGCAACAGCAGCAGCCCCGGCAGCCGCAGCAGTGGTTGCCATGTCGCCTGATGCGGCAGAGGCCCAGCCTGCTGATCTGTCCCGCACAGAGATGCAGGACACCGCGCATACCCGCGCGTATCTCGACAGCGCCCGGTTCTAATCGGACGTTATCACCCCGCCCCTGGCCACCGGTTGCGTGACGCCCACCGGTCAGGATTTGAGACTAACCTAGCCAGTTCCGAGAAACGGGACAGCAAGGGAGGAAAGAATGCTTAGGAAAAAGACCAACGGGGTTGCGCGACGCCCCCAGCGGACAAGTATCCTGTCTGCCGCAGCTGAAAAAGCTGTGGACCGCCGCACGTTCTTGCGCGGTTCAGGCCTCGCCATTGGCGGGCTGGCAGCGATTGGTGCCACCGGTGGCACCGTCACTCAGGCGCAGGCGCAAGATGCCGCCAATACTGCCGTTCAAACTGTGAAGTCTGTGTGTACCCACTGTTCGGTGGGTTGTACCGTTGTGGCCGAAGTGCAGAGCGGTGTCTGGATCGGGCAAGAGCCTGGTTGGGACAGCCCGTTTAACCTCGGCGCCCATTGTGCCAAAGGCGCATCGGTGCGGGAACACGCTCATGGCGAACGCCGCCTGAAGTACCCTATGAAAAAAGAGGGTGGTGAGTGGAAGCGCATCAGCTGGGAACAGGCGATCGACGAGATCGGCGACGGCATGATGAAGATCCGCGAAGAAAGCGGTCCTGACAGTGTGTATTGGCTGGGTTCAGCCAAGAGCAACAACGAACAGGCTTATCTGTTCCGCAAGTTTGCCGCCTACTGGGGCACAAACAACGTGGATCACCAGGCGCGTATCTGTCACTCCACCACCGTTGCAGGCGTTGCGAACACATGGGGCTACGGCGCCATGACCAACTCCTACAATGACATCCACAACTCCAAAGCCATCTTCATCATTGGCGGCAACCCAGCCGAAGCCCACCCGGTTTCCCTGTTGCACGTGCTGCGCGCGAAAGAGCGTAACAACGCACCGCTGATCGTATGTGACCCCCGCTTCACGCGGACTGCGGCACACGCGGATGAATACGTGCGTTTCCGTCCCGGCACCGATGTGGCGCTGGTTTGGGGCATTCTGTGGCATATCTTCGAAAACGGATGGGAAGACAAAGAGTTCATTCGCACCCGTGTTTGGGGCATGGACCAGATCCGCGAAGAAGTGAAGCAGTGGAACCCAGAAGAAGTTGAACGTGTCACAGGTGCTCCTGGTGAGCAGTTGCGCCGCGTGGCACGTCAGATGGTGAACAACCGCCCGGGCACCGTGATCTGGTGTATGGGTGGTACGCAGCACACCAACGGGAACAACAACACCCGTGCGTACTGCATTCTCCAGCTGGCCCTTGGCAACATGGGCACCTCCGGTGGCGGGACCAACATCTTCCGCGGCCACGACAACGTACAGGGTGCCACTGACCTTGGCGTTCTCAGCCACACACTTCCGGGTTACTACGGCCTGTCCAAAGGGGCTTGGGCCCACTGGGGACGCGTGTGGGAAGAAGATGGCGAATGGCTCAGCGGCCAGTTTGCCAAGACCACCGGTGCCGACGGCAAAGAGAAGTCGCTGCAGAACCTCACCGGTATTCCGGTGTCGCGCTGGATCGACGGTGTGCTGGAAGACCCGGCCAACATGGACAACCCGGACAAAGTGCGGGCCATGGTGCTTTGGGGCCACGCGCCAAACTCTCAGACCCGTGGTCGTGAGATGAAGACCGCGATGGAAAAGCTGGACATGTTGGTCGTTGTTGACCCGTATCCAACCGTTTCCGCCGTGCTTCATGACCGCACCGATGGTGTCTACCTGTTGCCTGCCTGTACGCAGTTTGAGACTCGTGGCTCTGTCACGGCCTCCAACCGCTCGCTGCAGTGGCGGGATCAGGTCGTTGCGCCCCTCTTTGAAAGCAAGCCAGACCATGAGATCATGGGTCTGTTTGCCAATAAGTTTGGCTGGGCCGACCGCTTCTTCCGCAACATTGAAATGGAAGACGAAAACACCCCGAACATCGAAAGCGTTACGCGCGAGTTCAATAAGGGTATGTGGACCATTGGGTACACCGGTCAGTCTCCTGAGCGCATCAAGCTGCACATGGAAAACCAGCACACCTTCGACCGCACGACGTTGAAGGCAAACGGTGGTCCGGCAGATGGTGACTACTACGGGATGCCTTGGCCATGCTGGGGTACCGCGGAGATGAACCATCCGGGTACACCTAACCTCTATGACATGTCCAAGCGTGTCTCTGAGGGTGGTTTGACCTTCCGCGCCCGCTTTGGTGTGGAACGTGACGGTCAGAACCTCTTGGCCGAGGGTGTTGCAAGCCTCGATTCTGAGATCCAGGACGGTTATCCAGAGTTCACCATGCAGATGCTGATGGACCTTGGATGGGACGGTGATCTGACGGATGACGAGCGTGCGGCAATTGACGCTGTGGCAGGTGCCAAGACCAACTGGAAAACCGACCTGTCCGGCGGTATCCAGCGGGTGGCAATCAAGCACGAATGTGCGCCGTTTGGTAACGCCAAGGCCCGTGCTGTTGTGTGGACATTCCCGGATCCGGTGCCGCTGCACCGCGAGCCGCTCTACACACCGCGTCGCGACCTTGTGGAGGACTATCCAACCTACGAGGATCGGAAGTTCTACCGTCTGCCAACCATGTATGCCTCAATCCAGAAGAACGACTTCAGCAAGGATTACCCAATCATTCTGACGTCTGGACGACTGGTGGAATATGAGGGGGGTGGTGACGAAACACGCTCCAACCCATGGCTGGCCGAACTGCAGCAGGACATGTTTGTTGAGATCAATCCGCGTGATGCGAACAACCTTGGCATTCGTGACCGGTCGCAAGTTTGGGTGGAAGGTCCCGAAGGTGGTAAGGTCAAAGTTATGGCCATGGTCACCCAGCGGGTTGGCGAAGGCGTTGCCTTTATGCCGTTCCACTTTGGCGGTCACTTCGAAGGGAAGGACTTGCGGGACAAATACCCGGCAGGCGCCGACCCATATGTGTTGGGTGAAAGCACCAACACGGCACAAACCTATGGCTATGACAGCGTGACACAGATGCAGGAGACCAAAACAACTCTCTGCAAAATCTGGGCCGCTTAAGGAGGAGAAGAGAAATGGCAAGAGCAAAGTTTCTCTGCGACGCCGAACGCTGCATTGAATGTAACGCCTGCGTCACGGCCTGTAAGAACGAGCACGAGGTGCCTTGGGGCATCAACCGTCGCCGCGTTGTGACCATCAACGACGGTACACCGGGTGAGCGTTCTATCTCGGTGGCTTGTATGCACTGTTCCGACGCGCCTTGTATGGCCGTTTGTCCGGTGGACTGCTTCTACCAGAACGAAGAAGGTGTCGTGCTGCACTCCAAAGACCTCTGCATTGGCTGTGGTTACTGCTTCTACGCGTGTCCGTTTGGCGCGCCGCAGTATCCGCAGGCAGGCAACTTTGGCAGCCGTGGCAAGATGGACAAATGTACCTTCTGTGCTGGTGGTCCGGAGGAGAACCACTCCACCGCCGAGTTCGCCAAATATGGTCGTAACCGGATTGCAGAAGGCAAATTGCCTCTCTGCGCCGAGATGTGCTCCACCAAAGCGCTGCTGGCGGGGGACGGGGACGTTGTGTCCGCGATCTACCGTGAGCGCGTTGTGGCGCGCGGCTTTGGCACCGGGGCTTGGGGCTGGGGCACAGCCTACGAACAGAAAGGCGGCTAAGGCCTGCTTTCAAATTGTTGGCGGCGCGGGCTTTCGCGCCGCCAATACACCAAACACACTTGTCTCAAATATGATGTGGCGGCTTTCTCAAAAGGAAAGTGACGCCTCCGTTCTATTCAAACATCGAGGATGTGATGCGCGCGCTTCTTTGGATTGCACTTAGTTTTATGTTGGCTTTGCCGGGTTTCGCACAAGAGGCGCCGGATCGTTCAGCGACGGGCGGTGCCCAGACGCTGGAAGATATTATGGCCCGTCAACGGGGTGAAAAGCTGGATGACAGTTTTCGTCGGGATGCAACCGGCCAGGGCAACGTCGAAGCGTTGATTGGTCAGCTTGGCACCCGCGGCACGGCCTCGGATTCTGAAGTATTCCGGGCTCTGCGCTACGGCAGCGCTGACACCACCACCGCCGCGCGCGGTCCGACTGCGGGTCTTTTGATCCAAGACTCCGGCATGGCATGGCTGACATTTCGTGAGGGACCTTTGCTGAAGTATGGCTTGTGGTTTCTGGGCGGTATGATGGCGACAATTCTCGCCTTTTACCTGTATCGCGGAAAAATCATGATTGATGGGCCAAAGACTGGCCGAAATATCATTCGTTTTGCTGCTTTTGAGCGGTTTTGCCATTGGGTCATGGGCGTGAGCTTTATTCTCTTGGGCCTGACTGGGATCTACCTGATCGCCGGGCGCAAGTTCTTGCTGCCGTGGATGGGCCATGAAGCCTATGCCAACATCGCCGAAGCAGGCAAATGGGTGCACAACAACATTTCCTGGGCCTTCATGATCAGCCTGGTGTTTGTCTTCATCATGTGGGTGAAGCACAACATTCCTGACCGTGGCGACATCAAATGGATGGCCAAAGCTGGTGGTCTGTTCTCCAAGGGCGTTCACCCGCCTGCAAAGAAATTCAATGCTGGTCAGAAGATCGTATTCTGGTCCGTGATCATCCTCGGCTTCTCAATTTCGCTCTCCGGTGTTGCGCTGTTGTTCCCGTTTGAGGTGCCGGTTTTTGCCAAAACCTTCCAGATCCTAAACATGACTGGCCTGCCAAACCTGATTATGGGCGCGCCGTTGCCTGAGGTTCTGAGTCCCTATGAAGAGATACAACTGTCGCAGCTTTGGCACGGCATTGTGGCCTTCGTGTTCATTGGCATCGTCATCGCCCACATCTATCTCGGCAGCGTCGGGATGGAAGGCGCGCTGGAGACCATGGCGACCGGTGAAGTGGATGAGCAGTGGGCCAAGGAGCACCATTCCATCTGGTACGAGGAAGAGATGGCCAAGGCCAAAGAGGCTGCGCCGGATCAAGCTACGCCTGCGGAATGAATCATGCGGATGTGGGCGCCAATTGTGGCACTCTTGATGTGGCCGGCAGTGACGCTGGCAGATGAATTCTTCACCCTTGAAGGCCATGGCGGTCCAATCAAAGGGATCGCCGTGTCGCCGGATGGACAGCGAATTCTGACCGCCAGCTTTGACAATGCGCTTGGGCTCTGGTCCGGGCACGCGCCTATGTGGCTGGACGGTCATGAGGCAGCAGTGAATACGGTGGCCTTCGTCGATGACGCACGTGCGGTGTCTGGCGGTGATGATTTTGCTGTGCGACTATGGGATCTATCTTCCGGAGCATCCCAAGAGCTTGGCCGCCACAAAGGCAAAGTCATGTCGGTGCGAGTCTCAGACGGCCAGCAAATGGTGGCCTCTGCGAGTTGGGACGGCACGGTTGGCCTTTGGTCGTTGAGAGGTGCTGACCCGCGTTTCATCGAGGTGGGCTCGAACGTGAATGATGTGGCGTTCTCCTCTAACGGAACACTGCTCTACACGGGTGCGTCTGACGGTAAGATCCGCGTCTTCGACGTGGCGACCGGCGACCTGCATCAGTTGTTCCTGTCCAACGGGTTTGGCGTGAACACGCTGGTGCTCAACGAGGATGCGGGATGGCTGGCCTTTGGCGCGGTGGACGGCGTGACAAAGGTTGTGGATGTGCAAACCGCTGCCTTGATAAAAGACGTGACTCTGGAGCGTCGCCCGATCCTGGCCATGGCCACCGATCGCGCAAAGCAAACTTTGGCGGTGGGCGATGGTGAAGGCTATATCCTGTTGCTCAACACTGCCGACTGGTCCATTGCCAATGATTTCCGTGCCACCCATCGCGGGCCGATCTGGGCGCTGGCGTTTTCACAAGACGGGGGCAACGTGCACGCTGGCGGACTGGATGACTCGATGTTCAGTTGGCCCTTGTCAGATCAGGATGATGTGCCACGTATGGTGGAACAGGACCGCGCTTTCCTGAATGGCAACGACAGCGCGTCTAATGGTGAGCGCCAGTTTCAGCGCAAATGCTCCATCTGCCACACATTGACCGGAGACAGCGCACGCCGGGCCGGACCGACGCTCAAAGACGTGTTTGGCCGCCGTGCCGGGACCGTAGCGGATTACAGCTATTCCGACACTTTACTGACATCAGACATTGTCTGGTCCGCGCAAACCATTGATGCGCTTTTTGATTTGGGACCAGACGTGTATATTGCGGGCACAAAAATGCCAGTTCAGCGCATCGCCCGCGCCGAGGATCGTGCAGATCTCATCGAGTATCTGCGGACTTACAGCGACATCAAGGACGACTGAGATGAAAACTTTTTTGCTAGCCTGTGTAACCGTCGCAGGGATTTCTGTAGTGGCCTACTACGGGCTGCACGCCCTGGGGTTTTCCAGTACTGAGACGGGCAGTGGCCCTTCCGTACGACTGGACTAAGATAAATGAACCAACTTGAGCGATCACAGCCCCGGATGAAAGACCGTGCGCCGTCTGAATTTGGCATGGGATTGTCCGCGGCCTCTGTACTTGTGGTCGACGACGAGCCGGGCATTCGCAATTTTATTGTGAAAATTCTGGAGCCCGTGGTCGCCCGCGTGGAGCAGGCGGCCAATACAGAGGTTGCCAGCCGACTTTTGGATGCGAACCACTTTGATATTGTGATCCTGGACAACGTGATGCCAGGCACGACAGGATTGGCCTGGCTCAGTGAACAGCGCAAGTTGGGGTTCTTTGCTGATACGATCCTGATCACCGCCTTTGCTGACATGGACACGGCGATTGAGGCGATGCGCGCGGGAGCGGTGGATTTTGTTCTGAAACCCTTCCGCTCCAACCAGATTCTCAACGCCGTGGCGCGCTGTGTGGATCGAGTGAATCTGAGGCGGGAGAACTACCTGCTGAAATATGAGCTGGCTTCCGGCAACGAGCAAGTACGCTCGCGCCTGTTGGGCAGCTCGCCGGAGATCGAGCAGATCCGCGCTACCATGGCGCGGGCGGCGCCTTTGCCAACCCCGGTTTTGCTGACCGGGGACACAGGCACGGGCAAAGAAGTCTGTGCACGGGCGATCCACATGATGTCACCGCGAGCAGAAAAGCCTTTCGTGCCCATCAATTGCGCCACCATTGCAGGCGACATGATTGAGCATGAGCTGTTTGGTCATATCCGTCAGGATGCCGGAGGGCGTACGGTACGCCATGACGGGGTGTTTATGAACGCCAATGGCGGCACGCTCTACCTTGACGAGATTGTGGAGCTTCCACTTCCGGTACAGGCCGCCCTTTTGCGGGTGATTGAACAGCGCAAAATCCGCCCTGTCGGCTCGTCACGTGAAGTGCCGCTGGACCTGCGGTTCCTGTTTGCCACAAACGCCGACATGGAAGCCGCGGTGCAGGAAGGGCGTCTGCGCGAAGACCTCTTTCACCGGATCAATGTGCTCAACATTCAGATGCCACCTCTGCGCACCCGCAATGGGGATTTGAAAGAGCTGGCGTTGATGTTCATTCAACAGATTTCGAAGTCGTTGGGGGTGCCGCCTCTCACACTGTCCGAGGGTGTTTTGCTCAATATGGCGCGCTATGACTGGCCCGGTAACGTGCGGGAATTGCGCAATCTTATTGAGCGATCCCTGATTGTGGGCGAATGGGCGTCTGAGTTTGCAGCGGGTGGTTCGGACGAAGAGGTTGAGGCGGTGGACAGCCTGGCCGCGGTGGAGCGGCGGCATATTCTGACCGTTCTGGATGCCTGTGACGGAAACCGGGCAGAGGCGGCCCGGCGCTTGGGGATCTCGCGCAAAACCATCGACCGTAAATGTGCGATGTGGAATGACTGAGACCTCAGAGTCTCAAGCCCCCCTCCGTCAGGCGCCATCAAAGCGCCGTGGCGCATCGGTGCGGATGCGCCTCTTGGCCATCGCGCTTCTGCCAACGCTGGTGATCATGCCGCTGTTTTTCATTGTGACGGCGGTCAACTGGTCCTCTCGCTTTGACAACCTGTTGATTGCAAAGGTGAATGGCGAGCTTACCATTGC
Organism: Paracoccaceae bacterium; assembly: GCA_014872815.1. Taxonomy (GTDB): domain Bacteria; phylum Pseudomonadota; class Alphaproteobacteria; order Rhodobacterales; family Rhodobacteraceae; genus Shimia. The sequence goes on from WKFK01000015.1 coordinate 449,767, forward strand.
GCAGCAGTACCTCAGCCAATTGTTGGAAAACAGCGACTTGCGGATGCAGGCCTTGGCGGAAAGCTCGGCCTTTGTGGATCGCGTGGTGTCCCAAGACCGCAATGCGGTTTTGACGCTTCTGGACACAAAGAAAGCCGAGATGGGGCTCGACTTTCTTTACTACATCAATGGCGATGGTGCGGTGTGGTCCTCACCCCGGTTTGTGGATGACATGGGGCTCACCAAATGGCCGGTGGTGTCGCAGGCCTTGGCCGGCACAGGCTCGGCGCAGATTGATATTTTTAGTGAGTTCGATCTGGGGCAAGTCTCTGACAACCTTGCGGAAAAAGCGCGGATCAATCTGGTACCCACCCAGGCTGCCGTGCCAACGGAACGCACCGAAGAAACCCGGGGCATGGTGGTGCATGCCGCCACGCCGGTTGAAGGCAGCGGCCGCAGCGGAGCGCTGGTTGGGGGCGTGTTACTGAACCGCAATCTGACCTTCATCGATACGATCAACGATCTGGTGTACCCGACCGCGAGCCTGACCGAAGGCAGTCAGGGCACAGCGACACTTTTCTTAGAAGACGTAAGGGTTTCCACCAATGTGCGCCTGTTTCAGGACGAACGCGCCCTTGGCACTCGGGTGTCGGCGGCGGTCTATGAAACCGTGCTGGAACGCGGCGAGGTGTGGCTGGATCGGGCCTTTGTGGTGAACGACTGGTACATCTCCGCCTATGAGCCGATCATCGACAGCTTTGGGCAGCGGGTCGGGATGCTGTACGTAGGCTTTTTGGATCAGCCGTTTCGCGATGCAAAGTTCTCCACCATTCTGACTTTTGCCATTGCTTTTGTGGTTATCATCCTGATTTCTGTGCCAATTTTCCTACGTTGGGCACGGCAAATCTTTGCGCCTCTGGAGCGGATGGTACGGACCATTGGACGCGTAGAGGACGGCGATCTGAACGCGCGGACGCGGGTTGAGGATGGCGGTGAAATTGGCCGTGTGGCGGCGCAGATGGACAACCTTCTGGAGCAAATTCAGGAGCGAGATCGGGAGCTTACACGGCGGGTGGTGGCTCGGACGCGGGACTTGGAGGATGCCAATAGGCGGCTTGAGGCGACCTCGAAACAGTTAGTTGTGTCGGAGAAATTGGCGGCTGTGGGCGAGATCGCGGCGGGGATTGCGCATGAGATCAACAATCCGGTGCAGGTGATTCAGGGCAATCTGGATGTTCTGCGGGTGCAGTTGGGTGACGATGCAGACCTGGTGAAGACTGAGCTGCAATTGATTGATGAACAGACGCATTCGATTTTCCTGATTGTGAACAAGCTCTTGCAGTTCACACGACCGGACGAATATGCCGAAGGCAGTGAAGAACATCGCCCCGCCGACATCATCACCGACACGCTGCCACTGGTGCAGCATCTGCTGAGCAAGGGGCATATCGCGCTGGCGCTGGAGCTTGAAAGCATTAAGGCAATCTCGATCAACCGCACGGAGCTGCAACAAATCCTGATCAACCTGATGGTCAATGCGATCCACGCGATGCCCGACGGAGGGGCGCTGACCGTGGGGGCGTTGGACGCGGAGCGGGATGGAAGAGCGGGGGTTTTGGTTTTTGTGAAAGACACCGGTGTGGGCATGGCGCCGGAGCTTCTGACCCGGATTTTTGACCCGTTTTTCACAACAAAACAAGGCGAAGGCACCGGGTTGGGCCTGTCGATCACCCGCAAACTGGTGGAGCGCTACGACGGAGAGATCGAGGCGGACAGTGTTGTCGGCCAAGGCACCGAATTCCGCGTGTGGTTCCCGGCGACATCGGCCTGAGATTCGGGGCAAAAGCCTCAAAAACCGGTCCAAAATTGCAACGTCGGTATTGTGTCGGTATCGCGACTGTATTGCAGAGGTGGCAGTTTTGCGGGCAAAACCGTTAACGCAGGGGCGTGAAGGCCAGATTTTTTAGACATGAATTCAAACGCGGATATATCAGACAGCGCCAGCAAGCCGGGTGTGGCCGACGTTTTGCGGCAGCGTGCAGAGGTGGCGCGGTTCCTGTTGGACGCCGGTCTGGGCCTGCGCGACCCTATTGTGTTCCTCACGTTGATCTCCGGGATAAGCCGTGCGGGCATGATCTTTGCCATCAATGAGACCGCGCGCAGCCATGCCGATGGCCTGGGTTGGTCGGTCTGGCTTTTGCTGCTCTGTGCGGTGGGCATGGTGGTGTCGGCGTACCTGCAAAAGGTGCGGGCCTTCACATTGATCACCCGTATTGAGGCGCAGATGCGCCTCCGCTTGTCCGAGCTGCTGCTGCGGGCCAACATCGATTTCCTGATCTCCGGGCAGCACGGCAAAGTCTATGGCGCGATGACGGCGGAGGTGAACCAACTGGCGCAGGCCGTGATCCATCTGGTGGAAGCGATTGGCGCGGCGATTGTGTTGCTGTTTGCCATTCCCTACCTGTTTTTTGTCAGTTGGATTGCCGGTGTTGCCGCGGTGGCCGCAATTGCGCTCGGCGGCATTGGCTTTGCCTTGATGGACGGCCCCGCGCGGGTCTGGGCCTTAAAGGCGTCCGACAGTTTTGCCGCTTATTGTGACCGGGTCAGCGACATGTTGGGCGGCTGGAAAGAGCTGCGGCTGCGGGCCAGTCGGCGCGCGGCGCTGGAGGCGGAAACCAAAGACGTGATCGCGGCGCAGGTGGCCCACAAGATGCGTTCCGAGCGGCTGTTTGCAGCCAGCACCGGCGGCGGGCAGGTCGCTGTGGCACTGTTGATGTGTTTTGTGGTGATCGTGCTGCCGCAGATGCAGGGCGGCGATGCGATTGTGATGTTTCAGGTGCTGACCATCATTTTTCTGGTGAACGGTCCCACGGAGCTGGTGTTCAACACTTTGCCGGTTTTGAGCCGGGCGGAGAACAGCTTTTACAAGATCAGAGCTGTGGAGGCGGAGTTAAGCGCGGCGCAGAGTTTGGCGCTGACGGCGGCGCCGACACTTTTGGAAAGCTTTGACGAGATTGCTCTGTGCGGGGTCGAAGCCAATGTTGGCGAGGCCCGAGACGGAGTAGTGCCGTTTCACCTAGGGCCCATTGACCTGACCTTCCACCCCGGCGAAACGGTGTTCATCTGCGGTGGCAACGGCTCTGGCAAAACCACGCTTTTGTCGTTGATAACCGGAATGCGGCATCCTGAGGCGGGAGAGATCACGCTGGATGGCGCGACGCTGACGGACAGCACGACCGCCAGCTATCGCGAGCTGTTTTCGGCGGTGTTTGCGCAGTACCACCTGTTTGACCATGCCTATGGGCTGACCGACGCGGAGCTGGGGGAATTGGAAACACGGATTGCGCAGCTGGGGCTGGCGCAGCGGGTGCAGTTGTTGGGCGACAAGTTTTCCAACACCTCCTTGTCGGCCGGGCAAAGTCGCCGTTTGGCGCTGGCCGTGGCCTTGGCGGAGCAGCGGCCGATAATTGTGCTGGATGAATTTGCCGCAGATCAGGACCCGGCCAACCGGGCGTTCTTCTATGACGTGTTGATGCCGGAATTATCGGCATCCGGGCGGCTTGTCTTAGCAGTGACACATGATGATCACCAATTTGGGAAATGTGATCGCTTGATCAAAATGGACGCGGGGCGCATCGTGTCAGATGAGCGTATGCCGCGCCGCAAAGAGGTTTGAGTTTATGACTTTATCACAAGAGGCGCCAAGCCGGGCCACGGGGCTGGCGATGTTGGTGGCGCTGATCACCACCAGTTTTGTGACCGTGGTGGTGAATGTGCAGATGTATTCGGCGCGTTGGAAATTTGCGGCGTTTTACCCGGAGAAGGCCGCCGATCGGCCCTCCACGATCAGTGAATCGATTGCTGACCCGCGCATTGGCGAGCCGTTTGCCGATTGGCTGCTACTCAGTGCGCCGCTGTTGTTTGTGGGGGTCACTTGTTTGATTGTGTCCACGTGGTGGGCGCTCAAGCTTGGTGGGCAGGTGACGGTCAAAATCACGCTGGTGACTTGGGTGTTGATCACGCTTCAGGCGATGGCCTCGGTGGGCATGGTGATCCTGAGCCAGTATCGCTTTCCGGATTTTCGCGATCAGCATATGGCGGGTAGCTATCTGTTCTTTTTCTCACAGGCCTTTGTGGTGGTTGCGGGGGAAATCCTATCGCGGGCCTATGCGGGCTTGGGCGCGGAGGGTCAGGTGGCTGGACGTATCTGGTCGCCGCGGTTTGCGCGCTGGCGGCGGACGTTCGTCTGGGTGCCGATTGTGCTTGGGCTGGTGTATCTGTGCCTGTTTCTGGGCAAGGGGTATGCGCCAGAGGCACTGCGCTATGAGGTTTATTGGGCCTATGTCAGCACGGAGCTTTTCCTGCTGAGCTCGTTTTTGTTTTACATGATGAGCTATGCGCCGGACATGTGGCGGGTGTGGAAGCGCGGCCGTGTGGGCTATTCGTCGCTGGAGGCGTCCTGAGCGCGCAGCATTTGGCTGGCACGGCGGGCGCGTTGTAGCGCGGTGACATGGGCAAGAATGGCGAACCCTGCGAGGCCCCAGATAATGGCGGTGTCGCCGAGCACACCTGCGATTAGCAGCATGGCGCAGAGGTAGATCACGCGCTCCATCCGCTCAAAGAAGTCGGGCCAGTCGGTGTTGGACACGGGCATTTCGATGGCGGTGCGGGCTTTGGCGTAGGATGTGATGACCGAGCCGGAGAAACACGCCAGCGCCAGCGGCCAGGCGTCATGCATATGCGCCAACGTGGCGAGCACGGCGAGTTCTTGGTAGCGGTCGACCATGGCGTCAAAATAGCCGCCGGCTTTGGTGGACATGTTGCGGCGACGGGCGACAGCGCCGTCCAAGGCGTCAAACACAAAGGCCACGATCAGGGTTGCGCCGTAAACTGCGGGGGACTGGTGCCAGAGGTAGGCCAGGGACACGAGGATGATCAGCACCAGACCGATAAAGGTCACCTGATTGGGCGTCAGGCGGGCTTTGACCAAAGGCGTTGCCATGGCTTCCCACAGCGGGTCGATGGTGGATTTCATTAGGCCATCAATCATGGCGTAGTCCTTTAGGTATAGCTGCGGATCGCGAGGCGGCGGATCTTGGCAAGACGCTCGGCGCGGTCGGTGAGCTGGGCGGTGCGTGTTGGGTTGGGGGCATAGCTCGCGGAGATGCGGGTTTTGAGCGTGGCGGCGGCGTCGCACACGCTGCCCGCCCAACCCATCAGCGGCGCGGCCAGCGTGGCGGTGCCAAGCATACCGGCGTGGCGGGCGGAGCAGACGCGGATGTCGCGGTTGAGCGCATCCGCCAGCGTTTGGGCAAACACCGGATCGGAGGCCACGCCGCCGACAATGGAGAGTGGGCCGGAGGTTTGGGTGCCTTTTTCGCGGGCGACTTTGGACATGGCCCAGCGGAGATTGAGCGCAACGCCTTCGATGGCGGCGCGGCGCAGGGCGGCTTTGTCGTGGTGCAGGCTGAGGCCATGGAACGTGCCGCGCAGGGCGGAGTTGTCCACCGGCACCCGTTCGCCCGCCAGCCAAGGCAGGAAGAACGGGTCATCTTCCTGTGGGGGTCCGATGTCGGCAAAGCGGGTGTCTTTGGCGCCGTTGCCGGTGAGTTGGCAGACCCAATCGAGCGCGGATCCGGCGTTTTCCTGGCTGGCGATCAACAGGGGACGGTGGTTCAGGCCGGAGGTGATGGTGGCGTAGGAATGCGCCACGGAGAGGCGGCGGTTGGGGAAGAAGCCTGCGATCCAGGCGGAGGTGGCGACAGAGATGTGCAGCGCGCCGTCGCTAACTTCGCCGGAGCCGAGCGCTGAGGCCATGACATCTGACGTGCCGCCCAGGACTTTTACGGTGGCGTCCAGACCAAGCTCTGCGGCAGCTTGGGGCGTGAGAGGGCCCACGATGGTGTCGGCCTGGGTGATGGGCGCCAGTTTGGCGCGGTCGATGCCAGTGAGGGCGCAGAGTGCATCGGACCAGCCTTCGCGGCCGGTACGGCTGTCCATGACCCAACTCAGGTTGGCGCTTTCGGGGCTGGTGGTCATTTCGCCGGTGGCGCGGTGCACCAACCAGTCTTTTACATCCACCATCCAGCGGGTTTTGGCGTAAATTTCCGGTTCCTGCTGCATCACCCAGAGCATTTTTGCGGTCGGGTCCATACCGTTTTTTGCCGGCGCGCCATTGGCCAGGCGCAGCCATTTCAATAGGCGCGGGAGGTTGTAGCCATGCACCTCCGGGAAACCGCCGGTGAGGGTTTTGCCCAAAGGGGCGGCGCGTTTGTCGAGCCAGGTTAGGCACGGCCTTAAGGGCGCGCCATTGGCATCACAACAGACCAGCCCGCAGAGTTGTGAGGAAAACACCAGCGCGGCGGCGCGTTTGGACAGGTCCGGCACCTCTTGGCGCAAGGTGGAAAGCGCATGAGCCAATGCGCGCCACCAATCCTCAGGCGCCTGTTCGGCAATGCCCCCGGTTTTCAGGACCAACGGATAGCTTTCGGTCACGCGGGCCAAAACGGAAAGGTTGCTGTCCACCACGCCGACCTTCACGCCGGAGGTGCCAAAGTCGGCTGATATGACCAAATCGCCTTGTGTCACGCGGCGCACCTCAAAAAACTATCGTCATAAAATAGCGCCTTTCACAGGCCAAAACCCTGAGACCGGTGTGACATGAGGGTGGCGAGTTTGGCAAGGGCCGGAACGCTTTAGGCCCGCGCGGCCAAGCCCTGTGCGTATAATTTCACGTATTCTGGGCCAACCGTGGCGACGTCAAACTCCATCGCGTGTTTGCTGGCCCATTTGGTCAATTGGGCGCGTTTGTCGGGATTGTTTGCCAGATGGATGAGGGTCCGCGCGAGGGCGGGGGCGTCGCCAGGCGGCACTAGCAGGTCCGCACCCGAGCCGGTCATCACGGTGGCAAAGCCTTCGTTGGCAGCGGCAACAGGCAGGGTGCCTGCGGCCATGGCCTCGATCAGCACAAGGCCAAAGCTTTCGCCATGCAGAGCAGGCGCGGCAAAGACATCGGCAGAGGCTATGAGCGCACGCGCTTCGGCATCGCTGGGCGGCGGCTGGAAGGATACGTGCGGCAGGGTGGCAGCTTGGGTGCGTAGGTCGGGTTCCTCTTCACCTTTGCCTGCGATGATCAATTCGGCGTTTGGGACGGTGGTGGTGACAGCGCGCCATGCGTCGAGCAGAACGGACACGCCTTTGCGGGCTTCCAGGCGGCCCATATAGACCACGCGGAAGGTCTCAGACGACTTGGCAGTCTCTCCAGCAGCGCGCCACTCTGACAGGTCGATGGTCGGCGGCAAGATGGCGGGCAGCGGATTGGCACCGGCAGCCTCCCATTGGCGATAGGGCGCCATAGAGGGGACCACAACGCGGCTGATCCGGCGGTTGAAGTAATGCCCAACGCGGCGCAGGGCGGCAGACATTGGGTCGAAACCCGCGTTCTCCGGCAGGGTAGCGTGGAAGGTGGCGATGCTGGGCAATTTCAGGGCGCGCCACATCTGCCATGACAATAGTGGGGTCCATGGCGTGTGCATGTGAACGACATCCGCGCCCCAGTTGCGCAGGTCGGATACAGCGGCCTTGATCTCTCCGCGCGTGGCGCGGCTGACCTCAAAGCTGGTGCCATGGATCGACCACGGGCGGGCGGTTCCAACTGTCATCAGGCCCTCTTCCGTGTGTCCGGGGTCGCCGGGCGGGGCGACAATGCGCACCTCATGGCCTTGGGTACGGCACCAAGCGGCGAGGTCACGGATGTTGCTTTGCACCCCGCCGGGGCGGTCCATGGCATAGGGTGTCAGCTGCACGATCTTCATGGCAGGCTCCCTGTGTTGCGGCGTGGGCGTGGTAGGTAGCCGGCTTGATATAGTTGGAGGAGCGTGGCGAGGCCTAGCGCAAAGAGGGCGGGCAGTGTTGCTGCCAGCATGGGGGACAAGACGCCATGTATGCCAAGCGCCCAGAAGACTTTCACGGACACCACAGCGAGGTAGCCTACCGTGGCGAGCGCCAGCAGTTTGAACGGCGAAAGCCGGCGGCCTTGGGTGCCGAGGCTGGCAAGGCTCACACCGAGGAAGGCAAAGATGCCGGGCAGGAAGATCGCTACCTTGCGCACGGCGAGCGCGGTGGCGGCATCGGCAGCGGTTGGGGTGGCCTCGGAGGTGTCGGTGACAGCAATGACGCGGGCGACATCATTGGGCAGGTAGTAGCCGTCGATGCCGTACCAGCGCAGTTTTTCGAAAGAAATATTGAGCGCAAAGTCGAGAGTCGGTTCAAAGTCCGGCGGTTCGCTCACGCCAGGTTCCCAAATGGTCACGTTTTTGAGCGTCCAAACGTTGCGAAGTCCACGCGGTGTGACGGTCTCTGCATGCAGAACAAAGGTGAGGTCCGGCTGATCGATGCCGTCAAACAGCATGAGATTGCTGAGGTGGGCCTCTGGGCCACGCGTGACTGTGGCGCGCAGGGCACGGGTGTCCGTGCGCATCCATTGGGTGCCGACATCGGTGTTGTGGTAGCGATTGCCATAATCGCCCAGATTGGCCGCGACCTGCGCTTTCACCGCCGAAGGGCGTAACCAGTTTTCGCCGGCCATTTGCACGGTGCCAAGCAGCACGCCAGAGATCAGCAGCGCGGTCAGACGTAGGCTTGGGCTGGCACCTGCGGCGGCGAGCACCACATCGTCCAGCCGTTGGTGGCGCAAGAGGGTCACGACAAAGCCGCCTGCGACGCAGGCCATAGTGAGCAGGCGGGTCACGATGTCGGTGCTGCGGTAACCAATGTAGGGGAAGAGTACCTGCCACAGCGGGCTGTCCGTGGCCTCGGCGCGGGCGCGCACGGTGTCGAGCCATTTGGCCAGATCGATGGAGAGGGCCACGACCAGCAGGATGAACATCATGAAGCTAATGGCGGCGAGATCGCCGCGCACCATGGCGCGCACGGCCAGGCCGGTGTGTCGCCGCCAGCTCATGTGCGGCCTCGTTGCGGGGTCATCAGCGCCTCGCCGCGCCAGAGTAGGTAGGCGAGCGGTGGACCTAGGTAGAAGGTGAGCGCGAGAAGCAGGAGAGCTGCTGTTGGGATCATGGCAGACCATTCGGCCAACAACGCGCGGCTGGCCACATCGGTGGACATCATCAACAGCGCGGCCAAGGGCAGGGCGGCGTGGCGCCAGGGGCCAGCGCCGCCAGCCAGCAAGGCGGCCAGCGCCAGCAGCCCCGCCATGGGCACCATCAGGGCGCGGGTCACAAGACGGGTGATCTGGGCAGGCTCGTTGGCATTGAGGTCCAGCAGTTGCTCCGCGGCTGTGCGGCTGGTGTCCGGCGCGGGCAGGGCGTCTGCCATTTGAAAGGCAAAGCTGGCCTGGGCGGTATTGAATCGGTTGAGCGGTTTGACGTGGTCATTTGGGTATGGCGCTTCGAGCACGGAAAGCGATTGCAGCGTGATGGTGTGGGTGTCGGCCGGGGCCGGGTCAGTGACCTGCCAGTCTTGCGATTGCGCGACGCGCCAGGTGCCGTTCTGGTTGGGCTGAAACACAAAAAGCTGGCCGCGCGTTTGATCTTCATTTTGCGGCGGCGTGGCGATGAATGTGGTGTCGCGGATGGTTTGCAGCGCAGTTTCGTTACTGCTGGTGTTGATACGCGACAGCACGTGGTCTTTTTGCAGTTCGGCGAGGGCGAGGCGTTCGCCAAATTTGGCCATCGGCAGTACAAGACCGGCGTTCAGAAAGCTGAGCAGCCCACCGAAGGTGCCCAGACACAGCACAAAGGCGATCACGCGGCCCCAGTGGATACCAGCGGTGGCAAGGATCACCAATTCGCCGCGATTGCGGGCGTCCTGGGTGGCAAAATAGGTGGCGATCAACAGGCTGATGGCGAGGGCGAGGTCGAGGATTTCCGGCGTCTTGTAACTGAGCAGATGCAGCACGTCGCGGGCGGTGCCGTCGTAGCGCAGGGCGTGCTCCATCAGGGTGGTGAAGCTTTCGGCGAGGAAGATCGCCTCGATCACCAGAAGCAGGAGTAAAAGTCGCAGCACCAAGGGTTTGCCCAGTACACGCACAATTGGCAGCCGGGGCAAGGGCAGCGCAAATCTGCGTGTATGTGGGCGGTTTTGGCTCATGGGCAGAGTGTCTCTGCCAAGGCGGGGGCTGGCAAGGGGCTCACCACAATTGCGCAACCGTGTGTAGCGCTGTGATGCCCGCGCCGGCGGCGATCCAGCTGTCGAGACTGTCCAAAAGGCCGCCCTGACGGGGTAGGACTTGGGGGTAGTCTTTCACACCAGAAATGCGCTTGTGACGGGAGGCCGCGAGATCGCCAACCACGGCGAGGACACCCACAAGCTGCGCGGTGAGGGCAGTGGGCAGGAGCGGCAGGCCAAGAGCGGCGGCGGTGATCAGTGAGAGGGTCAGCAAAGCGAAGCCGCCGCCGAGCAGGCCTTCGACGGTTTTGTTGGGGCTGAGGGTGGGGAAGGCCTTGGTGCGGCCCCACATGGCGCCGAAGAACAGGGCAAAGCTGTCGAAGATTTCCACCATCAGGTAGGTTGCGAGCAGGAGTGGGCCGAGGGTTGGATTGACGGTGCCGGAGGCCAGTAGAATCGCGGGTAGGATTGGGAAGACCAAAAGATCAGTAACAATTTGTCCCCGGGTTTTGTCGCGTTCTTCACGCAACAGATGGATCGCGAATAGTACCACCCACAAAGGAACCGCCAGATCTTTTTTGATTGGGTCTAACATTGTTAAGAATGCCCAACCCCCAAAGAATAAAGCAAGGTGCAAGAGGCGCGGGTTCGATTGGATACGCACAGCGTCCACTTCGAATGTAATGCGTGCAACCATTATAGGCATAGCCAGATAAAGGGCATATGGACCGAGCCAAAACATCGCCGTCAGCACCGCAATTAGGGCGACGGCGGTGCCAAGTGTTTTGCCAAACTCGGCTGCGTCTTTGCGGCGGGCGGGGATCAGCGCCAGCACGGCAATGATGCCAATACCAAAGGTGTAGATGGCGACAATGGCGATGGTGACGTGAGGCAAGGTGAGTGCGGTCATTTGGCCTCGTGTTTGCGGATGATCCGCCTCTGGTGCCAGCGCAGGATCGGTGCAATCAGGCTGCTAAGACCATTCAGCAGCAGCATCTGTGGCCCCGGTGTGACCACCGGTTTGCCTGCTTCCATGCCTTTTATGAGCCGTGCGGCCACGTCCTCTGGTTGCCACAACCCACCGCCTTCGGAAATCTCCTGTGTGGCGCTGGGTTTGGTGCGTTTCTCGGCTGCCAGCTGGGGGGTATCTGTGTCGGGCGGGTAGATCAGTGTCACTGAGATATTGGCGCTTTCCAGTTCCAAATGCAGGATTTCCGCCAGTCCTCGCAGGGCAAACTTGGAGGGCGCATAGGCCCCGTATCCGTAGATGCCAAAGAAAGCCGCGCCGGAGGCGATCAGGCCAAAGCGTCCACCGCCCGCCACCGCCATGGGGGCGTGCAGGGTTTCGATGAAGGTGAGCGTGCCAAAGTAGTTCACGTCCATGTGCCGCTGATGCTGTTCAAAGCTCTGGTCTTTGAACAGGCCCGGTTCGGCCATGCCTGCGCTGGCGATGGCCATATCCGGCGGTCCGAGGTTATCAATGGCGGTTTCCAGTGCGTCGACAAAACCGTCGCGGTTGGTCACATCCACTGCAAAGACTTCGACTTCAATGTTGGGCGCGCCCTCCAATAGCGCCTCGCGTGCGGCCAACAGTCTGGACGCATCCCGGGCAAACAGCGCGAGGTTGTACCCTTTGAGGGCCAGCTCCCAGGCGGCGGCGAAGCCAATGCCGCTGGAGCCGCCGGTTATGAAGGCGCTGGGCATTAGGTGTCGTCGTTCACAAAGCGCAGGACCACATCATGCGCATCGGTGTCTTCGATCTGCTCCGGCGGGTGTTTGAACAAGAAGGCTGAAGCTTCGGAAATGGGGCCAGCCAAACCACGATCCTTTGCGATACGTGCCAGACGGATGGCCACCAGTGCTTCGGCGGCGGCGTTGGGGCTGTCTTCGACGTCCAGACGTACCTCGATGTTGGTGCGCGCACCGCCAAACAGACGGCCTTCCAGACGCACATAAGCCACTTTGCGGTCGTTCAGCCACGGCACATAATCGGATGGGCCAATGCGGATGTCGGTGTCGTCCAGCCGCTGCTCCATGGCGGATTGGACCGCTTCAGTTTTGCTTTCGCGTTTGTTGGTGAGGCGGGCGTTTTCGCTCATGTTGAGGAAGTCGGTATTGCCGCCCACGTTAAGCTGATAGGTGCGGTCAATCTCGACACCGCGCATTTCGGCCAGATTGGCGAGTGTGCGGTGCAGGATGGTCGCGCCCATCTGTGCCTTGAAATCGTCACCCAAAATTGGAACGCCGGCAGCGCGAAATTTCTCCGCCCAAACCGGATGAGAGGCTATGAAGACCGGGATCCCGTTGACCACAGCCACGCCCGCCTCAAGCGCACATTCAACGTAAAATTCCACGGCGTCTTGAGACCCAACAGGCAGGAAGATGATCATCACCTCTGCTTCAAGCGCGCGGAGCTTGGCGACGATGTCTTCTTTGTTCAGAGCGGGGGCGTCGGATAGCCGGAAGCTGCGGTCTGCCGGATTGGCCAGCATGTGTGCGGCCACACCATCCAGATCGGGGCCGCGCACCACAGGGGCGGTCTGATCGGCCAGATCGGTGTGGAAGCGTTCGGTGCAATTTGGCGCGGCAAAGGCCGCTTCGCCCAGGGTTTTGCCGACTTTGCGGCTATCCACATCAAAGCCAGCCACCAGTTCCACGTGGCCCGGTGTGTAGCCCGCGAGTTCTGGAAAACTCACGCCAACCGCCTGATCACCCAAGGCACGGCAATAGGACACGCCTTGGATCAGTGAGCTGGCGCAATTGCCAACGCCAACAATAACGGTGCGGATAGGGGAGGACGCTGGGGTGTTGGTCATTCGGTATAAGCTCCGCCGGAAACAGCAAGGGTATGGGTGACAAAAAGACCGGTTTGAGGGTCGTGAGTATAAAGACGCAGGCGCGTGACTTTTGGGAACAGTCCACTCTCGTCCACGTCGAGATAAGCGTAGATCAGGCGGTAATCCCGATCGTCAAAACGGGCATATAGGGCTGCGGTAAAAGGCGCGGTTTGGCGCAGTTCAAGGGGGTGGGACTTGAGGCCATTGAAAGTCAGGCGCAGCGTATTGGGTGTGTCGGTCTTTCGCAGTTTAACGCCAAAGCCAAAGACCCGTTCATACCAGCGCAGTGGCATGACCTGGCCGTTTTCCTGAAACCGGCGCCAGTACACGGACACAGGTTTTTCTTCGTTCAGTTTCCCGGATTGGTCAAAGTGGGTGGTGTAGACAACGGTGTTGGCATTCAGTGTGCGTTGCAAAAAAAACAATTGGTGCGCATCGGCGGGATGGCGAAATGCGCGGTTTGCATGGGGCAGATGCGAGGTCTCACTGCGCGACAGGTGCGTGAGCGCCGGCTTGGCTGACACGCTGGCAACTGGAGGGACAGTCAGACCCACAATTATAAGGCAGACGCCTATTGTGATCCGGCGCAGGCGCGGCAAAGTCGTGAATACGTGCCCGATCATGTGGCTATTCCGCGCTAAGCCGTTGCCGGGTGGCGGTGGCGGCAGAATGTGCCTGTGAAACGGCGGTGATCACCCGATCGATGTCTGCCTCGGTATGGGCTGCGGAAATAAAGAATCGGATCCGCGGCATGTCTTTGGGGATGCCCACATGCACGACCGGCGGCGCGTAGATGCCTTGCTGCATCAGGGCTTCGGCAACAAACACACAGTCGTCGGGGGTTTCAAACAGGATGGGCACCACGGCCTCGCCAATTGCGGTGCCTGTGTTCAATCCAGCCTCAGCCGCTTTGCGCATGAAGTATTGCGAGTTGGCGCGCAGTTTGGTGACGCGCTCTGGTTCCTCTCGCAACAGACGTAACGCGGCGTGTGCACTTGCGGTTGTCGCTGGGGGCAGACCGACGGAATAGACAAAACCAGGTAGGCAAAATCGCATCCATTCAATCACGTCTGCATTGGCGGCGACAAACCCACCAGAGGACGCAAAACTTTTGGACAGGGTCCCAATCGCGATTTCCACGCGCTCCGGGTCTACGTCAAAATGCTCACACAGCCCGCGGCCGGTTTCGCCCAACACGCCATAAGAATGGGCCTCGTCCAGCAGCAGCCAAGCGTCATAAGCGTCTTTCATGTCCAGCAGGCGCGGCAGGTCTGTGATGTCGCCGTCCATGGAGAACAGCCCGTCGGTACAGATCAGGACACGGCCATAATCGGCGCGGTGTTTGTGCAGCAGGCGTTCCAGATCATCGAGATCGTTGTGCGCGTAGGTTTCCATGCGGGCTTTTACGCCGCGGGCCCCCACCACAATTGAATTATGGGAGAGTTCGTCCACCAGAACCAGATCACGCGGCCCAAGCAGAAGGCCGATAACAGACACATTTGTGAGGTAGCCTGAGATGATCGAGAGAACGCCGCCGACACCTAGAAAATCGGCCATGTCCTTTTCCAGCGCGCGGTGGGCCAGACGCTCACCACCGACAAGGCGGGAGGCGCCCACACCGGTGCCTTGCGCGTCAATGGCATCTTTGGCGGCCGCCACGGTTTTGGGGTGATGCATGAGGCCAAGGTAGTCGTAGTGCGACATCGACAGGTAGCCGTCCGGCCATTGATCGGATTGAGCTTCCAGCGCATCCGTGGGGACGAAATAAGGATGCCCGTTTTCGATCAACGCACGGCCGCTCAGGCGAAAGCGGCGTTCTGAAAAGGCCAGGAAACTAGAGCTTCTGGGTGTCATCTAAGTCTCTTAGGTCGCGGCGTAGCCGACAACCAATCTATAGGTGTCATAAAACAATCTTGGCGCATACAAAGTGCGTGTGCCACTTGGTTAATATGACCGCTAACTGGCATTCGGTCCAGAACATTGCAAGTCTGGAATGCATTAGAGTCGTCTTGGGGGCGGCGCTTGCACTGTTTCCTGCATATTTCAGAGGCAGGCTGCACCACTTCTTGACCTAGGCGCTTGCTCCGACAGGGATAATCATGTTGACATAAGACAAGACGCTCCGCCCCATGGTGGATTATAACGAGGGCGTGGCGAGGGAACCTGGTGTGACGGCACTTCTGACGGTTGAAAACCTGAGTATTGGCTTTGGCGGCGATGCCCCTGTGGTCGAGGATGTCAGCTTTGCGGTTGAGGCCGGAAAGACCTTGGCGCTTGTCGGCGAAAGTGGGTCAGGCAAGACCTTGAGCTGCCGGTCTGCCCTGCGGATTTTGCCGGCAGCGGCACAGGTTCGGTCCGGATCGATTGTGCTGTGTGATCGCGAGGGGCAAAACCCGGTTGATCTGATGTCGCTTAGCGAAAAGAAGATGCAGGACATTCGCGGCAATCGGGTTTCGATGATTTTCCAGGAGCCCATGCGCTCCCTGTCGCCGCTGCATCGGATTGGCAATCAGGTGTCTGAGGTCTTGAAGCTGCATCGGGATTTCAATGCCGCTGAGCGTCAGAAGCGCGTATTGGCGATGTTTGAGCGTGTTGGGTTTGTTGATCCGGCGCGGGTGTATGAGAGCTATCCGTTTGAGCTGTCTGGCGGGATGCGGCAACGGGCGATGATCGCGATGGCCATGGTCGGGCGGCCGGATATTCTGATTGCGGATGAGCCGACAACCGCGCTGGATGTGACCACGCAGGCGCAGGTGCTGGGGCTGATCAAAGATCTGCAGGCTGAATACGGCATGGCGGTGGTTCTGGTCACACATGACCTTGGCGTGGTCGCCAATATGGCCGATGACGTTGTTGTGATGAATCGCGGTCGGGTGATGGAAAGTGGCTCTGCAGAGTTGATACTTGGAGACCCCAAGCATCCCTACACCAAAGACCTGATGGCGGCGGCGCCAGAAATTCCTGCCACGCCCGCAGACCGGCCGGACGAGGCGGATCGCGACTACATTCTGGAAATGCGCGACGTCAACAAGACCTACATCCTCAAAGGCAGCGCGCCGTGGAAGCCCAAGACGGTGGTGAACGCTGTGCGCGGTGTCGATTTTGGCGTGGAGCGTGGCAAAACGCTGGCCGTGGTGGGCGAGTCCGGGTCCGGCAAAACCACCTGTGCCCGCATGGCGCTGGGCGCGGAGCGGGCGGATGCGGGAGCGTCGATCCTGTTTCGGGAGACCGCAGACTCGGACCCTGTGAATTTGCAGGACCTAGATCGCGACGCACGGCTGAAGTTTCAGCGCAAAGCGCAGATGGTCTTCCAAGACCCCTACAGCACGCTGAACCCCCGGATGCGGGTGAAAGACGCGCTGTGTGAGCCGCTGGAAATTCACGGCATTGGCTCAGCGAGCGATCGGATCGACCGTGCGGTGGAAATCCTCAAATGGGTTGGGCTGAACGAAAACATGCTCACCCGCTATCCCCATGCGTTTTCCGGTGGTCAGCGGCAGCGTTTGTCGATTGCCCGTGCCTTGATGCTCAACCCGATTTTGCTGGTGTGCGACGAGCCGACCTCGGCTTTGGATGTGTCGGTGCAAGAGCAGGTGTTGCAGCTTTTGGAAGACATTCGCGACCGGCTGAATCTGAGCTATCTGTTCATCAGCCACGACCTTGCCGTGGTCGCGCGGATTGCGGATGAGGTGGCGGTGATGCGCTCTGGTCTGGTGGTCGAGCAAGGCCCGCCGGAGCAACTGTTTTACAATCCGAAACACCCCTACACCAAGGCGCTGATCGCGGCGCAGCCGGAGCCAGAAATCTCCCGGCCCATCGACCTAAAAATTGTGGCGCAGGGGGCGGGCGAGCCGTCGTCCTGGCCTGCAGAATTCAGATTTATCGGCGCGGATGCCCCTCCGCTGACCGAGACCGACCCCGGACATAAGGTGCGTGCCCATGTTTAAAACCCCGATCCTTGCGGCGGCCTTTGCCGTCTTCGGCCTGAGCGCGGCACAAGCCGAGTATCAGGAGAGCGCATTCTGGAAATCCGATGTGGACGCAGGCAGCTTGCCCCCGGTGGCCGAGCGCGTGCCCGAGGCGCCCAAAACCGTGGACCTGAAGTTGCGCAATCGTGAGCTGGGGCAGCAGGGCGGCACCCTGCGCACGATGGTGACGCGCTCCAAAGACGTTCGCCAGATGGTGGTTTACGGCTACGCGCGTTTGGTGGGGTTCAACGAACGCTATGAGCTGGTCGCCGACATTCTCAAGAGTATTGAGAACGAGGACGACAAGAAATTCACCATGCACCTTCGCCCGGGTCACAAGTGGTCTGACGGGCATCCGTTCACCTCTGAGGATTTCCGGTATTGGTGGGAAGATGTGGCCAACAATGAGCTGCTGTCTCCTTCCGGTCCGGTGGATTTCTTGCGGGTGGAAGGCGAGTTGCCTAAGGTCAGCTTCCCGGATGAACACACAGTGATCTACGAGTGGTCCAAGCCCAATCCGCAGTTTTTGCAGATGCTGGCCGAGGCGCGGCCACCGTTCATTTACCGTCCCGCACATTATTTGAAGCCCTTCCACGCGGATTTCACCGACGAGGAAACACTACGCGAACGCCTCTATGAAGCGCGGGTGCGTAGCTGGGCGGCGCTGCATAACCGCCAAGACAATATGTACAAGTTCGACAATCCTGACCTGCCGACGTTGCAGCCTTGGATGATGGCGACCAAAGACGGCAAGAGCCGTTTCGTATTTGTGCGCAATCCGTACTATCACCGCGTCGATACCAATGGCGTACAGCTGCCTTACATCGACGTGGTCGAAATGCAGGTGGTCGCGCCGGGGCTTGTGGCGGCCAAAGCCAACGCGGGTGAGGTTGATCTGCAGGCGCGCGGGCTGGATTTCAAAGATGCAGCGATCCTGAAAAAGGGAGAGGCGTCGGGTGGCTACGGCACCAAATTGTGGGCCAATGGCACGGCGAGCCAGATCGCGATTTATCCGAACCTGAACTACAATGACGAAGGCTGGCGCGAGATCATGCGCGATGTGCGTTTCCGCCGGGCGTTGTCGTTGGCAATCAACCGCAAGACTATCAACAAAGGTTTGTATTTTGGTTTGGCCAAAGCGGGTGGCATGACCGTGCTACCAGCCAGCCCATTCTTCAAAGAAGAAAACCGTGACGCCTGGGCGATCCGTGATGTGGAGATGGCCAACGCGCTGCTCGATGAAATGGGCATGGATAAGCGCGACAAGGACGGGTTTCGCTTGCTGCCGGACGGGCGTCCGGCCTGGGTGGTGATTGAGACCGCGGGTGAACGACAGGAAGTGGAAAACGCGCTGCAGATCATCACCGACAACTGGGCCGAGATTGGCGTGAAGCTGATTATGCGGCCGTTGGAGCGCGATATCCTGCGCAATCGGGTTTATGCGGGGGAAACCATGGCCTCGACCTGGTTTGGCTGGGACAACGGGTTGCCGCAGCCTTACACCTCGCCCGCCTATTTGGCGCCGTGGGATCAGGCCTTCCAAGCTTGGCCGAAGTGGGGGCAGTATCACCAGAACCACGGGGCCGTGGGGGAGCCACCCGATTTGCCAGCGGCGATTGAGCTCAATGATTTGGCGCATCAGTGGACCAAGGCCTATTCCACCGTAGACCGGGCCATCATTTGGCAGAAGATGGTGGATATTCACGCCGACAACGTCTTTGCCATTGGTATTCTGAACGGTGCACCGCAGCCTGTTGTGGTGAACAACACCCTGCGCAATGTGCCAGAGAAAGCCATCTGGGCCTGGTCGCCGGGCGCGCATTTCGGGGTGCATCGCCCTGATGAATTTTTCTTCGCGGAATAGGAGCGCAGAATGGCCCTGCTGCGGTTTGCAGTTTTCCGGTTTCTGACCATGCTGGCGACCCTCGTCGTGGTGTCGGTGCTGGTGTTTTTGATCATCACCCTGCCGCCGGGGGACTATCTGTCCAACCAGATCAACGAGCTGCGGGCCACGGGCCAGTCGGCGGGGATCGCCAAGGCGGAATTTCTGCGGGCGGAGTATTCGCTCGATCAGCCGTTGTGGAAGCAATACCTGATCTGGGCGGGCTTTATGCCGGGACCCCATGGGTTTGCCGGGCTGTTGCAAGGCGAATTTGGCTGGTCCTTTGAGTTTGACAAACCGGTGGCGGATCTGGTCGGCGGGGCGCTGTGGATGACCGTGTTGGTCAACCTCGCGGCGGTACTGTTCATCTATGCGGTGGCTTTGCCGCTGGGCATCCTGGCGGCGGCGAAGTCGAAAACCTGGGTGGATTATACGTCGGCTTTTGTGGGCTACCTGGGTTTGGCGACGCCAAACTTCCTTCTGGCGCTGATCCTGTTTTACTACGGCAATCGCTATCTCAACCTGCCCATTGGCGGCTTGATGGACCCGCAATACGAAGGGCAGCCGATGAGCTTTGACAAGATGAAGTCGGTGCTCATTCACCTGATCATTCCGACGTTTGTGATCGGCACAAGCGGCGCGGCGGCGATGATGCAGCGGTTGCGGGCGAACCTCTTGGATGAGCTGGGCAAACCCTATGTGGAAACGGCCCGCGCCAAAGGTATGAGCGAGCCGCGTATGCTGACCAAATACCCGCTGCGGGTGGCGTTTAACCCCTTTGTCGCCGACATCGGCACGCTGTTGCCGTCTTTGGTGTCTGGCTCGGTTTTGGTGTCGGTGGTGCTGGGTTTGCAGACCATTGGGCCGCTGTTGCTCTCTGCTCTGAAGTCGCAAGACTTGTTCCTCTCGGCCTTTGTGCTGATGTTTGTGGCGCTGTTGACGCTGATTGGCACGCTGATTTCTGACCTGTTGCTGGCGCTCTTGGATCCGCGCATTCGATTTGGAGGGCGGGAGCGATGACCATGCAACCGGATGGCCGGTACGTCGATCAGGCGCCGTATGATCCCGAAGCCGCCGCCGAGGCGCGCAGTGCTGAGCTGGACATGTCCAATGCGCGGCTGTTGTGGCTGCGGTTTAAGCAACACAAGCTGGGCTTGGTCTCGGCCATCTTCCTGTTGCTGTCCTACCTGTCTCTGCCTTTTGCAGGGTTCATTGCGCCCTATGCGCCCAACGAGCGGCTGGAGGATTACATCTACGCCCCGCCGCAGGGCATGCATTTCTTCCACGAGGGCAAGTTCATCGGGCCGCATGTCTATCCGACCACGGCAGAGATGGATCTGGAAAGCTTCAGTTGGAAATATGTGCCGGACACCAGCAGTCCGGCGATGTTGGAGTTCTTCTGCGAGGGCTCTGACTACAAGCTGGCTGGCTTGATCCCGTCCAACACCCATCTGTTCTGTGCCCCAGAAGGCGCGACCATGTTCCTGTTTGGTGCGGACCGGCTGGGACGGGATGTGTTCTCTCGCATTCTTTATGGCGCGCAATTGTCGCTGACCGTGGGTCTTGTGGGCATCACCGTGTCCTTTGTGATTGGCATCGTGCTTGGGTCTATTGCAGGCTACTTTGGTGGCTTCCTCGATTGGATCATCAATCGTGTGATCGAAGTGCTGCGCAGCCTGCCGGAACTGCCCTTGTGGCTTGCCTTGTCGGCGGCGGTGCCGTCCCATTGGGGGCCGGTGTCGGTGTTTTTCATTATCTCGATCATTCTCGGGATATTGGATTGGCCCGGATTGGCGCGTGCGGTGCGCTCCAAATTCCTTAGCCTTCGCGAAGAAGAGTTTGTGAAAGCGGCGGAGATGATGGGCGCGAAACCCAGCCGTGTGATCAAAAAGCACCTGCTGCCCAACTTCCTCAGCCACCTGATTGCCAGCGCAACCCTGTCGATCCCGGCGATGATCCTTGGGGAAACGGCGCTGTCCTTCCTGGGACTTGGCCTGCGGGCCCCGGCCGTGAGTTGGGGTGTGATGCTGAACGACGCCCAGAACTTGGCCTCAATCGAGATCTACCCGTGGACGGCGATCCCGATGCTGCCAATTGTGATTGTGGTGCTGGCGTTCAACTTCTTTGGCGACGGCTTGCGCGACGCGATGGACCCGAACCGGAGCTAAGGCTGCGGTTCGGCCTTTTTGAAAACGCTGAAATTTAGTGACAGGCGGAGAACACCGGGCGTGGCGCGCTGGTACCCAGCGTCTTGCGTGTGCCTTCAAACGCGGCGCGGGCTGAGTTGATCAGCGATTGCTCCGCCCGGTTCCACTTGGCTGCGGCCTTGGGGGCGAGCTGAAGCGGTTTTGGCGCGTCCAGCTGCGGCGTTGGCTCAATACGCTCCGAAGTCGCGGCGACTTGAGCCGCTTTCCACGCCTTGGCCGCTTTGCGCGCCATGGCATCCCGTTGGCGGCGCCATGCTTGGCATTCCGCAGCCTGACGCGCGGTGCGCGGGCGACGGCGAACACGCGGCTTAGGGGCAGCATCGGCATTTTTGCGCGCAATGTGGTGTGCCACGGCGTCATAAGCGGCGTTGATCTCGCTCATGCGGCGTGCAGCTTCTTCCGGATCGGTTTTGGCCAGATCAGGATGATAGCGCCGCGCCAGTCTGCGCCACGCGGCCCGCATCTCTTTTTCAGAGGCCTGGGGCGTGACCTGCAGGAGGTCGTAAGCGTATGCGAGATCATGTGCCATGTGATGAGTTTGGGCCTTTGAGCTTCATTCATCAAGTATTTGGCTAAAATTCTAAGCATCTTCTTAAGGGCGCGTTTAGGAGTATGCCGCTATTGGTTAACGCTGACGCCAAAGAAACAGGGCGCGTGTTGCCCACACGCGCCCTGTTTGTCCGTTTAGACTGTGCGTCCGGCGCTTAGCGGTCATCCCCGCCAGCGGGGCCACCTTCCATGGCGTCTTCATCCATCGCCGCTTCGACAGCGCCGGCAACCGCTTCGCGTTGCTTGGGGGTGAGGTTTTCGGCATTGGTGTCATCGGCAATGCGCACGGTGACCTCGCGGTGGGCGAATTTGATGCCTTCGCGCTCAAACAGCTCGCGGATCTCCTGATAGACCCGTTTGCGCACCAGCCATTGGTCGCCCGGTTTGGTCATGAATTTCACCCGGATGATCATGGCGCTGTCCTGCATCTCCACAACGCCTTGTGATTTCAAAGGCTGGATGAAGTTGTGCCCAATCACCGGATCGTCGAGCAACTCGATGCCAAGCTTTTTAACCAGCTTGCGCACCCGTTCCACGTCGGTGTCATAGGTCACGCGCAGCTTGAGTTTCATGATCACCCAGTCGCGGGAGTAGTTGGTGAGATACTGGATTTCGCCAAACGGAATGGTGTGCAGTGGGCCAAGGTGGTGGCGCAGCTGGAAGGAGCGCACGGAGATTTTCTCTACCGTACCTTTCACCGAGCCAATGTCGATGTATTCGCCTTTGCGGAAGGCGTCATCAAACAGGAAGAACGCGCCGGAGAAGATATCCCGGACAAGCGATTGCGCGCCAAAGCCAACGGCCAAGCCAACCACACCAGCACCGGCAAACAGCGGGCTGACGTTGACGCCCATTTCCATCAACACAATCAGGATGATGGTCACGAGGATCACCAGGAGAACAAAGTTGCGGAATAAGGGCAGCAAGGTTGCCAGTCGAGACGCGCTTGCGCCGCCGCCTTCGTCGCCGAGTTCGGCCTCTTCTGCTGGGTCGCCTTGTTCCTCTCGGATGCGGTTGTCGATCCAGATGCGGAACGCGTGGAAGCCGATGTAGCCCAAAAAGAGGATAACAATCACGTCGAGGAGCTGTCCGCCTGGCATATCCTCATTCATGATGTTGTCTGCATTGAAGATATAAAGCGCGGCATACAGGCCCGCGACCAGCGCAAGAACACCGGAAATCCGGCGTGCCAGCTCTTCAAAGGTGTTCATCTGACGGTGGTCGATGATGTTTTCGAGTTGGAACAGTTCCGCTTGCTGCTGTTCGGACAGGTTGCCTTCCTCTTCAGCCTCATCCCGCAGGGCGTCCGCTGCTTCGTTCATTTCTTTCACAGCGCGGTTGCGCTCAAAGTAGCGTTCGATGCCGAAGTTGATGGTGGCGTAAACCACCAGCACAGCGGTGAGGATCATATAGGCGCCAGCGATCAGGGGAATTTCGGTTTCATTGCCGATGATCAAATCCCATGAGTAACGCGCCCAACCGTAGATCACATAGACAATGAAGATCGGTGCCCACAATGTGCTGGCCCACCGGGTGGCCAGCGGTACGCGATCCGCCTCGCGGCCATTGCGGATGGCGTAGGAGATCGCGCGGTAGTTGGCGAACACCAGCGCAATGTTACCAAGGGCAAACAATGTGGAGAGAACTAGCGTGTTCACCGCGTAGACGTCGTAGACCAGACCAAGTTCGCTTAGCCATTCGCCAAAAATCATGGTGCTAACGTCAACGATACCAAGCCCGGTGACCCAATAATGCAGCTTCTTGGAATCGTGCGTCGAAAACGCCGGAATGCGGTATTGAGGCAAATACGGCGACAGGATCATACGCCAGGTCAGTGCAATCACCCGCGACAACGCATAGGCTGCAAAAATGGATGCAGTGGTGAAACGCACCGCTGTGTCATCTGATGTTCCAAATATCAGCACGCCCAAGAGCGCGGCGACGGCCATGCCGATGAACACGCCAAGTACGCCAGCTAAAAAACGGACTACCAAAAACGGGAGCTTTTGCGTGTAGCCTTCTGGCACTTCACGGATCAGGGGCACAACAAAGCGTGCCGCCAGTCGTCGTCCGTAGACTTGCCGCTCAAAGATCACCCCAACGCCCAGAAGTAGCAAGGTGATCACCAGTTGCTTGGCAAAGAACAGAATGGTGCCGTCCGGGCTGGAGGCGCGGAGGATAAACAGGACTTCGTTGATCGCGACAGGAAGGTGTTGAATGCGATCCTGCAGCACCTTGTTGAAACCTTCCAACTCCCATTGCAGGCGCATGACGGACGTCATGTTGCTGGTCTCGTCGATTTCCTCTGGAGCTTCGGCCGCGTTCTCTGTCGCCATCCGATTGCCGTCGCTATCCAGAATGATAACGGTCATGCCGCTTTCGCTGGCCTGTTGCATGAGCTGAGTAAGCGCGTCGGAGGCTGGCGCGTCATCCGCGTCCTGCGCTTGGACGGCGGCCAAAGGCAAAAAGAGACATACCGAGAGAACGGCAAATAGAAGTCGGATCATGGGGTGGTCTTTCCTGTCGTCTTTTAACGGTCTTACAGGAACAAAGCGGTGGGGCAAAACAGATTACCGAGAGGGAAGCGCAAATTGCGTCTCTGTTGCACGGCTTTAGGGCGCTTTGGGGGTGACATCTGCGGGGAAACCCGATAGCGCGGATGGGACAGGAAATGACGCGCATTTTCACAAAGGCACAAGAGACGTGAGCCTGACAAAGACAGAAAAAATCGCCGTTTTGGGGTTGGGCTATGTTGGCCTGCCGTTGGCGCTCGGGCTGGCGCGAGCGGGCTTTGACGTGGTGGGCTTTGACACCAACAGCCGATTGGTCGCTCGGTTGCTGAATCACGATGACCCCAATGGCGAAGTGTCTTCCGAGACTCTGGCGGCGAGCACGGCGCGGTTCACCGATGATGCCGCTGATTTGGCTGGCCGCACCGCTTTTATTCTAGGCGTGCCGACACCGATCACCGATGCCAAGGAACCAGATTTGGGGCCAGTTTTGGGGGCTTGTGCCACCATCGCGCCGTATCTGACACCCGGCGCTTTGGTGATTTTGGAAAGCACGGTGTATCCGGGCGTGACCGAAGACGTTTGCGGCCCGGCCTTGGCGGAGGCTAGCGGGCTTAAGGCAGGCACGGACATTAAGCTGGGTTACTCGCCGGAGCGGGTGAACCCCGGCGATGCGGAG
This sequence comes from Paracoccaceae bacterium, assembly GCA_014872815.1. GTDB lineage: Bacteria > Pseudomonadota > Alphaproteobacteria > Rhodobacterales > Rhodobacteraceae > Shimia. The sequence continues at coordinate 474,503 of WKFK01000015.1, forward strand.
CACACGCTGGAGCATGTGGTTAAAGTGGTGGCGGCGCAGGACGTGGAAACACTGGACCGTGTGGATGCCATTTACCGCCCGGTGATCAAGGCTGGATTGCACCGCGCCAGTTCGATCAAGACGGCTGAGGCGGCCAAGGTGATCGAGAACACCCAGCGGGATTTGAATATTGCGCTGGTGAATGAGTTTTCGCTGATCTTTGCGCGGATGGGGCTCGACACGCTGGAAGTGCTCGAAGCGGCGGGCACCAAGTGGAACTTCCTACCATTCACGCCGGGTCTGGTGGGCGGGCACTGCATTGGTGTCGACCCTTATTATCTGACCTATCGCGCGGAGCAGTTGGGCTATCGGCCTGAGGTGATCCTTGCGGGCCGTCGGATTAACGACAACATGGGCCGCCATGTGGCGCAGGAGCTGATCAAAGGTCTTTTGGCCAAAGGCACCAATGCCTCTGGCGCACGGGTGCTGGTCATGGGGCTGGCGTTCAAGGAAAACTGTGCCGACACGCGCAATTCGCGTGTGGTGGATATTGTGGACGAACTCAAAAGCTATTCCGCATCGGTCGACATCTGGGACCCTTGGGTTGATCCGGAAGCGGTCGATGCACATTACGGCTATGCGCTGGTCGATCAGCCCGAAAAAGGGGCGTATGACGCCGTGGTCGTTGCCGTGGCGCATCGTCAATTCCGCGAGATGGACAGCGTGGCGATAAGAGCCCTCGGAAAGCCGGACGCTTTGCTTTACGATATCAAAGGGGTTTTACCGAAGTCCGAGTCGGACTGGCGGTTGTAAAGCGAGGCGGGTGACGTGTCCGAAGCGATTTCTATAACGGGTGATTTGGCGGCCAATGCGTCGCCGCGTGTGCTGTTTTACAGTCACGACACCTATGGTCTGGGCCATCTGCGCCGCTCGCGGGCATTGGCAACTGCTATCACGCAGGCCGACAGCCGGATTTCCGCGCTGATCCTCACAGGCTCGCCAGTGGCGGGGCGCTTCCCGTTTCCCGATAATGTGGACCACATCCGCCTGCCCGGCGTGACCAAGACTCCGGATGGCGACTACGAAAGTGAGCGGCTGGGTTTGCACATTGATGAAACCACGGCGCTGCGTGCGGGGTTGATCAAGGCCACCGTGGAGCATTTTGATCCTGACATCTTAATCGTGGACAAAGAGCCAACGGGTTTTCGCGGCGAGCTGTTGCCTGCACTGGAATGGTTGAAGGCCAAGCGTAAGGCGCATTTGGTGCTGGGTCTGCGCGATGTGCTGGATGATCCTGACGTGCTGGCGGCAGAATGGGACCGCAAAGGTGCCTTGGAAGCAGCCGAGAAATACTACGATGAGACTTGGGTCTATGGGCTGCGCTCAATTTACGATCCCACCGCAGGCCTGAATCTCTCAGCAAACTTCCGGTCGCGGATGAAATTCACAGGGTATCTGCATCGCGAGGCCCTGAGCGAAGGCGAAACCCCTGAGCAGCCTTACGTCCTTGTGACGCCAGGTGGCGGTGGGGACGGGGCCTGCATGGTGGATTTGGTTCTGTCAGCCTATGAGCAGGACCCGGACCTGTCTCCACGGGCCGTGCTGGTCTACGGACCGTTTCTCAGCGGCGAAGTGCGGGCTGAGTTTGAAGCGCGTGTTGCCAAGCTCAATGGCCGTGTGCAGGCCGTGGGCTTTGACAGCCGCATGGAGACCCTGATGAAGGGTGCGATGGGGATTGTCTCCATGGGCGGTTACAACACCTTCTGTGAGGTGCTGTCCTTTGACAAACCGGTCGTGATCGTCCCGCGCACTCGTCCGCGTATGGAACAGCACATCCGCGCCAGCCGGGCCGAAAGCCTTGGCCTCGTGCGCATGTTGGACGAGCAGCGCGACGGCTTTACGCCGGAGGCAATGATCGCCGCCATCCGCGCGCTGCCGGATCAGCCGAAACCAAGCCACGCCTTTGTACCCGGTCTGCTGGACGGGTTGGATGTGGTTTCTGAACGTACTTTGGCAATGCTTGGCGTTGCCCGATCTCAAGGCGCTGCATGACACTCAAAAGACCTAAGGTGGCGGTGGTGGTCAAAGGCTGGCCTCGCCTGTCTGAGACCTTTATTGCGCAGGAAATTGTGGCCCTGGAAGAGACTGGGTACGACCTGTCGATGTGGTCGCTGCGCTTCCCCACAGATAAGAAACGCCACCCGCTGCATGAGCGTTTGCAGGCGCCGGTGCACTATCTGCCGGAGTATTTGCATCAGGAACCGCTGCGCGTGCTGAAAGGCGTGGTGTCTGGGCTGTTCAAAAAGCGTTTCTGGACGGCTCTTGGCATTTGGCTCAAAGACCTGCGCCGCGATGTGACTCGAAACCGGGTGCGTCGATTTGGGCAAGCCTGTGTGCTGGCGCGGGAGCTGCCCGACGACATTGATCTGCTTTATGCGCATTTCATGCACACGCCTGCCTCTGTGACGCGATACGCGGCGATCATGCGGGACATGCCGTGGTCGGTGTCGGCCCATGCCAAGGACATCTGGACCTCGCCCGAATGGGAAAAGCGCGAGAAGCTGCAAGACAGCACCTTTGGTGCGGAGTTCCTGGCGACCTGCACCAAAGTAGGGGCGGATCATTTGGCTGAGTTGGCGGACAGGCCGGACCGGGTGGAACTGGTCTATCATGGTCTGGATTTGACCCGTTTCCCGGAACCGCCAACCGAGCGGCGTGTGGGTGACGGTGTGCGCTTCCTGTCCGTGGGACGTTTGGTGGAGAAGAAAGGCTTTGATCGTCTGATCTCTGCTTTGGCGCTCTTGCCCAAGGATCTTGACTGGCATTGGGAACACATCGGCGGCGGTGGCGATGGCAGCTTTTTGAAAGTACAGGCCGAGACGCTTGGCATTGCTGATCGTATCACTTGGCGCGGGGCCTGTGATCAGCCCGAAGTGATCGAGGCAATGCGTGTGTCGGATGTGTTTGTGCTGCCAAGCCGGATTGCAGAGGATGGCGACCGCGATGGGTTGCCCAATGTGTTGATGGAAGCGGCGAGCCAGAAGCTGTGCCTGTTGTCCACGCCGGTGTCTGCGATCCCGGAGTTCATCACTGATGGTGAACATGGCGTATTGTCCAGTGATGCCCCTGAGGCGCTTGCGGGCGCGATGGAGCGGTTGGCGCGGGATGCGGACCTGCGAGAGCGGATGACCGAGGCGGCATACGGTCGGCTGACGGCGCATTTCCTGATGCAGCCAGGCATTGCGCAGTTGGACGCGCGCCTGCAAGCGGCCGCAAAGAAGGCCTGATCCGATGGGGCCGATTGCGTTTTATGCCCCTCTCAAATCACCGCATCATCCGGTGCCGTCTGGCGAGCGCCAGATGGCGCGCAACCTGATGCAGTTGCTGACGCGCGAGGGCGATGCGCCAATCTTGGTTTCCGAGCTGCGTAGCTTTGATAAACGCGGTGATGCGGTAGTGCAGGCGGATTTGATAGCGCAGGCAGAGGCCGAGATACCGGCGCTGATTGCGCGGGGGAGTGCCGAAGGCTGGGCGCTTTGGGCGACCTATCACAGCTACTATAAAGCACCTGACTTGTTGGGGCCATCGGTCAGCGCGGCATTGGGTATTCCCTATGTGTCCTTTGAGGCCACGCGGGCAAATAAGCGCCTAGGTGGGCCTTGGGACGCCTTTGAGCAAAAAGCGCAGGTGGCCTGTGATGCTGCGGATGTGCTGTTTCACTTCACGGAGCGTGATGCTGTGGCGTTGTGGGATCACCTGAAGCAGGGCCAGCAGCTGATACATCTGCCACCGTTTTTGGCGCAGGAAGCCTTGCCCGTTCCAGCACAGCCACAGGCCCCTATCATTTTGGTGGCGGGCATGATGCGCAAGGGCGACAAGCTGGCGTCCTATCGCATCATCTCGGAGGCTTTGAGGCATCTGACCGGCGACTGGCAGGTTGAGATCGCCGGAGACGGGCCGTGTCATGAGGAAGCGGCGACGTTGATGGCGCCCTATGGCGATCGGGTGCGGTTTCTAGGGCAACTGAACGCCGCCGAAATGGCGCAGGCGTATGCGCGTGCTCGCGTCTTTTTCTGGCCCGGCGTGAACGAGGCCTTTGGCATGGTTTACCTGGAAGCGCAGGCGCATGGCGTGCCGGTCGTGGCACAGGAGCGCCTTGGCGTGCGGGATGTGGTTGCGGCGGAGGGCTTGATCGCGGATCCCGCGCCAGAGGCGCTTGCGGTGGCGGTGATGTCGGTGTTGAATGACGATGAAACCCATCGGCAACGGGCAAAGGACGCGCGTGACTTGGTGCACAATCGCCACCTGCTCACAGCCGCTCGGCAGACCGTGTGGGATGTGCTGAACCCATTGATGAAAGAGATATGATGATCCGATTGGCCATGCTGCGGCACGGACACACGCATTGGAACCGCGCCGGACAAATTCAGGGGCGCACGGACATTCCATTGGACGATGAAGCGCGTGAAGGGTTGGCAGAATTTAAACTGCCCACGGGCTGGGACGCTGTCGATCTGGTGGCGAGCCCGTTGTTGCGTGCGCAGGAGACCGGCGAGCTTGTCGCCGGGCGCAAGCCCGCGGTTGTCGACGCGCTGATCGAGATGGACTGGGGCCACTGGGAAGGCAAAAAGGGTGTCGACCTTAAGGCCGATCCCAACAGTGGGTTTCGCGACATCGAACAGTGGGGCTGGGACTACCAGCCGCAGGGCGGCGAAAGCCCGCAGATGGTTTGGGACCGCTTGGCGCCTTGGTTGTTCGGCCTGAAGCGTGATTGCATTGCTGTCTGTCACATCGGTATCATGCGGATGATTTTGGCCAAAGCGCACGGCTGGGATTTTGACGGCCCGGCCCCGTTCGCGGTGAAGCGCAACCGGCTGTTTGTGGTGGAAATTGAGGGGGATACGGTTAAAGTCGCAGACCCTGATATTGTGCGATTGGAAAGGCGCAGCGCATGAAGGTTTTGATCGCTGTCACCCATCTTCTGGGCACCGGGCATTTGTCCCGCGCTCTGACGCTGGCGCGTGCGTTTACACGCGAGGGTCATGAGGCTGTGGTGCTCTCTGGCGGGATGCCTGCAGAGCATCTGGACAAAGACGGTATTGCGTTGGTGCAGTTGCCGCCACTGGCCTCTAATGGGGTTGATTTCACCAAACTGCTGACCGAGCTGGGCGTGGAGGCGGATGCCGCTTATCTAGCGAAACGTCAGGCGATGATGGTGAACGCGGTTGAGGACATGGCACCCGATGTGGTGATCACCGAACTTTTCCCTTTTGGCCGGCGCAGCCTTTCGGCGGAGTTTGAAGCGCTTTTGGAGGCCGCAAAGTCATTGCCGCAACCGGCGTTGGTGCTGGCCTCTGTGCGCGACATCCTTGCGCCGCCTTCGAAAGCCGCCAAGGCCGCCCGCGCCCGTGAGGTGATCAAACAGTATTACGACGGCATCCTGGTGCACGCTGATCCGGAGCTGACCAAGCTCGATATGAGTTGGCCGTTGACCAGCGATGTGACGGCGATGCTGCGCTACACCGGCTATGTGGCGCCGCCTGCGCCGCAGCAACACCCGGATGGCATTGGAGCCGGCGAAATTGTGGTCAGCGCTGGGGGCGGGGCCGTAGGGCAGGCGCTGTTTGAATGCGCGATCAAGGCCGCCAAGCGCAGCCCGTTGCGCTGGCGCCTGCTGGTGGGCGGCGCCAACGCTGAAGGCCGGATTGCGGAGCTCAAAACGCTGGCCGATGACCCGACAATCAAAATCGAACCGGTCCGGTCCGATTTCCGGCAAATGCTGCACCATGTGACCGCCTCGGTCAGCATGTGCGGCTACAACACAGCGCTCGATGTGCTGCAAACCGGCGTGCCTGCGGTGTTTGTGCCGTTTGATGATGGTGGCGAGGTGGAACAGACCCTGCGCGCGCGCGCTCTGTCTGTGCAGCCCGGCATCGAGGTGCTGAGCGCCACCGACCTGACCCCACAGAGCCTGATGGCAGAAATCAAACGTGTTGCGTCCAAAGGCCGTCGTAGTCCATCTGGCTTGCGCATGAACGGGGCGACGGAGAGCGTGCGCATTGCGCAATCTATGCTAGCGGAGCTGCGCGGGTGAGGATTGACTGGACGCCGTTGCGGACGGAGCTAGCACAGTGGCGCGCAGAGGGTCTGGAACTGCCGTTTTGGTGGCGCGACGACGACGCTGTTACCCCAACAGAGGCGCTGGATCAGCTTGCGTCGTTGAGCACCGCAACAGAAGTCCCGGTGCATTTGGCGATCATTCCCCAAAAGGCGACCGAGGCTCTGGCACGAAATCTGTCAGAGTGTTTTATGCCGGTTGTGCATGGCTGGGCGCATATCAGCCACACGCCGGGCGGTGTCAAAAACGCTGAGTTTGGGGCGGGGCGCCCAGCCAACGCCGCGCTGGAGGATGCGTCTCGAGGCCTTGCACACTTGCATGCCTTGTTTAGCGACCGAGTTGCGCCGATGTTTGTGCCCCCATGGAACCGAATTGCGCCCGATGTTGTGGCGGGGCTAGCTGAGGCCGGTTTTGACGCGGTCTCGACCTATAATCCACGCAAAACCGCCATGGCCGCTCCCGGTCTGGCGCAGATCAACACCCACATCGATCCGATTTTCTGGCGCGGCCACAGGGGTTTGGTTGATGTCGATACATTATTGTCTCAGATGATCACTCTGCTGCAGGATCGCCGCGCGGGCCTCACGGACAATCAAGAACCCTTGGGATATCTCACGCACCACCTTGTGCATGACGCCGATATCTGGGAGTTTTCGCGGCAGTTTTTGCTGGAAATTTGCGAGGGGCCGGTGCGGCTTTATCGCCATGATGGAAAGGGCAACCTATGAGCCGTTTGAACAGCATGATGCGGCGCTTGGCAGCGCAGGCCGATGGGCTGGAGTGGGGCAACACCATGGTGGACAGTCTCAAGGGGGATTTCCTCGATATGGGGCTGGGCAATGGCCGCACCTATGACCACATCCGTGAGATTGCCCCGGAGCGGCGCATCTGGGTGATTGACCGCGCGTTGAACTGCCACCATTCCTGTGTGCCGCCTGAGGAGGATTTCCTTCAGGGCGAGGCCGAGGAGATGCTCAAAAAGATGGCGGCGGACGGCACCAAAGTGGCCTTAGCGCATTATGATTTTGGCTTTGGCGACAAAGAGAAAGACGTGGCCGAGGCGGCGCGGCTGTCGGCAATGATCAAAGAGATAATGCTGCCCGGTGGTGTGCTGGTGTCGGGTCAGCCGCTGGTTGGGTTTGAGCAGGTGCGCGGGCCGACAACCGTGGCGCCGGAGCGGTATTACTTCTACAGAACTTAATGGGTCTGCCCGGCCGATAGGTCGGGCTGCGCCTGCCTGCCCCATTGGCAGGCGCATTCGCGCCTACCCAGGCAGGCTTCGCCCTAGCTTGTCGACTATTCCGCCGCTGGCAGCTTCAGCTCGGTGGCTTCAGCGCGGCTGAGCATGGAGCCCATTTTGCGCTCTTTCAGCACCTCACGTGCTTTGGCATACATCGGATCTTCCCAGAAGATCAGACAGCCGTTGCAGCCTTTGCCACAGCAGCCTTCGGTGCCTTTGCGGTTGGTCTTAAACCGTTTGGTGTTGGTGTCCGCCTCAATAGCCTCCACCAGCGCATCGCGGCGACGCTTATAAGCGGTCTCGTTGGTGCTGTCTTTGACTTCCATCGCCAGCGCGGTTTTGTCGAGCTGCAGACGCTTCCACTGCTCTTCTGTCAGCGCCCGCTCTTTGCGGATCACGGTCATTGGCGGGAAGTTTTGGCGCAGATCGTCGATGTCTTCGTGCTCAAACAGAGAGAACGGCAGGCGGATCACGGTCTTGGTGGAGCCGTGGATCACGTCCTTCTTCTCACCTGAGGCGGCGATTTCGTAGTCATAAGCGCGCAACAGAATGGTGTTGCGGGCAATTGGTGAGACGATTTCCAACACGTCGCCGGGCTCCAGCTTGTTCTTCACCTCCACGTGGAAAGCATCGTCCACTACTTCGGTGACAAAGCCGGCGTACTCCCATTGGGCAATCGCCTGGGTCTGCTCATAGCCATGCGCGAGGTTGGTCAGACGGCCTTTGTGGAAAGCGAGGGTGTAGCCACGGTTGCCCACGGTTTCGAGCTCTTCCATGTAGTCGGCCGCGTTCCAGTTTTCCGGATCGGCGTAGTAATCATCGATTGCCATGCGATAGGCGCGGGCCACAATCGCTGCGTAGTATTCCGACTTGCCGCGCCCTTCGACTTTGAGACTGTCCACGCCGATGCGCAGATAGTCATCGAGTTTGGGCATCAGGCAGAGGTCTTTGGAATTAAGGATATAGCTGCCGCGCTCGTCTTCCTGAATCGGGAGGAATTCGCCTGGGCGCACGCCCTCTTCCAGCAGGAACTCGAACATATGCAGGTTGTCTTCATCAACGATCAACTCCTGCACGGTGCCGTCTTTCAGGCGCATGTGGAACTTGTAGTTCCAGCGGCAGGAGTTGGCGCAGTTGCCCTGGTTGGCGCCGCGCTCGGCCATGAAGTTCGACAGCAGGCAGCGGCCGGAGTAGGTCATGCACATGGCGCCGTGCACAAAGGCTTCCAGCTTGATGTCTGGGCATTTCTCGCGAATCTCTTCAAGCTCCGGGAAGCTCACTTCGCGGGCCAGAACCACCAGATCAGCGCCTTGGGCTTGCCAGAATTGCGTGGTGAGCCAGCTGGCGATGTTGGCCTGTGTCGACACATGCAGAGGAATCTCCGGCGCGCGTTCTTTGACGTATTGGAACACGCCGGGGTCGGAGATGATCAGCCCGTCCGGGTTCACCTGACGCACCGTGTCGATGTACTCATCGAGCTTGGGAATGTCTTTGTTATGGCTGAACAAATTCAGCGTCAGATAGGCCCGGCGGCCATGCTCGTGGCAGAATTTTACGCCTTCGATCACGTCCTCAAGCGAGAATTCGGATTTCGTGCGCAAGCTCATATCGGGCGTGCCGAGATAGACGGCATCAGCGCCATAGAGCACTGCCATCTTGAGTTTGCGGAGGTTGCCGGCTGGCATCAAAAGTTCGGATCTGTGTTGGGTCATCGCGCGCGCTTTCCTGATCAGGGGGGCGTCATACACTGATCCCCGCTTTGGGGCAAATGGGGGCGCAAAACCGCATCTGCAATACGTCGGCATCGCGTCAGTATTGCGGAGGCGTGAAACTCAGAGGAAGGTGCTGATCCCACCCCAGAGCAGGCGCAGTGCGATCAGGATCAAAAGCACATTGAGCACCTTGTGAAAGCCGTGGTCGCTCATCCGGCCCAGCACATGTTTGCCCACCCAGGTGCCCGCCGCGCCACAGATGATCAGTCCCGCAATGAACAGCGCCCAGGGGGCAAAGCCAAACCCCAGCGCGGCAAACATCGCCACCTTGAGGCCGTGCTGCACCGTCATCAGCGCGGCGTGGGTGGCCACATGGGTGTGACGGTCAAGCTGCATGGTTTTCACATAGGCGGCCACAAACGGTCCGGTGGCGCCAAAGAACATGGTCAGAAACGAAGAAAACGCGCCCGCACCGATGGGCCATTTGCCAATCCACGCCGGGGTTTTGCCGAGCACTACCCACAAAAGGAACAGGCCAATGCCAATCTGCACGGTGGCGGGCGGCAGGCTTACAGCCACACTGCCACCAATGGCGACACCGATGAGGGCACCGATGGTGAAGGCAGGCAAAGCGCTGCGCAGGATGTGGCTGCGAAACATCGTGGCGCGCACGGCGTTGGAACCCAGCTGCACCACGCCATGTACGGGGATCAGGGCGACTGGCGGCAAGATCACGGCGGCCACCGCCAGGAAGATCGCCCCGCCACCAATGCCAAGGGCGGCTGTCATCAAAGAGGTGGCAAAGCTCACCGCCAAAAGGAATATCGCATGGGCTTGGGACAGGTCTGGCGGGAGTAGGTCAATCATGCCGCCACTATGCGGTGAAATGGCTTGGGATCAAGGCCTTCCCCTGATCCCCAACATCTCCCGCGCGTCGGACGGGCTGGCAATTGCGCGCCCGGCGTTTGTAGCGCAGGTGGCCAAAGCCTCGATCAATTGTCCGTTCGAGCGTGTCTTGTCGCCATTGGGTAAGTAGAAGGTGTCCTCCACCCCGGTGCGCAACATGCCGCCAAGTTCTGCGGCTTTTTGGTGGGTCTGCCAAATTTCGCTGCGCCCGATCAGAGTGGCTTGCCAGAAACTGCCCTTCAGTAGGTAAGGCATCAAGAATTCCAGCAGTGTCGGGTCCACAGGCATGCCCGAGGCCACGCCCATCACAAGGTTATACTGCGCGCGGCTGGTCATGCCGTTCTGCACATACATCGCCACAGAGCGGACAATACCGGTGTCAAAGCACTCAAACTCCGGCAGAGTATCTGTCTCTGCCATCACATCGAGATGGTCCTGAATTTTGGACGGCTGGTTCTCAAACAACATCGGCGGCCAGGCCCACTCTCCATTGCTGCGCAGCTTGAGATAGTTGAGGGACCCGGCGTTGCAGGCGGCGATTTCGGGCTTGAGCGCGCGAATGCAGTCCAGCGCACCAGAGTAATCCGGCCCAACCACGCCGGTGGTGGCGTTGATCAGGATATCAGGGCAGGCATCGCGGATGGCATCAACAATCTCCGTGGCTACTTTGGGATCCCAGCTTGGCAAATGGCCCTTGCCCTCTGCTTGCTGGCGGAAGTGAATGTGGATCACGGCAGCGCCCGCGTCCATCGCTTCGCGCGCGGACGCAGCGCACTCAGCGGGCGTGACCGGCACGGGGTGCTGTGTCGGATCAGTGAGAACGCCGTTGAGCGCACAGGTGAGGATGGCTTTGTCCATCTCAGGCCTCCTGTTTGTGGCGGCTGCCGGGGGCGGGCGGCGTTTCCGGTGGCCCCGCAAAACATTGCGCGTTGGCCATCCAGGTTTGGGCAAACTCGCCCGTGGCGGTCAGCGCGGTGTCGGCAAAGGCGCGGGTCTGGGTGACAACGGCTGCAAAATCTGCGGCGGGGCCGATGATGCTGTTGTCGCCCTCATTGCCAAACTCCCATGTGGCCCCGGACGGTGCGGTCAGGGTTAGTTTGGGCATCGCGTCCGGCACCGGCAGGCTGTGCACCTGATGGGACCAGCCAAAGGTGTTCACGCCGAGGATCACGATGTTTTTGATGCGGTCGCTGTCCGCGCGGACCTTGCCCAGTAGATCGAACACCTCAAACCCATGCGCCCAGGTTTCCATTTGCCGGGCGGTCATGGATGAGCGTGCCGACATCGACGGGCCGACCCAGGGCAGACGCGCCTTGGGATCCATATCCCGCCAGCGGGCAGCGATGTCGCGCGCCGTCTCGATCCAGAGGGCACACAGGTCTGCGCCACGCTCCGGAATGGTTTCGTTCTCATAGCTGCGCAGGGACCCCGTGGCCTTCAGCGAGGCCATCGCGCCGCCCATGCGCGCCATAAACGCAGCTTCGTCGGAGGCAGAGAGGTCCGCGCCGGTGTTCCAGAAATGCAGATGCACCAACACGTCTTCGATGGTCCAGCCTTTGAACTGGGTCTGTGTGCGTAGCTCTGCGTCCGACAAGCCAGACAGGGCGTCATGCAGCACTTCGGATTCGGTGAGAAAATCGTCAGCTTGGGCGAGGGTCATGTTGGGTCTTCCATGGTCAGGATCAGCGCGCCTTTAGACAGCTGTTGTCCCGTCTCAACGTGGAGCGCGGCGACAACGCCGTCGGCGGCGGCGGTCAATTGATGTTGCATTTTCATGGCTTCAAGCACGGCGAGCGTGTCGCCTTTTTGGACGGTGTCGCCGGTGGCCACGTTGAGCGTCACCAACAGGCCCGGCATCGGCGCGGTGAGCGCGCCGGTGGAGGCGGCGTCAGTTGTGGCCCAGGGCTGCGCGCGGGTGACATGCAGGTGGTGGCCTGCGGTTTGCAGGAATAGACCGCCCGTTCCGTCTGGCGCGTGATGTACGGTGGTGCGCAAACCGTCGATGCGGAGATCGTTTGAGATGTTATGGGTCCAGCCGTCACCAGAAACTGTAATGTGACCTGTGCCGACGCCCGTTGCGGTGAGATTGTGTAGGTCTCCGTCAAGCGAAAGGTCCAGCGGAATGGGCAGGCCCCCATCGCTGGAGAACCCTGCGAGAGAGGTGTCCGGCAGCAGACTTTGCGCCTGTGCGGCGTCGCTTTCGCTGCGCAGCAAAAGCACGGCAGCAAGTGCAATGGTTTGGGACGTGATGGCGGTCTTAGGAGGGCCATCAGGGTAGGTGTCATCCAGAAAAGATGTGGTGGCCGCGCGGTTTTGCACCTCGGCGTGATCGAGCAGGTCGCGCAGGAACGGTACGTTTGTGGTCACCCCCAGAACCGCCGTGTTGTCCAGCGATCGGGTCAGCGCGCGCAGAGCCTCATCGCGGGTGTCTCCATAGGCGATGAGCTTGGCAAGCATTGGGTCATAATGTGGTGAGACCTCGTCCCCATAGCGCACGCCGGTGTCGATGCGGATGGTGTTATCTGTTTCAAATTTATGGATTTTACCAATGGACGGGAGAAAACCATTGGCAGGATCTTCGGCATAGAGCCGGACCTCAATGGCGTGTCCTGAGAGTGTGACGTCTTCTTGGGAGACGGGCAGTGGCTTGCCCTGCGCGACAGCGATTTGAAGTTCCACCAGGTCCAGCCCCGCGACCATCTCTGTCACCGGATGCTCGACCTGAAGGCGGGTGTTCATCTCCAGAAAATAGAAATCCTCACCGTTTTCATCGAGCAGAAACTCCACCGTGCCTGCGCCGACGTATCCCACCGATTGAGCTGCCGCGATGGCGGCTTTTTCCATACGCTTGCGTAGGTTTGGTGTCGCGCCGGGTGCGGGAGCTTCTTCAATCACTTTCTGATGACGGCGCTGCACGGAGCAGTCCCTCTCGCCCAAGGCGATTGTATTCCCCGCGTGATCCGCAAAGACCTGAACTTCGATGTGCCGGGCGTTTTGCATGGCGCGTTCGAGGATCAGCGTTTCATTGCCAAACGCTGCGCTGGCTTCAGTGCGGGCCAAGGCGAGCGCCTCGGGCAGGTCGTCCACATCCGTGACCAGCCGCATGCCTTTGCCGCCGCCACCCGCTGCGGCTTTGACCATCAGCGGCACGCCGATGTCGCGTGCGTGAGACAGCAATGTCGCGTCGGTTTGGTCATCGCCTTGATAGCCGGGCACGCAGGGCACACTGGCGTTCAGCATGTGCGCCTTGGCAATGGCCTTGTCGCCCATGATCTCGATGGCCTCGGCGGATGGCCCCACGAAAATCAGGCCTGCGTCCTCTACCGCGCGGGCAAAATCTGCGTTCTCAGACAGGAAGCCATAACCTGGGTGGATTGCCTCGGCACTAGAGGCTTTTGCGGCAGCCAAAATGGCGTCGATGTTGAGGTAGCTGTCTGTGGCAGGGGCGTGGCCGACGCGATGGGCCTCGTCCGCCATGGAGACATGCAGCGCCTCTGCATCGGCATCCGAATACACCGCGACCGTGCGCAGGCCGAGGTCGCGCGCGGTGCGGATGATGCGACAAGCAATTTCGCCCCGGTTGGCAATCAGAAGGGTGTCAAACGTGCCCATGCTCACATCCTCGCCACGCCAAAGCTGTTGGGGTAGAGATCGCGACGGCGGGCCTCAGCCACCGTACCAAGACAGAAAGCAATCACTTTGCGGCTGTCACGCGGATCGATCACGCCGTGGTCGAGCACTTTGCCGGAGGTGAAAAACGGCGAGCTCTGCGCATCAAACAAGCCTTGAATGGCGGCTTCCTGTTTGGCCATGCGCGCCTCATCCACGTCAACACCTTTGCGGGCGGCGCCTGCGCGGGCGACGAGGCTCATCGTTTTTGCGGCCTGCGCGCCGCCCATCACGCCAGAGCGGGAGGTGGGCCAGGCAAAGAGGAAATCCGGCTGATAAGCGATGCCACACATGCCGTAGTTGCCTGCGCCAAAGCTGGCGCCGCAGTAGAGCGTGATTTTGGCCACGCGGGCGTTGGACACCGCCTGGATCATCTTGGAGCCGTGTTTGATCATTCCGGCCTGTTCATAAGCGGTGCCGACCATGTAGCCGGTGGTGTTGTTGAGGAATACAAGCGGCGTGCCCGCCTGATCGCAGGCCTGAATGAAATGCGTGGCCTTGTTGGCGCCCGCCGGATCAATCGGGCCGTTATTGGCAAGGATGCCAACGGTATGGCCGTAGATTTGCGCCTGAATGCACAGGGTGGCAGGGCCGAAATCCGGTTTAAACTCGTCAAAGTCGGAGGCGTCGATAAGGCGGGCGATTAACTCGCGCGCGTCATAGGGCGTTGACCAGTCGGCAGGTACCACGCCTGCGATTTCATCCACGTCAAAACGCGGTTCTTTAAAGGCCCGCACCTCTGGCTTGGGCATATCGCGGTTCCAGTCCAGCCGAGCCATGACCCGGCGGGCCAGCGCGATGGCGTGCACGTCGTCTTCGGCGAGGTATTCCACCAGACCGGAGGTGGTTGCGTGCATTTCCGCACCGCCAAGATCGGCGTCTTTGGCGACCTCGCCGGTCGCGGCTTTGACCAAAGCAGCCCCGGCCAGAGCAGCCATGCCGTTTTTCTTTACGCCAATCACATAGTCGGACAATCCAGGCATATAGGCGCCACCCGCGGTGGACGGGCCGTGCAAAACCGCGACGGTGGGCAAGCCCGCAGCAGACAGGCGCGCAAGGTTGCGAAAGACACCGCCGCCCAACGCCCAGTCTTCGACGCGGTAATTCATCAGGTTGGCACCCGCGCTTTCCACCAAATGCACAAACGGCAGTTTCTGGCGTAGCGCAATCTCTTGGGCTGAGAGCATGGCTTGCAACGACATCGGGGACAGCGCCCCGGCGTTGATGCCACTGTCATCCACCACCACCATGCAGCGCACGCCGGAGACAAAGCCGATGCCCATCAGGAATGTGCTGCCTGGCAGGGATTCCTCTGGGTCATCGCTGTCTTGCAGATAGCCCGCGAGACTGTGCAGGCGTAGGAAGGGCAGGCCGGGGTCCAACAGGCGGGCGAGCCGCTCACGTGGGGTGATTTGCCCCCGCGCGGCAAAGCGCTCTTGCCGCTGCTCAGATTTCTCTGCTGTCCGGGCTTCCAGTGCGCGGAGCTCCGCCACGGCGGTCAACATCGCATCCCGGTTTTCGCCAAACGCAGGCGCGTTCGGCGTGATCTGTGTCTCAAACGACATGGGGGCTCCTCCTCCTGAGCGGTCCCGATATTTGAGACCACTCTGAGCCGCCGGCGCGGGAGCATCAAGACAGCGTGATTGTGACGCTGCGGCCAAAGCTTGTTGTTGAGGCTTTGGCGGCGTAGGATTGACCCATGCAAACTGTTGATCTGCAAGAAGATATCAATGCCGTCGCTGGCTGTGGTCCGATCAAGGTCTGGTCGGTTGTGGTCACCATTCTGGGTGACCTACTGCAAAGCGAAGAGGCCTGGCTGTCCGGGCCGGTGCTGGACGCTTTGGTCAGCCAGCTCGGGATCAACAATCAGGCGTTGCGCGTGGCGGTGCACCGGCTGCGCCGCGATGGCTGGATCACCTCAGAAAAGCGCGGACGGCTGTCGGCGCATCAATTGACGGCCAAAGGCTGGGCAGAGACCGAAGCAGTGCGCGGGCAGATTTACGGCATGGCGGACACGGCGGACACGGCGAAGGCGGTCTGGTTGGCGGTGGGTGGGCCGAACTTGACGGCAGCAGAGTTTCTTGAGCTTTTGCCGACCCACGCGGTGGCTTTGTCAGCGCGCAGTGCGCTGGGGACCGGGACCGTGCGTCCGAGTGAAGAGGTTTTGCTGAGCAGGTTCACGCCGGAGCGGGTGCCAGAGTGGGCGGTCACTGCTTTGGTCCCGTCTGAGTTGGCGACGGAATATGATGCGCTGTCGGCGGCGGTCGGGCGCGTACTCGCGCACAGCACGCCGGACGGCACATTGGAGCGCACCGCGCTGCGGCTGGTGATCTTGCACCATTGGCGGCGCTTGCGGCTGCGCCATGGCGCTGTTCAGGATGCGGTGCTGCCGTCTGATTGGCCCGGTGCGCGGGCGCGGCGGTTGGTGATGCAGGCGCTGACCCGGCTGGAGCGGCCGGAGGTGGCAGAGCTTGAGCGGCAAGTGGCGCTGGGCTAGGCTTTTTCGAAACGGTTTGAGGCAACAGAATTAGGGCAGGATGATCCGGGGGTTGACGGACACTATGGATTGCGGAGCACGCAGCGCATGAGCGCTTTGGCGGTGCCAGACCTGCAGGTCGCGGCCAAAGAGGGGCGCGCCACCGTCCGCCTGTCCGGCGCTTTGCTGACAGAGTTTCTCGCCGACATGGAAGCGCCGTTTGCACAGGCCGCGCCAACTGAAAACCATGTCGACATAGACCTCTCCTCGCTCACTGCCTTTGACACGGGCGGGGCCTGGTTGGTCTCTCAACTGCGCGCGCGATTGCAGGCGCAGGGTACGGAGGTACAGATCACCGGCGCGGCGGATCATCTGGCGTTGATCGAAACCGTGGCCACCGCCACACCGGAAGAGACACCGCATGAGCTGCCGGAACACGGACGTTGGGAATGGGTGGCTGATATTGGCCGCAAACTGGTGTCCGGCTGGGGTGACGCGCTGTCATTGGTGAGTTTTCTGGGGCAAACGCTGGCTGGGTTGGCGGATGTGATTGTCCGTCCGCACAAAGTCCGCTGGGCCAGCCTGTTCACCCATATGCAGGACGTTGGCTTCAACGCGGTGCCGATTGTGGCGCTCATGGGCTTTCTGATCGGCGTGGTGTTGGGCTTTCAGGGCGCCAGCCAGTTGCAGCAGTTTGGCGCAGAGGTCTTTGTTGTCGAGCTGATTGGTATCTCGGTGCTGCGTGAGCTGGGCATCTTGCTGACAGCGATCATTGTTGCTGGTCGCTCGGGCTCGGCCTTCACTGCCTCTGTTGGCTCGATGAAGGTGCAGCAGGAAATCGACGCGATGCAGACGCTGGGGCTTGATCCGGTGCGGGTGCTGGTGGTGCCACGCGTGTTGGCGCTGTTGATCATGCTGCCGCTGTTGGGGTTTGTTGCCAATTTGTTTGGCCTCTTTGGCGGCGCGCTGATGAGCTGGGTCAGCCTGGATGTGAACCCCGGCATGTTCCTCACCCGCCTGCATGACAACATCGCCGTGAAACACCTGTTGGTCGGCATGGTGAAAGCGCCGTTCTTTGCGCTGGTGATTGGTGTAGTCGCCTGTTGGCAGGCCTTCCAGGTGAAAGGCAGCTCCACCAGCGTGGGCCAGCGCACTACCTCCAGTGTGGTGCAGGGCATCTTTTTGGTGATCGCGTTGGATGCGCTGTTCTCGATCTTCTTTGCGCAGTTGGGAGTGTGAGCATGAGCGATATCCCAGAGCGTGACGCCATCATCAAGGTTCGCGGTTTGCGCAACCAATTTGGCCCGCAGGTGGTGCATAACAATCTCGATCTGGATGTCTGGCGCGGCGAAGTGCTGGGTATCGTTGGCGGCTCCGGCACCGGCAAATCGGTGCTTTTACGCACCATTGTGGGTCTGAACAAACCGGCGGCGGGCACCATTGAGGTGCTGGGCACCAATGTGCTTACCGCGCCGGAAGAGGAACGGCGCAAGGTCGAAACCCGCTGGGGCGTGGCCTTTCAGGACGGGGCGCTGTTTTCCTCACTTACGGTTTTGCAGAACGTGATGGCCCCAATGAGGGAGCATCTGAAGCTGTCTACCAACCTGATGAAAGAGCTGGGCGCGCTCAAGGTCAGTCTTGTGGGCTTACCACAACTGGCTTGCGACAAGCTGCCCAGCGAGCTGTCGGGCGGGATGCGCAAACGGGCCGCGCTGGCGCGGGCGCTCGCGCTCGACCCACAAATTGTGTTTCTGGACGAGCCAACAGCGGGTCTCGATCCCGTCGGGGCAGCGGCCTATGACGACCTGATCGGCGAGTTGCAGCGCAGTCTGGGCATAACCGTCTTCATGGTCACGCATGATTTGGACAGCCTCTATGCGATTTGTGACCGCATTGCGGTGCTTGCCGAGAAGCGTGTTCTGGTAGAAGGTCCCATAGAAACAATGACGGATGTCGATCATCCGTGGGTGCAGGAGTATTTCACTGGCCCACGTGCGCGGGCCGCGCAGGTCAAAGGAATTGGGGGCGCATAGGGCATGGAGACACGGGCAAACTACCTCCTGATTGGGGTGTTCGCGCTGGTCGGCCTGATCGGTTCGTTCCTATTTGTGCTGTGGCTTGCCAAGATCGATCTGGAAAAGCAATACGCCTATTACGATGTGCTGTTTGACAATGTCTCGGGCCTCGGGATGGCGGGTGGTGTGCGCTACAACGGTCTGCCGGTGGGACAGGTTGTGATGTTGGAGCTGGACGAGGAGAACCCCTCATTGGTGCGGGTGCGCATCGAGGTGGGCGCGGACACGCCGGTGAAAACCGACACGATTGCGAAACTGCAGGGGCAGGGCGTCACCGGTGTGAGCTTTGTGGCGCTCTCTGGTGGCTCGGCGGAAGCTGCGGCCTTGCCGCAATACGGCGAGATCACCACGGAGAAAAGTGCTCTGCAATCCGTGGTCGAAGGTGCCCCCCAGTTGATGGAAAAGGCGATTGGCCTGCTGGAAAACCTGCAAGGGGTGGTGAGCGAAGAAAACACCGCTGCGGTGAACGAGCTTTTGGGTAATCTGGCCAGTGCCTCTGGGCGTCTGGACCGCACCTTGGCAGAGTTTGAAGAGCTGTCCGAAGATGTCGGCAGCGCGGCGCGCGAAATCGCCGCCTTTACCACGCGTTTGGAGGACTTGTCGGACACAGCCGAAGAAACGTTGGTCGAGGCCACCGGCGCGCTGGGTTCCATCAAGGAGGCGGCTGAGCGCACCAAAGGCACGCTGGACAATGCAGAGAGCGCCTTTGCCACAGCTGACAGCTTGATGAAAGAAGACCTCAAAGACTTCATCCAACGCGGTGCAGATGCGGCGGCGGCGTTGGAAAACGTGGTCGAGGTGTTGGAACCCTCCGCGATTTCCGCGATGCAGTCGGCGCAGGCTTTGATCGACGAACGTCTGCCTGCCTTGGTGCAACAGGTGCAAGACACGGCGGAAGTGATGGAAACTCAGATCGCACAGGTCGGCACCGACGCGTCGAGCCTGATGGCGCGGTATGAGGAGGTCGGCACCAGCGTGCAGGCGCGTGTTGAACAGACCCAGACGGCTATTTCCGCGTTTGAAACCGCCACTAATGCGGCGACAGACACGCTTAATTCGGTGCGGGTGGCTTCCGATACGGCCACCACGGTGATGAACACAGACCTGCAACCTTTGGCGGATGAGGCCACGGCAGCTCTGACCACGGTAAGGGATTTGGCAACCACCAAGGTCTCGCCGTTGATTGATCAAACCAATGAAACACTGGTGGCGATCGAGACCGGCGTGGCGGAAATCACAGATCAGGGCGCGCTGATGCTGGAAACCGCCACAGCGCGTCTGGTTGAGGCGCGTAGCACGCTGGCGAACTTTAACGAGGCTTTGGAACTGTCGGACGAAATGCTGCGCTCGCTGGATGACACTGCGGATGCGGTGAACACGCTGGTACGTGGCGACGCTACTGAGATGGTTAAGGACGCCCGCGAAGCCGCGGCCAGCGCGCGCAGTGCCTTGGATGCCATCCGTGTGACGGTGGACGAACGCCTGCCGGAGGTGGTGACAAACATATCTGAGGCTGCGCAAGCCGCCAACACTATGATCGCCAGCATCGACACGCTGGCGGTGGATGCCACTGGCCAATTGGCCACGCTGTCTCCCCAAGCCAGCGATGCGTTGACGACGGCCATCGATACGTTTGAGCGCTCCAACCGCACTTTGGAAGCGATTTATCAGGCGATGGAAACCGCCGACGACACGCTGGCCACGGCGGGCGACACCTTTAGTGGGGTGAACCAGATTTTGGATGAGGATGTGGACCAGATCGTTGCCGACATTAGCGGAGCCGTGGCGGCGGTCTCCGGTGCGGTCGACAGCGTCACCGGAGACATCGAAGTGGCCGCCAGTGAAGTGCGCGCCGCCTCACAATCTGCGTCCAACCTCATAGGCACGGTGGAGGCTGTTGTGGTGCAAAACGAACGCCAAGTCTCGGAATTCTTGCGGCTTGGACTGCCGGAAACTGTCCGTTTTGTGGAAGAAGCGCGCTTCCTTGTGCGCAATCTAGACCGTCTGGTGGAGCGCATTCGGCGCGATCCGGCGCGTTTCCTCTTAGGTACTCAAGGCTCGGAGTTCAGCCGATGATGCGATGGATGTCTCTTATTTTGCTTGGCGGCAGTTTGGTTCTGTCCGGCTGTGGTGGGATTGGTACAATCAGCCGAGCCACCGCGCCGACCGACCTCTATACGCTGACCCCAAAGAGCACGTTTGATACCGGTCTTCCGCGTCTGCGCCAGCAGTTAACGGTTGAAGAGCCCACGGCTTCCTCGGCGGTGAATACCGATCAAGTTGCGGTGCAGCCGACGCCTTATCGGTTTGAATACCTGCCCCGCGCACGCTGGGTCGACCGCGCGCCGGTGATGCTGCAGACGCTGTTGATTGAGAGCTATGAGAACAGCGGCAAAGTGGGGGCCGTTGGGCGCTCCTCTGTGGGATTGCGCCCGGATTACATGATCGTCAGTGACCTGCGCGAGTTTCAGGCCCGCCTGCCCAAAGCGAACAGCGAAAGTGAGGCGCTTGAGATCCATGTGATGCTCAACATCAAGATTGTCGACGCCTTTGACGATCACATCATTGGCTCAAAAACCTTTGAGCGGGTGTCGATTTCTCCATCCGATGAAATGGATGACATCGTTTTGGCCTTTGATGAGGCCTTGGGCAAAAGCATGCGCCGCGCCGTGGAGTGGAGCGTGAAGACCATCTACAGCCACGGCCAGCGTAACCCACGCCCCACGTTGCGTTAGTAGACCTTCAGCCTGCACAGCATTGTGTTGTTGGTTTCCAGATCGGGGCCCCAGATGAACTCTGCCGCGCGATCCCAAGAGATTTTCGTGTAGCCACCTTTGGGGCGCACATCGCGTTTCTGATACTCGGTGGCGTTGGGCCAGTCTGAGTCGTCAAAATAGTTGGCGGTCCAGCCACGTGGCGGTGTGCTGGCCTCAAAGCCACAGGCGCCTTGGCCCACGCGCGGATTGCGTTCTTTTGCGCAAGCTTTGCTTGAGGGCGCGTTGTGGATCACCTTACAGCGCCAGTCGCTGTTGGAGACCGCCACGATATCACCGGCGGTATTTTTGATCTGCAGGATGAGCCCACCATCGCCCATCTGTTGTTTGCGCGTGCCGATGTATTCCAGCCCGGTGTCGTTCTCCTTGAAGTCTTTGGCAATGATTGCCAGCGTGAACGGGCGCTCTGCCTGAAAGGTGAAGCTTTCTGCGTTGAACGACCGTTCCGTGGCAATGGAGATCCGGTCCTCGCCAACTTTGGCGCCTTTGGCATAAAGCGCAAACCAGTTGTCGGCCCAGACGTCCGCTTTGAAGGTTTCTGCGGTTGCGGCGGTACTTAGCACCAGCGTGAGGGCGCCCCCGAGGACATGCTTCATGTCGACCTCCAAAACTTACCTGCCTTAGTGGTAGCAGCTTGAAGACCTTCGCGGAAAACAAATTGCCCAAAAGGTAAAGGCGCCCCTAAGGACGCCTTCGCAAATTCTTAAGCTATGACTTACGCTTACAGGCTGGCGTCGAGCGCTGCCAGCAGGGCGTCGCCCATCTCAGATGTGGACACAGGGGTGCCGCCTTCCGCTTGCATCAGGTCTGCGGTGCGCACGCCATCCGCCAGAACTTTCTCCACGGCTGCTTCCAGACGGTCCGCTTCCGTGCCTTCGTTGAAGGAGTAGCGCAGCGCCATGGCAAAGGAGAGCACACAGGCGCATGGGTTGGCTTTGCCTTCGCCCGCGATGTCAGGCGCGGAGCCGTGTACCGGTTCGTACAGTGCTTTTGGACGGCCGTTGTCCATTGGTGCGCCAAGGGAGGCGGAGGGCAGCATGCCGAGCGAGCCGGTCAGCATCGCGGCGCAGTCGGACAGGATGTCGCCAAACAGGTTGTCGGTGTAGATCACGTCAAACTGCTTTGGTGCGCGCACCAGCTGCATCGCGCCGTTGTCGGCATACATGTGGGAGACTTCCACCTCTGGGTAGTCTTTGGCCACTTCGTTGACCACTTCACGCCACAGGATGCCGCTTTCCATCACGTTGGCTTTTTCCATGGAGCACAGACGCTTGTCGCGCTTCATCGCCAGCTCAAACGCCGCGCGGGCGCCACGCTCGATTTCGGATTCGGTGTAGCGCTGGGTGTTGATGCCCACACGCTCGTTGCCTTCTTCAAAGATGCCGCGCGGCTCCCCGA
Organism: Paracoccaceae bacterium; assembly: GCA_014872815.1. GTDB lineage: Bacteria > Pseudomonadota > Alphaproteobacteria > Rhodobacterales > Rhodobacteraceae > Shimia. The sequence continues at coordinate 496,850 of WKFK01000015.1, forward strand.
AGTACACACCGGAGGTCAGTTCGCGCACGATCATGATGTCCAGACCAGACACGATGTCGGTTTTCAGTGAGGAGAAGTCCGCCAGCGCGTCAAAACACTGCGCCGGGCGCAGGTTGGCAAACAGGTCCATCTCTTTGCGCAGGCGCAGCAGGCCGCGCTCTGGCTTCACGGAGAAGTCCAGATCGTCGTACTTTGGTCCACCCACGGCGCCCAGCAGAACCGCGTCCACTTCTTGCGCTTTGGCCATGGTGTCGTCGTGCAGCGGCACACCGTGTTTGTCATAGGCTGCGCCGCCAACAAGGTCTTCGCTCACGTCAAATTTCAGGCCGCGTTTGTCGCCAAACCAGCCAATAATACGCTGGACCTGGGCCATGACTTCGGGGCCGATGCCGTCGCCGGCGAGGATGAGAAGCGAAGGGTTGCTCATTGCGGTGCGTCCTTGATCAAATAGGTTCGCTACGGGTTACCGATTGACGCACGAAAGATCAAGAAACAAAGGGCTTTAATGCGCTCTCAAGGTGGGTCCAAACACGGGAAATGCGCGGGGTGTGGCGCAGGCTTTCATGGGCGGTGAGCCAGACCGGCAAATGTGGAATTGGAAAGTCGATGTTGATCTCTTCGATTCCCGGTGTTTGCCGCGCAATGTGGCTCTGGCAAAACCCCAATCCGCAGCCCGCGCGCACCAGTTCCCAATAGGTGGTTTGATGGTCACAGCGTACGGCAAACCAATCCCGATCCGCAGGGATGCCCATGCCCCGCATCTCTCGAATAATTTCATCGTTTGCATCATAGCCGACGATGTCATGATGGGGCAGGTCATCGGCTCCGGTGGGGCGACCTTTGCGCGCGATGTAGCTCTCGGCGGCAAACATGCCCAGTTCGATATCACCAAGATGTTTGGTGATCATGTCGAGCTGCTCGGGGCGATACATGCGCACGGCAATATCAGCTTCGCGAAACAGCAGGTTCTGCGATTGATCGGACGGCACAAGCTCGATCTGGATTTGCGGTTCCTGCTGGCGCAGGTCGGCCAGGATGCCCGGCATGACATGATGCGCCATGAAGATCGACGACGAAATGCGCACCGTGCCGGCAAGATCGGTCTCACCACCGGCGGCGGCCAGCGACAGGTCGGCCATGGCGGCGGCCATCCGTTGCGCAGGCGCGAGCAGCGCTTGGCCTGTGTCCGTCAATTCAAAGCCCCGCGCATGTCGGTGAAACACCTCGACCTTCAACGTGTCTTCGAGCGTTTTGATGTGTCGCCCCAACGTGGGTTGGGAGGCATTAAGCTGCCGCGCCGCACCAGACAAAGAGCCGGTTTCCGCCACGACCAGAAAGGACTGGATCAACGACCAGTCGAGGTTTGAGAATGCCTTTTCCATTCATTTATGAATATCACGACTGCGAATTTCGCCAATACCTAACTGCATTCGAATGCGTCATGTTTGCTTTAAGACGCCAGACAGCAGGAGTGAGATCATGGCACAGACGGTTTTGATACTTGGCGCAAACGGCCGGTTTGGACGCAACGCGGCGCAGGCTTTTGCCAAGGCGGGGTGGGATGTGCGCCCCTTTGATCGCAGCAAAGACCGGCTGCACGAGGCAGTACATGGCGTGCAGGTGATCGTGAACGCTTGGAACCCACAATACTTCGACTGGGCCGAACAAGTTCCTAAACTGCACGACGAGGTAATTGCTGCTGCTAAGATGGTGGATGCCACGGTGATCGTGCCGGGCAACGTTTATGTTTTCGGCGAACAAACCCCCAGCCCATGGGGCGTGACCACCCCGCATCAGGCGGCAAACCCTCTCGGCCAAATCCGTCGTGACATGGAGCGGACCTATCGCTTTAGCGAGGTGCGTACGATCATTCTGCGGGCCGGGGATTTCATCGACACAGAGGCCTCAGGCAATTGGTTTGACATGATCATGACACCCAAGACTGGCCGGGGCGTGCTGACCTATCCGGGCAAGCGCGATGTGGACCATGCGTGGGCCTATCTGCCGGACCTCTGCCGTGCCGCTGTGATGTTGGCGGAGAAGCGGGACCAGCTGAACCGTTTCGAAGACGTGCCGTTCCCGGGCTACACGCTGACCGGCAACGATTTGGCGCAGGCGTTGGAACAGGTTCTGGGGCGGACGTTGAAGGTCAAATCCATGGCGTGGTGGGCCATCCAATTGGCCTCACCAGTGTGGAAACTGGCGCCGCATTTGCTGGAAATGCGCTACCTTTGGAACACGCCGCATTGCCTAGATGGCGCACGGTTTGAGGAATTGCTGCCGGAGTTTGAGCCCACCGAGTTGCACAAGGCTTTGGCCACTGCGCTGCCTGCGACAGCGGTGCCTCAAAACGCGATGTCGACCCAAACCATATGATGTCGGCTGGCCCTGATGTCTTTCACCGACAGCAAGTCATGTCCCTTTTCATTGGGTTTGGGCCAAAACACCCCGGTGTCGATCACCCGTAGATCGGCGCTGGGTAGGACATAATCGACTCGCAGATCCCCCGGCGTCGGTTCCCGCCAATCCACGGTGGGCCCCGCCTGTGCCAGCGGGTCTTGCAGGCGCGGGTCATTCAGCAAAGCTTGAATGGCCGCGTGCCGCCCCTCGCCTTTTTGCGGATCAAGGTTCGCGCCCCCCATCAAGACAAACGGCGGCTCTGGTGCGGGGTCAAGTTTGCCATCCAGCAGATGAGACCACAGGCGAATCTCATCCGCATTGCGCAACCCGTTTTGATCCTCCGGCCCGTCAAACACCGGCGGCCCAGCGGCAAAGAGCATGAGCGTCACTGGGCCGTCGGGATGCAGCACCGGCACAACCCAGTGTCCCTTTGAGGACAGCCGCTGAATGGCTTGCGCCTCATCAGACGGGAACGGTTGCCCATTTACTTCGGGCAGGATGGCCTCCGGCAAATCCCGCCACAGCAACGCCGAGAAATCCGTCGCCTCGCCAAAGGGCCAACGCGACAGAACCGCCATGCCACCAGCCCCGCGAAACTTGCCATACCCCTGCGCATCCGCCGGTGTGTGCAACCGTCCGTCCCCGTTCATGTCGAGCCCAGTAGGAATGCCAGTGTTGGGGGGCAGCGCAAAGACATGCGGATAGTCAACGCCGCCTTTGCCAAACTGATCGCGCAGTGCCTTGGCCCCAAGCAGATCGGCATCATAGTCCACACCTTGCAAGAAAAGGATGTCCGGCGCGAGATGTGTCACCACCTGCGTGATTGCCACGACCTGCGGATCGTCTCGCGCGATATCGCGCAACATGATGCCCGGCCCTTTGCGGCTCAGTTCCACATCATAAGTCGCCACGCGGATCGTCTCCGCATGGGCCAAACTTACAAAAAGCAGAAAGCCGATCAGGCGGCAGAAGACACCGGATGCGTGCCGCGCGACGCGGCATAGGCGCGGCGGCGGTTCTCGTCGATCATGGTGGCAATGCGGCTCATGGCAATGCCGCGCATAATCATGCTGGCCGGTATGAAAGCCCATGCGCTGATGGTCCAGATCATTGTCATCGGATCGCTTAAGTAGATCGGATCAATCAGGTCCGACATCATCTGAATGATCGCCGGGATTAAGAATGGCATAAGAAATCCTAACGCAATGTTAAGACGGCCATCCCGTTGCAGGCGGGGCAGCACATCGCCGCCTGCGGTCGGGTCAAATAGCGGCAGGTTTATCCAGACGTTGAACGCCCCGTTGCGTGCGGGCCATTCCAGAATGCGGACAAAGAAGTAGAACACCGCCAAGGTCATCAGAGAGATTAGATAGCTGAGACCGGACGCGGTGCGCACCTCTTTGATCAGCTCCGGCGTGGCGTTTTCCGGCAGCATGATCACCATCAACCGCACGGGCGAATACGGAAAGTCAATGGCGTCGCCAACAATGATGCCAAGCGCGTGCAGGAACGCGGTGAAGGCATTCGGGGCCACTTCGCCACGGGCAATCACCGAGAGTGCGAAGACGGTGAGAAAGATCGCCAGAAAGCGCATCCGGTTGAAGGGCGGCGCGTGGCGGAATTCGATGAACGACGGTGCGGTGGTCACATATTCGATGAACACCAGGATCGAGCTGAAGATCGCAAACAGCAGCACAATGTGCACCACATCTTCGCTCACAGTGGGCAAGATGATGGCTGGCAAGGCAAACAGCAATGCCACCAGTCCCGCACGCGTTGCCGCGCCAATGATTCTGCCTATCACAGCTCGTGTCCCTTCAAACCGGATGTCGCGTTGTGTGGCTCTCTGGCCGTGCGATCTTGTTCCAACTTGATCCCGCTCTGACGGCGGGGTGCCTCATTTATGCCTTATTGTGGCACTTGCTTGGGATAAGTCTCAAGGTTTTGTTTGCAAACTCTTCCGAAATCCTCACCCGCAAGCCCAGACTGGTGCGTGTTTGCATCAATCAAGGCGGTGCGAAAACCGCTGTTTTTCAGGGTGATGCTAAATATTGTGGGAGGTTTTTGTACAGCCACAAGGGTGTTCCGCGGAATTGAGGGGGGCTAAGAAAGTGCGCGCCACATTTTTGCCTCAATTGTCCTCAGCCGCGGGAGAGGCCCTTGTCCGAGGCCTTCAAGGACCAAAATTCGCAGTCTTCAAACTGCTCACGGGCCGGGGCCCAAACGGCCTCAACGCCATCCCGTGTCATTCCGATTTTTGCGAGTAATGCGAGCGAAGCGGTATTGGCGACCTGCGCACCGGCCCGCACTGACATTGCGCCGAGCTGATTAAATGCAAAATCAATTGCACCTTGTAACAGCTCCATCGCGAAGCCTTGCCGCTGATACTCTTCGCCAATCCAATAGCCCAGTTCGGCGCAGTCGCCAGCAATGTCGAGTTTGCACCAGCCTATAATGTCACTGCTGTCCTTAGCCAACACCACGGCGGCAAACACCGCACCTTGCTGCATCGCTTCGATGTTGTTGCGGAGAATGCTTTCCGTGTCTTGTTGCGAGAGCGGCGTTGGCCAAACGGCCACCCACCTGCTGATCTCCGGTGTCATCAAATTGGTGAGCGCGTCTGCGTCTTCCATCCGACAGGGGCGGAGCAGTAGGCGTTCGGTATCTATTGAGAAGTCCAAAAAACTATCAAGCGGCCCAATGGGCCCCGTGGTTTCTTCCATAATCAAGTACGCTTTTGGGTGAGGCCATATAGGCGAGTTTTGTGGTGGTTAAATCGCTCATTTAAACCGTTAAGCTCCTCTTCGGTGCCGGTATCTCCATTTAAATTGTGGAACACTATGTCATTGAATGACCCCATGCCGCCGTAAATAGCTTGGACGGCGTTACACAGCTGGGTTTCGTTTGTGGCCTCCATCAGGCTGCGTAGTTGGCTGACCCAAAGTTCCCGCCCTTCGGACCTTTCCAAGAGCTCGATTAGAACCTTCAACTCATCGTGGATACGTTCTACGCGGCTTTTTTGCCTGAACAGTTTTTTAAACATGCCAATCAACCCAAAAGAAAACCCGCACAACTTGAACGGTTGTGCGGGGTCATGTCAATCAGCGGTCTCTGGCCTTTACACCCAAGGGCGCTCTGCACCCGCCTTGGCTTCATAGGCGTCGATGGAGGCTTCTTTCTCCATTGTCAGGCCGATGTCGTCCAGACCGTTCAGCAAGCAGTGCTTTTTGAACGCATCCACCTCGAACTTGATGACTTCACCGTCCGATGTGGTGATTTCCTGCGCTTCCAGATCCACGGTCATACGGGCGTTTTCGCCCTTTTCCGCGTCCTTCATCAGCACATCCACCTGCTCCTGCGGCAGCACGATCGGCAGCATGCCGTTCTTGAAGCTGTTGTTGAAGAAGATGTCGGCAAAGGAGGTGGAGACAATCACCTTGATGCCAAAATCATCCAGAGCCCAAGGCGCGTGTTCACGCGAGGAGCCACAGCCGAAGTTGTCGCCTGCGATCAGGATCTGCGCGCTGCGGTACTGCGGCTTGTTCAGAACAAAATCTTCGATTTCGCTGCCGTCGCGGTTGTAGCGCATCTCGTCAAACAGGCTCACACCAAAGCCGGTTCGCTGGATCGACTTCAGGAAGCGCTTGGGGATGATCATGTCGGTGTCGATATTCACCAGCGGCATAGGCGCGGCGATACCGGAGAAGGTTTCGAATTTTTTCATAACGCTGGCTCCTTACATCAGCTCGCGAATGTCGGTGAGCTTGCCGGTGATTGCGGCAGCGGCGGCCATGGCAGGGGATACGAGGTGCGTGCGGCCCTTGTAGCCCTGACGGCCTTCGAAGTTGCGGTTCGAGGTAGACGCGCAGCGCTCGTTTTCCGACAGCTGATCTGGGTTCATTGCCAGACACATGGAGCACCCAGCCAAACGCCATTCAAAGCCGGCCTCGCGGAAGATATCCGCCAGACCTTCTTCTTCCGCCTGCGCCCGCACAAGACCGGAGCCCGGCACGATCATCGCGCGCATGCCTTCCTTGATCTTCTTGCCTTTCAGCACTTCGGCAGCAGCGCGCATGTCTTCGATCCGGCCGTTGGTGCAGGAGCCAATGAACACGGTGTCGATCTCGATGTCGGTCAGCTTCTGACCCGGGGTCAGCCCCATATACTCGATAGAGCGACGGGCCGCCTCTACCTTACCACCTTCAAAATCTTCCGGCGCAGGCACAACACCGGTGATCGGCAGCACATCCTCAGGGCTGGTGCCCCAGGTCACAACCGGCTGAATGTCTTCGCCTTTGATGGTCACAACCTTGTCGAAGTGCGCGCCTTCGTCGGTGTACAGCGTCTTCCAGTACTCCAGCGCCTGCTCCCACGCACCTGCTTTTGGCGCATGTGGGCGGCCTTTGCAGTAGGCAAACGTGGTCTCATCTGGCGCAATCAGACCAGCGCGGGCGCCGCCTTCGATCGCCATGTTGCAAACCGTCATGCGGCCTTCCATGGATAGATCGCGGATCGCTTCCCCACAATATTCGATCACATAGCCGGTACCGCCGCCGGTGCCGGTTTCACCAATCACGGCCAGGGTGATGTCCTTGGCGGTCACGCCCGGCTTCAGTTTGCCGGTGATCTCCACCTTCATGTTTTTGGACTTCTTCTGGATCAGCGTTTGGGTCGCGAGCACGTGCTCCACCTCAGAGGTGCCGATACCATGCGCCAGCGCACCAAAGGCGCCGTGGGTCGCGGTGTGGCTGTCGCCACACACCACAGTCATGCCCGGCAGGGTCCAGCCGTTTTCAGGGCCAACAATGTGCACGATGCCCTGACGCACGTCAGACACCGGATAGTAGTGCACGCCAAACTCCTTGGCATTTTTGTCCAGCGCTTCCACCTGAATGCGCGACTCTTCGGTCATCTGCGCCGGGTCTTCGCGGCCCGCTGTGGTCGGCACATTGTGGTCCGGCACCGCGATGGTTTTTTCCGGCGCGCGCACTTTGCGGCCCGCCATGCGCAGACCTTCAAACGCCTGTGGGCTGGTCACTTCGTGGACGAGGTGACGGTCGATATACAACAGGCAGGTGCCATCGTCGGCTTCATGCGCAACATGGGCATCCCAGATCTTATCATAGAGCGTTTTGGGGGACATGGGTCCTCTCCACTTTGTTTGGATAGCTGAAAATATGGCTGACGTGCGGGCGCGCAAACGCGCGCCACTCGCTCATAGTGCGGCGATGACAGATTTACTCTGACCAAAGAAGCGCCATGGCAAAAAGGCGCGGTCAGCAATGTCATAGATGCGTTTCATGCCTCTCCCCTACAGGGTCGCGCAGATTCCTTCAAGCAGAAGCACACAATCCGAAACAGCTGCGTTGCCGCAGAGGCCAGCAGCATGCAAGGATGGATGTATGGAAGAAGAAGCCGTCACAGAGACCCAAGGCGCTGATGCTGCGCAGGAATCCGAGCTCGACCGCATCGCCGGGGCTGAGCGCGAAGTTGCGACTACGCCGCCAAGCGACAGCAATACAGAAACCACCGAAATTGCGCTTAGTATCTGGGATCAGGTCGTGGACTTCGGTGAAAGCTTGTTGCGGCCCTGGGCATTTTACCAGGTTTTGATTGCGCTGGGCTTGTTGGTGTTGGCCCATGCGTTGGCAGCCGTGATCAAGCCGCGCTTTTATGCGTGGCTCAAAACGCGAGAAGGCTGGTCCAAGCTGCGGTACCGCTACGCCATGATGGTGCACCGGCGCATGGTGCTGATCGTGTTCAATGGGCTGATCTGGTTTACGGTCTGGGTCATGCGCGCTGTGACGTGGCCCAGTCGGTCCTACCTTTTGCTGGGCTTGGCAAATCTGGCGCTGGCTTGGCTGGTGGTGGTTGTGGTGCTGCGCGTGGTGCAAAATACCACCCTGCGCGCCTTCCTGCGCTATGGCGCTTGGATCTGGGTCACACTGGTGCTCACCGGCCTGCGCGACGATGCGGTGCAATTGATGGACAGCATGGCGCTGGTGTTTGGGGAAACCCGCATCTCGCTGTGGATGATTGCACAGGCGGTTCTGCTGCTGGGGCTGACCTTTGCCGTGACCCGACTGCTGTCGCGCCAAGCCGACGCGCGGCTCAAACGCAGCGAAGATATCTCGCCGTCCATGCGGGTGCTGTTTGGCAAGCTGCTCCAGGTTTTTCTCTATACAGCCGCTTTCTTTGTTGGCCTGCGCATCATAGGCTTTGACCTGCAGGGGCTTGCTTTCCTGACCGGCTTCATTGGCGTTGGCCTTGGCTTTGGTCTGCAAAAGGTGGTGTCCAATCTGGTCTCCGGCCTGATCATTGTGATGGACAAATCCATCAAGCCTGGCGATGTGATCTCGCTCGGGGAGACCTTTGGTTGGATCAACTCACTGGGCGCGCGCTACATCTCGGTGGTCACACGCGACGGCAAAGAGTTCCTCATCCCCAACGAAGACCTGATCACCAATCAGGTGGTGAATTGGTCCCATTCAGACAGCTATGTACGGCTCGATATCTTCTTTGGCACGGCTTACGGCGACGATCCGCATTTGGTGCGCAAGGTGGCGGTGGAGGCGGCGCAGTCTGTCAAGCGCGTGCTCAGCTACCCCAACACGCCCGTCTGTCACATCGTGGGGTTTGGCGACAGCAGCGTGGATTACATCCTGCGCTTCTGGATCGAAGACCCCACCGGCGGGCTGACCAACATTCGTGGAAACGTCTATCTCGCGCTATGGGACGCCTTTCACGAGCACGGCATTTCTTTGCCGTTCCCGCAGCGCGAGGTGCGCATGTTGGACGAAGATGGCGGGTCAAACACCCCCACCTAGGCGCTTTCTCATTCTCCAAATATCCCGGGGGAGCGCTTGGCGTGTCCAAGCGTGGGGGCTGGCCCCCTGTGCCAAAAACTGCTGAAAACCGCGCCAAACTGGCCGGCAGGCGCGAATCCCCCTTGCCTTTCGTTGAGAAAACCGCCAACCGGTGCTATCTTGAAATTACGCTCGGCACCGGGGCTGACGGGTGCGCTACAAGGAGGACAGACTTCTGTCTCTGAACACTGACGTGGCCAATGCTACTGACACTGGTTCGATTGTGACGTCGGACTCTCCGGATACGACAAGCGAGGCACTGCTTGCCCGTATTCTCACCTCTCTGGATGAAGACAAAGCCGAAGATGTGGTGCAGATCGATCTGCGCGGCAAAACCTCTATTGGCGATTACATGGTGATCTGCTCCGGGCGCTCCTCGCGCCAGGTGACGGCGATTGCCGAAAAGCTGATTGAGCGGCTGAAGTCCGAGTTTGGGCGCGGCGCCAAGGTCGAAGGCAAGGACACAGGCGACTGGGTTCTGGTCGATACCGGCGACGTGATCTTGCATATCTTCCGTCCGGAAGTGCGCGAGTTCTATCAGCTCGAAAAGATGTGGCTGCCTGACGGTACCGCATAAGACTTCTGGCGGCCTGCACCCTGCTAGCAGGCCGGAGGGCATGACATGGCACTGAAGGTGCACATCTGCGCCGTGGGAAAGCTGCGGTCTGGTCCTGAGCGCGACCTCCTTGAGGATTACCTCACCCGATTTGATCGCACCGGACGGGCCTTGGGCCTGGGTCCGGTGACGGTGCATGAGGTGGAAGACCGCAAAGGCGGCGGTATGGCAGCCGAAGCGGGTTTGCTGGAAGGTGTCATCCCCAAGGGTGCCGTGATCTGCGCGCTGGATGAGCGCGGCAAACTGATGAGCAGTCCGGAGTTTGCCAATATGCTCGGCGGCTGGCGCGATGATGGGCGCGGCGATCTGGCCTTTGTGATCGGCGGCGCAGATGGCATTGATCCAAGTTTGCGAGCGCGGGCGGATGCCAAGCTGAGCTTTGGTAAAATGGTTTGGCCACATATGTTGGCGCGCGTCATGCTGAGTGAACAGCTCTATCGCGCGGCCAGCATTCTGGCTGGTGCGCCTTACCACCGCGTCTGAATTTTTCTTAACCTCTCAAACGTTAACTTGGGTGGGTGCTGCGAAAGCGCACCTCCGCAAAACAGACGTGATACCGACGCAATACCGACGTGGATTTTGACGGGTTAACTCAGCGCGGTTCCTGCAACAGTGCAGCGCGCGATTGGGAGGCAAACTCACGCCGCCCTAGGACAACAACTGTTACCAATACGCCAAGCAGCAGCATCACTGGCCCCAAAATCCAGGCCGCCGCCGCCAGCCCAAAGTAGATCGCCCGAATCCCCCGATTAAAGCTACGCGAGGCGGTGATGTTGATGGTCCCCGCTTTCCTTGCGCGCGACAGCGCAGTGGGGTCTTTAGCGTCATTTGGCACCGCCGCCATCAGCACCGAACAATAGCCGAAGAGCCTGTGAGACCACACAAATTTCAGGAATGCGTTGCCGATAAACAGCAACACCAGCACCAGTTTGAGTTCCAGAACTGAGGCTGGCTCCGCGGTCTGTGTGAGGTCTTTGGTGACTCCGGCAATTTGGTCCGTATTCCCGATCAATGCGACCAAGCCGCCGATGGCAATCATCGAGGAGGAGGCAAAAAACGCCGTACTTTGCCGCAAATTTCCCATGATCTGCGCATCAAAAACCCGCACATTTCGCTCCACATAATGCACCATCCATTCCTGCCGATAAAACGCCATGAGGCGCGACACCGAAGGGTGGTTTTTAGGAGGGTTTTCAATGAGATGTGTGGTCAGCGCCCAAGCCACCAAAATGGTCAAAACAGCGATGAAATCGAGGGTCGAAAACTGGGCAAGAAGTATGTTCGGAGTCATAACTGCACCCTAGCGTGAAGTGGTTATGCTTGCCAGTCTCGATTATTGGTTATATTAGTTTACCAATTGCAGCGGAGGTCAGCCATGGACATGCCAACCCCAAATCCCGAAGTGCTCGCCAAAAAAGCCCGCATCGTCGCGTGCCTTAAAGAGGTGCTGCCAGCCGATGCCGTGATCTCCGACGAGGTCGAAGTCCGCGCCTACGAGTGCGACGCGCTCACCGCTTACCGCTGCCCTCCCTTAGCTGCAGTCTTGCCCGCCTCCACCGAAGAGGTCGCGGCGGTGCTCAAAATCTGTCACGCGGAGGGCGTCCCTGTGGTCCCACGAGGTGCAGGCACTTCCTTGGCAGGTGGCGCCATGCCTACAGCGGATTCCATTATTCTTGGCGTCGCGCGCATGACGGAAGTACTTGAAACTGATTATGAAAACCGCTTCATCCGCGTGCAGACTGGCCGTACCAATTTGAGTGTGTCCGGTGCTGTGGAGGAGGACGGTTTCTTCTACGCACCTGATCCGTCCAGTCAGTTGGCTTGTGCGATTGCAGGCAATATTGCGATGAACTCCGGCGGGGCGCATTGCCTAAAGTACGGCGTAACCACCAACAACCTGATGGGTGTGACCATGGTCACCATGGAAGGGGAAGTGGTCGAGATAGGCGGCGCCTATCTGGACGCTGGCGGGTTGGATTTGCTGGGCGTGATCTGCGGCAGCGAGGGCCAGCTCGGCGTCGTGACCGAAGCGACCTTGCGGATTTTGCACAAACCTGAAGGTGCGCGGCCTGTGTTGATGGGCTTTGACAGCAACGAAGTGGCCGGGCAGTGCGTTTCCGACATCATCAAAGCAGGTATTTTGCCTGTGGCGATTGAGTTTATGGACCGGCCCTGCATCCGAGCAACCGAAGCTTTCGCTGGGGCTGGCTATCCGGATTGCGAGGCGCTGTTGATTGTTGAGGTCGAAGGCTCTGACGAAGAGATTGATGCGCAGTTGGAGCGGATATTGGCCATCGCGCGGACGCACAATCCGGTTGAGCTGCGCGAAAGTACCAGCGCGGATGAAAGCGCGCGGATTTGGTTGGGGCGGAAGTCCGCTTTTGGTGCGATGGGGCAGATTAACGACTACATGTGTCTGGATGGAACCATCCCGGTGAGTCAGTTGCCCTACGTGCTCCGACGGATTGGAGAGCTGAGCAAAGACTACGGCTTGGATGTCGGCAATGTGTTCCATGCAGGTGATGGAAATATGCATCCGCTGATCCTGTTTGATGCCAACAAGCCGGGTGATTTGGAGAAATGCGAAGCCTTTGGGGCGGATATTCTGCGGCTCTGTGTCGAGGTTGGCGGTTGTCTGACCGGCGAGCACGGTGTGGGCATTGAGAAGAGGGATTTGATGGTAGATCAGTACCTGCCGGAGGATTTGGATATCCAAATGGCGGTGAAAGATGTGTTTGACCCCAAGTGGTTACTGAACCCAGCCAAAGTGTTCCCATTGGCGTCCAGTGAAGCGCGTCGGATGGCGGCAGAGTGACAGGCAGGGAGGGTGTAGCCCCCTCTGGGCAGCAACGCTGCCAATTCTCCTTAGGATATTTGAAGGCCAAGAGAAAATGATGACACCATCAACAGAGGTTGAACTGGCGGAAGCGATTGTGGGAGCCCAATCGGCGTTGCGCATTCAAGGTGGCGGCACGCGTGACATCGGCGCACCGGTGTCTGGTGAGCCGGTGTCAACAACGGGTCTCAGTGGTGTGTCGCTTTATGAGCCGGGCGCACTGACCTTGGTGGCAGGTGCGGGCACGCCCTTGGAGGAAATCGAGGCCACATTGGCGGCGGAGGGGCAGCGGTTGGCTTTTGAGCCGATGGATCATCGCGCGCTGCTTGATACCACAGGCACATCCACAATCGGTGGCGTGGTGGCAGGCAACATTAGCGGTCCGCGCCGCATCCAGGCGGGAGCTTGCCGCGACAGCCTGTTGGGGGTTCGGTTTGTCGATGGCGCCGGGCGCGTGCTGAAGAATGGCGGGCGGGTGATGAAGAATGTCACCGGCTACGATCTGGTCAAACTGATGGCCGGGAGCTGGGGCACTTTGGGTGTGTTGACCGAGGTGAGCCTAAAAGTGCAGGCGGTGCCGGAGGCAGTGGGCTGTGTGCTGATCAATGGATTGTTAGACGCGGATGCGGTGGCCGCAATGAGTGCGGCGCTTGGATCGCCCTATGACGTGAGTGGCGCGGCGCATGCACCCGCCGGTGTTGACGGCCATCCGGTGACAATGATCCGGATCGAGGGGTTGGAGGCATCTGTGGCCTATCGTGCTGCGAAGTTGACTGAGGCACTTGCAGGGTTTGGCGGTGACGTGAGCGTTGAACGTGACGCGGATAAGGTCGCGGCCGGCTGGGCTTGGGTGCGCGACGTGACGGTTATGCAAGGCGGTGAAGGAGATGTGTGGCGGATATCCGTGAAGCCAAGCGATGGGCCAAAACTGGTCGAAACGCTACGCGCCCGCCACTCTGATATTTCGGTTTTGTACGATTGGGGGGGCGGTCTTGTCTGGGTGCAGGTGCCAAAGGGATCTGACGTTCGGTCTACGCCAATAGATGGCCATGCGACTTTGATCCGAGGGATAAGCGAGAGCCGCGCTAGTTTGCCGGTTTTTCAACCGGAGCCCGCGCCGCTGGCTGCGTTGTCGCAAGGCTTGAGGGCCAAGTTTGACCCGCGTGGCATTTTGAATCCGGGATTGATGGGGTAATTTCATGCAAACCACATTCACCGAAGACCAGCTCAAAGATCCGGGCATTCAGCGGGCCAATGAAATTTTGCGCGCTTGTGTGCATTGCGGGTTTTGTACCGCGACTTGTCCGACCTATCAGGTTTTGGGGGATGAGCTCGACAGTCCGCGGGGTCGGATTTACCAGATCAAGGACATGCTGGAAAACGAGCGCGTGCCGGATGCCAAGACTGTCAAGCATATTGATCGCTGTCTGAGCTGTCTGGCCTGTATGACCACTTGTCCAAGTGGGGTGCACTACATGCACTTGGTGGATCACGCGCGCGAGTACATTGAAGAGAACTATAAACGCCCCTTGAGTGATAGGGTGTTGCGTTGGGTGTTGGCGCAGATTTTGCCATATCCGATGCGGTTTCGTTGGGCCTTGATTGGCGCCAAATTGGGGCGGCCGTTCAGGTTTTTGATGCCGGATGCGCGCCTGAAGGCGATGCTGGATATGGCGCCAAAGTCCATTCCGCCGGTGAGCCGCAATGATGATCCGCAGAGTTTTGCACCGGTGGCAGAAAAAAAGATGCGCGTAGCACTGATGACGGGATGTGCACAGAAAGCGCTGAACACCGACATCAATGACGCGACCATCCGACTTTTGACGCGGCTGGGTTGCGAAGTGGTGGTGGCCGAGGGGGCGGGTTGTTGTGGGGCTCTGACGCATCACATGGGCAAAACCAGCGAGAGCCATGCAACAGCGGCCAAAAACATCAAGGCTTGGTGCGCGGAAATGGATGGCGACGGATTAGATGCGGTTGTGATCAACACGTCTGGTTGTGGTACAACCGTGAAGGACTATGGTCACATGTTCCGCAACGATGACCTCGCCGCCGATGCCGCGCGGGTGAGCGCTATTGCGATGGATGTGTCCGAGGTTCTGATGAAGTTGGATTTGCCTGATGGCGCGAATAGGGACACCGTAGTGGCCTATCACGCGGCTTGTTCCTTGCAACATGGGCAGCAGATTAAGACTTACCCGAAAGACCTGCTGAAGAAAGCTGGGTTTACGGTGGTGGAGCCTGCCGACAGTCATCTGTGCTGCGGTTCCGCCGGTACCTATAACTTGATGCAGCCGGAAATTTCCGGCCAACTCAAGGCACGTAAAGTACGTACGCTTGAAGCAAAGAATCCGGACATCATCGCAGCGGGCAATATTGGCTGCATGATGCAGATTGGGTCGGGCACGGATGTGCCAATTGTGCACACGGTCGAGTTGCTCGATTGGGCAACCGGTGGGCCACAGCCGCGCGCATTGTCAGAGCCAGGGAAGCGGACCCCAGAGATCCCTATTCTGCGCTGATCTTCGGCTTTTCTTTTTGATCTAGGGCATGACAAGGTCGTGCCCTATTTCCGCCGCAGGACGGCTGTAGATCAAAAGAAACCTGAGCGTGGAGACCTGATGTGGTTCGGTTACTGACAATTCTGGGTGCAATGGTCTGGGCCAGCTTTGGCGCAGCTCAGGATACCGCTTTACAGCGTCTGGACACGGGGGAGGCTGGGCGCGATTGGGGAGCAGTTGGTCGACTTGAGATTGACGGTCGCGGGTTTTGTACCGGTGCCTTGATTGCACCTGATCTGGTTTTGACCGCGGCGCATTGTCTTTATGACAAGGCCAATGGCGCGGCCTACGATGTAAAGCGGATCGAGTTCCGCGCCGGGTGGCGCAATGGGCGGGCAGAGGCGTATCGGTCTGTGCGGCGCGCGGTGGTGCATCCGAAATACGCGTATAGTGGCGCTGCTACGCTTGAGAACGTGCAAAATGATCTGGCGCTTCTGGAGTTGCACCACCCGATACGCAACACGCGGATTGCGCCGTTTGAAACCACAGGCGGTCTGAGAAAAGGGTCAAAAATTGGTGTGGTTTCTTATGCGGTTGGCCGTGACGCGGCCCCGTCTTTTCAAAAAGTTTGTCAGGTGATGGGGCGGCAGCGTGGTGTCCATGTGTTGTCCTGCAATATCGATTTTGGCAGCAGTGGCGCCCCGGTTTTTGTCTTTGAGGATGGCACAGTTCGGGTCGCATCGGTGGTCGCGGCGAAAGCAGAGGTGCGTGGCAGCAAAGTGGCGCTTGGAGCGGTGCTGGATCACACTTTGCCTGAACTGTTTGCCGAACATGGAAGAACCGCCTCCCCCTCAGGTGGCTTCGGGTCTCTACAAGATCGAAACAGCACCGGTGCCAAGTTTGTGCGTCCCTAGTTTTTGGAGAAGTCTTTTGCGGATTTTAGTCTTTGTGATTTTGGCCTTTGTCTCTGTTGTTTCGTTGCCTGCATTGGCCGGAGAGCGTCTGCAACCTTTGACAAGCCGCGGTGATTTGCTGGGCTGGGAAGCGTTGGGCCGGTTGGATATGCGCGGGACAGGGTTTTGCTCCGGCGCGCTTATCGCTCCGGATCAGGTTTTGACGGCGGCTCATTGTGTTTTTGATAAGAACGGCGCGCCAATTCCACCAGAGCAGATTGTTTTTCGCGCGGGGTATGTCTCTGGTGATGCATTGGCGGAACGGCGCGTGAATCGTGTGGTGGTCGACAGAGGGTATCAAGACGCGGGAAGCGGTAAGATCAGTGGGAAAATGATTCCACATGACGTTGCCTTGTTGCGACTGGAGTCCCCGATCTCGACAGGAGAGGCCAATCCGTTTGCCATTCATGTTGATCCTCAGGAAGGCGAGAAAGTGTCTGTGCTGAGCTATGGACGGGGCCGCAGCGAGCATCTTTCCTGGCAGCGGGATTGTTCCATTTTGGAACGTGGCTGGGGGATTTTGACATTTGATTGTAATGTCACCTTTGGTTCGTCAGGAGCACCGGTGTTTGTCCGCTACGGCAATCGGGTTCGGATTTTGTCGGTGGTTTCGGCCACAGGCGACAATGGGCAGGGGCAAAAGGTGGCTTTTGGGATGGAGCTGCCGGAGGTCGTGGCTCAGCTCAAACATCGGATGCGCGTTGGAGACCGGCCATCGGTCAAAACAGCAACCGGTGTCACACGCCTTAAGGTAGGGACCCGCAGTGGCGGAGGAGCAAAATTTGTGAAGCCCTGATGCGCAGGGGTTGAATCCGCATTTTGCCATCATAGGTCTGTATGCGTAAGGCGCCGATGATCGGGTCTTACATCCCACCGCCTGTCCGAATGGAAGGCACTTACATACTGTTGTCGCTCAATGGAGGATAACCCATGCGCACTTTTGATCTGGCTCCGCTGTACCGGTCGACCGTTGGTTTTGATCAGTTGGCAAATATGATGGACCGCGTTCTGTCCAATGACGTCGCCCAGCCGAGCTACCCCCCGTATAACATCGAAAAAACCGCCGATGATGCCTATCGTATTTCGCTGGCTGTGGCCGGTTTTTCGGCCGATGACCTGAGCATCGAAGTCAAGCAGAACGCGTTGATTGTGACCGCCAAGAAAGGCGAGGAGTCTGCGGAGAAGACCTACCTGCACCGTGGCATCGCTACCCGCGCGTTTGAGCGCCGCTTCCATCTGGCGGACCATGTCCGTGTGACGGGCGCAAGCCATGAAGACGGCATGCTGCACATCAATCTGGAACGTGAAATCCCCGAGGCACTTAAG
This sequence comes from Paracoccaceae bacterium, assembly GCA_014872815.1. Classification (GTDB taxonomy): domain Bacteria; phylum Pseudomonadota; class Alphaproteobacteria; order Rhodobacterales; family Rhodobacteraceae; genus Shimia. The sequence goes on from WKFK01000015.1 coordinate 514,348, forward strand.
CCGCGCCGGATTGAAATTTCCAACGGTGCCGGAAAAGCCGTGGAGCAGGATGTGGTCGACGCCAAAGCCGTCAACTAACGTCCACACCTAAACTGACAAACTTCCTTCCCTTGTTGTCAGGCCCTATTGGGCAACGCGCGTTCTGATCGGAGCGCGCGTTTTTCGTTGGTTGTGTTCTTAACCTGTGAAGGGCATGGTGGCCGGACGTTTTCCAACATTTAGGAGTGGCGCGTGAATCTGGGCGCTTTGAAATCCAGCAATTTTCGCACCTATGTGTGTGGCGCCGCTTTTGGCTTGCTCGCGATCTGGATGCAGCGGATCACTATTGGTTGGCTGGCCTGGGAGATGACGGAGTCTGCCAGCTTTGTTGGTGCGGTGGCGTTTCTGCTGTTTGCGCCCTCTATTGTGCTGTCGCCATTGTTTGGCGTCTGGGTGGACCGCTGGCGGGTGAAACACACCATGCTGGTGCTGCAGAGCATTAATGCAGCCTTGAGCGCCGTGCTTTGGGCAGTTGTGGCGCTGGGCTGGGCAACGCCGTTCCTCATTGCGTTGATCACTTTGTTGATCGGCATGGTGATTGCCGCGAACCATCCGGTACGGATGGCGCTGACACCGAGGCTCGTGCGGCGCGAGCATCTGAGTTCGGTGGTCACGATTGTGGCGATCAATTTCAACATCGCGCGAATGGTGGGGCCGGCTGTTGGCGGGTTCCTGATTGCAGTCATTGGTGTGGCGGAAACGCTTTTTGTGCAGACGCTTCTGTTTGTGCCTTATCTGTTTGTGATTGCGCGGCTGACCCTAAGACCGCGGCGGGACAGTGGCAGCGCGCAGGAGCCGTTTTTCAAAGCACTTGGGGCTGGCGTCCGATACGTGTGGCAGACCGAGACGGTGCGCGAGGCGATGTTTATCGCGGGTGTTTTGGCATTGGTGGCACGGGGGGCGCTGGAAGTATTGCCACCTCTCGCAGACGGGGTCTTTGAGCGCGGCGCGGATGGGCTTGGCGTGTTGATGAGCGTGACTGGGGTAGGCGCAATCTTAGGTGGGTTTTCGCAAGCGGCATTGCCTCCACAGGCGTCGGGGAGATTGCCACTGACAACGCGGGTAGCGATTGTTTTCGGGTTGAGTTTGGTCGCAGTCTTGGGACTATCCCTGACTTGGGAAGCCGCTCTTGTTGTGGCGGCGGGTATGTCCTTTGTCACCACGGTGACGGCGATTTCCACACAGACCGCCATTCAACTTGATCTGGAAGACGATATGCGCGGGCGTGTCATGAGCCTGTGGGCGGTGATTGCCGCTGGCGGTTCGGCCTTGGGGGCGGGCGCGATGGGGGTGTTGGCCGACTGGCTGGGATATCAGACCGCGTTGGTGTGGACCGGCAGCTTGGCGGCGCTCGGCGTGGCGGCTTATCTTTTGCTGGCTCGGCTCAAAGCATAAGCCCCGATGCCCATGGGCACCGGGGCTTTCTGCCAGTCCGACGGGGAGGGTCAGATCAGTTGGCGGCAGGTTCGATGTTGCCGATGTTCACGAACATCGTTTCGCCGGAGTGATCATCCACACCGTCGTTGTCGGTGGAGAAGAAGGCTGTGCCGTCTTCAAAGATCGCCAGACCTTCGACTTTGTCCAGAACGTAGCCACCGGTGCCGGTCAGATCAGCGAGTAAGTCGCGGACCAGCACTTTGGAGACAACCGGCAGTTCGCTACCCAATGGCGCGGGCACCATCTCGGAGGCAGGCACGCGGTAGATCTTTTTGGTCACGGCGCGGTGATCGTGCTGATTGTCACGCTCCACGATGTAAACCCAATCGCCATGGGCGACGATTTCGGACAGTCCGACCCAGCCTGTGTCCGGCTTGGCTTTCGGATAGTGCACGGCGCCCCATTCCTTGGTCTCAAGGTTGTAGGAGACGAGTTTCACGTGATCCGCCGGATCGTCTTTCCACTCGCGCTGCACGGCCATCCAGAGGGTGTCGCCGATCTTGGTAATGCCCTCAAAACCAAATCGCTTTTCAACGGCGGCCAGTTCCGCCGGGATGCCAAATTCACCTTTCAGGTTCTTGATCGCGCCGTTGGCTTGTACGTGATATATCGCGTGTGGGATTAGGCGCTCTGTGCGGCCTTCAGACGCCACGTAGAAGCCGCCTTTGCCGTCCAGCGTGATGCCTTCAAGGTCAAGTTTCTGAGCGGGTGCGCCGTTGCGGGTGACACGGATCACATCCACGATGCGGGCCGGGGTTTGGGTGGTGTCGATCTTAAAGATTGACGGTTGGAAGCCGTAGAAGCTGTCATTCACAGCCCAGACGATGCCGTCCTTGTCTGCCACCATACCGGAGATCGCGCCCCAGCCGATCAGCTCATCTGCGCCTTCGGATGTCAGGTGCGGATATGTTGCTGGCGCGTCTTGATATTCAAACAGCATGACGTGCGCGCGGGCACCGCCGTCCTCAATGAGGTCTTTTTCGTTGGCGGAGACCAGCAGATTGCGGTCTGGAATAGCCACATAGCCTTCTGGACCAACGCCGGAGGGCAGCAGCTGCTTCAGCACTGGCGCGGCGGGGTTGGTAACGTCATAGACACCCACAACGGAGGCACGCTCGGCACCAACAAACACGTAAGGCGTGCCGTTGAAGGTCGCGAAGGTCACGCTTTCAGGTTCCACGCCTTTGCTGTCGGAGCGTTTGTCCGGGTAGTGGCCGATTTGGATGATGGCTTTCTCAAAGTCGGTGCCGCTTTCGTATACAACGGTGCCGTCCTTGTGGAAGATGGTCCAACCGCGGGAGCCGCCGTCCATGTCTCCCTCGTTGGCTGTGGCGAAGTGGTTGTCGTCGATCCATGCGACAGCGTCAGGCTCGCGCAGGCGGCCTGCTTGGCTTTCGGTAAAGATCAGCGCGCCGCGTTCGTCTGTTGCGTCGATGCCGGTCAGGTCAACCGCGCCGGTGGAGAAATGAGAAATGATTTCACCGTCCTTGGAGACAACCACCATGTGGTTGTTTTCCTGCAGGGTCACCACAGTTTCTCCCAGAGCGTTGATGGAGACATACTCTGGTTCTGGATCTTCGGGGGAGACCTCTGCGAGGCCGGTCATGTCGACCATGCGCAGGGTGTCACAAGCCAGGTTGCCGTCTTTCAGGTCGACCATGGCCAGCATGCCTGCTGGCATCTGGCCGGTGCGGCCGTCGCCGAGGTCTTCGTCGCGTTCGTTTTCGATGGCGACGGACACGAAGGAGGCGTCCGGTGCGATGGCCACCGAGTCCGGCTGGCCACCGAGGTCGCAGGAGGCCGCGACGGTGCCGTCTTTAATGCGGATGGCCTGAAGGCTGCCCGACGGTGCGGTGTAGCTCTCGGATGTGTTCACGCCAACAATGGCGATGTCGCCCAGAACCCCTACGGAGGTTGGCTCACCAGATAGGGCAATGTTGCCCAGTGGCTTGGGGTTGGTGGGATCAGTGATGTCGATGCGGCCCAGAACACCCAATGGGCTGTCGGTGTAAACCAACGTCATGCCGTCAGCTGTGGCTGCGATGATTTCCGGGGATGTCTCGCGTTTGGTGTCTTCGCCAGCGGCCATATTTTTGACCACGGGGAAAGAGGCAATCCGGTTGAAGTTCATCTCTGCGGCGGCGTGACCTGCGGTCAGAGCCAGCGCGGAGGTCAGGCAAAGGCTGCGAAGCAACATCTGTGCGTCTCCGTGTTGAATACTGCGCGGGGCATCGCATGGACAGGTGACGCATCTGTAACGGGCGAGTGACAGATTTGTTAAAGCCGAGGGGTGGGTGTCGCAAAAGATGTTTGAGGTTTGAAATAGTTTCGCCCAGAGTGCTTTTCAGTCTTGGGGAGAGAGCAAATGGATTGGGACGACGCATATTCAAACAGCGCCTATATTGAGGGAGCCGAGGGCTATCCGCCGCGCTGGGAGCAGGAGGCTGCTGCGTTTCGCGATTGCGCTGAAGCGGAGCTGGATGTGGCCTATGGTGATGGGGAGCGTCACAAGTTCGATCTGTTTAGACCTAGGGGCGCGGCGAAAGGCCTACTGGTATTTGTGCACGGCGGTTACTGGATGGCTTTTGATAAGTCCTACTGGAGCCACTTTGCGCAGGGGGCTGTTGAGCGCGGTTGGGCGGTGGCTCTGCCGTCGTATGATCTCGCGCCCGATGTGCGGATTTCCGAGATTACCAAGCAGATTGCAGCGGCTGTGACCAGAGCATGTACGCTTGTTCATGGCCCTGTTGTCTTGGCTGGGCACTCTGCAGGCGGGCACCTTGTGGCGCGGATGATCTGTGATGGGGTGTTGCCGGAGGATGTGGCCGCACGGGTGTCTCGGGTTGTGCCGATCTCGCCGCTGGCCGATCTGCGACCGCTTATGAAGACGGCGATGAATGTCAAGCTGCAACTGGATGCGGCGGAAGCGGACGCAGAAAGTCCGATGTGGCAGGCACCGCGCGCGGGTGTCGGTGTGACGGTGCTCGTTGGGGCAGCGGAGCGGCCAGCGTTTCTAGACCAAGCCCGTTGGCTGTCGGAAGCTTGGGATTGTGATTTGGTTGTTACAGGCGGCAGGCACCACTTTGATGTGATTGACGCCTTTGCCGATCCTGACAGTGATATGGCGCGGATGCTGTTTTCCTAAGCGCGGAAGCAGGGGAGTGTGTCACCTTCCTTGGGGGTGGCATGCCACACGCCGCGCGCAATGGCGCGCGCGAGACAGGTGGCGGCTGCATGACCGAGCCAGAGTGTGTCGGCGATGTCGTTGTCCAGAGGTTTGGCGTTGGTGCTGACACCAAAAATGAGGTCGCCGTCCATTGGGGTATGCGAGGGCACGAGCGCGCGGGCCATGCCGTCATGGGCGGCGGTCGCCATGCGGGTGCATTGGGCCTGTGTTAGGTCCGAGTCAGTGGCGACAATCGCGATGGTGGTGTTGTGACTGGAAAGCTTGGTGTTGGGTAAGTCGCTGGGCGCGAAGGGCAGGAGGCCTTTACCGCCAAACTCTGTGCCCACTTCCCAAGGGGCCGCCCAGAAATGTTTGCCATCGGGTGAGGCGTCACCAAGGGCATTCACGGCAACCAAAGCGCCGACCGTGTGACCTGACGGAAGTACCATGCTGGCTGAGCCAAGTCCGCCTTTGTTAGTTGCAAGGGTTCCCCCTGTGCCTGCGCCGACGGAGCCGAGCGCAAAGTCCTCGGACGCGGCCTCCAAAGCCGTAGCGCCGAGGGCTTTGTAGGGATTGGTGTCCCAGTTTTTGTCACCGCCATTTAGTAGATCAAAAAGGATCGCGCCCGGCACAATCGGGACAGTTTGATCGCCGACAGGAAAGCCACGGCCTTGGGTGCGCAGGGTATCTGCCACGCCGGAAGGCGCGTCCAGACCAAATGCAGAACCACCGGATAAGGTGAGCGCGTCGACCTGCTGCACGGTTTTGTCAGGCGCCAGAAGGTCTGTTTCACGGGTGCCTGGTGCACCGCCCATCACAGAGACGCCGCAGGTAAAAGGCGCCTCGCCAAGCAACACGGTGGTGCCGGTTTTGATGTGGTCGTCCTGCGCGTTGCCAACACGCAAGCCGGCAACGTCCGTGATCAGGTTTCTGGGTCCGGTTTCCATTTTAGCGCCTCCTGTTGGGGTTACAGTAGGCGCGTAATTCTTGGGCGCAAGGTCGCGGTTGAGACATCTGTGTCGGATTCTGCTTGTCCCCGTGTCGCGGGATTTGGCAGAATATCTTCAGCATTGGCGATGGCGTCGCCACATTCCAAAGCGGAATGCGCACTAATCTTTCCAGTCCTGAACGCCGGGACCTCTTTGATCGGAGGTCAAAATGACTGCACGTCCAGAATTCTATCGTTTCCACAATGGCGAGAAAGCGCCGTTGCAATTTGCTGAGGCTGAATACGCGAACCGCGTTGCTGGTTTGCGCACTATTATGACGGCCCACGGCGTGGATGCTGCTGTGTTCACGTCTATGCACAATGTGTCCTATTACTCTGGCTTTACCTACTGCGCTTTTGGGCGGCCTTATGCGGTGGTGGTTACGCCCACCGAATGTGTGACCATTTCCGCTGGCATTGATGCGGGTCAACCTTGGCGGCGGTGTTACGGAGACAACATCACTTACACCGACTGGCAGCGCGACAATTACTGGCGGGCGATCAAGTCGATCACTGGCGGCGGTGCGGTGATTGGCATTGAGGGCGATCACCTGACCCTGCTGCAGCAAGGCAAGTTGGAAGGCTTCCTGTCGCCGTCCAAAGTGGTCGACCTTTATGAACCCACAATGCGTCAGCGAATGCATAAGAGTGCGGCGGAAATCGAAATGATCCGCGCTGGTGCAGCTGTGGCCGATGTGGGGGGCTACGCGATCCGGGATGTCATCAAGGAAGGCGTGCGAGAAATTGATGTGGCCATGGCGGGCCGCGATGCGATGGAGCTGGAGATTGCGAAGCGCTTTCCGGACGCCGAGTATCGCGACACATGGGTGTGGTTTCAATCAGGTATCAACACCGATGGGGCGCACAACCCCGTGACCGCGCGCAAACTGCAGCGGGGCGATATTCTGTCGCTCAATACTTTCCCGATGATCTCTGGCTATTATACGGCGCTGGAGCGCACGCTTTTTGTCGGAGAAGTGGATGATGCCAGCTTGAAGATCTGGGAAGCCAACGTCGGCGCACATGAGTTGGGGATTTCTTTGCTGCAGCCCGGGGCGAGCTGTGCCGAAGTGACAGAGCAGATCAATGATTTCTTCGCCGAACGCGACCTGCTGAAATACCGCACATTTGGCTATGGCCACAGCTTTGGCGTGTTGAGCCATTACTATGGCCGTGAGGCGGGATTGGAGTTGCGTGAAGACATTCCGACGGTGCTGGAACCGGGCATGGTGATTTCCATGGAGCCAATGCTGACCATCGCAGATGGGCAGCCCGGCGCTGGTGGATATCGCGAGCATGATATCTTGGTCATCACAGAGGATGGCAATGAGAACATCACCGGCTATCCCTATGGGCCGGAGTTCAACGTCGTCGGTTAACACGATGTGAGAAAACGTTGGTTTTGGCTGCGCGATTGCGCGGCCAAAACCTCGCGAAATGCGGGTGTGTGGCAGCAAGCCCTTTCTTTTGCCGTGCACATTTGCAACACTTCGCCCAAATTGGATCCGAGTCTGATGTAAATGGGCGTAACATTTCCCATATCAGTCTCAACATATTGGAAATAGGGAGTGTTTTATGGCGGATTTTGAAACCCAAGTGCGTGAGTCTCAAGCGCAGGTGGCCGAAGCACAAAACAAAATTGCCGAACTGACCGGGCGCATTGATGCGGCGCGGGCGAAGATGAAAACCGGTGACGATGTCGCGATTGATATCGAAAACGCGACATTGGACGATGTGCATGCGCACACGGATGTGATGAACGCCAATATCGCTGAGCTGATCATGGGTTTGGACGACGTCACAGCGGCGTTTTCCAAAGACTTTGACCAGATGCGGGACAAGACCGGCTGGGAGAGCTTTGTTGGCATTTTTAGCCGGGGCAAATCCGAGTCGATGCGCGCTGAGCGGATCAAAACGGCCAACATTGATGACAAGCTGCAGGATTTGATAGCCAAGTCAGATGTGATCACCAAGCTGCTGGAAGGTCAGTTGTCTGTTCTTGAAGAGCAGAAGGTGAAGGTTGAAGCCAACCTAGCCGAAACGCTGGATGAACGTGAGTTCACGGTTGGGGAACTCGAAAGCCTGCGCGCCGAGATTTTGGGTATGGATCCCAAGATCATCGAGATCGAAAACAAGATTGCGGTGGAGCAGGACGCGGCGGCGCGGACCAAGCTGGAGACCGAGCTGGCGGACCTGAACAAGGCTTACAATGCGTTGGTGCAGCAGGAGCAGGTGAAACTGTCCAAGAGCCAGACGCTGGAGCGCTATATCGAGAAAGGCAAAACCTGGGTCGACTCTCTGCAAAACCAGGCGGCGACGCAGATGGTGCTGATCAACAAGTTGCAGACAGACACCAAGCAACGCGTGGTGCTTTATGATGCGCTGACCAAATCTTTGAAGACCGCGCAGCAACAGGACATCGCGCACCGGATCAACGAGATTGGTGTGGAGACCGACAAAGAAGCGCAAGCTTCTATGGCTGCAATCGGGACGGCGACAAACCAGCGTATGGCCGACATGATGGAAGCCCATGAGGAGCACATGGTGTTTGCGCGCGACGTCCTGGAAGCGAAGGCGAAGGCGGACGAACGCTTTGCCCGGCGGTTCCAGAAGATCGTCGAGAAGCACGACAAGAACCTTTATGGGGCGTGATGCCTAGTGTCAGTACCTCGTGTATTATTCGGGTTGGTGTGCTCGCTGCGAGCATTGGCTTCGCAATGTCGGTCTATGGATTGCTTTCGGGGGAATTTACTTTGGCGGAAGTTGGAGTTCGGGCGCCAATTCAGCTTTCGAGCAACGCGACTACAAGTGGGCTGATGTTTGTAGCTTTCATAACGGCTTGTCAGTTCTTGATAGGTGGAACGTTTGGCGTGTTTGGGCGGTTCCTTTTTCTGAAGTCATGGCGCAACCCTCTGTTTTGGGCACGTCTGAATGAGAGTAAGTGGCGCTTGTTCAAAGATGGATTCTCCTATCGCTTGATGATTTGGCTGTTTGATTTGCCGCCAGTTCCGGAGCCGGAGCGGGCTAATCACTAATGCCATCGGTGTTGGCTGAACTGGACAGGTTGGAACGGAAGATGGCTGGCGAAGGATTGAGTTTAGCTATGACATGTGACTGCAGCATAGGAGCGCGCCTGAGCCCGAGGGCGGCTGTCAGAATGGCGCAGGCAGAGACGCAAGCTCTGAAGTGTAAGCGTGTTTCGAATGTTGCAAAATCGCGCCCGCCCTGGGGGGCGGGGTCGGGCGCGATCCGTGACACTGCGTGTCCCGGAGGAGGAAAATGAACGACACAACCAAAGACCACACCGCTCTGATGGAGACCCGCGCGTCGCGGCGGTATTTTCAGAAGTTTGAGCGCATCACCGAGCATCTGACACAGGTGGCGGCGGCGCGGGCGGCTGAGGGGGCGATTGGCGAAACTGAGGTTGAAATCCTTACGCGCTATCTGGCGTCGATTGGCTACACCTTCAAAGCGTTGAGCATGAAATACCTGCTGGTTGGGCGGCAGACCGGACAGTTCTTTGGCAGCCTTGCGATGGACGCGGTGGAGAGCGGCTTTCCTTTGTTCAACGAACTGCTGGTTATGGCCAATGACGCGCAGCAGGCCGAAAGCCATTTGCGCAATATGCCAAGCGCGGAACAGCTCAAAGATGACATGCTGCGCGCCATCATTGGCGATCAGGAGATTCCGACGAAGCTGCAGTTCGCGCTGAGCCAGCGGCTTTACTACGAGGAGTTGCTCAAGGGAGAACTTTTCTGGGCGCAGAACCATCCGGAGGTGCGCTGGCAGCGCAATCTGTCGGAACGGCGGCGCAAGTATCTGCTGCATTGGGCGGTCTATGACAGTCAGGTGAACCTGCCGACGATTTACCTGATGGATATTGAGGACACTGGGCGGCGGGCGTTGCCTAAAGACGAGCGGCGTTGGCCGGAAGTGCAGGCGCATCTGATGGCGCAGGCGGTGGGCGGTTTGAAACTGGTGACCATTGCCAAAGGCTTTGACGAGAGCTTTGACGACCTGCACCCAAAACGGTTGCGGCGCATTCACGTCGGGCCGATGTATTCGAGTGCCTTTACGCGGCAGTCGGGGCCGATCCGTGAGGTGCTGGAGGCCGCACGGGCGCCGGAAGGCGAAGATTGGACATTGGCCTGGACCACCGAGGATTTGGTAAGTGAGCGCGTTACCGATGAGCGCTCTGGCTGGTTTGGCACGGTGGAGCGGCAGGTCTTTGCTCTGGACCCGTTTGCGGGGCACGGGGCGGACACAGGGGCGACCAGCATGGAACGCTCAATTATCCTGCCACAGCGGCCGTTTCAGGCGCTGGAAGAGCTCAACCCACCGGGATTTGGCAGCGTGACCAAATATGTGGTGAGCCCGCAAGGGCGGGTGTTGCGGTATTAGGTGTGTCCCTGTTGTCGAGCCTGCGGCGATAGAGTTTTCAAGAAAGAAGTTTGGGTTGGAGATTTAGATGAGCCTGACAAGTGATCAGATGGAGCTGCGCGAAGAGGATATTCGCAAGCATTACGATGCGGCGGTGGGGATGCTGGACGGCTTTGATCACACGCCGCGGATTGCCAAGGGTAAGGATCCTGTGGCGGCGCCGGAGCGGTCCAGCGGGATTGGCACACGGCGACGGTTTCGCAGCACCACTCCGGGGTTGGTGACGCGTTCGACTGCGCGGCCGGAAGGTGTGCATCTGGTGGAGCGCATTGAGGGCGCGGGCGGGGAAGATCCGCTGGTGTCCCCTTTGCAAGCCAATGTTCTGCATGGGCTGCGCCGCGCTTTGGCAATTGCCTTGGCGGTGGGCGAAAACTTCGCCGAAGCCTCCGGTTTGGCTGATCTGAAGCGGGACAATCTCGCCGGAGCGCTGGGCGCGGATAAGAAGGCGGCGTTTTCCGAGCTATTGGCGGCGGAGGCGCTGGCGGTGTCCTATGTCTTTGCCAATGCGACGTCTTTTTTGTTGGCGCCCCTGTTGGGTGAGACGCAGGTTGAAGTCGGCGAAGTTGAAGAGGTGCTGACCGACAATGCACAGCTGGCGTTGCATGGCGCGTTGTGGGAGTTGGATCAGGATATTGCCGCGCTGGTCAGTGATGAGGATCGGCTGGTCGCTTGTGTCTGTGCCTTTGCCGAACAGTTGATGGAGAAGGTGGCTTTGCGGGCGCAGAACGCGCTGCAGCTGGGGGCCTTTGTAGGCGCGAGCTGGAAGGTTGAGGCGGATGATCTGACCATCAACGGGTTCACGCCAGCGCGGGCGGCGAAGGGTTCGACGCTCACGATGACTTTCAAGAAGCCCAATGAAGTCGTGGGCAACCATATCGCCAAATATCAGGCTATGAAGCTCGCGAAAATGCTGATGGCTTATGACTTTGACCGGCGGCTCAACCCCTTTGCGGAGCTTGGCGGGTTCATCTTCACGTTCATGGGTGACGGCGCGCCTGGGACTGGGAAAACCACGCTCATTCAGATGATGGCGGGGCTGATTAACGACTATTGTCAGGTGGCGGGATATGCCTTCCGCTATCAAAATTTTGGCATCGACAATATCGACAGTTATCAGGGCAAATCGGGGCAGAACGCGAAGTCCTTTGTGCAGAATGTGCTCGACCCGCAGGTGATTGGCTTTGGCACCATTGATGATATCGACCAGATCGCGGGCAAGCGCGGAGATCGGCAGAGTTCGGCGGGGCAGCAGGAGGTCACGGCGGTGTTTATGGAGGCCTTTGCGGGGGCCAATACCGTGGTGCGCGGCAACTGTACCTTTGGCATGTTCTCCAACTATCCGGAGAACGTGGATGACGCCCTGCGCCAGCGGGCCGGGGCGCGGTTTTTGGTGGATGGGCCGCAGACGCGAGAGGATTACATCGACATCCTCGCGCTGCTGATGGGCAAGAACCACGACATCGCGCTGGGCGAGCACGAGTTGTTTGAGGCGCAAGCGATTCAAAAGGCTGTGGCGGCGAGTTTTGAGAGCCACAACCGGCCCCATGAGGAAGGTCTGCTCAACGTCTTTGACAAGGTGCACGGGCAGGTGGGCGAGCTCGATACGATTGCCAAGATGGGCACGTATCTGAAGGCCATTCAGGAGGCCGATCCGCGCTTCACGGGGCGCGCGATCAAGAACATCACCGATGCCGTGAAAGTGCGGGCGATGGACTTTGAATTGCCGGACGCGTGGATGGAGAACCCGGAGCTGTTCCTCACCAAGGACTACGACACCAAGAAGGCCATGATTAACGAGCTGCGGGTGCCGATCACCACCGACATGGTGGTGCAGGAAATCAATCGCTATGCGGACAGTGAATTCCGCTATGCCGACAAATCCGATGAGGTCGCGATCGCTAATATGGTGCGCGACATGCAGCGGTCCGAAGCGGCGAAGCGGCGGTATCTGGAGGGCAAAGCTTAAGTGTTTGTGATCGACAGCATCGGGTTTTTCAACACGGCGGTGCCGCTGGGCGTCTTGGCGCTATTGGCGGTGCTGTTGCCGCGTGTGCTGGTGGATCGAGAGACACGCTCGCACGGCAAGGTGCTGCACGGCATCGCGCTGTCAGCGGCGTTTTTGGTGGCAGTTGGGTTCATGATTTCGATTGGCGTTACCCAAATGCGCGGGTTTGAGGCCGTGGGGCATTTTGAGATTGATCCGCTGGGCGCGGCTTGGGTGCATCTGCGGCTGTCGCTGATGGCGGCGATTGTTTGGGCACCGATTTTGGGGCTGGTGTGGTTTGGCCATGCGCAGGGCGTGGAAGCGCGGCGTGGGCAGGACAAGGTTTTGGAGAAGTAAGAATGGGTCAAAATGAGGCGCGGAAATTTGTCATTGAAGCAGAAGGTTTCCCTGATTTGGCCGGAATGATGCTGGCAACCGTTGAAGCACTCAAGGAAATTGGTGGCTCCGCTACGATCCATGAACTCGATGAAAAAGTAGCCGAGTTGGAGGGCGTTTCGGAGGCAGAACAGGCGCACATGATGGTCGGAACTAATGCCAACCAACCGCGCCTGAACTACTATTTGGCCTGGGCTCGGACGTATTTGAAACGAGGTGGTGCTCTTGAAAACTCCGCCAGAGGTGTCTGGACTTTGACAGAATCCGGCAATCGGCTTTCGTTGCAAAAAGATGCGGAGGCAATTCTTGATCAAGTCAATGAAGAGGAAAAGAAAAGAGCGCGCCTTCGTAGGCAAAAGAATAAACAAAAAGCTACTGGAAATGAGCAGCCGACGCAGTTGGGTTTACCCCAGCTGGGTGAGGCGTCAACTGAGACGGAACCATGGACCGACAAGCTGCTCGAGGTTATGCGCTGGATGGATCCGTCCGCTTTTGAGCGGCTTGCTCAACGACTTCTTCGAGAAGCTGGGTTCACTAAAGTGGAAGTGCGAGGAAAGTCAGGCGATGGAGGAATCGATGGTGTAGGTGTGCTCCGCGTAAATTTGGTGTCTTTTCAGGTTTTTTTCCAATGCAAAAGATACAAGGGCAGTGTCGGCTCTTCAGAAATAAGAGATTTTCGCGGCGCCATGATGGGGAGAGCAGACAAGGGCCTGTTTATTACGACAGGGACATTCACGGCGCAGGCTTCGGATGAAGCTACAAGAGATGGCGCGACCGCGATTGACTTAATTGATGGTCTCAGACTGTGTGAACTTCTCAAGGAAAACAATCTCGGCGTACAAACTCAGATGATTGAAGATGTTCAAATTGACGCCAAATGGTTCGAGGCGGTGTGATGCAGAGACTGATCCAACGCGGCCTGATGTTTGGCAACCTGATCGAGGTGGCCTCGCCGGTTTTGGTGGAGCGCTATAACCGAGCGCTCAAACATCTGACGGGCAAGACCACCAATCTCACCGATTTTCACATTGATATCTCGGGCTATTCGCCGGAGATCGGCGATGAGCTAGACGATCATCTCTACCTCAACCACGGGGGCTGCAATCGGCAGTTCATCCTGCTGACCACGGATCAGAAATCTGCGCCGCTTTTGAACATCAAGTTCTCCACCAGCCGCGATATTTTGCGCCATTTCATTGAGGAAAACGAGCCGCAGCTCTTTGCCCTGACCGCGCGGGATGCGGTGGCGGGCGAGTTGGTGAACTCGGTGTTTTCGGTGAGCCAACCCAGCAAGCTGATGGACATTCGTAAAGTCACGATTGAGGCCGACACCACCGAAGGCACGCTGCGCGATGCGGAGAAGCTCGGCGCGTTGGCGGATCGGTTCAAGCAGGAGGAGGACGGCTGGTTTGATGATGTGCTGATTGCCGACATGATCACGCTGGCCAAACGCACCGGCGATGTGACGCGCAATCCGGTGAAGCTTAAACATATGGAGTTTGATCAGCAGGATTATTGGACTGCGCATTTTGGCGGGGTTTACCTGTTCCGTGGCTTGGCGCATCCGGCGGTAATCACGGCGGGCGACAAGGCTGAGCTGGGCAAGCTGCCGATCAAGTACACGTTTGATTTCAAAGACCGAAATCAGATTGCGAAGTTTTTGGATTACAATGATCTGGCCGAGCCTATTGTGAAAGCGCGGGGCGTGGATGGCGCGGCGATTTTGCGCCAGAAGATGGATTTCATTGTGGTTGACGCGGCGCAGGAGGCCGGCGTGGACCTGACTGGGGCAACGCGCAGCGACATTCGCCGTCTGGCGCGGCAACATGCGGAGCAACTGCCACCCGAATACCATGAACTGCGTAAGATGGTGGATTGGGCCGAAAGCGACGGCAAATGGCCGAAGATCACCAGCGATCATCCGGCCTATTTCTACACGCTGCGCGCGACGGATACGGATCAGCGGGACTTGGTGAATATGCTGCTGGCGGAGCTGGCGCCCAAGGACATTCGGCAGCTGTTTATCTGCCACAAAGAGGTATTCTATCGCCTCTATCAAGGCTGGTCAGAGACCAAGAAAAGCTTTGTGGCAGATTTTCTGGAGCGGGAGTATCAGGTTGACAAAGTGGGCGCGCGCGAGGCGCTGTTTGGCTTTGACGCGCCCTTGGAGATGCCCCGTGTGACGCGGCGGGCATCTGAGGATATGATTGCGCGGGTTGGCCCGTGGGGCGCGGTGAGGAGGTAGATCATGTTTGCTTTGGCAAGACTGGCGGTTGTGGGCTTTGTCGTGCTCACCATTGTCTACATCTGTCTGTCGCTCTACTCGCGCTCCAAGCGGCGCGACAAGCTTGAGGCGGAATGGGACCGCGAAGGTTTGAGCGGCGATCGGGATGCCTTTATCGAGCAAGGGCTGCAGGACTATGACGGCTCTTTGCGTCGCAAATTGATCTGGGGTGTCTATATCATCCCTGTGACCATCGTGATCGCGCTGATCTACTTTATGAATTTCCACTAGGGGGACCAAAGACATGGTCTATGTGAAATGGGGTTTCTGGACGCTCTTCTGGCTGTTTGTCGCGGCGTTTTTTCACTACACGCTGCCGCAGCACGATGTGGTGCGGATCACCGACACCTATGAGAAGCGGATCGATTTTGGCGAGAACTCTATTTTCTGGGCCAAAGAAGACAGCGGCAATGCAACCGGCAATGTGAACCGCGACGTGTTTTTCATTCAGACCAAGTTTCCGAACGAAAAGGTGATGGTCTATCGCAATGAGGACACCTCGGCAGGCTGGCCGCCGTATTTCAAGTTTGATACCGCCAATTTGCAGGCGGAAGCGGCGGATATGAAGTCGTCCGCGGATGCACCACAATGGGTGGCTGTGAAGCACTATGGCTGGCGCAATGAGTTCCTGTCGATCTACCCCAATGCAGTGGGTGTGAAGGCTGTAGAAGGCCCGGATGTGACCTTTATTCCATGGTTGAACATCCTGATCTTGACCGTGTTTTTCGCTTTTGTTTGGGCGATTTACGTGCGTTGGCGGCGCTTCCGTCAGGCGCGGATTGATCCGGTGCTAGAGGATATGGGCGACAGCTTGGAAGCAGCGGGCGACAATCTGGCTGAGAAGCGGGGGCGGTTCCGCGCCTGGCTGGACACCTGGCGCGGGAAGGCGCGTTAACGCATGCCGTAGTAGAGGCCGACCACGTGTTCGGCCTCTGCAAAGAACAGCCAGCGCGAGGTTGCGACGCCCGCGACGTGGCTGAGAACTGCGATGATTGCCAAGACGTGGCTGAACGTTAGCAGCAAGCAGATGATGGGCAGCACGAACGTGAGGCCAAAGGCGATGCGGCGCAGTTTTTGTGCGTGTTTCCGGCCGATGACGTAGATGAACTCTTTCACCAGATAGTTGGGCGCGGTGTGGGGATGTGCCATAGAGCGTACGGTTCCGCGCTCGCCTAACCCCGTTGCTGTGCCAAGATCGGTGCCGCTGTCGGACAGGGCTGCGTCACCACGTTGCCACCAAATGAACTGGAATATCGCAGCGATCACCAGGAGCAGGATGGCCATGTTCACGCGGCCTGAAAGCAGTGCGCCCCCGGCCAAGGAGAAGCTGAGGTAAAGCGCTGGCGTCAAAGGGGTTTTCCAGCGCGGTACGGTGTCGAGCTGGGCGTAGATCATTGAGGTGGTGAAGACGGTGAACAGCGACAAAGCGGCACCGATCAGACCCAATGCGGTGGCGTTCATTTCAAGGAAAATCAGCGATATCGCGTATAGCCCCATAAAAAGAAGGGCGAGGACGGCGCTGACTCCTTCGCGCGACAGCCAGCTGCTGCGCCATTGAGAGAGGGCACGCCAAGCGCGTTCCGGGTGGCCGAGGTGGAAGGTGGAGGAGATCAGACCGCCGACAGACAAGGCGTAAGCGATTGCAAAGAATACAAAAGCTGTGAGGCCGGTGGGTGGCGTGGGATCAATGCCAAGCCAGAACAGGAGGCCGAAGCCAAGGCCCGAGAGCGTTGAGAAGACGATGACGGATGGTGCTGGATGCATTAGGCGGTCCCTCCGGGCAGTTTGTCGAGGGCTTTGTCGAGCCAGCCAAGGAAGCCTTGAGGTTCTTCGGCGACGGGTTCCAGAAGTGGGGCCAACAGACTTTGGTCGTCCCAGGAATCCTTGAGACGCGGCGGCAAGTATTTGTTCACGGGCAAGGTGCCCATTTCCGGCATGAGGTCAAATCCGCCTCTGGATTCAACAAGTTGGCTGACGTCAGAGGTTGGATCTGAGAGGTCGCCAAAGTGTCTGGCACCTGCGGGGCAGGTGCGGACGCAGGAAGGGATCTGGTCCTCCTCAGGCAGGTTTTCGTTGTAAATGCGATCCACACAAAGGGTGCATTTCTTCATCACGCCTTCGGCTTGGTCCAGCTCGCGCGCGCCATAGGGGCAAGCCCATGCGCAAAGGCCACAGCCGATGCAGTGGTCTTCGTTCACCAGCACGATACCGTCTTCAACGCGTTTGTAGCTTGCGCCAGTGGGGCAAACCGTGACGCAAGGCGCATTTTCACAATGCAAACAGGACTTTGGAAAGTGTACTGTCTGCGCGTTGCCTTGTTCTGGCTGAACCTCATAGCTGTGTACGCGGTTCAGAAATGTGCCCATGGGTTCGGTGCCATAGGGGCGTTGGTCAGACAGGGGGGCACCGTAGTTTTCGGTGTTCCAGCCTTTGCAGGAGATCACACAGGCGTGGCAGCCGACGCAGGTGTCCAGATCGATCACAAGGCCGAGAGTGCGGTCGGTTTTGGCGGGTAAATCGGTCATTTTTTCACGTCGGTATTGCGTCGGTATTGCGACTGTATCGCGGAGGTGCGAATTTTGAGGCGTTTATGTCTCATTTGCCCACCTTCCATTCCAGATGATCTGGACCTTGGGGCACTGGTGACTTGATAGGATCGAAGGCCGGTTGGCTCTCTGCCGGTGCATCCGCTTTCTCGATTTTCACGCGCAGATCGAACCAAGCAGCTTGGCCTGTGATGGGGTCCGAGTTGGCCCATCGCAAGCCGTCACCTTTGGGAGGGAGCAGCTCGTGGATCAGGTGGTTGAGCAGGAACCCCTTGTTGGCCTCCGGTGCGTCCTCGGACAGGGCCCAGGCGCCTTTGCGTTTGCCAATGGCGTTCCAGGTCCAGACGGTGTTCTCGTTCAGCGCGGCCTGATGGGCCACAGGCACGGTGATCTCGCCGTGGGCGGAGGTCACGCGAGCCCAGTCGCCCTCGGCAAAGCCGTGCTTTTCCCAAAGCTTGGTCGGGAGGTAGAGTGGGTTCTCGCCGTGCAGCTGGCGCAGCCAGGCGTTTTGGGTGCCCCAGCTATGATACATCGCCATTGGGCGTTGAGTGAGCGCGTGCACGTCAAACTCGTCCGGATCAACCCTGGCGTCTTCCAGCGGTGCGTACCAGATGGGCAGCGGCTCCATCACCTCTTTGAGGCGGTCCCGCAGATGATCCGGCGGTTGTAGGTCTCCATGCCCTTCGGCGGCGCGCTGGAACTTACGCATCGGTTCCACATAGAGCTGGAACAGGAAAGGCTGTGGCGCGTCATAGAGGCCGATTTGCACGGCCCAGTCCTGATAGTGCTGGTTCCATGGCTTCATGTAGAGCGCGTTGTCCGGCACGTGTTCGATGGCAAAACCACCGTTTTCGATATAGCGCTGAAGCTGATCTGGGTTGGCCTCGCCCCGGCCAAATTGGTCGCCGTCCTCGCCGCGGAACCCCGCAAGAGGCCCAACGCCAGGACGGCGTTCGTGGTTCACGATGTAGTCGGCGTAGTCTTTCCACTTTGGTGTGCCGTCTTCGTTGAGGAAATGTGGCAAGCCAATGCGGGCGCCCAGCTCGATCAGCACGGATTGGAAGCCGCGCACGTCACGATCAGGCTCAACCACCGGCCAGCGGATTGCATCGGCGGCGCCGTCGGCTTCGCAGATTGGGCGGTCCAGAAGCGAGATGCAGTCGTGGCGTTCCAGATAGGTGGTGTCCGGCAGGATTAGGTCGGCATAAGCAACCATCTCGGAACTGTAGGCATCAGAGTAGATGATGCGGGGGATGCGATAGCCGCCGTCGTCATTTCGGTCGGTCAGCATCTTGATCACACCTGAG
Organism: Paracoccaceae bacterium; assembly: GCA_014872815.1. Lineage (GTDB taxonomy): Bacteria > Pseudomonadota > Alphaproteobacteria > Rhodobacterales > Rhodobacteraceae > Shimia. The sequence goes on from WKFK01000015.1 coordinate 532,935, forward strand.
GTGTTCATCGTGGAGTTCCACGACATGTTGGCCATATACATGAACAGCGTGTCGATCGGGTAGGGATCCTGCGCGTGGGCGTTGGAGATCACCATATGCATCAGGCCGTGCACGGACATGGGGTTCTCCCATGTAAAGGCCTTATCGATGCGGCAGGCAGAGCCGTCTTCGTTGATTTGCAGGTCCTCGGGGCCGCGCGGGAAGCCAAGGTGCGGACCGGCAAGTGGCTTGCCGGGACGGCCGTAGCCGTGGGGCGTCGGGTGGGCCTCAACCGGCTTGGGATAGGGCGGTTTGAAGCGGAAGCCACCGGGGACTTCGACGGTGCCCAAGAGGATTTGCAGCACGTGTAAGGCGCGGCAGGTCTGGAAGCCGTTGGAATGCGCAGAGATGCCGCGCATCGCGTGGAAGCTGACCGGGCGGCCCGTCATGGTTTTGTGGGTTTCGCCGCGGAAGTCGGTCCATTCCTGCTCCAGCTCAAAGGCTTCGTCAAAGGCCACACGCGCCAGTTCAGCGGCGATGGTTTTGATCTTTTGGGCGGAGATGCCGGTTTTCTCGGCGACGTTTTCCGGGGCGTATTGCGGGTCGAGGTATTTCTCGGCCATCAGGTGCATCACTGTGCGGTGGGTGACACCGGCCTGACGGTAGGTGGCCGACAGATCGGGGCGCACGCCTTTCTGGTCAAACGGAGCGGGCTTGCCGGTTTTGCGGTCAATCACCAGCTGTTTGCCATCTGCGTCGCGCATCAACAGGCCAGTTTCGGCGTCCACCAGTACGGCGGCGTTGGTGTATTGCGCGAGGTAGTGCAGGTCAATTTTGCCCGCCTTCATCAGCTCATGCACGAGGCTGAGGATGAACAGTCCGTCGGTGCCCGGTGTGATGCCCACCCATTCATCCGCCACAGCGTTGTAGCCTGAGCGCACAGGATTGACGCCGATGACTTTGGCGCCACGGGCTTTGATCTTGCCGATGCCAGCTTTGATCGGGTTGCTGTCGTGGTCCTCAGCCACGCCAAAGATCATGAAGAGCTTGGTGTGGTCCCAATCCGGCTGGCCAAACTCCCAGAAGGCGCCGCCCATGGTGTAGATGCCTGCGGCCGCCATGTTCACTGAGCAGAAGCCGCCGTGTGCCGCATAGTTGGGGGTGCCGAAGTGTTGCGCCCAAAAGCTGGTGAAACTTTGGGATTGGTCGCGGCCGGTGAAGAACGCCAGCTTGTGAGGCGCGGTTTCGTGTAACTCGGTGAGCCAGCCTACGGCGGTGCTCATCGCCTCTTCCCAGCTGATCTCCTCATACTCACCGGACCCACGTGGACCGACCCGTTTGAGCGGCTTTTTGAGGCGCGAGGGCGCGTTGACCTGCATGATGCCTGCGGAGCCTTTGGCGCAAAGCACGCCCTTGTTCACAGGGTGGTCACGGTTGCCTTCGATGTAGGCAACCTTGCCGTCTTTCATATGCACGTTGATGCCACAGCGGCAGGCGCACATGTAGCAGGTTGTCTGGCGGACCTCGTCGGAGACTTTGGGCGAGGTGTCGAGCTGGGGCTGCTGGTAAGTCATGGTGCGGCCTTGAAGTTAACATGCATCATTGGTGCATCAGTTGGTTGTGGCGTGGCAAGGGGCATCAATTTGAAATCACCTTTTGTCCATCGGCACGTAGGGGCGCATGTCGGGGCCGTTGTAAAGCGTGAGCGGCCGGATGAGGATGTTGCTTTCCTGCTGGTCGATGCACTGGATGATCCAGCCCGGCATGCGGCCGATGGCGAAGATTGGCACGTAGAGGTCCATCGGGATGCCGTGCAACTGGTAGATCACGCCGGAGTAGAAATCGACGTTCACGTTGAGGCCATGGCGGGCGTAGGGCTTCATCGCCTCCACCACACCTTGCAGGATTTCGTACCATTCTGGTGCGCCCATTTCTTCGCCAAGTTTCTTGACGCCGTCGCGCATGTGGCGCGCGCGGGGGTCTTCGGCGCGATAGACGCGGTGGCCAAAGCCGGTGACCGCCTCGCGGTTTTTGCGCTTGGCTTTGACATAGGCGGCGGCGTTATCAGGCGTGCCGATCTCGTGCACCATTTTCATCACGTCTTCGGCTGCGCCGCCGTGGGCAGGGCCTGCCAAAGTGGACAGCGCTGTGACGATTCCGCCGTGCAGGTTTGTGTCGGTGCCGATGGTGACGCGGGCGGCAAATGAGCTGGCGTTGGCGCCGTGTTCGGCGTGCAGGATGAAGTCAACATCTGCCAGTTTGGCGGCGTCCTCGGAAGGTTTCTCGCCCTTCAACATCCAGAGCCAGTTGGCGGCGTGGCTGAGGGTTTTGTCCGCAGGAACAGGATCGCGGCCGTTGCGGATGTTTTCATGCGCGGCGATGATCATCGGAACCTGAGAGGTCAGGCGCAGGCCATTGGCGAGGAAGGCTTCAGGGCCAGTGTTCTGACTGTCTGCCTCTAGTGCGGCGAGGGCAGAGACAGCGGTGCGCAGCACGTCCATCGGGTGGCCGTCTTTGGTGGCGCGGATGATGTCGTACACCTGATCGGGCAGCTCACGCGCGGCTTTTAGCGCAGCGTCGAAGTCTGCCAGTTCCGCTTCTGTGGGCAGCTCGCCGTGAATCAGCAGGTAGCAGACTTCCTCAAAGGTGGATTGCGTGGCCAGATCGTGGATGGAGTAGCCGCGATAGGAGAGTTCGCCTTTGGCACCGTCGATGTGGGAGACACCGGAGCGTTCGAAGTAGACGCCCTTGAGGCCGCGGTTGATCTTGACGTTTTCGCTCATGGGTGGCTCCTTAGTCGCGGAAATGGGGGAGTGGACATGTCAGCACTTGAGAGAGCTATCGAAGGCGCAAAAGAGCGCAATGCACGGGTGGTCCTGCCGGAGATGGAGGACGACCGGATTGCGGCAGCGGCTGTGACGCTGCGGGCTGACGGTATTTGCGAGCCGGTGGCGCTGGGCGACAATACGGAGGCGTATGTTGCGGCGCTGGTAGAGGCACGCGGTGTAAAAGAGGCGTTGGCGCGGCGTATGTTAAGCCGGCCGTTGTTTCGCGCGGCGGCGATGGTGGCGGTTGGCGAGGCGGACGCCATGGTGGCTGGCGCGGTGGCGTCGACCAAGAAAGTGATTGAGGCGGCGAGCATCGGCATCGGCTTGGCAGACGGTGTGTCAGTGGCCAGTTCGTTTTTCCTGATGCGGTTCCCGGATGGGCGCGAGGTGATTTTTGCCGACTGCGGTTTGAACGTGGACCCGGACGCCGAAGCGCTGGCAGCGATTGCGCAGGCGTCGGAACGGTCTGGCGCGGCGCTGTTGGGCGACGCACGTGTGGCGCTGTTGTCTTTCTCGACCGGTGCGTCGGGTGCGGGGCCAAGCGTGGACAAGGTGCGCGCGGCGGCGGAAGCCACCGGATTTGTTGGTCCCGTGCAGGGCGATGCGGCGCTCAATCCGCGCGTGGCCGAGAAGAAAGGTCTAGGCGCGGGGGAAGCCAATGTGCTGGTCTTCCCGTCGCTGGATGCAGGCAACATTGCATACAAGCTGGCGCAGGAGTTGGCTGGCGCACAGGCCCTCGGCCCGATCCTGCAGGGCTTCCGCAAGCCCGTGTGCGACCTCAGCCGTGGCGCGACGGTGCAAGATATTGTGGATGCGACAGCCGTGTCGCTTGCGCTCGGATAAGCTGCGGTCATGCGGCCTCCATCAGGGAGGTCGCATCCATCGCAATCATGCGTTCTTCTTGCGCAGGCACCGCCCAGACTGCGATCTTAGAGGTTTCGGCATGGAGACGCGCTTTACGGGCGTGGTTGGCATCTGGATTCATGCGCACGCCAATCCACTCCAGCGATCGCAAGATGCGCGCACGGACGCCCACGGCGTTTTCACCAATGCCGCCGGTGAATGCGATGGCGTCCAGACCTTCCATGGCGGCGATCAGGGATCCTGCGTGGCGTACGGACCAGTAACAGAAATGCTCAATGGCAAAGGCGCTGTCTGCGCTTGGATCAACCATGAGATTGCGCATGTCGGATTTGCCACCCGACAGGCCAAGCAGGCCGCTTTCGTGGTTGAGAATGGCTTTGGTGCGGTCCAGTCCATTTTCTTCTACTAGGCGCAGGACCGCGTTGGCATCAATGCCGCCTGAGCGGGTGCCCATGGTGAGGCCGTCTAGCGGGCTGTAGCCCATGGTGGTGGCAATGGATTGGCCGTTTTTGATCGCGCATAACGACGCGCCATTACCGAGGTGAAAGGCCAGCAGGCGCGAGGGCAGTTTCTCACCAGAGATTTGTGGCAAGGTTTGCACCAAAGACGCGTAGCTTAATCCGTGAAAACCATACCGACGGATGCCTTTGGTCTCCATCATGCGCGGGATGGCGTAGCGGGTGGCTGCGTCCGGATTGCTGGCGTGAAACGAGGTGTCAAAGCTGGCAAATTGTGGCAGCTCGGGCGCGATCTCTGCCAAGGTGTCCACAGCGGCGAGGTTGTGCGGATTGTGCAGCGGCGCGAGCGGCGTGCAGGAGGCGATTTCGGCACGAACTTCTGCGTTGATCCTGACTGGCGCGGTGAGTTTGCGCCCGCCATGTACCACGCGGTGCGCGGCGGCCCGCAGGTCTGTGACAGACACGCCTTGGGCTTTTAAAGCGTCCAAAACAGCCTTGAGTGCGGCGCGGTGGTCGATAAACGGCAGATCGCGGGACGTGCCCGCGATGGTCAAGGAAGAGGCACCGCCGATGCCTTCGGCAATACCAGTGATATGCTCGGTCATATCGCCATCGAACACAGCAAATTTGATCGAGGACGACCCGGCGTTGAGCACCAGAATGGGGCTTTTTATGCCGGGTCGGGCCATGGATTAGCCAGCCTTCTGCGGAACCATGTCGGCGGCGTCGATGCCCGCCACGGAGACAGGCTTTTTCATCGCGTCACGACGGAAGGGTTCGCCCAGTTCCTGGTTGATCATGGCTTCGATCAATGTGGTCTTGCCGTGGTTCATCTGATCGTCGATCGCCTTGTTCAGCGCGGCGGTCAGCTCGTCCATGGTGCGGGCCACAACGCCTTGCAGGCCACAGGCTTGCGCAATGCCGGCATAGGACACTTGGGTGTCCAGTTCGGTACCCACGAAGTTGTCGTCAAACCACAGGGTGGAGTTTCGTTTTTCCGCGCCCCACTGGTAGTTGCGGAAGACGATTTGGGTCACCGCAGGCCATTCGCCGCGACCGATGGCGGTCAGCTCGTTGACCGCGATGCCAAAGGCACCGTCGCCGGCAAAACCGCAGACCGGCACATCTGGCTGGCCAATTTTGGCGCCGACAATGGCGGGCAGGCCGTAGCCACAAGGGCCAAACAGGCCGGGTGCGAGGTATTTGCGGCCTTCCTCAAACGAGGGGTACGCATTGCCGATAGCGCAGTTGTTGCCGATGTCGGAGCTGATGATGGCTTCGCGCGGCAGGGCGGATTGAATTGCGCGCCATGCCATGCGTGGGGACATCCAATCTGGTTTGTCGGCACGAGCGCGTTCGTTCCAGGTTGTGCCTGGATCATCATCTTCATGGTCCATGGAGGAAAGTTGCTGTGCCCAGGCGGATTTGGTTTTGGAGATGCGGGCTTTGCGCTCTTCACGGCCTGCATCGCCTGCGGTGTCTGCCAGCTGCTCCAGAATGCCAGTGGCAACCTTGGCGGCGTCCCCCACGATGCCGACCTCGATCTTTTTGGTCAGGCCGATGCGGTTAGGGTTGATGTCCACCTGGATGATTTTGGCATCCGCAGGCCAGTATTCCATGCCGTAGCCGGGCAGAGTGGAGAATGGGTTCAGGCGGGTGCCCAAGGCGAGGACTACGTCAGCCTCTTTGATGAGTTCCATGCCCGCTTTGGAGCCGTTGTAGCCCAACGGGCCTGCAAAGAGCGGGTGATTGCCCGGGAAGGCGTCATTGTGCTGATAGCCCACGCACACGGGGGCATCGAGTCGCTCTGCCAGAGCGATGGACGCCGGGATGCCGCCTTCAGACAGCACTGTGCCTGCGCCGTTGAGGATCACCGGGTTCTTGGCTTCAGACAGCAGTTTGGCCGCGTCTGCCACAGACGACGTGCCGCCGGAAGAAGCCTCGAACTCGATGGGCTCAGGCAGGTCGATGTCGATCACCTGAGTCCACATGTCACGCGGGATGTTGAGTTGAGCCGGGCCGCAGAGACGCTTGGCTTGGGCAATCACACGGGTGAGGACTTCGGCCACACGGGACGGGTCGCGCACCTCTTCCTGATAAGCCACCATGTCCTTGAACAATGCCATCTGCTCAACTTCCTGAAAACCACCTTGACCGATGGTCTTATTGGCGGCCTGTGGGGTGACCAGCAGCAACGGTGTGTGGTTCCAGTAGGCGGTTTTCACGGCGGTCACGAAGTTGGTGATGCCGGGACCATTTTGCGCGATCATCATCGACATTTTGCCGGTGGCGCGGGTGTAACCATCGCTCATCATGCCAGCGGAGCCTTCGTGGGCGCAGTCCCAGAACATGATGCCCGCTTTGGGGAAGAGATCCGAGATCGGCATCATGGCAGAGCCAATGATTCCAAAGGCATGCTCGATGCCGTGGCGCTGAAGCACTTTCACAAAAGCTTCTTCGGTGGTCATTTTCATGAGGCAAACTCCATGCTGCGCCCGACTCTGACGGTGGGCGTTCCTTTTGCATGGAAGGTACGAACTGCGGCAATTTGGCGTTAGGGCCAGATGGGGTGGCCGGATGTGTCCAGATCAGCTGGAGCCAAGCGCGCTGGCGATGCGGGCCACGCCTTCAGGAATTCGCTCGGAAGGGATTGAGGAATAGCCGAGGCGGTAGAAATTCTTGGGCGGTGTGTCCCCGGTGAAAAACGGGTGCCCGGGTTCGATGAGAACGCCTTCGGACTTGAGCTCTTCGGCCAGAATTTCGGTGTCGACGGTCGGGTCGGCGCGCATCCAGAAGGAGGAGCCGCCAAAGGCGCCTTTGCCGGCAACTACCAGACCTGATTGATCAATGGCGTCCTGCATGACGGCGCGACGCGTTTTTAATGCTTCGCGGATGCGGCGGATCAATGCGTCGTAGTGACCAAGCGAGAGGAAATACGCGGCGGTGCGCTGGATATGGCCGGGAGGGTGACGAAGGACCGAGGCGCGTAAGGCGCGGGCTTCGCGGATGAAAGCTTCGGAGCCGACGAGGTAGCCGAGTCGCAGTCCGGGAAAAAGGGATTTGGAGAAGCTGCCAACATAAATGACGCGGCCTTCGGTATCGAGTGATTTCAAGGCCGGTGAAGGGGCGTCCAGAAACGACATTTCGAACTCGTAGTCGTCTTCAACCACCAAAGCGTCGATGTCTTGGGCCCGTTTGAGCAAGGCATGACGGCGGGCCATCGGCATGGTGGCGGTGGTCGGACACTGGTGGCTGGGGGTGGTGAAAATGACGTCTGCCTCAGCGGGGATCAGGTCGGGGTTGAGGCCGTCACGGTCTACGTCGATGGCGTCCACATGGCAGCGGGATTGATTTAGGATGTCACGCAGTGCGTGGTAACAGGGGTTTTCAATGGCGGCTGTGCGCCGTTGTGTCAGTAGAATTTGCGCCGCAATCCACAATGCGTTTTGTGCGCCAAGGGTGATCAGGATTTCCTCGGGGCGTGCGATGATGCCTCGGCGCGGCAGCGTATTGCGGGCAATGAATTCGACCAACTCGGGGTCGTCCTGGTCGTAGTAATCCGAAGTGAGCGCGGTGAAGTCTTTTTGACCCAAGGCCTGCAAGGCGCAAAGCCGCCAATTGGCGTGGTCAAACAGGCTAGGGTCGGTCTGGCCGTAGACAAAGGGGTAGCGGTAGCTGGCCCAATCCTTGGGTTTGTCTGGAGTATCGCCGCCCGTGAAGCGGCGTCCCAAGGCGCGGGTCCAGTCGATGCTGTCTTCGCGCGGTTTTGGCGGATCAAAGGACGGGGGAACAGGGGCGTTTTCACTGACGTAGTAGCCCGAGCGGCCGCGTGAGGTCAGGTAGTCGTTGGCCAGAAGTTCGGTGTAGGCAAGGGTGACTGTGATGCGCGACACGCCAAGGTGCGTGGCGAGTTTGCGCGAAGACGGTAGTTTCTCACCGCGTCGGAAGCGACCAGATAGGATGCCTTCCGCGATCAATTGCTGGATTTGCGCCTGAAGGGTGCCCTGAAATCCGGGCGCGAGGAAAAAGGTTTCGACAGATATAGTCATGGCCGGCAGGCTATACTGGACTTATTGCGCGAGTAAACTGGACTTTCAAAATTGTCCGGTGTTGTCAAAATCTGTGCTCAGGACTGTTGCTTGCGGCGCACCACACGAGGAGGGTTCTCAGAACGTAAAGCGCCACCTGCCCAAGGGACAAGTGGCGTGGGATGACGGGGGAGGACGCCGTCACCGGACGTTGCGGTTCTGTTTAGCCAAACACTTTGGTTAGAGCCTTGTCGACAGCCGTGGTGATGGCGTCGATGTCGTTTGCCGTGGCGATCAGGGCCGGGGAGAAGGCAATCACGTTGTTGCGGCCCGGCACCGAGCGGTTGGCCGCGCCAATGATGACACCTTGCGCGCCACAGTCGGCGACAACGGCGGCGATGTCGGCTTCGTCCACGGGTTCTTTGGTTTCGCGATCTTTCACAAGCTCACAGCCTAGGAACAGGCCTTTGCCGCGCACGTCGCCAATGATTTCGTGCTTTTCCATCAAGGCCTGAAGGTTGCCCATCATGCGCTCACCCATGGCGGTGCAATTCTCCAAGAGGCCTTCTTCTTCGATAATGGCCATATTCTCCAGCGCCGCAGCCGGACCAGCTGTGCAGCCGCCAAACGTGGAGATGTCGCGGAAGTGGTCCAGCTTGTCAGACGCGTCGGATTTAAACAGATCAAAGACCTCTTCGGTGGTGACCATGCAGGCGATCGCGGCATAACCGGAGGCCACGCCTTTGGCCATGGTTACGAAGTCGGGCTTGATGCCGTAGTGCTGATAGCCAAACCAGTGAGTACCGGTGCGGCCGATGCCACAGACAACTTCGTCGATGTGCAGCAGGATGTTGTACTGTTTGCAAATTTCCTGAACGCGTTCCCAGTAGCCTTCTGGTGGCGTGATGACGCCACCGCCTGCTGTCACGGGTTCAAGGCACAGCGCCCCAACGGTGTCTGGGCCTTCACGAAGAATGACGTCTTCGATCAGATTGGCGGCGGCAATGCCGAACTCCCGCCCAGACAGGTGGCCGAGCCCCAGTTCGTCTTTGCGGTACTCCATACAATGTGGAACGCGCACAAAGCCCGGTGCGAAAGGACCATATTGCATGTTGCGTTCATCCTGACCGCCCGCAGACATCGCCGCCAAAGTGGAGCCGTGGTAGTCGCGGTCACGGTAGAGGATCTTGTGTTTCTTGCCGCCGTATTTTTTATGCGCAATCTGGCGGATCATCTTGAAGGCCTTTTCATTGGCCTCCGATCCGGAGTTGGTGAAATAAACGCGGCTCATGCCTGGCATTTTTTCGACGAGCTTTTCCGCATAGAGCGCGCCCGGCACGTTGCCGGCGGCATTGGCGAAGTAGCACATCTTCATCAGATTGGCGTGCACCGCGTTGGCAATGCGTTCACGGCCATAGCCGACGTTTACGGTCCAGACCGCGCCGGACACGGCGTCGATGTATTCTTTGCCGTTCTGGTCCCACACGCGCATGCCTTTGCCCTCGATGATAATACGAGGGTCGTTTGTTTCGAACGGCTTGTGCTGCACCAGATGATGCCAGACGTGGGCTTTATCAGCGTTCACGACATGGCTGAGGTCGTTGTCTTTCAATGTGCCATCCATGGCGCGAGTCTCCCTGATTGAGAATCTACTTTTGATTGTTTTGCGGGCGCAAACTCCACCCGTTATGTGGGTTTCGACGCCATCCTCGCGACTTTTTCAAGCAGGTTTATAGGGCCAGAAGATTTGACTGTATAAGGCCAGTATTCTGGCAAGCCGCGTCCAAAAATGCGTGAAGAGGGCTTCAAATCCCTATTTTATAACGTTTTCAACCAAACGGTCAAATTTTTTTAAAGTGGCCAAGACACCGGTTCGTGACGTTGATTTTCTGAAAAAAACATTGATCGGTGCCTGAATTTCCGTTCCCCTCAAGAAGGACGCGCACTGTCGGTGATCAAAAAAGAGGCTCAAAGCCCGACGGCCCGGCAAAAATCCTCGCGCCAGAATCGACAACGGGAGAATTGATTATGAGTTTGAAAACGACACTGATGGGTGCCGCGGCTTCGACAGCTATGCTTTTGGGTGCACAGGCAGCAACTGCGGAGATCACTGTGGCCTACTTCCTAGAGTGGCCGATGCCGTTCCAATACGCCAAGCAGACCGGCATGTATGAAGAAGCTATGGGCACAACCATCAACTGGGTCAGCTTCGACACCGGCACAGCAATGAGCGCGGCAATGGCCTCTGGCGATGTGCAGATTTCTGTCAGCCAAGGTGTTCCACCATTTGTGGTTGCAGCCTCGGCAGGTCAGGACATCCAGATCGTAGACGTGGCTGTGAGCTACTCCGATAATGACAATTGCGTTGTGGCCTCTGGTCTTGAGATCGACAAAGACAGTGCCGCGGAACTGGCTGGCAAGAAAGTTGCCGTGCCTCTGGGTACAGCAGCGCACTACGGTTTCTTGAGCCAGATGAACCACTTCGGTGTTGATGTGGCTTCTATGGAAGTGGTCGACATGGCGCCGGCGGAAGGTGCTGCGGCACTGGCGCAGGGCTCCCTGGACATGGCCTGTGGCTGGGGCGGCGCGCTGCGTCGCATGAAGGAGCATGGCAACGTGCTGCTGACCGGGGCAGAGAAAGAGGAGCTTGGTATTCTGGTGTTTGACGCCACCACCGCGCCGGCGTCTTACATTGCCGAAGAAGGTGAGATGCTGGCGAAGTTCCTGGCAGTAACCGCAGAAGCCAACGCGATGTGGGCGGATGAGGCCAATCACGCCAAGATGCTGCCGGTGATCGCTAAGGATGCGGGTATGGACGAACAGGCCACCGCGGACACGCTGGCGACATTCAAGTTCCCAACGGTTGATGAGCAGCTGGGTGAATCCTGGCTCGGCGGCACCGCGCAGGACTTCATGAAAGGTGTGGCGGGCGTGTTCGTGGGCGCAGGCTCCATTCCAAGCGCCCTAGACAGCTATGATGGCGCTGTGAATACAGGGCCTCTGGAAGCTGCAAAAGGCATGTAAGTCAGAATCTTAGCAAAGCCCGCACCGTTTTGGTGTGGGCTTTCTTTTCATTGACTTCCCAATGAGAACAGGCGGGACAACCGCCGTGCGTCGCGGGGGCGATGCCCAAAGTCAGATAGGGACCATGACCGGATTATCCATACAAAATTTGTCCATGCGTTTTGACTTGCCAAACGGCAGTCACGTGCAGGCGCTGAAGGACGTAAGCCTTGACCTAAAACAGGGCGAGTTGCTGAGCGTGCTGGGGCCGTCTGGCTGCGGCAAGACCACGTTGTTGAATATTGTTGCTGGGTTTCTTGCGCCAACCGAAGGGCAAATTGTGCTGAATGGTCATCAGGTTCTTGGACCTGATGCGGAGCGCGGCATGGTGTTTCAGAAAGGTGCTTTGTTTGAGTGGATGAGCGTGCGTGAAAATGTGCGTTTTGGACCTGACATGAAGGGCATGCCGAAGTCGGAAAGCGCAGAGATCGTGGATCACCTGCTGGATGTCGTGGGTTTGCAGGACTTCAAAGAGAAAATGGTCTACGAGCTGTCCGGTGGGATGCAGCAGCGTGTGGCGCTTGCCCGTTGTTTGGCCAATGATCCGGATGTGATCCTCATGGATGAACCGCTTGGCGCTCTGGACGCGCTGACGCGGGAGAAGATGCAGAGCCTTGTGCTCAAGCTTTGGAAAGAAACCGGCAAAACAATCATCTTGATTACCCATTCGGTGGACGAAGCGCTTCTTTTGGGAGAGCGATTGCTTGTGATGGCGCCGCGTCCCGGACGGATTCACAAGGAATATCGTTTGCCCTTTGCGGACATGGGCGTGGGTGCGGATTTGCGCGAGGTGAAAGAGCACCCGGACTACACCAAAACGCGCGAAGAGATCCTCAACATGATCTGGAACATGGAAGAAGAGATCATGGGCCGTACCGAGGAGAGCGCATAAGATGGGACAGATTTTTTCAGACCTCGGTGGTGAGCTTCTCACGTTGCTGATTTCGGTGATCAGCGCCTTGCCTTATTTGATTTTGTATGTCGGCCTGATCCTCCTGGCTTATGCCTTGTATACTCAGGTCAAACGTCGCCTGTCCCCGGTGCGGGATTACACGTCGCTTAAGACGGTGACCTTTGGGGACGAGAGCGCCGTGATCTCCAACAAAGCGGCCTCGGTGATTTCAATCGTGCTGATCTTTGTGATTTGGGGCGCGTTTACGGGATCTGCCTTGCTGCCAAAGTTCCTACATGCACCAGGACCGTTTGTGGGAGAGGCTACGTTCACTTACACGGTAGAAGCGGAAGGTGGACAAACGGCAGACGCGACCGTGAGCGTTCTGGTGCATGAAGCCGGAGAAAAGCCGGACGCGCCAGTGGTGGCCGAAAACGACGGCCTTGCTAAAAACGATGCTTTGGTGGTGCAGGCCTATCGGTCCAAGCTGCTGCGATGGGATGCCAATGATGAGGTGACCCGTAAGGACGGTGCCAAGGTCGTGGCGGTCGATGGGCAACCGATTGATCGGGATACCGATGTCGAACTTGGCTTTGGCCGCGTGGCTCTGACCGACAAAGGCACGCTTAACTTTGAGCCTGCCAAAGGCTGGCAGATGGAAAGCATTTGGCTGCCTGCCCCGGAAAGTGTGTGGAAACGCCTGATTTCGGTAAGCCAGGATGGGTATCAGAACGTCACTCTGGCAGAGCATCTGAGCTACTCCCTGTTTCGAGTGATTGTGGGCTTTGCGCTGGGCGCGGCCGTGGGCATTCCGCTGGGCTATGCCATGGGGCTGTCCAATTGGTTCCGCGGTTGGTTTGACCCGATTGTGGAGTTCATGCGTCCGGTGCCGCCACTGGCCTTGATCCCGCTGGTGATCATCTGGGCTGGCATTGGCGAGCAGGGCAAAATCATCCTGCTATTCCTTGCAGCCTTGTGGATTATGGCGATTGGGGCGCGGTCCGGTGTCTCGGGTGTGAATATCACCAAGGTACACGCGGCTTACTCGCTCGGGGCCAATAAGCGTCAGATCCTGCGTCACGTGATCATTCCAAATTCCTTGCCGGAGATCTTTACGGCAGCGCGTGTTGCAATGGGCGTCTGTTGGGGCACCGTTGTGGCCGCAGAGCTTGTGGCGGCGGAAAAAGGTGTTGGTAAGATGATCGTAGCGGCGTCTAAGTTTCAGGACACGGACATCGTTTTGATGGGGATTATCCTTATCGGGATCATTGGCTTTGGCATCGATGTGCTGATGCGCTGGGGCGAAAAGTATCTTGTGCCATGGAAAGGCAAAGCCTGATGCGCTTGGATATTTAAGACTAACAATCTGGGGCTGGCGCGTTGCGCTGGCCCTTTTTGTGTGTAGGCCAACAGTTGACTTTATGTCGCGAGGCTATATGTGGGGCGGGTCGCTGCGCAGCCGCGTGAGCAGGCCGCGCCGGGTTTAAAAGAACCGTCCGGGCGCATCAGCGACGCTCTCGTTCCCATCACGCAGGGTTCTGACTGGCAGACCGGGCCGCGCGGAATGTGCTTCGCGGTGGCGGTGCTGTCGAACCCGATCACGGTCCCAGTGGGGGCCGTTGACGCCATGCCATGCGCCATCTTGCGTGTGGTTTGAAAGGACATTTTGTGTCGACGTTTGAAGAATTGGGCCTGTCGCCCACACTTTTGAAAGGCCTAAAATCGGCTGGTTTTGACGCGCCCACGCCAATCCAACAGAAGGCCATTCCGCTGGCCTTGCAAGGCCATGACATTCTGGGGCTGGCGCAGACCGGCACTGGGAAATCTCTGGCCTTTGGCCTGCCGATGATGGATCGCTTGCTGGCGACGCCGGGCAAGCCAATGCCAAAATCGGTGAAGGCCTTGGTGCTGGCGCCGACTCGGGAGTTGGTGAACCAAATCGCGGACAACCTGCGCCCGATGGTGCAGGGCACACCGATGAAAGTGATGACCGTTGTTGGCGGGCAGTCTATCAACCGCCAGATTGCCATGCTCAAGCGCGGCACGGACATTTTGGTGGCAACGCCGGGCCGGTTGATCGACCTGTTGGATCGCAAGGAAATTGACCTGTCGACCGTGGGTTATCTGGTGCTTGATGAAGCCGACCAGATGCTGGACATGGGGTTTATTCACTCCTTGCGCAAAATTGCGCCGCATTTGGGCACCCCTCGCCAGACAATGCTGTTTTCGGCCACCATGCCAAAGCAAATGGAAGAGCTGAGCCAGAGTTATCTGACCAAACCAAAGCGGGTGGAATGTGCACCGCCCGGCAAGACCGCCGATAAGATTGCTCAGACCGTAGAGTACCACGAGAAGGGCGAAAAGCGGAAACGGCTGCGCGAAATCCTGTCTGAGAATATGGGCGAGAGCACGCTGATCTTCTCGCGCACCAAACATGGTGCGGAACGGATGATGAAGCAGTTGGTGGCCGAGGGCTTCAACGCGGCGTCGATCCACGGAAACAAAAGCCAAGGACAGCGGGATCGTGCCATCAAAGCCTTCCGCGAAGGGGAAGTCACCATTTTGGTGGCCACCGATGTGGCGGCGCGTGGGATCGACATTCCGGTGATTTCACTGGTGATCAACTTTGATCTGCCCAACGTGGCAGAGGCCTATGTGCACCGGATTGGTCGCACTGCGCGCGCTGGACGAGAAGGACGGGCGATTTCTTTCTGTGCGCTGGATGAGCGGGATTACCTGAAGGACATTGAGAAGCTGATTGGCCGTCAGTTTGATCGGCCTACCGATGAGCTTCGTGAGATGAAGAAAGAATACGGCGCCGGGCCACGGTCTGGTGGTGAGGGTCGCAAGCGTGGAGGCGGCAAGCCAGGTGGCGGTAAGTCAGGCCGGGGAA
This sequence comes from Paracoccaceae bacterium, assembly GCA_014872815.1. Classification (GTDB taxonomy): domain Bacteria; phylum Pseudomonadota; class Alphaproteobacteria; order Rhodobacterales; family Rhodobacteraceae; genus Shimia. Next base: position 547,940 of record WKFK01000015.1, read on the forward strand.
AACCCGGAGGTGGCAAGCCAAACAGCGCGGCCAATGGCAACGACAAGCCGGGAGGCAGTCGGCCACGTCGGCGGCGCAACCGGTCGCGCAAGCCAGCAGCCTAACAAAAAAGGCCGCAGCGGGATGCTGCGGCCTTCTCTTTTGGAGACGTGTGCGGCTTAGCCCATGGGCACGCCGGAGATCGCCTTGGTTTCACAGAACTCTTCCAGACCCCAAGTGCCGCCTTCACGGCCGTTGCCGGACTGGCCGTAGCCACCAAAGGGTGAGCCGTTGACGCGAGACACGCCGTTGGTTTCCACCATGCCGGAACGTACCTGACGCGCCACGCGCAGGCGTTTTTCGTCATCCTGTGTTTGGATGTAGTTGGTCAGGCCATAGACCGTGTCGTTGGCCATCTGCACCGCTTGCTCTTCGCTTTCAAACGGGGAGATTGCCAGCACTGGGCCGAAGATTTCCTCGCGGTAGATGGTCATGTCCGGGGTCACATCTGCAAACACGGTTGGGCGCACGAAGTAGCCTTTGTTCATGCCTTCCGGACGGCCAAGACCACCTGCGACCAGCGTGGCGCCTTCTTTGATACCGGTCTCGATCAGGCCCTGGATTTTGTTGAACTGTAACTCGGAGACCACCGGGCCGATGTGGCGGCCGGACTCTGTGGTCGCGCCAACTTGGGTTGCTTCGGCAGCGGCTTTGGCTTGCTCCACCGCTTCGGCATAGCGGCTGCTTTCGACCATCATGCGGGTAGGAGCGTTACAGGATTGACCGGAGTTTTGCATGCAGTGGATCACGCCGCGTTTGACGGCTTTTTCGTCCGCATCCGCAAAGATGATGTTGGCGCCTTTGCCGCCCAGTTCCAAGCTGACGCGCTTGAGTGTGTCGGCGGCGGCTTTGGAGATTGCGATGCCGGCGCGGGTGGAGCCGGTGAAGGACACCATGTCCACATCGGGGTGCGAAGACAGCTGAGAGCCGACGCCGACGCCGTCGCCGTTCACCATGTTGAAGACACCGGCAGGGAAGCCGGCTTCGTCCATCATTTCGGTGAAGACAATAGAGGACAGGGGCGCGATTTCAGACGGTTTCAGCACCATAGTGCAGCCGACCAGTAGCGCTGGAATGGCTTTCAGGAACACTTGGTTCATCGGCCAGTTCCACGGGGTGATCATAGCACAGACACCAATTGGTTCTTTGCGCATGCGGTCCGCGCCCATGGCATATTCGAACTCGAAGTTTTCCAAGGCTTCCAAGAAGCCATCGAGATGCCAGACACCGGCGCCCCATTGGTTGTTCTTGGCCAGATCGGTGGGCGCGCCCATTTCCATGCGCATGGCTTCGGCCATGTCGTCACGCCGCGCCATGTAGATGTCACGCAGCTTTTTGACCAGCGCCACGCGCTCTTCCAAAGGTGTGTCGGCCCAGGCTGGGAAGGCCGCACGGGCAGCGGATACGGCGGCGTCGGTGTCGGCCTGATCGCCCAGTGAAATCACAGCGCAGGTGTCTTCGGTGGCTGGGTCAATGACAGGCAGGTCATTGGCGGCAACAGGGTCGACCCATTGGCCGTTGATGTAGAATTGGCGTTTCTCGATCATGGTGTTCACTCCCTCTCGATCTCGGCGTCACTCTGCGCGGCAAAACAGGGGGCCGCAAGTGGGGCGACGCGCGGTCACGAATAATTTGATCAAATTATTTCTTCCGGTAAAGGGGTGGCGTTCAAAAAAGACAGATGTAGTCTGCGCAGAGTCGTTTTACGACAGAGAACCGTTTTTACATATCGCCCCACCTGCGAGAATTGTCTCGCCTCAAGCTGGCAGGGCGGAGTGTGCGACCCAAAGAGAGGGAGATACCCATGGGCCTGCGAATCAACGATGTTGTGCCAAATTTCACCGCCGAGACGGATCAGGGCACAATCACTTTTCACGACTGGATTGGCGACAGCTGGGCCATCCTGTTTTCTCACCCAAAAGACTTCACCCCAGTCTGTACCACCGAGTTTGGTGCGGTCGCGCAACTTGCCGAAGAGTGGCAGAAGCGCGGGACCAAGGTGATTGGTGTGTCCGTGGATGGTGTGGAAGACCACAAAGGTTGGAAGAAAGACATTGAGTCCTACGCAGGCACAGGTGCGGGCTTCCCGATCATTGCCGATGATGGCCTGGCCGTTTCTAAAGCCTTCGACATGTTGCCAGCGGAAGCCTATTTGCCAGATGGCCGTACCCCGGCGGACAGTGCAACTGTGCGGTCCGTGTTCATCATTGGCCCAGACAAGCAGTTGAAGCTGTCGATGACATATCCAATGAATGTGGGCCGTAACTTTGCCGAGGTATTGCGCGCGCTGGATGGTTTGCAGACTGCGGCAAAAGAGAACGTCGCGACGCCGGCGAACTGGACACCAGGTGGTGATGTGGTGATCCCGGTTGCGGTGAGCGATGAGGACGCGAAAGCCAAATACGGTGAGTTCACCACCCATTTCCCATACCTGCGCACTACCAAGCTGCCAGGCTAAGTACCGGTCCCAATTACCGGATTGGACATTCTGAAAGCGCGCTGGGTTTCCCAGCGCGTTTTTCTTTTGGCTTGTGGGCTGACAATCTGACGTGGGGTAATTTCACCGCGCAAACTAATTCACCCATCGAAATTAAGCGGCTGGAAACGGTTTTGCTCGAAGAAGGGCAGGATGACCCAACGCGTGCAATATCTTCCGGCGATTCTCGCTGTTGTCTTTTGCTTGACCGTGACCCCGGTTTTGGCAATCGTCAGCGCCCCTGTGAAAGCGGGTGGGCCGGTTTTGATTGTCGCGCGCCCCGGGACAGACCTGACAGAACTTGTGGAGATATCCGGCGGACAAGTTGTGGGCGTGACACAAGCCCCGCTCGCTGTGATGGGGGCGTCAGAAAGCGAAGACTTTGAAGAGAGACTAAAACGGAATGGAGCCTGGGCCATTCTGGATGGCGAAGCGTTGGCCTGGCTGTGTGGAGATACGATATGACCGAAGATCTCAAATTGACGAAAACCCGTCAGACGGGTGTGAAAGTTTTGGCCATAGTGGCCGCAGTTCTTGGCGCGGCGGCGGCAACAATCGCATTTATGCGGGGCGGTCAAGTTGTGATGATCGGCGCCTCGGCCGGTGCCTTTGTCGCGCTGGCGTTTTATGCCTTTCGTTTGGGCGGCAATTTGGCGGCACGTGTGAGCGTAACCGTTGCCGTGATCGGCCAAATCTCTTTGATTTTGGCGTCCATGGCGGGCCATGCATGGCAACTTGACGTGCACATGGTGTTTTTTGCCGCATTGGCGATGCTGACGTTGATGACCTGTCCTACAGCTTTGCTTGTTGGGGCTGGCGTGACGGCTGTGCACCATCTGGCGCTGACCTTCTTCTGGCCGTCGATGGTGTATCCGTCAGTCGACTTGATGGAAAACATTGGTCGCACAGTGTTGCACGCCGTTGTTGTGGTCGCGGAAACTGGCATCCTTCTGACCTCTGTGATGACGACGCTGCGTCAGATGAATGAGCGCAACAAAGAGCAAGCTGTGCTGTCGGAAACAATGGAAGCATTGAAAGCCGAGAAAACGGGCATTGAAGCACGTGAGAAGGCACAGGCGGACGTTGTGGACACTCTGCATGAACGACTGACACGGATTGCCGGCGGCAATCTGGATGCGTCCATCAATCGTTCCTTTGACAAGAGCTACGAGGCGCTGCGTAAGAGCTTCAATGATGCTGTCAAATCGCTCAGCGGCATTGTGACCTCTGTGACCTCGGTGTCGAGCCAGATTGAAGTAGACAGCCGCGAGTTGTCAGAGGTGTCCAACAGTGTTGCACATAGCACTGAAAAGCAAGCGAGTGCGTTGCAGGGTGTGACCGACGCGGTTGAACAGATTGCGGATGCGATGAACGGGGCCGTTGAAAAGGCCAAGTCTACACAGGAGCGGTTTGACAACACCCGTCACATGACCAGTAACGGTGCCGAAGTTGTGCGTCAGGCTGTGAGCACAATGGACGAGATCGAAGCCTCCTCGGCGCAGATTGACCATGTTGTGACCCTGATTGAAGACATTGCGTTCCAGACCAACCTACTAGCGTTGAACGCGGGTGTGGAAGCCGCGCGGGCCGGGGAAGCCGGGGCAGGATTTGCGATCGTGGCTTCTGAGGTGCGTGAGCTAGCCCATCGCTCAGCAGAGGCGGCGCAGAACATCAACGCGCTGATTTCTGAAAGCAACGGCCATGTGACCAATGGTGTCGCACTGGTGCGTCAGGTGGGGGATGCGCTGGAGGCAATCTTAGGCGATGTGAATCAGGTGTCTGGCAATGTGGCGGAAATCTCTGATGTGTCTAGCGAACAGGCGCAGTCGGTTGAGAAAATCCGCGGCAGCATGCAGACCATTGGCAGCGAGACGCAGGCCAATGCAGCGCGGGCGGAAGAAGCCTCTGCAGCGACCTCCAGCCTGGATATGGCGGTGGATCGTCTTGTCAATGCGCTGGCCGGGTTCCGTGTGGCAGCTGAGGCGCCGCAGACCGGCGATGTTGAGATGTTTGATGAAGATGGCGATGACGAGGCTTGGGCCGCCGCCTGATCTGATCAGATGTATGAAAGAAAAGCGCCGGTGGGTAACCACCGGCGCTTTTTGTTGGTTTGGCTTGGATTTATTCGCCGTACGGCACCCAAATGTTTTTAACTTCGGTTGCGGCTTGCAAGAAGGCGCGGCCTTCGCCTTCTGCGCTCAACCAGTCGCGCGCGAGGCCATTGTTGACCCAGGTGCGCTTGAGGTTGCCAGCGCTGGCGCGTTCAATTTCTGCGGACACGTCCGAGGATGAGAACGACCAGACCGCGTCCACATCGAGGTGTCCCGCAAGCGGCCCAGCCAGTTCCGCGTGAGATCCGGTCAGGATGTTGACCACACCGCCGGGTACGTCAGAGGTTTCGAGGACCTGATAGAAGTCTGTCGCGGCCAGAGGGTAGGCTTCGGAGGCGACTAATACAGCCCGGTTGCCCATGGCAATGGCGGGCGCCATGGCGGAGATCAGGCCGAGGAGTGGCGCGTCGTCCGCACAGAGCGCGCCAATCACGCCCACCGGTTCCTTCATCGCCAGCGCCACGCCGCGGATCGGCACGCCATGCGCCTGACCGTCATATTTGTCGGCCCAAGCGGCGTAGGTGAAGAGGCGGCGGATCGAGGTTTCGACCTCTGCCGCGCCGGTCTTTCCGCCGGTCAGAAGGTTTACGCGGGTGGCAAACTCGTCTTTGCGGGCGGAGAGGTTTTCCGCGATGTAGTAGAGGATTTGCGCACGCAGGTGACCCGTGGTGCCGGACCAACCTTTGGCAGCGTGGGCAGCCTCAACTGCGTTGCGTACGTCCTTGCGGTTGGCAATCGGGGCCTGGCCCAGAAGTGCGCCGGACTTGCCGTAGATGTTCTGGCTGTAGCCGCCATCTGGACGGGCCTGCTTGCCACCAACGTAGAGTTTTGGCGTGCGGTCCAGTGGATCGGTTGGGCCTTTGTCACCGGTGAAGGCCTCGACAGGCTTAAGCGCCTTGGGGGCTCCTTTGGGCTTGGTGTAGGCCGCCAAACCTTCCCAGCCGCCTTCACGGCCGTAGCCGCTTTCGCGCACGCCGCCAAAGCCGGCGGCGGCGTCAAACAGGTTGGTGGCGTTGACCCAAACCACGCCAGCAACCAGTTTTGGCGAAATGTCCAGCGCGAGGTTCACGTTCTCTGTCCAGAGTGTCGCCGCCAAGCCGTAGCGCGTGTTGTTTGCCAGCGCGACCGCCTCGGATGGGGTGCGGAAGGTAGTGGAGACCAACACCGGACCGAAGATCTCTTCCTGCATCAGCTTTGAAGAAGGCGCGAGGCCGGTGATCAGGGTTGGCGGGTAGAAGCAGCCCTCGGCCGGCATCTCGATGGGGGCGTGGTACGTCTCACCCTCGGTGTTGTTCGCGACCATCTCGGTGATGGTGTTGAGCTGTACCGGATCGACCACGGCGCCAACATCGATGCATTTGTCCAGCGGGTTGCCAATGCGCAGACCGTCCATGCGGGCTTTGAGCTTGCGGTGGAAGGTATCGGCGATGCCTTCCTGTACCAGGAGGCGGGAGCCGGCGCAGCAGACCTGGCCTTGGTTGAACCAGATGGCATCGACCAGACCTTCGATGGCGGAGTCAATGTCGGCGTCCTCAAAGACGATGTAAGGCGACTTGCCACCCAGCTCCAAGGTCAGCGATTTGCCGGAGCCTGCGGTGGCTTCGCGGATGCGCTTGCCCACTTCGGTGGAGCCGGTGAAGGCGACCTTGTTGATGTCTTCATGCGCGGTGATCATTTCACCCACCGCGCCGTCGCCGGTGACGATGTTGACCACACCCGCTGGCAGGCCTGCTTGCTGACAGATGTCGGCAAAAGCCATCGCGGTGAGGGAGGTGTATTCGGCAGGTTTCAGCACCACGGTGTTGCCCATCGCCAAAGCAGGCGCCACTTTCCACGCCAGCATCAGCAGCGGGAAGTTCCATGGGATGATCTGACCGCAAACACCAAGCGCTTGGGCGTTGGGCAGCTCGGCTTCCATCAGTTGTGCCATGCCTGCGTGATAGTAGAAGTGGCGCTGCACCAGCGGGATGTCGATGTCGCGGCTTTCGCGGATCGGTTTGCCGTTGTCCAGCGTCTCAAGAACCGCAAACAGGCGGCTGTGCTTTTGCAGCAGGCGCGCAATAGCGTAGAGGTATTTGGCGCGCCCGTGGCCGCCCAGGCCTTCCCATTTGGCCTGCGCCTTGCGCGCGGCTTTCACGGCGGCGTTGACTTCGTCCTGAGACGCCTGGGTCAGGTCGGCAAGCGTCTCGCCGTTGGCCGGGTTCTTGGACTGGAAGTCCTTGCGTGGTGTGGTCCAGGTGCCGTCGATGAAATGGCCAAAGGCCGCGCCTTGATCGACAATCCAGGCCAGCGCATCTGCGGCGCTTTCGGGGGCGGGGCCGTAATCCATGGTTTCGAAGATCTCTTTAACGGTCATGTGTCTTCCCCTTACGAGGTTATCTTGTGAAGTGCGGCCTGCAACGCGTCTGACGGCACTGTTTCGCTGTGTAAAATGCCGGCCATGACGGCTTCGGCAATTTGGGCGGTGGGCTTGTCGAGCAGCTCCGGTTTTGTGTGCGCATACTCAAAGGCTTCTTGCAGGAACTCCGCGAGCCGGGCTTCCAATGTCGCGCCGGAGAGGTGATCGTCACAGTGGGCGACCCATGTGCGTTGGGACCAGACCTTCATGCGGAGAAGGTGCTGATCCGGCACTGGGGCGTTGGTGTCTTCGGTTGTGCTCACCGGACTGTCCTTAGGCCATCGCGTGGCGGTAGCTGGCCGAGTAATGGCCGGTGACGTGGTGCTCCAGCTGACGTTCGATGTCGCCCAGCAGCGAGGACGCGCCAAAGCGGAACAGGTCTGGTTGCAGCCAGCGGTCGCCCAACTCGTCTTTGATCAGCGACAGGTAGACCAGCGCGTCTTTGGCTTTGGAGATGCCGCCAGCCGGTTTGTAACCAACGCGGAAGCCGGTGCGCTCATAGTAGTCGCGAATGGCGCGGATCATCACCAGAGACACAGGCAGGGTGGCGTTCACGCTTTCCTTGCCCGTGGAAGTCTTGATGAAGTCGGCGCCTGCCATCATGCACACCAGTGACGCACGGGCGACGTTACGCAGGGTGCCAAGTTCACCGGTGGCGAGAATGGCTTTGACGTGGGCGTCGCCACAGGCCTCGCGCATCTCTTTCATCTCATCATAGAGCGCCTGCCAGTTGCCTTGAAGCACGTGGCGGCGGGTGATGACGATGTCAATCTCTTCGGCGCCCGCTTTCACGCTTTCGCCAATTTCGGCGATGCGCAGGTGATACGGAGACAGGCCCGCCGGGAAGCCGGTGGACACGGCGGCGACTGGAATGCCAGTACCTTTGAGCGAGGAAACAGCTGTTTCAATCATATCGTGATAAACGCAGACCGCGCCGGTGGTCAGTCCGGTCATGTCCAGCGCGTCCAGAATGTCGGCGCGCACAGGCTGTTTGGCTTTCGCGCAGAGGCGCTCCACGCGGCCTTCGCTGTCATCACCGGACAGGGTGGTCAGGTCGATCAGGGAGATCGCCTTACACAACCATGCGGCCTGATAATCCTTCTTAACCGAGCGGCGGCCCGGCAAGGTCTTGGCACGGCGTTCGATGGCCGAAGTATTGGCCTGCGCGGTGCGAACCCAATCAAGGTCCAGCGCCATCCCGGGGTTGCGCGGTTCCAGCGCAGTGGGCAGCTGATGCCCTTCGGCAGTCGTGGTGGGCGTGTGCATCGATCCATCCTGTTGCGGAAAACAGGGATCAAAATGCCTCAGAAATACAGGCTTTGGCAAGTCGCAGAACGACAGGTTAGCCTCTTTTTTGACCATTTAGTCAACAAAAAGATGAGAATAAGTCGCAATTGCGTTGACACATTTGCGAATGGTTCTCATATTCAAGTGAAAGCAATGCACAGGTGAACTATGCGATTCTCTCGTCGAGACTTTATTGTGGTAACCGCGGCGGCCGGTTTGAGCAGCGCCACGCCTGCGTTTGCGGGCGGGAAATTGCAGGTTGTGGCCACCACAGGCATGATTGCAGACACCGCGCGGCGCATTGGCGGCGATGCGGTTGAGGTTAAGGGTCTTATGGGCGCGGGCGTTGATCCGCATGCCTACCGCCAGACTCGCACAGATATTGTTGCCATGACCAAAGCCGATTTGGTGCTGTGGCATGGGCTGTATCTGGAAGCGCAGATGGAAGATTTCTTCCACAAGCTGGAAAAGCGCGGCACCGTTGTGGCGGTGACTGACACGCTGCCACGCGATTTGCTGCGGGGGCATGATGATTATGCCGACAAGTTTGACCCACATGTGTGGATGGATCCGCGCCTTTGGGTGTTTGTGGCAGAACGCGTGCGGGATGCGCTGATCGAGAAAATGCCGGAAGCCGAGGTGCAGTTTGTCGCCAACGCGGAGGCATTCCTCGCAGAGCTGTCTGATCTGAGCGACTATGCGGAAAAGTCATTGACCACCGTGCCGGAAGAGGCGCGCATTCTGCTGACCGCGCATGATGCCTTTGGCTACTTTGGCGCGGCTTATGGCTTCTCGGTTTTGGGGGTGCAGGGCATCTCCACCGAAAGTGAAGCGGGCCTCAATCGGATCAGCTCTTTGGTGGACACTTTGATCGAACGTGACATCAAAGCCGTATTTGTTGAGAGCTCCGTGTCGGATCGCACCGTGCGGGCGCTTGTTGAAGGCGCGGCCGCGAAGGGCCATGAGGTGGCAATTGGTGGCGAGCTGTTCTCGGATGCGATGGGGCCGGATGGCACCTATGAGGGCACCTATGTGGGCATGATTGACCACAATATCACCGTGATCAGCGACGCGCTGGGCGGGGATGTGCCGGAACGCGGTATGAATGATCGCCTGGCGGCGGGATCGTAAGGATTAAGCGATGAGCCTGGAATTGGCAGCGAACATGGGCGCAGCGCCCAAGGCGGAAATCCCATCGGATAGCCCGCTGGCGATCCGGGGCATGACAGTGTCTTACGGGCAGAAACCGGTGGTGTTCTCGGTGGATATGACCGTGGCCGAGGGCTCCATGACAGCGATCATTGGCCCCAACGGCGCAGGCAAATCCACCTTGCTCAAGGCGGCGCTTGGCATTGTCCAGCCGCTGGCCGGGCAAGCGTTGGTTTATGGCAAATCTTTGAAAGCCGCGCGCCATCGCATCGCATATGTACCGCAACGCGCAAGTGTTGATTGGGATTTTCCGACCCGCGTGATTGATGTGGTTCTAATGGGACTCTATCGCGAGTTGGGCCTATTGCGCCGCATCCGTCCGCATCACATTGAAAAGGCACGCGCGTGTTTGGAGCGGGTGGGTATGACCGATTTTGCCGATCGTCAGATTGGACAGCTCTCAGGTGGGCAGCAACAACGCGTATTCCTTGCGCGGGCGCTGGCGCAAGAGGCGGATTTGTATCTGTTGGATGAACCTTTTGCGGGTGTCGACGCAGCCACGGAAAAAGCCATCATTGACGTGCTCAAATCTCTGCGTTCCGAGGGCAAAACCGTTGTGGCGGTTCACCATGACCTGACCACGGTGCGCAGCTACTTTGACCGGGTGTTCTTGATCAACACACGCAAGATGGCGGAAGGCACGGTGGACGACGCGTTTACGTCAGACAACTTGAACCAAACTTACGGCGGGCGTTTGGCGACAGGCCAGATCGACCAACTGGAGCTGACGGCGGGCTAACCCATGCTTTGGAATGCGTTGACTTTGCAGCTTGGCTACAATGCCACGCTGGTGACCATTGGTGCGACCTTGCTGGGCATCGCGGCGGGGGTGACCGGGACGTTTTTGTACCTACGCAAACGAGCGTTGGTTAGTGATGCGATCAGCCACGCAACCCTGCCCGGTGTCGGCATCGCCTTTATGCTGATGGTGCTTTTGGGCGGCGATGGGCGGGCGTTGCCCGGGCTACTGATAGGCGCGGCGGTGTCTTCCTGGATTGGGTTGCTCTGTGTGAGCTGGCTCACAGGGCGGACGCGCTTGTCCGAAGATGCAGCGATTGGTGCGGTTCTGTCGGTGTTCTTTGGCTTTGGCATTGTGTTGTTGACCGTCATTCAGACCATGGGCGCGGGCCGTGCTGCGGGTTTGGAGAGTTTCCTATTAGGGGCCACAGCGGGCATGTTGTTCAATGATGCCTTGGTGATTGCCTTAGGCGGCGCGCTCACGCTGGTGGCGGTGTTGATTCTTCGGCGTCCGATGGCGTTGTTGGCGTTTGATCCGGAGTATGCGGCGGCGCGGGGCATTAATGTTGGGCGGATGGACCTGGCAATTATGGCGCTCGCTCTTGCGGTGACAGTGATTGGCCTGAAGATTGTGGGGCTGATCCTCATTGTGGCTATGTTGATCATTCCGCCTGTTACAGCGCGGTTCTGGACCGATCGTACAGATCATATGGTCATGATTTCAGGGCTGTGCGGCGGTTTGGCCGCCTGGGCCGGCGCGGCGATTTCCGCAGTGGCACCTGCAATGCCAACCGGCCCGATCATTGTGCTGGTGAGCTTTGGCTTGTTCGTTGCGTCGTTGTTTCTGGCACCCAATCGCGGAGTTTTGGCGGCATATCTGCGGCATGTGCGGTTTCAGCGGCGGGTGCATATGCGTCAAGGATTACTGGCTTTGGCGCAGGGGCAGCCGATCTATGAGGCGTATACGGTGCGGTTGTTGAATCGAGCCGGTCTGGCGCAAGCGGATGGCGTGCCAACCGAGGCTGGACGGGCGCGGGCGGCGAAGGCTTTGCGGGACGAAAAACGCTGGGAACTGGTGCGGGCTGATCAGGCGTTTGAGAGTGCCGCAGCGCTTTATGACGGGTTGCGTGATATTGAGACCGTGCTGACCGGCGATCAGATTGCCGAGATAGATCAACGCATTGGCGGACCGCAGGGGGTGGCATCATGAGTGGTGAAGAGTTTGTCCCACTGTCCCTGACGCCGATGTTGATTGGTGTTTTGGCGGCCGTGGCCTGTGCCTTGCCGGGCAATTTTCTGGTGTTGCGCAAGCAGGCGCTGATTGGGGATGCCATTTCCCACGTGGTGTTGCCGGGCATCGTGGTGGCGTTTTTGATCACCGGCGTGGTGGCGGCAGCCCCGATGATGCTGGGCGCGGCGGGGGCGGCTTTGGTGTCCGTGGTGATGATTGAAGCCATTCGACGGTTGGGCAACATCGAGCCTGGCGCGGCGATGGGGCTAACCTTTACGACATTGTTTGCGGCTGGTGTTTTGCTTTTGGAGCAAAGTGATACGTCCTCTGTGCATCTGGACGTAGAGCACGCGCTGTATGGTAATCTGGAGAGCCTGATCTGGCTCGACGCGATTGGTTGGAAAAGTCTGCTTGATCCCGTTGCTTTGGCCGGTTTGCCGTCGGAGTTAGGTCGGGTTGTGATCGCGTTGCTCGGTGTTTGTGCGTTCTTGTGGTTATTTTGGCGACCATTGGTGTTGTCCACGTTTGATGAGAGCTTTGCGCAGGCCATGGGTATTGCGACCAATCGTTTGGGCGTGGCGCTTGTGATGGTGGCAGCTCTGGCGGCGGTGGCGGCGTTTGATGCGGTGGGGTCGATCATCGTGATCGCGATGTTCATTTGCCCACCGGCGGCGGCGCGATTGATGACCAACCGGTTGGAGCATCAAGTGGCGTGGAGTGTTGTTTTTGCAGTGCTTTCTGCGGTCTTAGGCTATGTCTTTGCCGGATACGGGCCATTGTGGCTGGGCTTTGACAATGCGGTGAGCGCGGCGGGTATGATAGCGACCGTATCTGGACTTATTCTTGCTTTGGCAGCGTGTTTTGCACCCCACCGCCATCGCAGCAGGGCGCCTGTAGTTTAGGCCGCTTGTTGGGTGTTGTCGCCGGCGAGGCGGCTCCAGGCGTCATATTGCGCGAGGAAGACCTCGCCGCTGAGATCATCCAGGAAATGGCTGCGGTTGAGACGGTCCATAACGGGGCCTTTGACCTCTGAGAAGTGCAGGCGGATGTTGAGCTCTTTGAGGCGGGAGTTGATCGCCTCCAGACTTTCCAGCGCGCTCATGTCGATTTCATTCACAGCCGAGGCCATGAGTACCACATCGGTGATCGGCTGGTCACAGACGACACGGTCATAGACGTAGTCCTCCAAGAAGCGTGCGTTGGCGAAATACAGGCTCTCATCAATGCGTAGCGTGACCAAGTGCGGTGCGGTTTTTACCTTATGCCGCAGGATGTTACGGAAGTGCTGTGTTCCGGGCACAAGGCCAACCTCTGCCACATGCGGACGGCTGGTTTTGTAGAGATGCAGCGCGATGGACAGGATCACACCGGCGCTGACACCAACCTCGACACCAAGGCCCAAAGTGAGGGCTATGGTGGTGGCGACGGCGGCAAAATCAACGCGGGAGTAGCCCCAAGCGTGGCGCAGGATGGAGAGATCCACGAGGCTGAGCACGGCGACGATGATTGTGGCGGCCAGGGTGGCCTTGGGCAGGAAGAACAACAGCGGGGTCAGGAAGAGAGCGGCACCGGCGATGCCGATGGCGGTGAAGGCACCGGCGGCGGGGGTTTGGGCGCCTGCGTCGAAGTTTACAACAGAGCGGGCGAAGCCACCGGTGACCGGATAACCACCTGAAATCGCTGAGGCAATGTTGGAGGTGCCGAGGCCGATGAGTTCCTGATCCGGGTCGATGCGCTGGCGGCGTTTGGCCGCAAGGGTTTGTGCGACGGAAACGCTTTCGACAAAGCCGATGATGGAGATCAGGAGGGCGGCCAAGAAAAGTTGGGACCACAAGTCTGGGGAGAAGCTGGGGGCCGAAAGTGGCGGGAGACCGGTTGGAACCGTGCCGACAATTGCCACACCTTTTCCCGCAAGGTCAAAGGCATAGACGGAAAGTGTGGTTGCGGCAACGGCGGCGACGGGACCGGCTTTGGTGAGGACGTCCGCGAGGCGAGGACCGACGCCGAGTTTGAGCAGGAGCGGTTTCAGACCTTTGCGTGTCCAGAAGAGGAAGGCCAAGGCAGTGGCGCCGAGAGTTGCGGTGTAGAGGTTGGTTTCCGGCAAATGGGCCACCAACGACCCTAGCAATTCGGGCAAAGTGTGGCCGTGCGCAGAGACGCCGAGGATGTGCTTCAACTGGCTGGTTGCGATCAGGATTCCGGAGGCGGTTATGAAGCCTGCGATCACCGGATGGGATAGGAAGTTGGCAAGGAATCCAAGGCGTAAGAGGCCCATCAAAGTGAGCATCACCCCGGACATGAAGGCCAGTGTGATCGCCGCGAGCAGGTACTCTGTGGTGCCTTGTAAAGCGAGGTTGCCGAGGGCGGCGGCGGTCATCAGGGAGACCACGGCGACGGGGCCGACGGCGAGCACGCGGGAGGTGCCGAAGATCGCGTAGGCGACCAAAGGCAGGATGGAGGCATAAAGCCCCACTTCGGGCGGTAGACCGGCAAGCAGGGCGTAGGCCAGTGACTGCGGAATCAGCATGATTGTCACGATCACGGCAGCCATGAGGTCCGCGCCAAGTATCTGACGGTCATATGTTTTTGCCCATTCTAGGATGGGGAGGTAACGCTTGAGCTGCTGTGGCATAGGGGCCTCATGAGAGTCGCGGTTGCGCTCTATATATTCCAAAATTGGAATAAGAAAACCCTTACAGGCAAACTTGTCGGAAAAATAACGGTGCGGCTCAAAGGTTAACGCAGTCAAATCGAAAAATCGGGACGTCGGTATTACGTCGGTATTACGTCGGTATCCCGTCGGTATTGCGACAGTGCAAAAATTGACGTCAACGTGAGGTTAACGGGCCTGTCATGCGTGCGGCCCGGAGCGATGTGCCCCGAGCCGCAGAGGTTTTAGGCGGCCGCGAAGCCGGTGTCCAAAGCGGAGAGTATGGTGTTCACCTCGTCCTCGGAAATGGTCAGCGGTGGCGACATCAGGATGTTGTGTGCGCCCAGACGCACCATGGAGCCGGCCTGATAGGTGGCCTCATGGATCTTCTTCATGGTGGCCATGTCCATCGGGGTTTTGGCGGCGGCGTCAGAGACCAGCTCGATGCCTGTCATCAGGCCGTGGCCGCCACGTACGTCACCGATGATGTCGTATTTCTGAGCCAGCTTTTTGACGCCCTCAAACAGCTGCGTGCCACGGGCGGCGGCGTTGGCTTTCAGGTCCAGACGGGTGGTCTCTGCCAAAGTGGCAATCACGGCAGCGGAGCCTACCGGATGGGCGGAGTAGGTGTAGCCGTGGAAGATGCTCGCCTCGCCGCTCTGGTCGTTTTCAAACACGTCGGCGACTTTGTCGCCCACCATGCAGGCACCAACCGGGAAATAGCCGGAGGTGATGCCCTTGGCGGTGGTCATCATGTCAGGCTGCACACCCCAGTGCCGAGCACCGGACCAGTCGCCGGTGCGGCCAAAGCCGGTGATGACTTCGTCAGAGATCATCAGGATGCCATGGCGATCACAAATCTCGCGCATGAGCTTCATGAAGCTGGCGTCCGGCACGATCACACCACCCGCTCCCTGGATCGGCTCCATGATGAAGGCGGCGATGGTTTTGGGGTCTTGGAAGGCAATCTCGTCCTCAAACGCGGCGGCGATGTTTTGCGCCAACTGGGCCGGATCGGTTTCGTTGAATGGGTTGCGGTAGGGGTAGGGCGACGGCAGGTGGAAACAGCCGGGCAGCAGCGGTTCGTAGTTGATGCGGAAACGGTTGTTGCCATTCACCGACGCGCCGCCAAAGTGGGTGCCGTGGTAGCCTTTCTTGAGGCTGATGAATTTGGTGCGGGTCGGCTCGCCGCGCAGACGGTGGTACTGGCGGGAGAGACGCAGGGCGGTTTCCACCGAGTCCGAGCCACCGGAGGTGAAGAACACACGCGACATGCCGTCCTCAGCGAAGAATTCACGTACCGCATAGGAGGCCTCAATAGCAGGCGGATTCGAGGTGCCCGCGAAAGCGGAGTAATACGGCAGATCGTAGAGCTGTTTGGCGATGGCCTCTTTCACCACGTCGTTGGAGTAGCCGAGGTTGACGCACCATAAGCCGCCTACGGCGTCCACGGTGGAATGGCCGTCGATGTCGGTGATGTTCACACCTTCCGCGCCTTTGATGATCTTGGGCGGGGTACTGTGGCTGTCCGCTGGGGCGCCCATCGGATGCCAGAGATGGCGGGCGTTGTTTTCCGTCAGGAAGTTGTCGTCTTTCATGGCTGTGCTCCCTTGTCTGCCGGGGTTCTCAAGTCAGTGATTCCCGCAGGTCAAAAAATTTGATCAAATATTGCAGGGCGCGGATTCTCTGTCCAGTGGGCGCGTGACCTGAGGGCGGGAAAAACTGCCTAAGCCAAGCGTGTAATCTTGGTGGTAGAATCAAAGGGGAACATGCTAGATTTCGTCTTATGCCTGTGGATAACCCCAATATAAGCTCCGAAAACGCTCCTTCCTTGCCGGTTATTCGGCAACTGGACGACGCCGCGATAAACCGAATTGCTGCCGGTGAGGTGGTCGAACGTCCCGCTTCTGCGGTGAAGGAACTGGTGGAAAACGCCATTGATGCGGGCAGTCGGCGGATCGAGATTGCCTATGCTGATGGTGGCAAGACGTTGATCCGGATCACCGATGACGGTTGCGGGATCACAGAAGAACAGCTCCCGTTGGCATTGTCCCGCCATGCGACATCTAAGATTGATGGCACAGACCTGCTCGACATCCACACTTTTGGGTTTCGTGGAGAGGCTTTGCCATCACTGGGCGCGGTGGGCCGTTTGAGCATCACCAGCCGGGTTGGCAAAGCGCCTGCGGCGCAGATTTCCGTGGAAGGCGGCGCGATGAGCGCGGTGAAACCGGCCGCACTGTCCGGCGGCACGATCGTGGAGCTGCGTGATCTGTTTTATGCCACGCCCGCGCGGTTGAAATTTATGCGGTCTGATCGGGCAGAGGCGCAGGCGATCACCGATGTGGTCAAGCGGCTGGCGATGGCGGAGCCGTTTGTGGGCTTCACCCTACGCGATGTGACCGGCGGCGGAGACGGCCGTGTGACCTTCCGCGTGGAGGCTGAAAACGGTGATCTGTTTGATGCGCTGCATGGCCGGCTGGCGCGGATCTTGGGCAAGGAGTTTGCCGACAACGCGTTGAAGATTGATGCGGAGCGGGAAGGGCTGCGGCTGATTGGCTATGCGGCGTTGCCGACTTATTCGCGCGGGTCTTCGGTGGCGCAGTATCTGTTTGTGAACGGGCGTCCGGTGAAGGACAAATTGCTCGTGGGCGCGCTGCGCGGGGCGTATTTTGACTATCTGAGCCGGGATCGCCATCCGGCGGCGGCGCTGTTCATTGATTGTGATCCGCATCTGGTGGATGTGAACGTGCATCCAGCCAAGTCCGAAGTGCGGTTCCGCGATCCGGGATTGGCGCGGGGGCTGATTGTCTCCAGCCTGCGCCATGCGTTGGCCGAAGCGGGGCATCGCGCGTCGACGACCGTGGCGAATTCGACTCTGGATGCGTTTAAGCCTGAACCTCTCGGCAATATGGGCGCTTTGGGGGCGACGACGAGCACGCCTGCGGGACCTGCGCGAGTTTATCAGATGGATCGGCCTTCGCTCGGTGCGCGCACAGCGGCCTATCAGGCGCAGGCGCCACTGACGCAAGAGCCGGGCTTTGCGGACCTGACCGAGGCTTACTCCGCTCGGGTCGAGCCGGTGGAGACCGAGGTGGCACAGGAGGTGTCTGCCGAAGGGTTGCCGCTGGGCGCTGCGCGGGCGCAGGTGCATGAGAATTACATCGTGGCGCAGACAGAAACTGGCATGGTGATTGTTGATCAGCACGCGGCGCATGAGCGGCTGGTCTACGAAAAGCTGAAACGTCAGATGGCCGAAAATGGCGTCGCGGCGCAGGCTTTGTTGATCCCAGAGATTGTTGAGCTCTCGGAGGGCGACTGTGCGCGGATCATGACCGTGGCCGATGACCTTTCGAAGCTGGGGCTGACGATTGAGGCCTTTGGCGGCGGCGCGGTGGCGGTGCGCGAAACCCCTGCTTTGCTAGGTGAAGTCAATGCGCGGGCTATGGTGCTTGATATTCTTGATGAGTTGGATGACGCGGGCGAGAGCATGTTGGTGCAGGCCAAGCTTGAGGCGATCCTCAGTCGGGTGGCCTGTCACGGCTCGATCCGGTCGGGACGGCGGATGCGCGGCGAAGAGATGAACGCGCTGCTGCGGGAGATGGAGGCGACGCCACATTCGGGGCAATGCAACCACGGGCGGCCGACTTATGTGGAATTGAAACTGGCCGATATTGAGCGGCTGTTTGGACGGACGTGATGGACGGTATGGACGTGGCAATTGCCAACATGGAGACGCTGGCGCTGTATGCGGCGGCGGGGATTGGTCTGGCGGTTCTGGTGCTGTTTTTGCTGCTGCGCGGGGCCGGGCAGAAACGTGCAGAGCGGACCGAGGCGGTGATTGCCCAGCACATGGGGCAGATGGTGCAGCGGGTGGATCAACTGGCCACCGGGCAGGCGCATCTGGATGGGAACTTGCAGGCGCAGGCGCAGTCTCAGGGGCAGATTGCCACGCTGATGGAGCAGCGGTTGGGGGAGGTGCAGGTCAATATGCACGAGAACCTTGCCAAGGTGCAGCGCAGCACCGGAGAAAACCTCGCCAGCATGCAGCAGAAGATGGCGGATACGATGGCCGCACAGCAGCTGCAGATGCAGGAGAACCTGGCCAATATGCAGATGCGGACGGGGCAGGCGTTAAATGAGATGCAGGAGAAGCTGAACGCGTCTTTGAGTGGCAATGCCAAGCAAACCGCGACGTCACTGACGCAGTTGCAGGAACGTCTGCAAACCATCGACAAAGCGCAGGAAAACATCACGCGACTGAGCGGCGATGTGCTGAGCCTGCAGGACATTCTGAGCAACAAACAAACCCGTGGGGCCTTTGGAGAAATCCAACTGACGGACATTGTCAGCAAGGCGTTGCCAAGTGACAGCTACGCGCTGCAACACACACTGTCTAACGGTAAGCGGGCGGACTGTCTGATCCATCTGCCCAACCCGCCGGGGCCAATTGTGATCGACAGCAAGTTCCCGTTGGAGGCCTATGAGCTCTTGCGCAATGCCGAAACGCAGGGGCAGCTGAATGAGGCGGCGCGGATGCTGCGCACCTCGGTGAAGAAACACATCAAGGACATCTCGGAGAAATATATCATCGAGGGAGAAACCGCCGACGGGGCGTTGATGTTCCTGCCAAGCGAAGCGGTCTATGCGGAGCTGCACGCCAACTTCCCTGAACTGGTGCGCGAAGGCTTTGCGGCGCGGGTGTGGATTGTCTCGCCGACCACTTGCATGGCGACGCTCAACACCATGCGGGCGATCCTGAAAGACGCGCGGATGCGCGAGCAGGCGGGCGCGATCCGCAAGGAGTTGGGTTTGCTCTATGCGGATGTGGAGCGTTTGGGCACGCGGGTGGAGAACCTGGATCGCCATTTTGGCCAGGCGGCCAAAGACATCAGCGAGATCAAGATCAGCGCCGACAAAGCCGGACGGCGGGCGCGGCGGCTCGACAACTTTGATTTCGAAGAGCTGGCGCAGACGGACGACGACAAAGTGGTGCCTTTGACTAAGCCGGATCCTTAAGTCTCTTCTCATTCGTCAAATATCCCGGGGTCCGGGGCAGCGCCCCGGCCACCAGAAACAGTTTGCGCCATGTCAAAGACGTGAGGCATGCTGGTTGCAACACTGGGCGAAACCAGATGGGAGACGCGAAAAATGCTTGAGATTTCTGCATGGAAGGTGGCGCAGGTTGTGCTTATGTCCCGGGAGTTGGACCGGGCTGAAGGCGAGTTGCGCGCGTTTATTGACCGGCTGAATGAAGACGAACAAGCCAGCCTTGTTGCGGTGATGTGGATCGGACGGGACAGCTTTATGGCCGATGATCTGGCTGAAGCGATCATGACCGCCAAAACTGAAAACACCGTGCCAACTGCCGACTACGTGCTGGGCTCGCCACATCTGTCTGATCATCTGGAAAATGGCATGGAAGCGCTGGGCATTTCCCTGTCTGAAGAGGAAGATGACCTGGTGCGCAAAGGCTAGCGGCCGGAAAGTCGCGTCATTTGCGTGGCAAGACTTGCGATAATCTGCCAACCATTTTGGGATCCGTGCCAAGCTCTGGCGCGGGTCTTTACGTTTTGGAAACCGCTTCTTATCTGCGCGTTAAGAGGGAAGGTTGATGCGTCTGATCGCAGCCTAACCCACTGACTTCGCGCCTGTTTTTCAAAGAAACATCCGCACCCTGCATTTGGCGGGCGGTGCCCTCTTGTCTTGTGTCTGAGCCTGTCAACCCAAGGGGCGGCGTTGGGAGGTTTGTTCGGAAGAAGGAGGTCGCCCATGTCCAGTTTCTGGGGTCGTTTTGACGACAATCACGGCAATCAAAAACAGTTTGAGCCGACTGATGATCCGGCGCAAGAGATCACCTTTGTGCCCAAAGGCGAGGATGGCGATCTTGTGCTTGAAGACAACAATAATCAACCGGACCCGGATACGCAGGTGCTGATTGATGGTGAAGCGCATGATTTCGTTTTTGAGCTGACAGGAACGGTTCCGCATGACGAGGACATTCCCGAGCAGTTCTGGGGCCAAGAGATCGCTGTAATCTCGATTCAGGATTACCCTGAACCGGGGGAAGAGAGTCGTATGTTTTTCTTCCCAGAAATGAACCCAAGCGAAGAGGACATGAATGAGTTTGAGGATGAGGAGTTTGTGGTCAAACACCCGGATCGGCATCCGGATGACCTGCCAGTCTGTTTCCTACCTGGCACCATGATTGCCACACCGGATGGTCCGCGTGCGGTGGAAAGCCTGCGGCCGGGGGATTTTGTCAGCGTTGCGAAAGGCAAACGTGCGAAGGTATTTTGGGTCGCAAAAAGCCACTTTACCTATGCGGACATGTTGCAGAACGCAGCGCTGCGTCCGGTGTGTATTGATGCCGACAGTCTGGCGCCTGGCGTGCCTGAGCAGGATTTGTGGGTGTCGCAACAGCACCGGATTGCGCTGCGTGGCTGGCAGGTCGAAATGTTGACCGCGTCTGAGGCGGCCTTTGCCCATGCCAAACATCTTGCGCCACAGCCGGGTATTCCGGGACGGGAATGGCGCGACGGCGTGGACTATGTGCATCTGATGTTTGATCGCCATCACGTGGTGAAGGCCAATGGCGCCGAAGCGGAAAGCCTGTTTTTGGGAGATCAGGCGTTGGAGAGCCTAGGCGAAGAGGCGCGGGCCGAGTTGGATCAGCTTTTGGAGGCCAAACCCTGGTTGAAACCACGCTTTGCGCAGACGGCTTTGCCCACGATGAGAGCGCATGAAGCACAGACCTGGCGCAAAATGGTGGACGGGCGTCCGGTGTTTCGCGACCTTGTAAAGGTGGCGGCCTGACATCAGGCCGTCGGCATCAACCACGCGGACAGGTAGGTCTCCAACCGTTCGCGTGGGGTCACAGAGTTGTGCAAGGCGCAAAACATCAGGGAAATCGCCTGTACCATAAAGGCTTGCACCCCTTCGGCCTGCAATTCGGCGGAGATGTCTTTGCGGAACGGCTTTTCCCAGAGCCATTTGGTCACCACCTCGGCGTGTCGGCCAAAGGTCATAGCGATGGGGCCGATGTCCGCGTTGGCCGCAGCGCCGGAGTGGCGCAGAATCAGATCAAAGACATAACGCTCGCAGGTCATAAAGGTGATCATCGGCAGCATCGCCTCGACCATCTCCGCGATGGATGTGGGCGCGTCCAGCGCTTCGATGCCATCCAGATGACGGTCGATTTCCGCGCCAATGAGTTGGTCCATCAGCGCGTCTTTGTCTTTGAAATGAGAGAAAAACGTGCCTTTGGCGACGCCGGCGCGCAGCACCACCTCTTCTACCCGCATGGCTTCATAGCCGCTTTCGGAAATCACGGCTTGGGCCGCGTCCAAAAGCTTGGCGCGGGTTTTTAGAGTGCGTTGTTGAACTGCTTTGGCCATGGCCTGTTTTGGCATGAATTGTGACCGCGGTCAAATTTTTAATTGACCGCGGTCATTTTTGTGTGCGATGAAATTGACCGTGGTCAGTATTTGGAGATTCGCAATGACACAAAAACGGATTTTTATCTTGAACGGACATCCAGCGGCGGAGTCGCTGACAGGGAGTTTGGCCGACAGCTATGCCAACGCGGCGCGCAAGGCCGGGCATCAGGTGCGCATGACCAATCTGCATGATCTGCAGTTTGATCCGGATTATGGCTTTGGGGGCTATGTGAACCAGAAGCCGCTGGAGCCGGAGCTGGAGCAGGTGTTGCAGGATCTGGAATGGGCAGAGCATGTGGTGGTCGCAACACCGATGTGGTGGGGCGGATTGCCGGCAAAGCTCAAAGGGTTGTTTGACCGTGCCCTGTTGCCTGGCCGTGCCTTTGACACGCGCAACACCACCAAGTTGGGCCTTCCTGCGCCCTTGCTGACCGACAAGACCGGCCACGTGCTGGTGCTGTCAGATACGCCGGGCTTCCTGTTCCGCCTGTTCTATCGTAACGCGCTGATCGTGCAGATTCAGAAGCAAATTCTGGAGTTTGTCGGCATCAAACCGGTGAAGGTGACGCAATTCAACGGCACCAGCCATCCCAAGGCGGGCGCGGTTGAGAAATGGCTGGCCAAGGCGGCCAAGATTGGCGCGCAGGCGGTGTGAGCCGGAAAAGAAAAGGGCCTGAGAGTGTGTCTCAGGCCCTTTCTGTTTTACGCGGTGTGATCGACGATCTGCATGTGTTGCGCCAGTGTGCCGATGTGGGTGAGCCACTCGGAGAAGAGCGCTTCTTCAGAGGGCGCCGCGTGTACGCCGGGGGCTATTTTACCGTCCAGCACAGCCTCAATCGCGAGGGACACAGGGATCGACACGAGGCGTGCCATTGCGGTGCCGCGTTCGTCCCCCCAGGCGTCCATAGCGTAGGTTTTGTGGTAGACCTCAGTGCCGTCTTTCTCGGCTTTTAGACCCACACAAAGGACCACGCGGTCTGGTTCACCTTCGTCATAGGAGTTTTCATCCCAGAACTGATCGGACATTTCCTTCAGACGTGCGTCGCCTTCGGGGCCGGTCAGGGTTTCGATTTCGCGGAAGACCTCAGACCATGCGTCGGCCCAGCCATTGAGGCGCAGGGTGCCGCGCACAAAGGTGTCGACCTTCCAGTCCGGGTCAAATTTGTAGTCTTCCATGAAAGGAATGCTGTCGCGGTTTGGGTAGACCTCGAAGGTTTCGGCCTCTGCCAGCGGGGCCTCATAGCTGCTGATCGCGTCCCACGGGCGGTTCACGTCCAGAGGTTTGCCGTCGCGGATCGAGCGGGACGGGGAGCGAAGAGCTTTGAGCACGCCCAGCGGGGACCAGCTGAACTTGTAGCGGAACGGGTTGGCATGTTTGGGCACGCCGCCGCAGTAGCTGATGAAGCTCAGGGTGTTGTCGGCGTCATAGGCGTCTGAGGCGCGGTAGTCGGCGACCAGCGCGTGGGCCATCAGGTGGTCGATGCCGGGATCCAGGCCCACTTCGTTGACGCAGGCGATGCCGGCCTCTTTGGCCTTGGCGTTGAGCGCTTTCATTTCCGGCGCGATGTAGGACGAGCTGACGAAATTCGCGCCTTTGGAGATGCAGAGCTCGGCCAGCGGCACGTGCCAGTCGCCCGGCAGCATGGAGACAACCACGTCGCCTTTGGCCAGCTCGGCGCCGAGCGCCTCTATGTCAAACGCGCGGATGTCTTGGGTCAGATCGCCCACGGCTTCCTGCGCCTTCTCAACGGTTCGGTTCCAGACGGTGACCGCGCGGCCGCCTTCGATCAGGCGACGCAGGCCGGGAATGGCCGAGAGGCCGGTGCCACACCAGTGGATTGTCATGTTGTCTCTCCCCTCAGAGGTCTTTGGTCAAAGGTTTTTGGAGTGGGTGATGAAATCGGCCTCGGCGCGGGTCCAGACACCGTCGCTGAGGTCATCGAGTTTCATCAAAGTGTTAAGCAGCTGCGCGGCGTAATCTTCGGAACTTTCCACCGGCAGCATGGATGGCAGGTTGTCGATCGCCATGACGTCGAGCACGGGAGCGTCGGCCACGCGCAGGGCGGGGGCCTCCCAGGTGGTGGCGCGGTCATAGACCGGCACCGGGTTGTAGTCGCTGTCCGGATCACAGGCCACGTCGCCAATGGCGGTGAGTTTGCGGTCGGCTGTGAGCGCCTCCTGCGGGACAAACACCGGTGTGCCGGGGCGGGCGAAGATGCAGTTCAGGAACAGGTCATGGTCCAAAATTTCCGGGAACGGGCCACCGGAGGCGGTTTCCGCCATGTCCCATTTGGTCACGGTGCAGCCCATGGCCTCGAGCAGGTCGGCAGCACCGGTGCCCACGCGCCCCAGCGCGCCAATCACGATGGCGGAGGGGCGATCTGCGGACAGCGCGTCGAGTTCTGCGCCAAGGTCGGCGAGCAAGGCGTCTTTGCCCGCGTAGACGCCAACGGGACCGCAGAGTTCCCCGCGTTGTTGGGCGGCCCAAGATTTGAGGGTCACAGCCGACCCTGCGTAGCCAGCCCAATAGCCAAAGGCGGCGACGCGGCGGCCGGTTTCGTCCACCAGATATTCAAGATCATACAGCGTGCCACCGCCCGCTTTGAAGCGTTTCAGCAGTGCAACGCCGGAGTGCTGGCCCTTGAAGGCGTGACCAAACATGATGTGGCGGTGTGGCAAGGGCGTGCCGTCTTCGGGCAGTTCTTTGAGGCCAAAGATGATGGCGTCGCGTGGGGCATCCGGCCAGCTGTTTTCGGCAGCAATGTCACAGCCAGCGGCCTTATAGCCGTCAATTGGAATGGCGCGCACAGAGCTTTCTTCGACCGTGACGCGGATGCCTTTGTCCATCAGCGCCTTGGCGCCTTCGGGTGTCAGACCCACCCGCTCTTCATTTGGCCGCTGCTCGGCCCGTACCCAAAGATGAGTCATCTTGGCTCCCCTCATATTCGGGTTTCCATAGATCAGGCTGATGCGATGAAGGCAAGAGTGCTGGGGGGGCGCGTCCGGTTCAAAGACGTGGCCCCCTTGCCCCAACGGTTTTGGGGTAAGGGAGGTTTTTTAGACGCCGTAGTAGTCGCGGTACCAGTCAACGAAGTGTTTGACGCCTTCGGACACCGGGGTTTGCGGCGTGTAGCCTGTCAGACGTTGCAACAGATCGGCGTTGGCCCAGGTTGCAGGCACGTCGCCCTTCTGCATCTCCATGAAGTTCTTTTTGATTTCCATACCGAGGCATTTTTCGATCTCGGTGATGAAATCCATCAGCTGCACTTTGTCGTTGTTGCCAATGTTCACAACGCGGAAAGGGGCGACAGGGGATAGGCTGTCATCCGGCAGGATGTCGTCACGCCTTTCGGGTTCCACGGGCGGGGTGTCGATCAGCAGGCGAATGCCCCTCACCAGGTCAGTCACGTAGGTGAAGTCCCGCGCCATATTGCCATGGTTGTAAACGTCGATTGCGTCCCCCGCGAGGCCGGCCTTTACAAACTTGAAGAGGGCCAAGTCGGGACGGCCCCACGGGCCGTAGACGGTGAAAAACCGGAACATGGTAGTGGGGATTTTCCACAGGTGGGCATAGGAATGCCCCATGTTTTCATTGGCTTTCTTGGTGGCCGCATAAAGCGTCAAAGGGGTGTCCACTTTGTCGACTTCGGCAAAAGGCATGTCTTCGTTGGCACCATACACAGATGATGTTGAGGCCATCATCAGGTGCTCCACGCCAAATTCGCGCGCGCATTCCATCACGTTGAAGGTGCCGACGATATTGGATTCGATGTAGGAGCGCGGGTTTTCGAGGCTGTAGCGTACGCCTGCTTGGCCAGCCAAGTGGACCACGACATCTGGTTTCGCCTGTTCAAAGACAGAGTGCAGCGTGTCCATTTCTTCTAGGTAGGCTTCAGTGCAGGAGAAGTTCGGGTCTTGCAGAAGCATCTGGTGACGCCGCCGTTTGAGGCTTACGTCATAATAGTCTGTCATCGCGTCATAGCCGACAACGCGGAAGCCCTCTTTCAAAAGGAGCTGGGCGAGGTGGAAGCCAATGAAGCCGCCGGTTCCCGTGATCAGAACAGTCCGCATGATGTAGTACCTTTTTGCCTCAAAGCAGGCCAAATGCGCACATACACACGTCGATTGGCCAAAATATCTGTATTTGCGTTTTGACGCCTGTGCCTTTCCTTACTGTCAAGCGGTGCGGATCGGAAAGCAGTTTGTCCCAAAAACCAAGATTTTTTGGGGATTGAGGATTCTTAGTCTGCGCACATCCGGCCCCCTGTGTCTGTGTCTTGCGCACTTTCCGGGTGGCGGTGTCGGGGCGCGCGTGGCACAACGGGCCAAAGCGGAACAAAACGGGAGCGCGCCATGAGTTTTGGCAAAGGATGTCACCTGCATCTGATCGATGGGTCGGCCTTTATCTTTCGGGCTTATCACGCGCTGCCGCCGCTGACGCGGAAGTCGGACGGGTTGCCTGTTGGGGCCGTCGCTGGCTTCTGTAACATGCTGCAGCGCTACATTGAGGATCACGCGGGCCCGGATGCGCCGACCCATGTGGCGGTGATCTTTGACTACTCCGGCAAATCGTTTCGCAACGAGATGTATGATCAATACAAGGCGAACCGCCCGCCTGCGCCGGAAGATCTGGTGCCGCAGTTTCCGCTGACGCGGGAGGCCACGAAGGCGTTCAACATTGCCTGCAAAGAGATCGAAGGCTTTGAGGCGGATGACATCATTGCCACGTTGGCCTGTCAGGCGCGTGATGCCGGTGGGCGCTGTACCATCATCAGCTCGGACAAGGACCTGATGCAGCTGGTGGGTGATGGCGTGGAAATGCTCGATGCGATGAAGAACAAGCGCATTGATCGTGACGGTGTACATGAGAAGTTTGGCGTTGGGCCGGAACGCGTGGTGGACGTACAGGCGTTGGCGGGCGATAGCGTGGACAACGTGCCGGGCGCACCGGGCATTGGCATCAAGACTGCGGCGTTGTTGATTAACGAATATGGCGATTTGGAAAGCCTGCTGGACCGGGCGGAAGAAATCAAACAGCCCAAACGCCGACAGACGCTGATTGAGAAACGTGAGCAGATTGAGCTGTCCAAGCGGCTGGTGCAGTTGGATTGCGACATGGAGCTGGACTTCACGCTGGACGATCTGGAGGTGCGTGACCCGGAACCGGAGGCGCTGTTGGGGTTCCTCGCAGAAATGGAGTTCCGCACGCAGATCAAACGGGCGGCGGACAAGCTGGGCGTCGAGGCGCCGACCATTCCGGAGCCGGTTACG
Organism: Paracoccaceae bacterium; assembly: GCA_014872815.1. Taxonomy (GTDB): domain Bacteria; phylum Pseudomonadota; class Alphaproteobacteria; order Rhodobacterales; family Rhodobacteraceae; genus Shimia. The sequence goes on from WKFK01000015.1 coordinate 574,789, forward strand.
AGCGCCGCAGATGAGGCGCCTGCGCAGGATGAGGTGCCGTTTGACGCGTCCAAATACGAATGGGTCAAAGACCGGGCGGCGCTTGACCGCTGGATCGCCGCGATTGTGAAACGCGGCTATGTGGCGGTGGACACGGAGACCAACTCGCTCAATGAAATGGTCGCGGAACTGGCGGGGATTTGCTTGAGCGTGGAGCCGGGCGCGGCCTGTTACATCCCAGTGGGGCACAAGAAAGGTGCGAGCGACGACCTGTTTGGGGGCGATGAGCTGCAAGAGGGGCAGATGCCACTCAACGAGGTTTTGGACGCGCTGAAGCCAGTGTTGGAAGATCCGGCTGTGCTGAAGATTTTCCAGAATGCCAAATATGACTGCAAGGTGTTTGCCAACTACAACATCACCGTGGCGCCGATTGATGACACCATGTTGCTGTCCTATGCGCTGCACGCCGGCGAGCACAATCACGGCATGGATGCGCTGTCTGAGCGGTACCTGAGCCACCAACCTGTGCCGATCAAGTCGCTGATTGGCAGCGGCAAAAGCATGATCACCTTTGACAAGGTGCCGATTGAAGACGCGCTGCCCTATGCGGCAGAAGATGCGGATATCACCCTGCGCCTGTGGCAACTGTTCAAGCCAAAGCTGCATCGGCGGCAGGTGACCACGGTCTATGAAACGCTGGAGCGCCCATTGGTGCCGGTGCTGGCGCAGATGGAACGGCATGGGGTCAAAGTGGATCGCGACACGCTGAGCCGGATGTCCAATGCCTTTGCCCAGAAGATGGCGGCGCTGGAGGCGGAGATTCACGAACTGGCCGGGGGCACGTTTAACGTGGGCTCTCCCAAGCAGCTGGGCGAAATCCTGTTTGACAAGCTGGAGCTGCCCGGCGGCAAAAAGGGCAAGACCGGGGCCTATGCCACGGGTGTCGATGTGCTTGAGGATTTGGCCACGGAACACGCCCTGCCGGGTTTGGTGCTGGACTGGCGGCAGTTGAGCAAGCTGAAGTCGACCTACACCGACGCGCTGCAGACCCATATCAATGCCGACACCGGGCGGGTGCACACCTCGTACGTGCAGACCGGGGCCAACACCGGGCGTCTGGCCTCCACCGATCCAAACCTGCAGAACATTCCGGTGCGCTCCGAAGAAGGCCGCCGCATTCGCGAGGCCTTTGTGGCCGAAGAAGGCAAAACGCTGATCTCGCTCGACTATTCGCAGGTGGAGCTGCGCATTCTGGCGCATATTGCGGAGATTGATGCCCTGAAGGCGGCGTTCCGGGATGGGCAGGACATCCACGCGATGACCGCATCAGAGGTGTTTGATGTGCCGATGGAGGAGATGACCTCTGAGGTCCGCAGTCGGGCTAAGGCGATCAACTTTGGTGTGATCTACGGCATTTCCGGCTTTGGTCTGGCGCGCAATCTGCGCATTCCGCGTGGTGAGGCGCAGGACTTTATCAACCGCTACTTTGAGCGTTTCCCGGGCATTCGGTCCTACATGGATCAGACCAAGGAGTTTGCCAAAGAGCATGGCTATGTGCAGACGCTGTTTGGCCGCAAAATCCACACGCCGAAGATCAACGCCAAGGGGCCGCGGGCGAGCTTTGCCTATCGTGCGGCGATCAACGCGCCAATTCAGGGCACGGCTGCTGACATCATTCGCCGCGCGATGATCCGCATGCCCGACGCCATCAAAGACCTGCCGGCCAAGATGCTGTTGCAGGTGCACGATGAATTGATCTTTGAGGTCGAGGACGCGGCGGTGGACGAGACCATTGAGGTCGCCCGCGATGTGATGCAACGCGCCACGGAACCGGCCATCAAGCTGGACGTGCCGCTGATTGTGGATGCGGGGCGCGGGGCGAACTGGGCCGAGGCACACTGAGCCTGAACGTGACGCTGAGACGCGCCTGACCCTGGGTGGGTGCTGAAAGCGCCCTCCCGTGGGGAGGGTCGGGCGCGGCTCGAGGCTTTCGCCTCGCGCCAATTCGGGCTCAGCTCAGCCAGCCCAAGCCTTGTTCGGTGCGTTTTGTAGGATTGTATTCGGCGCTGACGGCGCCAGAGTAGCCGGTTTTATCTAGCATCTCGAAGAACGCGGGGTAGTCGAAGTGTTTCGACTTCACCGGCTCGTTGCGGTCTGGCAGACCACCGATCTGGATGTGGCGCACGCGGGATTTGTGTTTGTTCCAGCACTCCAGCACATCACCGTGGATTTTATGGGCATGATAGGTGTCAAACTGTAGCGCCAGATTGGGGGCGTTGACCTCGTCCAAAATCTCCGCCGCCAGATCGAAGTTGTTCAGGAAGTACCCCGGCATATCGATGTCGTTGATCGGCTCGATGGTGAGCTGCTGTTTCGGGGCAAAGGCGCAGGCCCATTTCAGGTTTTCTACAAAGGTCGCGCGGGCCTCATCACCTGACGCGGCACCTGCCATGATGTGCACGATGCGGGCACGCAGCATGTCGGCGTAGCGCAGCGTGCGGCGGAAATCGCGCTGAAAGCGGTCTTGCAAGCCGGGAACAGCGGCAAAGCCGCGGTCGCCGCCGGTGTAGTTGGGCGGCGGGCAGTTGATCAGTTCCAGAGACAGGCCATTCCGGACCAAGGCGCGCTGCGTTTCTGGCGCGGGGGTCTCATAGGGAAAGAGGACTTCCACCGCTTCAAAGCCTGCCTCTGCGGCGGCTTCATAGCGGTCCAGCTCCGGAAATTCGGCAAACAACATGGTCAGGTTGGCGGCAAATTTGGGCATCGGGGTCTCCTCTGGCGAGAGTTATTCCAGCTTTGCCGCGCGCGGAACAGTCTGAAATTCCGCAAGTTTGAACGGTTTGGCGGAAGTTTGCCTTAGTTCAGCGCCTCTGACGGCAGGAAGGGGAAAAACGTGCCCGATGACATCACGCCGAACATGCTTTGGCCGCTGACGTCCCGGTGCGTGCCAAGCTCCACAAGGCGGTAAAACGCCTTACGGGTGATGCGGGCTTCGAGGTTGGCGCGCACGGTCACATAGGGTGCGGGTTCATCGGTCTCCGGATCAATGTCCACGCGAATAGGATTGTCCGGACCTGCGGCGGCGAAGTCACCCACGTTGTTTTCAAAGGTCAGAACCTGGGTGTCGCCTTCGCCGGTCACCTCGAAATCTTCGGTGATAAACGGCGCGTCTTCGACCGTGATGCCGACCTTTTCGACCGGAGTGACCAGCACGTAATTGTCGCCATCTTTGCGCAGGATGTTGGAGAACATCTTCACCATGGCCGGGCGGTTGATCGGGCTGCCTTCGTAAAACCACGTGCCGTCTCGCGCGATGCGCATGTCCAGATTGCCGCAATGGGGCGGGTTCCACAGGTGCACGGGGGCCGGGCCGCGCGTTTTCACGGCGGCAGTGGCGGAGGCGGCGATGGTGTCTGCGTTCACTTTCACAGGAAATTGTTCCCTCATTGCTTTTGCCATTTCATCTGAGCGCGTTACTGTCAACGTAAGCAGGTAGAGTTACGGGAGACACAGTATGGCGGATGTGGACAACCTTGTCGCAGAGATTGAAGAGCTGGGCGGCAAATTGGCGGAGGCCAAGGCGGCGATCACCAAGCGCTTTATCGGACAGGAACAGGTTGTCGATCTGACGCTTTCGGCCTTGCTCTGTGGGGGACATGCGCTGCTGATCGGCCTGCCGGGCTTGGGCAAAACGCGGCTTGTGGACACGCTGTCGACTGTGATGGGGCTCAACGGAAATCGGGTGCAGTTTACGCCGGATTTGATGCCAGCCGACATTCTCGGCTCTGAGGTTCTGGAGAAAGGCAAAGGCGGCACGCGGGAGTTCCGATTCGTGCCGGGGCCAATTTTTTGTCAGCTTTTGATGGCCGATGAGATCAACCGCGCCAGCCCGCGGACGCAATCCGCCCTTTTGCAGGCGATGCAGGAGAAACAGGTGACGGTGGCCGGGGCGGATCGCCCGCTGGACGCGCCGTTCCATGTGTTGGCGACGCAAAACCCGATTGAACAGGAAGGCACCTATCCGTTGCCCGAGGCGCAGTTGGACCGGTTCTTGGTGCAGATTGATGTGCCATATCCGGATCGAGACACGGAGCGCGATATTCTTTTGGCCACCACCGGTGTGGAAGAGGAAGAGGCGCATGCGGTCTTCACCGCAGAGGAGCTGATCGCAGCGCAAACGCTGTTGCGGCGGATGCCGGTTGGGGAAAGCGTGATGGAGTTGATCCTTGATCTGGTGCGGGCGTGTCGCCCGGATGATGAGACCGCGACCGAGGCGGTACGGGAGAACGTAGCCTGGGGACCGGGGCCACGGGCGGCGCAGGCCCTGATGATGACGGTGCGGGCGCAGGCGTTGCTGCATGGGCGGCTCGCGCCCAATGCGCAGGACGTGATTGACATGGCAGGTCCGGTGTTGAGCCATCGGATGGCACTGACCTTTGCGGCGCGGGCGCGGGGCGAGAGCCTTGCGGCGCTGATTGCCGAAACAGTGGCGCGGTTTGACAGTGTTGGAGTCGCCGCGTGAGTGCAGCGCCCTATCTGCGCAGCCAGGCTGAGGCGGAGGCCGCTAGCCTACCGCCCCTATTGGCACATGCGGAGCATTTGGCGGGCACGGTGTTGCTCGGCGAGCATGGGCGGCGGCGCGCGGGCATGGGCGATGATTTCTGGCAGTACCGGCCGGTGCAGCCGGGGGACAGTCTGCGCATGATCGACTGGCGGAGGTCCGCCAAATCGGATGCACAGTTTGTGCGGCAGCGCGAATGGCAGGTGGCACAGTCGGTGATGATGTGGGTCGATACAGCCCCGTCAATGTTGTTTGCCAGCGACAAGGAAACGCCACAGAAGGCGGATCGGGCGCGGCTGTTGGCTTTGGCCTTGGCGATCCTGCTCATTCGCAGTGGCGAGCGGGTTGGGTTGACCGGCACGGATTTGCCGCCCCGCCGAGGAGAAGCGCAGATTTTGCGCTTGGCGGAGATGTTTTTACGCGACGATGTGGGCTGTGAGACGCCGGACTATGGCACGCCGGAGGCGCGGGCGATGCTGCCCCATGCGCGGGCGGTGTTTGTCTCGGATTTCATGGGCGATTTTGAGGCCGTGCAAGCTGCGCTGACCAAGGCGGCAGATCGTGGGGTCATGGGCGCGTGTTTGCAGGTACTAGACCCGGCGGAAGAGGATTTTCCCTATAAGGGCCGGGCGATTTTTGAGAGCATGGGCGGCAGTTTGAGCCACGACACCAAGAAGGCGGATGATCTGCGTCTGCGGTATTTGGAGCGGCTGGCGGAACGGCAGGCAGCGCTCAAGGACCTGTGCCGCGCAACGGGGTGGCTTTATGGTCATCACAGCACGGGCCAGCCTGCGCAGGCGGCGCTGTTGTGGTTGCATCGGGCATTGGAGCGGCGCGGATGATTTTTGGCTTGCCGATAGGATTTACTGCGCCTTGGGTGCTGGTGGCGCTGATCGCGCTGCCGGTGCTGTGGTTGATTTTGCGTGCGATTCCGCCTGCGCCGATCCGGCGGCGGTTTCCCGGCGTGGTGCTGCTGCTTGGGCTGAGCGACGAGGACACGGTCACGGACCGCACGCCGTGGTGGCTGTTGCTGCTGCGCATGTTGGCGGTGGCGGCGGTGATCGTTGGGCTGGCGGGGCCGGTGCTGAACCCGCAGACACGTGAGGCGGGCAGCGGGCCGCTTTTGATCCTGATGGATGGCAGCTGGGCGTCGGCGCCGGATTGGGATGCACGGCGGGACATGGTCACGGCGCTGCTGGATGAGGCAGCGCGGGATGGGCGCGAGGCGGCGGTGCAGCGGTTGAGCGCGCCGGAGCCGCTGTTGTTCTTACAGGCGGACGCGTGGAAGTCGCGTATGGCAGGCGTGGTGCCGATGCCCTGGGCGGCGGATGCCGCTGCGATGGCTGCGTTTGCCGAGGCGTTGGCGGCTGCGGACGGGTTTGACACGGTGTGGCTTTCAGACGGTGTGGCCCGAGAGGGTCGCGAGGATTTGCTGGCCGCGCTGCAGGACAAGGGCGCTGTGCGAGTGGTGCAGACCGGGCGCGGCGCGATGGCGTTGATGCCGCCCAGCTATGAGGACGGCAAACTGGTGATGACAGCGCAGCGCAGCGAGGTCGCGATTGCGCAGGAGGTCACAGCGCTGGCGATTGGCACCGATCCGGGCGGCACGGAACAGGTTTTGGCGAGCCTGCCGCTGGTGTTTGAGGAGGGCGCGCAGGCAAGTGAGAACGCGCTTGTCCTGCCAAGCGAGCTGCGCGCGCGGCTGACGCGGTTTGAGATTGCGGGTGTGCGTTCGGCGGGGGCTGTGGCGCTGAGCGATGATAGCCTGCGGCGGCGCGAGGTGGCGCTGATTGCCGGGCGGGAAGACCGCGAAGGGCTGCAGTTGTTGTCGCCGTTGCATTACCTGCGGCAGGCGTTGGTGCCGACGGCGGATGTGATTGAGGGCGCATTGACGGATATCCTTCCGGCCAATCCCGATGTGATTGTTTTGGCCGACGTGGCGGTTTTGTCTGAGGGCGAAACCGCGGCGATGATTGAGTGGCTGGAACAGGGGGGCTTGCTTCTGCGCTTTGCCGGGCCACGTCTGGCGGCGAGTGAGATCAGCCGCAGCGAAGAAGACCCGCTGCTGCCGGTGCGCTTGCGCGCAGGTGGGCGGAGCGTCGGTGGCGCGATGAGCTGGGGGGAGCCCAAGTCGTTGGCGCCGTTTGATGTGGAAAGCCCATTTTATGGCCTGCCGGTGCCCGATGAGGTGACGGTGACGGCGCAGGTGATGGCGCAGCCGGACCCAACCTTGGCGGAGCGGGTGATTGCCAGCCTGAGCGATGGCACGCCGCTGGTGACGCGCAAGGCTGTGGGGCAGGGGCAGGTGGTGCTTGTGCATGTGACCGCCAATGCGGAGTGGTCTGGGTTGCCCTTGTCGGGCCTGTTTGTGCAGATGCTGGACCGTCTGGCGGTTCTGAGCGCGGTGGGCGAAGAGGCTGAGGCGCGCTTGGCAGGGACCACTTGGCAACCGCTGAAGGTGCTCGATGGATATGGCCGGTTGGAAGATGCGCAGACCTTACCCGGTGTGGCCGGAGAAGCCTTGGCCGAAGGGCGGGTCGGGCCGGTGCTGCGGCCTGGATTGTACCGTGATGGCGAGAAGGTGTTGGCGCTGCATGTGTTGGCACCTGACACGGAGTTGGCGTCCGCCACCTGGCCGGTGACAGTGCCGGTGGAAGGGCTGCGCGGGGCGGTGACGACCGATTTGTCTGGCTATTTCCTCGCAGCGGCTTTGGTGATTTTGGCGCTGGATGTGCTGGCGTCCTTGTTTGTGTCTGGGCGGCTTTGGGGCGCGCGGGTGGCTGCTGTGGCCTTGGCGTTGATGTTGCCGGCCACAGACGGGTTTGCGCAGGAGGCCTCAGTGACGGCAAGCCATGCGCAGGAAGTGGTGCTGGGCCATGTGCGCACAGGTAATCGCGAGGTGGATGACATTGCGCTGGCGGGGCTGCGCGGGTTAAGCAATGTGCTTTACTTCCGTACATCGGTGGAGCCTGCGGACCCGGTGACTGTTGATCTGGAGACGGACGAGTTGGCGTTTTATCCGTTCCTTTATTGGCCGATCACGCCGGATCAGCCCACCCCGTCGCAGGAAGCCTATGGCAAGCTCAATGCCTATCTGCGCAGCGGGGGGATGATCCTGTTTGACACCCGTGACAGCGATGTGGCGCGATTTGGGGCGAGCAGCCCGACGGGTCGGAAGTTGCAGAGGCTTGCGGCTGGTCTGGACATTCCGCCACTGGATCCGCTGCCGGAGGACCATGTTCTGACGCGGACGTTTTACCTGCTGCAGGATTTTCCGGGACGCTACATGAGCCGGGATGTCTGGGTGGAGGCGGCACCTGCGGATGCGGAAAAGATCGAAGGCATGCCGTTTCGCAATCTGAATGACGGGGTCACGCCGGTGGTGATTGGCGGCAATGATTGGGGCGCGGCCTGGGCCGTGGACACACGCGGCAACACGCTGTTCCCGGTGGGGCGCGGACGGGCCGGAGAGCGGCAGCGTGAGCTTGCCTACCGGTTTGGGGTGAACCTGATCATGCATGTGCTGACCGGAAATTATAAGAGCGATCAGGTGCATGTGCCTGCGTTGCTGGATCGGTTGGGCCAATGACGGGCGTGGTGTTTGATCCGATTGTGCCGCTATGGCTGTTGGCGGTTTTGGCGGTGCTGAGCACAGTGGCGATTTCGGTGGCGCTGTGGCGTGGCCTGGCCGGGTGGGCCTGGCGTGGGGCGGCGGGTCTGGTGATCTTGGCGGCTTTGGCGGGGCCGGTGTTGCAGACCGAAAACCGCGCGCCATTGAGTGACATTGTGTTGATGCTGGTGGATGGCTCTGCCAGTCAGCGGCTGAGTGATCGCGAGGCGCAGACCGAAGACGCGGCGGCGGCTTTGGAGGCGCGGCTGGCGGCGCGGGACAACACCGAAGTGCGCCGGATTGACGTGGGCGATGCGGATGGTGATGGCGGCACGGAGATGATGGCGGCGTTGTCGGAGGCTTTGGCGCAGGAGCCGCGCGGGCGGATTGCGGGCATTGTCGCGCTCACTGATGGGCAGGTGCATGACATGGAACGTGCGCCGGACCTGCCTGCGCCGTTTCATGTGCTGCAATCCGGGCGCGAAGGCGATTGGGATCGGCGGTTGAGCATCAAGAATGCGCCTGCCTTTGCCATTCTGGGGGAGCCGGTGACGCTGACCCTGCGGATTGAGGACACCGGCGCGGCGCCCACCGATGCAGACCGTGCCGAGGTGGATATTTCCGTTGATGGCGACGATCCGCAGCGGTTCTCGGTGCCGCTGGATCGTGACATTGAGTTGCCGGTGACGCTGTCCCACGGCGGGCGCAATGTGATCCAGTTTTCGGTGCCCATGGCGGAGGGAGAATTGACCGATCGCAACAATGCGGCGCTGGTACAGATAAACGGAGTTCGGGATCGGTTGCGCGTATTGTTGGTGTCTGGTGAGCCGCATCCGGGCGGGCGGACTTGGCGTAACCTGCTCAAGTCGGATGCCAGCGTGGATCTGGTGCACTTCACCATTCTGCGCCCCCCGGAGAAGCAGGACGGCGTACCTGTGAGCGAGCTGTCGTTGATTGCCTTCCCGACGCGGGAGCTGTTTCTGGAGAAGGTCGAGGATTTCGACCTGATCATCTTTGACCGCTATCAACGGCGTGGGATTTTGCCGTCTCTGTATCTGGAGAACGTGGCGGATTATGTGCGCAAGGGCGGGGCGGTTCTTGTCGCGGCTGGGCCGGATTATGCCTCAGCTGACAGTATTTATCGGTCGCCTTTGGCGGAGGTTTTGCCTGCCAGCCCAACCGCGCGGGTGGTGGATGAGGCCTATGCGCCAACAGTGTCTGAGCTTGGCGCGCGCCATCCGGTGACAGCGGGCCTGCCGGAGCAGGAGACCTGGGGGCGCTGGTTGCGCCAGATCGAGGTGACGCCGGATGCGGGCGATGTGCTGATGACCGGCAGTGAGGACCGGCCTTTGTTGGTGCTCAATCGCGTGGAGGAGGGGCGCGTGGCGCTTTTGGCGTCGGATCACGCCTGGCTTTGGGCGCGAGGCTATGAAGGCGGAGGTCCGCAGTTGGAACTGTTGCGGCGGTTGGCGCATTGGATGATGGGTGAGCCCGAGCTGGAAGAAGAAGCGCTTTCGGCAGAGCCAACGGGGCAGACGCTGCGGATTGTGCGGCGCAGTCTGGAAGAGACAGTGGGGCCGCTGACCATCGCCACACCAAGCGGTGAGACCGTGACGTTGGAGATGCGGGAAACCACGCCGGGTCAGTTTGAGACCACCTATCAAGGGCCGGAGATGGGGCTTTACCGCCTTGCGCAAGATGACATGGAAACCGTGGTGGGGCTTGGTCCTGCCGCACCGCGGGAGTTTGAGACCACCATTGCCAGTGCGGAGGCGCTTGCGCCGTTGTTGGAAGCGACACGTGGCGGGGTGCTGATGCTGGAAGACGGCGTGCCGGGGGTGCGCAACGTGCGCGAAGGGCGCCCGGCAGCGGGGCGCAACTGGATTGGGCTGACACCGAGAGAAGCGTTTGAGACGCTGGATGTGGCGCGCGCGCCGCTGCTGCCGGGGTGGTTGGTGCTGCTGTTGGCATCCGGTTTCATCCTGATGGGGTGGCTGCGCGAGGGGCGCCGCTGAGACGGTCAGAGCGTTGACCTGCAAAAACCGGTTCCTTCGCGGCAGCCTGCGCGGTAGAACGCCTGTAAGTGAGGCCGACCTACCTATTGGAGCAAGTGATCATGGCGCCAAAGCCCGTTGTATTGTGCATTCTGGACGGCTGGGGGCTGTCTGATCAAACCGAGGCAAACGCGCCCTATCTGGCCAAAACCCCGAACTTTGATGCGATGATGGCGGATGGGCCGTCTGCGACGTTGATCACGCACGGGCCGGATGTGGGTCTGCCAAGCGGGCAGATGGGCAATTCCGAGGTGGGTCATACCAACATCGGCGCGGGCCGTGTGGTGGCGATGGATCTGGGGCAGATTGATCTGGCGATTGAAGACGGATCGTTTTTTGAAAATACCGCGCTGCAGGCGTTTATTGCCAAGTTGAAAGAGACTGGCGGGACGGCGCATTTGATGGGTGTGGTCTCCGATGGCGGCGTGCACGGGCATATCACCCATGTGCTGGCGGCGATGAAGGCGATTGCGGACGCCGGCGTGCCGGTGGTGCTGCATGCGGTGACGGACGGCCGTGACGTGGCGCCGAAGTCTGCGCTGGACTACTTTGCCACTCTGCAGGCGCAGATGCCGGAAGGGGCCAAAGTTGGCACTGTGACCGGGCGTTACTATGCGATGGATCGTGACAACCGGTGGGAGCGGGTGTCTCAGGCGTTTGGTGCTTGGGTGACCGGCGAGGCAGCGCACAAGGCGGCAGACGGTGTTGCGGCGGTGGAAGCGGCCTATGCGCGCGATGAAAGCGATGAGTTCATCGTGGCGACCACCATTGGCGATTATGCCGGTGCAAAGGACGGCGACGGGTTCTTCTGTCTGAACTTCCGCGCGGATCGGGCGCGGGAGATTTTGGCGGCGTTGGCGCAGCCGGATTTTGACGCCTTTGATGCGTCTGCACGTCCCGACTGGTCCGCGGTGCTGGGCATGGTGGATTATTCGGAAGCGCACAATGGCTACATGACCACGGCTTACCCCAAGCAAGAGATCAAAAACACGCTGGGTGAATGGGTGGCCAAACAGGGCAAGACGCAGTTCCGTCTGGCGGAAACGGAAAAGTATCCGCATGTGACCTTCTTCCTGAACGGCGGCGAAGAGACGCCGTCGCAGGGTGAGGACCGGTTTATGCCGTTGTCGCCAAAGGTGGCGACCTATGATCTGCAACCGGAAATGAGCGCGGATGAGGTCACGGAAAAGTTTGTTGCCGCGATTGAGCACAGCTATGACCTGATCGTGACCAACTACGCCAATCCGGACATGGTCGGCCACACCGGCAGCCTAGAGGCGGCGATGGCGGCTTGTGAGGCGGTGGATCGCGGGTTGGGTAAAGTGCGTGCGGCGCTGGAAAAGGTTGGCGGGGCAATGATTGTCACCGCGGATCACGGCAACTGTGAGGTGATGGTCGATCCGGAAACCGGCGGGCCGCACACGGCGCACACCACCAACTTGGTGCCTGTGGTGCTGGTGAACGGGCCGGAAGGTGCCAAGCTGCGGGCTGGGCGATTGGCCGATCTCGCGCCAAGCCTATTGCAGTTGATGGGACTGGAGCAGCCGGAAGAGATGACCGGAGAGAGCCTGATCGTTTGAGGGCTTTGCGCGGACATATCCTTGCGGCGTCTTTGGCGTTGATGGGTCTCCCTGCTTGGGCGGAGCCTGATCCAGCCACGGCGGCGCGGGAGGCTGTGGATCAGTTGGAAGCGGCCTCTGTGGCGCTGGCGAAGGCCAAAGGCGGACGTGATCGGGTGAAGTCCCTGACCGGCGTAGTGCAAGCCTATGAGACCGGGTTGACGGCCTTGCGGGCAGGACTGCGGCGTGCGGCCATTCGCGAGGCGCAATTGTCCAAGCAACTCAAGGCGCAAGAGGCAGAGATTGCCCGCCTGCTTGGTGTGTTGCAAAGCATGGGCAAAGGCCCGCCGGAAGTGATCATGGTGCATCCCGGTGGTCCGATGGGCACCGCGCGCTCCGGCATGATCCTCGCGGATGTGACGCCAGCTTTGGAGAAAAGCGCAGCAGACCTGCGGCGGGATTTGGAGGAAGTCACCATCCTGCGCAGCCTGCAGGAAGGCGCGGCAGAGACGCTGCAAGGTGGATTGGAAGGCGCGCAGGACGCGCGCACGGAACTGTCCAAGGCGATTGCTGATCGCACAGATTTGCCCAAGCGCTTCACGGAAGACCCGGTGCAAACCGCGCTGTTGATTGCCTCCACCGAAACGCTGGAAGGATTTGCCAGTGCGCTGGTGGATTTGCAGGTGGATGGCATGGCTGAGATTGACCTGCCCGATGTGATGGACCGCAAGGGCAGCCTGCGTTTGCCGGTGGAAGCCAGCGTGCTGCGTCGTGCCGGAGAGGCGGACGCGGCAGGCATTCGACGCCCCGGTCTGGTGCTGGCCACGCGACCAAGCGCCTTGGTGGTGTCCCCCACAGCGGCCACAATTCGCTATCGCGGGCCGCTTTTGGACTACGGCAATGTGATGATCCTTGAGCCGCAACCTGGCGTACTCTTTGTGTTAGGAGGTTTGGCGCAGGTTTATGGGGATGCGGGAGACGTGATTCCGGAAGGCGCGCCAATAGGCTTGATGGGAGGAAATGGGCTGGAAAGTGGCGCAATTCTCTCACAGTCTGGTGAAGGCTCTGGCAATGCGCGCTCAGAAACGCTCTATATAGAGGTCAGAGAAGGCAAAGCGCCTGTGGACCCGGAAATGTGGTTCCAAACGAATGAGGATGGATAACCTATGAAAAAATTCGTCGCCGCCGCAGCGGGAGGCATTGTGGCCGGACTTTTGGTCACCACACAGGTGGCCGGGCCGCTATTGGCAGAGGAAAGCGAACGCAAGTCTAACGTTTATGAACAGCTGGACCTGTTTGGTGACATCTTTGAGCGCATCCGCATTCAATATGTCGAAGAAGTGGATGATGCTGATCTGATTGAGGCGGCGATCAATGGCATGCTGACGTCCCTAGATCCGCATTCCAGCTACCTCAGCCCGGATGATGCCGATGATATGCGCGTGCAGACTCGCGGTGAGTTTGGCGGCCTTGGCATTGAGGTGACGCAAGAAGAGGGCTTTGTGAAAGTTGTCTCTCCGATTGATGACACCCCGGCCGATGCGGCGGGCATGGAAGCGGGCGACTTTATCACCCATGTGGATGGCGAAAGCGTGCTGGGCCTGACCCTGGATGAAGCGGTTGAGAAGATGCGTGGGCCTGTGGGTAGCGAGATCGTGATCACCGTGGTGCGCGAGGGCGAACCCGAGCCGTTTGACGTGACCATCGTGCGCGACACCATCAAGCTGACCGCCGTGCGCAGCCGCAATGTGGGCGACAGCGTTGTTCTGCGGGTGACCACTTTTAACGATCAGACCACGCCAAACCTGATTGACGGCTTCAACAAGCAGGTTGAAGAGCTGGGTGGCATGGAAAACGTCAACGGCATCGTGCTCGATCTGCGCAACAACCCGGGTGGGCTGCTGACGCAGGCGATTAAGGTCTCTGATGAGTTCCTCGAGAAGGGTGAGATTGTATCGACGCGTGGCCGTAACCCGGAAGACGGGGAGCGTTACAATGCGCAGCCGGGCGATTTGGCCGAAGGCAAGCCTATTGTGGTGCTGATCAACGGCGGCTCTGCGTCCGCGTCTGAGATTGTGGCGGGTGCGTTGCAGGACCACCGCCGCGCGATTGTTGTGGGCACTAAGAGCTTTGGTAAGGGCTCGGTTCAGACCGTGATGCCGCTTCGGGGTGATGGGGCGATGCGCCTGACCACGGCGCGCTATTACACGCCGTCGGGCCGCTCCATTCAGGCGCTGGGCGTGAGCCCGGACATCGTGGTGGAGCAGCCACGTCGCGCGCCTGAGACGGACGAGGAGGAAGAGGACACCAATCGCCGGACCCGCTCTGAGGCGGACCTGCGTGGCAGCCTCAACAACGACAGCCTGTCCGAGGATGAGGTGCGTCAGATCGAGGAAGATCGTGCCAAGGCAGAAGAAGCCGCCAAGCTGCGTGAAGAGGATTATCAGCTGGCCTATGCGCTGGACATCCTGACCGGTCTGTCGGCGCTGGGCCCACAAGAGTAACCCGCGCAACGCGTGAGATTTGCGGGCGTCCCGATGGGGGCGCCCGTTTTGCTTTTGGGGGGCGCTGCCCCGTCACAGCAGGCTGTGACTCCCCGGGATATTTGGGGAATGAGAAAGCTTGGCACATTGCGTCATGTGGGGCGCTTCGCTAGGACGGGGAGAGATCTGTGTTTGGAGTGTGCCCATGACCCCTGAAGAGCTGGAAAAACTGCCGTATCGCAAGAATGTGGGCGTGATGCTGGTGAACGCCGAGGGCGGCGTGTTTGTGGGCCAGCGCATCGACAGCAAAGAGCCGGCCTGGCAGATGCCGCAGGGCGGGATCGACAAGGGCGAAGAGCCCCGCGAAGCCGCGCTTCGGGAGCTTGAGGAAGAAACCGGTGTGTCGGCGTCTTTGGTGACGATTGAAGCCGAAACCGAGGGCTGGATTGCCTATGATCTGCCGCTGGAGATTGCGGGTCGCATCTGGAAGGGCAAATACCGGGGCCAGAAACAGAAGTGGTATCTGATGCGATTTCACGGGCGCGACGACCAGGTCAACATTGCGCTGGACCATCAGGAGTTTTCCGAGTGGCGCTGGCTGCCAGCGGATCAGTTGGTGGCCAATATCGTGCCGTTTAAGCGCGAGGTATATGAACAGGTTGTGGCTGCGTTTGAGGCGCATCTCTGAGGGGGCTGGTTCGGAAATTCGCAAGATGACAAACGCATAAGCGGGGGCTAAAACACCCCTGCGTGGCCCCGTGGCTCAACTGGATAGAGCAGCCCCCTCCTAAGGGGCAGGTTGCAGGTTCGAATCCTGCCGGGGTCGCCATTTTTGCTGAAATGTGTGTCGTCCGGCACAGGAAGTCCGTCTTTGCGACAAAAAACAGGTTTATGAGATCCTGTAGATATCCCCTTTGATGTCTGCCTTTTCGCGTGGAGTTTTCGAGTACTCACCGTGCCGTTAGGCAAACAGGGGACAATGTGGGAACTTAAGAAATACTGATGACCGAGTAGGGCGGAGAGCCGACTTTCGCTGCGGTTTGCACCGAGGACAGCTTTGCGGACAAAGAGACTGTCACCCACAATCAGTTAGAAGGCCGCGCTGAGCTCATTCCTGCCATGAGACCGAACCGCAGCGAAATGCCGTTTCTGCTCAAAAATCTCGGACTATTTGGTGAAAAAATGTCGCGATAGACGTCCAACAGTTGGCGCTCGCGATGAAGCCTTGTCTATTATCAACCCCTTATGCACGGAGGCTGCCTGCGCCGTTTTTATACGCGCACTTTTTTGACGTATCGCACACACAGGTCCGCGGCGCGTCATGTTGTGAAGGTAAAGCCAGCCATTTTTTCCCTCATCGGCCAACTTGCCACCTGCACATTCAATTGTGTAATTGAATTCGCCGGCGCGGGTGCCGCAAGCGTGGTCCAGCCTCGCCGATGCCTGTGGGCGCTTCGGCAGACGCCATAACATGCATCTAAACGACCGTGATCTCCGAGGTCCGCCGCGACTCGCAATATGGGACGTTGTATTGCGCCACCGCCCCGTCAGCCAATGTGACCCGGTCGCGAAGCGCGTGGCCGTTTCCAATTCTCCCCCGACACACCTGCCGCCAGCCGTCTCTTTTTGGTCTTCTCACACCACTGATACGTACATGTCACATCACCGGGCGTGAAACCCCCTTTGATCTGAGACAACGGGCCAAGATTGGAAATATGAGCGGAACCAAAACGCCTCCCCGTGCATTTAAAGTGCCTTCGGGCCGACTGTCGCGATTGGCGCGATTGGGCGCGATGACCACAGGCGTGGCTGGCAATATGGCCATGTCCGGCCTGCGGGATGTGGCGCGTGGTAACCGACCAGACATCCGAGACCTTTTTCTGGACCCTCGCAACATCCGTCGCGTCACCGATGATCTTGCCCGCATGCGAGGGGCGGCAATGAAAATTGGACAGCTTTTGTCGATGGACACCGGAGATATCCTGCCGCCGGAACTCAGCCAAATCATGGCGCGACTTCGGGCAGAGGCTGATTTTATGCCTCCTAAGCAGCTTAAAACCGTGTTGACCAAGGCGTGGGGAAAGGGCTGGCTCACCCAATTTGAATGCATTGATGTCCGTCCCGTCGCCGCCGCGTCGATTGGCCAGGTCCACCGGGCCAAAACACGCGATGGGCGCGATATGGCGATCAAAGTCCAATATCCAGGCGTCGCCCGCAGCATCGACAGCGACGTCGCCAATGTGGCGGCCCTGATAAAACTATCAGGCCTGATCCCAAAGGGGTTTGACTTGACCCCCTATCTGGAGGAAGCGCGCGCCCAGTTGCACGAAGAGGCGGATTACGAACGCGAAGGTCACAGTCTGCGTACATTTTGCCAAATTTTACAAGAGGATGAAAACTTCGTGCTTCCAGAGCTTCACGAGGATTTCACAACATCGGATGTCCTCGCGATGTCCTTTGTTCCCTCTGCCCCAATAGAGCAAGCCGTCGACTTGGATCAGGACAGGCGCAATCTGCTGACCCAAAACCTCATCACTTTGGTTCTGCGTGAGCTGTTTGAGTTTGGCGTGATGCAGACCGACCCCAACTTCGCCAACTATCGGTTCGATCCCGCCACAGACCGGCTTGTCCTTTTAGACTTCGGTGCCACACGCACCATTGCGCCCAAAACTGCAGATCAATATCGCCGCTTGTTTCGGGCAGGTTTGGCCGGAGACACCACAGCGCTTAGGGCGGTTGTCCAAGACATCGGCTTCATTACATCAGACACGGCCCCACACCATCAACGCGCATTGTTCGGGATCATGGAAACCGCCTGTGCCGCATTTCAGGGGCAAGCCGACTTTGACTTTGGCGACACATCTTTTGTGCGAGACATGAATGATGCGGGGGCTGCTTTGGCGGCGGATGGATTTGTGCCATCTCAAGTCCCGATGGACGTCCTTTACGTGCAACGAAAACTGGGGGGAACGTTTCTGTTGGCACATCGCTTAAAAGCAAAACTTCCCATACGGGACATGGTCTATCCTTTCCTTGCCCCCCAGCCATAGGGGGCACTACTCCACCGTAATCTGTCGAGAAAAATGCGCTTGAGACACCTCTTTCACAATCGTCGTAAGCCGCTCCAAGGTGGTCCCATGTGGAGATTGCTTGCGCCACACCATGCCTATGGACCGCGTCAGCTGATTTTTGCGGAACGGCAAAACGGTCACGTCATTTGCAGACTTTCCAACCTCTGACTTCACATAAAGCGCAGGCAAAAAAGCGATGCCCATATCAAGCGACACCATGTGGCGGATCGCATCCAAACTGGTGCCTTCATAGTCAGTTCTCAGATGCGCGCCCAACTCGTCACACAGCGACGCAATCTGGTTGTGCAGCGTGTAAGCCGTTGACAGGCTGAGCACATCAAGGTCGCCAATGTCGGAATCCAGTGCTTCCGACTTCTCAGCCAACGCATGATCACGCGCGACGGCCAGCATCAGGGGTTCGCGAAACAGGCGCCGTACAGAGACATCTGCAGAGCGAAATGGCAACTGCGTAAGGATGAAATCGTGACGACCTTGCAGCAATTCTTCTTTCAACACAGCTGGCGCGGCATCCCGAACGATCACCTTGAGCGCCGGATATTCCTTGTGAATGCGGCGCATCACTTGCGGCAGGAAGTACGGGCCTAGCGTCGGCGTTGATCCAAGCCGTAACGTGCCGCTGATGCCTTCTTTGGCACCCTGTGCGGAGGTTTTCAGGCTTTCGACATGGTCCAGAATGATACGCGCTTGCTCCAGTACATCGCGCCCGCCCGGTGTCAGAATGGCGCCGCGCTTGCCCCGTTCCACAAGTTCCAGCCCCAAGGCGGATTCCAGACCAACAATTTGCAGACTCAACGACGGCTGGCTGACGCCGACCAGTTCCGCAGCTTTCCGATAATGACGCGTGTCGGCCAAAGCCACAAAATACCGTAGTTGGCGCAGTGTGACATCTTGGTTCATTGAGCCCTCCTTGATCGTGGGCTCTATATAGGTTTTTCCTATCGAACTTTCATCCTTCTGCCGGTTTATTATTGTCTCTTTTCCCCCGATATCGGCGCGACGCCATCGTTTTGCCCACCACCCACGGAATTTCAGAGGATCACCATGACCGCGCAACAAGACACACTTCAGGATCGTATTCGGGAGTTTCAACCCTTCGTTTCCCGCCTGGAACAACGGCTTGCCGCAGAGCGTAGCCAGCCACAGCCAGACCTAGATCTGCTGCAGAGACTGGAGCGAGAGCGCGACAATCTATGCGACACGCTGGCCCGCGCAAAAGAGTGGGCGCAGCACGACACCCAACCCGGATCTTCGGCCGCTTAGGTAACACAACATGACTGAAATACTCTCCTTGGCTGGCAGCAATCTGGCCTCGCCAATTATCCTGTCCTTCGCCCTCGGTCTTGCTGCTGCACTCGCGAGATCAGACCTGTCCATTCCAGAAGCCGTCGCCAAGGGGATGTCGATCTACCTGCTGTTTGCCATCGGCTTCAAAGGCGGCGCCTCGGTGGCCGCACACGGGATTGATAGCACGCTGCTCAAAGCACTGGCCGCCGGTATCGTTTTGTCGTTTGGCCTGCCATTCATCGCCTTTGCGCTCCTCAAAACCTTGACCGGCATGTCACGGCTCGATGCAGCCGCGGTTGCGGCCCACTATGGCTCGATCAGCATTGTGACTTTTGTGGCGGCAACCTCCATTCTTGAGGGGCGCGGCATACCCTCCGAAGGCTACATGGTTGCGGTTGCCGCCGCGATGGAAGCCCCTGCAATCCTGTCCGCCCTCTGGCTTGTGGCGCGCAACGGCAAAGGCGGCCGCATGGAGCCGGGGCTCATGCGTGAAATCCTGCTTAACGGTTCTATTGTTTTGCTGGTCGGCAGCTTTGTGATCGGCATGGTGACCGGCGAGCGCGGGTTGGCAGAAATCGCGCCCTTCATCGTCACACCTTTCAAAGGCGTGCTGTGCCTGTTCCTGCTGGATATGGGCTTGGTCGCTGGCCGCGGTTTGCGCCAATCCAAAGGGGTGCTCGGCGGCGGTGCTGTCCTGTTTGGCGTGACCATGCCAATGATCGGCGCAGTGATTGGTTTGGGCCTTGGCGCTTTGATCGGCCTGTCGATGGGCGGCGTGGTGCTGCTCATGGTTCTGGCGGCCTCGGCCTCCTACATCGCCGTCCCTGCCGCCATGCGCGTGGCCTTGCCTGAAGCCAACCCCTCAATCTACCTGACGCTGTCATTGGGCGTTACATTTCCGTTCAACCTGACGCTCGGCATCCCGCTTTATGTCGCGCTGGCCACGATGATGATTGGAGGCTGATATGCAAATGCACACGGCGAAACGCGTTGAAATTGTGATTGAAAAACCACTTGAAAGCCGCCTGACGGATGCGCTCAATGAGGCGGGAGTTACCGGATACACCATCGTGCCCGTGCGCGGGGGCTCCGGGCGGTCCGGCCCTTGGACACGGGAAGGGCAAGTCGGGCGCGCGGGCATGGTGATGATCGTCTGCCTGATCCGGCCAGAGCGGCTGGACAGTCTTCTAGACGCGGCGTTTGCTGTGGTGGAGCGCCATATCGGGGTGGTGTCAGTAACCGATGCTCAGGTTTTGCGGGCGGAAAGGTTTTGAGTACTCAAATGCTATTCATAGCTTCTTCCAATCAAACTTTATCGAACGATTGGATTTAACATCATCCGATCAAACCCAATCTCTCCTTCACATGGCCAAGTTCATTGGCCGCAACAGAGGAGACAACAGTGCACACCAGGACACTTTCCCCCAAAGCGCTCGGAACCCGTATCCGGGCGCTGACCCGCAAGCACCGCAAGCTCGATAACCAAATCGAAATGGAACAGATGCGCCCCAATCCTGACGGCGCGCTGATGCGCCAACTTAAGCGAGAACGCCTTGGGCTCAAAGACGCGCTCCATGCTGCCAAAAAGCACGCACGTCGGCGCGACAGCTCCGACACCTCGCTGGCCTAAGCGAGGAGGCACGAGCTCCATGTTCTATTTTTTCCTACCGGTGCGCGCCGCACGCATGTTCCACAGTCCGGATGTGCAAGACCTCTATGCGACCCTGACCGAAACATACCAATGAACCAAGGCGGGCGGTGGCTGTCCCATCGCCCCTTTTTTGATGATTAAAGCAGGACCACCACCTGCCAAACTGACTATGGAGAGCTCACATGAAATGCCCAGTTGACGGGTCCACCCTTGTTCTTTCGGAGCGGGCCGGTGTCGAAATTGATTATTGCCCGACCTGCCGCGGTGTTTGGTTGGATCGTGGTGAATTGGACAAGTTGATCGAACAGTCCACCGCCCCGCGTGCTCATAGCCGCAATTCCCAAATGTCGAAACAGGTGCGAGACGATCGTAATCCACGCCCTAGAAGAAGGAAGATGAGCGGCCTGCTCGAAGACATATTTGATTTCTAGTCGTAAACGCGACATCAGATCGATGACGGATCATGACATGAAAATGATCTATGACCGCCTCAACAACACCCCCCGCAAATGCCTTGGCTGGAAGACGCCCGCGGAGGTCTTCCGTGAAAAGATGATGGAAGAATTGAGATGACCACCCTACCCTCAAGTCAACAAGAGTCGCAGTTCAAGTATCGCTCACACGAGTCGACGCAGAAATCGTTCGATTTCTGATGGGGTATGAATACCTTGATGCTGATCAGCAAGCTGTCGAAACCTCGCTCGCTGCGCTCGATTTTGACGGAGCTATGCAACAGCTCAACCCCTTCGCCTCATTTGCGCAAGCCGTGCACAGGATGCTGAGGGTGCATTCTCGTATTTGGCGCAGTGCCTTGCCAAATCCTTCGAGGTCAAACCTTCGACCAGATCGAAGACGGTTGCCACGGCTGTCGCTGCTCTGGAAGACTTGGTTGGATATGCTTACACGCTGTCCGGTCTTGAGCGTGACGTCTCAGAGATGCTGTGCGAAATCCTTGAGTACACGTCGCATGGTGGGGAGCGATGTAAATTGAAAACGCGAGCTTACTTCCGACGGAGGGACCGTTTGGCGAAGTTACTCTGCGAGGTGTAGGCCCGTGATCAGTTGGCGCAGGCCAAACGCGGCGCCGATCATGATTGAGATGAACGCCACCGGCGCGCTGTAGGATAAGACAGAAAAGGCCGCGAGGCCTTGGCCGACGCTGCATCCCATCGCAAGGATGGCACCGCCGCCCATGAAAGCCGCACCGAGCATTTGGCGTTTTAATTCGCGTGGATCATCACAGGCCTCCCAACGGAAATGGCCTTTGCGGATGGAGCCAATAAACGCGCCGACCACCACGCCAACCACAGACCCGACGCTGAAGGACAACTCGTTTCCGGAAGCGGTCATGGTGTAATAGATGGTGTCGCCGATCGGGGCAGCGAAGGAATGGGACTCTACCGGTTCATTGCCAAAACCAACCTGAGCGACCCAATAGGTGCCCATCCAGCCTGACACTATGACGCCGCCAACCATCACTCCCCAGAAAATCATGTCAGGAGAGGTCAGCATGCGTGGAGAGGCGATGGAGAAGGTCAGTATGGCCATGCCGATAATTATGCCGGTGGCCAGTTTCGGCACGCCTAAACTGGAGTTCAGAAGCGCGGCAAAGCCTTGCGGCTGCGCGGCGCCTTCCTGAATTGGAAAAAGAAAAACGCGTGCAGGGGCCAAGGGGCCTGACATGACAAAATAGGCGGATAGGCCGAGCACTCCGACAATGACAAAGGCGCGAATGTCGCCACCGCCCAATCGGGCAAGGGCTCCGTACCCACAGTTGCCGGCCAAGGCCATGCCGTATCCAAAAAGTAGGCCACCAATGATCGTGGCCAGCGGGTTCCAGACGCGGTCCAGATAGGCGGCCTCTGTTGGATCCATCCAGCTGGAAGACATTGCCCAATGTGTGCCAATGATTGCCACCCCAATGGCCACGCCCCACATGCGCATGCGGCGGTCATCTGAGGAATACAGCAGGTCTTCTATTGCACCGAGGGTGCAGAACCGCCCGATGCGCGCAGCGAGGCCTAAAAGCAGACCTCCAATAAAACCAACGAGCGTGACGGCATTGGCCTCACCCAAAATGTCGAGCATGCGGGCTCCTCCCCAGGACCGAATGCAAATGTTGTGGCGACCTTAGTCGTCCGCGCAAAAGAGCTCGTAGACCACTTCCATGATTTTGGTGGAGCGGTCATCGACCAAGCTGTAGTAAATTGTCTTACCATCGCGCCGCGGTTTTACCAAACCTTCCAAACGGAGGCGGGACAGTTGCTGTGATACGGCAGCTTGTCGCGCGGATAGCAGATCTTCCAACTCGGTCACGGATTTTTCCCCCGACGCCAGCTGGCATAGGATCATCAGGCGGCCTTCGTGGCTGATGGCTTTCAAGAAGTTGGATGCCGCTTGCGCGTTGGTCATCATCTTAGCCATGTCTTCGGCACAGGTGTTTTCATCAAACACCGGCAGGCGGGACGGTCTTGGCTCTTCGGTTGGTGTGGGCTGTGGTTCGGTCATAAGTTAGGTCCCGGAGTTTCGGGGTGGAGGATTTGCCGTAATGTCGGCCTGTTGCAGCAATTTGGCAAGCAATCCCCAAAAGAAATCTTCGCCAGGGTAGCCTTCGATACGGCCAACTTCTTGGTCATCGACGATCAAAAGGAAAGTTGGCGTATAAAGAACACGGCCTTTCAGCTGGGCGGTTGGGCTATCCGCGTGAAGATCATAGCGGCGCAGCGGCGCCGCCTTGCCCTCGGCGGTTTTGGGATAGATCGGTGCGATCTCTGCGTTCCACCGCGCACAGTACATGCAGCCCTTCTCCTCGGCCATGAGGAGATAGGTGTCAGCGAGGGCTGACAGTGGCAACAAGAACAGGGCGCCTGTGAAAAGCGCCTTTAAGCGGAGCATAGTGGAACTCTCATGTTGACGGAGTCACTAGTCATCAACATAATCTGATATTTGAATTTATCAAGTTTTGAGTCCAAAATGTTGGAAGTAACTCTGGTCGGGGCCTTGGTTGCGGGGCTGCTGTCATTTGCCTCTCCCTGTATTCTGCCAATTGTCCCGTTCTACCTTAGTTATTTGGCGGGCGTGAGCATGTCGGACGTGGCCGTGGAGCCACGGATATCGCCGCACGTTCGGAGGCGGGCGGTGATCAGTGCCTGCTGCTTTGCGCTTGGCGTGATCACGGTCTTCATGGGGTTGGGCGCCACGGCGACGGCCTTTGGGCAGATGGTGCGCGAGTATTTTGATGTCCTGCGTTGGGCGGCGGCAGCGTTGATCATCGCTATGGGGCTACATTTTCTCGGCGTCCTGCGGATTGGGTTCTTGTATCGACAATTTCGCCTGGAGGCAGGGGACACGGCCAACGTGAGCTATGCTGGTGCGTTTGTTATCGGGCTGGCGTTCGCCTTCGGATGGACGCCTTGTGTCGGGCCAGTGTTAGCGGCGATCTTGTTTACCGCTGCAGGTCAGGAAACGGCCGGGCAAGGCGCGCTGTTGTTGTTCGTTTACGGGGCTGGCATGACGTTGCCGTTTGTGTTGGCAGCCTTTTTCGTCGGACCGTTTATGCGCTGGACGGCGCGGTTTCGACGCCACCTTGGCACAGTTGAGAAGCTCATGGGGGTGTTGTTGATTGTGTTCGGTGTGCTGATCGCAACGAACTCTGTCAACCTCATTGCCCAGTGGATGTTGGAAACGGTGCCTTGGTTTCAGGGCGTTGGTTGAGGAGGAAAAGTAATGCGGATTTTGACGATCTTGGTTTCTCTGTTTTTTGCGCTGCCGCTCTTTGCGGCGGAGATGGGAGACGATGGTCTCCACAAGGCCGATTGGATGCGCGACACGTTTAAAGACCTGCGGGAAGATCTCGAAGAAGCCAATTCGGAAGGCAAGCGGCTTTTGTTGCTGATCGAGCAGCGAGGCTGTATCTACTGCAAGAAAATGCACGAAGAGGTTTTCGTGGTGCCGGAGATCGCAGAGGTGCTGCGAAAGCGTTACTTCGTTGTCCAGATAAATATGTTCGGCGACGTTGAGGTCACCGATTTTGACGGCACAACCTTGTCTGAAAAAGACATGGTGAAACGCTGGGGCGCATTGTTCACGCCCAATATGGTTTTCCTGCCGGAAGAGGTTTCCGAGGATCTTACCGCCGTTCAGGCGGCTGTGGCCAACATGCCGGGTGCCTTCGGAAAATACACCACGCTTAATCTCCTGACCTGGGTGCTGGAGCACGGTTACAGCGGGGAAGAGAGCTTCCAAAAGTACCATGCTCGGAAGTTTGCAGAGCAGAGCAAATAGGCCCTGAAATCGCTTCCTTTTCCGATTTTAGCGCAACATTATTTCTCAAAATGCTGCAAGTGCAAACAGATGCATAAATTCATTTAGATGAATTTGTTGTTGCGTTCTCGCGATTGTGTGCCGTAGTCTACATCTTACCAAGGCAAAGAATCGACCAAGGGAGGGCACATGAAACGTGCATTGGGAGTGGCTGCGGTTTTGGTGGCCAGCGTCGTTTCGGCGCAAGGCTCAGAGATCACGCCAAGCGACGTTGTGTATGAGGACGGTGCCGTTGTGCAGTCCCTGACAGGTGTCGCGGGCAACGCCGAAGAAGGCGCCAAAATCATGAACAAAGGGGCTGGCAATTGTATTGCTTGCCACGAAGTAACGGCACTGAGCCATTTGCCATTCCATGGTGAAGTCGGACCGATGTTGGACGGTGCGGCGGACCGCTGGAGTGAGGCGGAACTGCGTGGGATCGTGGCCAACGCGAAGATGATGTTCGACGGCACCGTGATGCCGTCCTTCTACAAAACCGACGGCTTTGTGCGTCTGGGCAACGCCTATACTGGCAAGGCTCATGAAGGCGATGTTGATCCACTTTTGACTGCGCAGCAGATCGAAGACGTGGTGGCCTATTTGATGACACTCACAGACGAGTGATCCAGAGGACTTGAGGAGAAAAAGATGCAACTGACACGGCGAGATCTGTTGATCATGGGATCGGTTGGTATGGCCACCGCGGCGCTGGGTGTGACCCCTGCGCTGGCGTCCCTGACCGATGACGAGATTGCAAAGATCACAGGCGGTGCAGAGGTTGGCGCAGGTGATCTGAGTGTGACGGCGCCTGAGATTGCGGAAAACGGCAATACTGTGCCCATCGAGATTAGCGCTCCGGGCGCGACAATGGTGGCGGTGTTTGCGGACGGCAACCCGACCCCGAATGTTGTGACATTCAAGTTCGGCCCATTGAACCCAACGCATGCGGCATCGACACGTATTCGCTTGGCCAAAACCCAAAACGTGGTGGCCATTGCGCAGATGGAGGACGGCTCTTTCCAGAAAGCGTCGGCCAACGTGAAAGTGACTATCGGCGGCTGCGGCGGCTGATCCAGAGACAAGGAGAGATATCATGGCATCTGGAGTAAAACCCCGCGTCAAAGTTCCAAAGACAGCCGCGGCTGGGGACAGCATCACCATCAAAACCCTGATCAGCCACAAAATGGAAAGTGGTCAGCGTAAGGATGGCGATGGCAACCTGATCCCACGGTCTATCATCAACCGTTTCACAGCGGATTTTAACGGTGAAAACGTGATTGATGTCACGCTGGAACCCGCGATCTCGACCAACCCGTACTTCCAGTTTGACGCGACCGTCCCCGAAAGTGGTGAGTTCAAGTTTACTTGGTACGACGACGACGGAGACGTTTACGAAACGGCCAAGCAAATCAGCGTCAGCTGATCGTGTGACAGAGGGAGGAGATCACGTGAAGCGAGCAAAAACATACGCCAGCATATTGACCGTGGCTGTGGCCATGGGCGCGACATCCGTTTGGGCTGATGCTGATGAAGATCAGTTGGTGGTCAACGGTGAGATTGAGATGATCACCGAGGCAGCCGCTGCGGAGCATTTGGAATACGTGGATACTGTGTATTCCGGATGGCGGTTCCGGTCGGATGAAACCCAAGCGTTTCAGATGGACGACTTTGACAACCCAGCCATGATCTTTGTGGAGAAAGCGCAAGAGGTCTGGGACACGGTTGATGGCAGCGAGGGCAAAGCCTGTGCAAGCTGCCATGAGGATGTGGAGAGCCTGAAAGGCGTGCGTGCGGTTTATCCGAAGTGGAATGAGTCCGCGGGAGAAGTGCGCACGTTGGAAATGCAGGTGAACGACTGCCGCGAAAACCAGATGGGCGCGAAACCATGGAAGTACACCGGCGGCGACATGGCCAATATGGTGGCGTTGATTTCCTCGGTGTCACGTGGCCTGCCGATTAGTGTGGCGATTGATGGCCCGGCCCAAGAAACTTGGGAGAAGGGTAAGGAGATCTACTACACCCGTTATGGTCAGCTGGAACTGTCTTGCGCCAATTGTCACGAGGACAACTACGGCAACATGATCCGCGCTGACCACCTAAGCCAGGGGCAGATCAACGGGTTCCCGACCTACCGTTTGAAGAACACCAAGCTGAATTCTGTGCACGCCCGTTTCAAAGGCTGCGTGCGCGACACCCGTGCGCAAACCTTTTCGCCAGGGTCTGACGAATTCATCGCACTGGAGCTGTATGTTGCCTCGCGCGGCAATGGCTTGAGCGTGGAGGGACCTTCGGTCCGTAACTGATCCAAAAAGGCTCCGTCGAGAGGACGGGGCCTTTCTCACGACGAATGCATTCACATATGCGAATATAAAGGAAGTGACGTCAGATGATCTCGCGTCGAGACTTTTTGCAAGTAGGTATGGCCGCTTCGGCGCTTGTTGGTGCGTCTGGTTTTGGAAATTGGGCACGTTTGGCGGCTCAGCAGGCACTGACACAGGATCAACTGTTGGAGTTTCAAACCTACGGCAATGTCTCCCTGATCCATATCACGGACATTCACGCGCAGCTTAAGCCCATTTATTTTCGCGAGCCATCTGTGAACATTGGCGTTGGCGGCAACAAAGGCGCGGTCCCACATATCACCGGCGCTGACTTCCGCAAGGCTTACGGCATCGCGGATGGCTCCCCGTCACACTACGCGCTCAGTGCCGGTGATTTCTCCTCACTTGCAAAGGGCTATGGGCGTGTTGGCGGATTGGACCGCGTTGCGACCGTGATCAATGCGATCCGTGCGGATCGTCCGGATGCGATCCTGTTGGATGGGGGGGACACATGGCATGGTTCCTACACCTGCTACCATACGCAGGGTCAGGACATGGTCAACGTCATGAACGCGTTGAAACCTGACGCGATGACCTTCCATTGGGAGTTCACCTTGGGCAGCGACCGTGTAAACGAGATTGTTGAAAACCTGCCTTTTGCGGCGCTTGGTCAAAACATCTTTGATGCGGAGTGGGATGAACCCGCGGAGCTGTTCCCGCCGTACACGTTCTTTGAACGCGGTGGCGCAAAGATAGCCGTTATTGGTCAGGCCTTCCCTTACATGCCAATCGCCAACCCTGGTTGGATGTTCCCAGAATACAGCTTTGGTATTCGCGACGAGCACATGCAGATGATGGTGGATGAGGTGAAGGCCCAAGGCGCGGATTGCGTTGTGGTGCTTTCGCACAATGGTTTCGACGTTGATAAGAAGATGGCGACTGTGGTCAAGGGCATCGATGTGATCCTGTCAGGTCACACCCATGATGCGTTGCCAGAGCCTGTGGTATCGGGCTCGACCATCATTGTGCCCTCTGGCTCCAACGGCAAATTTGTCAGCCGTGTCGATTTGGATGTGCGTGACGGCAAGATGATGGGGTACCGGCACAAGCTGATCCCGATTTTCTCAGACGTTATTACGCCCGATCCAGAAGTGGCCAAGCTGATTGCAGAGCAGCGGGCGCCTTATGAGACCGCCATGAGTGAAGTGATTGGGCAAACGGACTCGCTGCTGTATCGCCGTGGCAACTTCAATGGCTCTTGGGATGATCTGATCTGTGATGCGCTGATTTCGGAGCGGGATGCGGAGATTGCCATGAGCCCAGGAGTGCGCTGGGGGCCAAGTTTGATCCCTGGTCAGGATATCACCCGAGAGGATATCTGGAACGTCACGTCCATGACCTACGGTGAAGCGTATCGGTCTGAAATGACAGGGGAATTCCTGAAGGTCATTCTTGAAGATGTGGCCGACAATATCTTCAATCCAGATCCGTATTACCAACAAGGTGGCGACATGGTGCGCACCGGAGGGCTTGGCTACCGCATCGATATCTCCAAGCCGCAGGGGGAACGCATTTCCAACATGACCCTGCTGAAAACCGGGGAAGCGATTGATCCGGGCAAATCTTACGTGGTCGCGGGTTGGGCCAGTGTGAACGAAGGCACGGAAGGCCCGAAGATCTGGGACGTGGTCGAAAATCACATTCGCAAACAGGGCACCGTGACGGTGCAGGACAACAACAGCGTCGACGTGGTTGGCGTCTGAATAATCGGAGACCTTGAGACATGGGTGATACGTCAAAAACATCCCGCCGGGCCTTCCTGAAAGGCAGCGCGGCATTGGCCGCCGGATCAGTGGCGGGCGCGGCATCGGCGCAAGAGCCTGATCCGCTGATCACAGAGCTACAGGACTGGGCGTCTTACACTGGAGCCGGTGTGGATGAGACGCCTTACGGCATGCCAATCAGTTTTGAGAGCCATGTGGTGCGGCGGAATGTGGAGTGGCTCACGGCCTCGCCAATTTCGTCGATCAACTTCACGCCTATTCATGCGCTGGATGGCACGATCACGCCACAGGGCTGTGCTTTTGAGCGCCATCACTCCGGTGCAATTGAACTGCGCAAAGAAGACTATCGGTTGATGATCAACGGCTTAGTTGATCGCCCGCTGGTCTTTACCTACGAAGACATCGAGCGCTTCCCTCGGGAAAACCACGTCTATTTCTGTGAATGCGCGGCCAACACCGGCATGGAGTGGGCCGGGTCACAGCTCAACGGGGTGCAGTTCACCCATGGAATGATCCACAATATGGAATACACTGGCGTGCCACTGCGTACGCTTCTTAAAGAGGCTGGTGCGGACACTTCCCCGGACAAATGGGTCTATGTTGAAGGAGCAGATGCGTCTTCAAATGGGCGTTCCATCCCGATGGAAAAGGCACTGGACGATGTGCTGGTGGCGTTCAAGGCGAATGGTGAGGCGCTGCGCATGGAGCATGGCTATCCGGTGCGTTTGGTTGTGCCCGGTTGGGAAGGCAACATGTGGGTTAAATGGCTGCGCCGGATTGAGGTGACAGACATGGCGGTGGAGAGCCGCGAAGAAACCTCGAAATACACGGATGTTTATGAAGATGGCACCGCGCGCAAGTGGACCTGGGTGATGGATGCGAAATCCGTCATTACCTCGCCAAGCCCGCAAATGCCGATCAAACACGGCCCTGGGCCGTTGGTGATTTCCGGTCTGGCATGGTCCGGTCACGGGCAAATCACGCGGGTAGATGTGTCCAAAGATGGCGGCATCACGTGGGAGACGGCGCGGCTGGGTAAGCAGGGCGACACCAAGGCGCTCACGCGGTTCTATTTGGATACCCAATGGGACGGGAAACCGATGTTGCTTCAGGCGCGGGCCATGGATGAGACGGGCTACGTGCAACCGACCAAAGATCAACTGCGCGAAGCGCGTGGTGAGAACGCCGTCTATCACAACAATTGTATTCAGACTTGGTATGTCAGCGCAGAAGGGATCGCCGAAAATGTCGAAGTCTCTTAATCAAATTTATCTGCCCGCGTTTGGGGGCATCGCGTTGACTGCGGCGATTGCAGTGACGGTTGCAAACCGCGACTTTGCGCGAAGCGAAATCGACACGCTGGAAAGTCGTGTGGAACAGGTAACCGCGCATGAGGCTGCGGCGCGCGAAGCAGCGCAATTGGCGACTGCGCGGGCGACGGAACTTGAGGCGCAGGTTGCCGAAGTTCAGGCGGCGGCCGCAGAGCGGGCGGCCATGCCAAGCAATTTGACGGCACCAGCGCCCCAATTGGACAGTGTGTATGGCATTGGCCGTGTGGCCTTGCCCGAAGAGATTGCCGCGTGGGACGTGGATGTCCTGCCGGATGGACGTGGTTTGCCGGAAGGCAAAGGTGACGTCTGGACCGGTGAGGAGGTGTTTGTGGATCGCTGCGCATCTTGCCACGGTGATTTTGCGGAAGGTGTTGATAATTGGCCTGTTTTGGCCGGAGGTTTTGACACACTGGCGGATGAAGACCCGGTAAAAACTGTGGGGTCGTACTGGCCTCATTTGTCCACCGCTTGGGACTACATATCACGCTCCATGCCCTTTGGTGAAGCTGGCACGCTGACGGCGGATGAGACCTACGCGATTGTGGCTTACATCCTGTACTCCAACGATCTGGTGGATGACGACTTTGAGCTGAACCACGAGAACTTTGCTGACTTCAACATGTACAACATGGAAGGCTTTGTGATCGATGACCGGCCTGATCTGGAGTATGCGAAGTGGCGCGTGGAGCCTTGCATGCAGAACTGTAAGGAGTCTGTTGATGTCACCATGCGGTCGGTGTTCCTTGTGGAGACCCCACCGGAAGGCGGGTCCAACTCGGTGATGAACCAGGCAACCGTCGATGGTTTGCCGAGCTTTACGTCCAAGGGGGCGGATTTCGTCCCTGTCGCTGCGCCGCAGCCGGAAAAAGAGGCCAACGCGGCCGCAGAACCTGAGGCCTCGGGCGCGACTGATGCGAACACTGATTTGGCCGCCGCAGGCAAGAAGGTGTTCAAGAAGTGTGCGGCCTGTCACCAGGTTGGAGACGGGGCCAAGAACAAGACTGGTCCGGTTCTGAACGGGATTATGGGGCGGCAATTCGGAAGTGTGGAGGGTTTCAAGTATTCCAAAGTGTTTCAGGCGGCTGCTGAAGAGGGACGCATCTGGGATGAAGCGGAGATGGCTGCTTTCTTGGCGAAACCCAAGGCGCATATGAAAGGCACCAAGATGAGCTTTTCAGGCTTAAAAAAGGAAAGCGATCAAGCAGCGATTATTGCCTATCTTGAGAGTTTTGACCGGTGAGTGGAGGGTGTCGACATAGGTTTGGTGCCGTTTTTCTGGCTGTCTTTGTGAGCTTGGGGAGCGCCGTTTCCGGACAGAATGGCGATGTGACTGCCGGTGAAAAGGTGTTCAAGCAATGCAAAGGATGCCATCAAGTTGGACAAGATGCCAGACACCGGATCGGCCCGCATTTAAACGGGTTGTTCGGACGCAAAGCGGCTGGGTATGAGGATTTTAAGTACTCCAAGAGCTTCCGTCGCGCTGGGGCTGGCGGCCTAGAGTGGCATGCAGACACGCTTGATGCTTTTCTTGAAAACCCTAAAGCGATTGTCAGCGGCACGCGTATGAGCTTCAGGGGGTTAAAAAAGGCGCAAGATCGCGCCGACCTCTTAGCATATCTGCGGCTCTACTCCGACAATCCTGCCGACATTCCAGAAGCAGATCCAACGGCTGTGGGCGTGGACCATGACCTTGATCCGGCCATTCTCGCTCTTCAGGGGGATCCTGAGTACGGCGCTTATTTGAGCGGGGAATGTACAACGTGCCACCAAGCTGCCGGCGGAGACAACGGCATTCCCTCGATCGTGTTTTGGCCGGAAGACGACTTTGTCGTCGCCATGCATGCCTACAAAAGCAAAAGGCGCGCACACCCGGTGATGCAGATGATTGCAGGCCGCTTGGGCGACGAGGAGATCGCGGCGCTTGCGGCGTATTTTGCCAACATAGAAGAGTGATTTTACAGGGAGGAAACTGAGATGACTTTGGACAGACGGACGTTCCTTGGAGCGGCTGCAGCAGCGGCATCGTTATCCGCGCCTATGGTGCATGCCATGGGCAAGCCGCGCGTGGTTGTGGTTGGTGGCGGCGCAGGCGGGGCTACGGCGGCGCGCTACATCGCCAAAGACAGCAAGGGTGCCATCGATGTTACGCTTATTGAGCCAACGAGAACTTATTACACCTGCTTTTTCTCCAACCTCTATCTTGGCGGTTTCAAAGAGATTGATGACATTGGCCACACCTATGGCGGTTTGGCGACCGCTGGTGTCAATGTGGTACATGATTGGGCCATTGGTGTGGACCGTGATGCCAAAACGGTTTCCCTCGCAGGGGGGGCAACCCTGCCATATGACAAGCTGATCCTGAGCCCTGGCATCGATTTTGTTGACGGTGCGGTGGAAGGCTGGGATGTGTCGGCGCAGAACAAAATGCCACACGCTTATAAGGCGGGTTCTCAATCAGAGCTGCTGAAAGCACAGCTTGCGGCGATGCCTGAGGGAGGCGTATTTGCCATGGTGGCCCCGCCAAACCCATACCGCTGCCCACCGGGACCGTATGAGCGGGTATCGATGGTGGCGCATTTCCTTAAGCAGAATAACCCTACCGCCAAAATCATTGTGGCGGACCCAAAGCCAAAGTTCTCCAAAATGGCCTTGTTCCAGGAAGGCTGGGCGAACCACTACGAGGGTATGGTCGATTGGATTGGAGATGACTTTGGGGGCGGCAATGTGTCGGTTGATCCAGATGCGATGACTGTCACGATTGATGGCGAAGTAACCAAAGTTGACGTCTGCAATGTCATTCCGGCGATGAAGGCGGGCCGGATCGCGGAGCTGGCTGGGGTGACCGATGGCAACTGGGCTCCGGTAAATGCAGCGGATATGTCCACAAAAACCGATGCGGATGTTTATGTGCTGGGCGACGCCAGCCAACAGGGTGATATGCCCAAGTCCGGGTTCTCGGCCAATTCCCAGGCAAAGGTCTGTGCAAATGCGGTGCGGGGAGCTTTGACTGGTTCCAAGGTGTTCCCAGCTAAGTTCTCCAACACCTGCTGGTCGCTTATTGCGCCAAATGACGGTGTGAAAGTAGGGGCGACCTATGAGGCAACGCCGGAGAAGATTGCCAAAGTCGATGGATTTATCAGCCAAACTGGCGAAAGTGCTGACGTGCGAAAAGCCACGTACGTTGAAAGCGAAGGCTGGTACACCGGTATCACCAACGACATGATGGGCTAAAAATATGACTGCTCTGCCCGGTTTTGGCTGGGCAGAGCCTAAGCGCGCGAACATTGGACAACACTAAAGGAGAGGAAAAATGAAATCCTTGATTTATGCACTGCCTTTTGTTTGCGGCTCAATTGCTGCAGCAGACGGCGCCATTACGGTGCCGTTTGACGGCAGTTTTGACGATGCCACTTTTGCTGTGGAAAGCGCGATTGTTGGGCAGGGGCTGGTGATCGATTACGTCAGTCATGTTGGGGAGATGTTGAACCGAACCGGCGCGGACGTAGGCAGCGACGTGCAAATTTTCAAGGCGGCCGACATTTTCCTATTCTGTTCGGCGGTTGTCTCTCGCGAGGTGATGGAAGCCGATCCGATGAACATCGCCCATTGCCCCTATGGGATCTTTGTCGCCGAGAATGCAGACGGAGTGATGATCGGGCACCGTGATTACCCGGATGGGGCGATGCAGAAAGTGGAAGACCTGCTTCAGAGCATTGTGGCCGACGCAACATCCAATTGACGGAGATAAACTTGGAGTATCAGGACTTTTTCCGCCGCGCGGTCCAGGACCTGCGCGAAGAGGGGAACTATCGGGTTTTTGCTGAGTTGGAACGCAAATGTGGGAACTTTCCCGAGGCGCGTCTGGTTG
This sequence comes from Paracoccaceae bacterium, assembly GCA_014872815.1. Lineage (GTDB taxonomy): Bacteria > Pseudomonadota > Alphaproteobacteria > Rhodobacterales > Rhodobacteraceae > Shimia. The sequence goes on from WKFK01000015.1 coordinate 608,668, forward strand.
GGCAGGACATTAAGGTTTCGATTTGGTGCTCCAATGACTACCTTGGAATGGGCCAGCACCCAAAAGTGCTGTCCGCAATGCATGCGGCTCTGGAGCGCTGTGGTGCCGGTGCCGGTGGAACGCGGAATATATCGGGAACGTCCCTGGAGCATGTAGAGCTGGAGCAAGAGCTGGCCGACCTGCACGGTAAGGAAGCAGCGCTTTTGTTCACCAGCGGATATGTCTCAAATTGGTCTGCGCTGGGCACCTTGGGGGCCAAAATCCCGAACCTCGTGATCCTGTCTGACGCGCTCAATCATGCATCTATGATTGAAGGCATCCGCCATTCCGGCGCACAAAAACGGATTTGGAAACACAATGACCTAGCCGATTTGGAGCGGCATTTGGCGTCATTACCTCTGGAACAACCCAAGCTGATCGCCTTCGAAAGCGTCTATTCAATGGATGGTGATATTGCGCCTATCGCAGAGATTTGTGACCTTGCAGACCGCTATGGCGCAATGACCTATTTGGATGAGGTGCATGCGGTCGGCCTATATGGCACGCGCGGCGGTGGTATCTCCGAGCAAGAAGGTTTGGCAGACCGGTTGACCATAATTGAAGGCACCTTGGGAAAGGCGTTTGGCGTTGCCGGTGGTTATATCACGGGGTCCGTTGAGGTGGTTGACTTTATACGGTCTTTTTCAAGTGGGTTCATTTTTACGACGTCGCTGCCACCCGCCGTTGCGGCAGGTGCCAGAGCCGCAATTCAGCATTTGAAAGAAAGTGATTGGGAGCGGCACGTGCAGAGGCACAATGTCAAAACTGTGCGCGCAAAGCTGGACGCAATTGGCGTGCCCCACATCGATAACCCGAGCCACATCATCCCGGTGATGGTGGGGGATCCGGTTAAGTGCAAATACATCTCTGATCGGCTTCTGGCGGAACATGGGATTTACATCCAGCCGATCAATTATCCAACCGTGCCGAAAGGCACGGAGCGGCTTCGGATCACACCCTCTCCTGTGCACAGCGCAGAAGACATCGCGCATTTGATTGACGCTTTGGAAGTGCTCTGGGCTGAGTGTGCCTTGGCCCGTCAACCGCTTGCCGCGCAGTAGTGTGTCAGGCGCGGGACCCTAGCGCGATTTGTGTCACTGTTGCCCCAACCCACATGGCAAACACCGCAAGCCAAGCTGTGACAGAGAGAATGGCGCCTCCGGTGACGCCTGCACCAACTGCGCAGCCACCTGCCAACATAGCCCCAAAGCCCATCAAGACGCCGCCAAACAGGTAGCGCTCCATCGGTGTGTTGGGCTCAAATCGCTGAATGCGCGCTTCACCTTTGAGGACGGCGACGGCCAAGGCGCCCACAAAGACACCCGGCACCAGTCCAGTGCCGAAATTGTGAAGGGGCGAGGCGGTGTTAATCAATGACATCAGAGTGTCGGTGGATGGGCCGGTAAAGGTGACAGACTGAATGGTGACAACTTCGAAGGACGATTGCGCCAGAAGATAGGTGAAAAACCATCCCATCCAGATTGCGCAGCCAACCAAAAACCCGCTGACGATCTCGCCGTTTTTGAGATTTTGGCGTTTGGCAAAAAGAAGCGCTGCGCACAGCCCGGCAATCGCGACAATGACAACTGTGCCTCTTGGCATCGATAACACATTCGATAGCTCTCTCTGAGGGCCGCCAGGCATCGTCCAAAGCCCAAACAATGCTTCTCTCACAGGGGATAGAACACCACGAAGGGCCGCCTGGGCTGTCAGAGTGAGTACCAGACCCGTCACGATTGCGCGCAAGTTGCCGGAAGCGGAGAGCACCAGAAGGCGACTGGCGCATCCACGCGCAAGGATCATGCCGACGCCAAACATCAGTCCGCCAATGAGGGCTCCCGACAGACTGCCTATGCCGGCAATTTGACGCGCGTCAGAGACGTCTAGCAGTTCTAACCAAATTGAGGTCTGCACAGCGGTTAGCGCGGAGAGAAACACGATGAGCCAGATCGCAAACCGTGGGCCCGCGTTCCCGGAGGCCACTTCTGCCGTTGCCGCGCGGAGGCAAAAACGAGAATTGTAGGCGTTTGCGCCAAAGACAAAGCCTGTGACCAATCCAATGACCAACAGGAGCGTGGGCTCCCCAAACTGGTCAATCAGAGTTTCCATTTTGTCCGTCCAGATCTCGCGCGTTTCCGGTTAGGGGAGGGTTATTCAAATTCCATTTGTTCGTAGACACGCCCTGCGTTCTTAGTCGCCAGTTCTTCGAAAGTATCGAGGTTGGCATAGGGCGATTGGTCTACGTAATAGGCGTCTGCAAGATCGCCACCAGCATCCAAGTGCGCCCCAACTTTTTCGCGCAGATAGACAAGATAGTCGCGCGTGTAACGTCGGACCTGGTCCATATTTGTCGGATGACCGTGGCCCGGAATCACATAAGTGGCCTTCAGCGGTTCAAAGGCGGTCTCCCATGTCTCTAGCCAATCTGCGGTCATGGTATCTTCAAAGATTGGCAGCATACGCTCGTGAAATGCCATATCCCCTGCGATGACCAAACTCTGTTCTGGCAACCAAACGGAGATGTCGCCTGGGCTGTGGGCAGGACCGAGGTGTAGGACTTCGATCCGAAACTCGCCCATCTCAACAATATGGGTATCAGAGAAGGTTTCAGTTGGGCCCACCACTGTGGTTCCTGCGGCCTTGTCGCGGTTGTAACGCTTCATGCCTTCCAAAATTTGCGGCCCATATTCTGCAATCTCATGGGCTGCGTCTTCATGCGCCAGAATCGGCACGCCTTGCTCTGCCCAGTAAGAGTTGCCCAACATGGCGTGCCCTTGACCGTTTTCGTTGATCACGAGCTTCACAGGCTGGTCGGTCACGGCCTTGATTTCCGCGTGCAAGGCTTCGGCCAAGATATGTGCCGCGCCGCCGTTCACGACCACAACCCCGTCGCCGGTGACGATGAAGCTGAGATTGTTGTTGTGACCTGTGTTTTCATAGGTCGGCGGCGCAGTCGCCCCAATCGCAGACCAAACATGGGGGATCACTTCGACCGGTTTGGAATAGAGTGGAGAGCCCGGGTATTGATCTGAAATGTCCTCATCGGCCAAGGCAATGGACGCGACGCTGCTCAAACATGCCGTCGCGAACGCATAGGATTTGCTCATCATATTGTTTCCTCAATGAATTTGTAAGCAGACGACGTTTTTTCAACGCGGCCCAAGCCTGTGCCAGGAAAGTGAAAGCCAACAACGGATAAGTCATCTGTCACGATGCGATCAAACAGTGCCAAACGAGTGCTGATGCCAAGGTCTGGATCCTGATCGGAGCCGCTTGGCCACTCCGGCTTTTGAAAGGCCAAATGGTGGTTGGCAATTGCATCGCCAATGATGAGGCTGGCTTGATTGCCAGAGCGCACTTCAAAGCTCATGTGGCCGGGCGTGTGTCCGTATGTGGCGACGGCCGAGATGCCGCTAACCACTTCTTGTCCGTCGTCAAACCGTTCAAAGGCATCTTCCATAATTTCAAACCTGCGGCGCGCACCTGCGGCAAATGTCATCCGGGATTGTCCAATAGAGTGGACGGTGTCTGGGTCCCACCAATAGTCCCATTCTTTTCGGCCAATGAGGTGGGCGGCGTTGGCAAACAGCGGCTCGTCAAAATCGTCTAGCAAGCCCCAGATATGGTCGGGATGTGCGTGGGTGATCAGAACGTGTGTGACATCTTCAGGGGCCACCCCAATGGCCGTTAAGCTGTCCAGTAATGTGCCTGCAGAGGGCATGAAATCAGGTCCGGCCCCCACATCAAATAACACGGTGTTTGTGCCGTCTTGATAGATGGAAACATTGCAGCGTGGGCGCACTTGACCTCCGGAGATTCCGTGACCACGTAGAATTTCAGTGGCTTTGGCCTCCGGGTTGGAACCGATGGCAAAACTGAGTGGCAGGATGAGGTGCCCGTCGCTGACGGTTGTCAGGCTGGCTCCGCCGAGCGTGATTTTTGAGAAAGCCGGTGGCGTCAACAATGAGACCGCACCCGTGGCGGACGCGCGTTGCAAGAACTGTCGCCTTGAAATTGTTCGCATTACGCCGTCCTCACTATTTGGCAATGTACATATTATGATATTTGATTTTGTTGTTTTGTGGAAGGGGGCTATATTTGTGTAGTGTCCGCTTAGGCCAAAAACTCGATGTTGAGCTCCCCAACGGAACTGTTTTGTGCCCATGCTGATGAAACGGAGGGTCAAAAATGCCAAAAAGCGACGGAAGCCTGACGGGATAGTTCCGCAAATACGGCAAGTTGAAGCATTGAGGGGTCAAGATATGCTTCGTTCTGATGCGATTGGTCAGATTGGTTTTTGAAGAAGAAACCTTTTGCCGTTGGTGAAAGAAGTACGGTGGCTTGAATCGGCATCCTCCGAAAAGAAATTGCCATGTTAGGTCAACTTGCGCAGTTGCAGCCATTAGGACGGAGTCCAAATTCGCACCTGAACCAGATTGCGTCGAGTGCGCGGTCGCGAGGACCATTTGTTGACCGGGCAGGCCCGGCGGACAAATCCCAACCTTCTTATGTTGCTGCCTGCAAGCTCAAAAAGAAGTTGGTGGCTGGCCTCTTGGAACCTTCAGGTGGGTTGTTTGGGCGTAGCCTTTGTGTGTCCGAAAGAAGCGTTGTCCAAGATGTTGTGTTTTTTGGGCGGGGCGATGGTCGACGCTGCGGGTATTTCTGGACGTGGGCATCGGGTTGCTGTCCGTTGGTGAGGGACGGGGACATCGGGAAACACATCCTTGATGCCTTCTACAGCTTAAACGAGGCCCAAATCCTGATCGAACAATGGAGGAAGCACGACAACACCAAACGACCACATAGTGCTTTGGGCTATTGCCCAACGGGCCCGGAAACCATGGTCCCAATGGCACCAAGGCCATTCACGCAATCACATTCGAACTGGACCTCTTAGATGGGGCTGATCAGAGCGGCTTTATTGTGGCAATTGGACTGATTTTGGTTTGCCACTCGACGACCGCACGGGTTTTACCCGTCGGAAAACTGACCCTAGTAAGCGTCACCTGCAAAAGGCGTGAAAATTCAACTTCGAACCTCAAAACCGCCATCAAGACACTGCTTTCGGGCGCTCATTGCTGTGGGAAAGCTGGGTCCGCCATTGGCTGGCTGGAGGCAAGACTTTCACACAAAAATGCCCCGGTGTTTCCACCGGGGCTTTCTGTTTGGTCAGAGAGAAGCGCTTAGTCTTCTTTCTTCTCTTTTTTCTCAGGAACGATCTCTTCGCCGGTTTCCTGATCCACAACTTTCATGGACAGGCGCACCTTGCCGCGGTCGTCAAAGCCCAGCAGTTTGACTTTCACTTCCTGACCTTCTTTCAGAACGTCGGATGGGTGGTTCAGGCGGCGGTTCTCGATTTGAGACACGTGCACCAGTCCGTCGCGCTTGCCGAAGAAGTTCACGAAGGCGCCGAAGTCGACGATCTTCACAACCTTACCGGTGTAGATGGCGCCTTCTTCTGGCTCTGCCACGATCGCGTGGATCATGTCATAGGCCTTCTGGATGGAGTCACCGTTTGGCGACGCGATCTTGATCACGCCTTCGTCGTTGATGTCGACTTTGGCGCCGGACACTTCAACGATTTCACGGATGACTTTACCACCGGAGCCGATCACTTCGCGGATCTTGTCGGTTGGGATGTTCATGGTCTCGATACGTGGAGCGTGGACGGAGAATTCCGATGCGCCGGAGAGAGATTTGTTCATCTCACCCAGGATGTGCATGCGGCCTTCTTTTGCCTGTGCCAGCGCTTTTTCCATGATCTCTGGCGTGATGCCTGCAACCTTGATGTCCATCTGCAGCGAGGTGATGCCGTTTTCGGTACCTGCCACTTTGAAGTCCATGTCGCCGAGGTGGTCTTCGTCACCCAGGATGTCGGTCAGGATCGCATAGTCACCGGACTCTTCCAGGATCAGGCCCATCGCCACACCCGCAACCGCGGATTTCAGAGGCACACCTGCGTCCATCATGGACAGGGAGCCACCACAGACGGACGCCATGGAGGAGGAGCCGTTGGACTCGGTGATCTCGGATACAACGCGCACGGTGTACGGGAAGTCGGTTGCCGCTGGCAGAACCGCCTGCAGCGCGCGCCATGCCAGTTTGCCGTGACCAACTTCACGACGGCCGGGAGGGCCCACACGACCAGCTTCACCCACGGAGTATGGAGGGAAGTTGTAGTGCAGCAGGAAGTTGGAGCGGAAGTTGCCGTGCAGCGCGTCGATGATCTGCTCGTCGTCGCCGGTGCCCAGAGTGGTCACAACCAGACCCTGTGTTTCACCGCGGGTGAACAGAGCGGAGCCGTGGGTCCGTGGCAGCAGGCCGGTTTCACAAACGATGTCGCGGACTTCGTCAGTTTTGCGACCGTCGATGCGGGTTCCGGTTTTCACAACGTCGCCGCGCAGGATGCCGGCTTCGAGTTTCTTCAGAGCGGAACCGAGGTTCGCGTCTTCCAGTTGTTCCTCAGAAAGCGCTTCTTTGATTGCGTCACGGGCAGCGGCAACAGCTGCGGTGCGCTCTTGCTTGTCAGTGATTGCGAAAGCGGCGCGCATCTGGTCTTCGCCAGCGGCTTTGACAGCGGCGAACAGATCGGCGTAGTCAGGTGCCTGGAAGTCAAATGGCTCTTTCGCGGATTCTTCGGCCAGATCGATGATCAGGTCGATCACCGGCTGGATGGAGTCATGTGCAAACTTCACCGCGCCGAGCATCTCAGCTTCGGACAGTTCGTAGGCCTCAGATTCCACCATCATTACGGCGTCTTTGGTACCGGCCACAACGAGGTCCAGACGCTGGTCTGGGTTGTTGCGCAGGTCCTGCATGTCATCGACGGTTGGGTTCAGAACGTATTCGCCGTCTTCAAAGCCCACACGTGCGCCCGCGATTGGGCCCATGAATGGCGCGCCGGAGATGGTCAGGGCGGCGGAGGCGGCGATCATCGCCACGATGTCTGGGTCGTTGACCAGATCGTGGGACAGCACGGTGCACATAACCAAAACTTCGTTTTTGAAACCATCCACAAACAGCGGGCGGATCGGACGGTCGATCAGGCGCGCGGTCAGTGTTTCTTTTTCGGTTGGACGCGCTTCGCGCTTGAAGAAGCCACCCGGTACTTTACCGGCGGCGTAGTATTTCTCTTGGTAGTGCACAGTCAGAGGGAAAAAGTCCTGACCTGGCTTTGGTGCCTTTGCAAAGGTCACAGCGGCCATAACGGAGGTTTCGCCCAGAGTGGCGATCACACAGCCGTCGGCCTGACGGGCAACCTTGCCCGTTTCCAGAGTGAGCGTTTCCTCGCCCCACTGCATGGATTTTTTGCTTACTTCGAACATCATCGTATCCTAGCTGGGAGCTCTCCCGGGCGTATCCCGGGTCTCCCGTTTGAAAATAGCGGCCCCATTGCCGCCGACCTCACTTATCTTTCTTTGATGCGCCGAGGTCAGGACGCAACGTCTCAGATGGTCGGCCCATATCGGAAAATAAGGCGTTTGGAAACCAAATTCTCCGTCAACTGGCAGGGACGTGCCGTGTCACAACGCCCTAGGTTTGCAACGTCCCCGCGTGGGCAACACATTGTTTACGGCGTAAAAGTGGCATTTTAGGCAAATTTGGGCGATAGTGGGGCAGATAGAATCGCGGCTAGGGGGCTTGCTGCGGTAAGGTTTGAACGCGCACGATGTGCGCTTTTTGTGAGATTTGTTCTATGAGAGCCCCGTTTACCCTGTTGCTAACTCTATGTATGGCTGTGACTTTTCTGGTTGCGGGCTGCGCCGAAACCACCAACGTGGAAGCTCCTGTTGAGGTGGCGCAGGCGGCGCCAGAAGAAGTTGTGACAAAGAACGTGGTCGTTGATGAGGACCCACAAGGTCCACGTATTCTGGCAATGGGCGACAGTATGATGGCCTGGCATACCTTCACCGGTCAGTCGATTCCGCACACGATTGAGAGCGTGCTGGACGAGCCTGTGTTCAGCAATGCCATCAGTGGGGCGAAAATCACCTACAAGCTGCCTTTGTCCGGCGCATTGGGCATGCGGATTGAGAACCAATACCGCAAGGGCGACTGGGACTGGGTGGTGTTGAACGGCGGTGGCAACGATTTGTGGCTGGGCTGTGGCTGTGGCAAATGCACCGGCAAACTCAACAAGATGATTTCCGAAGATGGGAAACGTGGCGTGATCCCGATGATGGTTCAGAAGTATCGCCATCAAGGGGCCCAGGTGGCTTGGGTCGGGTACCTGCGCAGTCCCGGTGCGTGGTCTCCGGTAGAAGGCTGCCGCGACACGGGCAACGAGCTTGAGCAGCGCATCACCAAACTGGCCGCGATTGACCCGGGTGTGCACTATGTGTCGCTGGCTGATTTGGTGCCGCATGGCGACCGCAGCTTTCACACCTTTGATATGATTCACCCGTCCATCAAGGGCAGCCGCGAGATTGGCAAACGGGTGGCGGCGGTGATCTCGGCGAACGACACTGCGCGTTAAAGCCCAAAACCACTCAACGTGTTAGCCCCATCGTTTTGCGGTGGGGTTTTTGCGTTTTAGGTGTGGTGAAATGGCGGGTTGCGTTTTCTGACAAAATTTGTCAGATAAGGCGCGCCCAGCCAGACATCCTCCAGATCAGCCCGGGTTTTCAATGCATGAAACTGGGCGCTGGCTGTGCCCCCCAAAACAAGCTGGCGCCATATTTCTGCAGGTGTGAGCAACGGAGTCACGGATATGGCGAGAATTTTTGCTGACCTATTGGCGATGGATGCCCTCGCGCAAAAGGCAGGCTGTGGGCTGAAGCCAGAACTGCGGACGGCCATGGAGGCCAGTATGTGGTTTCCCTCTATAGCGGCTTCCCCGGCGCCGAAGGCAGAGGACTTAGCGGGGCCATTGCCGCACAACGTTGTGCGATTTGGCGAGGCCAGGACCATCCCAAACCGGAGAAAAGAGGCATGAGCGACGCCGTTAAATACCGCTGTATCGAGGTTCTTGAGACCATTGGCTGTGACGCCTTTGAAGTTGGGCTGTTGCCGGTGTTGCGTCACCTATGCGTCAGCGCGCAGGTGACTGATCCCAAGAGCTGGAGCCGGGCCTTTGACATCGCTGTCGAACATCATGGTGAGGCGATTGGCCTGCCGGCGGCACACGGGTTGCACAAGGTGGTCTTGGCCTTGTTCGCGTGTCGTGAGGAGGGTTTGGACCTGAAAGATCCGCTGTGTCCGGACGCCAAGCGAGATATCACCGATGATGAAGTGCAGCTCCTGTCGATGATCCACCATATGCGCCGAGATAACACGGCCGCGGCGCGCTCTGCTGTGGCCTTTGTCACGCGGGGGCGCATGGATCCGGAGTTGATCCGAAACGGCCTGGCCTTTGCCAACCGGTTCCCGGCGGGCCTGGGGCGGCACGCGCGGGTGGTGGGACGGCCGAAATTGGCTGTGGTGGCTTAAGAGGTTCTGGCGCGTTTGGCACCGGGCTTTTCGGTGATGCCAAACGCCTTGCGCGCGGTCACGAGCCGCAGGTCCTCGGGGTCCATACCCATCGACAACATGGTCTTGCGGTCAAAGCGCTCTTTGGCGACGGTTTTGTCGTGCGCCGTGCCAAAGAGGCGGTCGATCCAATCAAAACCAAAGCTGACCTGAAAGGTCGCGTGGTGGTCCTGAAAATGGTGCGCCAGATGCTTGCGGGTGATGTATTGACCCAAACGGCCTTTGGGCACGTTCAGATGCGCAATTGTGTGGCAGTATTCGTAGAAGGCGAAGGCGGACACAGAGCCCACAAACAGCGCGATATAGGCAATGGTCAGCGCGGGGATCAGGCCGAGGAAGGGCCAGAGGATTGCGGTGTGGATGGCCACGGACAAGAGGCCAAAGCGCACAGGGTACCAGTGGTCGTCGCCGGTGAAGAACTCCGGATCTGTAGGGTATTCGTGGTGGCCGATGTGGGTACGGTAGAGCTCGTTGAAGGTGCCCTGATCTGTGGGCGGTTCACGGTGCATCAGGAAGCGGTGCATGCCGTATTCGACAAAGAGCTGCGCGATGTAGCCATAGACCAGCGCGACGGGAATCCACCAGGACAGGTTCTGGAAAATCAGGACCACACCAACCAGCCAGAACGGAAACAGGCGGTGCAAACTGCCCATGCGGATCAGAACGGATAGTGTTTCTTTCATGATGACCTCCCCTGTCGCGGGGAAGTCTGCGCCCGCAGGGCAGGCCGAGTCAAATTTGACTTGGCGTCAAGACAAAGAGCCCCGCACCCCCATGAGGGCGCGGGGCAGCCGGCGCGCTTAGGCGCGACGCCAGCCGGGGAACGGGTCGGGCATCTCTGCTACAGCAGCGAGGGCCGCAACGGATTCCGCCTGTAGCAAGCAGGAGTCCAGTTTGCCTTTGAGCCTCGGCCAATCAATGCCGCTGCCAATGAACACCAGCTCCTGACGGCGATCTCCAAAGGGCTCTGCCCAATGGGCGGCCATATACTCTTGCGCCTGTGGATGGGTCGGGCGGCGCTCCTCAGGTACGCTGGCCCACCAGTTGCCCAGCGGCGCGACTGAAGAGAGGGAGCCAGCCAGCGAGAACTCCGCAACCCAATCCGGGCGTGTGGCGATCCAGAAATGACCTTTTGCGCGGATCACACCCGGCAGGTCGCCGTTGAGAACATCGTGAATCTTCTGCGGGTCAAACGGCAAGCGCGCGCGATAGACATAAGACGTGATGCCATATTCTTCGGTTTCCGGTGTGTGATCGGCAAAGCCGTAGAGCTCTTTGGCCCACATGGGATGCTCATGCGCTTTGTCGAAATCGAATAGGCCGGTGTTGAGCACGTCGAGCGCCGGCACCTTGCTGTGATCCGTTTCGATAATGCGGGCGTCAGCATTCAGGCTGCGGATGATCTTTCGGGCAGCGTCGGTTTTGACTGGGCCTGCGTCAGTGACTTTGTTGAGGATCACCACGTCGGCAAATTCCAACTGATCGGTCAGCAGGTGCACCAAAGCCCTGTCGTCTTCCTCGCCCAAGGTTTCGCCGCGATCTGCCAATAGGTCATGGCTGCCAAAATCGTTGAGCAGGTTCACGGCGTCGACCACGGTCACCATCGTGTCGAGCCGTGCTACGTCGGTGAGGCTCTCGCCGTCTTCATCACGGAACTCGAAGGTCGCGGCCACAGGCAGAGGCTCAGAGATGCCTGTGGATTCAATCAACAAGTAGTCAAAGCGGCCTTCGGCAGCGAGGCGGCGCACCTCACTCAGCAGGTCGTCGCGTAGAGTGCAGCAGATGCAGCCATTGGACATTTCCACGAGGGTTTCCTCGGTTTGGCTCAGCTCCGCGCCGCCTTCGCGGACGAGGTCCGCGTCGATGTTCACTTCGGACATGTCATTCACGATCACCGCCACGCGCAGGCCGTCGCGGTTGTTGAGAACGCCGTTGAGCAGCGTCGTTTTACCGGCTCCAAGGAAACCGGACAAAACGGTCACGGGGAGGCGGGTGTCTTGATGTTGGGTGTCTGGCATGGTTGGCTCCAATAATGTTATAACATAACAATCATGAGAGAGAGGAAACTGCAAGAGGCGGAATGCGTGGCGGGCAACAAAAAACGCCCGCTCCGGGGAGCAGGCGTTTTCCGTAATCTCGGTAAAGGCAGGTCTTAGCGACGGATGCCCAGACGCTTGATCAGGTCCTGATAGCGTGCTTCGTCTTTGCCCTTGGTGTAGTCCAGCAGCTTACGGCGCTGAGCAACCATTTTCAGAAGGCCACGACGACCGTGGTTGTCCTTCTTGTGGGTTTTGAAGTGCTCTGTCAGGGTGTTGATGCGGGATGTCAGGATCGCAACCTGGACTTCCGGGGAACCGGTGTCGCCTTCTTTGGTCGCGAATTCTTTCATCAGGCGTGCTTTTTCTTCAGCAGTGATCGACATCGGGGTCTCCTATTTCAAAGGGTTTCGGGCGCAAGCCGGGATGTCGTCCAGCAAGGTCCATAGAGATCACTCCCAAGAGATTCCCTTGGAAGATGGGCGTACATAAGCGCAAACGGGTTAAAAGAAAAGGGGGAAGCCGTTTAGGCGGCAGACTGTGGGATCAAAACTATGTCCTCTGGGGTCAGCCCCGACCCGCCATGCACCGTGACCACGGCGATGCCATTGACGAGAATTTGTATGGTGTCGCCCTGTGTGTCGGTTTGAGAAATGGCGACCTCTGGCGTGTCCCCCACGTCTTCATAGATCAGAGCCAGAGTGTCTTGCTCCGCATCAAAGTCCATGATCGTCGCTTGTGCCGTGCCTTGCGTGTCCATCAAGAAGGCGTCCGATCCGCTGCCCCCGGTGAGTATGTCGCCTTCCCCGCCCAGAAGCTTGTCATCACCCGCCCCCCCGTTGAGATAGTCGACATCGGCGCTAACGCCGTCGGGGGTTAGGCCTACGAGGAGATCGTCGCCCTGCCCGCCAAACAGGGTGTCGTGGCCGATCCCGCCATTGAGTGTATCGTCATCTAACCCGCCGTGGAGGGCGTCTTCGCCACGGTCACCGTGGAGCGTGTCGGCCCCGGCACCGCCTTGCAGGCTGTCATCCTGTCCACCACCGAACATGAGATCATTCCCTGCATGACCAAAAAGCGTGTCCGCGCCGATGCCGCCATTGAGGCTGTCGCTGCCGTCTTCACCATGCAGCACATCCGTCCCGGCTCCGCCTATCAGCAGGTCCTGACCAGCGCCGCCAAGGAGGTGGTCCTCGCCCATGCCTCCGCTGATTGTGTCAGCGGCGTCATAGCCGTTGAGGAGATCGTTGCCAGTGCCACCGGTCATGAAATCGGCGGTGGAGGTGCCGGTCAGGATGTCATCCCCAAAACCGCCGTCAATGCGTGCGGGGTCCGTGAGTGGGGGATCTGCAGGCTCTGTCAGGGGATCGGTTTCCGGTGGATTGGGCACGCTGTCGTCTTCTTCGGGCGTCTCGTTGCTGTCGATGGCCACAAAGGCCGCCGCACCCGCCATGATACTTAAGAGACTCGCCAACAGGAGCATTCTGACTCCCTCCCAAAAACCGCATATTCCGCGGCCACACCAACATTCACCTCCCGCAATTAGGCCACAGGTGATGAGCTGGGTAAACTGATCCGTTGGGATGTGGTTAATACGCTTAAGGAGGAAAACCGCGCTACAAAGGCCAGATTTCCGGCCGTGTGGCGTAGGCAATGTAGAGCGGATGGCGCGGGTGTCCGGCTTTGGTCACGCCCAGGCACAAAATGGCTTCGCCGGTGGATTTCAGAACATCGCGCATCTCAAAGCCACGGTTTAGATGATCGCCATGTGCGCCCCACGCGGCGATGATGTCATCCGCCCAATGGCAGCTTTGTGCGACGATGTGATCGTTGTCCGGACCGGCTGGGGCTTTGTGTTTCCTCATTTTTTTTGGATCCGTCTCGCGCAGGGCAAAAATATTCACAGCGCGAAACCCACCATATCCCAAAGTGCGGGCGCGACGTTCGCAGCGCTCAATCGTCGGGTCGTTTTGCCGTTCTGTCGCCTTTGAGGGATTGAGCATGATGAACAGCACCTTGGGCGCGGTGGCGTCCCACACCCGTGTCAGCGCATAGCGGTAGGTCTCGCAATCGGAGTAGATGGCCGAGGACGTGGCATCGTCTTTTTGAAAGTGACGTTCGATCATAGCCCTTCTTAGGATTAACCAAGGCGGAGTCAAACCTTTGATTTTGCAGGGCCTCCTACGTAAGGCTCCGAGGTGGAATACGAGTCGCCTTGGGACAGTTGCGGCTTGAGTGTGAGGTGTCGAGATGCCGTTTCTCTTTTTCTTAGGACTGTTGGCGACCAGCGCTGCAATGGGGTCTTTTGTTGAGCTTGGATCAAGCGGAGATGAAGACAACAGCGCGCCCGATCCGGAGCAAGATACCCCCGGGAACCAGGATGGCGAAGGGGATGGCGTGTCATCGCCTGAGCCGGAGCTGACGTGGTTTTTTGGCGAAGACGGCATAGAGGACGATTTGGCTGGAACCGATGGGGCAGACACGTTGGTTGGGAACGCGGGTGATGCCGATAGTTTGACCGGTGGCGCCGGGGACGACTCCCTGTGGGTCGCGCGGGACAATGTGGCCGAGGGCGGAACAGGCGCGGACCGCTTCTTTGTGCAGGCGGATGATCATGAGATGGGACGGGTTACGGATTTTAACCCGCAAGAAGACACCTTGGTCGTGCGTGACTATGTCAATCCGGTAGACGGCGGTTCGGACGGGTTGATCCTGACCCAGGAAGACGATGGGCTTGCTTTGCGCAATGCAGACACAGGGGACGTGCATTTGGCGCTGCCGGGCGCGTCGTTGGGCGAGGGGCAGAGCCTGTCCGTGATGTTTCAGACCACCGATGGCGGGGCGCATGACAGTGCGGTGCTAAGCGAAGAGCTGCGGGACTTCCAATTGCAGGATGCGCCTTATGTGGCGGATGCGCTGCGCGGGACGTCTGCGGATGAGACCTTGGTGGGCGGCGCCGGGGATGACGTGCTGTTTGGCGAAGGCGGTGCGGATGTGCAGCACGGCGGCGGCGGAGATGACGACATCTACAGCGGGCGTGGCAATGTGTTTTATGCCAGCGAATGGCATCATGAACCGGGCTATCTGGAGCGTTTTGGCGCCGATGACACGCTGGATGGCGGCGCAGGCGAAGACCGCATGTGGCTGGGATCGGGCAATGTGGCGACTGGCGGTGCGGAGGCCGATACCTTTTATGCTATGGCAGGCGTTTATGACAGCGCGGCAGAGATCACGGATTTCAACGCGGGCGAAGACCGTCTTGTGGTGAATTTTGGGTTGGATGGGCCGTTTGGAGCGAGCTACCAGAATGCCGAGGTCAGCTATTTCACGGTGGAAACTGCTGCCTCCGGCTTTGAGATGATCTATGACGCGGCCAATGACCAAACCCGTCTGTCGTTGGGCGGCGCGCCTTTGATGATCCTAAACGGGGATCAAACTGGCGTCTCAGTTGCCTTCAGCAACCAAAACGCCGCGGATGAATACGATCTGCCGGAGGAGTGGCGGGACACAAATGGCGACCAGATCAGCGCTGACGCTGGGCGGACGGCTGATATTGTGTTCAGCGGCATGGCCCCGCAGGATCTTTATGATGCCAATGGCAACGGCGGTATGGTCGCCTGATCAGCCTTCCGGTTTCACGAAGACGCGACTGGGGTGCAATTCCCCGGCTTTGAAAATGCCCACGGCGACGGCTTCGCCATCAAAACTGGCCCAGCATTCTTCGCCGTATTCCACGTCAGAGGCCAACACCATGCCCGGATTGCCGTTGCGCAGGCGCACGGTGCCTTCTGCGGTGGCTTTGACCTCGGGCAGGTCTTCCAGACCTTGTTCCAGCGGGCGCAGATAGCTGTCGAGTTCTGGCTGCTTTGCCATTTCGTCAATCTGTTCGATGCTCAAGCCTTCGGCGGCGTCAAAGGGGCCAGACCAGATGCGGCGGAGTTCACGTACGTGGCCGTGGCACCCCAAAGCTTCGCCCAGATCACGCGCGATGGAGCGTACATAGCCGCCCTTGCCACAGGTCATTTCCAGCGTGACGTGGTCTTCGTCTTCGCGATCAGTCATCACCAGCTCTTCGACCCAGAGCGGGCGGGCGGCCAATTCGATGTCTTCGCCGTCACGCGCCAGTTTGTAGGCACGTTCGCCGTCAATTTTCACCGCAGAAAACTTGGGGGGCACTTGCATGATGTCGCCAACAAACTGTCCCAGCGCGTCTTTGATTTCGTCGTCTGTCGGGCGCTTGTCTGATTGGGCGATGATTTCGCCTTCGGCGTCGTCTGTGTTTGTGGCCTGTCCCAAGCGCACAGTGAAGGTATAGGCCTTCAACGCATCGGTGATGTAGGGCACGGTTTTGGTAGCCTCGCCCAAAGCTACGGCCAAAACGCCGGTGGCATCCGGGTCCAGCGTGCCCGCGTGGCCGGCCTTTTTGGCGTTAAAGGCCCAACGGACTTTGTTCACCACAGAAGTGGAGGTCATGCCCGCGGGTTTGTCGACCACAAGCCAGCCAGAAATATCGCGTCCCTTGCGTTTGCGTCCCATGCCTTTGACCTCTCATTTTAAAGGTGAGGCGGCCACGTAACGGATTGCCTGCACCCTGTCAATTTAGCCCAAGAAAAAAGGTTCCCCAAAAGGAAAAGGCCACCGGGTCCACGCACCCGATGGCCTCTCCTTGATCGCGGGGGTGGAGGAGCACCCCGCGGTCCCGTGCTCCTTTATCAGTCGCCGTCAGCGACGCCTTCGGCGCGCAGACGTGCGCGACGTGCACGATAACTTGGCAGGCCTACGAGGATCACGGCGATCACGAGGAGGCCGAGGGTCATCGGACGCTCCCAGATGAAGCCGATGCCGTCATAGAGCTGCATGGAACGGGCGAAGTTGTCTTCCAACATGCCACCCAGGATGAAACCAATCAGCAAAGGTGCCAGCGGATAGTCCGCAAAGCGCAGTGCCGTTGCACAGATCCCGAAACCCACCAGCAAGAGAAGCTCGGTGGCGTTGTTCTGGCCGATGTAGGCCCCCATCAGGGTGAAGAACAGAATGAATGGGATCAGGTAGTTGCGCGGTACGGACAGGACCTTGGCGATATAGGGGATCAGCGGCAGGTTCAGGACCAGCAACACGAGGTTACCAATGAACATGGACATGATCACCGCCCAGAACACCTGAGGCTCGTCGATCATCAGGCGTGGGCCTGGGGTGACGTTCAGAGCGATCAGCGCACCCAACAGGATCGCGGTGGTGCCGGAACCCGGAATACCAAGCGTCAGCAGAGGCACAAAGGACCCGGTACAAGCTGCGTTGTTGGCGGTTTCTGGGGCCGCAAGGCCCTTGATCGCTCCTTTACCAAACTGCTCCTGCTCTTCCTTTGGTGCAATGTTGCGTTCCACAGCATAGCCCAGGAAGGAGGCGATTGTGGCGCCCGCACCAGGAAGAACACCGATAAAGAAGCCTTGAACCGACTGGCGACCAATGACTGGTGCGATGGATTTCGCCTCAGTTTTGGTGATGCGCAGGTCTTTGATTTCGCCGCCGTTGTCTTTGCTCATTGTGCGGGGTTTCAGCACAAGGAACAGCGCTTCGGGTAGAGCAAACATCGCCATGGCCAGCGTAATGAAGCCAAAGCCGGACTGAAGATCCATGATGCCCATTGTGAAACGAGGCAGGTTGAACAGCGCGCCTTCACCCACAGTTGCCATCATCAGGCCCAGCAGGGTCATCATCATGGCTTTGGCAACCTGACCGGTGCCAGCAAAGGCCGCGATGGCGGACAGGCCAACAACCATCAGCGCAAAGTATTCTGCGGAGTGGAACAGCAGTGCAACGGACGACAATGCAGGGGCAAAGATCATTAGAAGCAGAGCGCCGATTGTACCACCGGCAAAAGAAGCAATAGCCGCAACAGTCAGAGCTTTACCGGCTTTGCCCTGTTTGGCCATTGGATAGCCATCAAAGCTTGAGGCAACGGTACCCGCGACCCCCGGCGCGTTCAGCAGGATAGAGGACGTGGAGCCGCCAAAGATGGCGCCATAGTAAACACCCGCCAGCAAGATAAGTGCGGCGGAAGGATCACCCATGGAAATAGCCACAGGGATCATAATTGCGATGATCGACATCGGGCCGAGGCCCGGTAGCATGCCGATGAAAGTACCAATCAAACAGCCACCAATGACCATAAGAAGGTTTTGAAGGGACAAGGCCGTTTGTAGGCCGATCAGAAGTCCTTCGAGCATGTCAGCCTCCGGAAGTGCCCGCGATGGGGCTTAAGTTATTGCCCAGGGCGTACTGAGCAAAAATCCACAGTGTGGCGACGATCAACAGCGTAACGAAAGCCGTGATGTGCCATTTGCCTTCGCGCATCAGGAAAGACCCAATGATGGCGAAAGCTGCGGTCGAAAAAAGGGCGAGACCACCACCGATCAACATCAAGGTGAATTGGAGAGATACGATTGAGGGCTCACCAAACATCTCAGCCTCCGATGAAGCCGGGTAGCGGCCGCAGATAGATGCCGAGAACTTCTTGAACGAGGTACCAAACAGAGAACGTCGCGACGAGAGCGATAGGCACCATAAACTGGAACTTGCGTTCGCCCAGAATAAAGGAGCCGAGGATCAGGAAGCCTGACGTTGAGAAGATAAAGCCGGCAGGGCGCAGCATGAGCGCGTAAGCTGCCATAAGGCCGAGCAGCAAGAGAGCTTGGCCGAGTTTGTATTCGGTCAGACGGCGGTAGTCGATGTCCGCCTCTTTGGCTTCGCTCTTTTCAAATCCTAGAAGGATGATGAGCGAACAAATGATGCCAAACATGGACAAGACCTTAGGAAAGGTGCTCGGCCAGATTGGGTTGCGTTTCATGAACGGGGCAAGACTGCCATCCATTGTGAACCAAGCGGTGTACCCGTACGTCACACAAATACCCAGAAGTACAAGAGCGATCCAGCGATCCAGTGCCATGAAGCCCCCTCCTATCAAAAGAGGACAGAGCGGGGGCCCGCTCTGTCCAGTTGGATGTCAGCCGACCTTACAGGAAGCCCAGCTTTTTCATCAGGTCGCCGATAACTTTCTCTTGGCTTTCCAGGAAAGCTTTGAAGTCGTCGCCGTTGTTATGGATGTTGACCCAACCGTTGCGCTCACGCACGGCTTCCCACTCTGGGGTGTCGTACATTTTTGCGAGTGCGTCCTGGTACTGGGCCAGCTTGTCTTCTGGCAGGCCTGGTGCGCCGAAGAAACCGCGCCAGTTCACGAAGGAGGTGTCGATGCCTTGTTCCTTCATGGTCATGGCGTCTGGTGCTGCGGATACACGCTCATCGGAGGTTACGCCGATGATTTTCACTTCGCCTGCGTTTGCCAGGTCTACCGCTTCAGAGAAACCGGTGGACAGAGCCGCGATTTCGCCGGACAGCAGTGCTGCCATGGCTTTACCGCCTGCGTCGTAAGGGATGTACTTCACGCCAAGCGCGTCTTTACCAGCTGCTTCCATAACCATGGCTGCAACCAGGTGGTCCATGCCGCCTGGAACAGAGCCGCCGCCGATGGCGGTTTTTGCTGGGTCTGCGTCATAGGCTGCCATCAGGTCAGACATGTTGTTGATTGCGCTGTCTTTGTGCACAACCAAAGCGGCATAGTCGCCGATGGTACCTGCAACGAGAGTCAGATCACGGAAGTTATGTGGGAAAACGCCGGTCAGCGAGCGGATCACGATTGGGGTGGAGTTCACCATCAATGTGCCGTGGTTGCTTTCTGCGTTTTCGATTAGGTAACCGATGGCTTTACCGCCGCCGCCACCGGACATGTTTTCATAAGAGGCAGTGCCCACGATACCGGATTTGGTCAGAGCTTCGCCGGTGCCACGTGCCGTGCCGTCCCAGCCGCCGCCTGCGCCGCCAGGGATCAGGAAGTGGATGCTGTCTACGGCTTTTTCCGCCATAGCTTGGCCTGTGAATGCGAATGCGGCCACTGCGGTGGCCATCAAGGCACGACGGCCCATGGTCAATTTCATCATTTTTCTCCTCCAAATTGACAACTGTCCGAAAGACGGCTCAGTTGGAGGCAATCAAACACCGCAACCTGTCACAAACCTGTCATGCCGTCAGAAAGGTGCTCAAACCGCATGAAATTCCTATTGGTCGAAGACAATATCGAGCTCGCCAACGCCGTCAGCTCACGCCTGCATCTGGATGGTCATGTTGTTGATCATGCAGACAAAATTGAGGATGCGATGGCATTCATGCAGACCGGTGAATATGATTTGATATTATTGGATATTATGTTGCCGGACGGGGATGGGCGGACCTTCCTGAAACACCACCGTAGCGGGAAAAACGATACGCCGGTAATCGTTCTGACCGCAAGGTCGCAGGTAAGTGACAGAATCAGCCTCTTGGATCTGGGCGCGGATGACTACATGACAAAGCCATTTGACCATGAAGAGCTTCAAGCCCGCTGTCGTGCGGTTTTGCGTCGAAATGCAGGGCATGCGCAGTCCGTTACAGAGCTTGGCGGCGTCGCCCTCGATCCCGTGGCGGGACGTTTGACGATTGGCGCGCGCGCGGTCACCCTGCGCAATCGAGAGTTGCGGTTGCTGGAGCTTTTGATCAACGCGCCCGGGCAGATTTTTTCCAAAGCAAAGTTGGCGGATCGGTTGTTTTCTTACGATGAGGACGTCTCGGAAAATGCGATTGAGGTCTACATCGGTCGACTGAGGAAGCATTTGGAGCCGTCTGAGTTGCGGATCACGACATTGCGGGGGCTTGGGTACCGGCTTGATCATGGATGACGGGGTAAACGTCACAGGCTCGCTACGCGCGAGACTTGCGTTGACTTTGATCGGCAGCGCCGCAGCGATTGCCGTGCTCCTATTCTTTGTCGTGCGGACGTACTCTGCTCAGATCGCACAAAGTGGACAAGACAGTATTTTGGAGGCGTCTGTTACATCGATTTTGGATGCGGTGACGCTGCGAGAGGGCGATGTGGAAGTTGACCTCCCCTATGTCGCTTTCTCAATGCTGAGCACCGACGCGGATGACCGTGTGTTCTATGCGCTCTGGCAAGATGAGACGTTATTGTCTGGCTACGAGTTGCTTCCGGTGGCGGATGCGCCAGATGGGGGCGAGATTGTTCTGGTATCTGCGATTTTTGACGGCGCGCCGGTGCGTGTCGCCACCGCTGCGCGCATTTTGGTCGGGGCAAACGACAGAATGCGTGTGACGGTGTCGGTCGCGCAAACCCAAGACGCTTTGGCCGGCACGTTGAACAGAATCTCGCGCAATGTTGGCCTCATCGGGGCGGGGTTCTTCATTTTGTCGGTGTTGGTTGCCAGTTGGGCCACAAACACCACCATTCGCCCGATGGAACGGTTGACCAATTCAATCACGCGACGCGGCCCCAAAGATCTGACACCGGTGGCCCGACCGGTGCCATTGGAAATGGCGCCCTTAGTGGCGTCTTTGAACAGTTTCATGGCGCGGTTGGACACATCGCTGAAGCAATCAGAGGACTTCATTGCAGAAGCCGCGCATCGTGTGCGTACGCCATTGGCCACAGTGCGCAGCCATGCAGAAGCCACGCTGCAAAGGGTGGAACGCGAGGACAATCGGCAAGCGTTGCGCTCTATGGTGCGCGCGATTGATGAAAGCTCTCGGGCCGCGGGCCAGTTGCTTGACCATGCGATGATTACTTTTCGGGCGGATCACCTGGAAACGCACGAAGTGGATTTGGTCGAACTGGTTGAGGATCTCGTGACGCGACTGACGCCGGTTGCGGAGATGAAAGATATCGCGCTGACGGTTGTGAGCGAGGGGGAGGCGCGAGTGGAGGCGGATGCTATTCTGTTGCAAAACGCGCTGCGAAATCTCGTGGAAAACGCACTCAAATATGTGCCTGAAGAGAGCGAAATCACCTTGGAGGTGTCTGCGACACCACGGCCGCGTATTGAAGTGCGAGATGAGGGGCCGGGCTTTCCGCCGGATCAAATGCAGGATCTGGCGGCGCGGTTCTCGCGTGGCGAGAATGCCAAGGACACCATTGGGTCCGGCTTGGGGCTAACCATTGCGAAAGACGTGGCCATGGCCCATGGCGGGGAATTGACATTGACCAACATGCCGGAGGGCGGCGCATGCGTTACCTTGTTGCTTTGATCATTTGGCTTTGCCCCTTGGGGGCAATTGCGCAGGAATGGGAAGATCAAAATGCTTTTGGCCCCGCGTCTGCCCAAACCACTCTGCGGGTTTTGTCGAGTACGGACACGTCCCTTTTTGTGCCGATCATCGAAGACTTCCTGCAGGAGCAACCGGATGTTTCGATTGAGTATTTTGTGACGGGGACCGCGCAGATCGATCAAGTGTTTCGGGCTGCGCCGGAAGACTTTGATGTGGTGATTTCAAGTGCGATGGATCTGCAATTGAAGCTGGTGAATGATGGCTTCTCAGTGAAGATCGAGAACCTCGATCAGCCGCAGTGGGCGCAATGGCGACAGAGCCTGTTTGCCTTCACCACCGAGCCAGCAACAATCGTGATCAACCGCGCGGCGTTCGCGCCGGGGGCGGTGCCGCAAACACGCCAAGAGTTGATCGCGGCGATGCGGGCGCGCCCGGATATTTTCCGGGGGCGTGTGGGGACGTATGATGTGCGCGAATCTGGGCTGGGCTATTTGTTTGCCACTCAAGATGCGCGGTCTTCGGAGACGTTCTGGCGGTTGATGGAAGTGATGGGAGGGCTGGACGCGCGGTTGTATTGTTGTTCCGGGGCGATGATTGATGATCTGGTCGCGGGGAAATTGATGGTCGCCTACAACGTGCTTGGCAGCTATGTCGCGGCGCGGGATGACGTGGCAGAGAAGCTCGAAATTGTTCTGCCCTCTGATTTTCCGACAACCATGATGCGCACCGCCTTTGTCAGCAGCCGCACGGACGTAGAAGATGAGGCGTCTGCATTTGTCCGTCACCTTGTGGAGGTGCAGACGGGGCCAAGAAACCGGGAGGTGTTTCCTTTGCCGCCGCTAGGTTCGGCAGTGGATGGTACCGGGCAGGCGGTGATTTCTTTGGAGCCTGCGTTGATGACTTATCTGGACCCCCTCAAACGCCGCACGTTTATCAAGGAATGGAGCAGCGCGGTTATTCAGTGACCGCGGCGCTGGGTTCCACCACACCTATGATAGGTCCCATCCAGAAGCCGCCATCGGAGCGGTCCAGCTGCGGCGCGTGTAGGCGGCTGATCTTGCCGTCAAAATAAAGCGCGTTGGGAGTCTTCAGCACATCTCGGAAGAAACGGCCAAACTCGTGGAAAGTCACCGCCTCGTTGGAGATCACGAAATAGGCGGCTTTTCCGTCGGTGGTGGTGCCGACACCATTGCGTAAGAAGCGCGATGAGCTGTCTGGGAGGAAGCGGGGGTGCAGATCACCGTCTATGACCAACATCGGACCGGATTGGGTGGCATCACGGCAGGTCGGAGCCTGTTTCTGAAAATCCAAGGTCTCGTAAACCTTTGCCTCACCATCATTTAGGCACAGAACACCGTTTGGCAGCAGGCCAAAGTTGCCTTTGCTGCCGCCGGTTAACAGCCGCATCTCTTCGGTGCCGTCTTCGACATAGTGGCCCACGGGGCTGCGGTCCGCGTGGTACATGCCCGCGTTCATGCCAAAACTGAGAGTTTTGCCGTCCTCAAGCGCGCGCTCGATATCGCGGAACTGGCCAAGAATGGCGCCGCTGTCATCGCGCAGGAACAGGCGTAAATTGTCCTTAGCCACGTCCACCGTACACACCGTCAGGCTACGCCCCTCATGCGTTTGATCTGAACAGGTCACCGCCTGCGCCCATTGGGGCAGGGAAAGAAAGATCAAACAGAGCGCGATGCGGATCACGTAGGTTCGCCATCCTCTGAGTCATTTTTGGCCACATCCGCCTGCACCCGTTCGTCAGACAGCATTGCGCGGGTGGCGTCCATCTGGTCAAAGGTGTTGTCCACGCGGAAGCGCAGATCTGGGGCATGCTTGAGCTTGGCTTTGCGGCCAATGATGCGGCGCAGTTCGCCTTTGTGGCGTGCCAGCAAGGCGACTGCGTCTTCTTTGTTTTTGCCACCCAGCGGCAGCACAAAGCAGGTCGCGATCGACAGGTCCGGGGTGATGCGCACTTCGCCCACGGTGATCGACATGCGGGTGATGTCCGGATCGTGCAGCTCATCGCGCACCAAAACCTCCGACAGGGTGCGTCGGATCAATTCACCCACGCGCAGCTGGCGCTGGGACGGGCCGCGGCCCTCGGAGAAAGAGTTCTTTGCCATGTCCCTCACTTAGGGCTTCTGTCTGCCTTTGCCAAGCTGGATTGCATTGGGTAAGCAGGGCGCACCGCCATATGGGCGGTTTGTCAGAGTGGAGAGGACACCATGCAGGAATTGCCAGGAATCGTGATCACAGGTGCGTCAGGCCGGATGGGGCAGATGCTGATCAAGACGGTGTCCGACAGTGACAAGGTGCGTTTGGTGGGCGCGGTTGAGCGCGAAGGCCATGACTGGGTCGGCCGGGATGTGGGCGAAGTTATGGGCGGCGCGGCCCTTGGTGTGACGGTGACGGATCAGCCGCTGGAGGCCTTTGCCAAGGCGCAGGCGGTGATTGATTTCACCGCACCAGCGGCGACGATTGCCTTTGCCAAACTGGCGGCACAGGCCCGCGCGGTACATGTGATTGGCACCACCGGCATGACCGAGGAAGACATTGCGCAGTTGGAGCCCTGTGCACGTCACGCGGTGATCGTGCGGGCGGGCAATATGAGTCTGGGCGTGAACCTGCTGACGAAACTGACCCAAAAGGTGGCCGCCGCGCTGGATGAAGATTTTGATATCGAAGTCATTGAAGCGCACCATCACCACAAAGTGGATGCACCAAGCGGCACAGCTTTGATGCTTGGCGAAGCGGCTGCCGAAGGTCGTGGTGTGAACCTGGCGGATGTGTCTGATCGGGCGCGGGACGGCATCACCGGTGCGCGCAAGAAAGGGGACATTGGCTTCTCGGTTATCCGTGGCGGCGACATTGTTGGCGAGCACGATGTGCTCTTTGCGGCCGCTGGCGAGCGCATCGTACTGCGCCATCAGGCGACAGATCGGGCAATTTTTGCCCGTGGCGCGGTGAAGGCGGCAATTTGGGGGCAGGATCAAAAGCCCGGCGAGTATGATATGTTTGACGTATTGGGGTTGTAAGAATCCCCTACGACTAATGCGCAAAACGTCCTGTGACGTTTTGCGCAACTTGCGCGATTGGCATTCTCGCGTGGCTGTGATCAAATCGGTTGCAGTGAAAATGCCCAATAAAATCAATCGCTCAGCGGTTGACG
Organism: Paracoccaceae bacterium; assembly: GCA_014872815.1. GTDB lineage: Bacteria > Pseudomonadota > Alphaproteobacteria > Rhodobacterales > Rhodobacteraceae > Shimia. The sequence goes on from WKFK01000015.1 coordinate 633,526, forward strand.
TCCGACGTTGAGAGCGTCTGGGGATAAGATGCATCCCTTCCAGATGCATTTTTTGTTGGCAGGTCAGAGACGTTGTGTTCTTATGCCGGCAAACAAAAACTTAAATGACCATTTAAAAAAACGACCAACAGGGAGAAGACCATGACGACGTTTTTGAAAGCCGGACTGTCGGCGCTTGCGGTATCCGCGGTGGCCATGTCGGCACAAGCGGCAGATCTTGGCGCGACCGATGAGCCTATCAAACTGGCGCTGAACGAATGGACCGGCCAGCACGTGACCACACATGTGGCTGCAGAGATGCTTCGTGCGGCTGGCTACGAAGTTGAGTTTGTGACCGCAGGTATGTTGAACCAATTCCAAGCCATTGCGGATGGCGACATTCACGCGACGCTGGAAATCTGGTCTTCCAACGTGTCCGACCAGTACGCCGTGCTGAAAGGCGAAGGCAAAGTGGAAGAGCTGTCCGATCTGGGTTTGGCGGCCCGTGAAGGCATCGCTTACCCGGCGCACGTAGCAGATCTGTGCCCCGGCCTGCCGGCATGGGAAGCGCTGAAAGACTGCGCGATGAACTTCGCCACGGCCGAAACCCTGCCCATGGGGCGTCTGGTGGATTATCCGGCGGATTGGGGCACCCCTGGCGCGGATCGCATGACCGGACTGGAGCTGCCATTCAAAGCCGTCCCTGCAGGGTCCGAAGGCGCTCTTATTGCCGAACTGCGCGCGTCCACCGAGAAGAAATCCCCGCTGCTGATCACCTTCTGGCAGCCGCACTGGGCGATGTCGGCCTATGACGTGCAGTTTGTTGACCTGCCTGCGGGTGAGGATGCCTGCTTCACAGATCCTGCCTGGGGCCCAAACCCAAATGCGATCAACGACTGTGACTTCTCCGCAAGCCGCATCTTCAAGGCCGGTTGGCCTGGTTTGAAAGACAAATGGCCTGCGGCGCATGAAATCCTGGTGAACTATCAATTGGCTGTGGAAGATCAGCAGCCAATGATGGGTGCCGTGGATGTGGACGGCCAAAAGGTTGAAGACGTTGTGTCCGCGTGGATGGGTGAAAACGAAGCCAAGTGGAAGTCGGTTGTCGACGCCGCAACCAAGTAAGACTTCATGACCGATACAAACAGCACCGCTCCGGCGATTGCCGTCGAAGGCCTCTGGCAGGTCTTCGGCGAAAACGCCTCTTCGGCTCTGCGCGATGCGCGCGGGGCTGGAGATGACAAAGCCATTGCCAAAGAGCTCAAGGAAAAATCTCTCATTCCCGCCGTTCGGGCGGCGAATTTTGAGGTCAAATCCGGCGAACTCTTTGTGATCATGGGGCTTTCGGGCTCTGGCAAATCGACTCTAATCCGCTGCATTTCGCGGCTGATTGAGCCGACAGCCGGGTCGGTGCGCATTGATGGCGAGGACATTCTTCAGGCCAGTGACAAACGCCTGATTGATCTGCGCCGTCACAAGCTGGGCATGGTGTTCCAGCATTTTGGATTGTTCCCGCATATGACGGTGGCCGACAATGTGGCCTTCCCGCTTAAAATGCAGGGCGCCGGCAAGGCCGAGCGCCGTGCGCGGGCCTTGGAGGTGTTGGAACTGGTCGGCCTGAAAGGCCGCGAAGACACCTATCCACGTAACCTGTCCGGTGGTCAGCGGCAGCGGGTTGGCATTGCGCGGTCTTTGGCAGTGAATCCAGACATCTGGTTCTTGGATGAGCCGTTCTCGGCACTTGATCCATTGATCCGTCGCCAGTTGCAGGACGAATTCCTCAACATTCAAGCGACACTGAGAAAATCTATTGTTTTCATCACGCACGACATTCAGGAGGCCCTGAAACTGGCCGACCGGATTGCGATCATGCGCGACGGAGAAATTGTGCAGATCGGCACGCCCGAAGAGATCGTGCTGCATCCGGTGGACGACTATGTCGCCGAGTTCTCAAAGGACGTGCCCAAGGGGCGGCATGCCTGTGTTGAGTCTATCCTGATGGACGGTATTCCCGACAATATGCCCGATGATCCTGGTATCAAAGTGGGCATGACGCTGGACACCGCACTGACCAAATGTATGGAGCTTTATGAGCCTGTACCGGTGCGGGATGCGGCAGGCAAAGTGATTGGCGCGGTGCATCCGCATGAGTTGGCCAACGCCTTGCAGGCGGAAGAGACATGAGCGCGGCGGAGGCTGTGCCAGTGAGCGGGGGACGCAAGCTGGAGCTGACACGTGGAAGTCAGGCTGCGCTCTTTGTGCTGGCAGTGGTTCTGACGTGCCGCCTGCTTGGGGCGCAGTTTGAGTGGCTGGTGAAATGGCCCGCCGCCTTGACCGTGCCGATGACTGACTGGATGACCTGGCTGGTGGGCGGTTTTCTGGATGTTTTCAAGCCCATCGCCCGCGCTTTCACCTTTTTGGTGAGCTACCCGATGGAAGGGGTTGGCTGGCTCTTGAACGCTTTGCCGTGGCCCATGACCGTGGCGCTTGTAACAGCGCTGGGTTGGATCATTGGTGGGTTGCGCATGGCTGCGCTGGGCTTCTTTGGGCTGATGTTTGTGGTGTTCTCCGGCTACTGGACCGAAGGCATGAACACGCTGGCATTGGTCGCAGTTTCGGTGCCGTTGGCGCTGTTCCTTGGCACCGCGATTGGCATTGCGGCGTTTGAATTTCCACGTGTGAAAGGCGCGGTAAACGCACTTCTGGACGTGATGCAGACGGTGCCGACTTTTGCCTATCTCACCCCCTTGCTTGTGCTTTTTGGCTTTGGGCCTGTGGTGGGTCTGATTGCCTCAGCGATCTATGCGGCGCCGCCGATGGCGCGCAATGTGCTCTTGGGGCTTGAGCGGGTCGATACGGAAATCCGTGAGGCTGCAGTGATGTCTGGTGGCACGCGGCGGCAGCAGTTGTTCCTTGTGGAGCTGCCTGCGGCGACGCAGCAAATCATGATTGGCGTGAACCAATGTCTGATGGCCGCTCTGTCGATGGTGATCATCGCTGCGGTGATTGGCGGGTTTCAGGATATTGGCTGGGAAGTGCTGTTGACTATGCGCAAGGCGCTGTTTGGACAGGCCTTTCTGGCGGGCTCTGTGATTGTGGTCTTTGCCATCATCATTGACCGCATGTCCGCCGCCTTGGCCGAGCCGCGTCCGCAGCAGGACCGCAAAGTCGCTTTTGGCATACTTGGCGCTGGGCTTTTGGTGACGCTTTGGTCCGTGATTGCGGGGTGGTCTCCAAGCGGATTTGCAGCGCTAGATGGCGTTGCGGCTTGGGTGGATACAGGTGTCGGCAGCTTCACCGGAAATCATGGCGCCACATTGGATGCGGTCAAAAACACCTCGATGTTTTACGGGCTTTTGCCACTGCGGATTGGGCTTGCGGAGGCGGTGTTGCCGTTCACATGGGGTTTTTTGTGGACCGCGAAACACACGGCCATGCTTTACGGCGTGGCTGCGGTTATCTCATTGATTTTGATCCTGAAAGGTCGTGTGACCGCGGGGCTGGTGGTGATGATCCTGGCTTATGTGGCGGAGATTGGCATTGCACATTTGGCCTGGCCGGTGGTGATCTTTGGCGCAGGGGCAATTGGCTGGGTCGCTGGCGGGTGGAAGCTGGCGCGGCTGGCGGTGACCCTGTTGGGGCTGGTGCTGATTTCCGGCCTGTGGGAGCGGGCGCTGTTGTCTCTGTATCTTTCGGGTGCGGCCGTGTTTGCCTGTGCCATCGTCGGCGGCGCCTTAGGGCTGTGGAGCGCCATGAGCACTACGGCCTGGGCGATCATCCGGCCGATCTGTGATCTGCTGCAAACCATCCCATTGTTTGTCTTCCTGATCCCGGTGCTGATGTTCTTCCAGATCGGAGAATTCTCAGCGTTTCTCGCCATTTGCATGTACGCCGTGGTGCCGATGATCCGCTACACGCGCCATGGTTTGACCAGCACGCCGGACGAGATTCTGGAGGCGGCCACGGCCAGCGGCGCAGGCAAGTGGCAGACCATGTTTGAGGTGCGCGCGCCCTTTGCGGCACCGACCATTCTGCTCGGGTTGAACCAGACCATTCTCTATGCCTTTGCCATGCTGGTGATTGCGGCGCTGATCGGCACCACGGGGTTGGGACAGTCGATCTACTTGGCGTTGGGTCAGGCTGATGTGGGTCTTGGCATCACGGCAGGGGCAGCCATGGCGATCCTGGCGTTGGTGGCGGATCGCTTGGTGCAGGGCTTTGCGGAGGAACGTCGGCAGGCGCTTGGGCTGTAAATAGGGGCGAATCGGGGGTAACACTCCGACTCGCCTGGCTTTTTGCCTTTCGGTATCGCGGCTGTTTTGCGTCGGTATTGCGTCGGTGCGATTTTGCGGAAATGCCTTTGTAAACAAGGCGCGCGCTGTTGCGGTTGGAGCTTGGTGACTGCACCGCCCGCTGGGGGAACGCGGGACGCAACGAAACCCGGATTTGCAATACTGTGCCGGGCAGGACACACTTGATCTTGGTGGATCACTGTCCAGAATGGGCGGTTGAGTGGATTTTTAAGATTTCGGGGGGATTGTGCATCAATGCCAAGTCCTAACGAGTCCAGCGGTATGACCTACAAAATAGCCCCGGATGTGATCCGGGTTGCCACCGGGCGTGTTTGCGGCAGTCAGGTGTTTCAAATGGCCAAGCAGCAAGAGGTGCTGCTGAGGTTTATGGTGGACGAATACCTAGCTGGCCGGGCCACACAAGGCAGCCGTGATGCTGTGGTTGGGGCATTCTACGCAGATTGGCCGGAAGAAGAGGTCGCCCAAAAGCTGCTTTGGGCGCTGGGCCGCCTTTCTGAGAAATTGGCGGAATATTACGCGGACGATGGGGCAGATGATCCGATCCGCATTTTTGTGGATCGCCACAATTGTGCTGTGCAGTTTGAGATGTGGGAGGCTGACACGGCCTCAAGTACGGCCCCGGTGCGCAAGCCACCTGCACGTATCTTGGTTGTGGTTGGCGCACTCTTGGCGGTGGCAATCGGATGGGCTGCGATGGAGCTGATGCCGACAGGTGTGGCAGACGGCCCCAAAGCTGAGCGCCCCGGTACTCTTGATAGTGTCACAGACGGTGCTGAGCTGCCATTTGATCCCGACGACATGTCTGTTGCCGGGGTGATTGATGCAGCCCGGAGCTTCCAATACCCGATGCTGGATTTGGAGCGTCAAAAGGTGGCCATCGCCTTGTCCAGAGAGGCCATGGCCCGCGCGCCTGAGAATGCGAGGGGCTATGCGACGGCGGCGTATTCCTTGGCGATCATGGCGAACTTCACCACGGGAGGCGCTTTGTCTCGCCGGTATCTGCAAGAGGCGTCCGTTCTGAACGAGCAGGCGATGGCGATCGCGCCGGATGACAGTTGGGTGCAAGTGAGCGCGGCTGTCGTCGCCTTGGCGGAGCAGGATCTTGCAACCGCAATGGACCTGTCAAAAGCTGGATACGCGCGTGGACAGGAGGATGGTTTTGTCGCCCATACCTATGCGACGATCGCGCAGTTTACCGGACAGTTTGAGGAAGTTCTGATCGCAAATGCGCCCGAAACTATCGATCCCAACGATCCCATAAGGCTGATACGAGAACGGATATACGCCTTTGCCCGGTTCCACGTTGGCGACTATGAGGAAACCATTCGGGTCATAGAGGCTGGCACGGAGGCGGGGGAAGCCCACAATATTTCGTCGATGTTGTATTTGGCGGCCGCCTATCAAGCGGTCAATGAACAAGAACAGGCCAGCGCCTTGGTTTCGGACATTCAAACCAATTGGCCGACTCTGCGCACGGATTTAGTGGCATCCATGTTCTTTCATGATCCGGACCATGCCGAGGTTTTGATACAGCACCTGTCGGCCGCGGGAATGCCGTTCTAAAAGCACGAGTGCTCAGAAATCGATGGCGATGCCTTTTTTCTCCCAGTCGCCGTAGCGCACAGGTTCTGGACCGTCGCGGCCACCAAGTTCGGTGGGCAGCTCCAGCTCTTTGGCCTTCTTGCGGCGGTCTTCGGCCTCGGCCAACGCGCGTTTGGCGGCTTCGGGCAGGTCGTCGCGGATCTCGGGGGTGTCCGTCATGAGAGGGTTCCTTTCAGGCTTATGCCTTGATATACGCGCCCGTCTGCTGTTCTCAACCCCGCAAGGAATGTCTGTATGTCCAAATCCGGTTACCAAGCCCGCCGCAGTGCCGTGCATCTGCTTGATCAGGTCATGGACAAGGGGCGGCTGTTGTCGGAGGTGATTGGCGGTGGCGCGTTGCAGAAGCTGGCGCCGGAAGACCGCGCGCGGGCGCAGCGGCTGGCGACAGAGACGCTGCGCAATCTGGAGCGGGCCGATCGGATTTTGCAGAAACACCTGAAGAAAACCCCGGCGATCACGGTGCAGAATGTGCTGCGCATGGCGACGGTGGAGCTGTGTCAGGGCGGGGCTGCGCATGGTGTGATCAACGACGCGGTGGAGATCGTTGCCAAGGGTAAACGCACGGCGGGAATGAAAGGTCTGACCAACGCGGTGCTGCGCAAAGTGGCGGACAAAGGCGTGGATGAGTGGGACAAGCTGCGGGTGCCGCGCTTGCCCAAGTGGCTGCGCAAACCGCTGGCGCAGGCCTATGGCAATGAGGCGATGCTGAGCATTGAGGCGGCGCATTTTGCCGGAGCGCCACTGGATTTGACCGCCAAAGAGGACGCTTCGGCGGTGGCTGAGGCCGTGGGGGGCGAGTTGCTCCCAACAGGATCGGTGCGTTTGCAGGATGCCGGACAGGTCACGGCGCTGGAAGGGTTCAAGCAGGGCGCGTGGTGGGTGCAGGATGCAGCGGCAGCGATTCCGGCGCGGGTGTTGAATGCGCAGCCGGGTGAGAAGGTGCTGGATTTGTGTGCCGCGCCAGGCGGGAAGACCATGCAGGTGGCGGCAGCTGGAGCGAAAGTGACGGCGGTAGATGACAACCTGGCGCGCATGGAGCGGCTTCAGGAAAACATGAAACGTGTGCAGCTCAAGGCCAATGTGGTGGTTGGCGATGTGATGGCGCAAGAAGGCCTGTATGACGCGATCCTGTTGGACGCGCCGTGTTCGGCCACCGGTACCATTCGCCGCCATCCGGATTTGCCCTTTGCCAAAGACGGCAGCGAGTTTGGCGATCTGATTGGCATGCAGGAAGTGTTTCTTGATCACGCGCTTGGCTTGCTGAAGCCGGGTGGGCGGTTGGTGTTTTGCACCTGCTCGTTGTTGCCGGACGAAGGTGAAGTGCAAGTCGAAGAAGCGGTGGAACGCTGGGCGGATGTGACCGTGGATCGCGAGGCTGTGCTGGTCGACGGCGTTGATCCGGCTTGGATTACGGAAGAAGGCGGCCTGCGGTTGCGGCCGGATTATTGGGCGGACAAAGGCGGCATGGACGGGTTCTACGTGGCTTTGCTGCGCAAAGGTCAGTGAGCTTTTGCCGGTGAACCGAGCTGAGCCGATTCAATCGGTGACTCAGCGCTAACACCTCGCTACACTCTCGCCAAACGCCAAGAGAGCGTAGAGGCAGAGTGGATGTCCAAACCAGAAAGCATATCGGCGCGCTGGACACGGTTTAATCACCGTGTGGCGGCCCGGATCAGCACCCGTGCGCGCCCTGCGACGGGGTTCACCAGTATGCCGGAACCACGCACCATTGGGCTGTTTGCCCGCGGGAAGCAGTTGGTGGCGGGCAATTTCCTGTTTGCGGGTCATTTGATCAGCGCCCCTAAGACGTCGATGTGGGATATTGATGTGCCGGATGATGTCTTTGCCGAAGAGCAGCATGGCTTTGCCTGGTTGGATGATCTGGCGGCGGTGGGGGATATGCCGGCGCGGGAGCGGGCACAGGAATGGGTCTGGCGTTGGATTGACCGCTATGGCCGTGGCGCGGGACCGGGGTGGATACCGGATTTGGCGGGGCGGCGTCTGATCCGCTGGATCAGCCATGCGATTTTCCTGCTCAGGGCGCGGGATTCAGCGCAGTCTGAGGATTTTTACCGCTCGCTGGCGCAGCAGACGATTTTCCTCTCCAAACGCTGGCACAAGACCGTGCCGGGGTTGCCGCGGTTTGAGGCGCTCACCGGCCTGATCTACGCCGGTTTGGCTCTGGAAGGCATGTCACAGCATGTGGAGCCGGCGCTCAAAGCGCTGGACAAGGAATGTGAGCGGCAGGTGGACGAGGAAGGCGGGATTCCAACCCGCAATCCCGAAGAGCTGCTCGAAGTGTTTACATTGCTGACCTGGGCGGCGACGGCGCTGAAGGAAGCGGGGCGCAAACCGTCGGCGATGCATATGCAGGCGATTGAGCGCATTGCGCCCACGTTGCGCACCTTGCGCCATTCCGATGGCGGTTTGGCGCGGTTCCACGGCGGTGGGCGCGGTATGGAAGGGCGGCTTGATTCCGCACTGGCGGAAAGCGGCAACAAGACACGTCAGGCAGATGGTCTGGCGATGGGATATGCGCGGCTGTCAGCCGGGCGCACCAGCGTGGTGATTGATGCCAGCCCGCCGCCAACCGGGCCAAGCTCGCTGAATGCCCATGCGTCCACGTTGGCGTTTGAACTGACCAGCGGGCGGCGGCCTTTGGTGGTGAACTGCGGCTCTGGGGCAAGTTTTGGCGAAGACTGGCGTCGGTTTGGACGGGCGACACCGTCGCATTCCACAGTCACGGTGGATGAGCTGTCCAGCGCGCGTCTTGGGCAAGAAGGACGTGGCTGGCGCGAAGAGCAACTGGTGGATGCGCCCAAAGATGTGCCGATCCAGATGAGCCAAGCGCCGGACGGGCTGCGGTTTGAAGGCGGGCATGACGGCTATATCGCGTCGCACGGGCTGACCCATGCGCGGACATTGGAGCTGACCTTTGATGGCCGCGGGATGGCGGGCGAAGACCTGATCATTGCGATGGAAGATTCGGCCAAGCGGCGGTTTGACAAGGCGATGGACGAAGGTGCGTTGCAGGGAATCCCCTTTGAAATCGCGTTCCACTTGCATCCGGAAGTCGATGCCTCGCTTGATATGGGTGGTGCGGCGGTGTCGATTGCGCTCAAAAGCGGCGAACTTTGGGTGTTCCGGCATGATGCGATCGCCAAAATGCGGCTTGATGCCAGTGTTTTCCTCGAAAAAGGGCGATTAAAGCCGCGTGCGACCAAACAAATCGTTCTATCTGGCGTGGCAATGGAGTATGCGACCCGCATCCGGTGGTCGCTGAGCAAAGCGCATGAGACCAATGTGGCAATCAGGGACCTGAACCGGGACGAAATGGATTTGAACACCTGAGCCCAAGGACCCTATCCCGATGAGCGACCTCCAGCCTATTCGCCGCGCCCTGATTTCCGTGTCTGACAAGACCGGTCTGATCGACCTCGCCAAAGCCCTTTCAGATCGCGGCGTGGAACTGCTCTCCACCGGCGGGTCCGCCAAAGCGATGCGCGATGCGGGGCTGGACGTGAAAGACGTGTCTGAGGTCACTGGCTTTCCGGAAATGATGGATGGGCGCGTGAAGACTCTGCACCCGAAGGTGCACGGCGGTCTGCTGGCGCTGCGCGACAATGACGACCACGTTGCGGCGATGGACGAACACGGCATTGGCGGCATCGATCTGTTGGTGGTGAACCTCTACCCGTTCGAAGCGACCGTAGCGGCGGGTGCCGACTATGACACCTGCATCGAGAACATCGACATCGGTGGCCCGGCGATGATCCGTGCGGCGTCCAAGAACCATGGCTTTGTAAACGTGATTGTGGACGTGGAAGACTACGCACCTCTGCTGGCCGAGCTGGACGCCAACGACGGCCAGACTTCTTATGCGTTCCGCCAGAAGCAGGCGCAGATCGCTTATGCCCGCACCGCAGCCTATGACGCGGCTGTGTCCACCTGGATGGCGGAGCAACTGGCATTGGAAGCACCACGCCGCCGCGCCTTTGCCGGTGAAGTGAAGCAGACCCTGCGCTATGGTGAGAACAGCCACCAGAAAGCGGCGTTTTACACCGATGGCTCCGGTCGTCCCGGCGTGGCGACTGCGACCCAGTTGCAGGGCAAAGAGCTGTCTTACAACAACATCAATGACACCGACGCGGCGTTTGAGCTGGTCTCCGAGTTTGATCCGGCGGTGAGCCCTGCTGTGGCAATCATCAAACACGCCAACCCCTGTGGTGTGGCCGTGGGTGCGACTTTGGTTGAGGCTTACCAGAAGGCCTTTGACTGTGACCGCACATCCGCGTTTGGCGGCATTGTGGCGCTGAACCAGCCGCTGGACGCAGAGACCGCCAGCAAGATTGTGGAAATCTTCACCGAGGTGGTGATTGCGCCGGGCGCGTCTGAGGAAGCTAAAGAAATCTTTGCGGCGAAGAAAAACCTGCGCCTGCTGCTGACCGATGGTCTGCCAGATCCACGCGCGCCGATCACAGCCTATAAGCAGGTTGCCGGTGGTGTGTTGGTGCAGGACAAAGACGTGGGCTACGTCAGCAAAGATGACCTGAAGGTGGTGACCAAAGTGGCGCCGACCGACGAGCAACTCGACGATCTGTTCTTTGCCTGGAAAGTGGCGAAACACGTGAAGTCCAACGCCATTGTCTACGTCAAAGGTGGCGCGACGGTCGGTGTTGGCGCGGGTCAGATGAGCCGTCTGGACAGCGCCAACGTGGCCGCGTCCAAAGCGCAACGTATGGCGGATGAGCTTGGCATGGACGAGAGCCCAGCCAAAGGCTCTGCGGTGGCCTCTGACGCTTTCTTCCCCTTTGCGGACGGTCTGTTGGAAGCGGCTGCGGCGGGTGGCACCTGTGTGATCCAACCAGGTGGCTCCATGCGCGATGAGGAGGTCATCAAGGCGGCGGATGAGGCCGGTCTGGCGATGGTCTTCACCGGAATGCGTCACTTCCGTCACTAAAAGTGACAGCGTAAATCAGCGTCAGCGGGTGGTTTCCGGGCCGTCCGCTGGCTTCGCCCTTGTTGCCTCCCACCAAAGTGGCGTAGCATGGGCGTTACTACAGCGGGATTTCGGGACAAACCCGGAGCGATGCACAGAGGCAGACAGGCAGAGAAGGAGACGCGACGTGATGCGTCTTGTGTTTTGGGCAGGCTTTTGGGCCTTCATCACCGATCAGGCGAGCAAATTCCTTGTGCTCAACGCGCTGAACTTGCGCGAGGTGATGCATATTGAGGTTCTGCCACCGTTTTTGCAGTTTCACATGGCGTGGAACCGAGGGGTGAACTTTGGACTGTTCTCGGACACGCCTGAGGCGGCGAAATGGGTGCTGATCGGTCTGGCCCTGGTGATTTGCGGCTTTGTCTTGCATTGGGTGCGCAAAGACCCGCCTGGCAAATGGGGCATGATCAGTGCGGGCCTTTTGGTTGGCGGCGCACTTGGCAATGTGATTGACCGGCTTTTGTTTGGCGCGGTTGTGGATTTCCTGAACATGTCCTGCTGTGGGATCAACAACCCCTATGCGTTCAATCTGGCCGACGTGTGGATTTTTGCCGGCGCCATTGGTTTGGTGCTGTTTACGGGCGCAAAAACTGAGGCGTGACCTTCCTGTCAGGATGCGCTAAAGCTGTGCCCAAGTTTTGTGGAGAGGGGCATATGGGGCTTTTGCGTCTTTTGATTGTGGGAATGGCTGCGCTGAGTTTGGCGGCTTGCACCTCTGGGAAAACGTTACATAGTAATGCACCAACTGGTGATGGCCCGGATGAATTTTCCGTCATGCCCTCCAAAGAGCTGACGCAGCCAACAGACTATGCTGCCTTGCCCGCGCCCACGCCAGGTGGCGTGAACCGTACAGATCAGGACCCACTGGGCGATGCGGTGGCTGCGCTTGGCGGCTCCGCCGCGGCGCGTAGCCCTTACAACACAGGTATTCCTGCGAGCGACGGAGCGCTTGTGAACTACTCGTCCCGTTTGGGGCGTGACGCGAACATTCGCGCGACCGTTTTGGCGGAGGACGAAGAATTCCGGCGCAAGCGGGGCCGTGGCACCTGGCTGCGGATCAGCAAGAAGGGCCTTTATGAGGACGTCTACAAACGGCAGGCACTGGACTACCGCGATGAGTGGTGGAAGTGGAAACGCGCAGGTGCACGGACCCCTGCGGCACCGGTGCAATAAGAATTCTGGGCATGAAAGTGCCCAATGTGGCTCACAAATTCGTATGATCTCTTGAAGCGCCCCTTCGGGGGCGTAACTATTTGTACAAGCCTGTTTTAAGGAGGGTCTTGGATGTTGCGACGCTTTGTCTGTGCGCTTGCGATGGGGGCGGCGATGGCGCTGCCCGCGCATGCGGAGGATCAGGTCACCGATTTTATGCTGGAGAACGGCATGCAGGTGGTGGTGGTCGAGGATCACCGTGCGCCGGTTGTGATGCATATGGTCTGGTACAAGGCAGGCTCAGCCGATGAGAAGCCCGGCGTGTCTGGCGTGGCGCATTTTCTAGAGCATCTGCTGTTCAAGGCCACGGACAAATTGGAGTCCGGTGAGTTCTCCGCAACCGTGGCAGCTAATGGCGGGCGGGACAATGCTTTCACCAGTTATGATGTGACCGCTTATCACCAGCGGGTGGCGGCGGATCGGCTGGAGCTGATGATGTCGATGGAGAGCGACCGGATGGTTAATATCCGGCTTGGGGAGGAAGAGATTCTGACCGAGCGCGATGTCATCATCGAAGAACGCAACCAGCGGGTCGAGAACAACCCTGGTGCGCTGTTCCGCGAACAACTCAATGCGGCGCAGTATCTCAACCACCGCTATGGCATCCCGATCATTGGGTGGCGGCATGAGATGGAGGCCTTGGGGCTGGAAGATGCGTTGGAATACTACCGCACCTATTACGCCCCCAACAATGCGATCTTGATTGTGGCGGGGGATGTGGAGCCGGAAGAGGTCAAGGCGCTGGCGGAGCAGTACTACGGCGTGATCCCGGCCAATCCGGACCTGCCAGAGCGCGCCCGGCCCAGTGAGCCGCCACAGACCAGTGCGCGTCGGATGGAGTTTTATGATGCGCGCGTGGCGCAGCCCTATGTGACACGGTCCTACCTCGCGCCAGAGCGCAACCCGGGTGATCAGCGCGGCGCGGCGGCGCTGACCTTGCTGGCGGAATTGTTGGGAGGCGGGCAGACCTCTGTCCTGAGCCAGAAGCTGCAGTTTGAGGACAAGAACTCGATCTACGCCACCGCCTGGTATCGCGGCACCTCGCTGGATGCGACGACGTTTAACCTGCTGACCGTACCCGCGCCGGGCATTGGCATGCAGGAGGCCGAGGATGCGATGGACGCGGTTGTGGCGGAGTTCATGGAAACCGGTGTGGATGAGGCGCATCTGGAGCGCATCAAGATGCAGCTGCGGGCCAGCCAGATTTATGAGCGCGATAATGTGGACAGCGTCGCCAACCGCTATGGCCGGGGGCTGACCTCGGGGCTGACCATTGCCGACATTCAGGCATGGCCGGAGATTTTGCAGTCGATCACGCCGGAGGAAATCATGGCGGCGGCGGAAATGATCTTTGACCGCAAGAAGTCGGTGACCGGCTGGCTGTTGACAGAAGAGGAGGCGGCGCAATGATCCGTGCTTTCATCACATGTGTGACTCTGTTTGTGGCCGTGCCTGCCTGGGCGGAGATCAATATCAAAGAAGTCACCTCACCCGGCGGTATCAATGCCTGGCTGGTCGAGGAGCCGTCGATCCCCTTTGTGGCGCTGGAAATCCGCTTCAAAGGCGGCACCTCACTGGACGCAGACGGCGCGCGGGGGGCGACAAACTTGATGGTGGGCCTCTTGGAAGAGGGCACCGGCGACATGGACGCGCAGGCCTTTGCCAAGGCGAGCGAAGAGCTGGCGGCGCAGTTTGGCTATGACAGCCATGCCGATGCGGTGTCGATTTCGGCGCGTGTGCTGACAGAGAACCGCGATGAGGCGCTGGCTTTGCTGCGCAAATCCTTGGTGGCGCCGAGCTTCCCGCAGGATGCGCTGGATCGGGTACGCGAGCAGGTGCTGTCTGGGCTGCGTTCTGATCTGAAAGACCCGGATAAGATCGCCGGCGCGCGCATGGCGGAGATCATCTACGGCGATCATCCCTATGGCAGCGCGGGCGAAGGCACGATTGAGAGCGTGACCCACTTGACCCGCGAAGACATGATTGCGGCGCACAAAGGTGCGATGGCCAAAGACCGGCTGTTTGTCGGCGTGGTGGGTGACATCACCGCCGAAGAGCTGGGGCCGGTGCTGGACACGCTCTTGGGCGACCTGCCAGAAACCGGCGCACCGATGCCGGGCCCGGCGAAAGTGGACATCCTAGGCGGCGTCGATGTGGTGGATTTTGACACGCCGCAATCGGTAGCGATGTTTGCCCAGAACGGCATTGACCGCGACGACGAGGATTTCTTTGCCGCCTATGTGCTCAACACCATCTTGGGCGGCGGCGGCTTTGAAAGCCGTCTGATGGAGGAAGTGCGGGTCAAACGCGGGCTGTCCTATGGCGTCTACAGCTACATCGTGCTGCGCGATCTGGCGAATGTCTACATGGGCAGCGTGTCCTCAGCCAATGACCGCGTGGCGCAGGCGATTGAGGTTATTCAGGATGAATGGGCGCTCATGGCCGCCGAAGGTCCGACCGAAGACGAGGTCGCAAAAGCCAAGGCGCTGTTGACCGGGGCTTATCCGCTGCGGTTTGACGGCAATGGCGCGATTGCGACGATCATGGTGGCCATGCAGATGGACAACATGCCGATCGACTACATCGCCACTCGTAACGACAAGGTTGATGCGGTCACGGTGGAAGATGTGAAACGCGTCGCTGGAGAACTTTTGACGCCAGAGAAACTGCAATTTGTGGTGGTGGGCAAGCCTGAGGGGCTGTGAGGGCTGTCACGGTTAAGGATGTGAAGCGCGGGAGGTGAGAGCCTCCCGCGTTTTTTGTTGGGGGTGGATTGTCGAATTTATGCTGCAGCAAAAAAGTGCAGCGCAGTCAGGGGGACCAAAATGCTCACAAAGCGGTCATAGAGTGGCCAAACTTGCCACTTAGACGAGGAACTCTCTCAGGCGGATTTTTTGAGAGGACAACCTATTTGAACAAGTGTCACCATTAGTGGTTTCAAGGTGATTGGAGAACGTGTGAACAATTTCTTCCTTAGTTTAGTAATGCTCGGCCCTTTCTGGTCTTTTGTACTCACGGTGGTCTTGATCTTGTTTGGTGGCGTTCTTGCCCACCGATTTATTACAGTGAGTGCAAGTCACCGGCGCATCACTCATTTCTGGCGTCTGGAGATCATCTGCTTCACGTTTTGCGTTTTGCAAATTGGTTCAGCATACCTGCCACACGCTGCCCACATGGGGGTTTTCTGGGTGCTTTGCTTGTTGCTGTTTCTGACATTACCGCTTTTCGGAGCGTCCCTTTATTGTGCATTTTCTGCGCGCTCTAACAATATTGCTGGGGACACAAGATATGCATGGCTCGGGTTTGTTCCCATCGCACATCTTTGGTTACTTTTAAAACCGGGTGACAAAGCCAAGACAGATTATTCATTGGCAGGTCGCGCGTGGGATGCTTCTCTGTTGGGGCTAGCGCTCATACCGATTTGGCTTGGGGCTGAAATTGTTGACGAATTGAGCGAATTGTCTACGACACAGACGGTGCTGTGGGCGCTCGAAGAAAATGCGCCGTCAGCGGAAGCACATGCTTACTACAGGGTACTGAATTTGAACCGGAATACCCCTGCGCACACGCATGGGATGATCGTGCAAAAGGCTGAGGCAGACGGAGCAACGATACGTCTATTGCACGAAGTTCCACCGCATAACGTCGAAGGGTTCAAACTAGAAAGTAAGCGACAATATCTGTCACAGTTCTGTAATTTTAAGAGGCACCAGATGTTTTTGGCCAAAGGGGGGCAATTCGAACTGAAATTCGAAACGCGTGACGGCGGCGATCTGGGAGAGATTGTCATCTCCCAAGATGTTTGCGTGAGTTGACTTTGTAACCGTCCTGTCGCTGCGCCAATACTGGCGACACGCACTGTGGCGGCACCTGCCGTTGGTGTCCTCGTAGTAAGCAGGCATCGACCAACTTGTTGAGCTTCGTTTTCAAAGTTTCAGGAGCATCTGTAACCACAATTGGGGGCTGCTTTTCTCTCCCCTCACTCCCCCAACAACCGCCGGATTCGCCCTTCCCAATCGTCCTGTGCTCTCCCTGACTTCCCCATGGCCTGAAAGCCAAAGTAGAGGTGCAGGATCATTTCGGCCAGATCGGTGCGGTGGGTCGGGGACAGGCCGACGTCACGCACTTCCAGCACGCCGAGAATCCCCTCTTTGAGACGGTCGGCCATTTCCTGGGTTTTTTGCGCGACTTTGGGGTTGTCGGGCGCGACCTCGACCATGGCGTTGCAGATGAAACAGCCGATGTCGGCTTTGTCCGTGGGGGCAAACATGGGCATCAAACAGGTGGTGGCGTCAGCGGCATCGCAGGCCTTCAGCGCAGCCACATTGGTGGTGACGACTTCATTGTCATAGCGCTCCAGCGTCTTGAAATAGACCGCTTCCTTGTCAGCAAAAGCCTTATAAAAACTGCCGCGCGTGAGCCCCATGGCGTTGAGCAGATCGGGCAGATTGGTGGCCTTATAGCCTTGGCGCCAAAAGATCTGCATGGCGCCATCTATGGCTTTTTCGGTGTCAAATTCTCTGGGGCGGGCCATTGGTTTCCTACCTCACGCAGTGCTCACGGTCAGTTGATTTGTACCATTTGGTTCCGAATTGTAAATAGGCAATAGGAACCGATTGGTTCCAAACTTAGATCATTCAACAAAGGGACCTCCCCCAATGAACGTTTTTAAATCTCTGATCACTGGTGCCGCGCTGTCCGTGGCTGTGGCCACCTCCGCTTTTGCCGCTGGCGTTGAGCTCAACGCGTCTTCCACTGGTCTTGCGATGCAGGGTTATGACCCGGTAGCGTATTTCACCGATGGCGCGCCAACCAAAGGCGACTACCGCATCACGTCGAGCCATAACGAGGCGACCTACTGGTTCTCCAGCGAAGAGCACAAAGCGGCGTTTGATGCGGATCCAGAAGCCTACCTGCCGCAGTATGGCGGCTACTGCGCCTTTGGTGCGGCGATGGGTTTCAAATTTGATGGCGACCCGGAGCACTGGAAGATTGTTGACGGCGAACTGTTCCTGAACCTGTCCAAAGATGTTCAGGCGCGTTGGGTCGAGGACATTCCAGGCTTCATCGAAAAAGCCGACACAAACTGGACCGACATCGCAGACAAAGATCCGGCCAGCCTTCAGTAAGGCATCTGCCACCACTCCCTTGGCCGTTGGCCCTCACCGCGCGATCGGTGGGGGCTTTTTGTGATCCGGGCAATGATTGACGCCGGATGCGGCTTTGTCTAAGAGGCAGGTAACCGTTGGGGTGTCCTGCGCGACAGGGCTGAGAATCGCAATTGCGTAAACCCATCGAACCTGATCCGGGCAATACCGGCGGAGGGAACGGTGTCACAGACGATGACGTTTTGCCTGCGCGGAATCCCGTTTCGAACTGGGAGGCGCCACATATGGCTCATATCGCTTTGACAATTGCAGGCTCCGACAGCGGGGGCGGCGCGGGTATTCAGGCAGATTTGAAGGCGTTTTCGGCGCTGGGCACCTTTGGCACCAGTGTGATCACGGCCGTGACGGCGCAGAACACGCAGGCGGTGACCGCGGTGCACCCGATCCCCTTGGACGTGGTGCGCGCGCAGATTGATGCGGTTCTGAACGACATGGACGTCGGCGCGATCAAGATTGGCATGCTGGCGACGCCGGAGATCATCCATACAGTGGCTGACGCGATTGCCGATTTCACAGGGCCTGTGGTGCTCGACACGGTGATGGTGGCAAAATCCGGTGACAGCCTGTTGGCCGAGGACGCGGTTATGACCCTGCGCGATGTTTTGGTACCGCGTGCAACGGTGATCACGCCAAACCTGCCGGAGGCGGCGGCGCTTCTGAAAGAAGAGTTTGCCTGCTGTGAGGAGCAGGTGGTGGCGCAGGGGCAGGCGCTCTGCGCTATTGGCGCGCAGGCGGTTTTGATGAAGGGGGGGCATGCAGATGGGGACATCTGTCACGACTATCTGATGACCTATGAGGGCACACAGCTGGAGCTGACCGCGCCGCGCAAGCAGACCAAAAATACCCATGGCACCGGGTGCACTTTGTCTTCATCGATTGCGGCGGGGCTGGCCAAAGGTCTGGCGTTGCCAATCGCAGTGAAAGAGGCGCACGAGTACCTGCAAGGTGCAATTGCCGCTGCCGATGATTTGAACATTGGGCACGGTCATGGGCCGTTGCACCACTTCCACCGGGTTTGGGACGCGTGACGCGTTTTTCCGTCATAGGCGCTGGCGTGGCCGGTCTGGCCGTGGCCACCGAGCTTGCGGAGCGTGGCGCCGAGGTGCAGGTGTTTGACCCTGCTGGCCCACCCGGCCCACACGGCTGCAGCTGGTGGGCGGGCGGCATGTTGGCGCCGTGGTGCGAGTATGAAAACGCCGAAGAGCCTGTGCTCCGTTTTGGACAAGAAGCGATTGAATGGTGGGCGGCGCGTACCAAGGTGACCAAGGCGGGCACACTGGTGGTGGCAAACAAACGCGACCTGCCGGACATGCGCCGGTTTGCCCGGCGCACCGAAGGCTTTGACGAAGTTGGGCGCGACAAGGTGGCTGAGCTGGAGCCGGATTTGCACGGCTTTGGGCAGGGACTGTTTTTTGAAGACGAGGCCCACCTAGACCCGCGCAAGGCGTTGCAAGACCTGTATCGCGGCTTGGCCGACAAAGGCGTGACGGTGCACAATAAGCTCGCGCCAAGCGGATTGGAAAACGCGATTGATTGCCGGGGTCTGTCGGCGCGCGAATACCTCTATGACCTGCGCGGCGTGAAAGGCGAGATGCTGATCATTCGCGCGCCGGATGTGGAGATCACGCGACCTGTGCGCCTGCTGCACCCGCGTATCCCGCTCTACATTGTACCGCGTGGGGATGGCATCTACATGCTGGGCGCGACCTCGATTGAGAGCGAAGACAGCAGCCGCATCACTGCGCGCTCCATGCTGGAGCTCTTGAGCGCGGCTTATGCGTTAAACCCCGCCTTTGGCGAGGCGGAGGTGCTGGAAATTGGCGTCGATCTGCGCCCCGCGTTTCCCGATAACCTGCCGCGTATTCGCCGTCTCGGACGGACGATCTACGCCAATGGTTTGTATCGGCATGGCTATTTGCTGGCTCCTGCGCTGGCGAAAGGGGTGGCCGATCTGGCGCTTCACAACATTCATTCGGAGATGGTCGATGAAGATCGTGCTTAACGGAGAGGCCCGCGAGGTGGCGGCCACGGATTTGGCTGGGCTTTTGGCCGAGTGTGGCTTTTCGGGGCGCGTGGCGACCTCGCTGAACGAAGAGTTTGTGCCCGCCGGATTGCGCGCGGGGCAGGCGCTGGCGGATGGCGACCGCGTTGAAGTGGTCGCGCCGATGCAGGGGGGCTGAGCGATGGGCAAGACGTTTTATGGCGTAGAGCTGCCAAAC
The DNA here is from genome assembly GCA_014872815.1 of Paracoccaceae bacterium. GTDB lineage: Bacteria > Pseudomonadota > Alphaproteobacteria > Rhodobacterales > Rhodobacteraceae > Shimia. Next base: position 653,018 of record WKFK01000015.1, read on the forward strand.
CCGCTGATGCTGGGCACGGCGCAATATCCCAGCCCGGCGATTTTGGAAGAGGCGTTTCGGGCTTCTGGCGCTGGTGTGGCGACGGTATCTTTGCGCCGCGAGGGCGCTGGCGGTGCTGGGCAAACCTTTTGGCAGATGATTGCGGATTTGGATGTGTTGGTGCTGCCCAACACGGCAGGCTGTCACACGGTGAAAGAGGCGGTGACCACCGCGCATATGGCGCGGGAGGTGTTTGACACCAAGTGGATCAAGCTGGAGCTGATCGGCCACACCGACAGTTTGCAACCGGATGTGTTCCAGCTGGTTGAGGCTGCGCGGATTTTGTCCGAGGACGGGTTTGAAGTGTTTCCTTACACCACTGAAGACCTGATCGTGGGGGAACGTCTGCTGGAAGCGGGCTGCGAGGTGTTGATGCCTTGGGGCGCGCCTATTGGCTCGGGCCGCGGGTTGAACAACATCTATGCGCTGCGGGCGATGCGGGCGGAATTCCCCGATGTGCCTTTGGTGGTGGACGCGGGTATTGGCCTGCCGAGCCATGCGGCGGCGGCGATGGAACTGGGCTTTGACGCCGTTTTGCTCAACACCGCCGTGGCGCGGGCGGGCGATCCGGTGGCGATGGCCAAGGCGATGATGGCCGCCGTGGAAGCGGGGCAAATGGGCTTTGACGCCGACCCGATTGAAGCGCGCGATATGGCGGAGGCCTCCACCCCCGTTATTGGAAAGGCATTTCTGTCATGAGCCTGCATAAGTTTTACCCGATCTTTGACGACGTAAGCTGGCTCAAGCGCATGTTGCCGCTTGGCATCAAACTGGTGCAGCTGCGCATCAAGGATGCCAGTGACGAGCATGTGCGGGCGCAGATTGCCGAAGGTCAGGCGCTGTGCCGCGCGCACGATTGCGTGCTGGTGATCAACGATTATTGGCAGGCGGCGATCGATTTGGGCTGTGACTGGATTCACCTCGGTCAGGAAGATTTGGATGATGCCGATCTGAAAGCCATTCGGGCCGCTGGCCTCAAGATGGGTATGTCGACCCATGATGACGATGAGCTGGAGCGCGTTCTGGCGATGATGCCCGACTATGTGGCGCTGGGGCCGGTATACCCAACCATTTTGAAAAAGATGAAATGGCATCAGCAGGGCTTGCCGCGCGTGACCGAATGGAAAGCGCGTGTGGGCGAGGTGCCGCTCGTGGGCATCGGTGGTATGTCGGTGGAACGGGCGCCGGGGGTGTTTGAGGCCGGGGCGGATATTGTCTCTGCAGTCACCGACATCACGCTGAACGATGATCCCGAAGGGCGCGTGCGCCAGTGGTTGGAGGTCTGCAAGTGAGCCGCTACGCGCGCCAAATGATCCTGCCGGAAGTGGGGGCAGATGGGCAGGTGGCGCTGACCACAGCCCATGTGCTGGTCATTGGCGCGGGTGGTCTGGCGGCGAGTGCGCTGCCTTTGCTGGCAGGGGCTGGCGTGGGGCGCATCACCATTGTCGATGGTGATTCGGTGGAACTCTCAAACTTGCACCGCCAGACGATGTTCACCGAAGCGGACCAAGGTCAACCCAAGGCGCAGGTAGCCGCTGCGCGGTGTCAGGCGATCAACGGTGAGATTTCGGTTGAGGCTGAGGTAGCAAAACTGACGCCTGCCAATGCGCCCGCGCTGCTCGACGGCGTCACTTTGGTGATGGACTGCGCCGACAGTTACGCGGTGAGCTACACGTTGAGCGATCTGTGTTTGGCGCAGAATATCCCGCTGATCACTGGTTCCGCATTGGCCTTGTCGGGCTACGCGGCGGGTGTTTGCGGCGGTGCGCCGTCGCTGCGGGCGTTGTTCCCTGAGGCTCCGGAAAGCGGGGCGAGCTGTGCAACCGCAGGCGTGATAGGGCCGGTGGTGGCCTTGATCGGCGCGATGCAGGCGCAGATGGCGTTGGCCGTCTTGATGGGGCATCAGCCGAGCCCCTTGGGGCAGATGGTGCAGTTTGACGCCAAGACCATGCGTAGCGCGCCGTTTCGCTTTGATGCTGCGCCGGAGCCGGAGACCGCCTTTGGCTTTGTGGCGCCAGAGATGCTCAGCGAGGCCGACACCATTGTCGAGCTGCGCGGTACGGAGGAGGCACCAGAGCCCGCCCATCCGGACGCGATCCGCATCCTGCCGGATCAGTTGAAAGATCATTTGCCAATCGTCGAGGGGCGGCTGGCTTTGTGCTGTGCAACCGGGCTGCGGTCCTGGCGTGCGGCGGAACTTACCCAAGAGATTTGGCCCGGCGAGATTGTTCTTGTCGCGGCCTCCGCTTCTTAGAACGAGAGGAAACGTGATGAAGCACCTACTCGCAGCTGTGGCCCTGATGGCCGCAACCCCCGCCATGGCGGCGGACAAGATGACCCTTCTGCTGGATTGGTTCATCAACCCCGACCACGGCCCGATCATCGTGGCCGCAGAGAACGGCTACTTCGAAGAAGTTGGCCTTGAGGTCGAGATTGTGCCGCCGGCCGATCCATCCATGCCACCGCGCCTTGTGGCTGCTGGCCAAGCTGATCTGGCGGTGTCTTACCAGCCGCAATTGCACCTGCAGATCCACGAAGGCCTGCCGCTGAAGCGTGTTGGTACGCTGGTGGCGACGCCGCTGAACTGCCTGTTGGTGCTGGAAGATGGCCCGATCAAATCCCCGGCGGATCTGAAAGGGAAGAAGGTTGGCTTCTCGGTTGCTGGCGTGGAAGAGGCCGTGCTGGGTGCTGTGTTGGGGAAATATGGCGTGTCCACCGATGACATCGAGCTGGTGAACGTGAACTTCTCCCTGTCCCCATCCTTGATGTCCGGTCAGGTGGATGCTGTGATCGGCGCCTACCGGAACTTTGAGCTGAACCAGATGGACATCGAAGGTCGTCCGGGCACCTGCTTCTACATCGAAGAAGAGGGTGTGCCATCTTATGACGAGCTGATCTATGTGGCGAACCCAGACACCATGGATGCGGACAAAGTGGCGCGTTTCATGGCGGCCACCGAAAAGGCAACTCAGTACATCGTGAACAACCCTCAGAAGAGCTGGGAAATCTTCTCTGGCACTTCCGTGGAGCTGCAGGATGAGCTGAACGAGCGCGCCTGGGCCGACACGCTGCCACGCTTTGCCCTGCGTCCGGCGGGCTATGACGCGGGTCGCTATGTGCGCTTTGAGCAGTTCCTGAAGGACAGCGGCATGATCCCGTCGATCAACCCGGTTGAGGCGATCACTATTGACGTGACCGCCCCAGCGATGAGCCAATAATGGGTGCGCAAACCTACGGTCGTGCCTTTGCGCTGATGCGTGAAGCGGCAGGCGAGGCATGGGGGGATTACACCCGCCATGCCTTTGTCGAAGGGCTGCGCGATGGCTCGCTGCCAAACGAGGCGTTTCTGCATTACCTGCGCCAAGACTATGTGTTCCTGATCCACTTCTCCCGCGCCTGGGCGTTGGCGGTGGTGAAATCGGAAACCCATGAGGAAATGCTCGGCGCGGTGGCCACGGTGAACGCGCTGGTGGCCGAAGAAATGCAGCTGCACGTGGGCATTTGCGAGGCCGCTGGCATTCCGCAAGACGAGCTGTTTGCCACGCCCGAGCGGGCGGAAAACTTGGCCTACACGCGATATGTCCTGGAGGCTGGCTATTCTGGCGATTTGCTGGATCTACTGGCGGCTTTGGCGCCTTGCGTGATGGGCTATGGCGAGATTGGCGCGCGTTTGGGTGTTGAGAAAACCTCCGACACCTATGCCGATTGGATCAACACCTATGCGGGCGAAGGCTATCAGGGCGACTGCGCGGCTGTGGGGCAGTTGCTCGACAGTGCATTGGAACGTCGCCTTGGCAAGGACTTTGAAAACAGCCCGCGCTTTGCCGCACTCTGTGACAAGTTCCGCACGGCGACGGAGCTGGAAGTGAACTTCTGGCAGATGGGCCTGACACCATGACAAAAGCGCCCGGCATCACCCTAAACGGACAGGCTTCAATTGAGGGGCGGCAGCTGTTTGCGCCGCTCACGCTGTCTTTGGATGCCGGGCGCTGGACCTGCCTTTTGGGCGGGTCAGGCGTGGGCAAGACCACGGTTCTGCGGCTGCTAGCGGATTTGCCAACAGGCGCGGAGTTTGATGGAGAGATCACGGCCACAGACGGCGCACCGGTGGCCGAGCGCATCGCCTATATGGCACAGGACGACCTGTTGTTGCCCTGGGCGACAGTGGAGAAAAACATGGCCTTGGGCGCGCGGCTGCGCGGGCAAGCGGCAGACACGGCCCGGCTGGAACGGCTGCTGGAACGGTGCGGTTTGCAAGAGCATCGGTTCAAAAAGCCAAGCGAACTCTCCGGCGGCCAACGGCAACGGGTGGCACTGGCCCGCACGTTGATGGAAGACAAACCCATTATCCTGCTGGACGAGCCGTTTTCGGCGCTGGACGCGCAAACCCGCGCCGCGATGCAGGATTTGGCGGTTGAGCTTTTGGACGGGCGCACGGTGATGGTGGTGACCCATGATCCGGGCGAAGCGGCGCGGCTGGGCCATGCGATCCACGTGATGACACCCGCAGGTTTGACGGCGGTCACACCGCCAAAAGCAGACGTACCACGCGCGGTGGAAGCGCTTGAAACGCTGACCTGTCAATCAGACCTGCTGAAACTTCTGATGGGGCAGGCGGCATGAAGGTGTTTCCCGCCGTTGCGGCCACGCTCTTTGCGCTCACAGTTTGGCAAGTGATTGTCTCCCTGACCGATTTGCCTCGGTTCATTTTGCCGGGGCCCTCGCTGGTGGCTGAAACCTGGTGGACCAACCGTTGGGTGATCGCCGAACACACGCTGGTCACCGCCAAAGAGGTCATCATCGGCCTCGCCATTGGCACCGCGCTGGGCATTGTCACAGCCTTGCAACTCGCCACATCAAAAACCGCCCGCATGTTGGTGCAGCCGATATTGGTCTTCACCCAAGCCTTACCGGTGTTTGCCTTGGCGCCGATCCTGACGCTTTGGATGGGCTTTGGCTTGTGGTCCAAGATCGCTATGGCGGTACTGATTATCTACTTCCCAGTGACGTCGGCCTTCTTTGACGGGCTGATGCGCACCCCGCCGGGCTATCTGGACCTCGCCAAAACCATGCAGGCCAGCCCCAATCGGATTCTGTGGCACATCCGCGTGCCGGCCGCGCTGCCCAACCTTGGCGCGGGCGTTCGGCTGGCGGCGGTCTATGCGCCGATTGGAGCCGTGATTGGTGAATGGGTCGGGGCGTCCCAAGGGCTTGGCTACCTGATGCTGCTCGCCAATGGGCGGGCCAAAACCGACCTGATGTTTGCCGCCATGCTGACCCTCGGCGTGCTGTCGGTGTTGCTCTATGTTATGGTCGCAAAATTGACCCGACACCTTGGGGACCGCGAGACTTGAATGCCGGTTATGTTAGCGCTTTCTCAAAGCGGTTTGGGGCGGTCCTTGCAAAAAGATGAATAAGCGATGCAAATTTTCTTGAGTTATGTCTCAAATGAGCCCTTCTTAAGGGACTGTTAACCACCTGATGTCACTGCTTTGGGTGAATAGTTTTAATGCCCATAGACTGACTTCTGAATGTCTTCAATACGTATCACACGACGATATCTCCGATGGCGCAACGGAATTGCGCTAAGCATTGTCTTGGCCGCTGCGGTGACGGCGATGTGGGTGACGATGATTGGGCGCGATACGGTTGCAATCCGAAATCAGAACACAGCCTCAGTGGACACGGTGCTTTTGTCTCTCTCAGAGCTATCGATGGCCTTTCAGGAATTGCGCATTTCACCGTCTTCCCAGCGGGCTGTGAACTCGCGCGCGCATGTCCGTCGGGCTGCCCATGCTGCGAAAGAGGCGGCGGAGACTATTTCCAGCGAAGCCACGCTGAAGACATTTTCTCCGGAGGGGCAGGGTATCCTGCGCCGGGACGCTATGAACCCTATGCTGGAGCTGGAAGACGTTTTGTTTTTGGCAAGCGTCGCAGTGGATCCGCGACGAAGCCAGAATGACGTGACACGCGCCGCTGGTATGGCGGGTGATTTGGCGATGCGTTTGTTGCCGATTTTCAACCGGATCAAGCAAGCGGAGTTGGCCGCCGCAGAAGAGGCAGCCGATAAGCAGGTGACCTATGGTATTATCGCGCTGTTCATTACCGTGTTGGGCATTGGCCTGGCGGCGCGGTTTGTGCACGTGCCGATGGAGCGTTTTGTGATCCGCGCGCAGTCTGAGATCGAACATAACCGGCGCAAGGCCGAGGCCGCCTCGGAGGCCAAATCGATGTTCCTTGCAACCATGAGCCATGAAATCCGCACGCCTCTAAACGGTGTTTTGGGGCTGGCAGATGTGCTGAAGGACACCCGCCTGGACAGCGATCAGGCGCGCATGGTGTCCATGATCCAAAGCAGCGGACAAGCGTTGTTGCAGTTGATCAACGATGTCTTGGACTTGGCGAAGATCGAAGCCGGAAAAATTGATCTCAATCTCGAGGATTTTGATGTGCATGCCATGTGCCAGGAGACGGCGGAGCTGTTTTCCGGGCAGGCGGCTAAGAAAGGCGTGACCCTGACCGTTCATGCGGCGCCCACCGAGGAGGGCTGGCACGTGCGCAGCGCGCCGCAGGCCTTGCGACAGGTCTTGGCCAATCTGGTTGGCAATGCGGTGAAGTTTACCGAGCAGGGCGCGATCGAAGTTCATTTGGAAGATATCGCCCCGAAAAACGGCGAAGAGCGCCGTCTTCGGATTGCGGTTAAAGACGACGGGATTGGGATTGCGCCAAGCGCCTTGGAGCGCATTTTCGAGCAATTCGAACAGGCGGATTCCAGCACGACCACAGAGTTTGGTGGGACCGGGCTGGGATTGTCGATTGTTCAGCGAATGAGCGAAGCGCTTGAGGGAGAAATCCACGTAGAAAGCGTACTGGGTGAAGGTGCGGAGTTTGTTCTTGAACTGCCGGTTGGGCGCGCTGTCGCTGATGTCGTTGAAACCAAGACCACGGACGTTGTGAGCTTTGGCAAGCGGGTTCTGGTGGCCGATGACAATCGGGTTAATCAACTGGTGGCCCGAAAGATTGTGGAAAGTCTGGGCTGTGAGGTTGCATTGGCCTCCAACGGTCATGAGGCGGTTGATATGGCCGCCAAATGGACGCCGGACATCGTGCTGATGGATGTGCGTATGCCATTGATGGATGGGCTTCAGGCGACACGGGTGATCCGTGCTGACCATGCAGGACAAGACATAACGGTTCCCATTGTCGGGCTTTCCGCCAATGCACTTGCCGAACATCGTGAAGAGGCCGAGGCGGCCGGAATGTCGGGATATTTGCAAAAACCGGTGACGCGGGCAGCGTTGATCTCGGAGTTGTTGCGCCATTTTCCGGATGCCTCGAAAGAAATGCAAAGGAATGACGCGTGCGCCGGATGATCAGTGGGCTGATGACAACTGCAACAGCGGTTGTGGGATTGCTTGGCACAACTGCGCTGGCGGGTGAAGGCAATCTGTGGTTCTACGCCTGGAACAACACCATTCCGCTTGAAGTGGTGCAGGAATTTGGCGAGCGCCATGGCACCGCGCTTGTTGTGGACACCTTCATGGTGGCAGATGAGGCCGAGGCGCGCTTGGCCGCAGGCCGGACCGGCTATGATCTGGCCGTTGTGCCTGTTGAAATGCTGCCGCGACTGGTGAGCATTGATGCGTTGCGTAAGTTTGATCCAGAGGAACGGACGCAGCTTAACGGCAGCCATCCGCGTTTGATGGAGAAATTGTCAGAGGCCGTGCCAATGGCCAGCGACTATGCGGTGCCGTTTTTGTGGGGTACCACAGGTGTCATGGTCGATATCGATGACGTGCGCGAGCGGGTGCCGGAAAGCGCGCTGAACAGCTGGGACTTGGTGTTTAACCCTGAATACGCCGAAGCGCTCTCGGACTGTGGCATCTCCATTGTGGACGCGGTGCAGGAGGTGGTTGCAGTTGCGCTGAACTATTTGGGCCGAGATCCCAACTCCATGGCGGAAGACGATCTGGATGCGGCGTTTGACTTGTTGGCCGGGATCATGCCCTACGTGCGCACCATTGACGGGAGTCAGCAGGAACAGGTTTTGCAGAACGAAGCCTGCGTTGCCCTGACATGGAGCAGTGACGCCTTGGCGCCGCAGTCGCTTTTGGGCCGAGATGAAATTCGGTATTTTGTTCCCCAAGAGGGCACCGTGCTTTGGGCTGATGTCCTGGTCTGGCCAAATGACTCGGGACATTTTGAGCACAGTCACGTGTTGTTGAAGTACCTCAATGAGCCCGGAGTGCTCGCAAAAATCTCGCAGTTTTCGTTGGCGCTGACGGATATTCCAACGACCCACGAGGCCATGCAGTCACTGGATCTGGAGGTTTTGGAACAAATCGCTCCCAAACATCTGCGGGATCAGTTGTTTATGCTCACGCCCCGCACGGGGGAGGAAAAGCGCATTCTGGATCGGCGGTGGCGCCGGATGCAGCTTGGCCTGTAAGGACCTCAATCAGTAAGACACTGGCCCGTCAGCTTTATTGAGCATCACACCCAAGATCGGTTTCACCTCAGACAGGATTTGCTCCACCTTGGTGATGTCCTCTGCCGTGGAAATGCCGCCACCTGCGACCACCAACACTGCGTCCACATTGGGCAGGAACCCCAACACATCGTCAAATTCCAGCGCTGGCGGCATATCGAAGAGCATCAGGTCAGGGCACAGCGCCTCTTCCAGCTCTTCCAGCACTTCGGCGGTCATCTCGTTTTGAAACAGCTCGGCAGAGTTTTCGCTCGCTGAATCGTTGAGGGCCACGGCGAGATTGGGTTGCACCCGTTGCAGGAAGTTCTCCGGTGCGATCACACCGCTGAGGTAGTCGGCCATGCTGTCAGGTGCGGTGAGGCCCAGGGTTTGTGCCAAGCTCGGCGCGCGCAGATCGAGATCGAGCAACACGGTCCGTGTGGAGTCCAGCCGCGAAAAGGCCATGGCCAGATTGGTGGTGACAAAGCTGCTGCCGCACCCGCGGGTCGGCGCGGTGACCGCAACGCGGCTCCAGCCATGTTCGTTGAGCGCTTGCAACATACGTGTGCGCAGCATGTCAAAAGCCGCATGGGCTGGATGGCTGCGGGTGGCGCTGACGATGAAGTTCTTTTCCAGATCCGCGTCCTTCAAGGCGGCCACAGGCAGCCCTTCCCAGAAGACATCCGGATCATGCAGCATCGGCAGCCGCGCGTCCGCGTGGGACGTGTCGGGGGCCTCCTCTTCCGGGAGGTCGGTCTCGTGGGTCTGATCTGTGCTCATGGCGCGTGAATCCGCTCTGTTTGAGGCAAAACTATCAGGGCAATGCGGACAAAAGAAAGGCACCATTGCGGAGATAGGGGGACGGGGGCAGTTAAGAGCACCAGTTCGCGAGGTGGCGGGCCAGCGCCTTGCGGAGGTCAGGCAGGGCGGGGTGCGTCCCGTCTGCGTAGAACGCATGGTCTGTATCCGGCAGTAGCGTGGCGATTTGTGGCACAGTTTCCATCCACTCCTGTGAGGGACGACCCGGGTCATTCTCGCCAAAGATGACGGCGTTGGGGATGGGAAGGGCACCTTCGTCACGCAGGCGTGTTGAGGAGACACACATCAAACCGAACAGGGGTGCGTTCTCTTGCGCAACAGCTTTCCAAAGCGCCGTGCCACCCGCGCTGTAGCCCAGACCTATCAGGGGCGGGGCATTGACAATGAGTGTGTGCAAGCGCTGTACGGCAAGCTCCATGCCGCCGTTATGAAACAGGTGATGGTGCAGAGCTTCGCCTTGGAGGTCGACCCGTACACACAGCTCCCCAAGGGATAGCCGCGCATGAAGCGGCAGCCCGTGGCTCAGGCACAGGTCGCGACTTGGTGCATCATGGATGTCCGTGATGACAAGCAGGCGCGGTTCAGAATCCAAGCAGGTTGGCCTCATCAATTGCCTTGGTCAGGAACACATCACGCCGCCGCTCCGGCGCCCAGCCGAGCACCTTTTTGGGCAGGCTGTTGTCAAACGGCGAGAAATGCGCGCGGCTTTTCCAATCGGCCAAGGACGGGTTGGACAGGCCGCCCCGGCGCAGCACCTGTTTCTTCAGGAAATACTTCACAGACGCAGAGGCATAAAACGCGGTCAGGTTGCCCGGTTTCACCTTGATCCGCGCGCCCAGACGGGCGTGGATCGCGTCAAAGTAATCTGTGGCGGAGAACATCGGTTCCCCCACCAGATTGAAGCTCTGCCCCACAGCAGCGTCGTTTTCCGCCATCAGGATCAGCCCTTCGGCGATGTCTTCATTGAGCACAAACGGCAGGATATGTTTGCCTTTGCCCCAGATGCGCACCGCGCCCGCACCATGCCAGCGGCCAATGCCCCAGTGCTGCAACGGCCCCCCTTTGCCCAGCACAATGCCGGGGCGGGCAATCACCAGTGGCAGGTCGTGCTTGCGGTGCATCTCCAGCAGCCGCGCCTCACATTCTGCCTTAGAGCGCGCATAGATGTTCCGATCGCTCATGTCGTCGCCAAAGCCCAGGCTCTCTCGGATGGTCACGTTGGGATCGGACATGTCGTAGCTGGCGATGGTGCCGGTGTAGATAAACCGTTTCACGCCTGCCGCCTGCGCCGCCTGAGCGATGGTTTCGGTCACCGCCACGTCGTTTTTTAACGCTGCCTCCCAAGTAGCGTCCATGGATTTGCCAAGGTGGTAGACAATTTCGATGCCCTCCATCGCCTCGGCGAGTTGATCCGGGTCGCGCAGGTTGGCGCCAAACAGCTCCACATGGTCGGCGATGTCATCAAACGGGCCAGAGGTGCCGCGCGACAGCACCCGCACGTCGCGGCCCTTGGCGACCCAGGCGCGGGTCAAATCGCGGCCAATGAAGCCGGTGCCGCCGATCACAAGCACAGACGGTTTCGGCTTGGCGCGGCTGGCGGGTTTGGGTTTTTTGGCCGGTTTCGGCATGAGCGCGATGGCATCGTCAATCGCCTGCATCACCAATGTGGCGTTGTTGCCATGGAAACGCGCATCCAAGTCGCGGCCAGAGCGGATCGCGCTGTAAAACGCCGCTGTTAGTCCGGCAAATGACAACCCGTAGGGTGACTTGCGATTGAGCGACACAAGTTGACGTGCGCCATTCACCACCCCTTCGCGCAGGTGCTGCCCTGCCAGCCCCATCTGGCGCAGAAACGGGTTAGCGACAATGTCCGCGGCGTTTTCGGCGTCCACGGTCAACACATCATGGGCATAATGATAGCGCGCGGTGGCGGTGGAGCCATGCAGGATCACCGAGCGGTCGTCCATGGTTTCCACCAGCGACAGGTTGAGTGTGATCGACACGTCGCCTGCCGAGGCCAGAATGCGCCAGCCTTGCGGGCGGGTGGTGTCGCCGGGGATCTCGACCGGTTTGGACAGGCTGAGATGTTCGATGGTAAGCGGGCCAAACAGGTCTACGGCAAAGGCAAACAAATGCGGGCCCAGCTCCAGCAGCATGTTTTTGGGCTCGCGCAGCAACCACAACCCATACGGCCCGGAGCGCAGCGGCATCATCGGGAAGTTCCAGTTGATCTCCGCGCTGGCGACACGGCCAATCTCGCCCGCTTCAAGCCGCGTTTTGAGCCGCTGATAGCCCGGCGTGCCCATGAAGTTGTGCCCGGCGGCAAAGACGCGGCCTGCCTCTGTGGCGATCTGCTGGATTTCCGCGGTTTCTGCGCCGGAGAGCGCCACCGGTTTTTCCACCAGCACGTGATGGCCCGCGGTCAGGCAGGTTTCGGCGAGGGCGCGGTGGGTGCCGGGGGGCGTGACGATGTGGATGGCGTCGGCCACCTTGGCTGCGAGCAGCTTGTCCAGATCGGTGTAGGCGGTGATGCCATAGGTCTGCGCCAGCGCATCGGCGGCGGCGCGGGATTGGTCACAGACCGCGACCAGCTCCACGCCCGGTGTCGCCAGAATGGCAGCGGCGTGCCAGTCAGCGATGTAACCGGCCCCAAGAAGAGCGGCGCGGATCGGGCGGTCGTCAGAAAAGGTGTTCATGCTCATTTATACTCGATGATGCGCATGGCGCGGCCACGGATGCGGCGCCAATGAAACAGGATCATGCCCATCACATTGGGCAGTTTGGACAGAGTCAGAAGGCGGGCGTGACGCCAGGCCTCCCAATAAGGCAGCCCCTCGCGGACAAGGCCGTTTTTGGTGCGGATGTAGTTGGCGACATAGATCGCGAGCACCAGCAGGAACAGCAAGGCGCTGTCCATCAGGCCCCAGAGCGCCAGCAAGGGCAGGAGCAAGCCGTAGATCACGCCGCGCAGTTGTTCCTTGCGGAAATACGGCGGGTGCATCCAGCCGACCTGGGCAAAGCCATGGCCGGTGCGTACTGCGCGTTGCCACCATTGCCCAAAGCGCAGCATGGCGGCGTCATGTCGGGTCATTTCCTGCGGCAGGCGGCGCAGTTTCCAGCCTGTTTTGGCAAGACGCACACAGAATTCGTCATCCTCGGCGGCAATCACCGTGGCGTCAAACCCACCGGCTTCCACAAAGGCCTTGGAGCGCACCATCATATCGCCGCCGCAGGCAACAATCTCGCCCGCTGGCCTGTGCCACTCAAAATCACACAGTGCGTTGTAGACACTGCGCTCGGGATAGAGCTCGGCGCGCCAGCCGGTGATCAGGCCTAGGCTGTCATCTTCGCGCAAGGCCTTTTCGCCCGCCGCGATCCAGCCGTCGACCACGATGCAGTCGCCATCCACAAACTGCACAAACTCCGGCAGGTCGCCGGTTTGCGCCAGCGCGCCAAATCCCGCTTGCCGGGCGCGGGCGGCGGTGAAGGGCAGGCTGTTGTCCAGCTCAACGACCAGCGCACCAACCTTGCGCGCCTCAGCGACGGAATTGTCCCAACTGCCGCTGTCGACATAGACCATCTCCACGCCCTGCGCTTTGAGCGAGGCGAGGCAGGCGATCAGCCGTTTGCCTTCGTTGCGGCCTATGACGATGGCGGTGGTGCTCATGTTTGGCCCCCGTCCAGCAGATTGCCCAGACGCGCGGCTTCTTTGTTGATGTCAAAAGCCTTTTCCACCATGGCGCGGCCTGCGATGCCCATCGCCGTGGCGCGGGCCGGGTTGGCGAGGATTTTGCCGATGGCATCGGCCAGTGCATGTGGATTGCCCGGAGGCACCAACAAGCCGGAGGCGCCATCGGTCACCAATTCTGGAATGCCCGCAATATGCGTGGTCACAACCGGACGGCGCGCCGCCATGGCCTCCATCAGCACCACCGGCACGCCTTCGGCAAAGCTGGGCAGGACAAAGAGGTCAGAGGCGGCCAGCGCCTCGGCCACTTCGGATTGCGATTTGTAGCCGACAAAAGACACGTTGTCTGACAGGCCTGCCGCTTCGGTTTGATGTTCCAGCGCCTTGCGGCCCGGCCCATCGCCAATCACGGTGAGATGGACTTTGGGGAACTCGGCTTTCAACGGTTCCAGCGCGCGCAGCAGGATTGGCAGACCTTTGACGGGCGCGAGGCGTCCGACAAACAGCAGATTGGTGTCCACCGGATCTTCACCGGCGTCATAGCGCGACGGCTCCACGCCACAGTGGATGATGTGCAGTTTGGCCCAATGTTTCGGATCGCAAAACGCCATCGCCTGAGAGCGGCAGAAATGGCTGATACAGGCGACAAATTTGGCCCGTTTGATTTTCTCGTCCAGCCGCCAGTGATCCGGCGCAAAGAAGATGTCAGGGCCATGCAGGGTGAAGCTGTAGGGAATGCCCGACAGTTCGCTCATCAGCATGGCAACAGTGCAAGACGACTTGGCGATGTGGTTGTGCAGATGCCGCACGCCCTTCTTGCGCAGATGCGCGGCCAATACGGCGGCTTCGGCAAAGTAGAACAGTTGATAGATCAGGTTGCGGAAGCCGGGCGGCGCCGTTTTGACCGCCAGCACCAGCGCTTTGAAAAACCGCGCGGGGTTGCGGAACAGAGCGCCAAACACGGCACTCAGCAAGGTGACCGGAGATTTGGCGGCAGCAAGGATATAGAAAGTGGCTTTGGCCTCGGCCTTTTGCTCGTCTCCCACCAAATGTTCCACACCGGTGCGGCGCACGGAGCAGGTTTCCACCGGCTGGCCTTGGGCACGCAACGCGGCCACCTCGCGCTGGATAAAGGTATCAGTCGCGCGGGGATATTCGCCGGTCAAATAGGCGATCGGGGTCTTTTCTGAGTCGCTCACGACGGCGGGGCCTGCTGCTCTTGATGATCAATCGCCGCCTGCATCGCAGCCTCAAACGGCAGCATTGTGACGGGGCCAAGGCGATTGTGCATCATGGTGTTTGAATAGTGAACGGGACGGTGGCGCGCTTCGAGCACGGCACGACGTAGAAGGCCGGGCATAGTGGCACTGTCGGGCGTCAGAAAGGCCGCCAGACGCCATAGCCAAAGGGGCGTTGGCAGGATCACCTTGGGCCAGCCACAAGCGCGGAATGCTTTTAGGAAGGTTTTGCGGCTGGGGCGGTCATCATCCAGCACGTTTAGGGTGCCCACGCCGGTATGCACGTCTGCGGCTTTGATCAGCGCCTCGGCGGCCAAGTCCACGCGGCACAAGGGCACTTCGCCGCCACCGTCAATCTTTAGCAGAGTGCTGCCAACCGCCGGTCCGATGTGGGCGTTGAACAGGTGGCCCGGCCCCCAGACGGCCCCGAGGCGTAAGATTGAGAGCGCATATCCGTAGAGGGCTGCGCCATCCTGAAACAGGGTTTCCTGTGTGCGTTTGGCCTTGGCGTAGGCATCCCGGCCATCGGTTTCTACCGCTGTTGACTCGTCCACCGTGCCGCCCTTGGGCACCGCGCTCACGTCATAGACCGAGAGTGATCCAGCCAGCACCACATGGGGCACCTGTGCGCCGATCACCGCGTCGATCACCGCCACCGAGGCGGCCAATGTGTTGCGCTCCTGATCGCCGGTGAGCGTTGCGGCGCAGTGGATCACTGTGCGGATGCCTTCCAGTGATTTCACCAGTCCTTCGCCTGCGGCGGTCAGATCCATGGCGATAATCTCGACAGTTTCATCCGCCTGCCAAGCAGCAGGTACCTTTGCCATATCGCGCACAAACAGACGTAATGCGGTGCCCTCGGCGCGGGCACGCTCCACGCAGTGACGCCCGATAAACCCGGTGGCGCCGGTTATGGCAATCGTGGGTGTGCTCATGTGGCCCAAGGCATGGGTGCCATCGGCTCACAGCGCGTGGTCATATCCTGTGCACATCCATCAGCCCCGGAGTTTTGAATGGCCAGCGTGACCTCGTTGAGGTGCAGCGCAAAATCCGGTGACAGGCGGCAGGGGCGACCTTCGGCCAAGGCGTCCAGCATTTCGGCGGGGCCAAGGGCAAAGTTCATCGCCGCCGCGCCCCAGCGTTCTACCTTGGGGTGGGTGTCGCCTTTGATCTTTTGTCGCGTGCCAATTGGATGCTCGATCAGTCGACGACGCAGGGTGAAGCGGCGGTGGAACTTGACCGGCGCGTCATTGTCCCAGGCTTGTTTCACTTGCAGCACACCTTTGTCGCCAAACACGCGGATCTTGTGATCGTGACTCGCCACAATCGAGCATGTTAGGCGCGCGGTGATGCCGTTTTCAAAGAATAGCGTGGCAGTGGAGAAATCCGGCGTTCCGATCGCTTCTTTGCCCGGCAGGCATTCGGCGGAGGCCGCGACCACGCGGCGCACGGTGCCAAACATGCCAATCAGCCAGGTCAGGTAATAGCCTGCGTGCTCCAGCGTGCAGCCCACGGCAAATTCATCCTGCGCAGGCCAAGGCGCGCCGCTTTCGCTTTGCCAATCGGCATAGGGCGCCTGCGGGATAAAGCCATCATCCAGCTCAGCGTAGATCAGGCGCACAGGGCCAGCCACATCGTCGCGAATGGCTTTGGCCAAGGTCTGTGCGGCCTCGCCCAGCACCGAACAAGGCGCGGAGGACAGCAGTAGACCTTTTTGGGCGGCCAGCTCATGCAAGGCGATGGCATCGGCCATGTCGGTTGCCAAAGGCTTTTCCGAATAGACATGATGCCCTGCTTCCAAACAGGCGCGGGAGACCTCATAATGCGCGCCGGGGTTGGTCAGATTGAGCACCAGAGAGCCTTGCGGCAGGTTGCCCAGAAACCGCTCCAAACTGTCCGCGGTGTGCAGGTTCCAGTGATCGGCAAAGGCTTTCAGGCGGTTGGGGTCATGGTCAAAAACCTGCGTCACCGCGATGTCGGGGTGGGCTGCAAAGGACCGCATGTAAAGATCAGCGACAAAGCCGCAACCGATGATCGACACACTACGGGTTTGGGCGGCTGACATTATGGGAATCCTTTTGAACCAATACACACAGATTATAGGTGTTTTGGTGTGAAATACCACTAACGCAGAGCGCTCGTTCAGGGGAATTGTGGCGCTTTAGAACCACTTGAAGGAAATTCCAGCACAGTTTCTGACGCTGCGGGCGGGAGTTGTTAAACTGTGCCAAATGTCTGGATCGAAGGGCGGCCATCGTGCAGTTTTCCACCATCAAAGGGCCGGTCACGGTCAATGTTGCTGATCGCGCCACCTTGGAAGCTGAGGTGCGGGAGCGATTTGTGGCGCAGGAAGGCTTTGCGCTGGCGACCATCAACCTCGATCATCTGGTGAAACTGGCCAAGGATGACAGCTTTGCAGAGGCCTATCTGGCGCAGGACTTTGTGGTGGCGGACGGCAATCCCATTGTGTGGCTGTCCCGCAAGGCTGGGAAACCGGTGGACCTGCTGCCGGGCGCGGATTTGGTGGTGCCACTGGCGCGGTGGGCGGCAGAGGAAGGCACGCCGGTGGCGTTGATTGGCAGTACCGATGAGGCTCTGGTCGCAGCGGCGGAGGCCTTGAAATCAAAAGCACCGGGGTTAGAGGTGGCGGCATGTATCGCACCGCCCATGGGGTTTGATCCAGAGAGCGCTGCGGCGGAAGCTGTGCTGAAACAAGCCGCCGAGGCGGGTGCGCGGATGGCGTTTCTGGCGCTGGGCGCGCCGAAGCAAGAACGGCTGGCCGCGCGCGGGCGACAGGTTGTGCCGCAGATGGGCTTTGCCAGTATCGGCGCTGGATTGGATTTCCTCGCAGGTACACAAAACCGCGCTCCGGCTTGGGTACGGAAATTGGCGCTGGAATGGCTCTGGCGTGCGCTGAGCAATCCGGCGCGACTGGCGGGGCGCTATCTGCGTTGTATCGGAATTTTGCCGCGCCTGATGAAAGAGGCACGCGCGCAGCGGGATTAAGTCGGGATTAACCGAGGCTTGCGGCGTGTCAATCGCACCGCGTCTTTCAGGCGGCCTTTCAAACCACGCGGCGGTAGGATTTCCCGATCCATCTCAAACACCGCACCGTTCAGCGACGGCTCGTCCCAAAGCGCCAGCCCTGCGCCCCATTTGGCCGCAACAGCAGGGTCAAGCCCATCGGCCAAGCCCATCTCGGTGTTGAGCATGCCGGGCATCCAGGTGCTGATCACAATCTTGGGCAAACGATCCCCCAGATCGGCCACCAACGCGCGGGAGAAGGTCGTCACCGCCCCTTTGGAAACGGAGTAGGCCGCGCTGCAGGGCAGGGGGTGCATATCCGCAAAGCTCGACACATTGAGAATCCGCCCGCGTCCGGCTTCGGTCATGTCCTTTAGCGCCTCAGACGTGCAAGCCACCGTGCCGCCAAGGTTGATCGCGACGGTCTGCATGAAGCTTTCCGGTGTTTCGTCCAGCATGTCGCGGTGCGGGTAGACACCGGCGTTGTTGATCAGGATCGACACCGGCGCGATGGTCCGGATGGTCTCAAAAGCTGCACGCACGTGATCGGGATCAGAAACGTCGGCCACCACAGGGGTGAAGCTGTCGCCCGCCAAGGTCGCCGTCTCTTGCAACGCGTCTTTTCGTCTTCCTACCCCCGCGACCAGCAGGCCGCGTGCGCACAGCTCAATTGCCAAAGCCTGCCCCAATCCGGAGCCCGCGCCGGTGATGACTGCCAGTTGCTTAGCCATTTTGGGTCTCCTTCAGGTTCGCAGCTACAACCTCCCCAACCCGCAGGGCATTGGCGGCGATGGTCAGCGACGGGTTCACGCCCATTGACGTGGGCATAAAGCTCGCATCCGCCACCCAGAGATTTGCTGTGCCGTGGACTTTGCAATTGCGATCCAGCACCGATGTTTTGGGATCATCGCCAAACCGCAACGTGCCGCAGGGGTGGCCGAAGTTCAACTCCGGCCCCGCGCCGGTAAACGCCATGCGGATGCCTTTGAGGCGTTGTTTGAGGGCTTTGCGGAAGGCCTTACGGCGGGACAGCAATTCGGGTGCCATATCATAGGTGATCGCGAGACGGCGCGGATCAGCAGGATCGTGATGCACCCGGTTTCCCGCATAGGGCAGGTCTTCCAAAATGCCGACGAAGATTTTCGCGCTGCCAAACAGTTTTACAGCCATGGCGGCGGGCAGGCGGGTGAATTGGCGCAACCAACGCAGCTTGCGCAGCGGCGAGCGGTCAAACGCCATATTGAGATAATGCACAATCTCGCCATAGCGCGCTTCCACTCCCAAAGCCTGCACCATGCCAAAGCGCTGTCCGTCCTGATGGTACAGATCACGAAAGGCGAGAGACTTGGACGCCCCGGCGCTGTGTTTGCCTTTGAGCGGCCAGAGCGCAAACATTTCGTTCAGGTGGAACATCAGGTTGCGGCCCACAAGGTCATGTTGATTCCCGAGGTTGCCTGAGGCCATCAACAATCGCGGAGAGTGCAGCGCCCCCGCGGCCAGCACATAGCTGCGCGCGGTGAGCGTGGCCTCTGCGCCCTTGCGCGCCACCTTGAGGCCGGCCACTGTGCCGCCCTTGGACAGGATTTCCTGCACTTCGGTCAGGTCCAAGAGAGCCGCGTTGCAGGTCTCCAAGGCTGGCTCCACGCCCGCGGAGCGCCCATCCATTTTGCAATCGTTTGGGCATTTGCGACCCAAATACTGCTCAAATCCATCGTCTTCGCGCACCGCCATGTGGCCCTGATACGGGTTTAGCCCAATGTCTTTCATGGCGGACATCAAACCTTGATCCGCCGCGCTCATCACCGTTGGTGGGAAGAGATTGCCGTCTGGCTGCAACGGATCTGGGGTGCCACGCACGTGATAAAGCGCTTCGGCGCGGTCAAAATAGGGCGCCATCTCGGCATAGCTGACAGGCCAGCCGTTGGTCGGGTGCGGGCGGGCGTCACTGTTGTCCAGATCATGGGGCGCAGGGCGTTCCAACGTAGCGGCGTAAAACACAGAGCTGCCGCCCACACCGGCGCCCAAAGGCGCGTTGAAGGTGGTTGTGACACCGTTCACTGTGGCTTCCATCGGTTCCGGCCAGTAGCCGCGCACCAGCCGTGCCTCGCGGTCCCAGATGTTGGGGTTGAGCTCCTGTTCCTCGGCCCGGATGCCGGTTGGGCCGCGCTCAACAAACAGCACCGACAGGCCTTGCTCCGCAAGGTAGCGCCCAATTGTGCCACCGCCCATGCCGGTGCCAATAACAATCACGTCCCATTGTGTGGCGCTGGCCTCGGCAAGTGTGGTCATTGCGTGGCCCGGGCCATGACCGGATAAAACACCGAACGCATGCGCCGCGCGGCGGCATTGGTCACGTGGTTGTTGTCAAAATACTGCCCTACGCCGCCTTGCACCGCGTCACACAGAAACTGGTCACAGAACCAGCCCCAGCTGTCCAGAATGGTTGCGCCACTCTTGGCGAGGGCCTCCGCTGCACCGCGTTCTCGGGTTTGGGCATCTGTCACGGTGATCTGTCCAATGCGGCGGGCCAGTTGATCGGACAGGCGGCCATGTACCAGCGCCCTTGCCACTCTCGGGGCGTGATAGTTTTGAATTTCCGGTGGCTGGCGCAGGATATAGACCTGCCGATCCAAGTCCCCGATGTCCGCGACCGTGGCGGCCAACGCCGTGCCCAACAGTGCGTCTTGGGTCATGTTGCCATAGACGTCGCTGCGCAGGCGAATGGTGTTGTGCGCATCGCTGCCACTGCCTTTGCCGGAGGCGTAATAGGCCCAGCGGCCCACCAGAATGACATCTTGCAGGTGTCTCATCTCGCGCAGCGCGTTGCGGATTTGCGCGTTGGCCTCAGTACAGGCGGCGTCTTGGGCCGGGGTGGCTGCGCTTTCGCGTTTTTCCAGATCAAAAGCGGGGGCGCAGCCAGCGCGCCAGATCACCAACGCACTGCGATCCGCCTCACGCGCGGCTTGTTTCAGGCCCTCGTAGTAGGCGCGCACATGGCTGTCGCCCCAGATGATAAGGCTGGGAGAGATTTCTTTGGGGCCAATTGGGCAAATCTCAATGCCCTCAAACGGGCCGTCGTCTGGAACATAACAGTCAGAGAAGTCTTGGAGGAAATCGCCACTGGCGGCGATATGCACCTGCGCTTGCGGGCCAAAGCGTTGCGGAAGTCCGTCGGCTTTGAACACCATAAAGGAGAGCCCCAAGACGCTGACCGAGGCGAGCGCCGCCGTGAACAATAGGCCCCACGTCGGCAGGGCTTTGGCCTGACGCACAGGCTGTTCCACAAGCCGCCATGACAGCGCGGCAAGCACAAAGGAAATCGCAATCCAAAGCGCCACTTCACCGGGGCCGCGATACCCGACCAGCAGGTATTTGGAGAAGGTGAGCACCGGCCAATGCCAGAGGTAGAGGGAATAGGAAATCAGGCCGATCAGCACAGGAATGCGCATCGACAGACCGCGATTGACCCAGTTGTCATCTTGCCCATTGCCAATCAACAGCACCGTGCCCAGCACCGGAAAGATCACCTGCCAGCCGGGGAAGCCTGCGCCCGGCGCCACAAGCACAACGGAGGCTAAGACAAGCGCAAGCCCGGCCCAGCTCAGCGCTTGATGACGCCGCCATAGATCGGGCCGTTCGATGTTCAATACCGCCAATCCAACCCCGGCCAGAAGTTCCCAAGCGCGGAAGGGAAACAGGAAAAAGGCCGCTGGATGAGACAGCGGTGTGGTGACCAGATTGCTGACAAACGACAGGCCAAATACCGCGCCCAAGGCCCAGAGCATCACGGTTTTGTTGCGGGCAAACAGTAGGAACAGCAGAGGCAGGAAGATGTAGAACTGCTCTTCCACCGACAGCGACCATGTGTGCAGCATGATCTTGTCTTCGGCCGCGCCGTCAAAATAGCCGGATTGGCGGAAGAACAGCACGTTGGACAGGTACACAGTGGCCGCAATCACGCCTTTGGCGGTTTCTCGGAAGTCATTGGGCAACAGGACCAGCGCGCCGATGATCAGCACCACAAAGGCCATGACAAAATAGGCCGGGGCCAGCCGTTTGATGCGGCGGATGTAGAATTGGCCCAAAGCCAACCGCCCGGTTTCTTGTTGTTCGCGCCAAAGAATGCCGCCGATCAGGAAGCCGGAAATCACAAAAAAGACATCCACGCCAATGAAACCGCCGCCAAATCCCGGCACGCCAAAGTGATAAAACACCACCGCCAGCACCGCGATGGCGCGCAGCCCGTCGATCTCCGCGCGGTGGCCTTTGGCGGCTTTTAGGTCAGCGGCAAGTTTGGGCGCGGAGGTTTCTACCTCAGGCGACTCATTGGTGCTCATGCGCGGGCGCATCCTTGGATTTTCAGCGTTTGCGCTCCAAAAAACACAACTGGCCAATGTCCCGCAAGCGTTGGCGGGGGACAGAGTTAAGTTGCTTTAACACAGAGGTTTTGCGACAACGCTTTGAAACCGCCCGCTTTTGCGGGATTTGGCGCGGAGGCAAACGCTGTGCAGACTGACCAAAATGTGTCCGCCACAGAACCGGATTGGTCGCGGGAAGTGCCGCGCGGGTTCTGGGACCCCGGTCCCAAGCTGTTGCGCGCGCTGCGCCGCTATCAGGCTGCCAAGGCACGGGGTGGGGTTCTTGGCAAAGTGGCCTCCAAACGTTGGGTGTTGTCTCACCGGTTTTGGTCGGTGATCACCCAGTCTGAGCTGCATCTGAATATGCAGATTGCAGGCGGGCTACGCCTGCCACATCCCACCGGCATCATTGTGCATCCAAACGCCACCATCGGGCCAAACTGTCAGTTGATGCATCAAGTCACGCTTTCTGGCGCAGTGGTGCTCGAAGGGCATGTGGACATTGGCGCCGGGGCCAAGGTGATTGGTCCATTGACCATCGGCGCGGATGCGGAAGTGGGCGCCAATGCGGTTGTGACGGGCGATGTGCCCGCAGGGGCCGTGGTTGGCGGTGTGCCTGCGACGATTTTGAAATGGAAGCCGGGATACGGCGACTGAGTCACAGGATGGTACGCCGTTTTGGGGGCGTGGGCAGCTCTGATGTCACGCTCTGCGGTTCGCCTTCGCCGTCTTCGCGGCGGCTCATGGGGCTGCGCCGGAACGCCGATTCCGTCCCGCGGCGAATTTGCGCCAGCCGCTCGGCGTGGCCGAACAATGTGCCGGCAATCAGCCATGTGGTTGGCGTCAGCGTGGCATTTGGCAACATGTCGATCATGTTGAAGCCTAGCATCAAAGCCAGCGGCCCAAGGTATGGGGACAGTCCGCGATCCTCGCGTTGTTTTAGGTGTTGCTCATCCAACAGCGCAAAAGAGGCGTCGCGTTTGAAGCTGTCGCGTTCTGCAATCCTGATGTGCCCTAGTTCCCGATGTACAAGGAAGATGGGCAAGGCCATCAGGCCAAATTGCGCGATATATCCGGCCCAGCCCCAGACCCCCATCACGATGATCCAATAGCCGTCTGTGACTGAGGTGATCAGCCCCGTGATGGGATCGTGGATGTGGTTGCGCCCCCAAATACCCCAGCCAAATAGAGGCTTTTCCTGCGCCCGATCCAAAAGCACGTCTTCGTTCTCGATCCGGAAGCTTAGGGAATGAGCACGCTCTGCGCTGAGTTTTTCAGCCTGCGCGATGATGGCATCACTTGGCACCAACCCAGAGGTTTTGAGAACCGGATAGGCCAGCATCATCAGCGCCAACACAGCCGCGATTTTCACCTGTGCGCGGGTGTTGAGGAAGACAATCAGCACCCCTGCCGCCCCGGCATAGACCAAGGTGGCCAGCGTCTTGCAGAGCACCAAAACAACCGCCAGATAAAATGCGGCGATCAGATACTTGGCGCGGGTGCGGCTGACGTCCGCCTTCCAAAGCGCTAGCGTCGCCAATAGAGCCGTGAGAACAAAATAGGCCAGCCAGATGCCATGGTAGAGGAACACCATCGGCCGGTACCCTCCGGCGCGAATGGTTTGACTGAAGAGGTGCTGATAGTAGCCGTAGATCCAATTGTTGAGCTGCGGGCTGAGACGCACTTCGATCAGGATCGGCAGGGAATAGGCCAATCCGGCGATCACCAAAGCCAACAACAGGTCACGCTGATCCTCGCGGGTGCGCAACAAAGCGCGCGCCATTAAGAAGCCAATAATGCCGATGAACTGTTTGATGGGCTGGGCGATGGCATCCTGCAAATACAAACCACGCACGTAGTTTTCACTAAAGACCAGCGGCTCGCCGTTTGTGAGGACGGTAAAAACCGGGCTCAGGAGCAGAACCCCCAGCAGAGCACGCGCCAAGGGGCTGTCGGGCAGCAGCTTGGGGCGTTGCGGGAGAACAAAGAACACCACGATTAGGATCGCCAGGTTGGGCAGGCTGCTTTTGTCCAGCGCGGGCATCAATGGGAAGTCAAACTCCGCCGGTGGTGGCGGCAGGAGCAAGTAGGCACCAAGCAAAGACCAGATCAACGCACGCCCGGGGGACAGGCTGACAAACAGCCGCCAAATGACCACCGGCCAAAGCAACAGCATCAACGTGGCGAGCATGTTGGGCATTGGCGTCAGGTCGTCCTCTGTAAATGGCCGGGTCTGCCCTATTCAAACGCAAAACGCGCGCCATGACGATAGCGCGCGTGGTGCAAACTGTCAGACTGTGGCGTTCACACGCCGGTGCCGGCCATCACCACCGCCACTGTGCGCCAGACCACGGCAATGTCTGTCCGCAGGCTGAGCGCGCGGTCATAGTTGCTGTCGTGGATCGCGCGCTCTGCAAAAGAGCATTCGTTGCGCTCAGAAATCTGCCAAAAGCCGGTGATGCCGGGACGCATGCGATAGTAAGACGTGCCGGGGTACAGCGCGGTCTGTTGTGGCATCATGGGGCGAGGGCCCACCACGGACATGTCGCCCCTGAGCACGTTCAAAAACTGCGGCAGTTCGTCAAGCGATGTCTTGCGAATAAGACGGCCCAGCGGTGTGATGCGCGGGTCATGGGCCAGCTTTTGCTTTTCGTTCCATTCAAGGCGGGCCGTTGGGTTGGCCTGAAGGTAGGCTTCCAGTTTCCGATCCGCATCGGGGACCATGGAACGCAGTTTCAACATGTTGAAGCGCTTGCCGTTTTTACCGATGCGTTCCTGGCGGTAGAAAGGGGAGGCGCCATCAAGCGCAATGAACAGAGCCAGAAGGGCCACAATCATTGTGACAGGCAGCGCAATGATCAGCACAAACAGGATATCGAATACCCGTTTGAACACGCTGCGGTAAACGCTGCGGCGCTCTGGAGCAACGGCAAAGCCCTGCTCAAAATCTTCGCGCGAAAAAATCGCCATGGTCCATCCCCGTAACCGCTTTAAGCGGGCATCTTAGAACTCACAAATCCACCGATCGCTGACTCTGTAAAAGCCGCGGTTTGCGTCGGTTTCCCCTCGCTTGAAAAAGCTCCCCGGCAGCAGGGGCTGTTCGCACAAGAATTTGCGAATTTGTCCTTTTGATGCTCCTTCATCAGAAGCGCCCACCCAGGACACACATTAGCCACAAATTTACAGAAATCCACCTTAACTTTCGGATAGTTTTCGGTAAGTATCTGAAAATAAAGTATATGTTGCATTCTACTTTCGAGACTTTCTGCAAAGTTGGTTAAAATTTATGCCAAGCCAGTCGGTTTTTTCATTCGCCCCTGGAAACGGTGATGTAGGCTTGGTCGGGATTGTTTCTTAGGGTGAAAAATCGACTTGGCGTCACCCCACAAAAATTTGGCGGCGATTCGCAAAGCGACGACGGGATTTGGGAGGAATGTGGCGCCATTGTGGCCGTTATTTGCCCAGTTTCAGGATCATTGCTGCCAATCCGCCAGACACTGCCACTAAGCCACACACCTTGGCCAGTCGGGTGAGCTTGCGTTTTCGACGTTGGCCTGGGGTTTCAAGCACTGGAATGGCTGCCACAGCCCGCAGGCGCAGCTGGCGTTCCAACTGACCGCGGGTCCAGATGACCGGGCTGCGCATTTCCATCAGGAAAACCAAACTGAGGGCGACCATGACAGAAAGCAGCCCGCCCATGGCCAGAATGCGTTTGCGCGACGGGGCAATGGGCCAATCCGGTGGCAGGGCTTTTTCCAGAACCGTGAAGCTGTCGGTTTGCTGGCTCGCCTCCAGCATCTGCTGCATCTCGGCCTCCGCTTTGCCAGCCGTAATGGCCTGATATTGTTCTTCCAGCTTGGTCAGTTGCCGTTCAAGGCGATTGTATTGCTGTTCGATACGTGGTGTGTCCTTGAGGGCGGCTTCGATCTCGGCAATCTCAATCTGATACAGTTCGTTTTCTTCCTGCAGTCTCCGAAGTCGCTGAGCACGCACGGAGTTGCCGCTGCTGGAGATGCCAGCGTTTTCTAGCAGTTGGCGCTGTACCTCCAGTTCGATCTGTTGCAGATCCGTTAGGCGGGTGCGCAGAGCCTCAACCCCGCCGGGCAGCAAAACAGCGTTTTCCTGTTTGTAGTCGGCAATCTGTTGTTCCAGATTGGTGATCGCAGCGCCAATGCGGCGTTCTTCGCTGTCAAAAAAGGACAGGGTTTCGCTGACCTGCTCGGTGCGGCGCTGTTCTTCCTGCTCTAGCACATTGTTCACCAGCTCATTGGCCACATTGGCGGCCAGAACCGGGTCAGTCATCCGCACAGACACCAACAAGGCGGACGGGCTGATGTCCTGTCGCCAGCGGAAATCCGGGTTGGTGACATGCATGACGCCTGCCGCTTTGCGCAGAAGATCGACCTTTTGCAATTCACTGAGCTGTGCATCCTGATACAGGCCAAACTTGTCGATGATGGCCAGCAGGTTGTCCCGCGCCATCACGCGCTGTTCCACAATTTGCAGCTTTTGCAGGATATCGGCGTTCAGCGCCCCGGGCGACGTCGCGCCGGTTTTGATCGAGGGCTGCTCGATTTGAATGGTGGCATAGGTTTCATATTCGCGCGGCAGGCCCAGCACGTAGGCCAGCGAGATCAACCCGCCGATGACAATGATGCTGGCCCACAGGAAGAACCTCCTGCGCAACATGCTCAGCACCTCGCCAAATGATTGGAACTTGTCCATGCCCGTCCTCAATATCGTCTTGGCGCGACTCGGATTCGCGCTCTTGAAGACAATTTATGACAACTGAATGTGGTTATCCCGTGGCGCAAACCGGAAAATTTGCGTTTTCCATTCCGGCCTGCGCGCCCAAGGTGACCATGGCGAGCACGTGCCCACCGCCGGTGCCGCATTGTCCGGACAGCACCGTGCCCTCCGGCACCTCGCCCACGGAGTGCATAAACCGTGCGGTGAATCCGGTATTGCGCACGTTGAGCGTGATCTGGATGGTGTCAAAGCCAAACAGCGTCTGGGTCAGCGGATATTGCGCCTTGTAAACCGCCTCCTTGGCGCAAAACAGACGTCGCGCCATCAGCGCCCGTCGCGGCGCAGGCACTTCCTCAAGCCAAGCGCGTTCCTGCGGCAGGCAAATCTCTGCGGTCAGATCGTCATGCAACGGTGCATCCGGCTCCACGTCTATACCCAGCGCCCGGAAATGGCGGTTGGCGCCCAATATCGCCACGCAACTGGTGGCGTCATGGGTGATGGAGCCGGTCAGGCCTCTGGGCCATTGCGGGGCGCGATCCGGTCGGGTGGGGACCGCCTGTTCTGGCAGTCCCAGAGTTTGCATCGCCAGCCGCGCGGCCTGCCGTCCTGCGGCGAACTCGCGCCGCCGTTTGGGCAACGCGCGGGCAATCGCTGGCGCTTCCTGCGGCCAAACAACCGCCACGCCACGCGCGGGATCTGTCACGGCCACGGCGAGTTGTGCCGGGGCCATGCGCTCCGCCAGAGATTTTAGGGCCACAAGATGCTGGTTGGGCGACAAGGTCATGTCCGTGCCCTCCGGCGCGCCCGCATGGCGCGGCGCTTGCTCATGGTTTCGGCGCGGGTCTGTGCCTGTTCGCTGACTTCTTCGGCACCTTTGGCCTCTGGTGCATCTGCTGGTTTCGGCGTGCCGGTCAGCTCCTGCACGCGGCCCGCCAGCGCGTTCAGCGTGGGGAAGCGGAACACATCGGTGATCGACAGTTTGGCCGCGCCAGAGCGCGCCCGGATTTCGCGGTGGGCCTGTACCGCCAGCAGGCTGTGACCTCCGAGATCAAAGAAGTTGTCGGTGGCGACCACTTCGCGCACGCCAAGCACCTCGGCCCAAACATCCGCCACCAGTTTGGCAATGTCTCCGCCAGCCGTAACGGGCGCAGACGGGGCCGATGCTTCGACCTTTGGCGTGGTGATCTTGCGGGTTTCCTCGGGCCGTGGCAGCGCCTTGCGATCGACTTTTTTGTTGGGGGTCAGCGGGAAGTCTTTCAGCGTCACATAATGCTGTGGACGCATGAAACTTGGCAGATGCTCGCGCAGCTGCGCCCGAATGTCGGCTTCCGCCGGCACATCGCCGCGCAGATAGGCCACAAGCCGCACGTCGCCCTCAGTGTCCTCGCGCGCCATGACCACCGCCTGCGCCACGCCGGGCACCTCTTCCAAGCGGGTTTCAATTTCACCCAGCTCAATGCGATAGCCGCGCAGCTTCACCTGATGATCGACACGCCCCAGGAAGTCGAGCTTGCCATCCGCGCGCCAGCGCACAAGGTCGCCTGTGCGATACAGACGCCCATCCCCAAATGGATTGGCCACAAACCGCTCCGCCGTGAGCTCCTCACGCCGCCAATAGCCACGGGTCACCCCCGCGCCACCAATCAGCAACTCGCCAGCCACGCCCACCGGCACCGGCGCCCCCCCGTCGTCCACAACGTAGACCTGCGTGTTGGCTATGGGGTCACCGATGTTGGCCACGCCTTCGTTGGCATCCGCCATCGCCGTGGTTGACCAGATTGTGGTCTCTGTGGGCCCATACATGTTCTGAACCTTGGCAGCGCTGGCGGCGTTCAAATCGGCCACCAGACTGCCAGACAGCGCCTCGCCGCCCACCATCATCTGCTGCACACCCGAGAGCGCAAACCGCGCCTCTTCGTTGTCGGTCAGAAGCCGCGCCATCGACGGGGTGCATTGCAAGTGGCTGACCTCATGACGGATCATCTGCGCCGCAATCGACACATCCTCTGGATCCAGCTCGCCGCCTTCATTGGCGCGTTTCAGCACCTCGGCCAGCGGTTTCAGCCCTTCCAACACGGTGGCGCTGTCGATGCCGTAATCGATCAGACAGGCAATCTCGGTCACACCGATGCGTTTGACCTGTTCCACCCGATCCAAGGCATCTTCGACCGTGCCAAACAGCCCGCTGTCCTCAAAATACCGCAGGAAGGCAAAGTCGAGGATTTCCTCTAGCTCGTCTTCACTCAGAATGCCGAGGTCCAGCTCAAAGGCGTTGTTCACCCCCTCGGGCTTCTTGAACGCTGGGAAGGCCCAGGCGTAGCTTTTGATCAAGCCAGCCGCCGCACGCAGGTAGTCTTTCATCGGCTCGCGGGCAATCTCGCGGGCTTTTTCCCGGTCTTCCGCTAGGAAGCTGTGCAGCATCAACGTGACGCTAAAGTCATCCGGGTTGTGTCCTGCTTCGCGCAGCGCGTCGTGGTACAGCGCGATCTTTGCGCCCACTTCTTCCACGCTTTGCCCCAACAGGTGCGTCAGCACGTTACAGCCGTTGCGCCCCGCGTCTTTCCATGTCTCCGGATTGCCCGCCGTTGTCACCCACAGAGGCAACTCTTTGGACACTGGGCGCGGTTGCGTCATCACCGGGTGTATGGAGCCGTCTTTTTTCGGGAAGGCCACCTCTTCGCCGCGCCAAAGTTTGCGCAGGTCGTCCATCTGCTCAAACATCACATCGCGGTTGCGCGGCGGAGTGTTTTCGGGCCGCAGAACAAAATCATCCGGCTGCCAGCCGCTGGCAATCGCAAGGCCAGCGCGCCCGTTGGTGAGGTTGTCGATCACTGCCCATTCTTCCGCGATGCGCGCGGTGTGGTGCAGCGGCGAGACGCAAGACCCCGCGCGCACGCCGATTTGTTTGGTCACAGCCGCCACCGCCGCGCCGGTCACCGATGGGTTGGGGTAGGGGCCGCCAAAGGCGTGGAAATGCCGCTCCGGCGTCCAGACCGCGCAGAACCCATGGGCATCGGCAAACTTCGCGCCTTCCAGCAGCAGCTCGTATTTCTTGGAACCCTGACCATCGTCATTGCCCCAGTAATAGATTGAGAAATCCATACCGCCCGCAGTGGCTGGCAGGCGTCCACCAGAAATCTGCGTGGTGGTTTCATCACCCGACAGCACCAGCTTGAAGCCACGCGAGAGCGTCCAGAACAGTTCCAGCACCGAAATGTCAAAAGACAGCGACGTGACCGCCATCCAGCTATCGCCCGCCTTATACGGCACCCGCGCGTCCATCCCGGCAAAGAAGTTGGCCACGTTTCCATGCTCGACCATCACGCCTTTGGGCGTGCCGGTCGAGCCGGAGGTGTAGATCAGATAGGCGAGGTCATCCCCGGCAGCGATGGCCTCCGGGTTGTCCGCGGACGCCGCTGACAACCGCGCGTCCGTGTCCATTTCCAGTACCTGTGCGCTGTGCGCGGGCAACTCGCGGGTCAGTGCGGCTTGGGTTACAATCACATTTGCGCCGCTGTCACTGATGTAATGTGCCAAACGGTCGGCGGGGTAGGCCGGGTCCATCGGCACATAGGCCCCTCCGGATTTCAGGATCGCCAGCGCGGCCACCACCAGATCGGGCGACCGGCGCAAACACAGCCCCACCAGCGCGCCACGGGTCACCCCCATGTCGCGTAACACATGCGCGGCGCGGTTGGCGCGGGCGTTCAGGTCCGCGTAACTCAGCACCTCATGCTCAAACACCAGCGCCGGGGCGTCCGGTGTTTTGGCCGCCTGCGCCTCAAACTGCGCCGCCATGGTGAAGTCTGGATCAAACGGCGCCTCGGTGGCGTTCCAGCCGGTCAACACCTCGGCGCGTTCCGCCTTTGGCAACACATCCAAATCCGCCACATTGGCCGCGGTGCCAATCTGCGCGCAGATCAGCTCCAACCGCGCCACCAAACGCGCGGCATGTTCTGGGGTTACCCGCGCCGCATCAAAATGCAGAACAGCACCGGCTACGCCAATCGCCACGGTCATCGCCGCGCCCTCGATGGGACCCGCCACACCGCCAGTTGTCACGGCTAAGTCCGGCATGGTTGGCGCAGTCAGCGCCGGATCGCGGGCGATCAGGTCGCTGGCAAAGCTGCCCTTGGCATCGGCCTGCGCCACACGCTCGGCAATCGCCGTGTTGGCCTCGGCCACGGTGTCATGAAGCAGTTCCGCGCCCACACGCAGCGGCACCCATGGGGAAATCAGCCCGGCGGCCTGCGGATGATCCGCGCCGCGATAAGCCACATCACACACCTCCGGAAGGCCTGACCGCAGCGCCCAAATGGCGACCGCGGTCAGGATACTCTTGGAGGGAGTCTCGGAAATCTCAAGCGGCAGTTGCCGCATATCCGCCAGCTCCCCACCGCCACGGATCAGCGGCAGGGTGGCTGGCACAAACTCGGCCAAACGCGCGCGCCAGAAGGGCTCGGCTTTGGCAATGGGCATCATAGTGCCGGACAGCGCGTCGCTGGCGGCTTTGTCTAACAGCGGCAAGCGCTCTCCTGCGCGGATCACATGGTTGGCGGCCTCTGCCTGACCGGCCCCATCTGTCAAACCGCTCAGCACCACGGCCCCACGTCCACAGGCGACGGTCACGCTGGCCTCATCCACAGCCAGCACCGCGCCCGGTTCCCCCCGGCCCGCGCTTTCGGCGACTTCGGCAGATGTCACCAGCAGCACCCGTCCAGCGGCGACCATTTTGGGGGCAAACAGCGGGTTGAAGTAGTCACCATGATCCAGCGCGCGCACCAGTGCCACAACGTCTTGTGCATCGCGGCGGAAATCAATCCGCCCGGCCGCTTCTGGACGTTTGGCGCGGCCAAAATAGCTGCGTTGGCTCATGTCCTGCGCCCGCGCATTGGCGAGGTCTTCGCCCAAGGCGCGCATCACGTCCGGGAAGCTTTCAATGGCGGCGGCGTAACACTTTGTGTTGAGCGTCAGGGCGGTGTCGGCCAGCCCAATGTCAAACATGCGCTGAGCAACAATCTCGCCCGTGTCCGCGCCCACTTCCATCTTATGCCAGGTGATGCCATGGCGCGGCTCCTGCGCCATGCGCGCCCAAACCGGCGCATTCAAGCCCGCATAGCGCGGCAGTGGTCCGTCATGGAAGTTCACCGCGCCTTTAACGGGCAGCTTCAGCACGGTGTCTGACAACATGTCCAAATTGGCGACACTCAACAGCCAATCAAACCGTTCCCCAAGCAGCTCAGCCGCCATGTCACTGTCCGACGAAATCACTCGCAGCCCGGCCTCGCTTGCCCAGTCGCGGATCTCCGGCGCGCGCGTCACCACAGCGGTCAGCGTGTTGCCGGTGTCGAGCCACAACGTGGCGCATTGGATCAGCAGGCTTTCGTTGCCAATCATCACGGCGGACATCGGCGCGGCGTTGGTGAAACTATCAAGGCTCATGAGGAGGCCTCCTTGCGAACAGACAAAGTGGGGATCTTGGACGGTTCGCGCTGCGCCCGGGTGAAGAGAGATTTTATGTAGTGGGTGATCAGATCTCGCAGGAAATGATCCGGATCCCGCTTGGGTTTGCCGCCAATCACTCGGCGCAGCTTCCAAAGGCAGGTACCAGTGACATGTGCTAAAGTGGCGGCAAAGGCATAGGTCCTGCCGTGGTTCTTGCGGAAGTAATGCAGGCGGCTGTCAAACCAGTATTGCGGCATACGCTGCCAGGTTTTCATGCCGGTGGACACAGACCCGATGTGGGTCACAGAGCTGGAGCGCACATAATCCGTGTGCCACCCCGCGCGTTGGGCGCGCAGGCAGAGGTCGGTTTCCTCAAAATAGAGAAAGAAGGTCTCGTCAAACAGGCCAATCTGTTCCAGCACTGCGCGCCGCATCATCATGGACGCCCCCGCCAGCCAATCCACCCGCGTGGTTTCCGCCGGGATGGGCAGGGGAACGATATGAGAGTGCAACGCGCGGCTGATCACGCCAATACGTGCCGCGCCTTCCAGCTCGCTGCCTATCGAATGAAAGCGGAAGGCCGTCAGATGCGGCTCGTTATCTTCGCCGTGAATATAGCTGCCCGCAAAACCACAGGTGGGCATCTGCGCCATATGGTCCAGCAGCGCGCTGATGCTGCCTGCGTCAGGGAAGGCGTCGGAGTTCAGGATATAGACAAAGTCAAAATCGCGCTGCGCCAAGCCATGGCGGATGCCAAAGTTGTTCCCAGCGCCAAAGCCGCCGTTGCGGCCCGACTGCACCACCTCCACGCGGCCCGCAGCCCAATCGGCTTCGGCAATGCCCGCCGTCATGGCCTCAAACGAGCCATCGCCGCTGTCGTTGTCGACAATCACAATCTGCGCGTCGATGCCCGCCATTTCGCGCGCCGCCGCCTCGGCCGCTTTCAGCGTCATCTCCGGCGTGCGCCAGTTCAGGACTACGGTCAAAAGGGACGGGCCACTCATTCTGCTGCCCTCCGCGCCGCGCGTTTGGGCAGGTCTTTCTCCGCCGCCGCGATCACCTTTTTCATGCGGGTTGCCAGCACCCGCACATTGGGTTCCAGCACCATGCTGTCATGATCGCCGGGCACCTCAAACACCTGCACATCGGGCACCCATTGGCTCCAGTCGTTGTCGTGGAACACATAGGCGCGGTCACCGTCCACAAGCCGCCCATCGCCCATGTCCCATTTGCCTACCAGCGGCGGACGGAACAGTACCAGATTGCCCTGCCATGGGTGCATCGGATATTGCGCCACAGCCCGCAGGAATGCCGCCTCGATCTCGGCATCGTGGAACTGTTGCCCCTGCGCCTCTGCCTTGGTTTCCTCGGTTGGACGCCGCTTCTCGATCTCCCAGGCAATCCGGTTTTTCGCCCAGATAAACGGATAGGCCGCACCTTTGGATTTCAGCTCCTGCATCTGGATGCGCATCCGGTCCTGACGGGACAGCGGACGGCGCACTGGCAGGGGCGTGTCAAGCATCGCTACCAGCGCAACCTCGTCGCCCTGCGCTTCCAGCTGACGCGCAATTTCGTACGCGGTGATGCCGCCACCGGAGAAACCGCCCAGCAGATAAGGCCCTTCCGGCTGCACCTGTTTCATCTCCGCAATGTAATCCGTGGCGGCCTCGACCAGATCGTCATGCGGCGCGGCATCGCCAAACAGGCCCCGCGCTTGCAGGCCATAGAATGGCCGGTCCGCACCGATCAGATGTGCC
Organism: Paracoccaceae bacterium; assembly: GCA_014872815.1. GTDB lineage: Bacteria > Pseudomonadota > Alphaproteobacteria > Rhodobacterales > Rhodobacteraceae > Shimia. The sequence goes on from WKFK01000015.1 coordinate 686,602, forward strand.
AGATGGCGCAGGTTCAACACATTGCCAAACATGCCCGCGACGAGGAAGAACGGCGTGCGGTGCCCGCCTTCGCCCTGATGCATCGGCACCAGATGGGTGAAGCGGCTTTGTGGCCGTGCCTCTGACTCCGCAGGAGTATCCCCAGTTGCATCGTCCCCCAGCGCCGTGTCACCCACCCGCTCCGCAATCATCGCGGCACATGTTTCAATGGTGGGGGCCTCAAACAGCACCGAAATCGGGAACTCAATTGCCCAGGCCTTTTTGACCATGGCAAACAGGCGCACCGCGATCAGGCTGTGGCCTCCAAGGTCAAAGAAGCTGTCGCGGATACCAACCTGTTCCACGCCCAACAGGTCCTGCCAGAACCCCGCCAAAGTGCGCTGAATATCGGTTTCCGGCGCGACATAATCGGTTTCCAACTCAGGCCGTTCAAAGCTCTGACTAGGACCGTTGTCCTCATCCGCCCCCGCCTCGGCCTGCGCAATCAACGCTGCCAAATCAAGCGAGGAGATCACCACCTGCGACCGGCTCCCGCGCAGCGCGGCTTCAAACAGATCGGCCCCCATCTCTGGCGGAATGCCCTGGGACAGATTGTGCGCCAGTCGCTCTTCGGCGGCGGACAGCGGCGCTTGCGCCTGCGTGTCCTCGTCAAAGGTGACTTCCGCTTTGCTCAACGGTTGCGCCTTGGCAAAGCCCGCGGCGGTTTCCACCTGCCGCAACGACAGTCCTTTGACCTCAATGCGCACCGCGCCATTGGTATCAGACAGAACCACGTCAAACTGGGCGGAGCCAGCATCGCTGTTGCCTTCCACCAAAGTCACATGGCTCATCACCTCGGCAGGCAACGCCCCATGGCGAACCAGCCGGTCATACCCCACCGGCACCCACAAATGCCCCTGCGCGTAGCCGGGGATCAAGTCCATGGCCCAGCCGGTCGCGATGTCCAAAAGACCCGGGTGCAGTTGCAACCCGTCTCCATCAAACTGCGCGTCCAGGCTCAACCGCGCGAGACCCTGTTGCGCCCCAAGCGCGGTTTCGCGCAGCACTTTCCAACGCGGTCCAAAGCGCATGTGCGCTTCCTGCGGTGCGCTCAATGCGGCACCAAAGCCGTTTTGCTGCACCGGACAACCCGCCTTGAGCGCGTCGAGATCCAGCGCCGCCGGCGTACCGGACCGCACCGGTGCCAGCCGCGCCTCGGCATGGGTTTGCCAGCCGGGACGCCCGTCAAAGTTCACCGCTGTTTGCACCTCAAACCGATAGCCTTCATCCGAACGGATCAGGCGCAGGCGCATCTCTGTGCCGCTGTCATTCACGCGCATCGGGCGCAGGAACAGCAGGTCATGTATCGCAAAGGGCGCGGTCTCGCCCTGTGCTTTTAGCGCTTCATAGGCAAGCGCAATGTACCCGGTGCCGGGCATGACCGCGTCGCCATCCAGCGTGCGGTGCTCGTCCAAAATCCAGTCTTTGGCAGAGAGACTTGCGGTGAAAATCCGGTTGCCCAGTGCGTCAAACCCGGCCCCTTGCAGCAGCGGGTTGTCAATCGCCTCGGTTGGCACATCGACCACATGGCCTTGCCGGGCTGCCACGGCTTCGGCGGCCATGCCCACCTCGGCCCAAAGACCCCAGTTGATTGCCCGCACGCGGGTTTTGTCATTTTGCCGCGATTGGGCGTAGGCGTTCAGATAGGCGTTGGCGGCGACATAATCGATCTGCCCCGCAGGTGCGGTGGCTGTGGAAGACGACGCAAACAACACCAGCCAATCCAGAGTGCTATCCGGGAACAGTTGCTCCAACACCTGCGTGCCGTGCAGCTTGGGCGCGAGGACATCGTCGATGCCTGCCGAGGTCTTGGCCAGCAAAGGCCCGTCGTCAATCACGCCTGCCGCGTGAATCACGCCGTTGATGGTGCCAAAGGCCGCGCGCGCGGCTTCAACAGCTTCTGCCATCTCATCGACATTGCAAACATCCGCCGCCAGAGGCAGCACTTTGCCACCGAGACTTTCCAACCGCTCCACCGCGCGAATGCGCTGGGCCACGCGATCATGGGGTGCATGGCCGCGCAGGTAATCCGCCCAGCCCTCACGTGCTGGCAAGCCGTCCCGCGCCAAAAGCACAACATTGGCCTTGGCGTCTTTGATCATGCGCTCCGCCAGCGTCAGGCCAATCCCGCCAAAACCACCGGTGATCAGGTAAGTGCCACCGTCTTTGAAAACCGGCATCTCCATGCCGTCCATCGCCACCTTGCGATAGCTGCGCTCAAACCGTTTTTCACTCCGCCAGGCCGCGATTTGGCCCCGTGGCGCGGCCATCACGTCTTCAAGCAACTTGTTGACCAGCCCATCGCGCGCTTTCTTCGCGGGTGGCTCCACATCCAGCAGCGCACAGGTCACGCCGGGCAATTCCCGCCCAATCACCTGCACAGCGCCCAGCACCGTGGCTTTCTCCGGATAGGGCAGCGCCTCTTTGCGCACCTGCACCGCGCCGGAACTCACCGCCGTGATGTGCAAAGGTGTCGGCAGGTTTTCATCACTCACCGCTTGCGCGAGGAAGAACAGGCTCATCAGGCCCTGTTCCTGATTGCGGTGGAAAAAGCTCGATCCGGGACGATGGCTCTCATCCTCGGTCAGCAGCCACATATGCACAACGCGATCCGGCACGCGGCCTTTGCTCATCAGGCTCTGAAGCAGCGCGTCATAGCCATCACGCCCGCGCTCCGGCGCAAGGGCATAGCTGTCCGGTCCGGTTTCGGCAAAGGCATCGCCGGTGGTCACAGTGACCACATCTTGGCCCGCGTCGCGCAACCGTTTGGCCAGCGCCGCGCCAGTGCCGCCTTGATCGGTGAAGATCAACCAGCTGTGCTTTGCGGCATCACTCAGCTCGCTCTCAACATCAATCTCACATTCCGCCAATCGCGGCGTCCACACCGGCGCATAGCTCCAATCTGCCGTATCCTCGAGCCGCATCAGCAACTCGTCTTGCGCCTCAACCTGCCCCTGACCCGGCTCAATGAAATAGCGGCTGCGTTGGAAGGCATAGGACGGCAGAACCACCTTCTGGCGCGGCACATCCCCCCAATATTGGTCAAAGTCCACATCCACACCACAGGCCCAGAGCTGGCCCAAAACGGTGAGGAAATAAGCGTCATCGCCAATGTCCTCCTCGGGATGGCGCAGGGAGGACAGCACCTTGTCCGCCTTCACCTGCCCATGCATTTTCACCAGCGAAGACAGGGCCTTTCCGGGTCCAACCTCTAGATACACCCGTCCACTTTTCTGCGCGAGCGTGGTGATGTCGTCGGCAAAAAGCACCGTATTGCGCAAGTGGCCCACCCAATAGTCTGGATCGGTCGCTTCGCTGTCCAGCAGTGTGGCGCCCGTGCGGTTCGAAATGATCGGCAGGTTCGGTGCGTTTAAGGTGATTGAGCGCAGATAATCCCCGAACCGGCCCAAGATCGGCGCCAGCATGCGCGAATGCGCAGCAATGTTGATCGGCACGCGTTGCGTCTCAATCTCCAGATCCGCCAGCTTGGCCGCCAGTGCATCCAGTGCCGCATCTGGCCCGGAGACCACAGTCAGCGCGGGTGCATTGACCGAGGCGATATCAATCTCGCCCGTCAGGTGTGTTTCCACTTCAGCCAACGGCAGCGGAATTGACAGCATCCCGCCCGCTGGCACCGTGTCAAACAGCTGCCCGCGCAGCTGTACCAACCCCAAACAATCTTCAAACGACATCACACCGGCGAGACAAGCCGCGGTGTTTTCGCCCATGGAATGACCGACCAGCGCGGCGGGTGTCACACCCCAGCTCATCCAAAGCTGCGCCAGCGCGTATTCCACCATCATGATCAGCGGCAGTTGCAGGCTCGGCTGTTTCAGTCGCTCTTCCGCGTCGTCCACCGCCTCCCCTTCGGCCAGCCACAGCGCGCGCAATTCCTCGCCACCTTTGCCCGCCAGAAAAGCAAAGCCGCGCTCCATCCACTCTTCAAACACCGGCTCGGTCTCAAACAGATCGCGCCCCATGCCGACATACTGCGCCCCACCGCCGGGGAACATGAAGACCACCTCCGGCGCGTCGCCCTCAGCTGTATGCGTGAACACCCGCCGCAGGTTGCCGCTTTCCAGATAATCCGCCGCTTGTTCATGGCTGTCCGCCACCACCACACGCCGTTTCTCAAACGCCCGTCGCCCGTTCAGCAACGTATGCGCCACATCGGCCAACGGTTGGTCTGGATTGGCTCTCAAATGCGCCGCGAGATTGGCCGCATTGGCGTCCAGCGCCTTGGTCGAGCGGCCAGACACAGCAATCAATTGAAACGGCCAATCGCTCTCTTGGCTTTCCGCCCGCTCCGGCGCTTCTTGCACCACCACATGCGCGTTCGTGCCCCCCACGCCAAGGCTGTTAACGCCCGCCCGGCGCGGTCCTTTGTGGCTCTCCCACGCCCGTAAACTGGCGTTCACCGCAAATGGACTACTCTCAAAATCAATCGCCGGATTGGGCTTCTCAAATCCAAGGCTTGGCGGCATCTCTTTGTGATGTAGCGCCAAAGACGTCTTGATCAGGCTCGCCGCCCCGGCCGCCGTATCCAAATGGCCAATGTTGGTTTTCACCGAGCCAATGCGACAGAAGCCGGTCTCCTCGGTGGTTTCGCGAAACGCCTCGGTCAGCGCGGCCACCTCAATTGGATCGCCCAAATAGGTCCCGGTCCCGTGGCACTCGATGTAGTCGACCGTATCCGCAGGGACATCGGCAATCGCCAAAGCATCGGCCACCGCCGCCGCCTGTCCGCCCACGGAGGGCGCGAGATAACCTGCCTTATCCGAGCCATCGTTGTTGACCGCGGAGCCTTTGATGACGGCCCAAATGTGATCGCCCTCCGCAATCGCATCTTCCAACCGCCGCAGCACCACCACGCCCGCGCCAGAGCCAAACACGGTCCCCTGCGCGCGGTGGTCAAACGCGTGGCATTCGCCATCCGGCGAAAGAATCTCGCCATCCTCAAACACGTAACCGCGCCCATGGGGCAGCTCGAGGGTCACGCCGCCCGCCAACGCCATGTCGCATTCGCCGTTCAGGATCGACTGCGCCGCATAATGCACCGCGACCAGCGAGGTGGAACAGGCCGTCTGCAAGCCCAAGCTTGGCCCGTTCAGATCCAGAATGTGGCTCAACCGCGTGGTCAGGAAGTCCTTGTCGTTGCCCGTATGGCGCAACAGGAACATGCCGGTGCTGTCCACCAGATCGCGGTTGGAGCAGATGTTGAAATAGAAGTAGCTGCCCATGCCGCAGCCGCCAAACACCCCAATCGGCCCGCCAAAATTCTCCGGCATATGGCCCGCGTTTTCGAGCGCTTCCCAGCTCACCTCCAGAAACTGGCGGTGCTGCGGGTCCATGATTGCGGCCTCCTTCGGAGACAGCCCAAAAAACTCCGCATCAAAATCGGCAAAGCCGTCCACCGTGGCGGCGGCAGGCACATAGTTGCGATGCGCCATCTTCGCCCGGCTTTCGCCGTTGGCCAAAAGCTCATCTTCGGAAAGTTTGCGAATGGAGCGGATACCGTTGCGCAGGTTGTGCCAATATTGATCAATTCCGCCTGCACCGGGCAAGTGGGCGGCCATACCTACAATGGCAATATCCGTCTCTGCGACCGGTTGGTCGGTTGGGCTCGTCACCACATCCACCTGCTATTCAATTACGCCTTCGACGGTCCCTCTTCTGATACGGGGACTCTTTCGGTTGACTTAAGGATAAAGCTGCATCGGTCCAGTAGGAAGGTGAAATCAGGGCAAATTGAGGGCAGAAAGCTTAACAATCGCGCTCTGATGTAGCCAAAAGGCGAGGCCGCCTATGCAAATGCCTATGGTCCAAAACACCGCATCATGGCGCGCGTCCCAGGCGTCATGCGCCCGTGCCAGTTGGACGACTGCCGGATAGGCCAGCACCATCGCAACCCCTTGCCCGATCAGGGCACCGGTGAGGCCATACTTGCTCGCCCCGATCATCAGGCCAACCATCATGAGCGCCGCCCGTGTCGCGGCCAGTAAGAAGAACCCGCGGCTGTCGCCCGCGGCAAGGGCCGCCTGATCGTAGGTCAGGGCGATGACTTGCGGAATTTGCATCACCGCCAGAAGCACCACCACGCCACCGGCCAGCGCATAACGCGGATCATACAACGCGGCGACCAGCCAGACGCCGATCAGGGCAAAGAGCGTCAGAAGCCCCATCAATCCGCCGCTCAACAGCATGCGCATCTTGTGCAGTTTGGCGCGGTTTTCGGCGCTCTCACTGGGTGGCTTTTCGCGGTAGATCGGGATCATGATCCGCCGCATCAGCATCCCGCCCAACAACAGCGGGAAAGACGCGAGGAAATAGCCGATGTTGTAGACCCCAAGCGCACCGAGGTTGAGGTATTTGCCGAGTACAATCTTGTCACCTTGGGACAGGAGAAAACCGGCGGCGGTGGAGAGGAAAATCCACTTGCCAAAGTGGATTAGTTCTCCGGCGGCAGGTTTGTCCCAGCGCGGTTTGTTGATCGCGCCTGGTAGGAAAATATAGTAGAAAATCAACTGCATGACCGTGGTGGTCACCGCATTGGCGACTAAGGCCCAAACCGATCCCGTGGCCCAGGCAATCACCACACCGACCACCAATCCAATCACCTGTGCGGACAGGTCGATCATTGTGATCCGCCCTAGCGCAAGGTGCCGATTGGCGCTGTCCTTTTTGGTGGGGAATAGTCCCATGATCAGAAGTGTCAGACCGACCACTGGCAGGATCTCAGCCAGCTCCGGCGCGTCATAAAACGCCGCCGCTGGCACGGCCAAGGCCCAGGTTAGGATCAGTAGGAAGACCCCGCGCAACACCTGTATGGTCCAGGCGGTGTCAAGGAAGGCGCGATCCTCGCCGCGTTTGCTTTGCAGGATCGACTGGGTCACGCCCATGTCCGACAGGTTGGACAGCCCCTGCAAGAAGACCCAAACAAGGCTCATGAGCCCAAAAGCCTCAGGGAAAAGCAGGCGTGTGAGGATCAGGTTGGAGGCCAGTCGCAGTGCTTGGGACCCGCCATAGCCCAAGATCGTCCAGCCGCCACTGCGAATGGCGCGGGCGGCAAGTGAGTTGCCCTGTGTGAGGCTTTTGAGGCGGCTCATCTGCCACGCTCCCATGCGTTAGATTTTTGCGGGGAAAGCTTCACAACAATCGAGACCGCCGCATAGATGGCAAAGCCCAAGGGATCGCGCAGCATCATGCCCAGCTTTTCTCCCAGGCTGAGCGTGAATTTGTCGTCGTTTTTGAGCAGCTCCGGAAACCGTGCCTTAATTTCGGCCACACCGGCGTTCTGCCGCCGGCGCACTTTGACCAAGGCGGCGAATCCCTCAACCAGTGGCCAATCGTAGCCCGCTTCGGTGCCGATCCGCTCTTCTGGTGTGAAATTCAGCCGCACAAACGTGTCGTCCGAAATGATGCCGGGAAACTCTTGCCAGCGGGCACGCCCCGCCGCGTTCACCGCAAACAACCCGGCCCCCGGCACACCGTGGGTGATGAAGGGCACTTTGCTGTAGGTGCGCGCATAGGCCCGCGTTGCCCATGTCTTGGCGCGCGACAGTCGCAACTTGCCGCTGGCATATCGGGGGGCATCTGTGTTCAACACCTTGGCGATCTGTCCCATCAACTCAGGGTCCACCAGAACATCGGCATCCAGATACGCGCGGGTGCCAAAATTGGCAGCGTCTTCGGCGGCATTGAGCGCGCCCATTTTGCCCAAAGCGGGCAAATCCAGAACGGTGAGGGTCCAGCCTTTGTCCTCAACTTGTGTGCGGAAGCCCTCGGCAATCTGAACCGTGTCGTCCTCACAGCCATTGGCCGCCACCACAATCTGCGCCACTTCCAGCCCGCCAGAGGCCAAAACCGCCTTCAGGCATGGGCCGATATGAGCGGCCTCATTGTTGGCCGGAATGAGAATACTCAGCACGGAAATGGCTCGCCTCTGACGTCACGTTGGACGCAACCTATCAGATTGGTTTAATTCGAGGCAGGGGGATTTCCCCTTTCACATCAAGCCTGTGTCACAAAAACCCGCTCAGCGGCAGCACCAGCGCGGGGGCGTCTTCAAAGGCCACTGCCTCCATTTCGGTCAAAAGATAGCTGCGTCCCTCCGCAACGGCCCGCACCTGCGCGCCCTCGCGGCTGAATTCATAGTCGCTTTGTGTGCCCGGCAAAATCGCCCGATCCGTGCCCGGCCCGCCATGCAGGAGATCGCCCGGCCCCCGCGCCACCAGCACATCGTTGCCCCCCATGCCCAAAAGCACATCGCGTTTGCCCGTGCCTTCAAGCCGATCGGAGGTGTCGCCGCCAAGGTAAATACCACCATGTAGGAAGGCATCCTCGGCGCGGTCCGAACTCCAATGTGGACCGGTGAGATTGTAGTCCATCAGCACATCATGCCGGGGCGTCTTGTCCCCCAAATAGCGTAGATGCCCCCAACTGCCCCATTTGCTGGGCTTGCCCACATCGGTAAAGGCATTGAAACTTTGCCCGCCTAGACTGCGCCAGCTTGCCAGCAGATCTTCATACATCGCGCCCATCTCGGCGCTGGTGCTGAATTTCGTAAAAAACGCCGTCAGCGCGTCGTCATTGGCCTCCACACCCACGCCCACCGCATGGTTGCCGCCTTCATACATCACCAGCTTCAGGCCATTCTTGCGCGCCACATCGCGATGATAGGGCAGCAGCTTATCGGTCAGCTGTTTCAACTCACCCTTGCGCAGCCAGTCCGCGGCCTGCGCCGCGACGCCATCATGCGCGTGGTCGTCCACATAGGCCGTCAGCGCCGCCCGTTGCAGCCCTTCTGCCGCGCCCGCCGTTTCCGCCTTTTTACGCGCGTTCGCCAACCAGCCACGCAGCTCCGGCGCGCCCTCATCTTCCAGCCCAAGGGTCACGCCAAAATAGCCGGTCACACCGTAGGCCTCAAACAAGCTCACCGGCGCGGGGTTGCCCTCCGCCTGCCACAGCGGTGCTTGCAACAGTCCCTCTTCAAAGCCCGGCCAGCCGGTGTGTGTCGCAATCACCCGCGTCAGCCGCCCCTCGGCCGCGTCGCCATAAACCTCGCCCCAGATGCGCGCCATCTCCGCCGCCCGCATTCCCGCAAACTGCATTTGCACGTCTTGGCCTTTGCCCCAACGCGCCTCGCCCTCTTTCAAGGCCCATTGCGCCTGCTCAAAGCCCCAGTTCCACATCTCGTTGGAATATTCGACATGGGCGTTGAGTTCCGCATCCAGATGGTCGTGCACATAGCTGGCAAAAGCGGTCAGATAGCCCTCATCCGCCAGATGCGGCATGGTGAACCACGGGTCGGCGCCAATCTCATTGGCCAGCCGCACCATCACCTCCACCGGCACTCCGCGCCAGCCATAGGTGAAGTCACTCGTGAGGGGCCGCCCCTCCCAGCCAGACTGGGTGGAGCCATTGGTCTTCATCCAATCCATAAACCGCACCATGCGCAGGTCATCGACCACGTTGAGCCACATAGGATTGAACACCGCGCCAGCCTCGGCAAGCAGGATGTAAGGTTGCGCGATCACCTGAATGTCGCGCACATAGTCGCCGGTCATATCCGGGTCCGGCTGGCGGATTTTGATCCCTACCGGACCTTCGCCCGGCGTGAAGTCAAACCAAATCTCGCCTGATATTTTAGACGTCACCCGCGCGCGTCCGGTGAGCTCGACCTCCCCTGCGCCTTGCCACGTCACACGATATCGTCCCGCCAGACTGGTCGCCGCCTCCGGCAGGTCGGTCAGGATCAGGGCCTCAACCGACTCGATGTCCTCCGGCACGCCCCAAACCCAGCCTTCCTCGTCCAGCAAGCCACGCGCATCCAGCTCTTCAAAGCTCACGCCGCCCCATTGGCCGGGCAAATGCCCGACCCAAGGCCGTGCGGTTTTCATCACATCGATAAACGGCTGCTGCGTGGACCAATCGCTGATGCCGCTCAACCCCATGGCCAGCGCCGGATCGGCCAGCCCAAGCCCCGCTAACTGCGGCGCGTCACCATCCGGCGTGCGAAAGGGCACACCGGACGGCACCTCCCGGGCCGCCGCTTGTTTCATTGGTTTCAACACCAGCCGGTGGATCTCATCACGCACCGCTTCCCAATAGGTGCGCACATCCGCATGGATGCTCTCCGGAATGTCGAGCACCAAGGGCAGCTCCGCCTCATAGAGGCTCACATAAGTGATTGCGGCGGCCAGGAAATAGGTGGTTGGCGTGCCATGTGGTGCATCGTCGGTGTAAAACACCTCCGCGTCCAACCCATCCAGCACGCCCCCCTCAATCAGCTCCGCCAGGGTGCTCGCCACCGGGATCAGGTCAATCTCTGCATCTGGCCGGGCGTCGCGCAGCGCGTCGACATAGTCCTCAAACCACTCGTGATAATCGCCACTGTTGAACCGCTGATACTTGCGCATCTGCCGTGCACTGGGCGGGAACTTTTTGACCTGACTGCCCATATCGGCCCAGCCTTCATAGATCGCAATCCGCACCGGCCCCAGAGCACTCTGCATATTGTCGATCACGTCCAGCGTGGCCGACAGGGGTGAGGCCTTGTCCGGGTTGTCGCCATGAAAGGCTTTGTTGGCGTCCTGATACTGAATGAAATTGGCCGGGGTGATCACAATGGTGTCCCAGTCCACATCGGCAAAGTTGCGATAGTCCCGCGTCCAGCCACGCGCTACCTCGTTGAACCGCCATCCGGCGCTGGGCGTCTCGCTTTTGGCAAAATCGCGCAGAAAGCCCCATTGCCCGTCCAGTTTCAGTTCCGTGCCCGCTGCCTCAGCCATTTTGCTCAACCAATGTGGCACAGCGGTTTCATCGGTGTCGGTTAGGTGATGCACAAGACTGTTGCCAAACACATAGACCGTCTGCGCGGCAGGAGCTTCTGTGGTTTGGTCTGTGTCCTGAGCGGTGGCAATCTGCGCCGTCACCAAAAGGGAGACCGCCGCAACTGCCGCCCCAAGTCTCTGTTTCAAGGTCTTCGTGAACACGCGTCGCGTCCTCCTGGCCTGTTGTTGAGACCAATATGGGCGATTTAAGGAGCTGTTCAAAGGGGATTGCTCGGGAATAGGGGCCTGGGGTTAAGGTTGAACAAACTACGTAGTCTTACCACCTTGCCCGTGGCCCCACCCAAAAGGCACTGTTGGTGTCAGATCAGGCAGTTTGGGAGGCATCCATGATCGGCACAGCTCTACCGCAGGACCGGGGGTTTGACACCAACCGCTTGGCGCAGCTGTCGGGCTGGATGGACCAACTTGTCACGGATCGCAAATACGCCGGTTGCGGGGCTTTGATCGCACGCGATGGCGACGTGGTGTTTGACCACGCCACCGGATTGCGCAGCATCGCCACCGGCGCGCCGTTTGAGCGGGACACCGTGGCGCGGATTTATTCGATGACCAAACCGGTCACCACGGTGGCGCTGATGATGCTGGTGGAGCGTGGCCTTGTGCATCTGGATGCGCCGGTGTCCAATTTCATTCCTGCCTTCAAAGACTGCCACGCGCTGGTGCCCGGCGCGTCGACGATGGATCAGGTCGAGCCCTGCGCCACGCCCACTTTGCATCAGTTGGCGACCCACACCAGCGGTCTGAGCTACCCGTTTAACCCCGGCCTATTGGCGAAGCAGATGGATGCGCAGGATCTGATGTTCAAAGCCAACCAGGGCGCGCTGGCTGATATGGCGGATCAGGTTGCGGCTCTGCCGTTGGCGTTTCAGCCGGGCACACGCTGGGAATACTCCGTCAGCATCGACATTCTGGGTCGCGTGATCGAAGTCATCACTGGGCAGAGCCTGGCCGAATTTCTGGAAAGCGAAATCCTCGACCCGCTGGGCATGTCGGAAACCGGCTTTTCGGTCATCCCCGGCACAGAGGATCGGTTTGCCGATCTGTATACCCCGCTTGAGGGCGATGCGATGGCGCTCAATCAGGCGAAGATCGGCGCGGACACCCTGCGCCTTGTGGACACAACCGACGGCTCGCCCTTCCTAAATGCGTCCATGCACTCCGGCGGTGGCGGGCTTGTCGGCACGATGGACGATTACCTGCGCTTTGCTGAAATGTTGCGTCGGGGTGGCGCGCTGGGCGATGTGCGTCTGCTGTCGCCGCGCACCGTGCGTTTCATGACCTCCAATCACCTGCCCGGCGACATTGCCTCCATGGGGCCGATGAGTTTTGCCGAACAGCCCATGGATGGCATGGGCTTTGGTCTGGGCGGCGCCGTCGTGCTCGACCCGGCCCGCGCCCGTTGCCCGGGCAGTGTTGGCGATTTCAGTTGGGGCGGCATGGCCTCCACCTTCTTCTGGATCGATCCGGTGGAAAAGTTGTCGGCGGTGTTCTTCACACAGCTCTCGCCGTCGAGTTCTTACCCAACCCGCCCACAGCTCAAAGCCTTGGTGCACGCGGCTTTGACGGACTAAAGGTTAATGGAGAAGGGGGCACAAAATACCCACCTCCGCAAAACAGACGTGATACCGACGTAATACCGACGTGGGTTTTGGCAGGTTAACGGGCGCTTTTCAGCACCACCCGCGCCACCAGATTGAGCGCCAGAAACAGCACCGCTGCCGCGCAAACAATCGACGGTCCGGCGGGGGTGTCCATCTGATAAGACAATCCCAATCCGCCCACTGCCGCCAGCGCGCCAATGCCCGCCGCACCAAAGGCCATCGCCTCCGGTGAGCGCGCCACTGCGCGGGCGGCCGCGGCTGGAATGATCAGCATGGCCACAATCAACAACGCGCCGACAACCTTGATCGCGACAGCCACCACAATGGCGAGGCCAAGGGTCATAAGTTGTTGTTCCCGCTTGGGATTGATCCCGCTCGCATAGGCCAGGCCGCGGTTCACAGTCGAGGTCAAAAGCGCCTGCCAGCGCCAAGCCATCAGCCCGATCACAATCGCCGCGCCGATCCAGATCACCAGCAGATCAACTTTGCTAACCGCCAAAATGTCGCCAAACAGATAGGAATTCAGGTCCAGCCGCACGCCGCGCAAAAACGACACCGCCACAAGGCCAAACGCCAGCGCAGAATGCGCCAAAACGCCCAGAATCGTGTCCACGCCATAGCCTTTTTCCGACAGGTTGGACACGGTTAACGCCATGGCCAACGCCACCCCCATGGCCCCCACAAAGACCGACACCCCAAACCCCAAAGACAGCGCCACACCCAGGATCGCCGCATGCGCCGTGGCGTCGCCAAAATAGGCCATGCGCCGCCAGACAACAAAGCAGCCCAAAGGCGCGGCGGCCAAGGCCACGCCCACGCCTGCAAACAGCGCGCGGATCAGGAAGTCGTCAAACATATCAATGGGATCCGTGGTCGTGCCCGCAATCATGCGCGTCGTCATGATCGTGGTGATGGTGGTGGTCATGCTCATGCCGATAGAGCGCCAGTGCACCATGGGTGCCCGTGCCAAATAGGGCGCGATATTCCGGCGCTGAGGCGACAATTTCCGGTGTGCCGTGACAACACACATGGCCGTTGAGACAAACCACACGGTCCGAAGCGCTCATCACCACATGCAGCTCGTGGCTGACCATCAAAACGGCGGCACCGGTGTCTTGGCGCACCTGCTCGATTTGGCGATAGAGATCTGCCGATCCCGGCTGGTCCAGACCCGTGGTGGGTTCATCCAGAATGAGCAAATCCGGTTCGTCCATCAGGGCTCGTGCTAGCAATACCCGTTGAAATTGCCCGCCAGACAGGCCCGCCATAGGCCGGTTTTGCAACCCTTCCGCGCCAACCTGTTGCAACGCAACTTGAATTTCCGCCGCACTGCGCCGCTTGGGCAAAGACAAAAACCGCGCTGCGGTGAGCGGCATGGTCGCATCAATGGCAAGTTTCTGTGGAACATAGCCAATCCGCATGCCTGCGGCTTTCAGAATGGTGCCGCTGTCCGGTTTTAGGGCCCCGATGATACAGCGCAGCAAGGTCGACTTGCCGCTGCCGTTGGGCCCCACAATGGTGACAATCTCACCTGTATCGATGGTCAGCGCCACATTGGCCAAGGCCTGATGGCTGCCATGCTGCACCGACAGACCATTGATGGTCACCAGCCTCATGCGGCGGTCTCCGTATTGCGACAGGTCGGGCACATGCCCTCAGCCTCGACAATGGTGTTTTCGATTTTAAATCCAATCTTGTCAGCAACTTCACCGAGGGTGGACTGTAGTGGCGCGGCGGTTTCAGCCACCGTTTCACATCCGCGGCAGATCAAGAAAACCGGCGTGTGCGAGTCTCCCGGATGGGCGCAGGCGATGTAGGCGTTGAGCTTTTGGATCTTATGGGCAAAGCCGTTTGCCACCAGAAAATCCAGAGCGCGATAGACCACCGGTGGCTGTGAGGCGAAGCCCTCATCTGACAACATGCCAAGGATGTCATAGGCCCCCATCGCGCGATGTTCCTGCAGCAGGATTTCCAACACCCGCCGCCGCCCTTTGGTGAGCCGCAGCCCTTGCGCGGCACAGGCGTCCTCTGCGGCTTTCATGCCGCCGCCTACGCAAGCTGCGTGGTCGTGTTGGTCAAAGCCCACTGTTTGCATGTCGCCTCTCCGCTCAAAAGGATGACTTGATATAGTATAACGTTTCCACTAGAGCCAGCGCAAATGTTCAAATCAGAGGATACCCTCATGCGAATCATCAGCGCGGCCTTCGCGGCCTCTCTTGTAGCATTTTCCGCGCAGGCCGATGCCCCAAAGGTCGTGACAGATATTGCGCCCATTCAAGCGCTTGTCAGTCGGGTTATGGCTGGTGTTGGGACGTCGGAACAGCTGCTTCCAGCGAATGTGTCGCCACATGATTACGCCATGCGCCCATCCGAGGCGCGCGCGCTGCAGAATGCGGAACTGGTGATTTGGGTTGGGGCTGAACTCACCCCGATGTTGGAGGAGTCAATTGAGTCGTTGGCGGGTGACGCGGCAACACTGGAGTTGTTGCACCTAAACGGCACGCGCGAATTGGAGTTCCGTGAAAGCGAGACTTTCTTGGAAATGTCTTTGGGTGGGAAAGATCCTCACAATCACGGTGATGAGCATCACGCCGAGCACGAAGAGCACGCGGATCATGACGACCATGATGATCACGAAGAACACGACGACCATGCCCATGACGCGCATGCGGAGCACAAAGAGGGGCACGACGATCATCACGATGACCACGACGCACACGGCTCCCATGATGGTCACAGCCACGAAGGTGTCGATCCGCATGCTTGGCTCGACCCTGAAAATGCGCGTTTTTGGGCCAGTGCCATCGCGTTGAAGCTCTCTGAAATCGACCCGGATAATGCGGCTGCTTATCGTGCCAATGCGGCAGATCTGGACGCGGAACTGGCCGCCCTCACAGCATCGATCGCAGAACAACTGGCGCCTTTACAGGGCAAGGGCTTTGTGGTGTTTCACGATGCCTACCAATATTTTGAGACCCGCTTTGACTTCGCTGCTTCCGGTGCTTTCCTGAACGGCGATGGGGCCGCGCCAAGTGCCGCGCGTTTGAAGGGTATTCAGGACGTGCTGACCGACAACAATATCTCCTGTGTCTTCACTGAGCCGCAGTTTAACGACGACATCGTAACTGCGATCAGCGAGGGGCTCGACCTGCATTCCGAAGAGCTGGATCCGCATGGCGCCAAGCAAGACACGCCAAATTATGTGGACCTTGTTCAGACCCTGGCGAACCAGTTTGAGGCCTGCCTGTCGCACTAAGGCGTCAGGTCCAATGCAACTCTGCGGGGCGGATCTCAAACGAGATGTGATGCGCCCCGCTTGCCAGTCCATCTACCGTGTGGTTTGCCAAAGCACGCCAATACGGCTGGATGGTCACCGCATCGTCTTGCAGGATTTTTTCGCCCTGCGCGACCAACGCGCGACGCTTGTCGATGTCTACCGTACCCAGGGCCTCGTCCAGGATGGCGTCAAACGCGGGGTTTGAATAGCCAAACTCGTTCCACGCCTCGCCGCTGCGATAGGCCAGAGCCCAGATTTGCACCCCGAGAGGTCGGTGGTTCCAATCCGTGGCGCTAAACGGGAAGCTGTCCCAGTTGTCCCAGTAGGTGCGCCCGGGCACAATCGTGGTTTTGGCTTTGAAGCCCGCGTCACGCAGCTGCGCTACAACCGCATCAGTGGTATTTTTGCGCCAGGCGTCGTCGATTGTGTGAATTTCCATCTCAAAGTCTTCGGCGCCCACCTCTTTCAGCAAAGACCTTGCGCCTTCCGGATCATACTTCGGCATGCCAATGTCAGTATATTCCGGGTGGGCTGGTCCAATGTGGTGGTTTTGTGCCACCTCGCCGCGTCCGTCATTGCCCAGTTCGAGCAAAATACCGTTGTCCACGGCTTTCATAACCGCCTGTCGCACGCGCAGGTCTGCGTAGGGTTTGATGCCGCCCACTTCGGCTTCTTGGTTGGGGCGTACGACCACGGTGGCCATGGAAATCACATTGTGTTTGGTCCAGCCGTCAAAGTTGCCAATCAGATCGGCGTATTCGCCATCAACGGAGTAGGTCATGTCGATCGCCCCATCCCGCGCTGCGCGGGCCCAGGCGGCAGGGTCGGTGCCAAAATCAAGGAATTCGATCCGGTCTAGCCAGGCCCCGTTGCCTTCATTCCACCACCGATGGTTGGCGTTGCGCACAAGGACGCCTTTTTCGCTTGGGATCAAACTCTCGGGCAGGTAAGGCCCTGTACCAATGGGGTTTTCCAGCATTGTTGTTGCGTCAAACCCGTCCGGCACAATGGCTGCTGGGTAATCCGCCATGCCGGGGATTAGGGAGATGTCCGGCTTTGGCAGGTTGAGACGCACCGTGTGGCTGTCGACCACCTCAATGGCACTGTCCAGCGCTTGGTTGGTGTTTGGGTCAATCAACGTGGCAAAGCGCCCCGCCATGGAATTTCCAGCCATGTCGCGGTCACACCAGCCGCGGATATTGCGGGCGACGTCCTCTGCGGTGAAGGCGGTGCCGTTGTTCCAGGTCACGCCTTTGCGCACAAAGAGCGTGTAGGTCTTTGCGTCGTCGGAAATCTCCCAGCTTTCCAGTAGCGCGGGCTTAAACGTGCCGTCGCTTTCATAGGTGATGAGCGTTTCCAGCCAGCCACGCGTAAAGTTGGCGATCTGTGGCCAGTCAAACAGGCGAGGGTCTTTGAGCGCACGGACCTCCTGTTGGATCCGCACGGTGCCGCCCTGTTTTGGCGCGGCTTGCGCGGCGGCTGGCGTGGGCAAGCCGAGCATCCCGTAAGCGGTGGCAGAGGTGGCCCCAAACGCGCTCGCTAGCGCCAGAAACTCCCGCCTGTCCACGCCGCCTCGTCGCACCTTGTCTGCGTGGTGCAGAAGGTGGGATGGCATCGGCTGTCCGTTGCGTTTGGCAAAAATCATGGCGTCCTCTTTGCTGGGCGGAGGTCGAGGTGGCGTGTGAGCATTCTTCACCGTGTCTGTTACATGGGCAAGACATAAGCCTGTGATCTGACATGTGTTTCCGCCAAGACTCAGCTTAAGATGTTTTCTTAAGGGCTGTTTAGCCGGGCCCGCGCACTGTGGTATGCACAGTTCAAACAAACCTTGAGGCCAGTTCGTTGCGCATATTGAGCGTCACATCGGTGCGAAATGAAGCGCCCTATCTGTTGGAGTGGATTGCACATCACCGCGGCGCGGGGGTGACGGATTTTCTGATCTATTCAAACGACTGTGATGATGGCACGGATCAGATATTGTCCTTGCTGGCGGAAGCTGGCGAGATCACCCACGTGCCGCATGTGCCAGAGCCGGACAAAAGCATCCAGTGGCAAGCGTTGCGGCAGGCGTGGAAGCATCCGCTGCGCAAGACGGCGGATTGGATCATGGTTACGGATGTGGATGAGTTCCTCAACATCCATGTTCCGGGACATCAAATCTCTGACCTTCTGGGCAAAGTGCCTCAAGACTCAGATGCAATCCTGTTACCTTGGCGCCTGTTTGGGAACAATGAGCGCGTCGACATAGAAGACGCACCAGTCACAGCACAGTTCACACGTTGCATTCCAGCAGAGGCGCAATATCCGGTTGCGGCCAGTCTGTTCAAAATGCTGTTTCGCGCCAAAGGCCCGTTCAATCAGTTTGGCGTGCACCGGCCCAAGCAAAAGGATCCGGAAAAGGCTGGTTTGCCTAAAATTGTCGATGGCAGTGGCAAACCGGTGCATCCTTTTCTGGCCAAGACACCGCAACGTTTGTCGCTCTATGATCTTGGCGTCGCGCGAGACTTGGTGGAGCTAAATCACTATGCGGTGCGCTCTGCGGCGGCGTTTGCAGTCAAGCGGGACCGGGGGCTGCCCAACCGAGCGACCAAGAAGGTGGACCTTGCCTATTGGGTGGAGCGTAATTTCAACACCGAGAGAAATACGTCTATCTCCCAAATGCGCCCATCGACAGAGAGGGAACTGCAGCGATTGTGGGCGATCGATGGTGTCGCGGCAGCCCATGCCGCAGGGGTGCAATGGCACAAGGATAGATTTGAGGTGCTGATCGGGCAGCCAGAGGTCCAAGAGCTGATGTCCCAAATCCTCTGCGCGGGTGGTAGCCAAGTGCCTCCGCGTGATTTGCAGCGTCAGTTGGTTCAGTGGTATCAACAAGCCAACTATAAGAAATCCTGACACAAACGTGCAGGGGGCAGCGGATAATAAGGGCCAGAAAATGGGCAAAGCGGCGTTTCACTATCGTGAACTGACACATACACAGGTGGCTGGCAGCACGGTCTTGTCGTGCCTGAAACTCGATGGCGGTGCGACGCCAGAGTGTTTGGCTTTCTTCAAAACCGGGCTGGCGGAAAAAGACCTGAAAGCAGGCGCGCAGACCAAACTCACCAACGCGCGCAGCGTGGGCAACGGTTTGATTGTGAACCTGGCCTATGAAGGGGACGCACCGGCCGTCAAGGTAAACGGCGAGGAACGTCGCCTATCGCTTGAGCCGCAGGAGTTGGATACCTTTGCAGCCCTCAATGTGATGTTGGCGGTGCGCAATGGTGAAACGGCACAAGCCACGTTGGCGTGGCTGCGCTACCACGCGGCACAACACAACTTGCAAGGCGCGGTGATTTTGGATCGGGCGGAGCCCGGCAAAGATACTACCTACTTGGAAGAAGTGGAGGCCGGTGCTTCGGTCATTGCCGGTCTGAAGCAGGTTATGGTGGTGCGTGTGGATGCGCCATTGGGCGCTTTGGACTTACCGGCAGAAGCGCACCCCTACAATGCGCCGGATGCACCGGGCAAAGACCGCATGGACATTCCGCCGCCATCGCCATGGGACTCTCCGCTTGCTGAACTGCAGTTGATTGAAATGATCCGCTATCGCTGGCTCAATGCGGCGCGGGCGGTGGCGTTGCTGGATATCTCTGATCTGGTCATGCAGATCAAAGGCAAGGGCACCAAGGGGCGCACCTTGTTTGATATGGCGGTGAAATCCACCTCTGGCGTGGTGACGTTGGTGGGACAACATTGCTACCCTTGGCGGGTGCGCAATGATGAACCTGTGCGCCACGGAGATCACATCTGCGTTCAGTTTGACGCGGCCAAATTGCGCCGGCGCTGGGTGGTGGCGCCACAGAAAACCGGACCTGACGTCGTCTGGCGTTTGATCCGCGTGGTGGGGGCAAAGCCCGAGGCGGATGAGTGGGTGAAGTTCTATCGCTGTATGGGGCTACGCCATCCAACCGATACAGTGGGGCAGATTGTCCCCAAAACCTCACTGATTGAAGAGGCGGAGCTGATCAAGCTTTCCAAGAAGAAGTTTGATCATAAGCCGATCCGCATGCCGGAAATCCCGGCGCCGAAAGTCAATCCGGCTGACAATGATGTCGCGATCATCACCTGTATGAAAAACGAGGGGCCATTCATTCTGGAATGGCTGGCCTACCACCGCGCCATCGGGGTGAAAGACGTTCTGGTCTTCACCAATGACTGTAACGATGGCACGGATACGTTTTTGGAGTTGTTGCAAGAAAAAGGCTTTGTGCAGCACCGTGACAACCCGTTCAAAGGCACCAATCTTAAGCCGCAGCACGCCGCGCTTCAGGCGGGAGAAAAAGAAGAGATCATCCAAAACGCCGATTGGGTGATTTCCATGGATGTGGACGAGTTCATTAACGTGAAGGTTGGCGATGGTACGCTGCCCGCGCTATTTGAGGCTGTGGGCGATGCCAATCTGATTTCTTGCACGTGGCGGCTATTTGGTAACTCCGACGTGCATGAGTACGTGGATAAGCCGTTGATGGCGCAGTTCACGCGATGTGCGCGGGAGATGACGCGAAAACCGCATCAGGCTTGGGGTTTTAAAACGCTGTATCGCAACATTGGCCTGTTTAAGAAGCTGGGCGTTCACCGGCCCAAAGGGCTCAACCCGCAGCTTTGGTCGCACATCAACTGGGTGAACGGGTCCGGCCAGCCGCTGCCGAAGGACATGTATCGCAACGCCTGGCGTTCCACGACAGACACCATCGGCTATGATTTGGTGCAGCTCAACCACTACGCCGTGCGCTCGGCAGAGAGCTTCTTGGTGAAGCGCGATCGCGGGCGTGTGAACCACGTCGATCGCGATCAGGGCATGGCTTATTGGTTCCGGATGAACAACAACACCGAAGAAGACACCTCGATCCAGCGCATGATCCCGGCGATGCAGGAAGAGATGGACCGTTTGTTGTCTGACCCCGAGATTGCTGAGGCGCATGCATTTTCCGTGGACCGCCACCGCGCCAAGATCGACGCGCTCAAGGAAACCCCGAACTACAGCAAGTTCTACGATGACCTGACCAGCGCACGTCAGGAGCGTTTGGCACGCTTGCATCCGCATTTTGGTGCCAACGTTTTCTTGGCTGGTCCGGAGGTCATCCCCGATTGGGTGGTGGAACGCGATTTGCCAGAAGACTTCTTCTTCACCGTCGAGAAGCAAGACACGGCGCACTAGCGCAAATTGTCGTGGAATTTCCGAAGACAGCCCAATGGTTTCCGCGTAAACTGTTTCCAAAGTAAAAACAAAGGTTGAGGTAAAATGGCCAAACTTCCCGAAATCGCGTCCCTGTGGATTGGCGGGCAGCTTTCCTGGTTGGAGCAGCTCTGTCTGAAATCCTTTGCGGATGCGGGCCATCACACCACGCTTTACAGCTACGAAGAGATCCCGAACGTGCCGGAAGGGGTGCATGCGGCGGATGCGGCGGAGATTTTCCCTGGCGAACCGATGTACCGACATGCGCGTACCGGCAGCCCGGCCATCCACGCCGATCTGTGGCGGCTCAACATGCTGAAGAAGACCGATAAGATTTGGGTTGATGCAGACATTTATTGCTACCGGCCGTTCAACTACACCCGCAAATCGGTCTTCGGCTGGGAGAAAGAAGGCTTGGTCTGCAACGCGGTGCTTGGCCTACCAAAAACCTCCAAGGCGTTGGATGCGATGCTGGCGTTTTTTGAGGATGAATACGCCATTGGCCCATGGTTGAAGCCCTGGCAGCAGAAAGAGCTTCAGGCGGAGAAAGATGCTGGCCGCCCTGTTCATATGACAGAGCAGAACTGGGGTTTTACCGGTCCGGCGGCAGTGACCTACTTTCTGCAGCAATCCGGCGAAATCAAATATGCCGAGCCTGAAGCCGCGTTTTATCCGGTGTCTTTCAAAGACCGGAACAAGATGATCCGAAGCGCTTTTGACATCGAAAAAGACTGGCTGACCGAGGAAACCAAGGGAGTGCATTTCTGGGCGCGGCGTATGAAGCCTCGTTTGGAAGAGAAAGAAAACAACCGCCCACGGCGTGGGTCGTTCATGGATAAGGTCATGCGCAAACATGGTATTGATCCGGATGAGGCGCTGATCCCGGCTAAAAAGAAAACCGCCAAAGCGCCGGTCACTGACCCGGAATTTCAGGCCAAGGTTGCGATTGAATCGCTGAAGGGTGAAGCCTCGGTGGAAAAGCTGTCGCGCGATTATCTGGTGGAAACCGGACAGATCAAACAATGGCGCACGCAGTTGATCGAAGGTGCCCCGCGCCTTTTTCGGGAGGGCTGAGCGTGGCGGATGGCGACACCAAACTCGACGCGCCCAGCCAATCTGACTGGCAAAGCAATCTGAAGACCATCGGCGCCGAGCGTGGATTTTTCGAAGAATTGGGCGAAGAGCACTCCGCGCTTTATATCCAACAGGGCAAAACCCTGATTGTTACGTTTGAAAATCTCGACCACGTCTATGAAGACAGTGCCGAACGCATGCCTTGGGGGCACAATTTTGTCACATCGCGCGGTTGGTCGATGCTGGGTCTGATGGCGCATGGCTGGTCGTGGTATCGCGACGCGGCGGTGTTTGATTTCTTTGATCGCCTGCGCGATGAGGGTTTCTTTGAGCAGTTCGACAAAGTGGTATTCTACGGTGCGTCGATGGGGGCGTATGCTGCCTCTGTGTTCTCCGCGGCGGCTCCCGGCGCGACGGTCATTTGCATTTCACCGCAGGCCACATTGGATCGTGAGATTGCCAGCTGGGAAACCCGCTATCGCAAAGCCTGGCATAGGGATTTCGGCGGGCGTTACGCCTATGGGCCGGACATGATTGCGGAGGCTGGTGAGGTGAATATCTTTTACGATCCTCGCATGGGGTTGGATGCGATGCATGCTGCCTTGTTCCGTGGCGACAACGTGCGCAAATACCGTTGCCGCTATATGGGGCACCGGATCGCCTCGCTCTGGATCATGTTAGGGCTGCTCAAGCCGGTCATCGAAAGCTGCGTGGCTGGCGATATGAGCGCGCCCAAATTCTACAGCATGATGCGGGCACGGCGCGAAGTTGGTCGATACCAGAAAGAGATGCTCAAAACAGTTTTGGCAGATGGGCGTCCGTGGCTGATCGCGAACTACTGTTCAGCGGTTCTGTCACGTCGCGGTGGGCCAAACTTCCGCAAGGCCCTGAATGCGGCGCGCTCCAAATTGAAGGGCTAAGCCCTTCAAGCATCGCGCAGGGTGTCGCCAAAGCTGATGGTGGGGGCCAACGTGACTTGGCTGTCTTTCTCCACGTCGTTGACACGGGCGGCAATGATCTCTGCCGCCTTGATGCCAATCTCGCGACGGCAGGCATCCATGGTCGCCAGTTGCCGTGGCAAGCCTTGCAACAATTCGACCCCGTTGAAGCCAGCCAGACCAATCTGTCCGGGCACTTCGATACCCTTCTCCAAAAGGTAGAGCAGGCCACCAGCGCCGATCATGTCGTTGCTGTAGTAGATGAAATCGACGTCGGGGCTGCGGTCCAGCACGGCTTCGGTCATCTCGCGACCTTTGGCCAGCGCGGAGCCACCGGAGTAAAACTCCCGATCCACCACTTCAACGCCGGACTTGGCCAACACCTCGGTGAAGCCTTCGAACCGTTTACGCGCACGGTGGTCGAGCGGCATCTTGGTGCCTAGGAAAGCGATCTTCTTGTAACCGGCTTTCAGGATCGCGGCGGCCATTTCTCGGCCAGCGCGGCGGTGCGAAATCCCCACCATGGCGTCAACGGGATCGCCATCGGTGTCCATGATTTCCACCACAGGAATGCCGCTGGCATTCAGCATCGCACGGGAGGCTTCGGTGTGCTCCAACCCCGCAATGATCACTCCCGACGGACGCCAAGACAGCATTTCATAGAGAACTTTTTCTTCTTTTTCTGGAAGATAGTCGGTTACGCCGACGACAGGCTGCAACTCGGTGTCTTCCAGCACCTGACTGATCCCGCTCAGCACCTCAGGGAATACCATGTTGGACAAGGACGGGATGATCACCGCCACAAGGTTCACCCGTTGGCTTGCCAGCGCGCCCGCAATCTTGTTGGGTACATACCCAAGCTCCTTGGCCGCCGTCAGCACCTTGTCGCGAGTGGCCGCGGACACATCCCCGCGGTTGCGCAACACGCGGCTGACCGTCATCTCGGACACCCCCGAAGCTTCAGATACGTCACGAAGGGTCAAAGAGCGGTTATTCTGAGTCACTGTTATTCTTCCCGATAAGCCTGAAAGAATGTTACCGCGATCAGTTGCGCAGGTTCAAGCGTTGGCTTCTGGCAAGTTGGGGCAGGGGTCAAAGGCCTGCTGAGATGGCGAAGCTCTCCACTGGCTCCTTGACGTTGTGCAGAGAGACAGGCCCAAGCGGCTTGCTGTCAGGGGCGTGTTGTGCCACGCGGCCAGACGCCACGATGCGGTGGCCCACGGTTTTGCCGTAGTCACCAAGGCGGGCCGCGATATTAGCAGGGCGGCCAATCACGGTGAAATCCAACCGTTCCTGAGAGCCAACGTTGCCATAGGTGACCTGTCCGTAGCAGATGCCAATCGAGCATTCACAACAGCGGTTCGGATCCTCCTCGCGTAGTTCCGCCAGCTTGGCCACAATCTCGCGCGCGGCTTGTAACGCCTCGGCGCCCGCATCGGTGCCATCCTCGGTGTCGGGGAAGACTGCGAGCACAGCGTCGCCGATGAATTTCAACACCTCGCCGCCGTGGGCATGTACAATCGAAGACGTCGTATCAAAGAACGTGTTGAGCAGCTCGATGTAGTCCTTGCGTCCCAATTCCTCTTCCAGTCGGGTCGAGCCACGCAGATCGCAGAACATGATCGCCGCGTCGATGTCATCGCCATCACCACGTCGGATTTCGCCCCCCAGAACCCGCGCTCCGGTGCGGCGGCCAACATAGGTCTCCAACAGCGACTGCGCGTTTTCTTTCTGGGTAAACACCTCAAAGAAGCGACTGATCACAGTGGAGACTTCAAAGATCAGGCCTAGATTGGCGGTGGTAAACCCTTCGGGATGGTCGCTGGTCAGGGTCAGCACGTTGATCTGCCCATCGCTAAAGAATAGGGGCATCGCCACATAATCCGTCGCGCCTTCGGCTTTCAGGTCTTCCATCACGGGAAACTGCATCTCTGATTTGGCGCAGGTGAGTTTCTGCCGCACGCCCCCAAGTCCTTGCGAGACATAGCTCAATGGGCTGTTTTTGAAGGACGGGTGATCGTAAAGCTCATAAGACGGCGCAAAGGTGGTGATTTCGTCTTCGTCGCGTTTCCAGATATAGTTTTTCCCGGCAATCATCGGGTGCAGCGACCAGATCATCGCGCTCATCCGCGACACAGCGATGCCGTGCTCCACCATCTTTTTGCCAAGCGCGCCAATAAAGTCTTCAGGTGTGGTTTCAAACGCCGCCCCGCGCATCAGCCAATCCACCAACGGGCCAGTGATATTGCCATCCGCCACCGGGTCCAGTTCCACGCCGCCAAGGTCAAACTCCACCTGCGCACCGGGCATAAAGCCGATATGACCGTTGATCGCACGGCTCTCTGGCATGGCGTCGTCGTAACACCAGACGCCGTTGTAGATGGTCTCACCATCCAGCAGCAAGTCGTGATAACGCGCCGTGCCTTTAAACGGGCAGAAGGTCTGCAACTCGGTCTCATCCGACAGGGGCGCCAGGATGTCTTCTCTCGGGATATAGATCTGCGGCGCCAGCCGGGTCTCATACATCACCTTGGCATTGGTGCTTTCGGCCAGAACCTGCCCGTCGCGCAACACCCTTACGGTGGAGGCAATGGGTTTGATCTCAAGCCCGTAGCCCGCATTGGCGCCAAAACGTGAACCTTCCATGCCCTGATCCTTCCCTGATCGTCACCCCGTCACGTAGTGTCCACTATGTGGGGAGTGAACAAAAGGCAAACAAGAGGGGGTGTGGCACATCGAGTACTTGTGCGCTGCACCTGTCAGAGCACTTCTATCACATCCTTGTCGATTGAGAGCACATAGCCTTTGCGCGCGATGTTTTTGACCAAAAGCTGGCTCACCATTTGATTGCCCAGCGAATCCCGCAGACGTTTGATGCGCGTTGCACCAGCGGCCTCTTCACAATCGGTGGCGGGTTTGCCAGAGATCATGCTTTCCAGCTCAATGCCTGACAAAACATCATCGTCCATACGTGCCTCAGCCAAAACCGAAAGCGTTTCCATCGCCGCGTCGGTCAGCTTGAAGCCCATCTCATTGAGGTACACAGTTTTCTCTTCACGGCTGACAATCAGCGAAGTCACCTGAATGCCTGCGCGTTCAATCTGCGCCATGCGGCGGTTCATGGTGATCAGACCGACAAGAAACACAAGCGCGGCAATCATCATGCCGGTTGCGAAGACCAGCAGCACCAAAATCACCATCCGGTAGCTGGCGAGCGTGTCTGCAAAAGCGGTGCCGGATTGCGCAAGAATCTCAAGAAGTTTGATGTCCGCCTGACCGGTCAGATCGTCGTTGGCCAGAAACAGCGCCTCAACACGGGCGTTGAACGCATTGGCATCCGGCAAGGTCAGCAGAAGTAGCGCCGCACAGGCCAAAAGGATCAGGACAATTGCCCCAATCCCCAATGCCACGATCCGCCCACCGCTGCGCCGCGTTTCAATAACGGAGGTAGAATTGTCCTGCACTGTCTTCCTTTCCGGAGAGCTCTGAGGCGTCAAACACCGAGAGCACGTTTAACAAGGTCCATCCGTCTTTCCCAATACGGGCGGCAACTTCTTGCCTTGCGGAACCGGCATCACAGCCGTTTTTGAGATCGATCACACCGTAATGCAGGCGCAACGGCGCGTCTTTCTTGGCTTTGTAGTCGGCATAGCAATCGGCCGCATGCGCCGCACCGGGCGCAGCGAGAGTCGCGACGAGTGCGCCGATGCAAAGGCTATATGTCATGAGCTGTTTCATGAGCAGACCTTGGCGCAAA
Source organism: Paracoccaceae bacterium (assembly GCA_014872815.1). Classification (GTDB taxonomy): domain Bacteria; phylum Pseudomonadota; class Alphaproteobacteria; order Rhodobacterales; family Rhodobacteraceae; genus Shimia. The sequence continues at coordinate 713,359 of WKFK01000015.1, forward strand.
GACCGCCTGTTATTCAATAACCAAGTTGGTTTGAGTGCATGATATCTTATAGCAAGGTGCTGATATTGTGAGATTTTTGGAGTTGCGACGAAAACGGATGGGCAAACCGGCGCACAGGCTGGACAACATTCAAAAAACAGGACTTCGCCATGACTTCCAAGACGTTTATCGCCTCCGTACTGAGTATCGCTATTATCATCACCGGCGCCACAGCGCCCCGTGCCAATGCGATGGATGAGGATGCCGTCGCCGCGTTGCTTTTTGGTGTGACCGCGCTGGCCGTGATTGGGGCCGCCGTGGCGGACAGCAAGAAGTCTGAACCCGCGCCTGTGGTGTCCAAGCCAGTGACAAAACCGAAGCCAAAGAAAAAAGCGTGGTTGCCGAGCCACTGTGCCAAACGGTTTGAAGCCAAGAATGGACGCATCATCCAAGGCTACGGCCAACGTTGCTTGTTCCGGGCCCAATACCCGGCCTACCGCCTGCCAGAGCAGTGCTACTTCAAGCGTAAAGGCGTGAATGGCCGGATCGCGGGTTACCGCAGCCAGTGCCTGAGCAAGAACGGCTACAAGGTGGTTTGGCGCTGATCTGATCCCCACCATCGAGCGGTGTGCAAGCCGACAGTCAGATCGGTAACTGGCCGGGTAGACGAGGGGCTGCCCGGCTTTTTTCTTGCCTTTGGCCCCATGGAATGCTTCTCCAAGGACATGAGAACACTGCCCACAGCCCCCGACTTTTCCCTTGAAGAAGCTGCCTATGCCCGTGGTCTGAGCCGCGTGGCGGGAGTGGACGAAGTGGGCCGGGGGCCTTTGGCGGGACCTGTGACCGCTGCTGCAGTGGTGTTGGACCCAAACAACATCCCCGCAGGTCTGAACGACTCTAAGAAATTGACCGCCAAACGGCGCGAGGCGCTCACCGAAGAAATCCTGAAAGTGGCCGATGTCTGCATCGCCCATTGTTCGGTCGAAGAGATCGACGAACACAACATCCTGCGCGCCAGCCACATCGCCATGGAAAGGGCCGTCGCGGGGCTAAGCTCGGCGCCGGATCACCTGCTGATCGACGGCAATTTGATCCCGTCTGGATTGCAGGTCTCATCCGAAGCAATCGTCAAAGGGGACGCGCGTTCGCTGTCGATTTCTGCTGCCTCCATCGTGGCAAAAACGGCGCGCGACACCATCATGATGGATTTAGCGCAACAGTTCCCTGGTTACGGATGGGAAACAAACGCCGGATACCCATCCAAAAAGCACAGAGAGGCGCTGGTCGAACTGGGGGTGACCCCACATCATAGGCGTTCGTTTAAGCCTGTGCACAATATCTTGTATCAAGCGAAAAACTAACTCTCTGATTCAAAAAAGAAATTGACGCCGAATCACGTTTGACTCAAACTTATCCACATAACGAGCGCACTAAAAAAACCGCGCCGTAATGAGGCAGAGAATGAAAACGATGACCAAAGCGAAGGGCGCATCCGCGCTCCCGATCAATAGTATATTGTCCGGCGACTGTATCGAAGTGATGAACAGTCTGCCTGAAAACTCGATCGATCTGATCTTCGCAGACCCGCCCTATAACCTTCAGTTGAAAGGCGAGCTGCACCGTCCAGACAATTCCAAAGTGGACGCGGTTGACGACGAGTGGGACCAGTTTTCGAGTTTCGCCGCGTATGACAAGTTCACACGCGAATGGCTGAAGGCGGCCCGCCGCCTTCTGAAACCCAACGGGGCGATCTGGGTGATCGGCTCCTACCACAACGTTTTCCGCATGGGTGCGGAACTGCAGAACCAGGGCTTCTGGATTCTCAACGATGTGGTCTGGCGCAAGTCCAACCCGATGCCAAACTTCCGTGGCAAACGCTTCACCAACGCGCATGAAACCATGATTTGGGCCTCCAAATCCGAAGGCGCGAAATACACCTTCAACTACGAAGCGCTCAAAGCGCTCAACGAAGGTGTGCAGATGCGCAGCGACTGGGTGCTACCGATCTGCACCGGCCATGAGCGTCTGAAAGACGAAAACGGCGACAAGGCCCATCCGACACAGAAACCGGAAAGCCTGCTGCATCGTGTTCTGGTTGGCTCCACCAACCCGGGTGACGTGATCCTTGACCCGTTCTTTGGCACCGGCACCACCGGCGCTGTCGCCAAAATGCTGGGCCGCGAGTACATCGGTATCGAACGCGAAGCCGCCTATCGCAAAGTGGCTGAAAAGCGCCTCAAGAAAGTGCGCAAGTTTGACCGCGAAGCGCTGGCCGTGACCGCCTCCAAACGTGCCGAGCCTCGTGTGCCGTTTGGTCAGCTGGTGGAACGCGGGATGCTGCGCCCCGGCGAAAACCTCTATTCCCTGAATGGCCGACACAAAGCCAAGGTCCGTGCCGATGGCACGCTGATTGGTGACGACATCAAGGGTTCCATCCATCAGGTTGGTGCGCATCTGGAAGGCGCGCCAAGCTGTAACGGTTGGACCTATTGGTCCTACAAACGCGAAGGCAAGAAGGTGCCTATCGACCTTCTCCGTCAGCAAATTCGCGCAGAAATGGCGGCACGTCCCAACTGATCTGCTTTGCGTTATTCCAAGACCCGGGTCGTCTGTCGCCCTTGCCAGAATGGCAAACCCGCGCACGGACGACCCGGACCCAACGCAAAGCGCCATGGGGCGCGTCAACTTCCATACCACAGATAACCAATACCGCCGGATGCCTGTAGCCGAACTGACTACGCAGGTATCCAGACTTCCCCGCCGCATTCCGGCGGGGTTTTTTTGTCCGGGGCAGGGGGTGTAAGCTGACGTGAGGCCACCTATTTCATCCGAAGACAATGGAGAGCCAGCCAATGGTCGAGCAGACGCAACAAGACAAGCCGGTGTATTTGGATCGGTTTGAAGATGGTGAGGAGCGCACCGACAGCTATACCGAGGCAGTGCTGGAGCGTCACAAGCGCGAAGGTCTGGATTTGGCGGTCAAAGCCCGCTGGGTGGCGATGTCCATTATTGGCGTCTTCCTGCTGTTCACCGTGCATTGGCCGGAGGTGTTCTACTATGAATTCATCTTATTCTTGCTCTGCGTCAACGGCTGGCTCATTCGTCGTGCCGGACGGGTGGGGCGCTCCAAGCTGGAGCTCTTCCTGATCTTTGTGGATCTCCTGCTGATGGTTGTTGGCATCATCGGGCCGAACCCGATTGGTCTGGATGACTGGCCGCAGGCGATGCAGTACCGCTTCGGCAATTTTCAATACCTCTTCCTGATCTTGGCGATGGGCACCTTGGCCTATTCCTGGCGGACGGTGATTGCGATTGGCACCTGGACGGCTGGTATGTGGGCGGCGGCTTTGGCGCTGTCGATCTGGCTCACCGATCCGGTGCCGGTGATGAGCGATGCTGTTAAGTTTGCGCTTCCGGGCTGGCCGGACCTCGCGCATATGCTCGACCCGAATAACTTCAATGTGCGATTGCGCTTTCAGGAGATTGTGGTCTTTCTCTTGGTCGCCATTACGCTGGGCATCTCCATGCGGCGCTTCAATGGGTTGCTTCGATCCAATGCTGCGCTGGAACGGGAGCGCACGAACCTGTCACGTTACTTCTCTCCCAATGTGGTGGAGGAGTTGAGCCAGAACGACGAGCCGCTCAAGCAAATCCGCTCTCATAACATTGCGGTGCTGTTTGTGGATATTGTGGGCTTCACGGAATTTGCGGCCACGCGCAGGCCGGAAGAGGTGATCGAGACCCTTCGCGACTTCCACGGGTTGATGGAACGTGCTGTGTTTGCCCATGAAGGCACGCTGGACAAATACCTCGGGGACGGGTTGATGGCCACGTTTGGCACGCCCAGCCCGTCTGATCACGATGCACAAAACGCGCTGCGCTGTGTGCGGCAGATGATGGCGGATGTGGACGTCTGGAATGACGCGCGCATTGCCAAAGGCCAGCCACCATTGCGCGTTGGATTTGGCGCGCACTACGGACCGGCGGTTCTGGCCGACATTGGCGCGAACCGACTGGAATTTGCCGTGGTCGGTAACACCGTGAATGTCGCCTCCCGTCTGGAAAGTATGACGCGGGGTTTGAACGCCCGACTGGTGATCAGCGACGGTATGCGGGCTGAAGTGCTCAAAGAGGGCGGCGACGAATGCCTGGATGGGCTTCAGAAGTTCACGGATCAGGACATACGTGGTGTGGCAGAAAAGCTGACCGTCTGGGCCTTTGAGCGGCCTGACGACCACGGCGTCTGATCCTTATCGCGGCATCGGGTTTTTGGCCTTGTTGTAGGGCTGCCAGTTGGTGATTTCCGGATAATACATATCCCGCCATTTGCGTACGCGCGGGTTCATCACCTTTTTCCAAACGGGCGGGATCATCGCGGCGATTGTCATGATTGGATAGCCAAAGGGCAGCTGCGGGGCCTCGGCATCCGTGTAGTTCTGCAAGAGAGGAAAGCGGCGGTCCGGCTTGTAGTGGTGGTCTGAGTGGCGCTGCAAATTGATGAGCAGCCAGTTGGAGGCTTTGTGGGCGGCGTTCCAGCTGTGATGGGGTTTTACATGCTCATATTTGCCTTCGCCCTGATGTTTGCGCGTCAGTCCGTAGTGCTCCACATAGTTCACCAGTTCCAGCTGCCAAATCGCGATCCATGCCTGCCAGATGAAGAGCGCGACGCCCAGCCATCCGCCAATCAACAACGCCAACAACAACATCCCGGTTTGTAGCGCCCAGTAGCGAAAGAACGGGTTGGACAGGTCGGTCCATGGCAGGCTCTTGCGGGCCAGCATGTCTTTCTCTGCTTTGAAGGACGACTTGAGCGACCCAATCAACACGCGCGGGAAGAAGCGGTGGAAGCCTTCGTTGTAACGCGCCGTAACCGGGTCACGCGGCGTGCCAACATAGCGATGATGCACCAAGAGATGCTCGCTGCGGAAATGCGAATAGAGCACCATCGCCAGCAAAATATCCCCGAGCCAGCGCTCTCCCTTCGGCTTTTGGTGCATCAGCTCATGGCTGTAGTTGATGCCAATGGTGCCGCTAATGACGCCAACGCCAAAGAACAGTCCAATAAGCGCGCCGGTGCTGAGGTGATCTGCCCGCGTGGCATAAAAAATCAAACCAAAGATCGTAAGGAACTGCACAGGCGCCCAGATCAGCGTAACCAATTGATACCACTTAAGTTGGTCATCGCTTGTGTCCAGATCCGCGTTCTCAAGATTGAGCCCGGTGACTGCGTCCAAAGCGGCAAAGAGATACCATGTAGTGATCGGCACCAGCAGCACCCACCATCCGCCCAATCCGGCGGTGATCCACACCAGTGGGATCAAAAGTAGAGAGCACCAAAAGGGCAACGCGCTGGTGAACTTGGCAACTTGGGAGGAGGCGATCATGATCACAGTCCTTTGACTTCATTGCGCAAACTATGCGGCGAAGCGGCCGCCAGTGCAATGAGGTCAAGTGCCGCGATAGAGATCAAACGCCTTGCGCATCGCAGTGGGTAGGTTGCCCGCGTCAAACTGTTCAGCGTCAACGAACCCGCCAACAGTGGCTTTGCGGTCCATCGGTACCAGCGCGGTCTTAACGGTTAGGCGCAAATGGAAATGCGTAAACGTATGCCGCGCCTCTGCGTTAAGGGTTTTCCACTCTGCTTTGATGGGCGCGCCATGTTTGGGCGCTTCGCCTTCGATCCAGTCGGACCCGGGCCAGCCCAACATGCCGCCCAACAAGCCGCTGTCTGGTCTGGTTTCCAGCAAAAAGGCTCCATCCACACGTTTCGCGATATAGACCACGCCATGGCGGATTGGTTTTGGTTTTTTTGGGGTTTTCTTCGGCAATTCTGCCGCTGTGCCCGCAGCTTGTGCTTGGCAGGGTGAACGCCATGGGCACAGCCCACAGGCGGGATTGCGCGGAGTGCAAATGGTTGCGCCAAGATCCATCACGGCCTGCGCATAGTCTCCGGGGCGCTCTTGCGGGGTCAGCTGCGCAGCTTTTTCGGTCAGCTCGGATTTGGCCGCGGGCAATGGCGTGTGAATATCAAACAACCGCGCCATGACCCGCTCGACATTGCCATCCACCACTGTGGCGGGTTGGTCAAAGGCAATCGCGGCCACGGCGCCAGCCGTGTAAGGTCCAACGCCTGGCAGCTTGAGTAGTTCTTCGACCGTGCCCGGAAACACACCGTCGTGTTCTTCCACCACAAATCGCGCGCATTTCAACAGGTTGCGGGCGCGGGCGTAGTAGCCCAGCCCGGCCCATTCGGCCATGACATCCGCATCTTCCGCCGCCGCGAGATCCCGCACTGTGGGCCATTTGGCTGTGAACCGCTCAAAGTAGTCCTTCACCGCCGCCACAGTGGTTTGCTGCAACATGATTTCAGACATCCACACCCGATACGGATCCGGCTGCACGCCTTGCGCGCGCTCCTTTGGCCCCACCCGCCACGGCATTTTCCGCGCGTTGTGATCATAGAAGGTCAGCAGGTCGGCGCTGTTTGGCCTATCACGCAAGTTTTATCCTCACTCGGGTTGGGTTTCACTGGCGCCCTCGCGCCGAGCCACTAAAATAGCGACCGACCAAAGGATGCAAGACCAACATGCGCCGCGCCACCACCAAAGGGTTCTCCCGCACCTCTTCGCTTCTGCAAGAGCGCATCCGCAAAGCCAGCGAAAGCCGGGGTTTTGCGGAGTCCCGTGTGTTGACCCATTGGGCAGAGATCGTTGGCGAGGACATCGCCCGCATCTGCCAGCCTGTGGACGTGAAATACGGGCGTCAGGGTTTCGGGGCGACATTGACCCTGTTGACCACCGGCGCGCAGGCCCCGATGCTCGAAATGCAGAAAGAAACGCTGCGCACCCGCATCAATGCGGCCTATGGCTATAACGCCATCACTCACATGCGTATCACGCAAACCGCGCCCACAGGCTTTGCCGAAGGACAAGCGCAGTTCGGTGCAGCTCCCAAGGCTGAAAAACCAAAACCCGATGCCGCCACCTGCGCCGAGGCCGCCGAAGTGGCCGCACCTGTGGGGGATGATGACTTGCGGCAAGCGCTTGAGCGACTTGCCCAAAATGTAATTTCAAAGAACAAAAACGCGAAGAGAGGCTCTGAATGAACCGTTTTATTCCTGCAATCGCCGCTGCGGCCGTCGCCGTCGCTGGTGGGGCTTACTGGCTGTCCAACTCACAAACGTCAGCGACCACGACGGCGTTTAGCCTGCCGGAAATCACCAACATTCAAACGGTGTCTTCTGAAGGCGCAGCCAACGAACATGGCATTGTCGAAATGATCATGGGCTCCGAAGACGCGCCAATAACCATCATTGAGTATGCGTCTTTCACCTGTCCGCATTGTGCCAGCTTCCACGAAAATGTGTTGGAGCCGCTGAAGGCAGATTATGTCGACACTGGAAAAGTGAAGTTTGTGTTCCGTGACGTGTACTTTGACCGCTACGGCCTCTGGGCCTCCATGGTGGCGCGGTGTGGTGGTCAGGAGAAGTTCTTCGGCATGACTGACATCCTGATGAAAACGCAGAAAGAGTGGACCCGCGCCGGTGATCCTGTGGCGATTTCTGACAGCTTGCGCAAAACCGGCCGTTTGGCAGGTCTGGAAGACGATCAGCTGCAAGCCTGTCTGCAGGACGAAGACAAAGCCAAAGCGCTGGTGGCTTGGTTCCAGGAAAACGCCGCAGCTGATGACGTGAACTCCACGCCAACGCTGATCATCGACGGCGAGAAGCACTCCAACATGAGCTACAACGATCTGAAAGAGATCCTTGACGGCAAGCTCGACGGCTAAGCCATATCTTTTTTGATCGGGCGGGTTAATCCAGCCCGGTCACCCCGATGCGCGCCAACAGCGCATCAATCGGCTCCCAATCCTGCAGCTCCAACCGCACCGGCAAGGTCAGCACCTGTGGCCGCACTTCCAGTGGCAGGCGCACGGCATCTTTTTCGGTGGTGACCAGCTGCGCGCCCATCTTTTGGGATTCCGCATAAAGGCGCGAGAGCATGGCGGGCGGCAGCGCCTGATGATCGGCCAGAGCCTCTGTGTGAACTAACGTGGCACCGAGGCTGCGCAGGGTTTCAAAGAATTTTTCCGGATGCCCAATGCCCGCAAAGGCAAAAAACGGGGTTTCCGTCCAATCCATTCCGGTTTGTAGCGGCACCAAAGCGCCTTTGGCGTGTGGCAGCGTCACTTGCGTGCCCCAGGTTTCCGCAAATCTACCCTGCGCGGCGTCATTGCCAATCGATAGAACCACGTCGCCTCGCGCCATGCCTGTTGCCACCGGCTCGCGCAATGGTCCCGCCGGAATGCAGCGCCCGTTGCCAAATCCGCGATGCGCGTCCACGACAATAACGCTGGCGTCTTTCTGCACGGAGGCGTTCTGAAACCCGTCGTCGAGCAAGATCACATCCGCGCCGGCGGCTTCTGCGGCCCTGACGCCCTCGGCGCGGTCCTTAGAGACCCAGGTGGGGGCAAAGGCCGCCAACAATAGCGGCTCGTCCCCGGTTTCATCGGCTTTGTGCGTGCGTTCGCTGACCTGCGCCGGGCCTTCAAGCGTGCCGCCATAACCGCGAGACACCACATGCGGGGTCTTTCCCATGCCAATCAACCGTTGCGCCAAAGCGATGGTTGTGGGCGTCTTGCCTGTCCCACCCGCATTGATATTGCCGACACAGATCACCGGCACGGACGCTTTGTAGCCATCCGTTTTGCTAACGCGCGATTGGGTGGCCTTGGCGTAAATCCCACCCAAGGGCGCCAAGAGCCGGGCTTGCCAGCCGGGGCGACTGGGGGTGTTGGACCAGAACAGAGGTTCCCTCATGCAGGTTCCTCCTGCGTGTCCATCAACATATGAGCGTGTTCCAGCACTTTGTCTGACACCGCTGCGCTGTCAGACACCACCTGCCAGCCCGCATGGGCCATGGCCGCCACCTGATCCGGCGCCGCCAAAAACATCAAAGCGGCGGTCAAACTGTCAGCATCTTTCACAATCCGTGCCGCGCCGACATTGGCCAACCGCGTATAGCTGCTGAGATAGCGCCGCACCGACGGTCCATAGAGGATCGCGCTGCCCAGAGCCGCTGGTTCCAGCGGGTCACGCCCGCCTGCACCGGGGATCAAGGAGCTGCCAACAAAGCTGATGGGTGCAATGCGATACCACAAGCCCAACTCATCCGGTGTTTCGGCAAACAGCACCTGCGTGTTTTCTTCCGGGAAGTCGCCATTGTCCCAATCTGCGACGCGCCACCCACCTGCCGCGATGGTCTCCCGCATGGCCTTCGCTTGGGCTGGGTTGTCCGGGACCACGACCAGCAACATGCGAAACGACAGCCGTAAGACCGCACGATAGGCATTGAGCACGGTTTCCAGTTCTTCTGGCTGCAATCGCGCGGCCAACCAAACAGGTCGGCCTGCCAAGCAGCTCCGAAGTTCTTCCAGATCGCTTTCCTGAACCCGTAAGGCTGGCGCCTCTTCCATAAGTGTGCCGCTGACTTCTACTTTGGAGCTGTCGCCCAGCAGCTTGCGCAGGCGAATGGCTGTGGCTTTGTCCTGGGCAAAGATGGTGTTGAACCGCGACAGTGTTCCGCGAATAGGCTCCGGCCCCCAGCGGCGCTTTTGATCCAGCTTGGGGCGATGCACTTCGAGCATCATCGACGGAATGTCGCGCGTGCGCACGGCATCAATCAATGCGGGTCGAATACTGGAACCCAGCCAAATCATGATTTCTGGCTGCCAATGCGCCAGAAACACCGCGATGTCCGCCGGGCTTTCTGAGGGGCAAGGCTGCCAGATCACGCCATCTGGCAAGGTCTGCGTCAGAGGTAGATCATGAGGGGTTGTCAAAAGCACCCGTGCATCACTGCGCTGTGCGGCGAGGCGCAAGCCCAATTTAGCCAGAGTGCGCGCACGTGTGGGATCGGTGCTGTGCAGCCAGATGACCACGCCTTTGGGGCGTGGGCAGTCAATTTCAGCCAGCCTTGGAGGCTGGCGGCGCGCAAACGCAAGATATGCCGCAAGGCCAAGCGAGCGCGCCATCTGGACGTCTTACCCGAGCTCTTCGGTGGAAGAAGCCGCCGCGTCTTCGTCCCGCAGACGGTGCAAATGCGCGATAAAGTAACGCATGTGGGCGTTGTCCACGGTTTTTTGAGCTTCGGCTTTCCACGCGTCATAAGCGGTTTCGTAATTGGGGAAGATGCCAACCACGTGGATATCGTCCACATCTTTAAATGCGGTTTTGGTCGGGTCGATCAGCTCGCCACCAAAGACGAGGTGCAGTCGCTGTGCCATATTTGGGCCACTCCTGTGAGGTGCTGAATTGGCCGCAACCTAAGGCGCTTGGGCGAAAGCCTCAAGGGGAGGAACGTGTCTCTTGAGGCAAGTTTGACCAGAATTGCCGCGACTTTGACGTCAGCGCCCGCCGTGAGCCGGAGCCAACGCCGCACATATCTGATCTTTGAGTGGTTGTGGCGCGGCAATGACGCCCGGAAGTCTCGGATCCGGATTGTTGAAGCGCAGCGGAGCCCCGTGCCGGTCTGCAGTGGCGGCGCCTGCTTCGCGGATAATCAGATCACCGGCGGCCACATCCCACTCCCAGGTGGGGCGCAAAGTGACCATGGCGTCAAACCGACCTTCCGCCACCAGCGCAGTGCGATAGGCCAACGAAGGGCGATAGCCGCGCTTAAAGTCTGGAGGATCGCCTTGCCAATGCGCGCTGTCCATCACCGGTCGCGCCACCAGAACCTTGGCGCCCGCCATATCCGCACGCGCGCCGGAGGTGATTGATGTGCCGTTCAGGAAGGCGCCTTGTCCCTGCGCCGCGCTGTAAAGCTTGTCTCGGCGCGGCAAGAATACCACGGCTGCGGTGACAACCCCACGCTCTGCAATTGCCAAAGCATGTGCCCAGGTATCTGAGCCTTCGATAAAGCTGCGGGTGCCGTCTATGGGATCAATGATAAAGGTCTTTTCCGCATGGATGCGGTCGCCTTCATCCAGCGATTCTTCGCTGAGCCAGCCATAGTCCGGCCGCGCTGCACGCAAAGTGTCTTCCAGCATTTCATTGACCGCAAGGTCCGCCTCGGTGACGGGTCCTGCGCCTTCGGGCTTGTTCCAAGTCTTGGCATCCGGCCCGCTAAAGCTGGTGGCGATCTCACCCGCCCGTCGCGCTGCGGCAATCAGCAGATCGAGATCAGTTTCCGGCAAGGGTCATCCCCGGAACAAGCAACGACGGCACCACGCGCGACAGATAGGTGCGGGCATCATTGGCGGGCACAATCGACTTCATCATGTCGTGCAGGTTGCCCGCAATGGTGCATTCATTCACCGGATAAGCAATCTCGCCATTCTCAATCCAGAACCCAGCCGCGCCTCGAGAGTAGTCGCCGGTGGTCGGATTGATGGTCGAGCCAATCATCGATGTCACCAGAAGCCCGGTGCCCATGTCCTTGAGCAGGGCCGCGCGGCTTTGGCTGCCTTGGGTGAGAGCCACATTCCAGCTGCTTGGAGAGGGCGGCGAGGAAATCCCACGCGCGGCGTTGCCGGTGGAGGACATGCCAAGCTTGCGGGCGGTCGCCAAATCCAACGTCCATCCGGTCAACACGCCATTGTCGATGATGGCTCGGCGCATGGTGGGCAGGCCTTCCGCGTCAAACGGACGGGAGCCGGATACGCGCGGGCGCTTGGGGTCTTCAATCAACGACAAACCTTCTGGAAGCACCTGTTGCCCCAGTTTCTCCCGCAGCCAGGACGAGCCACGCGCCACCATGCCACCATTGGCGGCAGCCAGCACATGGCCAATGAGCGACGACGAAATACGCTCATCAAACAGCACCGGAAAGCTGCCGGTTTCCGGCTTGCGGGCGTTCAGCCGCTCCACAGCCCTTTGGCCCGCAGACGTGCCAATCTCAGCAGCATCACGCAGATCGCTTTGGAAGATGCGGGAGTCGCCGTCATAGTCGCGCTCCATATGTTCGCCTTCCCCTGCGATGGCCGTGGCGTATATGCCGCGGCTGCTACGGGCATAACCGGCGGCAAATCCATTTGTGGCGGCCAAAAACACTTCGCTGCTGCTGTAGCCGCCGGTGGCGGATTGCACCTGTGTCACGCCCTCAACTGCCATGGCGGCGGCTTCTGCCGCGATGGCATCCTCTTGCAGGCTGACAGCAGCTGGTTCGTCTGTCGGATCGTTGAGTTCCAGCGCGGCTATGTCCAAATCCTGCGCTAGCTGGTCTGCATCGGCCAAACCCGCATAGGGGTCTTCTGGCGCTTCCTTGGCCATCGCCACCGCACGTTCCGCCATGACGGCGATGCTTTCCGAACGGGTGTCGGAGATCGAGACATTGGCCTGTCGCTGGCCAATCAGCACCCGCAACCCAAGGTCCACACCTTCCGAGCGCTCCGCCTGCTCCAACTTGCCTTCGCGCACATCAATCGACACGGACGTGCCGCGCATCACCATCGCATCTGCCGTCTCTGCGCCAGCCGCCTTGGCTGCGTCCAACATGATCTCTGCAAGCTGCTCTGGAGTCTGCGCCATAGAATGCCTCGTGTTTGGTTTCGTGACAGGTAGTCGGCCCACGCCAAAGGCGCAAGCCTGCTGACAGGTTAGCGCCGCTGCAACACTTGGAAGGCCGCCGAGGCCATCCAACCGGCCGCAATGGCAATCGCCAATGACATCAAACCGTAAAGCAGCGGTTGATTGCGGGACATGTCAAACAGCCAACGTTCTAAGCCGACTTTGTTCACGTTGATGACGGTCTCATAATTGGAGATCACCTTGCCGCCGCGCGTCAGGAAAATCCGCGTGGGGTAGTCCCCTTCGGTCAGGTTCGCCGGCATTTTTATAGAGGTGCGAAAGAGAGTCTGCTGGTCCACGGACACCGTGTTTTCCAGCACCTGATAGGCGCCTTCATTGGTGCGAATGCGGATCACCGCCTCGCTAAAGCTCTGGGCGTCGTCAATGCCCATCGGTGCCCCCACAGAGCGGATCGCCCGAGGGATCGACACGCTGTGGCGTTGGTCTTCCACGTTGGACATCGCCTCATTGAAAGGCGCGGAGGTAGCCACGGCATAAAAACTAGGCGCGTGGTCGATCTCGACCGCGTCCGTGTTCACCCAAATGCCAAACTTACGCTCTTTGCGCCGCACGGTCAGCGGGCCGCTAGGGCCGGACACAGCAATCACCACTTCCAATGGGGGCTCTTGCAAGATCGGGCTTTCGCGTTTCACCGCGCCAAACAACAGGATTTCGGAACCGTCAAAGTCCGCCGTGATCGCCACCTGATCCTGGCTCAAACCCAGCACAACCTCTTCGGCAATCACAGGCGTTGCGATCATCATTAACAGGGGCAGCAGCAAACGCTTCATGCTCAATGCCCTCCCGCCGCGCCGATGGAGAACAATTCGCTGGGTTCCAGCAACAGGTCCAATGCCAGTTTGGCGCAGACCAAGATCACCAAAAGCGCCAGCAGAATCCGCAGTTGCTCTGCTTTGAGGTAGGTCCCCAGCCGCGTACCAATCTGCGCGCCAATCACGCCGCCGACCAGCAACAGAACCGCCAGCGCGATGTCCACCGTGTAGTTGGTAGTTGCGTGCAAAAGCGTGGTGAAGCCGGTCACAAAGATGATCTGGAACAGCGACGTGCCCACAACCACTTTGGTCGGCATGCCGAGCAGGTAGATCATCGCGGGCACCATGATGAAACCGCCGCCGACCCCCATGATGGCCGAGAGGATGCCCACCAGAACGCCCACCATCAGCGGCGGGATCACGGAGATATAAAGGCCGGACACACGGAACCGCATCTTGAGCGGCAGGCCATGCACCCAGTTGTGTTTCTTCCGCTTGGGTGGCCCAGAGTTTGTACGGGATTTGCGGATCGCGTTCAGGCTCTCGATGAACATCAGCGAGCCAATGACACCCAAGAAGACCACATAGCAAAGTCGCACCAACAGGTCGACTTGCCCTTGTGACTTCAAATAGTTGAAGATCACAACACCTAGCGCGGCACCTATCAGGCCACCGGTGAGCAGCACCGTGCCCATCTTCAAATCGACAGTCTTGCGCCTGAGATGCGCTAGCACGCCACTAAAGGACGAGGCCACAATCTGGTTGGCCTCGGTGGCCACTGCCACGGCAGGCGGAATGCCGATGAAGAACAGCAGCGGCGTCATCAAAAATCCGCCGCCAACCCCAAACATGCCGGACAAGATCCCAACCATGCCGCCCAAGCCGAGCAGCAAAAAGGCATTCACGGAGACTTCGGCGATGGGGAGGTAGATCTGCATATTTTTTGATAGCGCCAGTAGTGCCGCAAAAGCAACCGGTCTGGACCGCTAAATCACTGACAGGCCGCATCAATGCTCACAAACTGGACTTATACAGGTCTGGGTTGTGGGCCGTGGTGAGCCGGGACGTGTCCGGCAAAAGAAAGCCCCGCCAACATCTCTGCGGCGAGGCTGCTTTGTTTTTCTTGAGTAGGGCCTTAGCGTTCTTTGATGTAGGGCTCCGCGCTGGCTTTTGGCGGGATCGCTTTGCCCACAAAGCCTGCGAGGATCACCACGGTCAGGATGTAGGGCAGGGCACCCAACAGCTGGACCTGAACCTTGATGCCAGAGACGTTCTCGATGATGTCGGGACGCAGTTCCAGCGCTTGGAACAGACCAAACAGCAGACAGGCCCAGAGCGCATAGACCGGACGCCACTTGGCAAAGATCAGCGCGGCCAAGGCGATAAACCCACGACCGGCAGTCATGTCTTTCACAAAGCCGGCCTGCAATGCCGAGGACAAGTAAGCGCCAGCAACACCGCAGAGCACGCCACAAATCAGCACAGCCGCATAGCGCAGCCAGACCACAGATACGCCCGCCGTGTCCACCGCAGCCGGGTTTTCGCCAACGGCACGCAGGCGCAAACCAAAGCGGGTGCGGAACAACAGCCACCATGTGAGCGGCACGGTCAGCAGCGCCAGATACACCAGCGAGGAATGGCCAGAGATCAGTTCCGAATAGAACTGCTGCAATGGACCCGCCTCTGCAATCATCTGGCTTAGCGGTTTGCCTGCGGCCTCGGCATCTTTAGGGCCAATCGCAAACGGCAACTCAATCGGGTTGAAACGCGCATCGCCCTCCAGCGGTGGTGTGCGACCACCCTGCCGGAACCAGCTTTGCGCCACCAACACGGTCATGCCTGCGGCAAGGAAGTTGATCGCCACGCCGGAGATCAATTGGTTGCCGCGGAACGTCACCGACGCCAGCCCGTGGATGACCGCCAGCACAACAGAGGCACCCACACCGGCAAGCAGGCCAACCCAGGCACTTCCCGAGTAGAAAGCGACAGCCGCAGAGAAAAACGCCGCTGCCAGCATTTTGCCCTCAAGGCCAATGTCGACCACGCCGGAGCGCTCCGAATACAAGCCTGCCAAACAGGCGAGCAGGAGCGGGGTTGCCAAACGCACAGAGGTGTCCAGCACCTGAAGTAGGGTCAGAAAATCCATCAGGCGTTCCTCCGGCGCATCGCAATGAAGAGTTTTTCAAGCGGTTCACGCACCATATTGTCCAGCGCCCCGGTGAATAGGATCACCAGTGCTTGAATAACCACGATCAGCTCGCGAGGAATGCTGGTCCACAGCGCCAGTTCCGCGCCCCCTTGGTAGAGGAAACCAAACAGGATCGCGGCCAGCAGCACACCAAACGGGTGGTTGCGACCCATCAGTGCCACGGCGATGCCGATAAAGCCCGCACCCTCGGTGCTGTTCAGGATCAAACGTTCGCTTTCGCCCATGGTGGTGTTGACCGACATCATGCCCGCCAGCGCACCGGAGATCAGCATGGCAATCACGGTGATGCGCACCGGGCTGATACCCGCATAAAGCGCGCCGGATTCCGAATGCCCAAAGGCCCGGATCTGATAACCCAACTTGGTGCGCCACATCAGCAACCAGACAAACACACTCGCGGCCAGCGCCAGGAAGAAGGTCACGTTGGCTGGTGCGCCACGGAACATCTTGTTGGTTTCGGTTGAGAACATGTCCTGGAACGATGGAAGGTGTGTCGCATCCGGGAACTTCGCAGAAGCCGGGTCCATCGCCCCCACCGGGCGCAGCAGTTCCACCAGCACATAGTTCAGGATCGCCGCTGCGATGAAATTGAACATGATGGTGGTGATCACGATGTGGCTGCCGCGTTTGGCTTGCAGATACGCCGGGATCAGGGCCCACAGTGCGCCAAACAAGGCTGCACCAACAGAGGCACCGAGGATCGCAAGCGACCAATGAGGCCAAGGCACGTAGAGACAGCACAGCGCCACACCCAGACCACCCAACATCGCCTGACCTTCGCCACCGATGTTGAACAGACGTGCGTGGAAGGCGACAGACACCGCCAGACCGGTGAAGATGAAGTTGGTAGCGTAATAGAGCGTGTAGCCCCAACCGGAGGAGCGCATCAGCGCGCCGTCAACCATCAGTTTCAGCGCTTCAATTGGATTTTCGCCAATGGCCAAAATCACAAGAGCAGAGAAAAACGCCGCCAACAGCAGCGAAATCAAGGGGATCAGGACGATGTCAGCCCATTTAGGCATCTTATCCATCGGCGGGAACCTCCTGTTGTGTGGTGTCGTTGCCGCCATTGCCATTGGCCACAGCGGATGTATCGGTGATCCCGGCCATCAACAGGCCCAGTTCTTTTTCGTTGGTCTGCGCCGCGTCACGTTCGCCGGTGATATGGCCGTCAAACATCACAACCACGCGGTCCGCCAAAGACAGGATTTCTTCCAGCTCCACAGACACAAGCAGGATCGCCTTGCCCTGGTCGCGCAGGTTCACAACCTGCTGGTGGATGAACTCAATCGCGCCAATGTCCACACCCCGTGTCGGCTGACCAATCAGCAGCAGGTCTGGATTGCGCTCAATCTCACGGGCCAGAACGATCTTCTGCTGGTTACCGCCGGAGAAGTTTTTCGCCGCCAACTTGGGATCGGGTGGACGCACGTCAAAGCGCTGCATCTTGGCCTCTGCCTCGGTGTAGATGCCCTTGTTGTCCATCAGCAGACCGTTTTGGATTTCCGGCGAATGGTGATAGCCAAACACGGTGTTCTCCCAGGCGGCGAACTCCATGATCAGACCTTCGCGCTGCCGGTCTTCCGGCACGTGGCTGATTCCGGCTGCGCGGCGGGCCTGCCCGTCGGCGCCATGGCCGCTGAGCGGGATTTCCGCGCCGTTCATGGTGATGGTGCCGGTGCCATCGGCAAAACCGCCGAGCACTTCGAGCAGTTCGGACTGGCCGTTGCCAGCCACGCCTGCGATGCCAACAATCTCGCCCGCGCGCACGGTCAGGTCGATGCCCTTCACACGTTCCACGCCAGCCTCATCCACAACCCGCAGGCCTTTGATGTCCAGTACGGTCGCGCCCGGCTCCGCAGGCTTCTTGTCAACGCGCAGCAGCACTTTGCGGCCCACCATCAGCTCGGCCAGATGCTCCGGCGAGGTCTCCGACGTCTTGACCGTTGCAGTCATCTCGCCACGACGCATCACAGAAACCGTGTCCGTGTATTCCATGATCTCGCGCAGCTTGTGCGTGATCAGGATGATGGTTTTTCCCTCTTCGCGCAGACGATCCAGAATGCGGAACAGCTGATCTGCCTCTGCGGGCGTCAACACGCCGGTCGGCTCGTCCAGAATGAGGATTTCCGCCTTGCGGTACAGCGCCTTGAGGATTTCCACCCGCTGCTGGTGACCAACGGAGAGATTTTCGATCACCTCATCCGGGTTCACGTTCAGCCCGTATTCTTCGGCCAGATGCTTGAGCTCTTTGCGGGCGTTCCCCAGCGAGCTGTTCAGCATCGCGCCATCTTCGGCCCCAAGAATGATGTTCTCCAGCACGGTGAAGTTTTCCACCAGTTTGAAGTGCTGAAACACCATGCCAATACCCGCGCGGATCGCGGCCTGGCTGTCCGGGATCAAGGTCTTTTGGCCCTTGATAAAAATCTCCCCGGCATCGGCTTTGTAAAAGCCATAGAGGATCGACATCAGCGTGGATTTGCCCGCGCCGTTTTCGCCGATGATGCCGTGGATGGTGCCCGGTTGCACCGAAATCGAAATGTCCTTGTTTGCCTGGACAGGGCCAAAGGCTTTGGAAATGCCTTTGAGTTCAATGGCAGGCGCCGTCATTCAGGCTCTCCCAGTCCTGCGAAGCCAACCAGCCGCTGTGCGCGGCCTTCGGCATCTGGTTCGATAAAGTACTGTCCAAGCTGTTCTTTTCCATCCGCCATACGGAACGCCACAGTGGCGCGGTACACACCCGCCGTGTCGCTCAGATTGACCAGCGCAGCGGTCGCACCGGGGGCGTATTGCGCATACATCTCCACATAGCCAACCAGCGCGTCAAAATCGGTGACCGGTGCGTCAGTGCGGGGATCAAGGTAGGAAAAGTCAGGAGAGACAGCCGCACGCAAAGCATCTTTGCGTGTGTTTGCGTCGGTCTCGCCCCATGCGGCGAAAAAGGATTCGATCGCGTGTGACATTAGGGACCTCTGTGAAGTGGAAGGGCCGCGCCGGCACGGCACGGCCCTGTCTCTAGCTCCGGGGCGACCCGGGTGTACTTATTCTACTGGGCAGGTGTTGTCGCTCATGTAGTCGTGTACGGCCAGCTCACCGGACGCGATTGCGTCTTTTGCCATGTCCACTTTCGCTTTCATGTCCGCAGACACGAGGGAGGCGTTGTGCTCGTCCATGGCGTAGTCGATGCCGCCATTGGCCACACCCATCACGTTGAAGCCGGTTTCCAGGTCAACGCCTGCCTTCATGGCTTCGTAAACCGCGTTGTCTACGCGCTTCATCATGGAGGTTAGAACTTTGCCTGGGTGCAGGTGGTTCTGGTTGCTGTCCACGCCTACAGACAGGATGCCTTCATCCGCTGCGGTCTGCAGAACACCAACGCCAGTGCCGCCAGCCGCTGCGTATACAACGTCCGCGCCCTGTGCGATCTGTGCTTTGGTTAGCTCAGAGCCCTTTACCGGGTCGTTCCATGCGGCAGGGGTGGTGCCTGTCATGTTCTGGATCACGGTCGCGTCTGGGTTCACTGCTTTCACGCCTTGAACGTAGCCACAGGCAAACTTACGGATCAGCGGGATGTCCATGCCGCCGATGAAGCCTACGGTGCCGGACTTGGACGCTTGCGCGGCCATCATGCCAACCAGGTAGGAGCCTTCGTGCTCGTTGAATACCACAGAACGCACGTTTGGCGCGTCTACGACCATGTCGATGATCGCAAACTTGGTGTCAGGGTAATCAGGTGCCACTTCGCTCAGCACGTTGCCGAAAGCAAAGCCGGTCATCACGATTGGGTTTGCACCCGCTTCTGCAAAACGACGCAGAGCCTGTTCACGCTGAGCTTCGGACTGCAGTTCGATTTCGCGGAAGGTGCCGCCGGTTTCGTCCGCCCAACGGGTCGCGCCACCAAAGGCCGCTTCGTTGAAGGATTTGTCGAATTTGCCGCCGAGGTCAAAGATCAGCGCTGGCTCTGCCAGGGCTGCGCCTGCGGACAGGGCTGCGGCTGCGGCTGCGCCGAGAAATTTGTGCATGAGGCTCATAAATGTCTCCCATATATTGAGCGGGGCGGTCGTTGTTTTGGCGAGTTGCCGTCCCGTCTGTTGTTGCGATCCCGCCGGATCATCGTGTTACTAAGGCGATTGAGACCGTTAGCGTCAACGATTTTTTGACCGTTTGGGCAAAAAATGACCAGTCTCGAATCACACCTAGGCCTACCTTAACGCCTTTTTCATAAGGCTGGCAGTGATTTGCTCTCCGTTCGGTCTGCTGTAGTAGCCAGGCCGCTCACCACAGATTTCGTAGCCCGCCCGAGCATAGAGCGCAAGCGCGGCCGTGTTGTCCTGCGCGACCTCCAAATGTACCCAGCCCGCGCCGCGCAATTTTGATTCGGCTTCGAATTTCGCCAATAAAATATGGCCCAACCCATTTCCCTGATGGGCAGGGTCCACGGCGATCGTAAGCAGTTCGGCCTCATCCGCGATCACGCGCCCCAAAGCGAACCCGACGTCACCTTCGATGGCAAAGGTCAAACGAGAAGCCAACATGTCTGAAATTTCAGCAGAGCTCCAAGCGCGACTGTGGGGGAAAGCGGCTGCATATATCGCCGCCATCGCCTCTGGCGTCATGGCAGGATCACCGGAGCCGGGTCTTTGGGCGGGGCCGCATCGGCGGGTTTGACATAAAGCGGGGCAGGGCGCGCCGGGCTGCCCTTATACCGTTGCGCCGCCAGACGCGCGATCTGTACCACGAGGCTATCGGCTTTTGGCGTGGCCAGCGCGCCGTCTTCCATGATGTCGATGAGCTCTTCTTCGCTGGCCAGATAGGGCACGCCATCCTTGGGCGAGAGATATCCCTGACCGCGTGGTCCCGGCACCACCGGCACCGCCGGATATTCCAGCCCGGCCTCAATCGCATCAAAGCTGTTCACGCCTACGGCCGGAATGCCCAGTCCCAGCGCCAGCCCGCGCGCGGCAGAGACCGAAATCCGAATGCCGGTAAAGTTGCCCGGCCCAACACCCACACCAATCGCATCCAGATCGGCAAAGCTCTTGCGCCCCTCGGCAAGCACCTCCTGCACAAGCGGCATCAGCCGCTCTGCCTGCCCGCGTTTCATCTCCTCGACCTTGTGGGCGATGATATCATCCCCGCAAAGCAAAGCGGCCGCGACATGCGCGGCCGATGTATCAAAGCTGAGAACCAGTGGTTTGGTCATGCCCTTGGCTTACACCGCAACAGGGCGCACTTCGGTCACTTCCGGGATGTAGTGACGCAGCAAGTTTTCGATGCCCATTTTCAGGGTCAGCGTGGAGGAGGGGCAACCGGCGCAAGCGCCCTGCATGTGTAGATACACGACGCCGCGATCAAAGCCATGGAAGGTGATGTCGCCACCATCCTGTGCCACAGCTGGACGTACACGGGTGTCCAGAAGCTCTTTGATCTGGCCGACGATCTCACCGTCTTCGCCAGTGTGCTCCGCATGGCCGGAAGGCGCCGCAGCTTCTCCGGACATCACAGGCTGACCAGACTGGAAATGCTCCATGATCGCGCCAAGAATGGATGGTTTGATGTGGTCCCACTCAATGCCATCCGCTTTGGTCACAGTGACAAAGTCATTGCCAAAGAACACGCCAGCCACACCGTTCACCGCAAAGATGCGAGTCGCCAAAGGAGACGCGGACGCGCCGTCTGCTGTTGGGAAATCGGCTGTGCCAACTTCTAGCACGGTCTGGCCGGGCAGAAACTTCAACGTGGCGGGGTTTGGTGTGGATTCTGTTTGAATGAACATTGGCAGACCTTTCCTATCGGGAATTGATATGCGCCTGCGCATGGCATTAGTCAAGGTTTAGATTCATTCTAAACTGAGGTTTGATTGGGCGAGCTGTCAGGTCACAGCTTCCAGCTGCTCTTTTGTCAAATCGCCGGGCACCACTGTGATCGGCACCGGAAGGCTGCCTGAGTTGCGGGACAGCTGAGATACCAATGGACCAGGTCCCTTGCGGTCATTGCCAGCACCCAGCACCAAAACGCCGATCTCTTGGTCTTCTTTGATTTCCGCCAGGATCTCATTTACCGCTTCGCCCTCACGGATCTTCAGCTCTGGATCAACCCCCTGACGATCCCGCATCCACTTGGCAAAGACCTCATAATGCACTTCGATCCGCTCCCGCGTTTCTTCGCGCATCAGATCGCTGACGCCGATCCAATGGTTGAACTCCTCCGGTGGAATGATCGACAGAATTTTGACACCGCCACCTGTGCGGGCGGCCCGCATCGCTGCAAACCGCATGGCATTCAGACATTCTCGGCTGTCATCCAGCACCACAAGAAACTTGCGCATAAGGCCCCTCCGTTTCCGCGATCATGACGGTTAGCGTCTTGGCGCGCAATGTTTCTTTCTGTCGCGTTATGCGGTGGTCGCAGCCCAGTCCCAATACATCTCGCGCACGCGGCGCGTGACGGGGCCAATCTGATACTGGCGCTCCTCAAAAGCTTTCACCGGCGTGACCTTGTTCATATTGCCGGACAAGAACACCTCGTCCGCCTCTTCAAAGTCGCCGTAGCCCAGAATGGTTTCATGCACGGTCACACCGTCCGCACGCAGGTTTTCGATGTGCCGCGCGCGGGTGATCCCGGCCAGGAAGGTGCCATTTGGGATTGGCGTGAACACTTCGCCATCGCGTACCATGAACACATTGGCGGTGGCGGTTTCCGCCACATTGCCCATCGCGTCACAGGTCAGCGTGTTGTTGAACCCTTTGGCGCGGGCCTCGCGCAACATACGCGCGTTGTTGGGATAGAGGCAGCCTGCCTTGGCATTCACTACGGCACTTTCCAGAACCGGGCGGCGGAACTGGGTTTTACACAGAGACACGGCCGCATCCGGCGACGCCATCGGAATTTCCTCAAGACAGACCGCAAAGCCAGTGGTGTCCGCGCTGGGCACAATCGCGGTCGCGTCGCCGTCCAGTCCCCAATACATCGGACGGATGTAGACCGCCGCGCCTGGCGCATAGGCTTTCAAACCCTCTTTTACAATTTCAACCATATCCTCGGTGGAAACCGTTGGCGTGAGCATCAATGCCTCGGCAGAGCGATTGGTCCGCGCACAATGCTTGTCCAAATCCGGCGTGAGCCCATTCACCAGCCGCGCCCCGTCAAACACATTGGAGCCCAGCCACGCGCCGTGATCGGCGGCGCGGATGATCGACATATCCCCGTCATGCCAATAGCCTTCGTAATAGGTGCGGATGTTCGTGCCGGTCGCCATGGCGCAGGTCCTTTTGCTGATTTGAGCGCGAGACTAGGACGGGCTTGCCGCAACGTCCAGTGGGTCACGGCAGGAATGAACGCGACGTATCGGCCCAAGCAAAAAGGCCGCAGGAAAATCCCGCGGCCTTGATGGTTTTTAATGGGAAGCGCTTACTTCAGGCGCTGTCCGTTGGCCAGAACTTGGCCTTTGTCGTTGACTTCGATTTTGGAAACCAGCGTGTCGTCGCCATCACCCGGCTGTGTGAACATGCCCATCATCATGCGCGCGCCCATGGCCTGCTCTTCCGGCAACAGCCCCATGGAGACCAGCTTGTCCATCAACCCGTTGACGCCGGCAATCTTGACGTCGAGGCTGCCCTCTGGGCGTGGCATGCCGTCAAAGCTTTCCAAGTCGGTGTTGTCAAAAGTGAAGCTGCCTGCACCTTCGACGGCTGCACCCGCGAGGTTCAGCTGAATGTCGTTGATGCTCAAAGAGTTCAGTTCACCGGGTATTTCAGGGCTGTCTTCGTCCAATGTCAGGATGTCCATCGCCACTGTGGCTAGACCGCTTACATCAACGATCAGGTTGGCCGGATCACGCGGCAGCACCTGACCTGGGTCGAACATGCCCCACAGCATCTCCGACACGCTCAGGTCCAACAGTTTGACGGTCAAGCCAAAGTCCTGCTGCTCTTCAGAGGCGGCCAGCGGCACAGAGAAGCCATAGCCCATCTCACCAAAGTTCACATCAATCGGCAGAGGGAACTCGCTGCTGGAGATGTTCACGGCCACATCGGAAATGGTGCCGTCATAAGACATGACGTCGCTGTTCATCTCGACACCCACCACGCCAGCGCCGCTAGTGTAGGACATCGCTACAGGGTCATTGCCGTCCACGGCATTCATGCTGAAGGTCGAGGCGTCTAGCGCATAGCTGCCATCTACATCAAACCCGTCCGCAAAGAACGCCGCGACGTCCTCACCGTATTCGCCGGTTGGCACGCTGGCGGTGCCGTCCAGTTTCAAGCCCGCGACCGAGAAGTTTACGTCAAAGGCGTCACCGGAATCCGGGTCGGTGCCCTTCGCCACAAGGCTCACATTGCCAACGGTGCCGGTTTGGACGCTCTTGATCACGTCGCCAAACGTGGTCTGCGAGCGACCAGCCAGATCGGCCATGGTCAGGGCAATATCGATGTCCGGTACGGTCTCGCCGTCCACCACGATGCTGTCCACGGTGAGGTCCAGCTTGCTGGCAGCATAGTCATAGACCATGGCGTCAACCGTGCCAGACACGATGTTGTTCATGTCGGCAGAGCTCATGGTCAGGGAGATTTCGACGTTTTCATCGTCTTCAACCACATTCACCTTGATTGGCGCGTTTTCTGGCAGAAGCACGCGCACGGTGCCGTCACCTACGTTCTCAAAAGACATGGTGCCCATGTCGATTGCCACGGTCACGTCCTCTTCAGGAACCGCGACAGTCATCACGAGATCATTCACGCTCAGCACGTCGCCCTCGTTGCTTTCGGTTGCGGTGATCTCGTAGCCAAAGCCAGTCATTGAGTCGCGCCAACTGCTCCAAACCTCATCAGCGGAGACATCGGCCCAGGCGGCCTGAGCGCAAAATACCGTGGCCAAAGCCGTGGTTGTGAAAATGCGGGGTGCTGAAATCTGCATCAACTTATCTACCTTTTCAAAGCCTTCCCCCTAAGACTGGGTCTTCGGTGGGGCAGGGTCAAGGGCCAAACCAGCCGGTTTTTCGGCTTGGGGTAGACGACTTGCAACGATCGCCTTACTTCAAGGGAAATCAAACATTCCAAAGGGTTGTTTGCTGATAATTGTCGGCAAAAATCAGCCTCCCATCGCCAAATTCGGGCCTTTGCGCAAAGTGAGACAGATATGATTGACCTGACCAAAGACAAAAACGGCCTCTGGGTGGTGACCATCAACCGGCCGGATAAAGCCAATTCCCTGACCGAAGCCATGCTCACAGAGCTTGCCGAAATCGCCGAGTCAGCCCAGGACGCCCGCGCGCTGATTTTCACTGGCACCGGCAAAGTTTTCTCCGCTGGCGCCGATCTGGACGAAGCCCGCGCAGGCTTGGCCACCAGCCCAGTTTGGGAGCGCCTGTCCGGCGCTGTCGCCGCGTTACCCGGCCTGACCATCGCGGCCCTGAATGGCACGTTGGCGGGGGGCGCCAACGGCTTGGCCTTGGCCTGTGACATCCGCATTGCCGCACCGCATGCCAAGTTTTTCTACCCGGTCATGAAACTCGGCTACTTGCCACAACCGTCTGATCCGGCCCGCCTCGCCGCTTTGGTCGGGCCAGCACGCGCCAAGCTCATGTTGATGGGGGGGCAGAAATTCACAGCAGAAGACGCGCTGACCTTCGGTTTGATCGAGCGCATAGTGCCTGTAGAGGAGGTCGTTGCCGTCGCGCGCGAGATCGCGGCGGACACCTTGGCCGCTAAACCGGAGATCGCCTCCGGCATCAAGCAGATGTGTTTGTGACGCTCAGCGCTTTCGTCGCCCGCCCGGCGTTTTGGAGTGAAACCCCGGCGGGCGCTTAGCAACCCAGGTGATAAACTTGGCCAGCCGGGGATGGCTTTGCAGCATCTCTATCGAGTTGTAGACCTGCGCCAGCTCGGTTTCCGTCAGTGTGGCGTGGATTTCATTGTGGCAAATCTGATGCAGCAACACGGTTGGCCCACCTTTTCCCCCGCGCAATCGCGGGATCAGATGGTGCTTGGACTGGCGCGCCTCGGGAGGGATTGGGCGGCCACAGAGCGGGCAAATCGGGTCTTGGGCTGGGTCTGATGCCGCATCTGCCACGTTTTTCCCCCCGTTTTTGATTGAGTTACCAAAGCCCGCAAGGCAAGAGGATACCTAAAGCGCCCATTTCAGCAAGTGGACCTCTCATGGACGGCACAGCCTTACTTAACTCAGCCCTCGGGCACGTCGACCGCCTCTGGAGCATTGCCCAAAGCTGGCTGCTCAGCCCCGCCGCGTGGTCGCAATTTGGACTGCTGCTGGTGGCGTACCTTGCTGCGCTTTATGCCAGTCGCAAGCTGCACCCGCTGCTGAACCGCTGGCTCACGCCGCCAGAGGGGCAAGACAGCTACATCGCCCGCGCGCGCCGCTTCGTGTCGAAGTTCCTGCCGCTGCTGCTGCCGCTTCTGGCCTATGTCTTCACCGGCATTGGCGAAAACGTCACCCGGTCGCTGTTCGGCTCCGGTGCGGTGATTGCCTTTGGCAAACGCGTGTTCCTGTTCCTGGCTGTACGCATTCTGGTCAAGGAGATCATCGCTGATCCGGTGATGAAAGTGCTGGGGCGCTACCTCCTCGTGCCCGTCGCAGGCCTCTACGCGTTGGGCATTCTGGATGAGGTCATGGCCTATCTGGATGCCACAGTAGTGCCGCTGGGCAACCTCTCTTTCTCCGTGCTGTTTGCGATCCGTTTTGTCGTCGTGGCGAGCGCGATCTTCTGGCTCGGCCGCTGGTCCAACGAGCAATCCAGCCAGTTCATCAAGAAACAGGACGATATGCGCCCCGCCATGCGCGAGCTCATCGCCAAGACCCTGGAAATTGGCATCTTTGGGGTCGCTTTCCTTCTGGTGATGAACATCATGGGCATCAACCTCACCTCCCTCGCGGTGCTCACCGGTGTGATTGGTGTGGGCCTTGGTTTTGGCCTGCAAAAGATTGCGTCGAACTTCATCTCCGGTGTGATCCTGCTGCTCGAAGGGCAGGCCACTGTCGGCGATTATGTCGAACTGGACGGCGGCGAGGCGGGCACCATCATTAAAATGACCGCCCGTGCCACCATTCTGGAAACCTACGATGGCCGCTGGATTGTGGTGCCCAACGAGGATTTCATCACCACGCGTGTGGTGAACTATTCTGATTCTGGCTCCGCCAACCGCTACGAGGCGCCATTCTCCGTCAGCTATGACACCGACATCAACAAAGTGCCGGGCATCATCGAGGCGGCGGTGGCCAAACACCCCGGCGTGCTGTCAGAGCCGTTCCCGCCAGATTGCGAGCTGCGCGGCTTTGGCGACAACGGCGTGGATTTTGCCGTGGAGTTCTGGGTCGAAGGCATCGATGATGGCCGCAACAAATTCACCTCTGATGTGCTCTTCCTGATCTGGAACGCGCTCAAAGACGAAGGCATCACCATTCCATATCCGCAGCGTGTGGTGGAACTCAAAACCCCGCTGCCAACCGCGTGACCGACGCGCTGATCATAGGCGCTGGCCCCGCTGGCCTCATGGCTGCTGACGTGATCTCTGCGGCGGGCCATTCCGTTGTGGTGGTCGAAGCCAAGCCCTCCGTGGCGCGCAAATTCCTGATGGCGGGCAA
The DNA here is from genome assembly GCA_014872815.1 of Paracoccaceae bacterium. GTDB lineage: Bacteria > Pseudomonadota > Alphaproteobacteria > Rhodobacterales > Rhodobacteraceae > Shimia. The sequence goes on from WKFK01000015.1 coordinate 740,489, forward strand.
GTCCGGCCTCAATCTGACCAAAGATGAGCCGTTTGAGGCCTTCCTGCGCCACTATCACGAGGCCGCCCCCACCCTGCGCCCGATGCTGGAAGCCTTTGGCCCTAAGGATGTCACCACCTGGGCCGAAGACTTGGGGCAGGAAATGTTCACAGGCTCTTCTGGGCGGGTGTTTCCCAAAGTCATGAAAGCCTCACCGCTCCTGCGGGCGTGGTTGACCCGGCTGTCAGAGCAGGGCGTCGACATCCGCACCCGCTGGCGCTGGACTGGCGGCAGTTACCGGTTTGACACACCGACCGGCCCACAAGATATCTGCCCTAAGGTCTGCGTGCTGGCCTGCGGCGGTGCCAGCTGGGCGCGGCTTGGCTCCGATGGCGCTTGGGCTGAGTGGCTGAAGGCACCGCTTGCGCCTTTCAAGCCTGCCAACATGGGCTTTGAAGTCGATTGGTCCCCACATATGTCTCGCCACTTCGGCACGCCGATCAAAAACGTAACGCTCTCTTCGGGCGACACCTCCCTACGCGCAGAATTTGTCATCTCTGAACGGGGCCTCGAAGGCGGCGGCATCTACGCTGTCTCCCGCGCCATGCGCGAAGGGACCACGCTCACGCTCGACCTTTTGCCGGACATGAGCTTGGACGACATTCGCGCCCGACTGACTCGCCCCAAAGGCAAAATGAGCCGCGCCAACTTCCTGCGCAAAGCGCTCAAGCTCTCGCCCGCGAAACAGGCTCTGCTGATGGAGTTTGGGCAACCGCTATCAGAGGATCTGGCCCCACTCATTAAGTCCTTGCCGGTTACCCACACAGGCCCACGCCCGATGGATGAAGCGATCAGCACTGCGGGCGGCCTACGCCTCGATGCGCTAGACCAAAACCTCATGCTCAAGGATCATCCGGGCACCTTTGCGGTTGGCGAAATGCTGGATTGGGAGGCGCCCACAGGCGGCTATCTCCTCACCGCCTGTCTCGCCACTGGCCGCTGGGCCGGTTTAGGTGCCACCAACTGGCTGACACGCGCCTCTTAGTTTTCTCATTCCCCAAATATCCCGGGGTGAATTGGCCGCGGGCCAAGAGGGGCTGGCCCCTCACTTTTTCTTCGGCAGCAGCCGCTGAAACGCCTCACGTCCCCGCGTGGCCTTGATGTAACCAAGGAGCTCTTCATTGTCGGTCGGGAACCCTTCGAACTTGGCCCACGTGGCGCAGTGGGTCAGGATGATATCCGGCACGGTCATATCTTCGCCCATCAAATAGGTCCCTTGCCGACGCCGCAGCACGTTCTTCAAGCCCCGGCTGTATTCCCACATCAGCGTCTCTTTCACCGCAGGCACCTTGCGCTCGTCGGGCAGGATGAAGTTGTGACGGCTTGCGGTCCATAGCGCGGCTTCGATCTCATCCAAGATTTGATGTGTGAAGCTGTCCTGATGCGCCCGCTCAATACTTCCAGCCGCGTAGGTCAGTTTGCCATGTTTGTCCGCCAGATAGGTCAGGATCGCGGTGCTGTCGATGATGGCCGCGTCACCGTCTTTCAGGATGGGAATTTTGCCGGACGGATTGAGCGCGCTCACCACCTCGGAATGCGGCTTTTCCGGAGACAGTTTGTAAGGCTGGCCCAGTTCTTCCAGCATCCAAACCACACGGAACGCGCGGCTGGTGGGGCTTCCGATCACTTCATACATGGCATCCTCCCTGCTCTTTGAGAGGAGACTGCCCGCCGATCTCTCGTGAAACAAGCGTCTCCTGCCGTCGTGACGCCTCGTCGCGCTCTACCGTCCGCGCTGGCCCAGCATCGCCAGCCGCAAGAACAGCCGCTCCACTAGCGCCATCTCCGGCGCGCGCTGTCCGGCGGACCGCAGCTGCAAGTCGGTGTCGGTCAGGCCGGTCAACGCCTGCTCCAGCTTGGGTGCGCCCCAACTGGACGCCTGCCGCACCATACGATCCCGGCGCGGCCCAAAGATTGGCGGGCGCATCCGGGCAATGCCCGCTGCCGCCCCACCGGGGTCCGCCGCTGCGCCATAGAGCGCCCGGAAATGCCGGGTGGCGGAGATCAACAGCAGCACAGGGTTCACCCCCTGCGCTTCCAACTTTCGCAATACGGGGCCAATCTCCCGTGCACGGCCCTCTGCCACGATGTTTAGAATGTCATCCAGCGCGGCTTCTGTGGACACGGGCGCACAGGCTGCCACATCCTCAGACGTCACCGGTAGATCGTCTTTGAACTTATAGAGCGCCAGCTTTTCACAGGTCTGTCGGAAATCGCCGGGATCCAACTCGCGTGCCAGATTGAACAGGTCGGTCATGGCTTCATGCTCGACATTGCCAAGCCCCGCCGCTTTCAAATCCGTCTCAATCTCCTCGCGGCTGGGCGGATCGTTGTAGATCCCTACCGCATAGGCGTTGCGATGGGTCTCAAACGCCTTACGCATCTTTGAGCTGGCTTTGAGCTGCCCGGCGGTGACCACAATCTGCGCATCGCCCTCGGCCCAATCCTCGAGCGCGCTCAGAATCGCCGGCGCTCCGGCATCGGTCGCCGCTTCGACAAACACCACACGTGGTCCGGGGAAGAAGCTCACTTCCTTGATGGCATCGAGCACCGCAGCTTTGTCTTTACGCAACTCCGCCCCGGGAATGCGTGTCAGTCGCATTTCCTCTTCGCCTTGAGGGCCAATCAAAGCGGCAATCAGCTCTTGGCGTTTAAGTGCCACGCGCATCGCATCCGGCCCGTAGATCAACAGGCCCGTGCGCTCCGGTTCCGGATTGCCGAAGTAACGATTGGCGTCGCGTGCAGAAAGCTTCATGCCGCCTCGGACACCGCGTAGGCTTGCAAGTCGACCACAATCCGATCTGCTAAAATCACCATCAGCCGTTCGTAGGCATCATCCTTCGCTGCCAACTCGGACACGGTGCTGCCGCTTGCCGAATAGCTGGTAAAGCTTGACACCTTACCTGTGGTGAGCACCTCTTTGTTATCCATATCGCGCAGCGCGTAGGTCGCGGAGCCAATAACATCAAACCGGTTGGTCACTTGGGCAGACGTCCGCCCTACACCGCGCTCGTCCAGATTTAACGCCAAGGACAGTCCAAACTGCGGCGCACCACCCGGTTGCCCCAGGCGGTTCTCCAACTCCCGCACCAACAGGTAGCTTTCATTGGCTTTGGGCTCATCCACGAGCACATTGTTGAGCAGCATCGAGGCCGCTCCATTTGTGCCGTAGACAGGCTCAAATCCGCAGCCGCTGAGGGAGGTGCCCCCCAACGCGGCTGCAGACAATAAAAAGAAACGGCGGTTAAACGACGACATTCACAATCCGACCGGGGACAACAATCATCTTCTTGGGCTGGGCCCCATCCAGCGCTCGGACAACAGCTTCATGCGCCAGCGCCAGCTTTTCAACCTCTTCTTTTGGCAAGTCTTTGGCCACGGTGATCTCGCCGCGCCGTTTCCCGTTGATCTGGATCGGCAAAGTCACGTTGGCTTCCACCAGCATCGCCTCATCGGCTTTCGGCCACGGCGCGTTCACGATCATGCCTTCGCCGCCTTGGTGGGCCCAGATGTCTTCCGCGAGGTGCGGCGTCATCGGTGACATCAACTGTGCCAGCGTCATGATCGCTTCGCGCTTCGCCGCCTTGCCAGCCTTGGACTTGGCGATAGTGTTGGTGAAGGCATAGAGCTTCGCAATCGAGGCGTTGAAGCCAAAGCTCTCCACACCCAGCGTTACGTCACGGATCGCCTTATGCGTCTCACGCAGCAACTCGTCGTCACCTTGCCCCTTGGCGCCGTCTTCCATCTCGCCGATCTTGTCGCAGAGGTTCCAGACGCGGGTCAGGTGTTTGTAAGCCGCTTCCGCACCGGAGGCGGTCCACTCCACATCGCGCTCGGGCGGGCTGTCAGACAGCACAAACCACCGCGCGGTATCGGCCCCAAAGGCGGTGATGATGTCGACGGGATCGACCACATTGTTTTTGGACTTGGACATCTTGGCAGAGGGAATGACCTCTACCTTCTCGCCAGTCTCTTTCACAAACGTACCACCGTCACGCTCTTCCACTTCCGCGGGGTAGTGGTAGATCGCGCGGCCGTTCTCATCGGTGCGCTCGGCGTTTTTGTAAATCGCATGAGTTACCATGCCCTGCGTGAACAACGCATCAAACGGCTCTTTTGCGCTTTCCGGCAGGTGGCCACAAATGTGCATCGCCCGCGCAAAGAAGCGCGAGTAGAGCAGGTGCAGAATCGCGTGCTCAATGCCGCCGATATACTGATCGACGTTCATCCAATAAGCCGCATCTTCGGCCACGGTTGGTGTGTCGGCCTTTGGCGCGGTGAAGCGCGCGAAGTACCAGGAGCTGTCCACAAAGGTGTCCATGGTGTCGGTTTCGCGTTTCGCAGGCGCGCCACAGTTCGGGCACTTACAATCGCGCCAGCTTGGGTGACGGTCGAGCGGGTTACCCGGCACCGAGAAATCGATTGCCTTGCCGTCTTCGTCATACGGCAGCGCAATTGGCAGGTTCTCTTTCTTCTCCGGCACCACGCCGCAGTCTTCACAATGCACCACCGGAATCGGGCAACCCCAATAGCGTTGACGGCTCAGGCCCCAGTCGCGCAGACGGAAGTTGGTCACGCCTTTGCCCCAACCGGCCTTTTCGGCAAAGTCGATGGTCACATCGATGGCTTCCTGACCTGTGGCCTCATCCAGACCGGCAAAATGGTTTTGCCATTTCACCTTTTCTTCTTTGCCTGGAACAAACGCGGTGTTTTCCACCGGTGTCTCGTCGCCAAGCGCGAAGAAAGTGTCGACCACCGGCAGGTCATACTTGCGGCAGAAATCCAAATCGCGCTGGTCATGCGCAGGGCAGGCAAAAATCGCGCCGGTACCGTAGTCCATCAGAATGAAGTTCGCGATCCAAACCGGCAGCTCCCACTCAGGGTTCAGCGGATGCTTCACACGAATGCCGGTGTCATAACCCAGCTTTTCACCGGTCTCGATGGCCTCTTCCGTGGTGCCACCTTTGCGGCACTCCGCCACAAAGGCCGCGACCTCAGGATTTGCCGCTTCCAATTCTTTGGCAATTGGATGATCCGGAGAAATGCCCACAAAGGACGCACCCATCAGCGTGTCGGGACGAGTCGTATAGACTGTGATGTCTTCGCCGCCATCGGTGCGCTCAAAGCCAAACTCCAGCCCGCGCGACTTGCCGATCCAGTTTTCCTGCATCACCCGCACTTTCGCAGGCCAGTTGTCCAACCCGTCCAGCGCGGTCAGCAACTCGTCGGAGTAATCAGAAATCTTGAAGAACCACTGCGTCAATTCGCGCCGCTCGACCAGCGCGCCAGAGCGCCAGCCACGGCCGTTTTCCACCTGCTCGTTGGCCAGTACGGTCATGTCGACCGGGTCCCAGTTCACCACGGCGTTCTTGCGATAGACGAGACCTTTCTCAAGGAAATCAAGGAACAACGCCTGCTGCTGCCCGTAATAGTCCTCGTCACAGGTGGCAAACATGCGCGACCAGTCCAGCGACAGCCCCAAGGGCTTCATCTGTTCAACCATCGTGTCGATGTTGGAATAGGTCCAATCTTTCGGGTGGCCGCCCGACGCCATCGCCGCGTTTTCCGCAGGCATCCCAAAAGCGTCAAAGCCCATCGGGTGCAACACATTGTGCCCGGTGGAGATTTTGTAACGCGCGATCACGTCACCCATGGTGTAGTTGCGCACGTGGCCCATGTGCAGCTTGCCGGACGGGTAGGGGAACATCTCCAGCACGTAGTACTTGGGTTTGCTCTCATCGCGAACGGCTTTGAAGGTCTCGGTCTTGGCCCAGGCCTCTTGCCAGCGGGCTTCAATCTCTGCGGGGCTATAGCGCGACATAGGGTGTCACCTTTTTGATTCTGCGTCTTTGCCAGCGCGGGGCGTGGCATTGTTCCGGCAAGGTGATAGGCCGCCCGCGCGTCTTGGTCCAGTCACAAGCGCCGCAATTTGACCTATCACATGGCTTACGGTCGCCGATTTTCGCGCTATACACCTGTAACAGCACTATTTGAGACAGGTATTGGCGTGAAAATTCTCTTCATCCACCAGAACTTCCCTGGACAGTTTAAACATCTGGCGCCTGAACTGGCGGCGCGTGGCCATGATGTGCGCAGCCTGACGCTGCGGGCCAAGGCGCGTGGCAAGTGGAACGGTGTGGAGCTTTATCCCTACCAAATCAAACGTAAACCCGCGCAAGGGCTGCACCCTTGGCTGGTGGATTTTGAAACAAAGGTTCTGCGTGCAGAGGCCTGTTATGCCGCCGCGCGTCACATGCGGGATGGCGAAGGCTATACACCAGATGTGATTGTGGCCCATCCCGGCTGGGGGGAGCCGATGTTCCTGCGTGACCTCTGGCCCACAGCGCGCATTGGGCTGTATTGCGAACTCTATTACGCACTCGATGAAACCGCCGCGCCGTTTGATCCGGAGTTTCCCAAGCAAAACGGAGAAACCGATTCCATTCGTTTGCGGATGAAGAACCTCAACAACATGATGCATCGCCAATCCATGGATCTTGGTATCAGCCCAACACAATTTCAGGCCGGCACGTTTCCAGAAGAATATGAGGACCTCATCAGCGTCATTCACGATGGCATCGATACAAATGTGGTGCGCCCCAACCCGCAGGCCAGCTTCACCTTGGAAGACGGCACTGTTTTGACACAGGATGACGAGGTCATCACCTTTGTGAATCGCAACCTGGAGCCCTACCGCGGATACCACGTCTTTATGCGGGCGTTGCCGGACCTTCTAAAAGCGCGTCCCAATGCCCGTGTGCTGATCGTGGGCGGTGATGAGGTCAGCTACGGCGCGCCCCCCCCCAAGGGGCAAACCTGGAAGCAAATCTATATTGATGAGGTGCGTGGCAAGATTCCGACCCCCAATTGGGAGCGTGTTCATTTCCTCGGAAAGGTGCCCTACGACAAATTCCTCTCGATGCTGCAAATCAGCCGGGCACATGTCTATTTGACATACCCCTTTGTCCTCAGCTGGTCGCTGATGGAGGCTATGTCGATTGGCGCACCGATCATTGCCAGCGACACCGCGCCGGTCAAAGAGGTCATCGCGCATGGCGAAACGGGCCGTTTGTTCCCGTTCTTTGAAGGCGATCAAATGGTCAAAGAAATCTGCACGGTGCTGGATGATCCCGCCATGCGTGCAGAAATGGCTGAGGCCTCCCGCGCCTATGCGGTCGCGCGCTATGACTTGCAAAGCTGCTGCTTGCCAAAACAACTTGAGTGGATACAGCAGCTCTACGATATGCCAGCTGGCGCTGTGCGTAGCTAACAAAAAAGCCGCTGGCAAATGCCGCGGCTTTTTCTTCATTGTCTGTTTGACCGGATCAGATCTTTTTGTCGGCGATCCGAATTTGACGGGCGCGGGTGAGGATCGCATCTTCCACCGCACGAGCGGTACTTTCGGGTACCGCGCGGCCGCCGCTGGATTGCAAGGCCACATTCAAGGACCGCGCATCCAAAGATGAGTCGCGAATGTAGATTGTGGCGCGATAGGAGCGTCCACCACCTGGGGGCGTGCCATAGCCGGTGGAGATCACACCGCTAAAGGGATCCACGGTTTGAATTGGCAAAAAGTCCAACACTTCCATGGATGCTGCCCAGAGGTACTTATTCACGCGCACGGTTTCGTCAGAGTTGTCCGGTCCAAAAACGTCCCAAATCGTTTCGCGCTGTTGGCTGTATTCCGTGGTGCGTCCATCCGCCAACAAGCCAGACGGGTTTTTGTTCCTGTTGCCGCAGGCGCTTAGAGCCAGCGCAGCGATCAGTGCAGCCAGAAGGACGGGGCGACGGGTAAGTTCCATTAAACTGCCTCAAGACGTGGTTTGTACCCGTCCTAGCCAACGCCCGCGCATTCGGCAAGAGTCTTGCGTGTCATATAGAGAGGCTGATTGCGCGGCAGTGAAATGTGCCGAGGCTGCGAATTGGTTAATGCATCGGCTGTTTTTTGCTCAGGAAAACAGACTGTGACATGTCTGCACCATGTCTGGTCATCTTCTCTTAAACCTTCGCGCCGCGCTTGCCAAAACACCCTCAAAAGAGCGAGAGACTACGGCATACCCAATCAGGGATTCTCCGGGTTGGGCGCATGAATTGGAAATCCGAGGGAAAAATCATGAAAAAGATTCTCTTCGCTTCGACTGCACTGGTCGCCACCGCGGGCATGGCAGCAGCAGAACTGACTTGGTCCGGCTCCGGCCGTTTGGGTCTCGTATACGAAGAAGGTGCAGCCGAGGAAACTCGCGTTGATCACCGCTTCCGTCTGACCGTAAACGGTGTGACCGAAACTGACTCCGGCGTTAAGTTCGAAGGCCGTATCCGCTGGCAGGCTGACGATGGCTACGCCCGTGGTGTTGAAGAGCAGGGCGGCGTACTGGTTGACGCAGCTCCTTCCACCAATGGTGCAGGCTCCACCGGCGGCGCAGGCGCAGCTGGCTTCGCAGTATCCACCGGCGGCTTCCGTCTGGACGTTGGCCACGTGTCTGACGTGTTTGACTCCGGCGACGTTGTAAACTGGGGCGGCTACGGCGTTGGCTACACCGGTTTCCTGGATCAAGCAGCTAACTTTGCTGGCTTCAACAAGACTGGCTTCGGCAACACTGGTGTTCGCCAGCAAACCATCAAAGCACGTTACACCGCGGGTGACTTCACCGGTGCGATCTCCTACACTCTGGACGGCACCGACTGGGACGGTTCTGACCTGGAAGACAACTGGCAGATCGGCGCTGGCTACAGCTTCGGCGCGCACAAAGTTGGCGCAATGTACGGTGACGCAACTGCCGCTGGTAAGCAGTGGGCAATCGGTGCAGACGGCGCGTTTGGTGACTTCTCCTACGCAGCTCTGATCGGCGACAACGATAGCGCAGACGACCTGATGTGGGGTCTGTCCGGTTCCTACTCCGTGTCCGCAGCAGGCACCATCACCGGTTTCGTTTCCGGCGGCGGCGCAGCAGCTAACGACACTTCCTACGGTATCGGCTACGCGCACTCCCTGGGTGGCGGCGTTACCCTGGCGGCCGGCATCGGCTCCGACGAAAGCGGTACAACCGTTGCTGACGCAGGTGTTAAATTCAACTTCTAATAGTTGAACGACATCAAGTCTTTTGGGGCGGGCTCTTAGGAGCCTGCCCCTTTCTTTTTGCGCAAAATCATGTTTTTTGCAGAGCCGTATCAACAGAAGGCCTGCCCATGTCGCTCTCCGAAATTCAAAGCCGCATCGCCAAAGCTGAAACCGCCGCGGGGCGTCCCGCTGGCGACACCAAATTGATCGCGGTCAGCAAGCGCCAGCCCGATGACGTGGTCGAGGCGGTTCTACAGCAAGGGCATCGTTTGTTTGGGGAAAATCAGGTGCAGGAAGCGGCGGGAAAATGGCCTGCCTTCCGCGAAACCTACACTGATGCCGAAGTGCACCTCCTAGGGCCGCTACAAACCAACAAGGCCCGTCAGGCACATGGTCTGTTCAGCGCCATCCATTCCCTAGACCGTCCCAAGCTTGCCAAAACCCTGGCCCGCCTCGCACAGGAAGAAGGCACCTGCCCCGAGCTGTTCATTCAGGTGAACACTGGCGAAGAAGAGCAAAAATCCGGCGTGCTTCTGGCGGATGTGGACAGCTTTGTCGCTGACTGCCGCGCGATGGACCTGCCGGTCGTCGGCCTGATGTGCATTCCACCTGTGGATGAAGAGCCATCGTTGCATTTTGCCCTGCTTGCCAAGCTCGCCGCCCGCAATGGTCTTGCCGGTTTGTCTATGGGCATGAGTGGCGACTACGAACGCGCCGTGGCGCTTGGTGCAACCCATGTGCGCGTCGGTTCTGCAATATTCGGCGCACGCGCCTACTAGTCGGGTTTTACAATCACCCGTGTGCCCGGCACAGCCCGGGCGGCAATCCAATGCAAGTGCTGGCGTTGGAAAGCGATGCAGCCTTCCGTTGGATAGCCCGGTCTGCGCCATTGATGCAGGAAAATCGCCGAGCCTTTATTGGCCTGCGCCTGAGGCCAGTTCCAGTCGGTGAGCAGGATCAAATCATACAGCGGATCGGACCTGCGCAGTTTTTCATGGCTGGGCGTATATGGCGCACGCACCATCTGGTTGTAGTCCAGATCGTCGCTGGCATCGGACCACAGGTCATCCTTGCCAATGGCGATGGCCCAGGGCGCGGGCTGCGCAAGCCGGTCGGCGCGGTAGAGCAGGCCCGTGATATGATGCACGCCCACCGGCGTCGCGCCATCCCCCTCGCGTTTGTCGCGCCGGATGCCCCCCTTGCCTATGCTGCAGGGGAAATACTGTCCCATAAAGCGCACCCCTCGCGGGGTCAGAACCAGATCATCTGGGCTCACAGCATATGTCCTGACTTCTGCGCCTTCGTCGCCAAGTACGCTTGGTTATGGGCGTTCTCGCCTACTTTCAGCGCCACCCGCTCCGCCACTGCCACCCCGGCGTTTTCCATCATGGCAATCTTGCGCGGGTTATTGGTCAGCAGCCGCACCGAAGAAAACCCCATCTCTTGGAGGATCTTCGCGCCGATCCGAAAATCCCGTTCATCATCTTCAAAGCCCAAACGGTGATTGGCCTCCACCGTGTCAAACCCCTGATCTTGCAGCGAATACGCCCGCATCTTGTTGGCGAGGCCTATGCCGCGCCCTTCTTGGTTAAGGTACAGCAACACGCCGTTGCCTTCGGTCCCCATATGCCCAAGGGCTGCGTGCAATTGCGGACCACAGTCGCATTTCAGACTGCCCAGCACATCCCCGGTGAAACAGGCCGAATGCAGCCGGGCCAGCACGGGCGCATTCCGGTCTGGCCGACCAATTTCAATCGCGTAGTGCTCTGCGCCGCCGTCTTCAGGACGGAAGATATGCAGTCGTCCGGCCTCTGCCGCCGCCATGGGCAGGCGCGCATGCACCACCGGATGCAGAGGGCTGGTGGCCGCCAAATGTGGTGCCGCCAAAGCGGACGGTATCACCGTCAGTCCGTGCTCCAAGGCAAAATCACCTGCTGCGCTCAATTCCAAGGTCAGCGCCGCGGGCAACAGCTGCGCCGATTTTACCAGCTTCACCGCCGCACGATGCAACGCCGCATCCCCAGTGCGCGCGGTGGCTAGCGGGCCTTTCATGGGCGTTTTCAGATCATCTTCCGGGCTGACAATGCCTTTGATCCAGCGCAGGTCCGCCTCCGCAGGCAATGCCACCCGCGCAATATCGCCATCATAGGCCCGCGCCTTCAGCGTCTCAGCCCGCCGCGCGGTCAACGTCAGGTCCGGCGCTGCACCGACAGCCCGCACATCCGCCAATCGCTCTGCTGTCAGAGTTTCCGCCGCCAGCACCAACAAGGGTGTGCTGTCGCCTGTCAGCACAATGGGCACACCCATACGCAAATCCGCCCGCGCGCGGGCCAATCGCTCGATAATGTCAGGGGCAAAACTCATGGGAACCTCAGTCTTCAGCCAATCCCATGTAGCCTCTTCTGCAGCAATATGAAACATTTGGTGCTGCTGAAACACGAGGGCGTGAGTAGATTGCAGCAATTCTTGTCTTGTTCGTGAGGTCTCCTCACATGGCTAGCAAGCAACGCATTACGGAGAGATGTAGATGGCACAGTTGAAAAAGATCCTGCTGGTAGATGACGACGAAGATCTGCGCGAGGCGCTCTCAGAGCAGCTTGTGATGACCGAGGATTTCGACGTGTTTGAAGCTGGCAACGGTGCCGAGGCCATGGGCCGCGTCAAAGAGAGTCTCTATGACATCATCATTCTGGATGTGGGCCTGCCGGACACCGATGGCCGTGAGCTGTGCCGCCTGATGCGCAAACAAGGTGTAAAAAGCCCAATCCTAATGCTGACCGGCCATGACAGCGACGCGGATACGATCCTGGGCCTCGATTCGGGCGCCAATGATTACGTGACCAAGCCCTTTAAGTTTCCCGTCTTGCTTGCGCGGATTCGTGCGCAACTGCGCCAACATGAGCAATCCGAGGACGCGGTGTTCCAGCTTGGGCCATATACCTTCAAGCCATCTATGAAACTCCTGATCCGCGAGGATGAGAGCAAAGTCCGGCTGACCGAAAAAGAGACAAACATCCTGAAGTTTCTCTATCGCGCTACCGAAGGTGTTGTGGCCCGCGATGTGCTGCTCCACGAAGTCTGGGGGTATAACGCTGGTGTCACCACCCACACGCTGGAGACCCACATCTACCGCCTGCGCCAGAAGATCGAGCCCGATCCCTCTAACGCCCGCCTGCTGATCACCGAGTCCGGTGGCTACCGCTTGGTGGCATAATCTTGCCGATTTCTCTGCGCCGCTCTTTGGATCAGGCGCGGAGATACTAAATATGTTACGTTGATGTGGATCAAAGCAATATCTGAGACACATCATTTACAAGTGACCTAAGAGTTCCCGCCCATGTCCGGGTAATGACATGAACCTCCCTGTTGGACTGGCCCGAGCTCCGGCTCGGGCGCTTTTTTCTCTTCTCTTTCACATTCCCCCAAATGCGCAGGATTTCGCATTGGCACTCTGCGCCCACATGGCTAGGGTCGCGAGGAGAACAAAACGGGAGCGCGCCACATGTCTTTCACCCTTGCCACCTGGAACATCAACTCGGTGCGCCTGCGCGAGCCAATTGTGCTCAAGCTCATGCAGGAAGAAGCGCCGGACGTGCTCTGCCTGCAGGAATGCAAAAGCCCGGTGGACAAAATCCCAACCGAGGCCTTTGCCGAACTGGGCTACACCCACATGGTGGCACGCGGCCAAAAGGGCTACAATGGTGTGGCGATCTTCTCCAAAATTCCAATGGTGGAAGCGGGTAGTGAAGATTTTGCCGACCTCGGTCACGCGCGCCACATCGCCGGCACGCTGGAAAACGGCGTGACCGTGCACAACTTCTATGTGCCTGCCGGCGGCGATGTACCTGACCGCGAGAAAAACGAGAAGTTTGGCCAGAAGCTCGACTACCTCGCAGACATGCGCGACTGGTTCCGCAAGGAACAGCTCAAGAAATCGATCATGGTGGGCGATCTCAACATTGCGCCGCGCGAAGATGACGTTTGGGATCACAAGAAGCTTCTGAAGGTGGTCAGCCACACGCCCATCGAGGTGGAGAAGCTGGCCGAAACCCAAGACGCTGGTGGCTGGGTCGACATCACCCGTCAAGACATCCCTGAAGGCAATTTCTACAGCTGGTGGTCCTACCGTGCCCGCGATTGGGATGCCGCCGACAAAGGTCGCCGCCTTGATCACATCTGGGCCACCGGAGACATCTCCAACGCTGGCCACGCCAGCCGCGTGCTGCGTGACGCCCGTGGCTGGGAGAAACCTTCTGACCACGCACCGGTGTTTGCAACGTTTGATCTTTAAGACGGCTTACCGCGCCCACACCGCGTAGTCGGGGTGGGCGTCTTTCATATCTTGGTAGAGCCAGACCATCCGGTCGACAAACCACAGTTTGCCGCCAATCATCAGGCTCAGCCCAAACAGCGTCATACCAAGATCAAGCTGCCAAAGCCCCCAGATCCAAGGGGCCATACCGACGCCTGAAACCACGCCAAGTGCAATGGCCCACCGCCTGTGATGATCGGGAATAGGGACAGCCTTGCGGTTGAGAAATACCCTTTCGCCAAAGGTGCAATGCGCTGCCCAACTGTTGGTGGACCTTGGCGGCGCAAAAGCACGCGGGTTCCACCAGGTCCACAAAACCACGAGCGCCACAGGCAGCAACGCCCCCCATCCAAGCCAAATGCGGGAATACACCGCCAGCGTCATAAGCGGTAAGATCGATATTCGTGAATAGACGCTAAGCGGGTTCGCATGCCTTGCCCAGGCTGCATCGTCCATCGCCATCATACGCTCCAAGAGTCCAAATATGTCCCATTTTGCTGCCATATCTGGCCAACTCCTCTCTTGGTTTCTGCTGCGCTCCCCTCCATATAGGGGGCAAGTTCCAGACGGAGAACAAAGATGATGGATATTCTTGGCGGAGGCGCCCCAGCTGCGCCCGCAGCAGATGATTTGATCAAGGACGTGTCTGAGGCCACTTTCATGGCCGAGGTTGTGGATGCCTCCATGACTGTGCCGGTTATCGTGGACTTCTGGGCGCCCTGGTGTGGCCCGTGCAAAACCCTTGGCCCGGCCCTTGAGGCCGCCGTCACCGCCGCCGGTGGCGCGGTGAAAATGGCCAAGGTCAATGTCGACGAAAACCAGATGATTGCCGGCCAAATGCGCGTGCAGTCGATCCCAACCGTCTATGCCTTCTGGCAGGGCCAGCCGGTGGACGGCTTCCAAGGCGCGCTGCCGGGCAGCGAAATTGAAGCCTTTGTGGCGCGTGTGGTTGAAGCGGCCGGTGGACAGGTGCCGGATGGCGGTCTGGCGGATGCGCTGGCCGCCGCCGAAGAAATGTTGGCTGAAGGCGATGCGGCTTCTGCGGCAGAGACCTTCGCAGCGATTGCCGAGCAGGACCCGGAGAATGCCGAGGCCTTTGCTGGCTTGGCGCGGTCTTACCTCGCTCTGGAGCAGGTGGATCAGGCTGAAGCCGTGATCAATGGTGTGCCGGACACGATCTCCGCCGCTGCCGAAATCGAAGCCGTACGTGCCCAGATCGAACTGGCCCGCCAGGCGGAAAATGCCGGTCCGGTGGCCGAACTGCGCGCCGCTGTGGACGCGGACCCGGACAATCATCAGGCGCGTTTGGATCTGGCACAGGCGCTGCACGGTGCGGATCAAGTCGAGGAAGCCGTAAGCGAGCTTCTGGAGCTCTTCCGCCGCGATCGCGAATGGAACGACGGCGCCGCCAAAGCGCAGCTGTTCACCATCTTTGAGGCGCTCAAGCCCAATGATCCGGTGGTGCTGAATGGCCGTCGCAAGCTCAGCTCGATGATCTTTGCCTGATCCCGCTTTGCGGATGCGAGAAACCGGAGTAGGCTGGCCGCCATGATCAAAGCCGCTGACCTGCCGGAGACACTGTCTGTGTTTCCCTTGCCCGGGGCGCTGTTGTTGCCCCGGTCCCGCCTGCCACTGCACATTTTTGAACCGCGTTACCTCGCTATGTTGGACGACGCGCTCAAGACCAGCGAGCGGTTGATTGGCATGGTGCAACCCAACGAAGTGCCCGGCCGTGACGACAACGGTCTGCACACCATCGGCTGTGTGGGCCGAATCACCCAGTTTTCGGAAACCGACGACAATCGCTACTTGATCACGTTGACCGGCGTGTCACGGTTCCGCGTTATGGAAGAAATCGACGGGTTCACGCCCTACCGCCGTTGCAAGGTGAGCTGGGACGGCTTTGCCCGTGACCTCGGCCCCACGGAGCACGACACGGGCTTTCAACGTCCGGCCTTTATGGACCTTCTCAAACGCTATTTTGAGCAGCTCGACCTGTCGACAGACTGGGACACGCTCAAAGACGCGGATGACGAGTTGTTGATCAACTCGCTGTCGATGCTGTTGGAATTTACGGCGGAGGACAAGCAGGCCTTGCTGGAGGCGCCGTCTTTGTCCACACGTCGGGAAACCCTTGTGACCTTATTGGAATTTGCACTGCGCGGCGGTGCTGGAGAGGACTTGATGCAATGAACGCCCATACCCCCCCTGGCCCGGAGTTTGACCGCCGTATGTTGGAGGCGCTGATCTGCCCGCAGACACGCACGCGTCTGGAATATGATGCCGCGCGTCAGGAGCTGGTGTCCAAAGCTGCCAATCTGGCGTTTCCGATCCGCGAGGGCATTCCGGTCATGTTGATTGACGAAGCCCGCGTGCTGGATTGATTGTGGCGGGGGAGGGGGCCAGCCCCCTCTTGGCTGCGCCAAGTCACCCCCGGGATATTTGAAGAATGAGAAAGCGCCTTAGCGCATCAGCTTGGGTAATTCGCCATTCAATCCAGCCGCTTCACGCATAAAGGCTCGGCGCAGGCCGGGCATTGCGCCCACCAGCCCCATGCCCACATCGCGCGTCGCGCGCAGCAAGGGGTTGTCGTTGGAAAACAGCTTGTTGGTCAGATCTGTCGCCGCCACCAATGTGGCCGTATCAAACCGCCGCCATTCCTGATAGCGCGCCAACACCAGCTCTGAGGCAAAGTCTTCGCCGCGTTGCTGCGCCTCTGTCAGAATCTGTGCCAGCGCCGCCACGTCGCGCAAGCCGGCGTTGAGGCCCTGCCCGGCAATGGGATGCATGCCATGGGCCGCATCGCCCACCAGGGCCACGCGGTTTGCGATGAACTCATTGGCCACCGACAAGCTCAAAGGGTAGGTGAAGCGGTTGCCGGTGAGCTCGATCTCGCCTAGAAAATCGCCAAAGCGCGGGCGCAGCACGGCCATGTAGTCTTCATCGGATAGCGCATGGATCGCCGCCGCGTTTTCATCGGTTTCGGACCAGACAATCGAGCACATGTTGCCCGGCAGCGGCAAGATCGCCAGCGGTCCCGGCGGCATGAAAAACTGATGTGCCACGCCGTTGTGGGGCAGCTCATGCTTGATGGCGCAGACCAAAGCCGTTTGGCCGTAGCCCCAGCCGGTACGTTTGATCCCCGCGCGCTTGCCTACCCCGGTTTGCCGCCCGTCACAGCCGACCAGCAGTTTGGCGCGGTGTGTACGGCCGTCATTAAAGGTCGCGGTGACGCCGGAGGTGTCCACAGCCTGATCCGTGACCGAGGTGCCCGAAATCAAGGTGATACGCGGCTCCGCGTCCATGGCCTCCAGAAAGGCACGGTACAGGAACCGGTCCTCTAGCATGAAACCCATTGGGCCTTCTTCGATCTCGGTGTGGTCAAAATGCAGGAAAAACGGTGCCGGCCCTTCGCCGGCGCGGCCATCGCTGACTTTGATGTCCCGCATCGGTTCGGACTGCTCCGCCACCTTGTCCCAGACGCCAATCGCCGCCAGCAACCGCTTGGAGGCCAATGCCAGCGCATAGCCGCGCCCGTCAAAGTTGCTGCCTGCGCGTTCGGGCGCGGGGCGCGCGTCCACCACGGTGACGTCAAAGCCGGCCTGCGCCAGCGCGAGAGCCAAAGCAGGGCCGTTCAACCCGCCACCGGCAATCAGAATGTCGCTGTCAAATGTCATGGGGCCAATATGGGGGTCGCTTCGGGATTGTCCATGCGCGATTGCGCCGCTACCGTCACCCTAACCTAAAATTCGGAGAGCATGATGTTGGATTGGCTGGAGAAAAGCGCAGCGGACCTAGGGCGGGGTATTGAGAGCGGGGCGATTGATCCTGTGGCGCTGACCCAAGCCTTTCTGGGCGCAATTGACGGTCATGACGCGCGTGATCGGATTTATTCCCAAGTGACCACAGAACGCGCCTTGGCTGAGGCGGAAGCCGCCGCCGAGCGCGCCCGCGTGGGGCAGCGCCTATCGCCGCTTGATGGCGTGCCGATCAGTTGGAAGGACTTGTTTGACACGGCGGGTGTGGCCACCGAGGCCGGGTCCGCTTTGCTCAAAGACCGCGTGCCGACCCATGACGCCGAAGTGCTGCGCAATGCCGCCGCCGCTGGCCTGATCTGTCTGGGCAAAACCCATATGAGCGAGCTGGCGTTTTCCGGCATTGGCCTCAACCCGATCACCGCAACGCCGCCCTGTGTGAATGATCCGGGAGCGGTGCCGGGGGGCTCCTCCTCTGGCGCAGCGGCGTCGGTGGCTTTTGGATTGGCGGCGGCGGGCATTGGCTCTGACACCGGTGGCTCGGTGCGCATCCCCGCCGCGTGGAACGATCTGGTGGGGCTCAAAACCACCGCTGGGCGTGTGTCGTGTGACGGCACCGTGCCGCTGTGCCGCAAGTTTGACACCGTTGGGCCGCTGACCCGTACCGTGGAAGATGCGGCGCTGCTCTTGGGCATTCTGGAAGGCAAACCGGCGCCGGATCTGCGCGGCGCATCGCTGGAAGGCACCCGGATGGCGGTGCTCGAAACCGTGGCGCTGGATCAGGTCCGCGAAGCACCGCTCGCGGGATTTGAACGCACCCTGCACCGCCTCCGCGAAGCGGGTGTTGAGCTCGAGTTCCTGAAGGCCGAAGAGATTGCTGAGGCGATGGCGCTTTCTGCGCCGCTGTTTACCGCAGAAGCCTATGGCGAGTGGAAAGAGGTGATCGAGGCCGCGCCGGACAAGATGTTCGCGCAAATTCTGGAACGTTTCCGTTCCGGCGCAGCCTTCAGCGGCCCGGACTATGTCGCCGCCTGGCATAAGCTTGATGCCCATCGCGCCACCTGGAATGCGCGGATTGCCGGGTATGACGCGGTGCTGCTGCCCACCGCGCCGATCCTGCCGCCCAACATTGAGCGGTTGATGAATGACCAAGAATACTACGTGACCGAAAACCTCTTGGCCCTGCGCAACACACGCATTGGCAACCTGATGGGCTCTGCGGCAATCACTTTGCCAACCGGCGTGCCGAGCTGTGGGTTGATGATGCTGGGGCAGGGCGGTTCGGAAGAGCGGCTCTTGCGCTTGGCGGCGGCGGCAGAGCCGCTGTTTGGGCATCCTTAAACAGGGGCGAGGGGGCCAGCCCCCTCACTTGCGCCTTGCGCAAGGTCTCCCCCGGGATATTTAGGGAATGAGAAGCCTGAGGCGACAGATCGCTTTGGTATGGAGAGCGATATGCGCAAGTTTGAGATTTTTGTGGTCACCGCGCCGGGTTTGGAAAAGCCTCTGGCGGCAGAGATCACTGAGGCTGGGTTCAAGAAGCCCAAGATGATGCCCGGCGGCGTGCGCTTTCGCGGCAATTGGCAGGATGTCTGGCGTGCCAACCTGACTCTGCGCGGCGCGGCGCGGGTTTTGGCGCGGGTCGACAATTTCCAATGTTTGCACTTGAAGCAGCTGGAACGGCAGATTGGTGAAATGCCTTGGTCGCAGTATCTGCGCCCGGATGTGCCGGTGAAAGTCGAAGTGGCGACGCAGAAGTCGAAAATCTACCACGCGGGGGCCGCCAGGGAACGTATTGAAAAAGGCCTGGTCACGGCGCTCGGCATGCCTTTGTCGGCGGAGGCCGAGGTCGTGCTGAAGGTGCGCATCGACAACAACATGGTGACCTTGTCGTTGGATACTTCCGGCGAAAGCTTGCACAAACGTGGCCACAAGGCGGCCGTGGCCAAAGCGCCGATGCGGGAGAACATGGCGGCGATGTTCCTGCGCCAGATGGGGTTTGACGGCAGTCAGACGGTCTATGATCCGATGTGCGGTTCCGGCACCTTTGTGATCGAGGCCGCCGAGATCGCCGCTGGCCTGCTGCCCGGACGCTCCCGCAGCTTTGCTTTTGAACAGATGGTCACTTTTGATGCTGAGGCCTTTGCCGCGCTGAAGGTCGCAGATACGCAAACGGCAGGCGCGCGCTTCTTTGGCTCCGACAAAGACGGCGGCGCCATCCGTATGGCAACCGAAAACGCGGACCGGGCTGGCGTGTCTGAGCTTTGTGGTTTTGAACAAAAGAGCGCAGGCGAGATCACCCCGCCAGACGGCCCGCCCGGCATTGTGATTGTGAACCCACCCTATGGCGCGCGTATCGGCGATAAGAAGGGCCTGTTTGCCCTGCACGCCAGCTTTGGCAAGGCGCTCTCCGCCCGGTTCTCCGGTTGGCAGCTGGGCATAATCACAACGGATGCTGGGCTTGCCAAAGCCACAGGCTTGCCGCTTGAGACCCCATTTGCCCCGGTGGCGCATGGTGGATTGAAGGTGCGCCTCTACACCTGTGAGGTGCCTTAAGGGGGAGTGTGATGACACAGCCGCCGATTGCGCTTTGGGATGTGCAGGCTCCGTTGGAGCCACTTGCAGGTGGCCACCGCAATCAAGCTTGGCGCACCCGTGGGTTGCCGCAAGACGTGGTGTTCAAATCCACCACTCGCAGCGAAGCGGCTTTGGCGTGGCTCACGCCTGTTCAGGACGTGGTGCGACGCTGTGGGTTTGTGGTGCCAGAGATGTTGCGGAGTAAAAACGGTCTATTCGCCGACGCTGGCTGGACCTGTGAAGCCTTTGTTGAGGGGGAACCCGTTTCGCCGGAAGGTCTTGTAGATGTGGCGACTCTGCTCGCGGACTTTCACACGCAGACGCGAGGCTGGTGGCAACGGCCTGGGTTCCTCTCCTCAACCACGTTACTTGCTCAAGATCGCGGTGGCGATGTCGATTTGGCAAAGATGCCGCCGGATGTGGTCGCGTTGTGTCGCGCGGCTTGGCGGGCGGTGTCCGACGCGGCCACCTGCGTTGTGCATGGCGACCTCGCGCCAGGCAATGTGTTGCAACTTGAGGACAGCCGCTTCGCGCTTCTTGACTGGGATGAATGTCGCGTGGATTTGCCGTTGTTTGACACTGCGTCACATGCGCCCACTTCTGGGGCTGAGACACGCGCTCATCTAGCGTGGGAAGTGGCCTGCGGTTGGACGCGGGAGCCGGAGTATGCCCGCGACATGGCGGAGCGCCTGCGCAACACATAGGACGGTGCGTTAACGCGCATCTGTTGCGTCCCGCACCTCCGCGAAACAGTCGTGATACCGACGTAATACCGACGTGGATTTGCGGCTAATTTTACTCTGTTAACGCCTGGTTCGGCTCCCCCGGCGTCAGGATGTGCCGCAAGAGCGCCATCGGGTGTTTGCGCAGGGTCAGACGCATCGCCACATAGTCCTCCACCACCTGTTCGCCCATCGACATCTCCGGCAAGATCGCCGCAGGCTCCAGAATGCCTTCGCCGTCCATATCCCCTGCAAACAAGGGCAATGGTTTGTCCGATTTGATCGCCTTGGCCTCCCACAATGCGTCCCGCCGTTTCAGCCCCAAGGAGGCAAAGGCATCCGCCTCCGCCAACCGGGTCAACACATGCGGATCGATGCCCGCCCGACGCCAGACATCCTCGATCGTTTGATAGCCATTGCCGCGCGCTGCGGTGATCCAGCTCGCGTCTTCTTCGCGCAGCCGCCGCACCTGCCTGAAGCCCAAGCGCAGCGCCAATCCGCCCCGCCCATCCGGCTCCATCACATTGTCCCAAAAGCTCTCATTGATATCCACCGGGCGGACCTCGACGCCATGCTCACGCGCGTCCCTAACAATTTGAGCAGGCGCGTAAAATCCCATTGGCTGGCTATTCAGAAGCGCACAGGCAAAGATGCCGGGATGGTGGCATTTGATCCAGGCCGAGGCATAGACCAACAGCGCAAAAGAGGCCGCGTGGCTCTCGGGAAACCCATAAGAGCCAAAGCCCTCAATCTGCGAAAAACAGCGTGCGGCGAAGTCTTCCTCATAGCCGTTTTTCTTCATCCCGCGCATGAAGCGCTCGCGGAACTCGCTGACATTGCCGTGTTTTTTGAAAGTCGCCAAAGAGCGCCGGAGCCGGTCCGCTTCCTCCGGCGTGAACCCGGCGCCGATGATGGCGATCTGCATCGCCTGTTCCTGAAACAGCGGCACGCCCAAGGTCTTGCCCAGTACCTCGCCCAAAGCGTCAGAGGGGAAGGTCACACTCTCTTCGCCATTGCGGCGCCGGATGTAGGGATGCACCATGTCGCCCTGAATCGGCCCCGGTCGGATGATCGCCACTTCGATCACCAGATCATAGAAATTGCGCGGCTTCATACGCGGCAGAAAGTTCATCTGCGCCCGGCTTTCGACCTGAAACACCCCGATGCTGTCCGCCTTACATAGCATGTCATAAACCGCTGAATCCTCTGGGGGAATCGTCGATAACGCCAAGTCCATCCCGTGATGGCGCCTGAGCATGTCAAAGCCTTTGCGGATGCAGGTCAGCATGCCAAGGCTCAACACATCGACCTTCAAAATCCCAAGGCTCTCAATGTCATCTTTGTCCCAGCAAATGACCGTGCGGTCCTCCATGCTGGCGTTCTCAATCGGCACCAGTTCATCGAGCCGTCCCTCGGTCATGATGAAGCCACCGACGTGCTGGGACAGATGGCGCGGGAAGCCGATGATCTCCTGCACCAGTGCCATGGTCTGTGCCAGCCGCCGGTCATTGGGATCAAGGCCAATCTCGCGCATCCGTGCATCTTGCACCGCATCGGTGGAGAAGAATCCCCAAAGCTGGGAGGACAATGCGGAGATGGTATCTTCGGTCAGCCCCATGGCCCGCCCGACCTCCCGGATCGCGCGTTTGCCGCGGTAATGCACCACGGTGGCGCACAGCCCCGCGCGGTGGCGTCCGTAACGTTCGTAGATGTGTTGGATCACCTCTTCGCGGCGTTCATGTTCAAAGTCGACATCAATGTCAGGCGGCTCATCACGCGCCTCACTGACAAAGCGCTCAAACACCATGGTGCCAATTTCGGGCGACACAGACGTCACCCCAAGACAGAAACAAACCACTGAATTTGCGGCACTTCCCCGCCCTTGACAGAGGATTTCGCGGCTGCGGGCAAAATGCACCACATCGCGCACGGTCAGGAAATATGGCTCGTATTTGAGCTTGCCGATCAGGGCGAGCTCATGTTCCAGCATGCCGCGCACTTTCTCTGGTGCGCCATGCGGGTAGCGCCAGCGCAGGCCTTCGTAAGCCAGCCGATGCAGCCGGTCTGTGGGCGTTTCCCCCTGTGCCACCTCGCTAGGGTATTCATAGCGCAGCTCATCCAGCGAGAAAGTACAGCGCTGCATCAGCCAGTCTGTGCGCTTCAATGCCGCCTCATGTCCGGCAAACAGGCTGCGCATTTCCTCCGCACTGCGCAGTCGCCGTTCGCCATTGGTCTGTGCCCCCGCGCCGAGGCTATCGACACGACACCCCTGCCGGATGGCGGTCACCACATCGGCCAAGCGCCGCCGCCCGCCGTGATGCATCACCGGCAGGGTGGTGGCCACCAGCGGCAGGCCCAGCCGCGCGGCGTGCTGCGCTTGGGTGGCAAAGCGGGTGGCATCCTCGCCGTCATATCCGGGTGCGAGCGCTAGCTGCAGCCGGCCGGCAAAGCGGCGCGTCAACTGTGGCACCAGTTTGGCCCAGTCACATGCGCCGCGCGGCTTGCGATGCGTGTGCGGATAGGGGTGCAGGATCAGCTGCAGCCCCGCTCCAAACTCCAGCAGATCGCCCAGATGCAGGATACAGCTGCCTTTCTCGGCCCGCAGGCGTCCTTTGGACAGCAGGCGACACAGGCTCGCCCAGCCCTGACGGTTTTCCGCCAGCGCCGTGATCGGCGGCGCATCGCTGAACTCCAGCCGGGCGGCGGGCATCAGGCGTGGGGTGGCATAGATCGGCGCACTGGGCGGGGGGGCAATGTGCTCGGGGCAGGGGGGACCAATCAGCCCTGTTGCATGATCAAAGTTGCGCCGTTCGCGCACTTTACGGGCAATTTCACGTGCTTCGGTATGACTGCGCACAATGCCCGCCACACTGTTCACATCGGCAATGGCAATGGCGTCTAACCCAGCCATAGCGGCACGCCGCATATACTCCTCCGGATGTGAGGCTCCGGTGAGAAATGTGAAGTTTGATGTGATGCAAAGCTCGGCAACCATGAGAATCGCGATTATATTCATGTTTTGTTCTGTTGAGGAGTCTGTGAAAAGCGCCTACATGCGTGAAAAAATGTTTTGAAATTTCACGAAACTGGTGCAGCGTGAAATTTGAAGGAAAAATTTCACGACCGGGATTCGCGCACATGCTGCATAACGTGCCACAAGACGTACAGACGCTGGGGGCGGATCTACGCGCCCTGCGCAAGGCACGCGGCCTGACGCTTACCGATATGGCTGAGGCGCTGGACCGCTCAGTGGGCTGGCTCAGTCAGGTGGAGCGCGACAAATCCGAACCCACCATTTCCGACTTGCGCCAGATCGCCAAAGTGCTGGGTGTGCCTATGTCGATGTTGTTTGGTCAGTCTTCTGCCCCGGCGCATGAGCAGGGCTATGTGGTCCGCTCCGGCGCCCGCCGTCCCATGGGGGGCAGCGAAGAAGGTCTGATCGAGGAGCTGCTCTCCCCCGATCTGACGGACGATTTTGAAATGGTGCACTCCACCTTTGCGCCGCGCTCTTCAATGCAGGAGCCGACCATGCGCCCGACGCAGGAGGTTGGCTATGTCATCTCAGGTCGATTGGAGCTGCGCATAGGGGAGCAGAGTTTCTCTGTTGGGCCGGGTGACAGCTTCCGCATCCGTGGGGAGGAATACCACTGGGCCAATCCCCATGACGAAGCTTGCATGGCGATCTGGGTGATCGCGCCACCTGTGTACTAAGGAAAATACAATGCTGAAGGGATCTTGCCTCTGTGGCGACATCACATTCGAAACAGACGCGGCACCACAAGGCGCTTCCATGTGCCATTGCAGTCAATGCCGCAAACAATCAGGCGGCATCTGGTCGTCCGCGTATGTCGCAGAGACGGATCTCACTATCACCGGAGATGTGCTTTGGTACGAGGCTAGCGCAAGCGCCAAGCGTGGTAGCTGCCCGCGCTGTGGGTCATTCCTGTTCTGGAAAGCCCACGACGAGGACACCATCAGCTTTGCCCTTGGCGCGGTGGATGGTCCAACCAATCTGGAGCTGACCAAACACATCTTTATCCGCGACAAAGGCGATTACTACGCAATCGCTGATGACGTGCCACAGCGAGACTGACCATGTTGGAAACCTTCGCACATATGGACAGCGTTACGCTCTGGACTTTCATGGCCGCCTCGTTGGTGATGTATCTCACTCCCGGCGCGGACATGATGTTCACCATCGCCAGCGGTATTTCCGGTGGCCCCAAAGCGGGGCTGGCTGCCACCTTAGGGGTGACGCTTGGTTTGCTCGCGCATGTCACAATCGCTGCGGCTGGTCTTGCTGTGGTGATTGCCACCTCCCCTGCGGCTCTATTGGCGATCAAATACACAGGTGCCGCCTATCTTTTGGTACTGTCCTATCAGGCCTGCACGGCCAAACCTGTGTCTGACGAAATCGAAGGCCGCGCCAACATCCTGCGCGCGGTGCGCCGCGGGTTTCTCACCAACATTCTGAACCCCAAAATCATCCTCTTCATTCTGGCGTTCTTGCCACAGTTCACCACGACAGAAGCGGGCCCGATCTGGCAGCAGATTGTGATCTTGGGTGGGATGTTTGCCACCGGTGGCTTTCTGGTGGTGTCGATGATCGGCCTGTCCGCTGGGATCGTTGGCGCAAAGCTCAAACAAGCCACTGGCATTCTAAACAAAATCGCCGCCGTCATCTTTGGCGGCTTGGCAGCAAAACTCGTCTTTGACTGAGGGAGATGGTCATGTCTGATTTTCCAAGCAAGGCCCGCGTGGTCATCATTGGCGGCGGTGTTGTTGGCACCTCCAGCCTGTATCATTTGGCTAAGAAAGGCTGGACCGATTGTGTCTTGCTGGAAAAGAACGAACTGACCGCTGGCTCCACCTGGCACGCCGCTGGCAATGTCCCGACGTTTTCGACTTCCTGGGCGATCATGAACATGCAGCGCTACTCCACCGAGCTCTATGCGCGGCTTGGGGAAGAAGTTGATTACCCGATGAATTATCACCAGTCCGGCTCGATCCGACTCGCGCATTCTAAAGAGCGTGTGCAGGAGTTTGAGCGCGCCATGTCGATGGGCCGCTATCAGGGCATCCCGATGGAGATGTGGACCCCGGAAGAAGCCAAGGAGCGCTATCCGTTCCTAGAAACCCATGGCCTTGAAGGCGTGCTCTATGATCCAACTGATGGGGACATCGACCCGGCGCAGCTGACACAGGCCTTGGCCAAAGGTGCGCGTGATATGGGGCAGAAAATCTTGCGTTTCTGTCCGGCGACCGGCGTGACGCAGAAGGAAGACAAGAGCTGGATCGTACACACCGAAAAGGGAGACATCGAGTGTGACTATGTCGTCAACGCGGCTGGGTATTATGCTCAGCGTGTGGGAGAATGGTTCAAACCCTTTGGTGGTCGCTCTGTGCCGATGATGGTGATGAGCCACCAGTATCTGCTGACCGAAGAAATTCCCGAGGTGGAAGAATGGTCCAAAGCCAATGGCGGAAAAAAGCTGCCTCTGCTGCGTGATGTGGACGTGTCCTACTACCTGCGTCAGGAAAAGCACGGCTACAACCTCGGCCCTTATGAGCCGAATTGTAAGGCGCATTGGGACACCGACGCTGATCCGATGCCAGACGACTTCTCCTTCCAACTTTGGTCCGATGACCTTGACCGGATTGAAGACATCGTCACCGACGCCATGGAGCGTGTGCCGCTGATGCAAACCTCCGGCGTCAGCCGCGTGATCAACGGCCCAATTCCTTATGCACCCGATGGCCTGCCGTTGATTGGTCCAATGCCCGGCGTGGAAAACGCCTTTGAAAACTGTGTGTTCACCTTCGGCATCGCCCAAGGCGGCGGTGCGGGCAAGGTGCTCGCCGAATGGATCGTGGATGGCTTTACCGAATGGGACATGTGGGCCGTCGATCCGCGCCGCTACACCGATTACACCGATCACGATTACTGCGTGAAGAAGGGCATGGAGGTCTACGGAAATGAATACGCCATGCATTTCCCGCATCACGAATGGCCCGCCGCCCGGGACAAGAAGCTCTCCCCCGTCCATGACCGGGTTGTCGCATCTGGCGGAGTTATGGGGGCCTATAATGGATGGGAGCGTGCGAACTGGTTTGCCAAGGAAGGTGATGACACGTCGCTCGCTGCCACCCACACTTGGGGCCGGTCCGGTCCTTGGGAACAACGGGTGAAAGAAGAGTGTGAAGCTGTGCGCGACCACTGTGGCGTGCTCGATCTGCCGGGGTTCTCGCGGTTCCGCGTGAAAGGTAAGGGGGCGGCTGAGTGGTTGAACGGTCTCACGGCGTCTCGCCTTCCGTCACCAGGCCGTGTTGGACTGGCCTATTTCTCCGATGAGCGCGGCCGTATTGTCACCGAGATGAGTGTGTTCACATATTCTGACGAAGAATTCACACTGATTACCGCCGCGACCGCGCAGTGGCATGATTTTGAGATCTTGAAAAAGGCTTTGCCAACTGACGGTTCTATCGAACTCACCGACCACACACGCGAGTACAACTGCCTGATTGTGACCGGTCCAAAGTCTCGCGAAATCTTTGAGGCAATGGGAACAGATGCCGATTTGCAAGCCAAATGGTTGACGTTCCAAGATGCAACTGTTGCGGGGATTGCCTGTACGCTTGCCCGCGTGAGCTTTGCAGGTGAGCTGGGATGGGAAATTCATGCCCCAATGGCGGAGATACCCGCACTTTATGACGCGGTTATTGCCGCTGGTGCCAAGCCATTTGGTATGTACGCGCTGAACTCTTTGCGTTTGGAAAAAGGCTACCGCGCTTGGAAGGGCGACCTGTCCACGGACTACTCCGTGCTTGAAGGCGGGTTGGAGCGCTTTGTGAAACTGGACAAACCCCAGGATTTCCCAGGCAAAGCCGCGATCCAGAACGAGAAGCAGCAAGGCGTGCAAAAGTCCTTTGTCACTTTGAAGGTCGACGCCGGCGACGCAGACGCGCCTTACATGTCCTGTATCTATCACGGGGATCAGATCGTTGGCGAAACCACGTCCGGCGGTTGGGGCTATCGCGTGAACGCCTCCATCGCGCTGGGCATGGTGAAGGCCGAACACGCAGCGCCGGGTACTGAGCTTGAGGTCGAAATTTACGGTCAGAAATGCCGCGCCGTGGTGCAGGAAGACCAACCGATGTGGGACCCAGAAAACGAACGGCTGCGGGCATGAGTGACATCATCCTGAAAGACGGCGGCACGGGGCAGGAGCTATTAGCACGCTCAGCAATGCCGCCGCATCCGCTCTGGTCGTGCAAGGTCATGATGGAAGAGCCAGAGATTGTGCAAAGCGTACATGCGGATTACATCCGCGCCGGCGCGCGCCTGATCACGCTCAACACCTACTCTGTTACACCAGAACGGCTGACACGCGAAGGTGAGCCGGACATGTTTTTTCCTCTGCAGCAGCGGGCATTGGATCTTGCACATGCAGCGTGTGAAGAGGTCGGTGTTGAAGGTGTCAAGCTGGCCGCCTGCCTGCCGCCACTGCACGGCTCTTATCGTCCTGACATGTCCAAGTCTCATGCGGACCTGTTGCCTCTTTATCAAGAAGTTGCCAACGCGCAGGCAGACGGTTGCGATCTGGTCATTGCGGAAACTCTTTCAAGCGTTTCTGAAATCACGGCAGCCGCACAAGCCGGTGTTGAAACCGGTCTGCCCACATGGGTGTTCATGACGCTCACCGATGATGACAGTGGCACTCTGCGTTCGGGCGAGCCATTGTCAGAGGCCCTGTCGGCTTTGGAGGGAACAGGTATCGCAGGTGTCGGGATCAACTGCTGCAAACCCGAAGTGATCAGCGCCAATATTACCACTGTTTTGGCAACCGGGATGTCCAGTGGCGCATATGCCAATGGTTTCATCGGAATTGATGCTTTGGAGATCGGCGGGACGGTGGATGGGCTCAAGGCCCGCAAAGATCTCACCCCTGAGGCGCACGCAGATTTAGCGATGCAGTGGGTTGCACAAGGTCTGCATTTTATCGGCGGCTGTTGCGAAATCGGACCTTCTCATATTGCAGAACTTGCTCAACGCCTAGCGGCTGCTGGTCACACAATCGTCGGCGAGTGATCACGCCATATCGACAGTAACACGGGGGCGCAGCTTCCGTCACATCACCAAAGGACGTAGCTTATGGCTTATCTCCCGAACAATGCGCGTGTTGTCATCATAGGTGGCGGGGTTGTAGGCTGTTCGGTGGCCTATCACCTCGCCAAATTGGGCTGGAAAGATGTGGTTTTGCTGGAGCGGAAACAGCTCACCTCAGGCACCACATGGCACGCGGCTGGCCTGATCGCGCAATTGCGCGCAACGGCGAACATGACCAAGCTCGCGAAGTATTCCCAAGAGCTTTATGGCAATCTTGAAGCGGAGACCGGCGTCGCCACGGGCTTCAAACGCTGTGGATCAATCACAGTTGCCCTAACCGAAGAGCGCAAGGAAGAAATCTTCCGCCAAGCCGCCATGGCCCGCGCCTTTGGGGTGGAGGTTGAGGAAATTTCGCCCTCTGAGGTTAAGGCCCGCTACGAGCATCTCAACATCGACGATGTCACCGCTGGCGTGTACCTGCCGCTCGATGGGCAAGGTGACCCAGCCAACATCGCCTTGGCGCTGGCGAAAGGTGCGCGACAGCGGGGCGCAACGATCAAGGAACGCGTGAAAGTCACCAGTATCGCCAAGTCGGGCCTTAAGGTGACGGGCGTCGATTGGGTGTCGGACGACGGCAAAGAGCAGGGCCACATTGCCTGTGACATGATCGTGAATTGCGCGGGCATGTGGGGCCACGAGGTGGGCCGCATGGCAGGCGTGAACGTGCCGCTCCACGCCTGTGAGCACTTCTACATCGTCACTGAAAACATCCCCCAACTCACGCAAATGCCGGTCCTGCGCGTGCCGGATGAATGCGCCTACTACAAGGAAGACGCAGGCAAAATTCTACTAGGGGCCTTTGAACCAAACGCTAAGCCGTGGGGTATGACAGGCATTCCGGACAGTTTTGAGTTTGACCAGCTGCCGGAAGATTTCGATCACTTCGAACCTATTCTCGAAGCGGCGGTGAATCGTATGCCAATGTTGGCCGAAGCGGGCATTCACACCTTCTTCAACGGCCCCGAAAGCTTCACACCGGACGACGCCTACCACCTCGGCCTCGCGCCAGAGATGGACAACGTCTGGGTGGCCGCCGGTTTCAACTCGATCGGCATTCAATCTGCCGGTGGTGCAGGCATGGCGCTGGCGCAGTGGATGACGGACGGCGAAAAGCCGTTTGATCTCGGGGATGTGGACATTTCCCGTATGCAGCCGTTCCAGGGCAATAAAACCTATCTGTTTGAACGCTCCAAGGAAACTTTGGGTCTGCTTTACGCCGACCATTATCCGTATCGCCAAAAGGCCACTGCACGCGGTGTGCGCCGGACCCCGTTCCATCATCACCTGAAAGAACAAGGCGCGGTTTTTGGTGAACTCGCTGGTTGGGAACGCGCCAACTGGTTTGCCAACGAAGGCCAGGCACGAGAATACCAATACACGTGGAAACGCCAGAACTGGTTTGAGAACTCCGCCGCTGAACATAGTGCGATCCGCGAGAATGTCGGCATGTACGACATGTCCTCCTTTGGCAAAATTCGGGTCGAAGGCCCAGACGCCGAAATCTTTATGAACTACGTGGGTGGTGGGGACTATTCCGTGCCCAACGGCAAAATCGTCTACACGCAATTCCTCAACCGTCGCGGCGGGATTGAGGCTGACGTGACCGTGACCCGCCTGGCCGAAACCGCCTATCTGGTGGTGACCCCAGCAGCGACACGTCTCGCGGATCAAACTTGGATGGAGCGCCACAAAGCCAACTTCAACGTGGTGATCACCGACGTGACACCGGGTGAAGGTGTGCTGGCGATCATGGGGCCAAACTCCCGCAAACTGTTGGAAAAAGTCTCCCCAGCCGACTTCTCCAACACGACCAACCCCTTTGGCACGGCGCAGGAGATCGAGCTTGGCATGGGGCTCGCTCGCGCGCACCGCGTGACCTATGTGGGTGAGTTGGGTTGGGAGATTTATATTTCTTCCGATATGGCTGGTCATGCCTTTGAAACGCTGTGGGAAGCGGGGCAAGACATGGGGCTGAAGCTCTGTGGTATGCACATGATGGACAGCTGTCGGATCGAGAAGGGCTTCCGCCACTTTGGTCACGACATCACCTGCGAGGATCACGTGGTGGATGCAGGGCTTGGCTTTGCAGTCAAAACCGACAAGCCGAACTTCATTGGCCGTGAGGCAGTGATTGCGCGCAAGGAAAGCGGTCCACAAAACCGGATGCTGCAGTTCAAACTAGCCGATCCAGAACCGCTGTTGTTCCACAATGAGCCAATCCTGCGGGACGGTGAATATGTCGGCTACCTGACCTCGGGCAACTACGGCCACACATTGGGTGGCGCCATGGGCCTCGGCTACGTGCCTTGTGCGGGCGAGAAAGCCGCTGAGGTGCTCGCCTCAACTTATGAGATCGACGTCATGGGCACCAAGGTGAAGGCCGAAGCCTCGCTGAAGCCGATGTACGATCCAAAATCGGAACGGGTAAAGGTCTGACCTTAACAGGTGAACTATCACAGAAACTGATGGTTCATCGCACAAATCCCGCATTTCCTTCCTTCTGGCGTGCCGCTATCAACAAGCGTCGCGGCCAGGGAGGAAACGATGGCAGTACGCAGCGAACAGCCGGAAAATGTGGATACACCTCAAGGTCTCGCCTATGCGATGACGGCCTATCTCCTCTGGGGATTCTTGCCGCTTTATATGAAGCTTGTGGCCCATATGCCCGCGCTCGAAGTTGTGGCGCATCGGGTGATTTGGTCCGTGCCTATTGCCGGCCTCGTGTTGATTGTATTGCGCCGCACGTCCGATCTTGTCGCGGCTCTGCGCAACCCGCGCACGCTGGCTATGGGGTGCCTCACCGCTGCACTGATCACCGTGAACTGGGGCGTGTATGTCTGGTCCATCGCCAATGACCGCGCTCTGGATGCCGCGCTTGGTTACTACATCAACCCGCTGTTCAGCATCGCCTTGGCCGCCATCCTGCTGGGCGAGCGCCTGACCCGTCTGCAATGGGTCGCCGTGGCGCTGGCCGCAGCCGCCGTTATCGTGCTCTGGGTCGATGCAGGCAGCTTGCCTTGGGTCGCGTTGGCGCTCACGGTCTCCTGGGGCTTCTACGCCTTCTTCAAAAAATCCCTGCCCATCGGCCCCAACCAAGGCTTCTTGTTGGAGGTGATCATCCTCACCATCCCCGCGACCGGCTATCTGATTTGGTTGACCGCGCAGGGACAGGGGCACTTTGGCGGTAGCACCCGTGACACGTTCTTGCTGTTGGGGTGCGGCGTGGTTACTGCCGTGCCGCTGTTGTTCTACGCCAATGGCGCCAAACTCATGCGGCTTAGCACCATCGGCATCATGCAATACATCGCACCAACGATGATCTTCCTGATGGCAGTCTTTGTCTTTAAAGAACCTTTTGGCCAAGCCCGCATGATCGCCTTCCCGCTGATCTGGGCCGCGTTGGTGGTGTATTCCATTCCAATGATCCGTGACCTGCGCAACACGCGAAGGTAGTCAATTTCTCAAGTGGTGGCGGATGTGGTCGGCGATCATCTGCCCCCACAGCGCATAGGCGGCTTCAGAAGGGTGATAGCCGTCTTCCGCCTGAAAATGTGGTTCAAACGGAATATCAATCGGCAGATGCGTCATCACCTGATGCGTGGCGCACACCTCCGCCAAGGCCTTATCTAGCCGTTGCGCTTGCTGCCCCAGTACCCAGCGCAATGGTTGCGGTAGCTCTGGATAGGCCCCCATAGGCGGCAGGCCTGAGGCGACAATCAGTTTTGCTTCAAAGCGGTTCACCAAACGTTTTGCCAGTTGCCGTTGCCGCGTTTGCCAAAACCCACGGCTGCTGCCCCGCGTCACGTCGTTTACCCCAAGCGCCGAAACCACAACATCAAACGGCGCGGGTTCCACCTTTGCCAGCCGGTCCAAGATAATACTTGTGGTCGCACTGGTTTCGCCAATGAGTTTCCAGCTCACCGCAAAGTCTTTGGCCAAAGCCGTCACAAGCTGCCCGGACAGTGCCGCCTCTTGTGACCGCGCGCCCACACCCGCCGCAGAGCTGTCGCCAATGATCAGCAAGCGCAAAGCCACGCCAGATCCGGCGCAACCTTCCCGTGCCCCTGGTGGTTCCGAGAGCGTGTTGGCCCGCTGCCGCACGCCAAGCCCCTGTGCCACCAGAAGCGGTGCAAGCGGGATGCGCAGGATTTGATCCAGTGCGATAGGCATTGGTGCTTAGCTCATGGAGTCTTTGAACTTGAGGAAGCGCGCATCCGTCATGACGCGCTTGTTCATCGCTTCACGCAGCGCCCCGATGGTTTTGTAAGGCCGCATCACCACCTCGAAATGTTGGATGTCACCGGCCTCGTTTAAGGTGATCAAGTCGACACCGACACAGTCCAAATCGCCAACTTTGCATTGAAACTCCAAGGCCCAGTCATTGCCATCCCCCATCACGCGGCGATAGCGGAACTCACTAAACACTTGCCCAACATGCCCCAGAACAGCCGCAACCGCGTCCCGCCCGGTCCAGGTCGCCCAATAGGTCGGCGGCTGAAACGTGGC
Source organism: Paracoccaceae bacterium (assembly GCA_014872815.1). GTDB lineage: Bacteria > Pseudomonadota > Alphaproteobacteria > Rhodobacterales > Rhodobacteraceae > Shimia. The sequence goes on from WKFK01000015.1 coordinate 773,622, forward strand.
ATCCTCTGCTAGCAGGCCTTTGATGTCCTCCTCGTTGCCTTTGGCAACGACCTCCTGCATGCGCACGATTGTTGGGTGCATGGGGTCCCCTCCCTCAATTCTCGTTAAAGACAGCCTGCCCATCCCCACGCGTAACTCAAGGTTGACGTCGGGTTGCCGTGTGCCCGCCAAAGCCCTATGTCGGGCGCCATGACAGAGATCACACCATATGACCCGCCGATGGACCCGCTTGTTGTCTTGCATGAGGACAGCGACATTGTGGTGGTCGACAAACCGTCCGGCCTTTTGTCTGTGCCGGGGCGCGGGGACCATCTGGCGGATTGTCTGCTGACCCGCGTGCAGACGGCGTTTCCAACGGCGCTTCTGGTGCATCGCTTGGATCGGGACACCTCTGGCGTGATGGTCTTTGGCCTCACCCCCCATGCGCAGCGCAACCTCTCCAAACAGTTCGAAGAGCGCAAAACCAAGAAAACCTATGTCGCCCGCGTGTGGGGACAGGTGGCTGAGAAAACCGGCACGGTGGATTTGCCGCTGATCGTTGATTGGCCCAACCGTCCACGTCAAATGGTGGATCACGAAAACGGCAAATCCGCGATCACTGATTGGCGGGTGCTGAAGGTCAAGGACACCGAAACCCGCGTGCGCCTGACCCCCAAAACAGGTCGCAGCCATCAGTTGCGGGTGCACATGCTGGCGCTGGGCCATGTGATCTTGGGCGATCCGCTTTACGCCGAGGGCGCGGCGCGCGACTTTGAGCGGTTGATGCTGCATTCCGAAGAGCTGCGCATCAATCACCCGGAAAGCGGTAAGGGCATGTCTTTCCGCGCCAAAGCGCCGTTTTAGGCAGCGTTTTTGAAGGTTGCGGCCAAAATTGCGGCCATCTGATCCGCGTCTACCTGGGTAAAGGCATCGGGCTGATCGCTGTCGATGTCAAACACGCCGAGCAGCTCCCCAGCGCCATTCCAGACCGGCAGCACCAGCTCAGACCGCGTTGATGACGCACAGGCAATGTGCCCCGGAAATGCGTCTACATCCGGCACCAGCTGCACTTCGCCGGTCCGCGCTGCCGCGCCACAAACGCCACGCGCAAAGGGGATCACCAAACAGCCGTGCCCGCCTTGGTACGGCCCAATCTTGAGAAGCTCCGGCGCGACCACGCGGTAAAAGCCAGTCCAGTCAAAGCGATCATCCGCGTGATGCACTTCGCAGGCCACGGTCGCCATCAGCGCAACCGCATCGGTTTCGCCCTCAGTCAGTGAGGCAATGGTTTTGGACAGGGTGGTGTAGTCGATGCGCATGGCAAAACCTCAAAAGAAAAATCGCGCGCAAGGCAGGCCCCGCGCGCGACTGAATAGATGGAACGCTTAAACGCCCGCGTCCACGATGGCTTTCGCCAGTACCGGTACGGTGTGGGCGTTCAGGCCAGCGATGTTCATGCGGCTGTCGCCGACCATGTAAATCGCGTTGTCGACACGGATTTTCTCCACCAGGTCCGGCGTGGTGCCCAGACGGGAGAACATACCCCGGTGCTGCGCCAGGAACCCAAAACGGTCGGAACCAGACAGACGCTGCAACTCGCTTGCCAGTTGCTCACGCAGCGCCAGCATGCCCAGGCGGGTTTCTTCCAGCTCCGCCATCCAGTCCGCTTTCAGTTCCGGATCGGTCAAGATTGTGGTCACAACCCGTGCGCCGTGATCCGGCGGGAAAGAGAAGTTCTGACGGTTCAGGTGGTTCAGGTTGCCCTGTGTCACCGCTGTGTTCTCCGCCTTCTCGCTCATGGCGATCAAAAGACCGGTGCGCTCGCGATAGATACCGAAGTTCTTGGAGCAGGACGCCGCGATCAGCAGCTCTGGCACAGACTTTGCCACCAAACGGGTCGCCGCTGCGTCTTCTTCCAGACCATCGCCAAAGCCCTGATAGGCAATGTCGATCATCGGCGTGCAGCCCTTTTCGTTGATCAGGTCCACAACCTCTTGCCACTGCGTCAAGTTCAGGTTGGCACCGGTTGGGTTGTGGCAGCAGCCGTGCAGCAGCACGACGTCGTCGCTGGTCACATCACCCAGGTCTTCCATCATGCCCGCGAAGTTCACGCCACGGGTCTCGTCGTCGAAATAGCGATACTTCACCATTTCGATGCCCAGATAGCTCAGAATGCTCACGTGGTTAGGCCAGGTTGGATCGGACACAAACACACGCGCCTTCGGATTGGCCATTTTGATCAGTTCAAACGCTTGACGGATCGCGCCGGTACCACCGGGTGTCGCCACTGCAGCCAAACGGTCACGCTCAACCGCACCCGCCAGTAGCATGTCGATCATGGCATCGGCGTAGGCTGGATCACCGGCCAGACCGGTGTAGGCTTTGGATGTCTGCTCTTCGATGATTTTGCGCTCAGCGGCCTTCACGGCACGCATCACCGGGGTCACCCCGTCGGCGTTTTTGTAAACGCCTACACCCAGATCCACCTTGGTGGGACGCGGGTCGTCGCGGTACATGGCCATCAGGCCGAGAATTTTGTCTTTGGGCTGCTCTTTGAGGTTGGTGAGCATCACGCTTCTCCGGTTGCTACGGGCAGGGTGGGGAAGGCCCCCCATTCGGCCCATGATCCATCATAAAGGGAATGGTCGGTCTTGCCGAACCGCTCCATCGCAAGGCACAGGATCGCGGCGGTCACACCGGAGCCACAGCTTGTGATGGCGGGTTTGGATAAATCAATATCGGCGGCTTCAAACACCGTACGCAGCTCTTCGGGGGACTTCATCACCCCATTGTCGAGCAGGGTGGCGTAGTGCACGTTCTTGCTGCCCGGGATATGCCCGGCGCGCAGTCCCGCGCGCGGCTCAGGTTCAGAGCCGGCAAAACGCGATGGTCCACGGGCGTCAATGATTTCGTGATCGGCAAGCTTGGCCGCATGGGACACCTGCGTCACGTCCCGCACCATATGGTTCTGACGGCGCACAGTCATGTGGCGGTCGCGGATCACCGGCGGCATGTCATCCGTTGGGCGCCCCTCGGCAACCCATTTTGGCAGGCCACCATCAAGCACGGCCACATCCTTTTGGCCCATCAATTTGAACAGCCACCACACGCGCGCCGCGGAGAATATCCCAGAGCCGTCGTAGACCACAACTTGATGTCCGTCACCGACCCCCATGGCGCGCAGGCGCGACATGAATTTCTCAACCGGTGGCACCATATGCGGTAGGTCGCTGCGCCCGTCAGAAATATCGTCAATGTCAAAGAAACGCGCGCCGGGAATATGTGCTTCGGCAAATTCTTCGCGGCCATTGCGCCCCATGTCCGGGAGGTACCAGGAGGCATCCAGAATGCGTAGGTCCGGGTCCTTCAGGTGAGCGGCCAGCCACTCTGTCGAAACAAGCGTTTTGGGATCGTCGGACATGTTATCCCTCTTCTGTCATGTCTGTGCCATTGCCTACAACTGGAGTGGATCAGAGGCAAGAGTGGCCTCGCAACACACGACAAAGTAATGGGTCCAATTGCGCAATTTTCTTGAACTGCCGGGCAGCTTTGTCCGTAGTGCAGGAAAACGTGCGGGGGATACGGTATGCAGGACGTGGTGGTGATATTGGGCAGCGGTCCCAATGCGACAGAGGCGCAAAGCTGGTCACGCGACATGTTTGATCATTTGGTGGTGCTCAACAACGCTTGGCGTGTGCGCGACGACTGGAGCCATTTTATCCATCCGGAAGACTTCCCCGATGAGCGTCATCCGCCGTCGCAAAGGGCGGATCAAGTTGAGGTCACCCATCAAAGCTATGTGCCGCAGAACAACGCTTTTGGCGGCGTTTTGTTTGCTGGTGGGACTATGGCCTTTACCGCCGCCTATTGGGCGTTAGGCGCGTTGCAGCCTAAAGTGATGGCCTTCATAGGGTGTGACATGGTCTATCCCACTGTGGGGTATACACATTTTTACGGTACAGGCGCTGCCGATCCGCTGCGTGAAGATGTCTCGCTACAAAGCTTGGAGGCCAAAGCCGCGCGCTTGGGTCTCATCGCGGCCTATCACGGCTGCCAATGTGTGAACCTGTCCCGCTTGGACAGCGTGCTTCCCTATGAGCGTTTCCATGTTGCTCAACTGCGGGACATTTCTGCCCCCGTGGTGCGACCGGTGTTTGCGGTAGGCGCAATCTACCGGGCTGAAACTGCTTTGGGTTATGATGCGCCAAGTGGCCGGTATTGGGAGATCGCCGACAAAATCGATCCGGCTAAAATTGCCGAGATCGACCAGATGTGGCTGCAAGCTTACGAAGAGATCTACTCGCCGTGACGTAGCAGGCGCTGCTTCTGGCGGCCCCAGTCGCGTTTTGCTTCGGTTGCCCGTTTGTCGTGGTTTTTCTTACCTTTGGCGATGCCGATCTTCATTTTCACAAAGCCTTTGTGATTGAAGTACATCACCATTGGCACCAGGGTCATGCCTTTGCGCTGGGTGGCGTTCCACAGGTCAGACAGCTGTTTTTTGCTGACCAAGAGCTTGCGCTTGCGCCGCTCAAGGTGGGGGAACATCGCGCGCTCATAAGGCGCAATGTAGGAGTTCACCAACCACAGCTCGCCGTCTTCCACCGCCGCATAGCTCTCTGCGATGTTGCCGGATTTTTCCCGCAAAGATTTCACTTCGGACCCTGACAGCACAATGCCCACCTCGATGTCGTCATCGATGGCGTAGTCAAATCGCGCCCGCCGGTTTTCGGCGATCACTTTATAATTCGGGTCAGAGTTCTTTTGCTTCTTAGCCATAATGCACGTGGCATAGCGCGCTCGCGCGACAGTGTCCATGGCCGCCAACGGCTAGGGTGGCGCAGAGGACACAAGCCCAAATTTGGGCGGCATTTTAGTGGACGCACTGCAGGGCATTGAGTAACCTAGGGAAAAGCGGGGCGCAAATGATCCCGATATTGAGGCAGTACGAATATGACTTTTCCCGAGCGGTTCTCGAACCTACCGGCTTACGCGTTTCCGCGCTTGCGGGCGCTTATTGACCATTTGGAGCCAGGTGGCCCTGTGGTTCACATGACGATTGGCGAGCCCAAACATGCGTTTCCCAGCTGGGTCACGGATGAGATTGTGGCGAATGCTGAGGGCTTTAACGTCTATCCCCCCAACGACGGTGCACCAGAGCTGCAAGATGCAATTGCGAACTGGATTGAGCGCCGCTATGGCGTGAAAGTAGATGCGTCTACGCAGGTCATGGCGCTTAATGGCACGCGTGAGGGCCTATACAATGCAGCCATGGCGCTCTGCCCGGAGCAAAAAAACGGCCAGCAACCGCTGATCCTGACGCCGAACCCATTTTATCAAGTCTATGCCGTGGCCGCGAAATCGGTTGGCGCTGAGGCCCGTTTTGTACCTGCCACGGAAGCAAGTGGACACCTGCCAAACATCGCGTCCTTGACTGAAGAAGAGCTGGACCGCGTTGCCATTGCCTACATTTGTTCTCCGGCAAACCCACAGGGTGCCGTTGCGGATCGCGACTATTGGAAAGAGCTAATCGCACTGGCAGAGAAACATGATTTCCAGATTTTTGCCGACGAATGCTACTCGGAAATCTACCGTGACACGCCGCCTCCCGGCGCGCTCGAAATGGCCAAAGAAGTGGGCGCGGATCCAGAACGCGTTCTGATTTTCCACTCCCTCAGCAAGCGCAGCAACTTGCCAGGGCTGCGCTCTGGCTTTGTGGCTGGCGGGCCTGAAAGCCTGCGTCGCATCAAGCAGCTGCGTGCCTATTCCGGTGCGCCGCTGCCGCTGCCTTTGCAAAAGGCCGCGATCAAGGTTTGGAATGACGAGACGCATGTCGCCGAAAATCGTCGTCTCTATGCCGAGAAATTTGACGTCGCAGATGAAATCTTCGCCGATGTGCCGGGCTATAAGAGCCCGTCCGCAGGCTTCTTCCTTTGGATCCCAGTGGAAGATGGTGAAGCTGCGGCCATCAAAGCGTGGACTGAAACAGGTATTCGGGTGCTGCCCGGAGCCTATTTGAGCCGCGACGTGAATGGTGAAAATCCCGGAAAGGGATACATACGGGTCGCACTTTTGGCCCCAAAAAACGAAGTGGCAGACGCGCTCACCAAGCTGCGTAACTGCCTCTACGGATAAAACAGACGAGGTGGACTATGGCATATCAGGCGCGCGGACGCGGACCCTTGTTGGATAGTGCAACCCAAGCCGCAGTGGAAAAACGCGGCAAAGAACTGATTGGCATTGCGCTGATCGTTTTGGCTTTGCTTTTGGCCGCGACGATCCTGTCGTACTCCCCCACGGATCCTAGCTGGATTTCTGTGACCGATGCACCGGTCGAAAATCTGCTCGGTCGCATGGGTGCGTCTGTTGCTGCGCCTTTGTTCATCATCGTGGGCTGGGGCAGCTTTGGTCTGCCCCTGATTTTGGGTGTCTGGGGCGTGCGGTTTGCTTTCCACCTTGGTGAAGAACGTGCGCAAAGTCGCGTCATCTTTGCGCCAATCATGCTGGCCTTGGCATCGATCTATGCCTCGACGTTGTCTCCCGGCGCAGACTGGATTCACGCCTTTGGTCTTGGTGGGCTGTTTGGCGACACGATCACTGGCGCTTTGCTGACGATCTTGCCGATTGGCGCGCAGTCCGGTGTGAAGCTGATGTCCATGCTGGCCGGTGTGATCTTTGTTCTTTCCGGCGTCTTCGTGCTTGGTTTCACCCGATTGGAGCTGGGCAACATCGCACGCCGTTTTATGATAGGTCTCGTTTTGACCTATGACGGCATTATGCGCCTATTGGGGCGCGGCGCGTCTGGTGCCGTGCACGCCGCCAAAACCGCACAGGCCCGTCGTGTTGAGCGCCGTGAGGAGGCCCAAGCTCATTACGCTGCAGAGCAAGCAGCCTGGGAAGACAGCTTGGTTGAGGATGTAGCAGAGGAAGCTTACGCACCTGTTGAGGACGAACGCCCAAAGCCGCGTTTGCGTATGCCAGCTTTGATCAAACGCGCTGAGCCTGCGCCTGAGCCGATGCCGGAACCCGAGCTTGTTGAAAACGTCTTTTCTGATGATTGGGACGTTAAGCCTGAAGAAGAACGCATCAGTGCAAAAATCGCAGATGTGATGCGTACGCGCGCGCGCCGGGGAGCTGCGGTTGCGCCACCTGAGTTGCACCCTGACAAGCCGCTGACAAAAGGCCGCGGTCGTGGCCCAGACCCGCTCTTGCTAGATGATGACCCACATGAACATCATGTGCCTTTGCAAGCAGAGCCGCCCCTGACGGCAACGGGGCCGGTTTTGACGCGCGCCGAGCCTCCCCTATCTGCTCCATCTGTGGTGCCTAACACTGTACCAACAGCTTCGCCCGCGGTGGAGCCGCAGATGACAGAGCATGCCACTGTTGCTGACGCTGCTCCTTTCGAGACCGCTCCGATTGCAGAGCCCGCTCCGCAGCCAATGCAACACCCCCCTCGCATGGCGCCAATCCCAACGCCAGAGCCCAAAAAAGTTGTGCAGCCGCGGGTCAACAAAACCGTGCAACCGTCCACCCGGGCCAAAGCCGAAGCACAACCATCTTTGGCCTTTGAAGAGACGCAAGCCGCGTTTGAGCTTCCGCCTCTTGGGCTTTTGGAAAACCCAATGGCGATCCAACGCCATCATCTGTCCGATGAAGCGCTGGAAGAAAACGCGCGCATGCTGGAATCTGTTCTCGATGACTACGGCGTCAAAGGTGAGATTGTCTCCGTGCGCCCCGGCCCAGTTGTGACTATGTATGAACTGGAACCGGCGCCTGGTCTTAAGGCGAGCCGCGTGATTGGTCTATCAGACGACATTGCGCGTTCCATGTCGGCGTTGTCTGCGCGTGTGTCTACTGTACCCGGCCGTTCAGTGATTGGTATCGAACTGCCCAACGAAAACCGCGAAAAAGTGGTGCTGCGCGAGATCCTCGCAGCGCGTGACTTTGGCGACAGCAACATGAAATTGCCGCTGGCGCTGGGCAAAGACATTGGCGGCGACCCGGTGGTGGCCAACCTCGCAAAGATGCCGCACCTCTTGATCGCGGGGACCACCGGTTCCGGTAAATCCGTGGCGATCAACACCATGATCCTCTCGCTGTTGTATCGTCTGACGCCAGACGAGTGCCGCCTGATCATGATCGACCCCAAAATGCTGGAACTGTCTGTCTATGATGGCATCCCGCATTTGCTCTCCCCGGTTGTGACCGACCCGAAAAAGGCGGTTGTGGCTCTCAAGTGGGTCGTCGGCGAGATGGAAGAGCGCTATCGCAAGATGTCGAAAATGGGCGTGCGTAACATTGACGGCTACAACAGCCGCGTGGCGGATGCGCTGGCCAAAGGCGAGACTTTCTCCCGCACGGTGCAAACCGGTTTTGACGACGACACCGGTGAACCGGTGTTTGAGACCGAAGAGATCGTCCCAGAGAAAATGCCGTATATCGTCGTGATCGTCGATGAGATGGCGGACCTGATGATGGTCGCTGGCAAAGAGATCGAAGCCTGCATCCAACGTCTGGCGCAAATGGCGCGTGCCTCCGGCATCCATCTGATCATGGCGACCCAACGCCCGTCCGTGGACGTGATCACCGGTACCATCAAAGCCAACTTCCCAACCCGGATTTCCTTCCAGGTGACGTCGAAAATCGACAGCCGGACGATCTTGGGTGAAATGGGCGCGGAACAACTTCTGGGCATGGGCGACATGCTCTACATGGCAGGTGGCGCCAAAATCACCCGCTGCCATGGTCCGTTTGTGAGCGACGAGGAAGTCGAAGAGATTGTGAACCACCTGAAGAGCTTTGGCCCGCCAGAGTACATCGGTGGCGTGATCGACGGTCCGGCCGAAGATAAGGCAGACAACATTGACGCCGTGTTGGGTCTGAACACCGGAGGCAACACCAACGGCGAAGATGCGCTTTATGATTCCGCTGTGGCGATCGTCATTCAGGATCGCAAGTGTTCGACCTCTTACATTCAGCGTAAGCTCGCGATTGGCTACAACAAAGCTGCGCGGCTGGTGGAGCAGATGGAAGAAGAGGGACTCGTCAGCCCGGCCAACCATGTAGGCAAACGTGAAATCCTGGTGCCTGAGCAATAATGCTCAGGCCAATCACATTATTTTGTAACGCGTATCAGGGTAAGCGGGCAAAGCGCCCCTATATTGGACCTATGACCAAACTCAAAACCTTTGCCACCGCTGCGATTCTGTCTCTGGCCACGGCTATGCCCGCCATGGCGGAGAAGCTCTCGCTCAATCAGATCAGCAACTATTTCAACGCTCTGAAAACCTCGAAGTCTGACTTCATGCAGATATCCGATGACGGCTCGGTGCAAACCGGCACGCTGTTTATCCAGCGCCCCGGCAAGATGCGCTTTGAGTATGATCCACCGCAAAAGGCCTTGGTTCTGGCCTCCAATAACGCCGTTGCGATCTTTGACAACCGCGCCAAAGGCGACCCGGAGACCTATCCTTTGAAGCGCACGCCATTGTCGATCATTCTGGCGCGCAAAGTGAACCTGCAGTCCGCCAACGCAGTGATTGGCCATACCTATGACGGCAAGCACACCATTGTAACGGCGCAGGATCCCCAAAACCCGGACATTGGCCGCATCCAGATGAAGTTCTCCGCCGCGCCGGTGACGCTTGATGAATGGGTGATTCAGGACGCGCACGGCGGACGCACAACAATTCGCCTAGGAGATACCGAAACCGGTATGACCTACCCGCGTGCTTTATTTGACATTGATACCGAGCGTAGCAAGCGCCGCCGCTGACCTACGTCGGGCTTAAGCAATGATGTCCGGCGTCAGCCGGTCTTCAATCCGTGCGATGATGTCTTTCAGCCGCAGTTTCTGCTTCTTCAGTCGCTGGATGGTCAGCTGATCTCCGGTGCCACGATCCACCAGGGCGTTGATCGCCTCATCCAGATCGCGGTGTTCCCGTTTGAACACCTCCAACTCGACACGCAGAACGTCGTCAGTTTTCATCGCGAGATCAGTGGTGGCGTTCATCTTTGGGTCCTTAGCCTAAGCGGACTCCTAAGATAGGGCTTTCCGCGCCCGCTGAAAAGAAGGCGATTTGTCCATTTTTTGAGAGCTTGTTTAGCATTCGCGTGCGCGACACTTGCAGCACAGGTCAGGCTGCCCCATATTCAAAAGGCACGGAGGTTGCCAGAAAGGGATCACTGTGCGGACTGTCGCTTTGCACAAGGACGTGTCGATGACCAAACTATCTTTGGGGTCTCACCCCCACATGCTGGGCTTTGAACAGCTCGAACGCCTCTTGGAACGGACGGCCAAGTCCTCCGAAGGCTATCCGCCTTTTAATATCGAACAAACCGCAGACTATGCCTATCGCATCACGCTGGCTGTGGCCGGCTTTCGCGAAGAGGATTTGAGCATCACAGTGGAAGATCGCCAACTGGTGGTCCGTGGCCGCTCCTCTGATGACGCAAGCGAGCGGGTGTTCCTGCACCGTGGAATCGCCTCCCGCCAGTTCCAGCGCAGCTTTGTGCTCGCCGATGGTGTCGAAGTGGGCGAAGCATCGATGGAAAACGGCTTGTTGCACATCGATCTGTCCCACGCGCGGCCGGAGACAGTTGTTCAAACCATCCAAATCAAGAAAGGATAACCCATGCATAATGATGACCTGCTGACCCATTTCACCGATGATCGCACCGTCTACGTGCGTGAGGTCATGGTGTCCGACCTGCCCGAAGAGATGCAGGAAGAGGCGGATGGGGCCGAAACCCTTTTTGCCGTGCACGCCACAGACGGCGAGCGGCTGGCATTGGTGAAAGAGCGCGGCTTGGCCTTTGTTCTGGCGCGCCAGAACAACTACTCGCCAGTGACCGTGCACTAAGTTCGCTGCACATTCTGAGTAAGTGGGGGCGCCGGTTGGCGCCTTCATTCGTTTAGCGACACCGCCACTGTGTCTTCGCCCCACCCATCCTGATTGCACTTGCTGCGCACATAGATCGTGGTGATCTCGGGCGGTATCCAAACGCGGGATAGGCTGCGCGAAAACGGCTGCTCGTTTACATGCGGGTGCGCCAAAATCCGCGTGCCAAGCACTTGACCGTTTTCAGTTTCAATGCGCCAGCCATCTGCATAGTGGTCCCAGCCCGTGTCCGGATGTTCAAGGGTGACATCAAACCGCCAGCCAACATCGCTTTGAGTGGCTTTCACATCGGTGATTTGAGCCGGATCGGCCAGCGCCGTTTGAGCGGCAAATACCATAAGTAGAACAAGATATCGCATGCGGTGAGGGTAGCAGCTCGGTGTCTCACTGTCGCGGTCTTAACCGGCAAAAAGAAACCCGGGCCGCAAAGGCCCGGGTCAAATTTTCGTGTCTCTTAGGGCTGCTTAGCCTTTGGAGAACTCTGGGTAAGCTTCCATGCCCAGTTCTGCCATGTCCAGGCCGTTGATCTCGGTTTCTTCGTCGACCCGCAGACCCATTGTGGCTTTCAGGACGAACCAGACGATTGCGGATACAATCACGGTGAAGAGGCCGACCACAACGATGGCGTACAGCTGGGTGCCGAGAGACGCGTCGCCGTTGGTGAACACAACCGCAATGGTGCCCCAGATGCCAGCGATCAGGTGAACCGGGATGGCGCCAACCACGTCGTCGATTTTCAGCTTGTCCAGGAATGGAACCGCGAAGACCACGATCACACCGCCCACTGCACCGATCAGGGTTGCTGCGCCCAGGGATGGGGTCAGCGGCTCTGCAGTGATGGATACAAGGCCTGCCAGTGCGCCGTTCAGAACCATGGTCAGGTCAGGTTTTTTGTACATGATCTGCGTCAGGATCAGAGCTGCGATTGCACCGCCTGCTGCTGCTGTGTTGGTGTTGGCAAAGATGCGGGATACGTCTGCAACATCACCCACGGTGCCCATTGCCAGCTGAGAGCCGCCATTGAAGCCGAACCAGCCGAGCCACAGGATGAATGTACCCAGAGTGGCGAGGGTCAGGTTGGAGCCTGGGATTGGAACAGTTTTGCCTTCTTTGTTGTACTTGCCGATACGTGGGCCAAGGATGATGGCTCCGGTCAGAGCGGCCCAGCCACCTACGGAGTGCACCACGGTCGAACCTGCGAAGTCCAGGAAGCCCGCTGCATCCAAGAAACCACCGCCCCATTTCCAGGAAGCCTGCAGCGGGTAGATGATGGCTGTTAGGATGATCGTGAAGATCAGGAACGGCCACAGCTTGATGCGCTCCGCCAGAGTACCGGACACGATGGACGCGGTAGTGGCACAGAACATCAGCTGGAAGAAGAAGTCGGAACCGGTGGACGCATAACCGTAGTCATCTGCGCCATCACGGCCAACGCCAACAGCTTCCAGAACACCAGGGCCCCAAACGCCGGACAGAACGCCGTCCATAGACCATGTGCCCAGTGGGTACATCAGGTTGTAGCCAATCAGGTAGTAGAAGATGGCTGCGAGCGAGAACAGGGAGATGTTCTTGATCAGCTGCATGGTCACGTTCTTGGAGCGCACCAGACCGGCTTCCAGCATGGCAAAACCTGCGGCCATCCAGAACACGAGGAAGCCGCCCACAAGGAACAGCAGCGAGTTCAGAATGAAGATGGTGTCAGATGCAGCATCAACACCTGCAACGGCATCCTCTGCAAAGCCCAGGGTAGGCAGCGCAGTCAGCGCACCAACCAGAGCGATTTTGTTAAAGGTCTTCATGTGTGTATTCCTTCCTTGCGACGCCTTAGATGGCGTCTGCGTCCGTTTCGCCGGTGCGCACGCGAATGGCTTGCTGCACGTCCAGCACGAAAATCTTGCCGTCGCCGATTTTGCCGGTCTGAGCGGTCTTGGTGATGGTCTCAACAACCTGGTCGGCCATGTTGGCAGCAACCACGAGTTCGAGTTTGACCTTTGGTACGAAGTTCACCGCGTATTCTGCGCCGCGGTAGATTTCAGTGTGGCCGGATTGGGAGCCGAAGCCCTTAATTTCAGTGACCATCATGCCGCGCACGCCGATATCGGTCAGCGCCTCGCGGACCTCCTCCAGCTTGAACGGTTTGATCGTTGCGATAATCAGTTTCACCTTGTTCCCCTTTTGGCGGTGCGGGGAGTGCCCCGCGAATTTGCACCTGCAGAAAAACGCGGCAGAGCGTGAAAAACGAAGATTCGAGGCTGGTTTTTGGGCAAAAATTTAGTTTGAGAGGTGAAAAAATAGGCGGAAAAGTTAATTTGCGCGAAAATTGGGCGTCAAAAGAACGGATTTGACCGCTTCGGTGGGTCTACATCGGAGGGCACACAGGTTAAAATGCCTCAAAAGAACATCCCGGGCAGTGGGCAGATCATGAGTGATTCAAGACGTCGGAAACCACCTTTGGTGGCGGACAAGCGCTACACGCGCAAATCCGCCAAACCTGCGCGCAAGCCGACCAAATCCAAAGCCAAGCCTGCTCCCAAACGCCGCAAGCCTGCGCCAAAGCGGCCGCGCAGACAGTCGCGCAATCCCATTGTGGCCTTCTTTGGCAATATCATCCGTTGGATTCTGCGCCTGATTTGGACCGTTGTTTGGCGCACCTCCATCGTTGTGGGCATTATGGTTGGTCTGGCTGTCACCTATGTCTATGCCACCCTGCCTGAAGTGGATGAGCTGCTTGATGGACGCGCGCGTGGTTCGGTCACGCTCTTAGACCGTGATGACAAGGTCTTTGCGTGGCGCGGCGACCAGTTTGGCGGCGTGGTGACGGCTGACACTGTGTCTAAGCACCTTAAGAATGCGGTCATCGCCACAGAAGACAAACGGTTCTACCGTCACTTTGGCATCAGTCCGCGTGGCATCGCTAGCGCGGTGCGTATCAACTTGAGCGAAGGTCGTGGCCCGCTGTCCGGGCACGGGGGCTCTACGCTGACGCAACAGACCGCCAAACTTCTCTGCCTTGGTGTGGAATATGACGCCAGCGCATGGGATAGCGAAGCCGATTATGTGCGCGATTGTCGCCGCGGCTCTCTGGGCCGGAAGGTGAAAGAAGCCGTCTACGCTATGGCGATGGAGGTCAAGTACACCAAAGACGAGATCCTCTCCGTTTACCTCAATCGCGCCTATATGGGCGGTGGCGCTTATGGCGCTGAGGCTGCGTCTCAACGCTATTTCGGCAAGCCGGCGGCCAATCTGACCCCTGCTGAAGGCGCAATGATCGCGGGTCTGTTGACCGCGCCGTCCTCTTTGGCACCCACAGCCAACTTGCAGCGCTCTCAAGACCGCGCCGCGACTGTCCTGCGCCTAATGAACGAACAAGATTACCTGTCCGACAAAGAGACCAAGTACTACCAGACCAATCCGGCCACGCTGTCTGAGGCCGCGGAAGCCAAGGCGGGTGGCTACTTTGCCGATTGGGTCATGTCCTCTGGTCCGGAGTTCTTCACACGCAACACCACCGAAGATGTGATCCTCAAAACCACCATGGACCCGCGTATTCAAAAGGCGGCGGAGGACGGTCTCAAATGGGTGTTTGACAATAAGGTGCGCGAAGGTTCCAAAGCACAGGCAGCCATTGTGGTGATGTCTGCCGACGGCGCAGTGCGGGCCATGGTCGGCGGGCGCAAAACCCAAGTCTCAGGAGCTTTCAATCGCGCGACGCAGGCAAAACGCCAAACGGGCAGTGCATTTAAGCCTTTTGTGTATGCCACCGCGCTGGAACGCGGAGGACACTATGACGACACCGTTATGGATGAGCCTTATTGCCTAAATATTGCCGGCTCCGGTCAGTGGTGTCCGAAAAACTATACCGGAAAGCACTATGGCGAAGTTTCTCTCACCTTTGCCCTTATGAACTCGCTCAACATCCCCGCTGTGAAAGTCTCAGAGAAGGCGGGCCGCGAAAACGTGCGCACTGTCGCCAGCATGTTTGGCATCGAGAGCGACCTAGCCGCGGGGCCCGCCCTTGCTCTGGGGGCATCGGAAAGCAGCCTTCTTGAAATGACCGGCGCCTATGCGGGCATCCTCAATGGTGGCTCCTCTGTGACACCTTATGGCTTGGTGGAACTGCGTCTTTTGGGGGAGGGCGAAGCCCTCATGGGCACAGGTGGCGGCATCGGCGAGCGGGTGATTTCCGACGCCGCAGCCCGTGAGCTGATCTGGATGATGGAAAAAGTGGTCAGCGAAGGCACAGGTGGGCGCGCCAAAATGGACGGCTGGCAGGTGGCGGGCAAAACCGGTACGACACAGGCGGCTCGGGATGCCTGGTTCATTGGCTTCACCAATGAATATGTCGCGGGTGTCTGGATGGGGTATGATGACAACACACCGCTCACTGGCGTGACAGGCGGCGGTCTACCTGCCGAAATCTGGCGCGAGGCCATGGTGCGGGTGCATGACGGTATGACGCCAACACCCCTGCCAGCCTTCACGCCTGTGCCTCAGAAAAAGCCGGTGCAGCCGGGCGGAAATCGTCAGCGCAGAGGGCAGGGGCTTGATGACGTTGTAAATGGTATCTTGCGCGACATCTTCGGTGGCCGGAACTGATCCGGCCATCTTATTTCTGCAAACGGCGGGTTACCCGGCGCGATTGAGGTCCTGAATCAGGCCGTTGACGTCACCTTTGCGACGATCGAGCATCGCGCCAATTTCAGCCTTCTCGGACAGTCGCAGGCTGATCCCCTCGATAATCAGGTCGAAGAACTTGTCTTTGCCAGATTTGTCCGACACCAAGAAAGCCACTTGAAATGGCTTCTGCCCGCGCAGGGTTACCTTGGCATTTACCTCATAGAAGCTCTTCACCTTGCGGGACCCGGTCACTTCGACCTTGCCGCCCACAAACTCATTGAAACGTTTTCCATATTTGCGGGAGATATACCCCTGAAAGGCCTTGGTGTAGCTGTTGAGTTGGCTTTTGCTGAGGCTGCGTGCATCGGGGCCAAGCGCGGAACGGGCAATGATGCTCACATCGCCGTATTTCACAAAGATCTTCTCGAAGTCCTTGATCATTCGGTCCAGGGACTTGCCGGAAGAGATCACCTTGTTGATATCCGCGACCGCTTTGTCGATCAGCGCTTTGGCTTGCGCATCGTTGAGTGCGAAAGCCGACGAGGGTAGAGAGCCCGCCGCTCCGGCGGCGATGGACAAAGCGACGAAATTGCGTCGAGACAGTTTAGAAATCGGCATAGGGATCCTCATAGGGGTCGAATTCCGGATCGACATAGGTTTCCTCGCCTTGTATTCCAAGTCGGAAGCGCCGGTTTTGTAGGTACAGGATGCGTGCCTGTGCATAGCTGTCGGCACTTTCATACAGTATCGAATCGACGGTGGTGTCGTACTCGTAACGCTCGCCCATCTTATTCACGACATAGGCGACACCCCCTATGTATCGCGTGGGTTCGCGGGTCACGACGAAGAAGGGGTCCAGTACAATGTCGATGGCAAACCCATAGGCGTCACGCGTGGTGGATGGTCCAAAAAATGGCATCTCGGTATAAGCGCCTTCTCCTGCGCCCCACACGTGCAATGTCTCTCCAAAATCGGTGTCGTGACGGGCCATACCCACTTCGGTCGCAGGGTCAAAAATGCCCGCGATGCCGAAAACAGTATTAAATGCAAACCGCAAAAGTGATGAGCCTGCCTCAGGAATTTTGCCCTGCAGGGTGTTGTTGATCACGTCATTTGGCAATGACAGGTGGTCCGCGAAATTTGATACACCGGTGCGTACAGGAGATGGGATAACTGTGCCGTATCCATTGGAGGCAGGTGACAAAAGAAGCTTGTCTACGCGCTTGTTGAATTCGTGAATGCGCCTGTTCGCAGCCTCGTTAGGGTCATTGATCCCATTGGGGGCGATATTTGTCTTCGCGCAGGCGGAGAGAGTTGTGCTGACGCAAAGGGTCAGTACAATGGGGCGCAGAATTTTCTTTAGAACCAGTTTCAAAGGCAACCACACGTTTCTTGTTTTTCGCGTCAATCTTCTTTCATTTAGATTAATCGAATACTTACCCCAATGTCATAGTGATGTTCGTCTAACGATGTGGCAGTTTGGGTACATTAAGCCTGAGAAATAATCAGGCACATCACCGGGGGTGTGTGTAAAGGCATGATTTATCCGGCGCACAGGGACTAATTTATGAACGCATCAGCAAAAGACCGCGGGCTACAAGAACTTCGAACCATACGCGCGCAAAGTCGCAGCCTGTATTGGACTGTAGCGATCTTCAGTTTCTTTGTGAACCTGCTCATGCTGACTGGGCCGCTCTACATGCTTCAGGTTTACGACCGCGTGTTGGGAAGCGGGTCGCAAGAAACCCTCTTCGCGCTCTCTCTTTTGGTTGTATTTCTGTTTACGCTTATGGGGTTGGTTGATTACGCCCGCGGGCGTGTCATGGCGCGCGTGGGGGCCCGGTTTCAGGACGCGCTGGATCATCGGGTGTTTGATGCCTCGTTGCGCCGATCCGCTTTGGGGCAATCGGCAAGCTCCGAAACGGCCCTGCAGGATTTGGAGTCAGTACAGCGACTGCTAACTTCCCCGGTTTTGACATCGGTGTTTGATATGCCTTGGGCGCCGTTGTTCATTTTTGGCATCGCCCTGTTTCATCCATGGCTGGGCCTCTTGGCCGTGATCGGTGGCGGCATATTGATTATGGCAGCTGTTTTTAACCAGCTGGCAACGCGGCGCCATACCGAGCGGATGCTTACAGTGACACACAGCGCCAATCGCATGTCCATGCAGATGCAGACGGAAGCCGAACTTGTGTCCGCTTTGGGGATGCGCGAAGCGGCCTTTGACCGCTGGAAAGCTGTGCGCCGGAAGTCGCTTGAGGAAACGGTGACAACGGCCGATGTCGGCGGCGGATTTACAACAGGGATCAAGACCTTTCGCCTCTTTTTGCAGTCGGCAATGCTCGGGCTTGGCGCGTTTCTCGTGCTTAAAGGCGAACTGACCCCGGGCGCGATGATCGCTGGCTCCATTCTTTTGGGCCGAGCGCTGGCTCCAGTTGAACTGGCTGTGAACCAATGGGCCGTTGTGCAGCGGGCTCGCAAAGGGTGGCATAACCTAGCAGAGCTTTTGGGCGCAGTGCCTCCAATTGAGCCTCGGACTGAGCTTCCTGTCCCGGCCGCAAAGCTGCAGTTGCAGCAAGTCACCATTGTGCCCCCGGGCGAGTCCCAGGCCACCTTGCGGATGATGTCGTTTGAGGTCGCGCCGGGCGAAGCGATTGGCGTGATTGGGTCCTCCGGAGCAGGTAAGTCGACTTTGGCTAAAGCCATCACAGGAGTGTGGCGTCCTGCGGGGGGGAAGATCCGTCTCGATGGGGCCTCCTTGGAGCAATACGATCCCGTGGCGCTTGGGCGTTACATTGGCTACCTGCCACAGAGGGTTGAGCTCTTTGGCGGTACGATTGCAGAAAACATTGCCCGCCTTCAGAAAGACGCGCCCGCCGAGCAAATCGTTGCTGCCGCAAAAAAAGCGGATGCACACGATATGATCCTTAAGCTGCCAGATGGTTATGACACGCAGGTATCCGTTCACGGCGGTCGTCTCTCCGGCGGACAGCTGCAGCGTATTGGGCTTGCGCGCGCAATGTATGAAGATCCGGTTCTCCTTGTGCTGGATGAACCCAATTCAAATCTGGACAACGAGGGCTCCATGGCGCTCAACGCGGCCATTCGGGCGATGAAAAGCGCGGGCAAGAGCGTGCTTATCATGGCGCACCGTCCCGCTGCTATTCAGGAATGTGACAAGCTGCTGATGGTAGAGCACGGACAAAAACGTGCCTTTGGTCCGAAAGATGAAGTACTCAAAGAGGTGCTGCGCAACCATGAGCAGGTGCGTAACTCCCAAGGTCCGGGAGGTGTACAATGAACACGAAGTCAACTTGGAGCGCGCGTAAGCCCTTGCTGATCGGTGGTCTGTCTGTTGCGGCCCTGGTTCTAGGGTTCGGGGCGTGGGCAGTCGGCACAGAAATCTCTGGGGCAATTGTCACGTCAGGCCGTGTGGAAGTGGATCGCAATCGCCAGATTGTGCAACACATTGACGGTGGCGTCGTCACGGACATCAATGTTGAAGAAGGTGATCAGGTGCTTCCGGGGGAAGTGCTTATGGAGTTGGACGCTTCGGAGCTGACACTGGAGCTCGCGGTCACAGAGGGACAGTTGTGGGAACTCATGGCCCGTCGCGGCCGGCTTGAGGCAGAGCGTGACGATGCACAGGACATTAGGTTTGATCCCATTTTGTTGGATATTGCCGCTTCTGATCAAGAAGTGGAAAGCCTGCTGATGGGCCAAAGTCGCTTGTTTGAAGCCCGTCGCGATACGCTGGAAAAGAACCTGGACCAACTCGCCAAACGCCGTGCTCAGACCCAAAGCCAAATTCTGGGTGTTGATGCCCAGAATACAGCCCTTACGCGGCAGTTGGAACTGATCCAAGCAGAGTTGGCGGATCAACAGTCATTGCTCGACAAAGGGTTGGCTCAGGCAACGCGCGTGCTTGCCTTGCGGCGTGAAGAGGCCTCTCTGGCTGGGCGCGTGGGCGAGTTGCAGGCCAGCCGCGCACAGGCTGAAGGTCGCATAACCGAGATTGAAATTGAAGCGCTCAAATTGGCTAGCACCCGTCGCGAGGAGGCAATCACCACATTACGTGACCTGCGATACCGTGAGTTGGAATTGTCAGAGCGCCGCCGCCACTTGATGTCAAAAATCGACAGTCTGGAAATTCGTGCTCCGGTGGCTGGATTGGTTTATGGCCTGCAGGTGTTTGCCTCTCAATCTGTCATCCAGCCGGCTGAACCGCTGATGTACATCGTGCCACAAGACCGTCCGCTGGTGGCGGCGGTTCAGGTGCCCACCATCCATGTGGATCAGGTCTATCCGGGCCAATCCGTGACGCTTAAGTTCTCCGCCTTCGATCAACGCACCACGCCTGATCTAGAGGGCAGTGTGGTGCATGTGTCTGCGGATGCTTTTCAGGACGACCAAACCGGTGGCTCTTTCTACAAAGCGGAAATCGCGTTGTTGGATGGTGAAGTGGAAAAACTGCCTGCCGAAGCCTCGCTTGTGCCTGGCATGCCTGTTGATGCGTTTTTCCGCACGCGCGACAGAACGCCTTGGGAGTATCTCACCAAGCCTTTGACCGATTATTTCGTAAGGGCCTTCCGCGAGAGCTGAGCCTGCATTTCGCGCTTTTCAATTTTCATTTCGCGGTCTAGCGTCGGCGCAAACATCGCATATGGAGAGCACGTGATGAGCGCGATCGAAGCACGCCTGAAAGAACTTGGAATTACACTGCCGGACGTGGCCGCCCCTGCGGCCAACTATGTGCCTTACGTGGTTGTGGGCGACATGGTCTATGTCTCCGGTCAAATCTCGATGACCTCTGAGGGGCTGACACTTGGCAAGGTTGGCGCGGATTTGACAACCGAAGAAGGCGCGGCGGCGGCTAAGACATGTGCCATTGGTCTGCTCGCGGCATTGAAGGCGGCGTGTGACGGAGACATTGACCGCCTCGTTCGTGTTGTGAAGCTGGTTGGGTTTGTGAACTCCACGCCAGATTTCACCGATCAGCCAAAGGTGATCAATGGCGCGTCCGATTTCTTGGTGGAAGCGCTCGGCGAAAAAGGCCGGCACGCCCGCTCTGCGGTGTCTGCTGGGGCTTTGCCACTTGGCGTGGCCGTAGAGATCGAGGGCATCTTCCAGATCGCCTAATATGCTCGACAAACGGTTCTTTGAGGCGCCCATCGCGCATCGGGCCCTGCATGACGTCACCCAAGGCCGCCCGGAAAACAGCCGGGCGGCCATTGAGGCGGCCATTGTGCAGGGTTTTGGCATCGAAATTGACTTGCAACTGTCCGCCGACGGTGTGGCCATGGCTTTTCATGACTATCAGTTGGAGCGGTTGGCCGAAGCCAAAGGGGCCATTCGCCAGCACACAGCGGCTGCGCTGGGTGCGATTCCGTTGATCGGTTGTGATGAAGGCATTCCCACCTTTGCAGAGGTGCTTGATCTGATCGCAGGCCGCGTGCCGCTTCTGGTAGAGTTCAAGGATCAGGACGGCATCATGGGGCCCAATGTGGGGGCGCTTGAGGCGTCCGCAGCCGAAGCGGTGCAAGATTACGCCGGCCCCTTGGCCTTCATGTCGTTCAACCCATACAGCGTGGCCGCCCTGCGCGACCTCGCTCCAAATGTGCCACGTGGTTTGACCACCGACCCCTTCCGCGCTGACGGCTGGCCGCTCCTGCCGGAAGCTGTCCGGACCCGCTTGCGCGCGATCCCGGATTATGACGACGTCGGGGCCTGTTTCATCAGCCACAGCGTTGATGACCTGCACTCGCCAGAAGTCGCGCGGCTCAAAGCGCGCGGTGCCAAAATTCTATGTTGGACCGTGACGTCGGCTCAGCAGGAGCAAGAAGCGCGCAAGATCGTCGATAACGTCACTTTTGAAGGCTACGTGCCAAAGGGCAGCTAGAATTGGCTGCCCTAAAAGTGATTTGTCTCGCGCCCTACATCGTAGCAGGTACACTACCATAAAGGAGGCGCGCGCATGGACGGTGATCCACTTGAAATCACATTGCATCAGTCGCTGGAGACCGTTCCCGCAGCCGATTGGGACGCCTGCGCCGATCCTAAGCCAAATGGCACTGGACGCGCGGAAAACCCCTTTGTCACCCACCGCTTTTTGCGTGCGCTTGAGGAAAGCGGGAGCGTTGGTTCCGGCACCGGCTGGCTACCCCGCCATTTGACCGCCAAAGCTGGTGGTGAAGTCATCGCCGTCGCGCCGATGTACATCAAACAGCACAGTCAGGGCGAATACGTCTTTGACCACAATTGGGCCCACGCCTACGAACAAGCTGGTGGGCGTTACTACCCCAAACTGCAAACCGCTGTGCCGTTTTCGCCGGTCACAGGCCGCCGTCTGATGACACGTCCTGGCTGGGAGACCACCGGCCAATCCGCGTTGGTGCAAGGTATGGTGCAAGTCGGCACCGACAATGGCCTCAGCGGTGCACACATCACCTTCTGCACCGAAGAAGAGGCCCAGAACGGCCAGAAGATGGGTCTGCTCTATCGCACTGGCCAACAGTTTCACTGGCTCAACGACAACTACGACAGCTTTGACGCCTTCCTCGCTGCGCTTTCCTCTCGCAAACGTAAAAACATCCGCAAAGAGCGCAAACAGGCGCAAGCCTTTGGTGGCACCATCACCTGTCTGACTGGCGACGACATCAAACCCAGCCACTGGGACGCCATGTGGCGCTTCTACCAGGACACCGGTGCGCGCAAATGGGGCACGCCATATCTGACGCGAGCTTTCTTTGACATCATCCATCAGACCATGCGGGATGACACGCTGCTGATCCTTTCGGAGCGCGACGGTACTCCAGTTGCGGGGGCCATGAATATGATTGGCAGCGACACGCTGTTTGGCCGCTACTGGGGCTGTGTCGAACACCACCCGGCATTGCATTTCGAACTGTGCTACTATCAGGCGATGGATTGGGCCATTGCCCAGGGTCTCGCCTCGGTCGAGGCAGGCGCACAAGGCGAGCACAAACTGGCGCGCGGCTATCTTCCGGTGACCACCCATTCGCTGCACTGGATTCAAGACCCAGGGTTCCGCGATGCCATCGACCGCTATTTGCAGGCCGAACGCGAAGCGGTCAGTCAGGATGTCGAAGTGCTCACCAGCTATGGCCCGTTTAAGCGCGGCAATGAGGAGGACCACGAATGACCGAAAAACTGAGCCAAGCCGCGCGCGACGCGGTCATGGAACCGCTGTTACAAACCGGCTGGACCTATTGCGGTGACCGTGATGCGATCCGCAAATCTTTTGTGTTTGAGAACTTTGTGGAGGCTTTTGGATGGATGACCAAGGCGGCCATCTGGGCCGAGAAATGGAACCACCATCCCGAATGGTCCAACGTTTACAAAACCGTCGACGTGACCCTAACCACCCATGACGTGGGCGGTCTGTCCGCTTTGGACGCCAAACTGGCGCGCAAAATGGATGTGTTGTTTGGCGAGGCCTAAAGGTAAGGCCTGACACGCTCGCGCAGCGCGTCAGGCCTCATTTCAAACTCTTACAGAGCGGCAACCATGGTCTCACCCGCGCTGATCTCGCAGGTGCCTGGCGCCTCTTCGACGTTCAGGATCTTGAACTCACCGTCCTCGATCATCGCCGCATAACGTTTGGAGCGGTTCACAAAGCCAATCGCAGGCACGCTGAAGTCCAGTCCCATCGCGGTGGTCAATTCACCGGTTGGATCCGCCAGCAGTGTCACGCCCGCCTCCGCTGCGTTGTTGGCTTTGTCCCAGGCATCCATCACAAACGGATCGTTCACCGACAGACAAATCACCTCATCCACGCCTTTGTCCTTCAGCGCGTCCACATTGCGCATGAAGCTTGGCAAATGCGCGCTGCTGCAGGTGGACGTAAACGCGCCCGGCAGGCCAAACAGCACAACCTTGCGGCCTTTGGTCAGGCTTTCCACCGACACCGGCTCTGGCCCTTCTGCGCCCACCTTCATCAGCGTGCCTTCGGGGATTTTGTCTCCGATCGAAATACTCATTTGTGATACTCTCATTGCGTTTCCCTGAACCTGCGATATAGGCTCGCCAGCGGCTAAGACAATGGGTTTGAGGGAGAGTGACGTGACGCACGTTGTTGTGATCGGAGCAGGGCAGGCAGGCGCGGCCTGTGTGGCCAAATTGCGTGCCAAAGGCTTTGAGGGCGAGATCACTCTGATTGGGGCCGAAACCGCCCCACCGTACCAACGTCCGCCGCTCTCCAAAAAGTACCTTTTGGGCGAAATGGACCTCGAACGTCTCTACCTGCGTCCCGAGAGCTATTACGCGGATCAAAACATCACTCTGCGCCTTGGCACATCCGTTCAGGCCGTCGACACAGCGGCGCAAACGGTCTCCCTAGCCGAGGAAACTCTCTCCTATGATCATCTCGTTCTGACCACCGGCGCGTCTCCCATTCGCCTGCCTTCCGCCATCGGCGGCGATCTCAGCGGGGTTTACACCGTGCGCAACCTCGCCGACGTGGACGCCATGGCCCCCGAGTTTGTCAAAGACCGCCACGTGCTGATTGTCGGCGGGGGCTACATCGGCCTCGAAGCTGCCGCCGTCGCCGCTGCTAAGGGCCTGAAAGTCACGCTGGTCGAAATGTCCGACCGCATCCTGCAACGTGTCGCCGCCAAAGAAACCAGCGACTATTTCCGCGCGCTGCACAGCTCGCATGGCGTTGAGATCCTCGAAGGCACCGCTCTGGAAGGCCTCGCTGGCGAAGGCCGTGTGACCACCGCCAAGCTCTCCGGCGGACGCGAGTTGACCGTGGATTTTGTGATTGTTGGCGTTGGCATCCGCCCCGACACCGCACTGGCAGACGCCGCTGGTCTGACCCTCGACAATGGCATCGCCACCGACGACCAAGGCCGCACCAGCGCGCCCAACGTCTGGTCTGCGGGCGACTGCGCCTCCTTCCCTTACAAAGGCACTCGCATTCGGTTGGAAAGCGTGCCAAATGCCATCGATCAGGCCGAAGTGGTTGCCGAAAACATCTTGGGTGCGGAGAAGACCTACGTTGCCAAACCATGGTTCTGGTCCGATCAATACGACGTGAAATTACAGATCGCCGGGCTCAATACCGGCTTTGACACCATCGTCACCCGCGACAGCGGCGCAGGGACCGCGTCGTTCTGGTATTACCAAGGCGACACCCTTCTGGCCGTCGACGCCATGAACGCCCCACGTGACTACATGGTGGGCAAGCGCTTGATCGAAGGCGGGAAATCCCCGGCGCGTGACATGGTTGCCGACATGACCACCGACATCAAAGACTTGATGCGTCTCTAAGGAGTTCTCATGCGGATCATTGGCGGAGAATGCCGCGGCATCGGGCTAGCGGCGGTGGGTAAAGGGGATCAGGGCAAACACCTGCGCCCCACCACAGACCGGGTGCGCGAAAGCCTGTTCAATGTGCTGCAAGGCGGCAAGCTGGGTGATCCAATTGCGGACGCTCGCGTGCTGGACCTCTTCGCAGGCACTGGTGCGCTGGGCTTGGAGGCTGTTTCCCGAGGGGCTTCTTTCGTGACCTTTGTCGATGACGGCCGTGTCGCTGGCGGTCTGATCCGCGACAACATCCGCAAAACCTGCGGCCCCAAGCAGGCCAAACTGATCAAAGCCGACGCCACCCGTTTGCCACAGAACCCGGATGCGCCCTACGACCTGATCTTTCTTGATCCACCCTACGGTAAATCCATGGGACAGAAAGCGCTGACTTTGGCGTCCCAAAACGGGTGGATTGCTCCAGAGGCATTGATTGTCTGGGAAGAGAATACCCCACAGGTCGCCCCGGAAGGTTTTGCGCAGCTGGATCAGCGCAAATACGGCGATACGTGGATGACGTTTTTGGAGGTTGCGGGCGCAGATATCTAAGCGCCCGCCGCCAACTTATTTCCAGGTGGGATGGAACAGACCAGCCTTGGACAGCGTGAAAATGTCTACGCCATCTGCGGTCACCCCCACGGAATGCTCAAACTGCGCCGACAGGGACTTGTCCCGAGTCACCGCAGTCCAGTCATCCGCCAGCACTTTGGTTTCCGGACGCCCCATGTTCAGCATCGGCTCAATGGTGAAGAACATACCTTCTTCCAACACTGGCCCGCTGCCCGCACGGCCATAGTGCAGGACGTTGGGTGGCGAGTGGAACACCCGGCCTAGACCGTGGCCACAGAAGTCGCGCACCACCGACATGCGCTGGCGTTCCGCATAGGTCTGGATCGCGTTGCCGATGTCGCCAAAGGTGTTGCCCGGCTTCACCGCCTCAATGCCCAGCATCAGCGCATCATGGGTCACCTGAATGAGCTTCTTGGCAAAACCCTTTGGCTTGCCTGCCACATACATGCGGCTGGTGTCGCCGTACCAGCCATCGACAACAACAGTCACATCGATGTTCAGAATGTCACCGTCGCGCAGCTTGTCATCGTCACGCATCGGGTCTTCCTTGCGCGCGCTGGTCTCTTTGTTCCACTTCGGGATCGGGCTGCCGGGAATGCCGTGGCAGACCACGTGGTTCACACTGATACAGCTTGCATGCTGATAGCCGCGATAGCCAATGGTGGCCGAAGTTGCGCCCGCTGCATTGACCTGCGCTTCGATCAGCCGGTCTAGCTCCGCAGTGGTTTGACCGGGAAACACGTGCTCTGCGATGTCGTCCAGAATTTGCGACGCCAAAGCACCGGCCTTGTGCATGCCAGCATGATCCTCTGGTGAATAGAGGTCGATGCTATCGCGTGTTTTGCGGCGTTTGCCGATCATGTGGAGTGCTCCGTCACGTAAGGTTTGCGGCTATGTAAGCGCAATTTCTCAAAACTTCTAGGGCCTAGGCACGCCACCCTCTGTCACGCACCGTCAAAGGAAAAGGGCAGGGGGCGGCCAATTGTGATCTCCGTTGGGGAAATGTCACAACCGTAGGCCAGCACTTTGACACCAGCCGCCCGCGCCCGCTGAAAAGTCTCGGCATAGGTCGGGTCAATGTCCGGTGCCAAGGTGACGCGCGCTGCATCCGTGCGCTGCACCAGATAGAGCATCATCGCGTCATGACCTTGCTCGATCATCGCCATCAACTCTTCGAGGTGCTTTGCACCCCGCGCGGTCACACTGTCGGGAAACTCCGAAACGCCGTTTTCGCGGCTTAACGTCACCGACTTCACTTCCAGATAGAGGTCCTTGCGCCCCTCGCCAGACAGCAGGAAATCAATCCGGCTGTTGCTGCCGTATTTCACCTCTGGCCGCACGGTTTCATAGTCTGCCAGTTCCGGTATCTCATGCGCCAACAACGCGGCTTTCAAAGCACGGTTGGGCACCGAGGTGTCGACCCCAGTGAAATGCCCGTTCTCATGCTCCACCAAGCGCCAGCCGTATTTCAGCTTCTTTTTGGGATCATCGTTGGGTTCCAGCCAGACTTTGATGCCCTCATCCTTCAACCCCATCATCGAGCCGGGATTGGCACAATGCGCGGTCACTTCGCGCCCATCTTCTAGGCGAACATCTGCGAGGAACCGCTTGTAGCGGCGAAGTAGCACGGCGGGAACGAGAGGGGTTTGAAAGCGCATGGCACAGGCCTATACCTGCGGTGAGTGACTGACAAGGACATGAGACCATGGCAAACCCAACCGCAGCCATGCTGGTGATTGGTGATGAAATTCTTTCCGGCCGCACCCGCGATGCCAACATGCATTTCTTGGCTGGGGAATTGACCAAGCATGGCATCGACCTGACCGAGGTGCGTGTGGTCTCTGATAACGCACCGGCGATTGTCACAGCGGTAAAGCAACTCTCAGACGCTTATGAGCACGTCTTCACCTCAGGCGGGATCGGTCCGACGCATGACGACATCACCGCTGATTGTATTGCGGAAGCCTTTGGCAAACACATCGATGTGCGCGCCGATGCCGCCGCGCTGTTGCAGACGCATTACGACAACGCCGGACAGGAGTTCAACGACGCGCGCAAGCGCATGGCCCGCATCCCGGATGACGCCACGCTGATCGACAACCCGGTGTCCGTCGCCCCGGGCTTTCGCCTCGAAAACGTCTACGTCATGGCAGGGGTGCCATCGGTGTTCCAAGCCATGGTGGCCAGCGTCCTACCAACCCTGACCGGCGGCGCGCCCCTGCTGAGCCAAACTCTGCGTATTGAACGTGGCGAAGGCGATATCGCAGGCCCGCTGGCAGAGCTCGCCGAAAAGTTTTCCGACCTCTCCATTGGCTCCTACCCGTATCAACGCAATGGGGCATATGGCTCCAACATCGTCATTCGCGGCACCGATGGCGCGCGGATCGATGCGGCGATCACCAAACTCTCCGGCCTCTTCGCATGACCTCTGACATCACGGCGCACACCCTTTATGATTTGATCGACGGCACCTGGCCGGCCGCCGCGACCCATAGTTGCGGGTGTTTCACCCTGCGTGACGGGCAGGGGGGCGGCAAACGCGTGTCCGCCGCCACGTTAAACGGCGACCTTGTGCTGGACGATATCGCGGCGGCTGAAGCGGGCATGCGTGCCCTCAATCAACAGCCCCTTTTCCAAATCCGCGAAGGCGACACGGAGCTGGACGCAGCGCTCGAGGCGCGCGGTTATGAGGTTGTCGACCCAGTCATCATGTATGTCATCCCAGCCAAGGAACTCGCCACCGAACGCCCGCCGCGGACGGCTGCGATCCCCGCGTGGGAACCCTTGCAGATCATGAAAGAAATCTGGGCCGAGGGCGGCATTGGCCCCGCGCGTCTAGAGGTCATGAACCGTGCGCCCATGCCCAAAACCGGCTTTGTGTCCCGCTGGCAGGACAAGCCCGCAGGCACATCCTTCCTCGGCATGCACAACGGTATCGGCATGGTGCACGCGCTCGAAATCCTGCCGTTTCAACGCAGACAGGGTGTTGCCCGCTTTCTCATGCTCCGCGCTGCCTTCTGGACGCTGGAGAACGGCGGCACCCATCTGGCGGTGATTTGTACCAAAGCGAACGTAGGGGCAAATCGGCTGTACTCTTCCCTCGGTATGACCGTTGTGGGAGAGTACCACTACCGGTGCAAATCCACCGATTAAGGGAGGCCAACGTGGCAGATACAAGCAAACCAACCGCGCTCAACATTCCAATGATGGATCCGCTTCCGCCGGAAACACAGCGCTACTTTGACATCTGCCAGGAAAAGCTTGGCATGGTGCCCAATGTGCTCAAGGCCTACGCCATCCACGCCGACAAGCTGAACGCCTTCACCGCGCTCTACAACGACCTGATGCTGGGCGACAGCGGCCTCTCCAAATTAGAGCGAGAGATGATCGCCGTTGTGGTCAGCGCGATCAACAAATGTTTCTACTGCCTCGTCGCCCATGGTGCCGCCGTGCGTCAGCTCTCCGGTGATCCGGCGCTGGGCGAGATGATGGTGATGAACTGGCGCGTGGCCGATCTCGATGCCCGCCAATACGCCATGCTGGCTTTTGCCGAGAAGATGACCATTGCCTCCGCGACCATCGAAGAAAGCGACCGCCAGAGCCTGCGCGATGTTGGTTTCACAGACCAGGACATCTGGGACATCGCCAACGTGGCGGGCTTTTATAACATGTCCAACCGCGTTGCCTCCGCCACCGCCATGCAGCCCAACGCAGAGTATCACGCACTCGCAAGATGAAATCCGGCACGCTCATAACCTGGCTTCTCCTGTGCCCAGCTGCCAGCTGGGCCTTTGAGCCGCGTTTTGAAACGCCAGGACAGCTGTTGGTCGAAGAAATCCTGCCGCAGAGCGTGCTGTCTCTCGCGCTGGAACCCGCTGTTGATGACACTGTGCCGACCATTCCTGTGGCTGGCACCCTGCGCAAACGCAGCTGGCGCTTCTCCAGCGGCTTCCCCGGCACCGGCAGCGTCAACGCCGAGCTTGCCGCCCAGTTGCTGGATGACGGATACGACCTGATCCTGTCCTGTGACGCCGCAGGCTGTGGTGGCTTTGACTTCCGCTTTGGCATCGACGTGTTGCTGCCGCCGCAGATGTTTGTCGACCTCTCCGACTACTTTTACCTCTCCGCGCGCCGCGAAACAGATGCTGGCCCGGAAGCTGTCGCCGCCCTTGTCAGCCGCACGGCCCAAGCCGGAATGGTGCAGATTTACGACATCCGTCCGGGCAGTTTGCCCGCCCCAGAACCCACCGAACCCAGCGCGCCAATCGTGCCTGCTGAGGTCGAAGACCAGCCACAGCCCGCCGCCGAGCCAGCTGTGACCACACCAGTAGGTCCTCCTGAAACCGCCACCGACATCGCCAAAACTCTGGCCCAATCCGGCCATGTGGTGCTCAGCGATCTGTCCTTTGAAACCGGCGCGTCCAGACTGGCCGACACGGAGTTTGCATCGCTCGCCGCCTTGGCCGCCTTCCTTAAAACCGACCCCAACCGCCGCATCGCCCTTGTAGGCCACACCGACAGCAAAGGCTCACTGGCGGCCAACACCAGCCTCTCGCAAAAACGCGCCGCCGCCGTGCGCAATCGGCTGATCAACACCCACGGCGTCCCCAAAGCGCAGGTCGAAGCCCAAGGTGCAGGCTACCTTGCCCCAATTGACACCAACCTCACCGAGGAAGGCCGCACCCGCAATCGCCGGGTTGAGGCCGTGCTGCTGTCTGGCAGCTAACAGCTTACGCCGAGTCGCCCGCACACAAGACCATTGCACCCGATTCGCCGCTGCAATAGGCTGATCCCATGGCCATCTGCATCCTGTACAAACCTGCCAAACGCACCCGCCCCCGCTATTACCGCGTGGAAATCGCCATGAACCTGTTTGAAGAGGTCTCCGTCCTGCGCGAATGGGGCGTTGCCGGTGGCAAGGGGCGCAGCATGGTACGCATTTTCAGCAACCTGCGCGATGCGTCCCTAGCCGCGGACAAATACCGCCACTGCGCCCAAAAACGCGGCTACGCGCGGGGCTAACGGGCCCGTCTGCTAAGCTGGACATCGCGGACAAAACACCAAGAGTCAGATCATAGCGCGCCCTCCCCATGGGGGAGGTTCGGGCGCTGCCAAATCTCCGATTTGGCATTTGGCACATGCTACTTTCCGTTAGTGGACGTGCATGACGTCCTAGTGGACAAACTTGCCGCTGGTTTCTTGTGAAACGTGGACGTTTGCGGACCAAAATTAACTCGAGGCTTGAAATATTTGGCGGCAGCGGAATACTCAAATCATGATCAAAAATTTCACAACTCTTGCGGCACTATTTTTTGCTTCATTTGGCGGACAAACGTCGGCTGAACAATTCCAAACTGAGGATCAATTTACGGAGAACCTTTCTCGGCAAACGAGGATTACACCGCTGACGCTCGAAAAGCTTTATCAATACGGCGTAACCGACGAAACTGAACTGAGGTTAGAGTATTTTTTCTATACAAATCGTGAGAAAAAAGCGGCTTCTCTTCACGAGGCCTTGGAAAAACTTGGCTACTCAGGAAGGTATGGACAGTCCGCCGACGAAGCTTCCATATTTATCGTCACCGGTTGGAGTATGCCCGTCAAAATGAGCAAAGATTCTGCAGTCAGCTGGACCGAAACTATGTGTCGGATTGGCTTCAAGTATGACGCCGAATTTGATGGTTGGGGTACTAATCCCGAACAGTGAGTGTTCACATGTTTTGGCCATCTTAGGCGTCTTGCGGTAGCTCGCCTTGTTGGGCACTTTGTACCCAAACCTGCCATTCTCCGCGACCGCACAACAAAAAAGACCGCCCCACTGGACGGTCTTCCATGTATCTCAAAACCTTGACGCCTCTTAGGCCACCTTGTCTTTAAAATCCTCGTGAATGAACTTGCAGTCGCAGTAGGGGCATTCCACCCAGCCGTGCTCATTCGGGATTTGCAGATACACGCGCGGGTGGCCCATCGCTCCCTCACCGCCGTCACAAGACACACGGTAGCTGTCCACAATCTTGGTTTCTGGGGCTTCAATCGTCATCTGCGATGTCCTTCATAGCTTCGGAGGGGGGCTCCGATGGCGGTGTTTTCTGGCGGCGGCTGTTGAGCTTACCGGCCGCATTGGTTAGGGCGAATAATAGGCATTGCGCAGCGGGGAGCAAGAGTGGCCATGACCAACAACGCGATTGAAATCCGTGGGTTGCAAAAGACCTACAAAGGCGGCCGCGGCGCGCCAGCCAAGCATGCCCTCAAAGGCGTGGATTTGACTGTACCCGCTGGCAAGATTTTTGGCCTGCTTGGCCCCAATGGCGCCGGCAAATCCACCATGATCAACATTATGGCCGGATTGGTCACGAAATCGTCCGGCACGGTAAAAATCTGGGGATTTGATCAGGACGAAAACCCGCGCCAATCTCGCGCCGCCATTGGCGTGATGCCACAAGAACTGAACCTTGATCCCTTCTTCACACCCCGCGCCGCTCTAGAAGTACAAGCGGGGCTCTACGGTGTGCCCAAACATCAGCGCCAAAGCGACGAAATCCTGCGTATGGTGGGCCTGTCCGACAAAGCCGAGGCCTATGCCCGCACGCTTTCTGGCGGGATGCGCCGCCGTCTGCTGCTGGGCAAAGCGCTGGTGCATCACCCGCAAGTGCTGGTGCTCGATGAACCCACCGCAGGCGTCGACATCGAACTGCGCCAGATGCTGTGGTCCAACATTCGCCGTCTCAATGAAGAGCGCGGCCTGACCGTGATCCTGACCACCCACTACCTCGAAGAGGCTGAGGAGATGTGTGACGAGATCGCCATTATCAATCACGGTGAAGTGGTGGCGCGCGACAGCACCTCAAACCTGCTGGGGCAGGTGGACAGCAAATGTATGGTGATTGATCCGGTGGCCCCGGTGGAGACCTTGCCAGCCGCACCCGGCATCGAGGTCACCCGTCGCGGCGACGGTCGCATCGCGCTGACCTATCAGGCGCGTGAAACTTCTGCCGAAGATGTGCTTGGCGCTGTGCGGGCCGCAGGCATTGCCATTGCCGATGTGAAAACCGAGCAGGCGGATTTGGAAGACGTCTTCTTGCAACTGACCAAATCGGCCTAAGCCCAACGGGTGGGGCGGCCTCAAACCGCCCCGGCCTTAAATTTCTTCCACCGCCATCACGCCCTCAACAGACTTGAGTGCGCTTTTGATCTGCGGGTTCACCGGGAAGCCCGCGCCCGCATCAATCTCCACCTCACCGGGCAGCTCCATGTTGGTGAGGCAGAACCAGATCGGCCCCTTGGGCATGTTCTTCATGGTCTCTTTCGCGCCCTCAAGGATGTTGGCCACCGGCCCCACCGCGCTGGCGTCATCGAGATAGATCTTCAGGCCCGAGTTGCCCGCATCCGCGACAATGGTCTCCACCGGCGTCATGCTCTGCGCCAGCAGCTTCAGCTGGTCGCTCTCCATCTCCGCCTTCACAGTCACCACCACCTTGGAGCCGGTCTCCAGATGCTCGCGGCATTTCTCCAGAGTGTCAGAGAAGATCGTGACCTCATAAGCCCCGGTTGGATCAGACAGCTGCGCAAAGGCAAATCGGTTGCCCCGCGCCGACTTTCGCTCTTGCCGCCCAGATACCCGTCCGGCTAACTTGGCCACACACGGCCCGCCCCGCGCCTTGTCAGTCAACTCGTCCAGCGTCATGACGTTCTTGCGCTTCAAAGGCGCCATGAAATCCTCAAGCGGGTGGCCCGACAGGAAGAAACCAATCGCCTTGGCCTCTTCATCCAGCCGTTCCGCCTGCAGCCAATCCCCGGCGGGTGATAGCCTCGGCTCCGGCAAATCGTCCCCCGCCTCGCCAAACAGCGACACCTGGTTGGAACTCTTCTGCTCATGGATCGCGGCGGAGTAATTCACCAACCCATCCAAGCTCTCCATCACCCGCCGCCGGTTGTTGTCGAGTTGATCAAACGCCCCGGACCGCGCCAGCATCTCCAAAGGCCGCTTGCCGACCTTCTTCAAATCCACCCGCCGGGCAAAATCAAACAGCGTCGCAAATGGCTTGTCCACGCCATCCACTTTGCGCCCCTCGGTCACCAGCTTCATCGCCTCAAGGCCGACGTTCTTCAACGCCCCAAGCGCATAGACCAGCGCGCCATCGACCACCTTAAATGTCGCATCCGAGCGGTTCACACAGGGCGGAACGTAAGGCAGCTTCAGCGCTTTTTTCACCTCTTCGAAGTAGACCGCCAGCTTATCCGTCAGGTGGATATCGCAGTTCATCACCCCGGCCATGAACTCCACCGGATGGTTCGCCTTCAGCCAAGCTGTCTGGTAACTCACCACCGCATAGGCCGCCGCGTGCGATTTGTTAAAGCCGTAGTTCGCAAACTTTTCCAGAAGGTCAAAAACCTCGGAAGCTTTCTTTGCAGGCACCCCGTTCTCGGCTGCGCCCTTCTCAAACTTCGGACGCTCCGCGTCCATCGCTTCCTTGATCTTCTTACCCATCGCCCGGCGCAACAGGTCCGCGCCGCCAAGCGAATAGCCCGCCATGACCTGCGCAATCTGCATCACCTGTTCCTGATAAACGATGATGCCCTGAGTCTCTTCCAGAATGTGGTCAATCAACGGATGCACGGACTCAATCTCGCGCTGTCCGTTTTTCACCTCACAATAGACCGGGATGTTCTCCATCGGGCCTGGACGATAGAGCGCCACAAGCGCAACGATGTCCTCGATGCAGGTCGGTTTCATGCGCTTGAGCGCATCCATCATGCCGGTGGATTCAACCTGGAACACCGCCACTGTTTTCGCGGAAGAATAGAGCTTGTAGGTCGGTTCATCATCCAACGGGATGGCGTTGATCTGGTTTTCCGCCCCCTCTGCAGGCTTATAGAGTTCGGTGCCATCTGCGGCCACATGCAATGGTCGCCCAGAGCTGTGGATCTGCTCAATGGCGTTTTGAATAACCGTGAGAGTTTTCAGTCCCAGAAAGTCGAACTTCACCAGGCCGGCCTGTTCCACCCATTTCATGTTGAAC
Source organism: Paracoccaceae bacterium (assembly GCA_014872815.1). Taxonomy (GTDB): domain Bacteria; phylum Pseudomonadota; class Alphaproteobacteria; order Rhodobacterales; family Rhodobacteraceae; genus Shimia. The sequence goes on from WKFK01000015.1 coordinate 808,033, forward strand.
TGGGTCGCCGGCATGTCGGAGCGCGGATCTTGGTATAGCGGCACCAATTGATCCAACGGCCGGTCGCCAATCACAACCCCCGCCGCGTGGGTCGAGGCGTTCCGCAACAGCCCCTCAACTTGCTGGCCATAGGTCAGCAGCCGGTCCACCACCTCTTCGTTTTTGGCTTCTTCGCGCAGACGCGGCTCTTCCTTCAAAGAGTCCGCAATCGACATCGGCTTCACGCCTTCCACCGGGATCAACTTGGACAGCCGGTCCACCTGACCATAAGGCATCTGCAGCACCCGCCCGATGTCGCGCACCGCCGCCTTGGAAAGTAGCGCACCAAAGGTGATGATCTGGCCCACTTTGTCGCGGCCGTACTTTTCCTGCACGTATTTGATCACCTCCTCGCGGCGATCCATGCAGAAGTCGATGTCGAAGTCCGGCATCGAAACCCGTTCCGGGTTCAAGAAGCGTTCAAACAGCAGGGAGTAGCGCAGCGGATCGAGGTCGGTGATGGTCAGCGCGTAAGCCACCAGAGAGCCCGCACCGGAGCCCCGCCCGGGCCCCACCGGAATGTTGTGGTCCTTGCCCCATTGGATAAAGTCCGCAACGATCAGGAAGTAGCCGGGGAACCCCATGCCCTCAATAATGCCCAGCTCAAAATCAAGCCGTTCCTGATATTCTTCGACTGACACAGCATGCGGGATCACCGCCAGACGCGCCTGCAAGCCTTCGTTGGCAATCCGGCGCAGTTCCGCAACTTCATCGTCGGCAAATTTCGGCAGAATAGGATCGCGCAGATAGGCGGCAAAGGCACAACGTTTGGCAATCTCTACTGTGTTCTCAATCGCCTCCGGCAGATCCGCAAACAGCGTGATCATCTCTTCCTGCGATTTGAAGTAGTGTTGCGGGGTCAGGCGCCGACGCCCGTCCTGCTGATCCACATACGCCCCTTCGGAAATACAGATCAGCGCATCGTGCGCCTCATACATGTCCGAAGTGGGGAAATAGACGTCATTGGTCGCAACCAGCGGCAGGTCCATGGCATAGGCCATCTCGATAAACCCACGCTCGGTCAGCCGTTCCGCCTCCGGCGCGCCGTTTTCGCCGGGATGGCGTTGAAGCTCCACATACAACCGGTCGCCAAAAATCTCCTTGAGCCGCGTCATCATCGCTTTGGCCGCGTCATGCTGCCCGTCGCGCATCATGCGACCCATCGGCCCGTCCGGCCCACCGGTCAAACAGATCAAGCCTGCAGAGCGCTCCGCCAGTTCTTCCATAGTCACCTGCGGCAACTGCCCGCCATTGTCCACATAGAGACAGGAAGACAGCTTCATCAGGTTCTCATATCCTTCTTCGCGCTGCGACAGCAGCACGATGGGTGCCGGTTTCGGCGGCGCTGTGCGCCCGCTTGGGTCGTCGTGCGGCATATGCATGTCGACCTGACAGCCAACAATGGGCTGAATGCCTGCACCCTGCGCGGTGACGGAAAACTCCAACGCGGCAAACAAGCTGTTGGTGTCGGTGATCGCCACCGCAGGCATGCCCATATCCGCACACATGCCGGGCAGCTTCTTACAGCGCACAGCCCCTTCCAGCAGGGAGTATTCGGTGTGCGTGCGGAGGTGGATGAATCGAGGCGCGTTGGTCATCCGTCAAAGCTATCGCAGCCCCGGATGATAGGAAACTGCCCGCGGCTTCATTTGGCCAAAAATATCCCGGGGTGGACACCGCTCGCGGTGTCAGGGGCAGCGCCCCTTATGTTCGGTTGTTCAGGAGGCCACTCTTAGTAGTGGGGAGGTCTCTCGTCACCCATGACAATCCCGCCGCCGCCATCCTGCTCGCGGGTTGCTTCGCGCTCCAAAAGCATCTGCACACGGCGGGTCAAAAGCGCGATTTCTGTGTCCTGACGGGCGACCACATCACTCAATTCCTCGACAGTGCGCGTAAGATGCGCAATCTTTTCTTCAAGCTGTTCCATAGCTGCGGCATAGGCTTTGCCCCCTTGTGGGTCAAGCGACGCGGCATCTTTCTTGTGTGTTTCTGAAGGCTGCAACACTGGGCAGAGGGAGGTAAGTCATGACTGTTTTGGTACTGACCAGAGGCCGGGTGCGCATCATCAGCATCAACCGCCCAGAGGTGCGCAATGCCGTCAATCCGGCCACAGCCGCCGCGCTGTACGACGCTTTTTTGACCTTTGAGAGCGATGACGATGTCGATGTCGCCATTTTGACCGGCGGGCAGGCGGCATTCTGTGCCGGTTTTGATTTGAAGGCTGCGGCGGGCGATCTTGGCGCGGACTGGCAAAACGCCATCACCATCCCAGAAGGCTGGCAAGACGCACAGGCGCAGCCGATCCCCGGTCCCATGGGACCGTCCCGTTTGATGTTGTCCAAACCGGTGATTGCGGCTGTTGAGGGGCACGCCGTGGCCGGAGGGCTAGAGCTGGCGGCATGGTGCGACATGCGTATTGCGTCTAAGGAGGCGGTGTTTGGTGTGTTTTGCCGCCGATGGGGCGTTCCGTTGATCGATGGCGGCACCGTGCGCTTGCCCAAAATTCTAGGGCAGGGCCGGGCCAACGATCTGATCCTCACAGGACGTCCGGTGTCTGGCCAGGAGGCATATCAGATCGGCCTTGTGGATCGCCTCTGTCCGGAAGGTCATGCGCTTGAAGAAGCCTTGGTTCTTGCGGAAAGTCTGACACGCTTCCCACAAGCCTGCCTGCGCGCGGATTTCCTGTCTGCGCGTTTGAGCGGCACGGAGTTGGCGCTGGCTCTAAGGCGAGAGTGGGCTTCGTTTGAGGTGTTTGCGGCCGAAGGACAGAAAGGCGCAGCGCGTTTTGCGGCGGGAAAGGGGCGGGGTGGCGGCTTTTCTGATATCTGACGGGTGCCGCAACAGCTGCGTGCCTTGTGGTTGGAAATGGACACGACACAAACACCCCACCTCCGCGAAACAGACGCTATACCGACGTAATACCGACGTTGAAATGGGAGGTTAACAGACCAAAATCGACGCAACGGCAAGGCCGAGTTCCGTGCCGTTTGACGCCGCGTCGGACGTGACAAATGCACTGCTTTACGTTTTGGTCAACTCAACTGAGGAGGCACCTTTGGAGGCACCGATGACCCAATATCCCCACATGCTCGCCCCGCTTGATCTGGGCTTTACCACCTTGAAAAACCGCGTTCTTATGGGCTCCATGCACACCGGTCTGGAGGAAACCAAAGACTGGAACCGCGTGGCAGAGTTTTACGGTGAACGCGCCCGCGGCGGCGTTGGCCTGATCGTCACAGGCGGCATGGCGCCAAGCCGCGAAGGCGGCGTCTTCCCCGGCGCAGCCGGCCTGTTTACAGACGAAGACATCGCCAACCACAAAATCGTAACCGACCGCGTCCACGACGGCGGCGGTAAGATCGCGATGCAGATTCTGCACGCCGGTCGCTACGCTTATGGACCCGAATGTGTCTCCGCCTCTCCTGTGAAATCCCCGATCTCGCCGTTCCCCCCGAAGGAACTGGATGAAGAGGGAATTGAGAAGCAAATTCAGGACTTTATCACCGCCACAGTCCGCGCCCGCGAAGCCGGATATGACGGTGTGGAGATCATGGGTAGTGAAGGCTACTTCCTCAATCAGTTCATTGTAACTCACGTGAATAAGCGCACAGATCGTTGGGGCGGCTCCTACGAAAACCGCATCCGTTTGCCCATCGAAGTGGTGCGCCGTTGCCGCGAGGCCGTGGGCGAGGACTTCATCATCATCTACCGTCTGTCGATGATCGACCTGGTGCCCAATGGATCCACCTTCGAAGAGGTGGTGCAACTCGCGCAAGAGATTGAAAAAGCGGGGGCGACCATCATCAACACCGGCATAGGCTGGCACGAAGCCCGCATCCCCACCATCGCTACTTCGGTGCCGCGCCGGGCCTTTGCCTGGGTGACCAAGAAGCTTATGGGCAAAGTGGGCATCCCAGTAATCACTTCTAACCGCATCAACACGCCAGAGGTGGCGGAAGAGGTACTGGCCGAAGGCTGCGCAGACATGGTGTCGATGGCGCGTCCCTTCTTGGCGGACGCCGACTTTGTGAATAAGGCAGCCGAAGGCAAGGCCAAGCAGATCGCGCCATGTATTGGCTGCAACCAAGCCTGCCTGGATCACACTTTCGGCGGTAAGCTCACGTCTTGCTTGGTGAACCCACGCGCCTGCCACGAAACCGAATTGGCCATCCCAGCTGCGGAAACAATAAAGAATATTGCCGTTGTTGGCGCAGGGCCTGCGGGCTTGTCTGCGGCCATGACTGCCGCACAGCGCGGCCACAAGGTTACTCTGATTGATCGAGCTGACAAACTGGGCGGGCAGCTCAACGTTGCCAAGCAAATTCCAGGCAAAGAAGAATTCTGGGGTCTGGTCGATTGGTACGAAGCCATGATTGCCGAGCTCGACATTGAAGTTCAACTCAACACTGAAGCCACGGCCAACACTTTGGCAGGCTACGATGACGTCATCATCGCAACCGGCATCGTCCCGCGTGATCCAGGTATTCCGGGGCAGGATCGGCCGGAGGTGTTGTCCTATCTCGATGTGCTGCGCGACAAGAAGCCAGTCGGCAAAAAGGTTGCCGTCATAGGGGCGGGCGGCATCGGTTTTGATGTGTCCGAATTCCTTGTGCACGAAGGCGAAAGCCTGACTGAAAACCTTCCGGACTGGATGGTGGAATGGGGTGTTACTGACCCTGCTGAGCACCGTGGCGGTCTCGCACCCGAAGGCCCACAGCCCCATCCGGCGGCGCGTCAGGTCACTCTGATGCAGCGGAAGGCCAAGGCGCTGGGCAAAGGTCTGGGCAAAACGACTGGCTGGATCCACCGCGCGGCGTTGAAGATGAAAAACGTCGAGATGCTCGGCGGCGTGAACTATGAGAAGATCGACGACGACGGCCTGCACATCTCCTTTGGCGAAGCGCGGGAAAATCCGCGGGTGCTGGATGTGGACAACGTGGTGATCTGCGCCGGTCAGATCAGTGACCGCTCTTTGGCGGATGCGCTGGAAGCGGAGGGGGTGACCTGTCATGTGATTGGTGGCGCTGATGTGGCGGCAGAGCTGGATGCCAAACGCGCGATTAACCAAGGCACGCGCCTCGCGGCTACGCTTTAAGTTCGACGTGGTGACAAACTCAAAGGGCGCCGTTGGCGCCCTTTTTGTATCGTCAAAAAAAGAAGGCCCGGACAAAACTGCCGGGCCAAGGAGCTTTCTCGGAAAGCCAGGGGAAAATTCGAGAATTACCAGTCGGTTGGGCCTTTTTCAGCAAAGGCATGCACCAGGAAGTCGATGAAGGCGCGGACCTTCGGCTGCGTGAACCGACCTGGTGGGTAAACGGCGTAGATGCCTTGCGTCTCTACCGGCAGGTCCGGAATAGCCTCTTCCACCAAACCCTGCTCCATTGCATCCGCATAGAGGAAGCTTGGCAGGTAGGCGATGCCAAGGCCGGCTTGTGCCGCGTTCAGCAAGGATTGCCCGTCATTCACCGACAGCCAGCCAGCTGTGCGCACCTGTCGTTTCTCGCCGGATGGCGCGGTCAGCTTCCACACCGCGCCATTGGATTGGCTCGAGTAATGCAGCAGCTTGTGGTGGTTCAGATCGTCGATCTTCTCAGGGCGGCCGTATTTCTCAAAGTAGGCCGGAGACGCGATCATCCGTTTGGTGGTCTCGGTCAGTTTGCGAGCCCGCAGAGTGCTGTCTTCCAGCTCGCCAATGCGAATGGCCATATCAAAGCCTTCGGAGATCAGCTCCACATAGCGGTTGTTCAGCACCATGTTGACGGTGATGTCCGGGAACTCGCTTAAGAAATCACCCAATACAGGTGAGAGGTGGTTTACCCCAAAATCCGTAGCCACAGAGATGCGCAGCAAGCCCGAAGGGGCTGATTGCATCGATGTTACAAGCGCATCCGCTTCGCCCGCATCGTTCAGAACACGACGCGCGCGGTCATAATAGGCCAGGCCAATTTCAGTAGGCGAAACACGCCGCGTCGTGCGGTTCAGCAACCGTGCGCCTAGGCGTGCCTCAAGCGAGGACACATGTTTGGAAACGGCAGATTTGGAGATGCCCATCTTCTTTGCGGCATCTGTAAATCCACCCTGATCCACCACAGTGGCGAATGCTTCCATTTCGGTCAGGCGATCCATGTTTCGATCCTCTAATGTCTTCCTTGTGGACAAGATATGCCGGTGAAATCGGGCAGGAAGAGGGCAGAGGCCGGACAATGTTGGGGTTTTGGTGGGATCGTTTTTGTCTTGGAAACGGGGAAACGATGCGTTTCTCAACGCTGCGCGGTTGTATAGGGCGCGTCGCTCGGCTCAAAAAGCGCATCGCCAAGCCGTTGCGCCGAGTCCTGCAAAAAGCCAACCTTCGCCATGGCATCGGTCTGTGTCATGCGTGGCGTTGGTCCGTGATAGGCCCGCGCCGCAAAAAATCGCCCGCGCACGTCTTTGACCGGTACGGCAATGGCAACCATGCCGTCCATGAATTCTTCGCGGTCTAGAGCAAAACCGTCCCGCGCAATTTGTGCCAACTCTGTCAAAAGACTGTCCGTTGTCACATGTGTTGTCTCTGTGCGTTGCTCCAAAGTCAGGGACGCCACCATTCTCTTTCGCGCGGTTGGCCCCAGGCTCGCCAGGAAGCACTTGCCGCTTGCCGAGCAGTGAAACGGCACTTCGGTGCCCACCGGCAGCTGGACGCGAAACGCCCAATCTGTTTCCACCCGATCCAGATAGCGCATACCGGTGTCTTCCGGCACCACGTAGTTCACGCTTTCACCAACCGTCTGGGACACAGTCTTGAGGATTTGATGTCGGAAAATGTGGTCACGCGAATTGTAAAGCAGCCCCGCGCCCATCTCTCGCAGGCGCCTGGCGACTTGGTACTTCTTTGATGTGCCGCGCCGCACCAAAAAACCGTTCTGCACCAGTGTGGTACACAAGCGGTGCACGGTCTGTTTTGGCAATTGTAAGGTTTCATTGATTTCTGTGTCGGTCATCGCCTGATCACTTGGCCCGAGAATCTCAAGGATCAACAGGGTGCGCATGTTGGTCGGGATACGCTCGGAGGTTGCCATGTGTGTAGGTCCGAAAAATTTGTTTTGAGTTGGTTTGTAACCACTGTAGCCTCAATATCTGCAAAAACAGGATCAAAAGTCTCATTTTTGACGTTTTGCAATTTTTGGAGACGCGAGGTGAGAAAATGCGGACATATTTTAAAAGAGCCCTACTGAAACCGGAAACGGAAGCGGCGGATATTCAATAAGCGGTGGCAACCATCTTGGCCGACATCGAGCGTGGGGGCGATGCGGAGGCACTGGCCTATGCGGCCAAGTTCGACCGATATGGCGGCCCAACGCGCGTGACGGAAGAGATGATTGTGCAGGCAACCGCGCAGGTGCCGCAGAAGCTGAAGGACGGCATCCATTTTGCCCATGACAACGTGCGCCGTTTTGCGGAGTTGCAAAAGTCTGCGGTGCAGGATTTTGAGGCCGAACTCCTGCCCGGGTTTGTAACTGGGCAAAAGTCGATCCCTGTTGATGCCGCTGGTTGTTATATCCCCGGGGGGCGGTACAGCCATATCTCCAGCGCTATCATGACAGTAACCACCGCCAAAGTGGTCGGCCGTCAGCACATCACCGCGTGTTCGCCGCCACATCCGGAAAACGGCGTTGCGCCTGCCATTCTTTAGGCGGCACATGTGAGTGGTGCAGATCAAATCCTTGCCATGGGCGGCGTGCAGGCCATAGCGGCCATGACTTTTGGCCTGTTTGGTCTGCCTAAAGCCCACATTCTGGTCGGGCCTGGCAATCAATATGTTGCGGAGGCCAAGCGTCAGCTTTTTGGTCGGGGCGGCATTGATATGGTGGCAGGGTCCACCGACAGCTTGATCCTCGCGGATGAAACCGCTGATCCGTACATTGTGGCCACCGATCTGGTGAGCCAGGCGGAGCATGGTTACAACTCCCCAGTCTGGTTGGTCACCAATTGCCAGACGCTGGCAGAGGCTGTTCTGGACCAGGTCCCCCAACTAGTTGCATCCCTCCCGGAGCTTAATCGCATCAACGCCGAAGCCGCATGGCGCGACTATGCCGAGGTCATTTTATGCGACACCCGCGAAGACATGGCCGCAACGTCAGACGAGTATCCCCCCGAGCACCTCACCGTTCAGGCTGCCGACCCCAAATGGTGGCTGTCCACGTTAACATCTTACGACTCCCTGTTTTGGGGAGAAGAAACCACGGTATCCTACCGGAGATAAGGCGGCGGGAACCAATCACGTGCTGCCCACCTCACGTGCTGCGCATTACACGGGCGGGTTATCGGTCCATAAATATATGAAAGTCGTGACATGGCAGCGCGCCACACGTGAGGGCTCCAAAGCGGTGGCGCAAGCCACGGCACGCATTTCGCGTCTTGAGGGTATGGAAGGCCACGCACGGGCAGCAGATGCGCGCCTTGCCAAGTATTTTCCATCGGAGACTTTCGACCTGACCGCCAGTGATCGACTATAAATGGCTCAGGACTTATTCTCAAAGCAAGGGCGAGAACAAGCGAGTGATCGGCGCACCAATTTGAATGTGCATCGGTTGCTCGTTCAGGGTTTTGTCCAGCAAGAAAGACTTGGCAAAATCAGTCTTGAACATGTCCTCAATATCCTCGGCTGCACGCGGGTCGAACATAACGGCCATGGTTTCGAAGTTTAAAACAAACGAGCGGTTGTCCATGTTGGTGGTGCCCACCGCCGCCATACTGTCATCCACCAACACGACCTTCTGGTGCATAAACCCATCGGTGTATCGCCAGATCTGAGCCCCGGCTTCGCGCACTTCGTCAAAATAGGCAAAGGCCGCGAGCCAAACCGTTTTGTGGTCGATGTTGTCTGGCACGAGTATCCGCACGTCAACGCCCTTGAGAGCCGCATGTTTGATCGCCGTCAGCACATGCACGTCAGGCACAAAGTAAGGCGACGCGATCCAAACCCGCACCTTGGCATTTGCCAGTGCCGAGAAAAAGAACATCGCTCCGGTTTCCAGTTTGTCGCCCGGCCCAGTTGGCACAATCAGGCCGGCCATATCCTCTGCGGCCCGACCGCTTTGCCAATTCAGGTCGGTAAGTAGATTTTCCTCGGTGGTCCAATGCCAGTCTTCTGCAAAGATCAACTGGAGTTGGCTGACTACTGGCCCTTTCAGCCGTACGTGGGTGTCCCGCCAATTGCCAAACTTCGGATTTAGACCGAGGTACTCGTCCCCAACATTCAGGCCTCCGGTGAAGGCCGTGGTGCCATCAATCACAACTGTCTTGCGGTGGTTGCGGAAGTTCAGATGAAAGCGGTTTTTAGGCACGCGCATCTGTGACGGCTCAACAATCTGAACCCCGACATCGCGCAGGGCTTGCCGGTAGTCATGCCCCAGTTTGTGGCTCCCCACCGGATCATAAAGCACGCGCACGGTGACGCCACGCTTTGCCGCCGCGATCAGTTGCTGTTGCAGGCGCTTGCCCAGTCCGTCTTCATGAATGATGTAGAACTGCAAAAGAACATAGGTTTGCGCTGAATCAATGGCGGCAAAGATCGCATCAAACGTCTCTTCGCCGTCGATCAAAAGCTCCATCTTGTTGCCACGTGCGACGGGTAGATCGGAAATCGCCTCAAGTGCTTTGGTCGGGAAAGTAGGGGGAACCTCTGGCTTCAGGGCTTCACTGACTTCTTGAATCCGCTCGATGATTTCTTCGCTGTCTCGACGACCTGTCACATAGTGTTCAAATTTGTGGTGCCCCAAAAACAGATAGGCTGGCACGGCGAGATATGGGGCGGCTATGAGGAAAACGACCCAGCCAACGGAGCCTTGCGAGGTGCGCGAATACCTCACCGCACGCCACGCCATAACGAGCGCGGTGAGCTCTAAAAGGACAAAACAGACAGCCAAAAATGTGGCCATTATGGTCTCCAATGTGTTAGGCAGATCGCTGATCTGGGTGCCGCCTTGAAAAGCCTAGCGTACAGGCCTTGGTTGCGCCAACCGGGATTTCATTTGCAGGTAGGACCAAGCAAGACGACCATCTGCAATTTGGCCACACCACAAATACTTCGGCAAAACGCTTGCCAGACTTCAAAATGGGCTGTAAAGGGCGCGGGTTCCTTACTGGAATCTTGAGGCGGGGTGATTCCCGCCTTTTGGGTTCGATGAGGGTTTGCGATGGTCGCGGGTCCTCCTCTCAACTCCAACGCCTAAAAAAGGCTGACGAAATGCAAAGTCAAAACATTCGCATTCGGCTGAAGGCTTTTGATTACCGTGTGCTGGACGCAAGCACTCAGGAAATCGTGAACACTGCAAAGCGCACCGGCGCGCAGGTTCGTGGCCCGATCCCGCTTCCCAACAAGATTGAGAAGTTCACCGTTCTGCGTGGTCCACACGTAGACAAGAAATCCCGCGATCAGTTCGAGATCCGTACGCACAAGCGTCTTCTCGACATCGTAGATCCGACCCCGCAGACCGTAGACGCGCTGATGAAGCTCGATCTGGCGGCCGGCGTGGACGTACAGATCTCTGTTTAAGGAGAATATCTGATGCGTTCCGGTATTATCGCAAAGAAAGTGGGCATGACCCGCTTGTTCATGGAAGACGGCAAGCAGATTCCTGTGACCGTTCTTTCCCTCGACGGCCTGCAGGTTGTTGCTCAGCGCACCGAAGAGAAAGACGGCTACACCGCCGTTCAGCTCGGCGCTGGCACTGCAAAAGCCAAGCGTACCTCCAAAGCCATGCGTGGCCACTTCGCAGCAGCGAAAGTGGAACCAAAGCGCAAGCTGGTTGAGTTCCGCGTTCCAGCAGACGGCCTGATCGAAGTGGGTGCGGAAATCTCCGCAGAGCACTTCCTGGAAGGTCAGAAAGTGGACGTTGCGGGCACCTCCATCGGTAAAGGTTTTGCCGGTGCGATGAAGCGCCACAACTTCGGCGGTCTGCGCGCGACACACGGTGTTTCGATCAGCCACCGTTCCCACGGCTCCACTGGTCAATGTCAGGATCCCGGTAAGGTTTTCAAAGGCAAGAAAATGGCCGGCCACATGGGTGCCGTACGCGTGACCACACAGAACCTGGAAGTTGTCAAAACTGACGCCGACCGTGGTCTTCTGTTCATCAAAGGCGCCGTACCTGGCTCCAAAGGTGGTTGGGTCTCCGTTAAGGACGCCGTGAAGAAGAAAGCTCCTGAAGGTCTGCCTTTCCCGGCAGCCGTAAAAGCAGCAGCGACCGAAGCTCCGGCTGAAGAAGCACCTGCGGAAGGTGGTGAAGCATGAAACTTGACGTGATCAAACTCGACGGCTCCAAAGCCGGTTCGGTTGAACTGTCCGAAGATCTGTTCGGTCAGGAACCACGTGCGGACATCCTGCACCGTGTGGTCCGTTGGCAGCGTAACAACGCACAGGCCGGCACCCACAAGGTGAAGACCCGTTCCGAAACTTCCTACTCCACCAAAAAGATCTATCGCCAAAAAGGTACCGGCGGCGCACGCCACGGTGACCGTAACGCGCCGATCTTCCGCGGTGGTGGCATCTACAAAGGTCCAGTTGTCCGTTCCCACGGCCACGACCTGCCAAAGAAGTTCCGTAAGCTGGGTCTGAAGCACGCGCTGTCCGCGAAAGCGAAAGCAGGCGAGCTGGTTGTGATCGAAGACGCCGCATCCGAAGGCAAGACCGCCGCTCTGGCCAAACAGGTGAAGAACCTGGGCTGGAAACGTGCTCTGGTCATCGACGGTGCCGAGGTCAACGAAGGCTTCTTGAAAGCATCGCGCAACATCGAAGGTCTGGACATCCTGCCAACGATGGGTGCGAACGTTTATGACATCCTCAAGCGTGACACTCTGGTGATCACCAAAGCGGGGATCGAAGCACTGGAGGCTCGACTGAAATGAGCGCTAAGGCAGAACACTACGATGTGATCCGCGCGCCGGTCATCACCGAGAAATCCACCATGGCGTCCGAAAACGGCGCAGTGGTTTTCGAAGTGGCGATCGACAGCAACAAACCACAGATCAAAGAAGCCGTTGAAGCTCTCTTTGGTGTGAAGGTCAAAGCGGTCAACACCACCATCACCAAGGGTAAAGTCAAACGTTTCCGCGGCCAGCTTGGCAAGCGTAAAGACGTGAAAAAGGCTTACGTGACCCTGGAAGAAGGCAACACGATCGACGTGTCCACCGGTCTGTAAAGACTGCTTTCTTTGAGAGAATGAAAAGCCCCTCGGCAGATGTCGGGGGGCTTTTTTGTTTTGGGCGCCTCATCACGAGCCGTGATATATTCGCGCGCTGTCATGGGGTGGGCCACATCTCTTCATTGGGCAGCAGAGCTACGTCTCGCTATGTCCTAGGCAACGAATGTTTGCGAATGAGGACACAGAGATGACCGTACAGGCGGAGTTGTTTGAGGTGGTACAGACCTATTTTGACGGGCTGTTTTATTGCGACAAGGACAAGCTGGACGCGGTGTTTCACCCGGCGGCGAGTCTGTTTGATGTCGAGAAGGGAGAGATTTTCGCAGAGCCGATTGCGAGCTTTAATGCGGACGTGGGGGGCAATACGGCTACCTCCCCATATGCGCTGGGGCAGCAGATGGATGCGGAGATTTTGATGGTGGATTACCTGTCGCCCAAAAGCGCCTTGGTCAAAATCCGCTTCCGCGCGCGGCGCAATGTGTATCAGGATCACCTGTCGATGTTGAAAGGGGAGAACGGCTGGCAGATCGTGGCGAAGGTCTGGATGCTGGAGAAGGTGGTGGCGGAGATTTGAAGTTGGAAGTGAGGTGGGTCCAGGCAACAAGAGACTTTCCAAAGTCAGATGAGTTTGGCTAGGTCTTCTCTGAAGAAGCCGATAGTTAGAAATTTTGATCGCAGGCGCTCTTTGCTACAAAGCGCAGAGCGCCTGATTGAAGGATACCATATGGTCGGCAGGGAGAATTTCTTTTAGTTCTTCTCCCAATTCAATCAGGCGGCTTCGATCTACGCCGGAATAATTGCTTATGTTGGTTTCCAAGTGTTCCCAAAAATTCAGAAGGCCTTTTCCTTTGATAGGCCTTGTACATAGGAGATATTGTCCGAGGATTTTTGCCTCAATGCTATCCGCGCTGATGGATTGCAGCATGCCGCGAAATGATGCCGTGGTATTAATGGGGAACTCAACGGACAATCGCAAAAAGTCAGGAGCCTCCGGTCTGCAATCCAGTCGGGATAGAACTGTAAGCACCCTCAAATTCTCTCGCACAAGTCTCGCCTCGGATTTTGGAAAATTGTTCCTCTCAAACATTCGGCATGAATACTTCTTCACGTTGGGTTTTAGGGCGCGATTTGTCCACGCTTCCTCATCGGCACTCCAGGGAAGCGTGTCATGCGTTTTTGCGTATGGAGGCCAGGCCTTGGTCTCCTGAGAAGAAACAGGAAATGGCGAGGCAAAAAGGACGATCAAAGCGAAGGAAAAGAAGCGAACAGTTGGGAACTCAAACATATGGAAACCTTCGTTCTTGTTGAGCGAACACAATAGCCGTTCCAACAATATACTACGAAGAGCATTTTGCTCAAAAATGTTGTGCTTGGTCAGAGTACCCCCAAGCGCGAAACTGCGGTCGATAGGCCGTCGCGCATCAACGACGCGCCCCCACGCGGCGGCGATTGGGTGAGGTTTGCGCGCCCTCGATAGGGCCTACTGACGTGGCCGGGATAAACTGGCAGGCTCGAACCTTCGGATCGCCACCACGCGCGTCGTTGATGCGCGGCTTGGGGGTGGCTGTTGGCTCAGGCCAAGAAAAACAAGCGCTCCACTTGCCACCCCGTCCCATCCAAGTTATATCGCGCGGGTCGTGTGGCCTCAGATTCGTTCTGGGGCTGCTCGCCTTTTGAACCGGGGACCTTCGGGGCCCTAAAAACTTGGCCACCTTCGGGGGGCTTTAACATCGCCGGGTCTGACCAAATTCCACAGACCGGGCTGCTATACGGAAGACAGAAAGCATGGCACTCAAGTCGTACAAGCCGACGACGCCGGGCCAGCGTGGGCTGGTGCTGATCGACCGTTCGGAACTTTGGAAAGGACGTCCCGTCAAAGCTCTCACCGAGGGTTTGACGAAATCGGGCGGCCGGAACAACACCGGACGGATCACCTCGCGTCGTCGTGGTGGTGGGGCAAAACGCCTTTACCGGATCGTTGACTTCAAACGGAACAAATTTGATGTTGCGGCAACCGTTGAGCGGATCGAATACGACCCGAACCGGACCGCGTTCATCGCACTGATCAAATATGATGACGGCGAGCAAGCCTACATCCTCGCACCACAGCGTCTCGCCGTGGGTGACAAGGTTGTTGCGTCTGCAAAAGCTGACATCAAGCCGGGCAACGCAATGCCGTTCTCGGGCATGCCGATCGGTACCATCATTCACAACATCGAACTGAAACCAGGCAAAGGCGGCCAGATCGCTCGCGCAGCTGGTACCTACGCTCAGTTTGTTGGTCGTGACGGTGGCTACGCTCAGATCCGCCTGTCCTCTGGTGAACTGCGCCTCGTGCGTCAGGAATGCATGGCCACCGTTGGTGCCGTGTCTAACCCTGACAACTCCAACCAGAACTTCGGTAAAGCCGGCCGTATGCGCCACAAAGGCAAGCGTCCGTCCGTTCGTGGTGTGGTTATGAACCCGATCGATCACCCACACGGTGGTGGTGAAGGTCGTACCTCCGGTGGTCGTCACCCAGTGACACCATGGGGTAAGCCGACCAAAGGTGCACGTACCCGCAACAAAAACAAAGCGTCGCAAAAGCTTATTATCCGCTCGCGTCACGCCAAGAAGAAGGGGCGTTAATAGATGTCTCGCTCTGTATGGAAAGGCCCTTTTGTGGATGCTTACGTGCTTAAGAAAGCCGAAGCAGCCCGTGAATCCGGCCGCAATGAAGTGATCAAAATCTGGTCCCGTCGTTCCACCATCCTGCCCCAGTTCGTGGGTCTGACTTTTGGTGTGTACAACGGCAAGAAACACATCCCTGTCAACGTCACTGAAGACATGATCGGTCAGAAGTTTGGTGAGTACTCGCCAACTCGGACCTACTACGGTCACGCAGCTGACAAAAAAGCGAAACGGAAGTAAGTCATGGGCAAGGTAAAGAACCCCCGCCGCGTGGCTGAAAACGAAGCAATGGCGAAAACTCGCATGCTTCGCACCAGCCCGCAGAAACTGAACCTGGTTGCAGGCATGATCCGCGGTAAGAAAGTTGAGAAGGCTCTGACCGACCTGACTTTCTCCAACAAGCGTATCGCAGCAGACGTGAAGAAGTGCCTTCAGTCCGCAATTGCCAACGCCGAAAACAACCACAACCTGGACGTCGACAGCCTGATCGTTGCCGAAGCCTATGTGGGCAAGAACCTGACCATGAAACGCGGTCGTCCGCGGGCCCGTGGTCGTTTCGGCAAGATCATCAAGCCGTTCTCTGAGCTCACCATCAAGGTGCGTCAAGTTGAGGAGCAAGCCTAATGGGTAACAAAGTCAATCCGATTGGCATGCGCCTGCAGGTGAACCGCACCTGGGACAGCCGCTGGTACGCCGACACCAAGGACTATGGTGATCTTCTGCTGGAAGACATCAAAATCCGTGAGTTCATCAAGAACGAGTGTAAGCAAGCCGGTATCGCACGCGTGATCATCGAGCGCCCTCACAAGAAGTGCCGTGTGACTGTTCACACTGCACGTCCGGGCGTGATCATCGGCAAGAAAGGCGCGGACATCGAGACTCTTCGTAAGAAGATCGCTGAGATGACCGACTCCGAGCTGCACCTCAACATCGTTGAAGTGCGTAAGCCGGAGCTCGACGCAACGCTTGTTGGCGAGTCCATCGCTCAGCAGCTGGAGCGCCGTGTGTCTTTCCGTCGCGCAATGAAGCGTGCCGTTCAGAACGCCATGCGCATGGGCGCCCTGGGTATCCGGGTGAACGTTGCAGGTCGTCTGGGTGGTGCCGAGATCGCACGTACCGAGTGGTATCGTGAAGGTCGCGTGCCTCTGCACACACTGCGTGCCGACATCGATTACGCACACGTGGAAGCTACCACCGCTTACGGGATCATTGGTATCAAAACCTGGATCTTCAAAGGCGAGATTATGGAGCACGATCCACAGGCGCGTGATCGCCGTGCACAAGAAGTCCAGGATGGCCCAGCACCTCGCGGTGCAGGCGGTCGTCGTTAAGGGAGACTGATCAATGCTTCAGCCAAAGCGTACTAAATTCCGCAAGATGCACAAAGGCCGCATCAAGGGTCTGGCGAAGGGTGGTTCCACCCTGAACTTCGGCTCCTTCGGCCTGAAGGCTACCACGCCGGAGCGTGTGACTGCTCGCCAGATCGAGGCAGCACGTCGTGCGATGACCCGTCACATGAAACGTCAAGGTCGTGTTTGGATCCGTATCTTCCCAGACACTCCTGTGACCTCGAAGCCTACCGAAGTCCGTATGGGTAAAGGTAAAGGTTCCGTGGACTACTGGGCGTGCAAAGTGAAGCCAGGTCGCGTGATGTTCGAAATCGACGGTGTTGACGAAGACATCGCACGTGAGGCCCTGCGCCTCGCCGCGATGAAGCTTCCGGTCAAAACCCGCGTTGTCGTTCGCGAAGACTGGTAAGGACTTGAGGGGCCAAGCCTCTCTCTCCTGAAAGGAACAAACCTCCGCCGGGCTGCCGGCGGAGGTTTTTTTGTGTCAATCTGTCAGTTGGGTGAGGCTGCTGTTGCTCCCAGTTGGTGAGGATAAGTTCCTTGATCACTTAGCGTTTGCTCGGCAATTGGGTTGGGGCAGGCAGGGACCATTAACTCCACAAAAAAAGGCCCTGCCGACTGGCAGGGCCTTTTGCTTAGATTTTGCATCTGAGGTCAGGCTGCGTCCCATTCTTCGTCGAGTTCCTCTTCGGAGATGGTAGAACTCTCGCCGTCTTTGAGGGTAAACCCGTCAATGGCGCGCACGAGGTTTTCGGCTTCGCTGCGCAACACTTGTCCAGAAGCAGCGGTTTCTTCAAGCATTGCCGCACTCTTTTGGCTGTCGGCATCCAGACTTTCGACTGCGGCACTGACTTCCTTCAGTCCTGTAGACTGGTCAACCGCATTCTCTGCAATCTCTCGAACTTTTCCGACAACCTGTTCAACCGCTTGAATAATTTCACCCAGAGAATTTCCCGTGTCGTTCATGAGATCCACGCCATTGGCCACTTCCGCTTGAGAACTGGAAATGAGGGTGTTGATCTCATGCGCTGCTTCGGAGGAACGTTGCGCAAGCGCACGCACTTCGGACGCTACAACCGCGAACCCGCGCCCCGCGTCACCTGCTCGTGCCGCTTCAACGCCAGCATTGAGAGCCAAGAGGTTGGTTTGGAATGCGACGTCTTCGATCAGACCGCTGATCTGTGAAATTGCATCCGAGCTTTCCTTGATCTTGTGAATTGCTTCTACTGTCTGATCAGCAACGTCTCTCGTCGATTCAGCTTTCTGTTGCGCGTTGTTTACGTGCGTACGAGCTTCTTGCGCGCTTTGCGCCGTGTGGTTGACGGTTTGAGCAACGGTCTGCAGCGAGGAGGAGGTTTCTTCCAGAGAAGCTGCAGAAATTTCCCCACGGCGAGAAGCATCGTCTACAGAAGAGGAAATCTCCTGAGACGTCTGGTTAAGAACCTGACTGGAGGCGGACAACTGTCGCACCATACCGTCTAGGCTGTGGGTCAAGTGAGTGATGGTGTCTGAGATATCTTTAAAAACACCTTTCTGGCCCTCTGGCATCTCGTGCGTAAGGTCACCAGTCGCAAGAGTCTCTAGAGCTTCCTGAACGTCTCCAAGGCCTTTTTGAGCCACTTCACCGATGGTGTTTACACCCTGGCCAAGATCTTTGAAGACCCCCTCGGAACCTGCAGTGTCGATGCGGCGGGAAAAGTCTCCTTCACCACACGCTTCAATCACCTTAGCGATCTCATGGGTCATATGCACTTTGGTTTCTTCTTGCTTGCGGAAGTCTCCCACAGCTTCGGAGATTGCAGATAGTTCACGAATCCCAGATTTAGGCATCTCTTTTGAGAAGTCTTCGTTCATCATATCCTTTAGCACGTCGTCGATACGCTTGAGCGGACGGGAGATGCCCCGGGCGAGGAAGAAGGCAAAGATTGCAAACAGACCAGCGCCGATGATGGCCGCCCACTGGGCGCTTGTTTGGGCTTTTTCGCTTACAACTTTGCTTTCGTGAAGAATATTATCCAGCGCGGCAGTCACGTCCGTCAGAATGGCGTCCATGTAAGGGGACGCATCCTTGTAGCGTGCTGACACGTCCTTGCGGAATCCGCGTTCTTTCAGGGTTTCGGAGACCAGAGACTCAAACGCCTTTTTGTAGCCCGCCATTACCGGCAGAATGGCCTCGCGTTGTTCTGCGCTGTCGTAGAAGAAGACAGGAAAGCCCTCAAACTCGGCAATGCGTGCGTTCACTTCCTCCAGCCATTTCGGGTCAGCTGAAATCACAAAGTCTTTTTCGTGCTGACGCATGGTCAGAACATTGACCTTCAAAACTGGAATCGCGACGTCTTTGAGGCTTTCTTGAACAGTCGCCGCGGCCTCTTCTAGTTGGCCGCGTAGGCCTTGAGCATCGGTCAAACCCAGTCGCTTGTTTGCTGTGACAACGTCCTTGAAGCTGGCTTCGTACCGGTTGGCGTTGTCTACAAGTGGAGCCAGGTGTTCAGTGGTGCTTTCCAGACCTTTGACCTGCGGCAGAATCCGTTCTAGCGTGCCCAGGTGTTCTCTGAGGCGATCCATTGTTGCCGCATGACGGCCTACATATTTTTCGTCTAAACGGAGTAGGAAGTCTTTTTCATTGCGTCGTGCCATCAAGAATTCGATCTTTAGGTTTTCACCCGCGATCATGGCTTCTTCAACCAAAATGACACGTTTTTGCATGTCATCGCGCATTTTATGAGAGTATAGCGAGATCCCGGCGAGACCGCCCATGACGCCAATGGCCATGACGATGATCGAGAGGATCGCGAATGAGACTGTAATCTTGCGTTTCATGGTTTTCCTGCTCCTGGACAGGCGGATTTCGAGTGTGTCTTTGAGAATTAGCAAGCAGGGGTTAAAAGAGTGTGGCCTTTAAAAACGGGGGGTTAGCGCAAAAAATGAGCGATTCTTTTTGCCAACGTTTCGAAGGGATTAAGCGAAGGTTTCTACCGGCGCGTGTTCCGCAAAAAAAAACTAACTACGTCAGGAAAATGACATGTCGACCATCGAATCTCTCTTTGTGACCCGCCTTTATCGCGCGCGTTTGTCTGAATTTGGAACGCCTGTGGATTCGGATGAGTTGGAAACTTCCTGTTTCAGCATTGCTGAAGATGATGAGGCTGGGCAGGAGTGGTGCGAGGCAAACGCCTATCCTGGGTACACGTCCTATGCGTCCTTGACGGACTTGCCTTGGAGGTTTCCGATTTTCGCGGATGTAGTGGCGTCTTTGGATCAGCATGTTGCCGCATTCGCCAAGGATTTGGAGTTTGATCTGGACGGTAAGACACTGAAATTGGAAGATTTGTGGATCAATATTTTGCCAGAGGGTGGAATGCATGCGTCCCATATTCATCCCCATTCGGTGATCAGCGGGACGACCTATGTGTCCATGCCAGACGGCGCGAGTGCCTTGAAGCTCGAAGATCCTCGCTCCGGGCGGATGATGGCGTCACCGGTGCGCAAGAAGGGTGCTCGGCGGGATTTGCAGCCTTTTATCTATATGAAGCCAGAGGTTGGTGACGTGCTTTTGTGGGAAAGCTGGCTGCGCCATGAGGTGCCGATGAACATGGCGGAAGAAGAGCGGGTGAGCGTCAGCTTCAACTATGTCTGGGAATAGGTGTTGCGCCGTTAACTCTCCAAAGCCACGTCGGTATAACGTCGGTATCGTGTCTGTATTGCGGAGGTGGCAGAAATTGTCACCTCCCACTTGTTAACCTTGCGTTCTCTGGTCTGTTGCGCCCTAGCCGGTCCTTAGGTATCCGCATTTTGCCTCAAACTTTAACGGTCTGAGGCATGGGGTTTGAAACGCGCAAGGACAACATGACTTATAAGTTCGCAGCAGCGCTGGCGGCGCTGATCACGAGTGGAACATCATCCGCTTTCGCAGAGGGAACGACTTTTGGTGAGGTCGGGCTTTCGTATGACAATTTTGCTTTGGGTGGGGATGCTCTGAATTCGGGAGGTGGCTTTCCAAACGAGCCGGAGAACTTTCACGCCGGTCGCGTGTCTGCCCGCGTGGGCGGTATTCAAGACAGCGGCTTGAGCTGGGGCTTGCAGGGGCACTACCTGAAGTCCTCGCTAGGAGATTTTGTCATTCCAGGGGAAGAGACCAACGAAGGTCTCAAAGATGCTGCACAGATAACCGCGACATTGGGGCGGTATCGTAACGATGCCTATTTCGGCGTTTTGGCTGGAATCGGATCGGTTTCTTTTACGGCAGATGACTTTGATCAGGACACGACGTACCGCGTGATTGGTGCTGGAGCTGGCTTTGAACGCGGTCAGTGGGCCTATGGCGGCTCTCTGACGTTTGTGGATGTTATCTCTGTTGATAACCCTGAGACGCTCGACAATGCTTTGATTGCGAAAGTGCAGGCGGAATACGCCCTGGCGAACGATAAGTCATTTGTTGGCTTCTGCGCCACTTACACAAATGGGGACAACGATGTGGACTCTGGTTCGGGCGCCGATCCGGTTCGAGGCCCCGGAGTAGGTGTTTACCTGCGACATCGGTTGGGCACTTGGGGATTAAACAACGATGTCATTTTGAACGCTGGTGTCGACCATCTGCGGCTCAAAGAAAATGGTTCTGCCGGGGATGAGGCGATTGCTTCGACGAAAGCTTTTGTCGGGGTGACGGTCACCTTTGGTAAGTCCAAGGAGCCACGTGCAATCCGGATGGCGGATGTTGCCGACACAACCTATGCGCAAGCTTTGACACCATACGTGGATTAATGCTTCGCGCCGGATGAAGGGGGCACCCAGCAGCTTGCGCACTTGATTTGCGCAAACTGTGTGTGCCCAATCGTCCGATCCGGCGGAATTCCGGTCAAAAGGGTCGCATTCCTTTGGTTGGAAACGCCCAAATGGCGAAGGCTTCTCCCTATGACATGGAAAGGGAGGAGCCTATGTCTGAAGATACTGATTATGAAGTTGGTCAGGATAATGTGCAGTTGTTTGGGTTGGATATACACAACCCAGTGTTTGCCATATCCGGCCTGACCATTCTGGCTTTTGTGTTTTTCTCATTGGTGTTTCGGGAGCCAGCGACCGAATTCTTTGGGTGGTTGCGACCTGCGTTGACCAGCAATTTTGACTGGGTCTTTATGATCGCGTGTAACCTGTTTGTGGTGTTCTCGCTGTTCCTGGTGATTTCGCCATACGGGAAAATCCGGTTGGGCGGGGAAGACGCGACACCGGATTACAGCTACGCTGGGTGGATTGCGATGCTGTTTGCAGCAGGCATGGGCATTGGCCTCGTGTTCTGGGGCGTGGCAGAGCCGATTTCACATTACGGGTCGTCCCTAGGGGGAACGGCGGTTGGTGAAAATGGTGTGCGGACCGATTGGGCACCATTGGGCGCTGCGGGAGGCGACGTCACTGGTGCACGCGATCTGGCCATGGCGGCGACAATTTTCCACTGGGGTCTTCATCCTTGGGCCATCTATGCGATGGTCGCGCTTGCGTTGGCGTTCTTTAGCTTCAACCGTGGACTGCCACTGACAATGCGCAGTGTCTTTTACCCGCTCCTTGGAGAGCGAACCTGGGGGCCTGCGGGGCATATCATTGATATTCTCGCCGTGTTTGCGACCATTTTCGGCTTGGCCACATCTCTTGGTCTTGGCGCAAGTCAAGCTTTGGCGGGGTTGAATTACCTGTTCGGTGTGCCGGTGAGTGATGGCATGAAGGTCTTGTTGATCATACTCATCACCGGGTTTGCCTTGGTGTCCGTGGTGGCGGGGCTTGAAAAGGGCGTAAAGCGCCTTTCAGAAGCCAACATGATCCTGGCCGCCGCACTATTGATCCTTGTGCTGTTGGTGGGGCCGACGGTGGCCATCATCGCGGCGTTCTTTAACGGCATGGCGGACTATGTTGCTAAGCTGCCTGCGCTGTCGAATTGGGTGGGTCGTGAAGACACCAACTTTATGCAAGGCTGGACGGCTTTTTACTGGGCATGGTGGATCAGTTGGTCGCCTTTTGTCGGCATGTTCATCGCGCGGATTTCGCGGGGCCGTACCATTCGCGAATTCATTGTGTGTGTGCTGATCATTCCAACGGTTGTTGGCGCGCTGTGGATGAGTGTTTTTGGTGGCGCGGCATTGGACCAAGTAACAGGAGGAACGGCGCAGGCGCTTCAGGAGGCCGCGCTTGAGCTAAAGATGTTCAAGATGTTTGAGGCATTTCCGATGACTGGATTGCTCTCATTCATCGGCATCATCCTTGTGGTGGTTTTCTTTGTGACCAGCTCGGACTCCGGATCGCTTGTGATCGATACGATTACCGCAGGGGGTAAGACCGATGCGCCGACTGCACAACGGGTGTTCTGGTGTGTTCTGGAAGGCGCCATTGCCATTGTGCTTCTGCTTGGCGGCGGGCTTGGTGCGTTGCAGGCAGCGGCGATTGCCACGGGGTTCCCGTTTGCGATTGTGCTGATGCTGATGTGTGTGTCGGTGATGATTGGTCTTGTACGCGAACGTCGGCGTTTGCAGTAAGCCTTTGTGTCCTTTGAAAATCGAGACGCCGCTCTTGTTGGAGCGGCGTCTTGTGTTTTAGCGCTCGGCTGTGACCAGTTTCACGGCCAAGGCGATGAAGACCACGCCTGCGAGGCGGTTGAGCCAGATCTGCGCGGTGGGGGAGTTTTTCAGCCAGTCGCCGAGCCAGCCTGCCGCCAGAGCCACCGAGCCGAAGACCAGCAGCGTAGCGATGATCATCAGGAAGCCGAGTTGATAGAATTGTAGGACCAGTGGGCCATTCGCCGGATCCACAAACTGGGGCAGGAAGGCGAGGAAGAAGATGGTCACCTTCGGGTTGGCGATGTTCATGATCAGTCCGCGGGTGTATTGCCTGGTGGCGGTTTCCGGGGCTGGGGCGTCGCCGTCGAGATTGGACTTCGCAGCGGTGAAGGCTTTGAACGCCAGATAGGCGAGATAGGCTGCACCGATGTATTTCAGGATGGCAAAGGCCACTTGCGAGGTCTGGAAGATCACGGCCACGCCAAGCGCCACGGCGGTGGTGTGAAAGATCAGCCCGCTGGCAAGGCCCAGAGTGACCGTGAGGCCTGCGACGCGGCCATGCAGGGCGGATTGGGTCAGCACAAAGATATTGTCCGGGCCTGGGACCAGCGCCAAGGCAATGGCCGCGCCCATAAACAGGATCGCTACGTCGACAGGTATCATGGTCACTCCTCCCAAAGTGTGCGCTTTGGCAGTGAAGCTGAGCGCGGTGGTTTGGTAGGTGTAGGGGAGTTGGGAGCAGGAGGGAAGTGCCGGATTGGCAACGCCATTCCTGTTGGTTTAGAGCTTGCCGCGTGTGAGGTGAAAAAATCAGGAGCAACGAATGAAGGGCTTTCAAATAGCGTGTGGGGTCACACTGGCTATGTTTTTTGCACAAGCGGCCTATGCCTTGGATCGTCCTTCTGTAGCAGTGCGGTTATTTGAAGACGTCTGTCTGCCGATTGTTTCTGGAGTTCTCCCAGCTGCAATATCTTCAACCGAAGGGCAAAGACAGTTCACTGATGGTGAGCATACATCCACAAGGTGGTTTTGGCCCCATCTCCCATCAGGTTTTGCTGTCGAAGTGCTCGATTATCTGGATGGGCGTTTGCGCTGTGAGATAACGGACAAGTCCAATGAAATGTCAAAATCGGAACGTGTGACCTTCGAAAAGCAGGTGTCCGAGTGAATGGCCGACAAAATGCCAATGCTTGCGCATGAGACACCGGAGCCGCTTGAGAGTTTTGAGTATTTTGAAGCGTGGATGGACCCTCGCTTTGGTAAGAACGACCTGCGCAGGTGGGGGGTGCTTCATTGGCGGTTTAATGAGGGGTTTGGTCACACGACTTCGTTGAACCTGGCATATACTCCCGAACGACCAACCTCTTAACCCATCTTTCCCTTGCCATCCCCCCGACTCCCCCGTATAGAGCGCCATCTCATGGATTCCGTGTATGCGGGATTCGTGTGTTTGTCATTTGTCCATCAGGCAAAAGGGTCACCCCGCACATACTCGGGCGCCCTCTGATGTATGAGAAAGGAAGAGGCGCATGAACGCCAAAGAACTGCGTGAAAAAACGCCGGATCAGCTTCGTGAAGAGCTGGCCAACCTCAAGAAAGAATCGTTCAACCTACGTTTCCAGGCGGCCACCGGCCAGCTGGAAAACCCGGCCAAAATCCGTGAGGCACGTCGTGCCGCTGCACGGGTTAAGACCATCCTGAACGAAAAAGCCAAGTCGGCTGCAGAGTAATAGGAGCTAGATAGATGCCCAAACGTATCCTGACAGGCACCGTTACTTCGGACGCCAACGCCCAGACCGTAACTGTGTCCGTAGAGCGCCGCTTTACACACCCGGTTCTGAAGAAGACCATTCGTAAGTCCAAGAAGTACCGGGCTCACGATGAGAACAACACCTACAAAGTAGGTGACTCTGTTCGCATTATCGAATGCGCACCGCGTTCGAAAACCAAACGCTGGGAAGTTCTGGAAGCCTAAGAGTCTCAACCTGAGACTCCTGGCGACTAGACTTTACAGTTAGTCGAAACCCTGGGGGACACAGCACGCATCGCTGCCCCATAGGTCGGGAGAAACCACATGATCCAGATGCAAACAAATCTGGATGTAGCTGACAACTCCGGCGCACGCCGAGTTCAGTGCATCAAGGTTCTGGGTGGTTCCAAGCGTAAATACGCATCCGTAGGCGACGTGATCGTTGTCTCGGTTAAGGAAGCCATTCCACGTGGTCGCGTTAAAAAAGGTGACGTCCGTAAGGCCGTTGTCGTGCGCACCGCAAAAGAAGTCCGTCGTGAAGATGGCACTGCAATCCGTTTTGACCGGAACGCAGCCGTAATCCTGAACAACTCCAACGAGCCAGTAGGCACTCGTATCTTTGGCCCAGTTGTTCGTGAGCTTCGCGCAAAAGGCATGATGAAAATCGTCTCGCTCGCGCCGGAGGTGCTGTAAGATGGCTGCTAAGCTGAAAAAAGGCGACAAGGTCGTCGTTCTGGCCGGTAAGGACAAAGGCAAAGAGGGCACTATCACCTCTGTTGACCCCAAAGCCGGTAAAGCTGTTGTGGAAGGCATCAACATTGCCATCCGTCACACCAAGCAAAGCCAGACCTCTCAGGGCGGTCGCATCCCTCAGGCGATGCCGATCGAACTGTCCAACCTGGCATTCCTGGACAAAAACGGCAAAGCAACTCGCGTTGGCTTCCGCATGGAAGGTGACAAGAAGGTTCGCTTCGCAAAGACCACAGGGGACGTGATTGATGCTTGATTCCGCAGACTACACCCCACGTCTGAAGTCGCTCTATGCGGATTCCATCCGCGCCGCTCTGAAAGAAGAGTTCGGCTATAAGAACGACATGCAGATCCCGAAGCTGGACAAAATCGTGCTGAACATCGGCTGTGGCCGTGCAGCCGTTAAGGACAGCAAAAAAGCCAAGTCGGCACAGGCAGATCTGACCGCAATCGCGGGCCAGAAAGCTCTGACCACCGTGGCAAAGAACTCCATCGCTGGCTTCCGTGTACGTGAAGGTATGCCGATGGGTGCCAAGGTGACCCTGCGCGGCGACCGTATGTTTGAATTCCTCGATCGTCTGATCACCGTTGCGATGCCACGCATCCGTGACTTCCGTGGTGTGAAGCCGAGCTTTGACGGCCGTGGCAACTTCGCCACCGGTCTGAAAGAGCACATCGTGTTCCCAGAAATCGACTTTGATAAAGTCGATGAGAGCTGGGGCATGGATATCGTCATCGCCACCACTGCTAACACCGACGCCGAAGCGAAGAGCCTGTTGAAGCATTTCAACATGCCATTCACCGCGTAAGGCTGAGAGGATTACGACATGGCTAAAAAAGCAATGATCGAGCGCGAGAAGAAGCGGGAGCGTCTGGTTGCGAAATACGCAGCAAAGCGCGCCGAGCTCAAAGAGATCGCAAACGATGAGTCCAAGCCAATGGAAGAGCGCTTCAAGGCGCGTCTGAAACTGGCGAAACTGCCGCGCAACAGCTCGGCTACCCGTCTTCACAACCGTTGCCAGCTCACCGGCCGTCCACACGCTTACTACCGTAAGTTGAAGGTCAGCCGTATTGCGCTGCGCGAGCTGGGTTCTGCTGGTCAGATCCCTGGCATGGTTAAGTCCAGCTGGTAAGGAGAGAACGATATGAACGATCCTATCGGTGATATGCTGACCCGTATCCGTAACGGCCAAATGCGTGGCAAGTCCGTGGTATCCACTCCGGCGTCCAAGCTGCGTGGTTGGGTTCTGGATGTGCTGGCCGACGAAGGCTACATCCGCGGTTACGAAGCGTCTGAAGAGAACGGCCACCCGGCGTTCGAAATCAGCCTGAAGTACTACGAAGGCACCCCTGTTATTCGCGAACTGAAGCGGGTCTCCAAGCCCGGTCGTCGCGTATACATGGGCGCAGATGACATCCCATCCGTCCGTCAGGGCCTGGGTGTGTCGATTGTCTCCACCTCTAAAGGTGTGATGTCGGATGCAGCGGCTCGTTCCAACAATGTTGGTGGCGAAGTTCTCTGCACGGTCTTCTAAGGAGAGCTAGATGTCTCGTATTGGTAAAAAACCGGTCGAGCTGCCCAGCGGCGTAACTGCCTCTGTCTCCGGCCAGACCATCGAAATCAAAGGCCCGAAGGACACTCAGTCTTTCACCGCTACTGACGACGTGACCCTTTCCGTTGAAGAGAACAAAGTTGTTGTTACTCCTCGCGGCAAGTCCAAGCGTGCCCGTCAGCAGTGGGGCATGTCCCGCACCATCGTTGCCAACATGGTAACTGGTGTGACTGCAGGCTTCAAAAAAGAGCTCGAGATCAACGGTGTTGGTTATCGTGCGCAGATGCAGGGTTCCACTCTGAAGCTGTCGCTCGGTCTCTCTCACGAAGTGAACTTCGAAGTGCCAGCGGGTATCACCGTGACCACACCGAAGAACACCCAGATCATCGTGGAAGGTACTGACAGCCAACTGGTTGGCCAGGTTGCGGCAAACATCCGCGAATGGCGTAAACCAGAGCCTTATAAAGGCAAGGGTATCAAGTACGTGGACGAATATATCTTCCGTAAGGAAGGTAAGAAGAAGTAAGGACCAGACAGATGGCAAACAGCAAACGGGAACTGTTCCTCAAGCGCCGCCTGCGCGTCCGGAACAAACTTCGCAAGGTCAATGGCGATCGCAAAATGCGCCTGTCCGTGCACCGCAGCAACAAGAACATCAGCGTTCAGCTGATCGACGACCGTGCTGGCGTGACCGTGGCATCCGCATCCACCCTGGAAAAAGATCTGGGTCTGGTTGGCAAAAACAACATCGAAGCAGCAACCAAGGTTGGTGCGGCGATTGCCGAGCGTGCGAACAAAGCTGGCGTGACCGAAGCGTATTTCGACCGCGGTGGCTTCCTCTTCCACGGCAAAGTGAAGGCCCTGGCCGACGCTGCGCGTGAAGGTGGCTTGAAACTCTAAGACTTGAGGGGGACGTTCGCGTCCCCCCGATGATCCGGGAGTGTCCCTTGCTGGGGGCGCTCACTGGGATCGGAGATAACAGGCGCCAAGCGCCAGTAGATAAAGGAATGCCAAATGGCAGAACGTGAAAACCGCCGGGGCCGTGGTCGCAACCGCGAAGACGAAACCCCGGAATTCGCCGATCGTCTCGTAGCGATCAACCGTGTTTCCAAGACCACCAAAGGTGGTAAGAACTTTGGCTTCGCAGCTCTGGTTGTTGTTGGTGACCAAAAAGGCCGTGTAGGCTTCGGTAAAGGTAAAGCGAAAGAGGTCCCTGAGGCCATCCGCAAAGCCACCGAGCAAGCCAAGCGTCAGATGATCCGCGTGCCTCTGCGCGAAGGTCGTACCCTGCACCACGACATGGAAGGCCGTCACGGCGCCGGTAAAGTGGTTATGCGCACAGCACCTGAAGGTACCGGGATCATCGCAGGTGGTCCAATGCGTGCCGTTTTCGAAATGCTCGGCGTCAAAGACGTTGTTTCGAAATCCATCGGTTCTCAGAACCCCTACAACATGATCCGCGCCACCATGGACGGCCTCAAGAAAGAAGCCAGCCCACGTCAGGTTGCGGCTCGCCGTGGCAAGAAAGTTGCTGACATCCTGCGCAAGGATGAAGCACCTGCCGAAGCCGCAGAGTAAGGAGTAACGACCAATGGCAAAAACCATCGTAGTTAAGCAGGTCGGTTCGCCGATCCGTCGTCCGCAAGACCAGCGCGCCACTCTGGTGGGTCTGGGTCTGAACAAGATGAACCGCACCCGTGAGCTGGAAGACACTCCGGCGATTCGTGGGATGATCCGCAAGGTATCCCACATGGTGGAGATCATCGAAGAGCGCGACTAAGCCTTTTTGATCGACAAAATAGAAAACGCCCTCGGATTTCCGGGGGCGTTTTTGTTTGTATTGTCCGGAGTTTGTTGGGGCTGCGTTAACGTTTTGAAGGTGTCGCCTCGAGTATGCACTATATTTAGTCGCGAAAGCTCGAGCGCCTCTAAATATATTATTCCAAAATGGAATGAATTACATCGCTCCCATCGATATTCGCAAAGTGCATATCTGGGATGCTATCTTGTGCCTACCTCGATGAAAAATACGGCACTAAATGAACCGCATGAACAGATAACGCGCCTTAGCCGAGTTGGCGCATCGGCATATGAAGGAATATACACATGCAATTCGCACCATCTCTGCACATCGAAGCCGTAGACATCGTTGGCCGTTTCTCCCGCATGGTCGAGAACTGGGTCCTGAACCGCAAGCGCGAGGCGTCTTTCGCCAAAACCGTGAAAGAGCTGAACAAGCTGACCAA
This sequence comes from Paracoccaceae bacterium, assembly GCA_014872815.1. Taxonomy (GTDB): domain Bacteria; phylum Pseudomonadota; class Alphaproteobacteria; order Rhodobacterales; family Rhodobacteraceae; genus Shimia. Next base: position 837,111 of record WKFK01000015.1, read on the forward strand.
CCGCGAACTGGCTGACATTGGCCTGAACCGCGGTGACATCGAAGATGTTGCACGCAAAGGCGCGCTGGCTCTGTAAGCCAGACTTTAGCCAGAAACTCCCCAAAGCCTCGGAGATTCTCCGGGGCTTTTTTACGTTTGGCAGGGATTCGCAAAACCTTGTCCTGAATGCATAGGAGCTAGTCGCTCGACGGCGTTGAAAGAGGCGCAGAGCGATCATTTATCTGTCTGGTCACAACGACTTACGCATAACCGACATATTACTGCGCTATCCAGGACGGGATTAGCGCCCCAAGGAGGACTTGTCTCATGGCCTATCTGAACACTCCACAGTCGCGCAGCATTGGTATGGGCGCACGCATCTATGATGCTTGGTCCACCTACCGCGCGGAGTACCGGCAAAACGCCCTGTATCGTGAAACCACCCGTCAGTTGGGCGGGCTCACGGATCGTCAGTTGGACGACATTGGCGTGTCCCGGCATGACATCGAGAAGCTGGCGCGGGATCAAACCGGTTCGCGGTGAGCTTCAGCTAATTCGAACATGGAAAGCCTCGGCAGCCGTCGGGGCTTTTGGGTTTCTGAGACGTAAAGAGCCATGACAAAGATGCATATCGGGCAGATCAATCCGGCAATTGTTGGCGCTAACGGTAGCGCCTATGTTGAGGGCACCAGAAGGTAAAACAGAAAATTGCCGGGAAATACGTTTCGGCACAGATAGATAAGGAGCCACCATCATGGCATTTGTTCAAACCGCTCAGTCCGCCCGCATCGACCTCTTTGCAACCCTGCGTGCGTCGATTGAAGAATTCAAAGCAGCCCGCGCGCTGCGTCAAAAGTACAAAACCACCGTTCGGGAACTGGCCCGCATGAGTGACCGCGAGTTGGCCGACATTGGCATCAACCGCTATGACATCGACAGCATCGCAGAAGCCCACGTTTACGGCTAAGTGACCTAAGACATCAATTTTAACGCCCCTGCCTGAACGGCGGGGGCGTTTTGTTTTGGCTGAAGGGGAGCGAGTGCCCAGCGTTACTCAACCAGCGGGCCGGGTGCAAAAACGGTTTCTTTGGCCGGCAAACCCTTGAGGGAGAAAGTGCCGACTTGACGTGTTCTGGAGACCAAGTTGGCTGCGGCATGTGACATCAAGATTGGGTAATCTGTTTGGGCACATAAGCTCTCTATGCGGGCTGCAAGGTTCACAGCCGGGCCCATGACCGTGAAGTCTAGCCGCTTTTCGCTGCCCACATTGCCGTAAAGCACCTCGCCGACGTTCACGCCCATGCCAAACCGCAAGGTATCGGTTTGGTGGCTGCTCGCATTTTCGCCTGCACGCAAGGCGCGGGCGACCGCGTCTTGTTGGCCTGCCGTGGCGGGAAAGATGGCCAAGACCGCGTCCCCCATGAACTTCAGGATTTCCCCGCCCTCAGAAGTCACCGCTGCGTCCATGACCTCAAAGAAGCTGTTGGCGACGGCGACAGCCCGTACAGGGGCGCGTTCGGCATTAAGCTGGGTCCAGCCTCGCAGGTCGCTTATCAGGATGGCGGCATCGATGGTGTCGACGTGGCCCCGGGTGATTTCTCCGGCCAAGACCCTCTTAGCTGTGTGTTTGCCTAGATAGGCCTCGCTCACGGCGGAAGAGAGTGTGGTGAGGCGCAACACTTCGACAAAGGGGGCGAGTTGGGTGGCGATGGCGTCAAAGCCTGCGAGATCGGCGTGGGTAAATGCCCCAGCGTGCCGGGTTGTGAGCGTCATGACGGCGGCGACGCGGTCGCCAAACAGGATGGGCAGGGCGTAATAATCGCTCCCGCCTTGGGCGCGCAGCTCGTGTAGGACTTCATGGTGGTCGGCTGTCAGTGTGGACAAGTTTTGGCGAAAGGGTTTGCGGGACTGCGAGACGGTGGTCATCGGGCTGCCGGCATAGCCGCCGCGCGTCTCCAGCCCGTGAGTGCTTTCGACGATAGGTTTGGGGCCGGTGTCGTTTTCCCAAGTCGTGCCCACCGCGGCAAGCAGCGGGTGCAGGGTTCGCATTGCAAAGCGCAGGCGCCAGACGGGGGCGTTTGCTTGAGCGAGCTGCGCGCCGAGCCTTTGGGTCAGATCGTCGAGGGTTTTGGCGCTGGCGGCGTTTGTCAGGAGCCAAGCGGTGACGGTTTGAGGGGACCAAGGCATGTGGGGAGTGTTGAGGCAAAAAAGAGACCGCGGCAAGAGTCTTGCGTGATCATAGGAAATTCGTCTTTGTAATCGATTTCGACTTTAGGGGATATTTTGTGTCGCGATCATCACTTTAGGGTTGTGCTTGCGCTCGTCGGCGATAACGTTGGGCTGAACAATAAGTACTCTCCACAAATGGAACGACCTATGCGGGAAAAACTTCAAGCTCTTGGAATTGACGTTCCTTCGCCACCAGTTGGCGCGGATGGGTTGCCAGACGACGCACACGCTTGGATGATGTTCTGTATGGAGAATGCGGTGCCGTGGCGATTTGAAGACGTTGCGAGCGGCGAGGATTTGTTGCTTTGGTTGGATTTCAATACGGACCAAAACGTTTGGGCCGATTTGGTTTTAGGCATGAACTACGACCTGGAGGTTTGCGAGAAAGCTTTATTGCAAATGCTGCGCCACCCGGAGTGTAGCCAGCTTGTCGCGATTGCGGCGTTACAACACACTCATGCGGAATTGTATTTTGGGGATAAGGCAAGTGAGCCACGTGGCCTCATGTATAAGATATTGAGTATCATCACGGAACGGGACGCCAAAAATGACTTTCAGGTAGCAGACATGCTTGATCCCGGCGAAGTGGACCGTTGGGAGCTTTTCGATACACTCGAGGAACGGGCTAAGATTGCAGCGCCATATTTCCCGTTGCCAGTAAATCTAATGCAGTCTGAAGAAGGCACGAAAAAATTTCGTAGGCCTTATGTCATCGAAGAGTCGGCCATCTACAAGGTCACAGTTGGCAATTTCACAGCGTAAATGCGTGCGGTATCGGATGACCGTTTAGAGGCCGCAGTCCCAAATGCCGCGTCGGATTGAAGGTCCGCCCAAACACAAAAAGCCATTGGGTTTAAGGTGTGGTATGCCTGAGCGATAGTTGTGACACGTCATCGGCGCAACATCTTCCACATTGCAAAGCCTCGCCCGAGGGTCTATACGCCCCCGGTGGCGTTTTGCGCCGCGAGAATCAAAATCAAGAAAAGCCGTGTTTGGCCCGATACGCTTCGTGGGTCAGTTCCGGCAAGGAGAAGCGATATGAAACTGCACGAACTGCGCGACAATCCTGGCGCAACTAAGAAACGCACACGCGTTGGCCGTGGCCCCGGTTCCGGTAAAGGTAAAATGGGTGGCCGTGGTATCAAAGGTCAGAAATCCCGTTCGGGTGTGGCGATCAATGGCTACGAAGGTGGCCAGATGCCATTGTACCAGCGACTGCCTAAGCGCGGCTTCAACAAGCCAAACCGCAAGGCATATGCTGTTGTAAACCTGGGCCTGATCCAGAAATTCGTCGACGAGAAGAAACTGGACGCTTCTGCCGCGATCACCGAAGAAGCTCTGGTTGCTTCCGGTCTGGTACGTCGCGTTAAAGACGGCATCCGCGTTCTGGCAAAAGGCGAAGTTTCCGCCAAACTGAACATCGAAGTGACCGGCGCCTCCAAAGCTGCTGTTGAAGCAGTTGAAAAAGCAGGCGGCTCTCTGACGGTCAAAACCGCGCCAGCGGCTGAATAAGAGGTTGTGAGCGGGCACAGACCCGCTTACATAATCTTCCAAGTTTTCCTAACGCCGCCAAACCGGGAAACGGTTCTGGCGGCGTTTCCAGTCTAAGAGAGATCCTAAATGGTATCTGCAGCAGAGCAAATGGCGGCCAACACCAGCTGGGCCGCGCTTGGAAAAGCCACCGATCTGCGCAATCGCATCCTGTTCACACTGGCATTGCTGATTGTGTATCGTCTTGGCACATGGATTCCGGTGCCGGGCATCGACGGTGTTGCCCTCCGTGAGTTTATGGAAGAGGCGGGCGCTGGCATTGGCGGCATCCTGTCCATGTTCACCGGCGGTGCGCTGGGACGCATGGGGATCTTTGCTCTGGGCATTATGCCATACATCTCGGCCAGCATTATTGTGCAGCTTCTGGGCTCGATGGTTCCTGCATTGGAACAGCTCAAGAAAGAAGGCGAGCAAGGCCGCAAGAAAATGAACCAATACACCCGCTACGGCACGGTGGCGTTGGCTACGCTGCAGGCATACGGCCTCGCGGTCAGCCTAGAGGCGGGTGAGCTGGTCACCGATCCGGGCATGTTCTTCCGCTTCAGCTGTCTTGTGACGCTGGTGGGCGGCACCATGTTCCTGATGTGGCTGGGTGAGCAAATCACAGCGCGCGGCATCGGCAACGGCATCTCCCTGATCATCTTTGTGGGCATCGTGGCCGAACTGCCAGCCGCTCTGGCGCAGTTCTTTGTGTCTGGCCGTACCGGTGCGATCAGCGAAGCGGTGATTGTGGGCGTGATTGTGATGGTGATTGCCACCATCGCATTTGTGGTCTTCATGGAGCGCGCGCTGCGCAAGATCCACATTCAGTACCCCCGCCGCCAAGTTGGCATGAAGGTGTATGACGGTGGCTCCTCTCACCTGCCGGTGAAAGTGAACCCAGCAGGCGTGATCCCAGCGATTTTTGCGAGCTCCCTGCTGCTGCTGCCAACCACGATTTCCACCTTCTCTGGCACAGCGACAGGTCCGGTAATGTCCTGGCTGCTGGCGAACTTTGGCCCGGGACAACCGCTCTACCTGCTGTTCTTCGTGGCGATGATCGTGTTCTTTGCCTACTTCTATACTTTCAACGTCAGCTTCAAACCTGACGATGTGGCCGACAACCTGAAGAACCAGAATGGCTTTGTGCCGGGCATCCGCCCAGGTAAGCGCACCGCCGAGTATCTGGAATATGTTGTGAACCGCGTATTGGTTCTGGGCTCTGCATATCTTGCGGCCGTGTGTCTCCTTCCGGAGATTCTGCGTGGTCAGTTTGCGATCCCCTTCTACTTTGGCGGCACCTCGGTTCTGATTGTGGTTTCCGTAACCATGGACACCATTCAGCAAGTTCAGAACCATCTGCTGGCCCATCAGTACGAAGGGCTGATTGAAAAATCGCAGCTGTCCGGCAAGGGTCGGAACAAGCGCAAACGCAAAGGACCTGCTCGTCGATGAATATTATTCTGCTTGGCCCGCCCGGTGCCGGTAAAGGAACCCAGGCTGGCCGTCTCGTAGAGAAGCGTGACATGATCCAGCTTTCTACGGGCGACATGCTGCGCGCCGCTAAAACCTCCGGCACGGAGATGGGAAAGAAGGTTGCCGAGGTCATGGACCGCGGCGAGCTTGTCACCGACGAGATCGTGATTGGTCTGATTCGTGAGCAGCTGGAAGGCGACAAGAAGGGCGGTTTCATCTTTGACGGCTTCCCGCGCACGCTGGCCCAGGCGGACGCACTGGCGGATCTGCTGGAAGAGTGCGGCGAGAAGCTGGACGCTGTGATCGAGATGCAGGTGAATGATGAGGTTCTAGTCGAGCGCATCATCAATCGCGCCAAAGAGGCGGTGGCTGCAGGTGGCACAGCGCGTGCGGATGACAATGAGGAAAGTCTGAAAGTGCGTCTAATGGCGTATTACAAGCAGACCTCGCCGTTGATCGGTTACTACCACGCCAAAGGCAACCTGACCTCGATTGACGGTCTGGCATCTATGGATGAGGTTGAAGCTTCTGTGGCGAAGGTTCTGGGCTAAACGGCCACAAGGTTGATTGAAAAGCGCCCTGCATCGGTGGATGTGGGGCGTTTTTTATTGCACCGCACACCTTTTGCGGGAATTGTGGGCGGCAATTGCACGACGCATTTGGACGTCTCAAAATGCCTTCGCTTTCCGCGCTTTTGCAAAAGCTGCTGCTTTCCCTGACATTTGCCCTTTTTGCCAACACCGCCTCGGCGATGTTCATCCAGCCGGACTGGCTTGACCCCACCGAGCCCGGAGTGGGGACCAATCGGTATGCGTATTCGGCGAATGATCCGATCAACAAGTTGGATCCGGGTGGGAATAAGAGCAGGGTCGCCCAATTCTTTGAGAACGTTGGCGAGTGGCTTCGCGGTGATAGTGCTGCAACTGGTGCTCGAGGCATCAATAGCGTTGAAACCGCAAGGAGAACGGCAGTCAACGACGCATGGAAAATGGAGCAACAACTAGTAAGAGAACGTGGATTTGGTACAAGAGCTTGGGAAGATGACGAACTGGAGCTGCTCTTAAAGGGTGAAAAAGTTCCAGGCTACGTCGGTCACCATCTGACATCTGTTTCCGCTGACCTCACTAAAGCTGCGAATCACAGGAACATTGAGTTTCTTACCAAAAAAGAACATGCGGCAATCCACGGGCAGAACGGCGGGTTTCGAGTTCCGATAACATCCGACCGTGTCATTGATAGAACCGTTGATGGCAAATACCCCGATCTCGCAACGGCAGGGGCGCGCACTTGGCCGAAGAGGGTAGGGGAAGCCATGATTGCAGTTTCAAACAGCCGAACAATGATGGTCTTTGATCTTGTCGACCCCATGGCCATAGCCGATCAGTATTATATGCGGAGCTATGGCTACTCGATTTGGGATGCTTTATCCGGTCATACACCTTGTCGTGGACCTCTATGTTCTTAGGATAATCACATGACCGACATTTTTGAACTTCTATCTCTGGACCGATGGAGCGATGTGAAATCAGACCAAGGCGGGTACACTGCAGGGCATCGGCCTGATGTCGCGCCTTCTGCCTTTGACGTGTCAATTAACAAGCCGTTAAAGCCAGAACTTATCCCGGAGTTGCTAAAATTCTCGGAGCCTGTGCCGAAAGAGTTAGTTCTTACACTTTTTGGACTCTGCAATGGCGCCGTCATTGCTCGCACCAAACTGACTATTTTCGGCGTACTAGATGCGACGGGAGGCGGCAATGATGCTCATATTCCAATGGACATCAACGTGCCTAATATCTACGGGAGACCTGAAGGTTTAGGTAGCGAGCCGCTGATATTAGCGAAGAGTTCGGAGGTCGATGCGTCCTCAGGGGCAAAGATAAAGCTCTTTCACTATGCGGATGAAACAGGCAAAATCTTTGTTTCAAGCGCCGATAGGATTATGAAGCCTGTTCGAATCTATAACGATGTACAGACGTGGCTGCGTTCTGAGTTCGAAATTGCTGTTTCAGGATCGTTGCCCAAGTGAATGAGTCAAAAAGATCTTTTCGGCGCGTTTCATGGGGCGTAAAGAATACAGGCGACGTTTTGATGCCCACTTGACACCCCACCCAATCCCCCCTAAATCACCCCATCTCTTAACGGAGAATCAAGTCTTTGCTTGTGGCTCGCACCCGCAATGCAAGATCACCTAAATCAGCTGAGGCCCGGCCGCACATCGCGTCGGGCTTACGTTGTGAAAAAAGGTTCCGGCGCTACGGAACCGCAACGAAAAGGAAAGTGACACGTGGCACGTATTGCCGGCGTTAACATCCCGACCCACAAACGGGTCCCGATCGCCCTGACATATATCACTGGTATTGGCCCTGCCTCTGCCAAAGAAATCTGCGAAGCCGTGAAAATCGACGAAACCCGTCGTGTGAACGAGCTGTCTGATGCAGAAGTTCTCTCCATCCGTGAGCACATCGATGCGACCTACACCGTTGAAGGTGACCTGCGTCGTGAAGTGCAGATGAACATCAAACGTCTGATGGATCTCGGCTGCTACCGCGGTCTGCGCCATCGTCGTAACCTCCCGGTCCGCGGTCAGCGTACCCACACCAACGCACGTACCCGTAAAGGTCCTGCGAAGCCGATTGCCGGCAAGAAGAAGTAAGGGAGGGTTTGATCAATGGCACGCGATAAGACTCGTACGAAGCGTAAAGAGCGTAAGAACATCGCCTCTGGTGTTGCGCACGTGAACTCTTCGTTCAACAACACCAAGATCCTGATCTCTGACGTTCAGGGCAACGCAATCTCCTGGTCCTCTGCTGGCACCATGGGTTTCAAGGGCTCCCGTAAGTCCACCCCATATGCTGCTCAGATGGCTGCCGAAGATGCAGGCAAGAAAGCCCAGGATCACGGCGTGAAAACGCTGGAAGTTGAAGTGCAGGGTCCAGGTTCCGGCCGTGAATCCGCACTGCGCGCTCTGGCTGCAATTGGTTTCAACATCACTTCTATCCGTGATGTAACACCAATCGCACACAACGGCTGCCGCCCACCAAAGCGCCGCCGCGTCTAAGCGACATTTCTACTGGCTGGGGCCGCGTGTTTTGCACGGCCCCAGTTCGTCATTTTGAAACCTCGGGCGTCTGGTTCTTTTGGAACATGGGAATCGGACAAGAATGGAGGGACGCATGATCCACAAGAATTGGGCAGAATTGATCAAGCCTACTCAGCTAGAAGTTAAGCCAGGCAACGACCCTGCGCGCCAAGCCACTGTTGTGGCAGAGCCGCTGGAGCGTGGCTTTGGTCTGACCCTGGGCAACGCGCTGCGCCGCGTTCTGATGAGCTCGCTGCAAGGCGCGGCCATCACCAGTGTTCAGATTGACAACGTATTGCACGAGTTCTCCAGCGTTGCTGGCGTGCGTGAAGACGTGACCGACATCATCCTGAACTTGAAGGGCGTGTCCCTGCGCATGGAAGTGGAAGGCCCTAAGCGTCTGTCCATCAATGCAAAAGGTCCGGGTGCCGTGACTGCTGGCGACATCAGCGACAGCGCGGGTATCGAAGTTCTGAACAAAGATCACGTGATCTGCCACCTGGACGATGGCGCCGACCTCTATGTCGAGCTGACCGTCAACACCGGCAAAGGCTACGTATCTGCGGACAAGAATAAGCCAGAAGACGCACCTATTGGTCTGATCCCAATCGATGCGATCTACTCTCCGGTGAAGCGCGTGTCTTATGACGTGCAGCCAACCCGTGAAGGTCAGGTTCTGGACTATGACAAGCTGACCATGAAAATCGACACCGATGGCTCCATCACGCCGGAAGACGCCGTGGCCTTTGCTGCGCGTATCCTGCAGGACCAGCTGTCGATCTTCGTGAACTTTGATGAGCCAGAATCTGCGGGCCGTCAGGAAGAGGACGATGGTCTCGAGTTCAACCCGCTTCTGCTGAAGAAAGTGGACGAACTGGAACTGTCCGTACGTTCTGCGAACTGCCTGAAGAACGACAACATCGTTTACATCGGCGATCTGATCCAGAAGACCGAAGCAGAGATGCTGCGCACGCCGAACTTCGGCCGCAAGTCTCTGAACGAGATCAAAGAAGTGCTGTCCGGCATGGGCCTGCACCTCGGCATGGACGTCGAGGACTGGCCACCAGACAACATCGAAGATCTGGCCAAGAAGTTCGAAGACAACTTCTAAGTCTTGAAAGATTTGAGCGGGTCGCGTAAGTGCCCCGCTCAACCAATGCCCGGAGCTGCCGGGGACAAAATGGGCTTCCGCCCCAAGGTGAACCGGTGACACGCATCACTGGTCTGACAAAGCAAAACGCGAATTAGGAGAAATCAAATGCGTCATGCTCGTGGCTATCGCCGCCTGAACCGTACTCACGAACACCGTAAAGCCCTGTTCGCCAACATGGCGGGTTCCTTGATCGAACACGAACAGATCAAAACCACCCTGCCAAAGGCAAAAGAACTGCGTCCGATCGTTGAAAAACTGATCACGCTGGCAAAACGTGGTGACCTGCACGCACGTCGTCAGGCAGCAGCTCGTCTGAAAGAAGACCAGTATGTTGCAAAACTGTTTGACGTTCTTGGCCCACGTTACGCAGAGCGTAAAGGTGGTTACATCCGCATTATGAAAGCCGGCTTCCGCTATGGTGACATGGCGCCAATGGCGATCATCGAATTTGTGGATCGTGACGTTGATGCAAAAGGCGCGGCCGACAAGGCTCGCGTGGCAGCTGAAGAAGCCGCCGAAGAATAAATATCCATCTGGATCAACCAGATGCCTGGACCCCTGCTAGAATGGCGGGGGTCTTTTTCGTTTTAGAAGGTGGCCTGAGACATCCCGTCACGTTTTGGATCCAATAGACTGGTACTACCTGTGTCAGGAAGGACATAAGGTACTGTGATGACGACCATCTCTGAACTTCCCGTTTTCTTTTGCCATGGTGTTCCCGGATGCCCGCAGGATGGATCGTTGCTGGATGCGCAGGGTCGCACGGAGGTTGCGCCCAATTTGTTTGATGTTTCGGGACAGGCGCCTTTGACGGCTTTGTTGGATATGTTTGACACCACGGTTGCGGATAGTGGTCAACACAGCTTTCACGTTGTCGGCTTTTCCATTGGGGCTATGGCTGCCCTTCGATTGGCAGCCGCACGACCAGAGCAGGTTGCCAAAGTGACGGTTGTGTCGCCGGCAGCGCCTTTGTCGTTGGGAGATTTTTTGCCGGGTATGGCAGGGGCACCTGTTTTTAAGTTGGCCATGAAGCGGCCCTCTGTTTTGCGCCTGATGACGGCGGCGCAGGGGCTCTTGGCGCGCAAAGCCCCGGGTGTTTTGATCAATCAGCTATTTGCCAAATGCGGCGCTCAAGAGCGGGCCTTGTTGAGGGACGCATCGTTTGTGGCGTGTCTAAAGGCGGGGATGCGCAAAAGCTTTGGTCAGCATCGAGATGGGTATCTGGCGTACTTGGCCGCCTATGTGCACGACTGGGGTGTAGAGTTGGTGCAAGTACAGGCACCGGTGGAGATTTGGCACGGCGACAAGGACACATGGGCGCCGCTGGCGATGGCAGAAGCGCTCAACGAAGTGCTGTCCGCGCCATGTGCTCTGAACGTTGTGCCGGAGGGTGAGCATTACTCGACCTTGCAGGCCGTGCGGTTGTCGTAGACTTTCCGCTGTACGCGCGTTGGAGTTGGTAACAAAGCAAGTTGGGGGAGCAAAATGGGTTTTGATGTGATTGTTGTGGGCGCGGGCCTGTGGGGCAGCGCCTGTGCGCGGCATCTGAGCGCGATGGGGGCACGTGTGGCGTTGGTTGGGCCTGCGGAGCCACAAGACGCGGCGGCTCATAACGGCGTGTTTGCCAGCCACTATGATGAAGCGCGGATCACGCGTCGGTTGGACAATAGCCGCGATTGGGCTTTGTTCGCGGATGCCGCCATGCGTCGCTATGCGGAGATCGAGACGCTCGGCGGGCAAAAGTTCTTTCATAAGGTTGGCGCTTTGATGGCCGGCCCAGAGTCGGGTGTTGGCAGTAACTACATGCGCGACACGGCGGCCGTGGCTCAGGCGGAGAGTATTGCACACGACGCCCTGCGCGGGGCGGCGTTGCAGGAACGGTTCCCGTTTTTTGATTTTCCGGACGGCATTCTGGGGCTTTTTGAGAAAGAAGGTGGCTGGATCAACCCACGTGCCCATGTGGCGGCAGAGATTGGCGCAGGTGTGGCCAACGGTGTGACGCTTGTGCAGGACGAGGTCGTTGAGGTTGAGGACATCGGGAATGGTGTGACTGTGCGGTGTGCTGGTGGAGAAACACTGCAAGCTGACAAGGTCGTTGTGGCCGGGGGCGCGTTTTCCAAGGCGCCAGGGCTATTGCCGGATCCGGTTCCGTTGCAGGTTTACGCGCGCACGATTGCGTTTGTGGAGATTGATGCCGCGGAAGCAGAGAGATTGAAGGATATGCCGTCGGTGGTTTATTTCTACCCTGATGGAGCGGGCGATTGTTACGTTCTGCCGCCGGTTCTCTATCCGGATGGCAAAACTTATCTGAAAATCGGTGGAGACCCGACCGACGTGGAACTGAGCACAGTTTCCGAGATGAAAGAGTGGTTCCGTGGCGATGGCGATCCGAAGGCGGCAGACTACATGGTAGCGCAGTTGTTTAAATTGATGCCGAATTTGGCATCGCAAGGCGTGAGCCACAACAGTTGTGTCACAAGTTTCACACCGCGCAGCACGCCGTTGATCTATGGGCAGAGCGAGCGGGTGTATGCTGTGACCGGTGGTAATGGGGCCGGCGCAAAATGCGCTGATGAGATTGGGCGCTTGGGAGCGTTGAAAGTGTTGGGCAAGCCTTTGCCGGAAAACCGGTATCAAACGGATTTTCTACTGTAGGCAAAGGTTCAAGCGGCTTGCATTGGCACTGGTGGCTGCGCATATGCGATGCACTGAACACTTTTGGAGGCCGCATGATCCGTGCTGTATTGATTTCTCTGACGATGGGCCTGGCTGTACCGGCCGTGGCTGAAACGCAGGTTCCGCAATCGCAAGCCGAGATTTCGATGGGCTTCGCGCCACTGGTGAAAGAGGCCGCCCCGGCGGTGGTTAACATCTTTGCCAAGCAGGTTGTGCAAGTCCGCCAGAGCCCTTTCACTGGTGATCCGTTTTTTGACCAGTTTTTCCGAAGCTTTGGGACGCCTCAGCCGCGGGTGGAAAGTTCGCTTGGTTCTGGTGTTATTCTGTCTGAAGACGGGATCGTTGTGTCCAATTATCACGTTGTGGGCATGTCCACAGATATTCGTGTGCAGTTGAATGACCGCTCTGAGTATACGGCCGAGGTCCTTCTTGCGGATGAAGAGAGCGATTTGGCCATATTGAAACTGAAGGATGCAGAAGGGCTGCCATTCTTGCAGTTCAGAGATAGTGACAACGTTGACGTCGGTGAACTGGTCATGGCCATCGGCAATCCATTTGGCGTGGGTCAGACCGTGACCAGTGGGATTGTCAGCGGGTTGGCGCGTTCTGGCGTGGCTACGGGCAATGCCCGGGGGTACTTCATTCAAACAGACGCTGCGATCAATCCGGGCAACTCTGGTGGCGCGTTGATTGACATTAACGGCGATTTGATTGGCATCAACACCTCAATTTTGACCCGTTCCGGCGGGTCCAATGGCATTGGTTTTGCCATTCCGGCCAAATTAGTTGCGCAGTTTGTGGAGCAGGCGCGCAAGGGGTTTGATGACTTCCAACGCCCCTGGGCGGGAATGTTTGGGCAACCGGTGGATGCGGACATGGCAGAGGGTTTGGGATTAGACCGTGCTGGCGGCATTGTGGTGTCCTCAATGCATGCGGTCAGTCCGTTTTTGGCTGCGGGCGTCGAGGCGGGAGACGTCATAACGGCGCTGGACGGACAGCCAGTGAATACGCCTGCCGAAATGGTGTTTCGCATGTCTGTTGCCGGATTGGACAGTGAAGTCACTGTTGAGACGGTGCGTGACGGTGAAGTCATGGAGCGCACTGTGAAAATGCATGCTGCGCCGGACATGCCAAGTCGGGAGACCATCGAAACAGGACGGCGGTCCGCCATTCCGGGGCTGGTGATGTCAAACGTCAACCCTGCCGTCATGAACGAATTTGGCTTGCCGTTGAGCTTAGAGGGCGTGGTCGTGGAAAACCCGGGTGAGGTCGGCGCGCGCCTAGGCATTGGTCCGGGGGATGTTTTGCGTGTGATCGACGGCACAGAGATCCTCACCACAAAAGATGCGGAGAAGGCTTTGCGGGATGCGCGCAAGAGGCTTACGTTGGAGGTTCAGCGCGGCACCCAGCGGGTGGTGATGCGCTTTAGACTGTAAGGACTTCTGGGCGCACGATGGCCGATCTCTTTGATACCACTCCAGCGGATATTCCTGTGGCGGAACCGCAGGGCGAAGCGCCGCGCCCTCTGGCGGATCGGCTACGACCAAAATCTTTGTCCGAGGTGATTGGACAGGAGCAGGTGTTGGGCGCGGAGGCACCGTTGGGTGTGATGCTCTCCTCGGGGTCTTTGTCTTCGTTGATCTTCTGGGGGCCGCCCGGTGTGGGCAAGACCACGATTGCTCGGCTGTTGGCGGATGAAACCGAGCTGCATTTTGTACAGATCAGCGCGATTTTTACCGGTGTTCCGGAACTGAGAAAGGTGTTTGAAGCCGCCAAAGTGCGGCGCGCCAATGGCAAAGGCACGTTGTTGTTTGTGGACGAGATCCACCGCTTCAACAAAGCGCAACAGGATGGGTTTTTGCCGTACATGGAAGACGGCACGATCCTTCTGGTGGGCGCGACCACAGAGAACCCGTCGTTTGAGCTGAATGCTGCGGTGCTGTCGCGCTCGCAGGTCTTGGTGTTGGAGCGGTTGGCGCTTAGCGATCTGGAGCGCTTGGCGCAGCGGGCTGAGAAAGAGCTGGAAAAGCCCTTGCCGCTGGATGGGCCGGCGCGAGAAGCGCTGCTTGAAATGGCGGATGGTGATGGACGGGCGTTGCTCAATTTGATCGAGCAGGTCATGGCCTGGAAAGTGGATGGCAAGCTCGACACCGATGCGCTCTCCACACGTCTGATGCGGCGGGCGGCGAAATACGACAAGTCCGGTGATGAGCATTACAACCTGATTTCGGCACTGCACAAATCGGTGCGCGGGTCTGATCCGGAGGCGGCGCTCTATTGGTATGCCCGGATGCTGGAAGGTGGCGAAGACCCGCGGTTTCTAGCGCGGCGGCTGACGCGGATGGCCTGTGAGGACATTGCTTTGGCCGATCCGCAGGCGCAGAGCGTGTGCCTCAGTGCTTGGGAAACTTATGAGCGGTTGGGCAGTCCCGAAGGCGAATTGGCACTAGCGCAGGCGGTGATCTATCTGGCGCTTGCGCCAAAAACCAACGCGGGCTATGCGGCCTATAAGGCGGCGCGGGCTTTGGCGAAGAAAACTGGGTCTGAGCCACCGCCCAAACATATCCTGAATGCGCCCACCTCGTTGATGGCAGATCAAGGATATGGAGATGGCTATCAGTATGACCACGACGCAGAAGATGGGTTTTCCGGACAGAACTACTTCCCGGAAGGCATCAAACGGCCGGTGATCTACACGCCGGTGGAGCGCGGATATGAACGCGAGTTGAAGCGGCGCATGGAGTATTTTGCCAAGCTGCGCACCAAACGGAACGGGTAGGGGGCCAGCCCGCGTCGCCATATTGACGACTCCCCCGAGGTATTTGGGGAAGAAGAAAGCGGTTTTCTTGACATTGCGGGGCAAAGCGCAGAGAGACGCGTGATGGTTTTAAACGTGGCATATGTGGCTTTGGGCGGCGCGGTGGGCGCGGCGTTGCGCTATCTACTGGGCATCGGTGTGGTGCGGCTGGTGGGGCAGGGCTTCTGGAATGGCTTCCCGCTGGCGATCATCACCGTGAATGTGATTGGCTCGTTTCTGATGGGAGCCTTTGTGGTGTTGGCAGCGCAGCGCGGCCTGACACATCTGTCGCCTTTGGTGATGACCGGGCTGCTTGGCGGCTTCACAACGTTTTCGGCGTTTTCACTGGAAACTGTGACGCTGATGGAGCGCGGGGCCTATGGTGCGGCGGCGTTTTATGTGGCTGTTTCGGTGATCGGCGCGGTGGGCGCGCTGATGCTGGGCATGGCCGTGACAAGAGGATTGCTGGCATGAGCCGGGTACAGACAGTGACCGTTGCAGACGGTGAAGGCGATCAGCGGCTGGACCGGTGGTTCAAGCGCAAGTTTCCCCATGTGGGGCAAGGGCAGATCGAGAAGATGTGCCGCAAGGGCGAAATCCGTGTGGATGGTGGCCGGGTGAAGGCCAACACCCGTGTGGAAGAGGGGCAGAGCATTCGCGTGCCGCCCCTGCCGTTGCCGCATGAGGTGGCGCAGCGTGAAAAGACGCGCGCTGTGACCAAAGTCAGCAAAGCCGACGCCAAAATGATGCTGGACAGCGTGATCTACAAAGATGATGAGATCATTGCGATCAACAAGCCTGCGGGGTTGCCAACGCAGGGTGGCAGCAAGCAGACGCGACATGTGGATGGGTTATCGGTGGCGTTGCAGTTTGACATGAAAGAGAAGCCACGTCTGGTGCATCGGTTGGACAAAGACACCTCTGGGGTGTTGCTTCTGGCGCGCACCCGGGCGGCAGCAAAGGCGCTGACCGAGGCGATGCGGCACAAGCAAACGCGCAAGATCTATTGGGCTGTGGTGGCTGGTGTACCGACTCCGTATCTGGGCGAGATCAAATACGGCTTGGTCAAAGCGGGCGGCCATGGGGCGCGGGGCGAAGGCGAGAAGATGATTGCGGTGCATCCGCGGGAAGTCGACAGCACGCCGGGGGCAAAGCGCGCGATCACGCAATACGCGACTCTCTATCGTGTGGCCGGACGGGCCTCTTGGGTGGCGATGGAGCCGATCACAGGGCGGACACACCAGCTGCGGGCGCATATGGCAGAGATCGGGCATCCGATCATTGGCGACGGCAAGTATGGTGGTTCCGGTCAGGAAAATCTCGGTGATGGCTGGGGCGCTAAGCTGGGTGGGATGATTTCCAACAAGCTGCATCTGCATGCGCGGTCGATGACCTTTATGCATCCGACCAAAGGCAAGGTTGTGACTGTGACCGCCGACTTGCCGGAGCATATGGCGCACACCTGGGAGACCTTTGGTTGGTCCGAGGACCTGGCGGCGGACGATCCGTTTGAGAGCCTGCGCTAGGGTCTTGTCATCTCCCAATAGATTTGGCGCGTAAGTGAAGTCGTGGCATGCTGAGGCATTCCGCGACTTTTTTACTTTTGCACGTCATTTTGAGAGGAGAAGCCCATGCCGGCTGTGTCGTTTTCCCATATTGGCATCACCGTGCCTGATCTGGATCGCGCAGTAGAGTTCTATACCAAAGCATTTGATCTCTACCTGTTGATGCCGCCTGCGGAGGTTTTGCAGGACAATAGTGCAATTGGCGAGATGTGTGACGACGTGTTTGGCGCCGGCTGGGGGCGGTTTCGGATTGCGCATCTGTCCACCGGCGATGGGGTGGGAATCGAGCTGTTTGAGTTCCCCAAGACCGACGACAGCAAGCCGCCGTTTGATTATTGGAAACCGGGGATTTTCCACTTTTGCTTACAGGACAGTGATCTGGAGGAGCGGGTAAAACGCATTGAAGCGTTGGGTGGGAAACGACGGATGCAGCAGGTGCGGTATTACTATCCGGACCAGAAACCCTACCGCATGGTTTATTGTGAAGATCCGTTTGGGAACTTGGTAGAGCTATACAGTCATTCTTACGAACTGACCTATTCCTCAGGTGCCTATGCCGACGACGCTTGACCTCTGAACGCGCGCGTGGTGAAGCAATCGCCAAAGAATGCGCGGAGGGCTTATGCGGCTCAAACTGGTGATTTTTGATGTGGATGGCACTCTGGTGGACAGCCAAGGGCTGATCGTTGAGGCGATGAATCTTGCCTTTGAAGGTCAAGGGCTGGCACCGCCAAGCCGCGAAGAGACGCTGTCGATTGTGGGCCTGTCGCTGGATGTGGCGATGTTCAAGCTGCTGCCTGAGGCGGATGCCGCGCTGCGGGCGCGTTTGGTAGACGGCTACAAGCAGGGGTACATGCAGCGGCGCGCTGAGACAGGCGTTGCGCAGTCATCGCCATTCTTTTCCGGAGCACGCGATGTTTTGGATCGGTTGCAGGCGCAGAGCGACGTGCTGCTGGGGGTGGCCACGGGCAAGTCGCGGCGCGGGCTCGACAAGTTGATTGATGGTCATGGCCTGCAGGGCATGTTCGTGACCACGCAGGTGGCTGATGACCATCCGTCCAAGCCACACCCGTCGATGATCGCAACAGCGCTGGCAGAGACCGGAGTGGATGCGCGCGACGCGGTGATGATTGGCGACACAAGTTACGACATGGAGATGGCCGCCGCCGCCGGAGTGGCTGGCATTGGCGTGGGTTGGGGCTATCACGCGCGCGACGCGCTGGGCGCTGCCCGTCATGTTGTTGAGGATTTTGCGGCGTTGGAAAGCGCGCTGACACAGATTTGGGAGGTTCAGCCATGAGCGAATGGGCCAAGAAACGGTTTTGGAAAGAGACAACTTATGAAGCCACCGACGGCGGTTTTAAGGTGTTGTTGGACGGGCGCGGCGTAAAAACCCCGGCCAAGGCGCCGCTGGTCGTGCCCACCGAGGCGATGGCCAAGGCTGTGGTGGCGGAGTGGGATGCGCAGGACGAGAAAATTGATCCGACCAGCATGCCAGTCACCCGGTCTGTGAATGCGGCGATCGACAAGGTTGCGGTGCAGCATGATGAAGTGGCGGATATGTTGGCGGAGTACGGCGGCAGCGATTTGGTCTGTTATCGCGCCACAACTCCCGAAGAGTTGATCGCCCGTCAGGCGGCTGCTTGGGATCCACTTCTGGACTGGGCAGCAGAGACCTTTGACGCCCGTCTGAAGCCTGTTGCCGGGGTGATGTTTGCGGCGCAGGACGCTGACGCGCTGAGCAAGCTGAGCGAGAAAACACACAACTTTGACAACTTCGAGTTGGCCGCGTTCCATGATCTGGTGGGTATCTCCGGATCGCTGATCATCGGATTCGCGGCAACATGTGATTTGCACCCGATCGAAACGCTTTGGGAACTCTCCCGAATCGACGAGCAATGGCAGGAAGATCAGTGGGGACGTGACGAGGACGCCGCTGAGGAAGCGGAGAAGAAAAGGCAAGCGTTTATGCACGCTTACGCCTTCTTCAAGCTGAGCAAAGACTGAGCGATTTGCGTGAAGAACAAGGTCAACAGGCCGATAGCGCAAGCATTGATAGTATTGCGTGATGGACCTCTTGACGTTTGGCGATGAATGCGACCAAACTGAACCTCGATGTGAGGGGGGTGTAATCTCTGAACATCTACTTTCGGTCTAACAGGACCAAAAACCGCCCGGGATAGGGCGGACAACAGGAAGAGGTAAAAATGAAAAAATCCGTAGTTTTCGGTGCACTGACAGTTGCTGGCCTGGCGGCCGGCGCAGCTGCTGCTGGCACGCTTGACGATGTTAAAGCGCGCGGCAAGCTGAACTGTGGTGTGACCACCGGTCTGGTTGGCTTTGCGGCACCTGACGCAAACGGCGAATGGATGGGATTCGACGTTGGTGTATGCCGTGCAGTAGCAGCAGCCGTGCTGGGTGACCCGAAAGCGGTTGAGTTTGTTCCGACCACCGGTAAGACCCGCTTCACCGCGCTGGCTTCCGGCGAGATCGACATGCTGGCACGTAACACCACATGGACATTCTCCCGTGACGTAGACCTGAAGTTCACCTTTGTTGGCGTGAACTACTATGACGGTCAGGGCTTCATGGTTCCGAAAGAACTGGGTGTGTCCTCCGCGAAGGAACTGGACGGTGCAACCGTTTGTATCCAGACCGGTACCACCACCGAGCTGAACCTGGCGGACTTCTTCCGCTCCAACAACATCAGCTACGAGCCGGTTCCAATCGAAACAAACGCAGAAGCTCAGCAGCAGTACCTGGCAGGCGCATGTGACGTGTACACCACCGACGCATCCGGTCTGGCGGCGACTCGCGCGACCTTCGAAGATCCATCTGCGCACGTTCTGCTGCCAGAAATCATCTCCAAAGAGCCTCTGGGCCCACTGGTACGTCACGGCGACGACAACTGGGGTGACGTGGTTCGCTGGTCCCTGAACGCTCTGATCACTGCAGAAGAGCTGGGTGTGACCTCCGCAAACATCGGTGAGATGGCTGCAGGCACCAACAACCCAGAAATCAACCGTTTGCTCGGCACCGAAGGCAACCTGGGCGAGATGCTCGGCCTGAGCGCTGACTGGGGCAAAAACGCCATCATGGCGGGCGGCAACTACGGTGAGCTGTTTGAAGGCAACATCGGCGAATCCACTCCGATCGGTCTGGCACGTGGCCTGAACGCTCAGTGGACCGACGGCGGCCTGATCTACTCCCCGCCCTTCCGCTAAACACATCACGGAAAGGGCGCGGTACATACCGCGCCCTTTTCGCATTGAAGACCCACAACAATAATCGGCCACGGTGCAACGACGCCAAACAATAACCGGCCGACGAACGGGGAAGATCCTATATGACTACTCTGACCGACCCTCCCAAGGAGTCGTTCCGGCTGTCTATGCTGATCAACGATACGCGCTATCGCTCGTTGACGTTCCAAGCAATTGCAGCCGTCGCTCTGGCGCTGGCGATTTGGTATTTGGGTAACAACCTTATCCAGAACCTTCGGGCCGCCGGCCTCAATATTTCTTACAGTTTCCTTGGCGATCCAGCTGGTTACGACATCAACCAGCGTCTCGTCGAATATGACAGCCAGTCCAGCCACGCGCGCGCGGCGCTTGTGGGTGTTCTCAACACCATTCTCGTTGCCTTCCTGGCCTGCGTCACTGCGACCATTTTTGGTGTGATCGCCGGTGTTCTGCGTCTCTCCAACAACTGGATTGTGTCCAAGTTGATGGCGATCTACGTAGAAATCTTCCGCAACATTCCGGTGCTGATCTGGATCATCATCATCTTCACCATCATGACCGCCGTGATGCCGGGGCCGCGCGAATTCCGCGGGGACAACGCCACATCGAGCATGGTGCTGGACCTTTTTGCCTTCACAAACCGGGGTGTCTATATCCCGATGCCATTCTTTGAGAATGGTCTGTTTGGCAATGCGACGCTGAACTGGATTTTGGTTCTGCTGGTCGCGGCGGGGGCTTGGTACGCGGTGCGCATGAACAATGCACGTGCGGCGAATGTGCAGGCCGAAACGGGCGTGCGGCCCAAGACGATTTGGGTGAATTTGGCGATCTGGCTGGTGCCATTTGTGGCGCTGATGTTCATCATGGGGCTGGCTTGGGAAGTGCCGGAGCTTAAGGGCTTCAACTTCAAGGGCGGCATCAAAGTGGGTGGCCCACTGATTGCGCTGTGGTTTGCTTTGTCGATCTACACCGGTGCGTTCATTGCCGAAAACGTGCGGGCCGGTATTCAAGCGGTGTCCAAAGGTCAGACCGAGGCGGCCTCCGCTCTGGGTCTGCGTCCGCGTCGTGTGATGAACCTCGTGATCCTGCCACAGGCCTTGCGGGTCATCATTCCGCCACTGATTTCTCAGTACCTGAACATCACCAAGAACTCGTCGTTGGCGATTGCTGTTGGCTATGCGGATATCACCGCAACGCTGGGGGGCATCACGCTCAACCAAACCGGCCGCGCCATTGAATGTGTGCTGTTGCTGATGCTGTTCTATCTCACCGCGTCGTTGCTCATCTCCATGGCGATGAACGTCTACAACGCATCCGTTAAGTTGAAGGAGCGCTGAGATGTCTGATCAAAACAACAACTCCATCGCTTTTGTCGCAACCGAAACCATTCCGGAAAGCCCGCCCCCGGCGCGCGAAACTGGCGTGGTGAAATGGATGCGTGAGAACCTGTTCTCGTCCATTCCCAACAGCATTCTGACCATTGTGTCCTTGTTGCTGATCTATTCAGTGCTCAAGAACACCTTGCCGTGGATTGTAAACGGACTTTGGACCACGTCTTCGCTGGCGGAATGTCGCGAGATTCTGGACGGAACCACTGGCGCCTGTTTCTCGGTGCTGACGGAACGTTGGAACCAGTTGATCTATGGGTTCAAATATCCGGTCGAAGAATACTGGCGTCCAAATGTTGCGTTTGTGCTGATGCTGATCGCGATTGCACCAGTGCTGTTCTTTGATCTGCCTCGCAAGCTGCTGATCTTTACCGCGCTCTACCCATTTGTGGCCTTCTGGCTCATTTGGGGCGGCACCATACTTGGGCCGCTGGTTGCGCTGATTGGCTTTGTCGTTGCGGGTGCGTTCTTCCAGAAGTTCGGACGCAACAACTTTGCGCTTGGCTTCTTTGGTGCGGTGATCATTGCGCTTATCGTGTGGAGTGTTGGCGGGGCGATGATCCCGGAAGGGGCGTCAGACAACGCGTTGTTGCCCGCTGTTCCAAGCCGTGATCTTGGTGGCTTCATGCTCAACATGATGCTGGGTCTGACCTGTGTGTCTTTGTCGGTGCCTTTGGGCATTGCGCTGGCGCTGGGGCGTCAGTCTGACATGCCTCTGATCAAGGGCATCTGTGTGGTCTTCATCGAGTTTGTGCGGGGCGTACCGCTGATCACGCTCTTGTTTGTTGCGTCGGTTATGCTGTCTTACTTCTTCCCGCCTGAGGCGACGGTGGACCTGTTCCTGCGGGTTGTGATCATGATCACACTCTTCTCGGCAGCCTATATCGCCGAGGTGGTGCGGGGTGGTCTCGCCGCTTTGCCGAAAGGGCAGTACGAGGCGGCTGACAGCCTTGGGCTAGACTATCCGCAGGCGATGCGACTGATTATTCTACCACAAGCGTTGAAGATCTCGATCCCGGGTATCGTGAACGTGGCAGTGGGTCTGTTCAAAGACACCACACTTGTGTCTGTGATTTCGATGTTCGACCTCGTGGGCATGATCCGCGGCCCGATCCTCGCATCAACCGAGTGGAACGGCGTTTACTGGGAACTCTTCGGCTTTGCCGCAGCCCTGTTCTTCGTCGTTTGCTACGGCATCTCTCAATATTCCCAGTGGCTTGAGCGCAAGCTGCACAAAGGCCACTAAGAAGGAGTTCACAATATGTCTGAACTTATGTCTGATCGCGAAATCGACCGCTCCAAAATGCACGTGGGCAGCGAAGTCGCCATTCAAATCACCAACATGAACAAGTGGTACGGGTCTTTTCACGTGCTGCGCGACATCAACCTGACGGTTCACGAAGGTGAGCGGATTGTTATCGCGGGTCCATCGGGCTCCGGTAAGTCCACTCTGATCCGCTGTATCAACCGTCTGGAAGAGCACCAGTCGGGCGATATCATCGTGGACGGAACCGAGCTGTCTAACGATCTTAAAAACATCGACAAGATCCGGTCCGAGGTTGGCATGTGCTTCCAGCACTTCAACTTGTTCCCGCACCTGACGATCCTTGAGAACTGCACGCTGGCGCCGATCTGGGTGCGTAAAACGCCCAAGAAAGAAGCCGAAGAGATCGCGATGCACTTCCTTGAGAAGGTGAAGATCCCGGATCAGGCTTTGAAGTATCCTGGTCAGCTGTCCGGTGGTCAGCAGCAGCGTGTGGCGATTGCCCGCTCGCTCTGCATGAAGCCACGCATCATGCTGTTTGATGAACCAACCTCGGCGCTTGACCCGGAGATGATCAAAGAGGTGCTCGACACCATGATCGAACTGGCGGAAGAAGGCATGACCATGCTTTGCGTGACGCACGAGATGGGCTTTGCCCGTCAGGTGGCGAACCGCGTTATCTTTATGGACCAGGGTCAGATCGTGGAACAGAACGAGCCGGAAGAGTTCTTCAACAATCCGAAGAGCGAACGGACCCAGTTGTTCCTGAGTCAGATTTTGGGTCACTGATCCTCAAAACAAACCAAAAAAAAGGCCGGGCGTTTGCCCGGCCTTTTGCGTTTAGCTATGGCTTTCAAACACTTCCGTGCGGCCATCTGGATGGATCAGCAGGGTGTCATAAGGCTCCACCTCGCCGCCCATTTCCATGCCGGGAGAGCCCATTGGCATGCCTGGCACAGTGATGCCCCGAGCGGGTGGACGCTCGGCCAGAAGGCGGCGGATGTCTGAAGCGGGCACGTGGCCTTCGACCAGATAGCCGTCGATCAGGCCGGTGTGGCAGGAGGAGGTTTCGTCCGTCAGGCCAAGGCGGGCCTTGATGTCCCAGAGCTGCTGATCCGGAATGGCGTGGCTTTCAACGATGAAACCCTCCGCACGTAGATGGTCTTCCCAAGCACCACAGCAGCCACAGGTGGGGGATTTCACAACTTTGATGGTGGGGGTGTCAGCTATGGCGGGCAGGCTGGTGAGAGGCAGGCTGGCGGCGGCCAGTAGAAAGGCGCGGCGGTGCATGAGAGGCTCCTTGAATGCTGTTGTTGTACAGATAGGCAGCAGGAGGCTGCGCCGCAATGCGCTGGATCAAGTGGAGTCCGGTTGCGCAGCGATGACTTCGCGCGGGATTGCGAAGTCCACCACAGAGCCTTGGGAGAATTTCACGTCAGGCCAGCTGTTGAGGTCAAAGTGAAAAACGGTGGTGGCGCAGGTGGGATAGTCCGAGAAGCGTGGGTGGCTGGCTGGATTTTGGGCCAGCATTTCAGCGAAGTAGGCGATGCCCGGGTTGTGGCCGAGCATCAGGATGGTGTTGGCTTGTGCGGTTTGTAGAACACGCAGCATGACGTCTGCACCGGCGTGATAGAGGGCATCCTCATAGCGGGTTTTGGCAGCAGTAAGGCCAAGCCGGGCATAGGTCTCGCGGGTGCGTTCTGCGGTGGAGCAAAGCAGCTCGTCGGGCAAATAGTCGTGGTCTTTGAGCCACTTGCCCATCGCTGCGGCGGAGGTGCGACCGCGTGCGTTGAGGGGGCGGGCGTGGTCCGGTTGCAGGAAGTCGTCCCAGCTTGATTTGGCGTGGCGCATCAGAATCAGGGTACGGCTCATGGATGAAAGGACCTCATATGCAATGCGGATTGGGCGTCTGTACGTTTGGCTTTGTTCGAGTGTGGACAGGCGCGCCGGACAATGCAACCGCGGGACATGCACTCGGAGCCATCCTTGGTGTCCAGGAAAGCGTGGCAGGCGGCGATATTGTATTCGGAGTCTGGGCTGAGGGCGTCCACTGGACAGGCCGTGGTGCATGGGGCGTCACAGGTGAGGCACGGAGATTGTGTATCCTGTTGAGTTATTGGGATTTCTGTCGGCAAGATCAGCGCGCCGCGTAGGGAGATCATCAGCCCCACTTCTGGGTTTACCATCATACCAACGGGGCTTTGAAAGAACTGTCCGCTGTCCAAGGCCCAACGTATGAACGGCGGGTATGGCGGGCCGTCGGAGGGGAATTGGCATGTTCCGTCAAAGGATTGGGCGAGGTCTCCGACGATGCGTTTGGACCAACGGTCGACGGGGTGCTTTTTGCCGTCCAGATATTCGGGTGACGTGCAAAATGCGGGCCAGAAATCCGGGCCGGTGCCGAAGAGCACAATGGTTTTGCCGTCCTCATGCAGCGCGCCCATGGTCAGCAGTCCTGCGTCTGCGGCGGCAGCTTGTATGGCGTCCAGAGTCATTTTGCGCGGAACGGGAGGCGCAGGCTCCAGGAAAACTTGGTGGGGCGTGTGTCCTGCCATTCAAGTCCGATTGTCATCTTATCATGTCCTGCACGGGGTTGCGCGATATAGGTTCCCAGCGCGCGGTCCCAGATCGACAGGCAAAAGCCATAGTTGCTGTCGTGCTCGTCTCGATGCACCGAATGATGCACACGATGCATGTCCGGCGTGACCAAGACAAGTCGGATCAAGCGGTCGAGTTTGGCGGGCAGGTGGATGTTGGCGTGGTTGAACAGCGCGGTGCCGTTGAGCAGGATTTCAAACACCAGCACGGCCAGCGCGGCAGGGCCAAACAGGTAGATCAAACCGATTTTTAGACCCATCGACAACGCAATTTCCACCGGATGGAAGCGAATGGCGGTGGTTACGTCAAAGTCTGGGTCCGCGTGGTGGACGCGATGCAGGCGCCAGAGGAGCGGGACCTTGTGGGTGATAAGGTGCTGCAACCAAACGGCAAAATCCAGGATCAGAATTGCCAAAATGAACTCAATTGCGACGGGGAGGTTCAAGATGTTGAACAGGCCCCAGCCGTTGGATTGGGCATCAGAGGCTGCGCCCACGGCAAGCAAGGGCAAGGCGACTGCCAACGCCCGTAGGGTCAATGTGTTGAGGACAGATAGCCCCCAGTTGGTCATCCAACGACGGGATTTGGACCAACTCAGCGGTCTACGGGGCGCCAAAGCTTCGATCGCGGCGAGCACGATGAAGAGACCAAAGAAGACGCTCAGGCGGATCAAAAGCTCGTGTTGCATTGAGAGGCATCCTTCGTGGTGGCCTCTCAATGTATTTGTTTTTCAGAATATGAAAAGGCCCGGTGTTAATCAGCCCGGATCATTGACCCTGCCCCGTGTTCTGTGAAGAGCTCCAGCAAGCACGCATTGGGCGCGCGGCCGTCCAAAATAACCACAGCCCGCACGCCTTTTTCGATGGCTGCGAGGGCCGTTTCGGTCTTGGGGATCATGCCGCCGGCAATCACGCCTTTTGCGGTAAGGTCGCGAATTTGCTGGGCTTTTAGCTCTGTCAGAACTTCGCCTTCGCCATTCTTTACACCGGCCACATCGGTCAGCAGCAGCAGGCGATCCGCTTGCAGCGCGCCGGCAATGGCGCCGGCGGCGGTGTCGCCATTGATGTTGTAGGTCTCGCCGTTGCGGCCAGCACCCAAAGGCGCGATCACCGGGATGGTGTCGTTGGCAAACAGCTCGTGCAGAATCGCCGGGTTCATGTCGGCAGGGGTGCCGACAAATCCGAGGTCTGGGTTGGTTTGGTCACAGACGATCAGGTTGGCATCCTTGCCGGACAAGCCAACAGCCTTGCCGCCTTGACGGTTGATCGCTTGCACGATGCGCTTGTTGACCACGCCGGATAAAACCATCTCCACCACTTCGACAGTCGCGGCGTCGGTAACACGTTTGCCATTCACAAAATCAGATTTAATTTCAAGGCGTTCCAGCATCGCATTGATCATTGGACCACCGCCATGCACGATGACCGGGTTGATGCCCACTTGGCGCATCAGAACCACGTCACGGGCAAAATCATCCATGGCTTCGTCACTGCCCATGGCGTGACCGCCAAGCTTAATAACCACAGTCGCACCGGTGTAGCGCTGCAGATAGGGCAGGGCTTGAGACAGGGTGCGGGCGGTGGCGATCCAATCGCGGTTCATATCTTGTGTCTTCATGTTGGCTGGCCTCTTTGTCAGAGCGTGTTAACCGCTCTTAGAAGGAGTGCCAAGACGTACTGGAGGGATGAAGTGCCGATTTGGTAAAAATGGGTGAAATTAACCCGATTTGGAACATCTGTATTGCGTCTGTATTACGTCGGTATTGCGGAGGTGGGCCTTTCGTTAACGCGGAAGTCTTAACGTGCGTGCACGGAAGGCACCGCTGAGGGCATAAAGTGCGGCGTGAGTTCTTTGATCACCAAATCGGTGACCCCATCCTCAAATAGATCTTGAAAGTCATGTAGCGCGTCACTGTTCAGAAAATGCTGCCAGTCGCGGCGGCTCTCCCAACGGTGAAAGAGAATGAACTGCCCCGGATCGCCCGTGCCTGTGTGAACGTCAAACCGCAGGCAGTTTTGTTCGTTGAGAACCCTTTGGGCGAGGCGCAACAATCCCGCGCGCACTTCGGCGCGGTTGGGGGAGTCGAGATAAAAGGACGCCATAATTGTGACGGTCATGGAGAGGCCTTTGCCGATTCTTTGCGGGCAGCGGTAATGGGCAAAGCGTGCGTCTGAAAAGTTTACTTAACAGTGAAAGTTTTCTGGGCGTACGCGCTCAAAGCGGCGACAATTTTAACGAACGCGCTGCGCGAAAAGTCAACTTGCGAGGGCAAGGCATAGAGTGCGGCGTGAGCGCAGGGGGGCCTGTTTCGATATGGTGAGGTCTGAAAGCATGCCAAACACAGCGATTTGAAAATCAAAATGGGCCTCTGAATTCAGGTATTCTGTCCAAGAGGTGGCATTGTCCCACTTCTGTCGAATATGAAACTCCGAAGGGTCGTCTTCGACTGTGGTGGCGGCGTAGCTGACACAGCCGGGCATGTTGCGGGCGCGCGCAGCGAGCGTCTTTAAGGCGCTGGCCACGTGGTCCGCGTCACGTTCGTCTGTTGAGAAGGAGACCACCACTGTCTCTCTCATTGATCCTCTCCATACCGAATGAAAATGGTTTCACCCCGAAACACATTCGACTGGATGGATACAAAACTGGTGTACAAATGGTAAAGATGCAGAGTGTCTTAGATTTTAGACAATCTGTTTGAAGCTGTGAAAAGCCATTGACCCGTCAGAGGGTTACTTGCGCGGGGCGTGAAGTTTACGTAACGCCCATTTCAGATCCCCTTGCAGGGTTTTGAAATCGCGGCTGTCGGTTTCGTCTTTGCGGCCGATCAAGACATAGTCCCAACCGGCATGGCCGTTGCTTGGAAGAATCGCACGGGCCACTTCGCGCATCCGGCGTTTGGCGCGGTTGCGGGCGACGGCGTTGCCAACTTTCTTGGAGCACGTGAAGCCAACGCGGATAACGGAAGGATCAATGTCCTCGTCGTCGCGACGTTTGCGAGCCTGGATCATCATCGCCTTGGTGCCCTGCTTACGCGCGCGGGCGGCGGCCAGAAATTCACTGCGTTTTTTCAGGATGGGCAGCGTTGCATTCCCAGTGTCGTCCGGACAAACGGAAACCGCCGGAGACGTTGTCCCGTTGGTGGCTGTGCCATCCTTTGGGGTCTCCGGCGGTGTCATTCCGTCTAAACGGTCGGTGAGCTTATGCGCTCAGCGACTTACGACCGCGTGCGCGGCGTGCGTTCAGGATCTTGCGGCCAGCTTTGGTGGCCATGCGCGCACGGAAGCCGTGGCGGCGTTTACGAACCAGGTTCGAAGGTTGGTAGGTGCGTTTCATCGCTCCGTCTCCGTCATGTTGTTTCAGTGGGCCCCGGCGCGAGATTCGCGGTGCCTATCTATTCGAAGACCGGTCTTTAGACGGGCCTGCCGGATAAGTCAAACGTCAGATGGGGGATTTTTGGCAAAAAGGCAAGGAGGACGCG
This sequence comes from Paracoccaceae bacterium, assembly GCA_014872815.1. GTDB lineage: Bacteria > Pseudomonadota > Alphaproteobacteria > Rhodobacterales > Rhodobacteraceae > Shimia. Next base: position 865,565 of record WKFK01000015.1, read on the forward strand.
GATGTTTGGAGGAGTAGGACGGCGCCATATGCTTGGTGGGCGCTGCGGACTGTGGCTGGAGATGAAAGGCGGGCCAAAAATTGTAACAATTGGAGAGGGCGCTTGAACGCAAATGTGCCTTCCGGTGTGGAGTGTCGGACGCGGTACGGGCCAGTTGGCCTGTCCTAAAGGGGCGTTTGTTACGGTTAACCAAGAATTCCTCACGAAACGTGGCGTCGTGATCAAGCGCCCGTGAGGTCTCTGTTGTTTTGCCAATACGTCAGCCATGTTGGGGTAAGACCAAGAAAACGGATCAAAGATGTCTGACGTGACGGATACTTCGCAAGAAACCAAATCCAAATGGGCGCGTATGCTGCCAATGGCGGTGCTTGTCGCCGGGGCTGTTCTGGGGGCTTATGCCTTGGGTGACTACCTGAGCTTTGAAGCCTTGCGCGACAACCGTGAGACGCTGATTGCCTACCGGGATGCGCATTATGCGTTGGCCGTGGTGGTGTTCATGGCGATTTATGTTGTGATCGCGGGGTTTTCTCTGCCGGGCGCCACCATTGCTACGCTAGCCGGTGGTTTTTTGTTTGGCACCTTGCCGGGCGTGTTGTTCAACGTGGGCGCGGCGACTATTGGGGCCACCGTGGTGTTTTTGGCCGCCCGTTGGGGGCTTGGCGACCGGTTGTCGGCCAAGATGGATGCCAGTGAGGGCAAGGTGAAAGCCATTAAAGACGGGATAGATGAGAACCAGTGGTCGATGCTGTTTATCATCCGTTTGGTGCCGTTGGTGCCGTTCTTTGTGGCCAACCTGATACCGGCGCTCGTGGGCGTGTCGCTGTGGCGTTATGTGGTGTCCACCTTTATTGGCATCATTCCCGGCGGGCTGGTGTACACATCTGTAGGTGCGGGGCTGGGCGAAGTGTTTGCCCGTGGGGAGACGCCGGATCTGGGCATTATCTTTGAGCCACATGTGTTGTTGCCGATCCTTGGCCTGGCGGCGCTGGCGTTCCTGCCGGTTGTGCTCAAACTCATTCGCGGCAAAGAGGCGCTCTAATCATGGAACAGATCAAGACGGATGTGCTGGTCATCGGGGCTGGCTCTGGTGGGTTGTCTGTGGCGGCTGGAGCAAGCCAAATGGGTGCCAGTGTGGTGCTGCTGGAAGGCCACAAGATGGGTGGCGATTGTCTGAACTTTGGCTGCGTGCCCAGCAAAGCGTTGTTGGCGAGCGCCAAGATGGCACATCAGCAGACCAAGGGCCACGCGTTTGGCGTGTCTGATCAGGTGCCGCAGGTGGATTATGCCGCGGCCAAGGCGCACGTGGCGGATGTGATATCGCAGATCGAACCGATGGACAGCGTGGAGCGGTTTGAAGGCTTTGGCGTGCGGGTGATTCAGGAATACGGACATTTTATCAGCCCGAAAGTGGTTCAGGCCGGAGAGCATCAGATCACGGCACGGCGGGTGGTGATTGCCACGGGCTCCAGTCCGCTGGTGCCACCGATTCCCGGATTGGATCAGGTTGATTACCTGACCAATGAAACCCTGTTTGAGATGACGGAAACGCCGGAGCATCTGTTGATTATTGGTGGCGGTCCCATTGGGATGGAGATGGCGCAGGCGCATGTGCGGTTGGGCATCAAGGTCACGGTGATCGAAGGCGCCAAGGCGCTGGGGCGGGATGACCCGGAGATGGCGGCGATTGTGCTGGAGCGGCTGCGGGGTGAAGGCGTGGAGATTGCCGAGGACGCGATGGCGAAGGCGGTGACGCAGACAGATGGCGTGATCACGGTTGAGGCGCAGGATGGGCGCAGCTTTAGCGGATCACACCTTTTGGTGGCCGTGGGGCGCAAGGCCAATATGGAACGGCTCAATCTGGACGCTGCCGGGATTGAGACTCACAAGACCGGGGTTTCGGTGGATGCCTCGCTGAAGACGTCCAACAAGAAGGTTTATGCCATTGGGGACGTCGCCGGGGGGGCGCAGTTCACCCATGTGGCGGGCTATCAGGCGGGGGTGATCATCCGCTCCATGTTGTTTGGCCTGCCGGCCAAGGCGCGCACGGATCACATTCCTTATGCGACATACACCGACCCAGAGTTGGCACAGGTTGGGCTGACTGAAGCCGAAGCGCGAGCGCAGTATGGCGACAAGCTGACCGTGACGCGGTTTGAGAGCCATCACAACGACCGGCTGATTGCAGAGCGCAATGCCTATGGGCTGATCAAAGCGATGGTGGTGAAAGGCCGCCCAGTGGGCGTGTCGATTGTGGGGCCGCAGGCGGGAGAGTTGGTCAATCTGTGGTCGCTGGTGATTGCCAATAAGTTGAAGATGAGCGCGGTGGCAGGCATGGTGTCGCCCTATCCGACAGTGGGCGAAATCAACAAGCGGGTTGCAGGGGCCTATTTCTCGCCGCAACTGTTTGATAATCCTAAGGTGAAACGGGTGGTTGGCTTGGTGCAACGCTGGCTGCCGTAACCAGAACGGTCGCGAAACATGCTCAACACGCTTTCAGGTCGGTTCCTGATCCTGACGGTCATCTTTGTGATGCTGGCGGAAATCCTGATCTTTGTGCCGTCGATTGCGCGCTATCGGGAGGATTATCTGCTGCTGCGGCTGGAGCGGGCGCAGATTGCCTCGCTTGCGCTTCTGGCGGATGACATGATTGATGTGGAGCTGGAGCAGGAGCTGCTGAAAAACGCGGGCGTGTACAACGTGGTGCTGCGGCGTGATGAGATGCGGCAGTTGATCTTGAGCTCTCCCATCCCGGAACCGATCAGCGCGACCTATGACATGCGCATCGCCACGGCGAGTGTGTTGATCAAAGATGCGATGATGCAGTTGTTTGAGACCCGCAACCGCGTGGTGCGGGTGATCGGCGCGCCGGTGCAGGACGCCGGGTTGCTGATCGAGGTGACCATGGACACCGAAGAATTGCGCATGTCGATGATCGACTACGGCGTGCGCATTCTGGCGCTGTCGGCGGTGATTTCGGTGGTCACGGCGTTTTTGCTGTTTCTGGCGGTGCGGGCCATTCTCGTCCGGCCGATCAAAGGCGTGGTTGGCTATATGCAGACCTATGCGGCGGCGCCGGAAGATGCGCGGAGTCTGATTACGCCGCAAGCCGGTGTGACGGAATTGCGCGAGGCGGAAGAGGCTTTGTTGGCGTTGCAGACTGAGCTGACGGCTTCTCTTAAGCAGCGGGAACGGTTGGCGCAACTTGGGGGCGCAGTGGCCAAAGTGAGCCACGATCTGCGCAACATCCTGACCTCGGCGCAGCTGTTCACCGATCGCATTGAAAGCAGTGAAGACCCGCTGGTTCGGAGGTTGGCACCCAAACTGGTGAACTCGATCACGCGGGCGGTGCATCTGTGTGAAAGTACGTTGGCCTTTGGCAAGGCGGAGGAGCCTGCGCCGACGCTGACGCGGTTTGCGTTGAGCGAGATGGTCGCGGATGTGGTGGCGTCGGAACGGTTGGCTGTGGAGGATTACGACCTGAGCTTTGGCGAGGACATCCCGGCGGGCATGATGGTGCGCGCCGATCCGGAGCAGATGTTCCGGGTGGTGAGCAATTTGGTGCGCAATGCGCGGCAGGCGATTGTGGCGAGCGGACAGCCCGGTGAGATCGCGGTGAGTGCTGCGGAAAATGACGACTCATGGCTGATCACCGTGAAAGACACCGGGCCGGGATTGCCGCCGAAAGCGCAGGAACACCTCTATCAGCCGTTCCAAGGTGGGATTCGCAAAGGCGGGTCTGGCTTGGGCCTCGCAATTTCCTCAGAATTGGTGCGCGGCCACGGCGGAATGCTGACGCTTTCAGAGACCGGTGAGGCCGGAACCACCTTTGAAATATGCCTCCCGAAAGGGGAAGTGGCGATAAAATGATTTTTCTTCGTTTTAGCCCTTGCGCCCCCTGAGAGTTCACTTTAAACCGCCCCTCACACCGCGCTCTGGTAGCTCAGCTGGATAGAGTACTTGACTACGAATCAAGGGGTCGGGGGTTCGAATCCTCCCCAGAGCGCCACTACCTTTCCAAAGACAAATGTTCCCAAATACTTGCCAGTTAGGCTTTGTCTAACTTCTGGAATTAGACAGTTTGCGGTTTGTCTAACGTGTTGGTCGTATGGAACCGACTGCGCAAGTTGACACGCCAAAAAGCAAAAGGCCCGCAGTTTTTGCGAGCCGTAGTGCATGTGATTTTCGGTGACTTCTCAGCGCGTGGTGGCGGACAGCAAGCGCTTCTTACTCGCTGCGCGCACATAACGTTGAACTTCCTTAAGTGACTCGTGCCCGCTCCATGCGGCGATTTCTTTTTCGCTGGCGCCGTTTTCAGCATGCACAATCATTCGCTTTTTTCTTAAGCCGTGAGACGTGCGCCCCTGAATGCCAGCTTTTCTTGCCGCTTTGGCGAACCATTGAGACGCGCCTTTCTCCGTGCGAACATCTCCTTTTTGTGTTTGAAACCAAGTTTCTCTTTTGGAAGGCATTGCCGCGATCGCAGCCTTAAGATGTTGAAGGTCTTCCAGCTCGGCAAACCATGGAGGTGTACGATCAAAGGGAATGCTAACTTTTTCTCCCGTTTTTTGTTGAGTGAAGGTAAGCCAGCCCTCGGAATCAATATTGTCCCAGCCCAATTGGCGCGTATCGGAGATTCTTGCGCCTGCCCAGTACTGAAGTTCAAATGCAAGTCTCTCTACGGTTCCGTGTGGCCAGTGCTGACGAAATTGTTCGATTTCCTCATTTGTCCATGGTGCGTGGCCCTGTTTTGAAACCCTCTCTTTTGGGGGAGTGACAATCTCGCACGGATTTGTTTTTATGAGCTGTTTTGAAACGGCGAGTTCAAAGACCTTGTTCCAAGCTTTGTAGCGGGTTCTACCAGCATTTCCGCCAATGTTATCGACTTGTGTTTTGATGTGCATGGCATTGATTTTATTAATAGATAGTCTCGCAATGCGGCCGTCGTTTTCGCGGCAAATCTTTTTCAACTCGCGTGAAATCAGGTTCTGATAACTGACGCTCAAATCCGAGAAATCTTTCCAAGTCAGCACCCTTCGGTACAGGTCCTCCACGGTGTTTGCTTGGACTTTGTTGGGAACCCCCTTGGACTTCGCATTCTGTTCAGCCAACTTGTAGGCATGAAGAAGCCTTGGATCCGTTTCTGGAATGTCGGCAGGCAAACGTTCGCCTGTAGCCCGGAAATACTTATGGATCTTGCCATTCCGTTCATAGCGCTTGATTCCTTTGAGCTTTTTCATGCGGCAACTCCAAATGCGAGATCGGCCTCATTGCAGCCACCCTGCTCCTCAGTATCGGTATTAAAGAGGTCGTCAGCCCACGCATCCAAGTGCTGTCTGTCATATAAAAGGTTGCCGCCTTCGTCTTCATTGGGAAAGTCCATTTGGTGAAATTTGGAGATGGGAACCCCAATATAGTAGGATGCCATTTTTGCGTGCATCAAGCGTGGTGGGAAGAGATATTGCGCTTTCATTGCCGACCTCATTGTCGTTACGTTTTTCGTTCTAAGAAGAACGTGAGTCCGCAAAAATTCTCGCCATGAGATTTTTTTGACTTTTTTGTAGATCGCTGATTTTGTTTAACTAATTTCGATTCAAACCAGCGCTCTGAGTGACAATTAGTTTGTGACCGTGCCGAGTTTTTCTTTCGCTCGGTCCCATTCCTGCCAGTCGAATATCAACGCCCAACAGGCGCGCCACTGCGCCGCGAGTTGGATGAGCTGCCGTTGTTCAAGGTCATCAAAATCTGCGACCTCAACGTGTCCGGCTAATGCGCGCTCGCCGAGCTTGTTTTCGAACTGGTTGAGCGCCTTTATGATTGCCGATCCCAGTTCAATAAATCGATCCTCGGTGTTTGGCTGAAGCTCAAATTCTTCGTCAGAATTCGTCGCAAGGGTTTCCAGCATCTCCCGCGTTTTGCGGGAGATCTCCAGGTCAGCGACGCGCCACAAAATCCCGAGCGCAGCACAAGCGCCCTTCGCCGTTTCCTGGCACGAGGCAATTTTGTTGGCGAAAATCTTTTCAAGATTGGCGGCGCATGTGACGCACAGCAAAAGTTCCGTGTTCTTGTCTTCAGACTGCATAAGGCACCTCCTGAGCTTCCATTTCTATGCCAGAGGCCTGCGCCACAGCCGTCATGCGGTCGGCGAGTTGATCTGCCAGCAGACAGATTTCTTCAATGTATGGCTCGGCTGGATCGATAACGGCGAAGTAAGCGGACTCAGGACGGTCAAAATCATGCACGTATTCCAAGGTCAGGAGTTCGTGCAGACGAACCAGACCGATTTGGTCGCGGCGGGTTAGCTCTGGTTTGGAGCAGATGTCAGCGATCAAACTCTTGGTCGCACTGAGGGCTGGTCGACCTCCGAGCAACAGAGATGCATTTTGCAGCCCTTCAAAATTGTCCCACAAGAAGGTCTGCAGATCAGCGTGTGAACTATTGATAATGTCGAACATGTCGTTCTCCCATTTCAGATGCCTGGCGCACCGCGCGCCGGCTCAAGAGACCGTCTGGTCAGCTGGTCGAGGTCACGTAGTTCACGCACGCGCCTGCCGTCTTGCTTGCATATGATTTCCTTTTTGGATCGGGCGTTTGCCTGTCTGGCGCCCTCGAGGAGAGGGGTGCCAGACAGACAAAGCGCGATATTCCTACCCTCCCCAAAATCGGGATCAGTTTCCTGATCCCCGTGGTGCCCCTGTAGTCGAAGACACACCTGTCTCACGCCCTTTGAGTGCCTTGGGAGTTTGTTCTGCTTCTTGCGTCGATAGTAGGTTGCGCGGCTAATCCCCAACGCTTCCCATGGCTTCTCCTGGCTTGCGGAGTTCACAGCCAGATAGTCTTTGCGCGCAACCACGCCTTTGGAGCGACGATTGGCTGTTCGTTGCTTGCTTCTGCCGGCGGTCCTCAATTGCTCTGACATGACCTGCTTGAGACCAAGGTCACGCGCCAGATCGTCAGAAACTCCCAGCATCGCTGCGATTTTGCTGCCTCTGAAGTAATACCGCTTGTCCGGATGCAATGCCTTTGCTTTCGCCTGCTTTTGAATTGCGGCAACCTCTTGATGCGGTAGATCCGGTGTTGCCTGCCGCGCGGTCTCAGCAATCTGGCCTTCGATGTCGACGACGTTATGCAAATGGGTCAGGCAGGTCGCGTAGAGATGCAGCCAGGTGTTACGCGTGCCTTCAGGGATACGGCCACCGAAGTGACCTCTAATCGCTTCCAGATCACTGAGGATCAGGGCAAACCGCGCTGCAGGCGATAGTCCAACAGGCATTTCTTTAAGGTCGGGCTTGATGGTTTTGCTGCCTTTCAATGCCCGCCTTCGATGGTTGAATTCTTCCCGGGTGGGCCGGCCAACCGAATTGAAAACCGCGTCACTCAACGCATCGAAGTCTTGGCGTTCAGCAGAGCCCAAAAGTGCCGCGACTTCCGTATTTGACTTTTCATTGAGGGTGCCTGGCAATCGGAAGACCCGCGCCTCATCTGAACAGCATTTGTCTGCGCCAAAGGGTGCGCAAAGCGTGAGCAGAGCCTGCATTGTTGCCTTCCATCTCGAACGAGCCTCAGAAGGCAGGCTGTCGATCAACCAAATTGCAGAAAGACCACGCCCGCTGTTCAGAAACAGGTTGGGCGCCGGAACCGATTTGCAGGAGAGATGGCTCAGGAAATCAGCGCGCACATCTGAAGGGCTCATCCGCCTCAGTTTATCAATGTTATAGAAGTCGAGATCCACATAGAGCGCGTTCAAAGCAGCGACTTTGCTGTTTCCTCTGCTGCCATGGAAGCGGTTCAGAGAGAGGTAGCTTGTTGCGTCTTGATAGACCGGAAGCATCGCAACCAGATGATCTACTTCAACGGCCTTTCCTGACGTGTTGCCGTCGTGGTTTTTGACCAATACCGACGGCAATCCAAAGCTATTTTGCGGATGCAAAAGGGAACAATAGGCTTCCGGTTGAATGTGCGCGAATGCATGTGTTTTGGCGGGGTGAGATTGACTTGAATTTTCCATAGTCGGGAACTGAGTCCCGAGCCGAAATCGCAAAGAAATTGGGCCAAATCGATCTTCCAGAGGCCGGCTCAGAGCCGTCGGTCGCCTTCCAGAAACACCAAGCTGATCGAACGTTTGTTTGTGCTGCTGACTTACAAACAAACAAACATACTGACATACTGACTTACTGACCTACTTACATACTAACTTACGAACTTACGACACGCGGTTCCTTCGGACGGCTTTGAACAATTGGATACGTCACGCTGTTTTTTATGGCCCGCTCGTGCAGGTCATCGGGCTCAAAACTGACAAACAATTTTGCTTCAAACCGCTTTGTTTGATCCGCAACGACAGCACGTTCTTCTTATAACTTGTTAGAAGGACGCCCTCATGAGACCACGTATTCACACAAAAGCAGAAATCATCGCGGCAGGCATGGAGCTGGGCAGCGATGATCCGTTCGCAGTATCTGCGAGCCAAATCCATAAGAAGCTTGAAGGCCGCGGACGTTTGTCCATCGTGGCTAAGGTCTGGGACACTCATCTGGAAGAGCTTGAGCACGCGGAAGCTGAAGAACAGCCAAACCTTTCGACAAAACTTGAAGAGCATATGTTGCAGGTTCTGGAAAGCACACGTGAAGGCATCAAGGGACTTTTGTTGGCGCAGCTGCAAACGCATTCAAACGAGATGCAACTGCAGTGCTCGGCTCAAAACCTTGTTCAAGAGCAACAAATGGAAGAGCTGGAAAAGCGCGACCGCGCCAAGCAGGAGCAAGTCGAATATCTTGACGACCTGTGTGAAAAGCAAGCGGATCAGATCGCAGAGTTGAAGAAGCAAGTGGAACAGCTTTCTGCGGAGATCCACGCGCTGAAATCGTCTTCAGATCTGGAAATGACTGGTCGAAGTGTTTTGATGAACTAAAAAATCCGACGCGATCGTCGGGCAAAGCTATCGGTTTGCAAGGGGCAGGTGCATTCGCATCTGCCCTTTCATTTTGGAGAAGGAGAGGCTCCAAAATCCCCGCCGGAGGAGCGCCAGAGGTCTCGCGGAGCGGCCTCCGGCAGGATCACCAGACAGGGCGAACAGGCCATCGGCCGTGGAAAAATCTTGTGGAGGACGGCGCGACGCGCATCCGGACACCAGAATTTACCATAGTGAGCCATCGAAAATTCTCGTGTCGAGATTTTGGAGGTCGGACTGCTCAAGTCACTCTCAAAAGATGGGGGCGCACCCGTGATCTCGCACAAATTCCTTGTCACTTATCCATCAGGGAAAACTGGTGCGCACACATTGCGCGCGCCGGGTCGAAACTTTGCGCCGGTTTATCAGCCAAATTTTGCATAAGTGAAAATTTCCACGGCGAAGTCCCTCAATGGGCCGGACTTCCTCCCTGTTATCAAGGAGGGAACCATGTCGGACGCGAAAAAGCCGGTCACAGTCTTGGATATCAAAAGAGCCACACGCTCAGATATCGTCGCGCTCTGGAAACATTGCACGCGAACAGGCGGGAAACTTGATCATGTTTTCAGGGATCAAACCAAAGCGAATGAATGGCTCATTGGAGGCGATGTTCCGTTTCCGGAAGCAGTCTCGACCTACATTGGTAAGCTCGGTGCAAGTTACGATGCGCGCAATGTGAAGCCGGCAACTTGCCTTGTGATTGGTGCAAGTCCGGAGTTCTTTCGTCCAAGCTTTAACAGAGAAGATCCTGCGGGATTTGGGAAGTATGATCCCGATCGTTTGGAAGCTTGGAAACAAACGACCAAGAAATGGTTGAAGGATACATTTGGCTCTGATTGCGTCGCCGCGCATCTTCACGCAGATGAGCGCACGATACATGCGCATGCGTTGATCGTTCCGACGGTCGAAAAGGCGCCAACACTGCCGAAGAACCGGCGCAGGGCAGAGACTGAAGAAGCTTTTGAGCGACGAGTGGCGAAGGCCCAGAAAAGAAAGCCTAAGGAAGATGAAGCGGCGTATCAAAAGCGTTTGAAGAGGATCAAGCCGAAGCGCGAAGCCGAAACCGAAGAAGAGTTCCGAGCACGAGTGGCAGCCGCGCGCAAGAAGTCGGGTAAACGGATTGTCAGCCATCACAAGCACCACCTTTTTGGGGATGGTCGAGGGTCATATGAAAAGGTCGTGGACAGCTATGCGGCAGCGGTTGAGCACTTGGGTATTGCTCGAGCGGAGCGAGGGTCAAAGGCCTCTCCCACGACCAAAGCGCAATGGGCTCGAGAACTGCTGGAAGATGCGAAAAAAGCCGATCTCAAGTGCCGGTCTATCGAAGCACAGGCCGTCAAAGAGCAGGAAAGCTTTGAATATGGCACGCAGGCTGTTCTCGACGAAACGCTTGTTTATCAAGAGGCAGACAAAGCCAAGGAAAGACCTGACGGATTGGTTTTTGGGCCGAACGCTCCACACAGCGAAGCAAAACGCACAGAGATCAGGACGAAAGTCCAACCAGCGCGAGATCGTATCGTTGCGTTTGCGAGATTTGTGAAGCACATGGCGGCCAAACGGATCGGAGCCGTCGAGAAAGCGGCCATTGATGCGGTCAAGGCGGCTTCAGAGGCTCTGGCGACCGCTTCAAAGCTGATCAAGGTCAACCAAGAGCGTGCCAGGCAACTCGACAATCTTGAAGCCTTTCAGCAGGCGGAGATCCACGAAGGCGAATTGAATGATGCGGCAAGGAAGCTGTTGGCTGCAACAACTCCAGTACCCCGGAGGCCGCTACTGACGGCTACCGTTGAGGAAGTTCGAGTAGCTTCTCGGAATTGACGGCGCGTATTTGGTCCGCATTCCCGTGGTAACCTTTAGCATAGTTGACGCAGGACATCTAATCGGTTGAAAATCGACACATGCATTTCAAGCTGGCTGTTTTCTCGACTGCAATAAATGTTCTTGCGCTAATAATGCCCTTGGCGCTTCTTCAAGTGTATGATCGTATCCTGCCTAACCAAAGCGCAGGTACGGCATTCGTAGTCTTCTCCGCTGTTGGTGTCGCTCTGGTTTTGGGCGGCCTTCTCCGCGTAGCCCGGGCGCGTAGTTTCTCACGCATCAGTGCATTAGCTGATCATCGAAATTGGATGGCGGTGTCAGAACGGCTGATGTCACAAGATGCCGATTTTCAGTCAGCACAGCATCTATTGGATATACCCCCAAAGGCCAGAGACGCGGAGGCGGGAGAAGCTGCTGTCGCTTTGTACGACGCGCCTTTTGCTGTCGTGTTTCTGGGATTGATTTGGTTCCTTGGCGGGTATGTCGTATTGGCGCCGCTGGCCATCATCTGTCTGGCTGCCGCGATTGTTGTTTTCACCCGCTCTCAGGGTGAAGCAGCACGTGATCTGTTCGCCACCAGCAGCAGGAACATGAAACTGATCGTCGCTCAGCTTACGTTTGGCGCAGTAGGTGATTTGCGTTCAGTTGCCGGTCGTTTGGCTGCATTCAGTTCTACATTAAGGCATCGAGCCCATTCGCTCATGGGGGTGGAATCTGCTGCAGGGCGCCAGCTTGACCTCATGCAAGTCGCTGGGCTGGCAACGACTGTTTTGGTCGTTGGCTTTGGCGCTGCTGTCGTTCTCAACGGGGATATGACCACTGGCGGATTGGCGGCTTGCACGTTGTTAGGAAGCCGCGCGGCAAGCCAAGGTATTGGAGCCGTTTTGGCCGTCTCGCGTCGTGGTGAAACCAAGGCTGCCCACGCCGAACTTCGCAACTTGGAAAGTAAAATTGAGACGGGCGTAGCACCTGAAGACTGTATTCAAACCCTGTCGCGCATGTTCTCATTGGACGAGACAACTGCTGAGGATGTAATCCTAATAGAGGGGGAAGAGAGCGAGCAGGAAGCGGCAGCACTTCAGGCATTAGTGACATCGTTGTGGACGTCCGGTGGGCATCGAGTCGATACGGTTTTGATTGCGGCAAGACCGATGTTTGTGCGTGGGTCGCTGTTGGAGAACCTGTCCGCCTTCGATGCCGAACGGGAAAAATATGCTTTGGAATTGTCCGTCGAACTTGGCTTGGATGTGATGATTGGGCGTTTGGCGCAGGGTTATGAAACTGAGGTAAGTCGTACAAACAGCGGCGGTCTGTCTCATGGCGCAGTTAAGCGCGCAATGATTGTTCAGGCGCTGGTGATGCGTCCGAAGCTGCTGCTGCTGGAGCGTCCGGCAGCGGGTCTTGATTTGGATGGCCGAAAGAGACTTGCGGCTGTGTTGCAAAGCCACACGCATGAAACGGCGGTTGTAATGACCACATCGGAGGAAGCACTTTCAGATATTGCCACCAAACGTGTCCAAGCCCTTGAAATCGAGTTGCAAAACGGGGGTGCCAAATGAGCGCGGCACCGGGAATAGCGGAAGAATTTCTCGTGGAGTTGCTTGCGGGGTTGGGTCGCACAATCTCTAAGCCTATGAGTGAAAGCGCCTGTAAAGGTTTCAGAATTTCCCAAGACTTGGACGAATTGGCCGAGGTTATCTCGCTTTTGGGAATGACTGCGCACGTTGTCCAAAGGATGCCGATCGGCTGGCGTGACAGCCGTGATGGGGCGTTGGTGTGCTTGCGGGATGGCGAACTATATGCCGAGCTCCGCCGAGATGGAATTTCCAAAACACTCTCAACGGTGGGTGAAACAGGTAGATACACTCTCGGTGCCAACGAGCTGGTGTTACACATTGAGCCGGTGACGGCCAAAAACGCAGCCACAATAACCTACATTTCCTTGGCTCAGCGTGCACGGCGGGTTGTCCAGCACGGTATATGGCAATCTCTCGCAATAAACCTGTGCGCACTTACGGTGCCGTTCTTCACAATGGCCGTATATGACCGGGTTCTGGGGGGGGCGGCGGTTTCAAGTCTGCCGGCGTTACTCAGTGGTGCCGTTCTAATTCTGTTTGTTTTGCTTGTTCTCCGACGAATCCGCGCGTCCATGTTCGCCTCTGAACACGCGCGTTTTGGCGCAAGCGTGAACCTCGCGGTGGCCCACAAATTGTTCCGGCAGCCATATCTATCGCAGAACAAACTTGATGCAGAAACGGCGATAGCAAAATTACGCGTGAGCGAACGCACCGCAGATCTCTTCGCCAGCAAAAACACGGCGGCAATCTATGACGCTCCGTTCATCCTTTTGACGTTGATTGCCTTGGTGATCGTTGGCGGGGGGTTAGCCGTGATACCTGCGATTTACCTTGTCCTTTTTCTTTTGCTCGGCGTTTTGCTCGGATGGACACAGGCGATATCAGATCCAATTCAGGCTGAATTGGCCAAGCGTTACAAAGCCATGCAGTCTGATTTGCCGTTTGCAAGTAATGTAAGAACTCGTGGTTTGTCCAAGCAATGGATGGCTCGCTTCAATCAATTGAGCCGCGCATCTGCGCGCGTGACACATGCGGCTCAACAGAAACCGGCGCTTGTACAAAGCATTGGCACAGCGCTTGGTTCCGGAACTGCCCTTGTAACCCTTGTTGTTGGATTGGACCTCGCCTTGATTGGTCGGATTTCCCCAGGAACTCTCATCGGGACGATGTTGCTGACTTGGAGGATCACAGGTCCAGCGCAGGGACTTTTTTTAGCGATTCCCAGGTTACGTTCCCTGCGTGACGCGTGGCGGCAACTGAAGACTACTTTGGATCTGCCAGTCATTCACACCGCAAGCCATGCACAGGATGGCGCCCCCGAAGGTCCTGTGGACATCAATGCAGAAGGTTTGTTTGTACGTTATTCTGCTGGGGCTGATCCAGCGCTATCAGGCGTAAGTTTTGAAATCCCAGCCGGTGCGGTCGTGGCGTTGATCGGCCCCAACGGATCCGGCAAATCAACACTTTTACGGGTGTTGTCTGGAGCACTGGGGACCCAGTCCGGTCGCCTGTTGCTGGATGGACGCGCGATCTCTCACTTTAATCCCGACAGTCTTTCGGAACACTGCGTATATTTACCGTCAGATCCTCGACAGAGCTCCGACGTCGACTTCACGTTCAGTGACGCCATGGAAATAGATCAAGTCGCTGCTGAAGAAGCGGCTTGGGCCGCCGCGACCTCTCGAGAAGCTCCTACATACTTATTGGATGACCCGCTTTCGATTAGCGGAAGTGATGCCAGAACTCAGCTTACAGATTTCATAGCAAGCAAGCGAGGTGTCGCAACTGTCGTGATCGCCACTCATGATGCTGCCTTAGTACCCTTGGCAGACATGGCAATTGTTCTGGAACGGGGCTCTCTTGTTTATGCGGGACCAGTGCAGCAGCAAGACACCAAAGAGGCGCTTCAAAGTGATGTTGCCGAGGAGACGACACCATGAAAGACAAGAAAGCCTTGGAACCATTCCGTATTGACGAGAGCCCCACGGCCAAATGGGTAGAACGCGCTTCATGGGCGACTGTAATTGGCTTGGTCGCTGTAGTTGGTTGGTCGCTGTCAGCAAAGGTTGACGAAGTGGCAAAAGCCCGGGGCGCGGTGGAGCCAATAGCGATGGTTCAGCGCGTGGAAAGTCGCCATGGGGGACAAGTGGAAGAGGTTTTGGTACGCGCTGGTGAGATGGTGGCGGAAGGAGACGTCTTGGTCACTATGAATCGCACCGAGGCACAGAGCGCGCTTTCTGCGACTGACGCACGTATTGCAGGGCTTTCCTTGGAAGTAGAACGCTTGACTTCATTTGTGGAAAAGCGGGCGCCTGACTTTTCGCTTTACGCCAAAGAGTATCCGGAATTGGTGGCATTTGAAACGGCAGCGATCCAAACCCAAGAAAACTTTTTGTCAGCTGAGCGGAGCGTATTGGAGGCACAAATTAAGGCCAAGCGCGCAGAGCTGGATGCAATTAGGGAACAGCGGCCGGAGCTGGAGCGTCAGATTGAGGTTGCTCAGGAAGAACGTGCTATTGAGGAAGACCTGGTGGAGCGAGGCCTGTCCGCGCGGGCACGTATGGTGGAGCTAATCGAGCGCGAAGCGCAATATCGTTTTGATCTTTCCCGGCTTGCGGGTAGGGAAACCATTACAGAGGCGGCCATCGTCGAGCTGCAGTCCTCCATTGAAAGGGTTGATCTCGACCAAAACTCCACCGCACGCAATCGCATCGTCGACGCTGTTGCCGAGCGCCGCGCTCTTTTGGCCGAGGCCCAAGCCCTGCGAGCGCGTGTGGATGAAGCGGAAGTGACCGCACCGTTGGCGGGCCTTGTGCAAACACTTCCGGACGAAAGTTCGGGAGACGTGATCGAGGCCGGTGGTATGGTAGCAGCCATTGTGCCGGCGGAGGGCGGGGTCCGTTTTTCAGGACGCCTGTCGCCGCGCGATGTTGCTTTTGTCACTGTCGGGCAACCCGTGCGCGTGAAAATCGAGAGCTTTGATTTCAGCCGTTATGGTTCATTGGACGGGGTGGTCGAAGAAGTGTCTCCGACCACGATTTTTGATGAGCGCGGGCAGGCTTTCTACGAGGTTCTTGTCTCGTTGCCGCGTGACTACTTTCGAGCACCTGAAGACCAACTCTTTCTGTTGCCCGGAATGACGGGTGAGGCCGACATCGTCACAGGCTCCAAAACGGTTTTCCAGTATGTCTGGAAACCAGTGTTTACCAATCTTGATCTCGCATTGACCGAACGCTGAGGTACTGAACTCAAGAGGTTCCCATGTCTGACATACCTTCCAATGACGACCCGAAAGCCAAAAAGCTGTCACCGCGTGAGGGCATGTGGGAAGAGGGATTCGGATGGGTTGTGTCCGACCGGACAGATGTGGGTCCAGAGGCCGAACGGGTCAGCCAAGGTGGTGAGGCGCGCGCCCCGTCCGTTGACGCCCAAACGGACGATCGTAGCTTTCAGATACCGGTAAGCGCGCTCACGCGGATCGCTGGAGGAGATGCCGATGACTTGCCAACGCAGGGCAGCTCTGCGGGTGTCTCAAGCCCCTCCGTGAGTGCGCATGTGTCTGATCTTTTGCGCGCCCTTCCCGGAGCGCAACATGTGCTCGGGGTAGGTGGCCAGCCCGGTGCTTTGCAGGTTCCGATGTCGTCGCTTGGAGGAAGCGTTGGCCACAGCGTAGCTTTGCCGGCGCAATCCGGAGGTGGCCCAACCGGGGGACAAATAGCGCCGCAGCCAACCCCGACCCAGCTCGCGTTTGCCGGCCATCCCAACGGGCCAGCGGTCGTTGCCATGACCGCCACGGGTTTTGAAGATAGGCCCCTGAAGCTTATGGTGTCTGCAGTGGACGGCAGCGCGAAGTCTTCGAGTATGACGACACATTTTCAGGGGCTGCCTCCCGGCGCCACCCTCTCGGTAGGGCACCCTGATTCCACCGGCGGTTGGGTTGTGCCCGCAGGCACACCGCTGACCGGCCTGCAGCTCATTCCTGCGGCTAATTGGTTTGGTAGTGGAGCCATTGGCATAACCGTGACGCAGCCAGACGGACAGTCGGCCACAACACTCTTGCCATTTCGCATCTTAAACACACCAGATGCCGCTGTGATCTCTGGGATGTCCGCGGGCACGGTCACCGAAGATCTTTTGCAATCCGCGTCGGGAAAACTCTCAATCATTGACCCTGATCCGGGGGAAGCCGCCTTCGTGCATACGGTCACGCAGGGTCAACTCGGAAAGCTCGAAATCGACAGCACAGGTGCTTGGACGTTCACGCTGGATAACACCAAGCCGGATGTACAGGCGCTTGTCGACAGTGACACTTTGACGGAGAAATTTATTGTCCGCACGATTGACGGGACCTCGCGCCCCATAACAATCACCATCAACGGTACGGATGATAAGGCTGCGATCTCTGGTACCGCCGTGGGCGCGGTGACCGAGGACAAGACGCAGAGCACGGGTGGCAAGCT
>WKFK01000012.1 GCA_014872815.1 Paracoccaceae bacterium
CCAATGGGCGCCGGGCCTGCCAAAAACCCGCTCCGGCAAAATCATGCGCCGCATCCTGCGCAAAATCGCCGAGAACGACTACGGCAGCCTCGGGGATACGTCGACATTGGCGGAACCCGCCGTTGTGGACGACCTGATTGAGAACCGCATGAACCGCTAGGTTTCCCCCGATCGCGGGCGTCGATCCATCGCCCGCGTTCACTCCCTGTCGGGCCAGCTTCGCGCTGGCCCTTTTTTTATTCCGCCGCAGGCACCGCCACCCGCCCAGCGCGCCGCAGCGCATAAAGCGCACCGATCAGGGCAGGCACAATACAGGCCGCGGACACCAGCGCCGTCATCGCAAAACCTTGCGCCTCAAACACCAGCCGGAAGGCGGCGGTGCCGACAAACATCGCCACATAGGTCGTTGCGCTGTAGAGGCCCAGAATGGCTCCGCGTTGATCGGGGGACAGCGCCGTCAGCTGACCCACCATAATATTGAGCCCCACATGATTGACCGCGCCCCACATTAAACAGCCCACAAAGATGCCTGCCCCCTGCCCCGCTACCAAGGACATCAGCAGATAGACCAGCACCAGCGCGCCAAAGACCACCGGTGCAGCCCGAGTTGCACCATAGCGGTCAATCAGCCGATCCAGAGGCGCAACCGCGCCAAATCCAATACCGTAGGTCAGTGCGGCCAGCCCAGCCACACCTGTGGAGTAGCCCAAAACCGTGGTCATTTGCGCACCCAAAAAGCCATAAAGACCGTAAAACGCGCTCATGAAGGCCACCACGGCCAGCAGGATCGGCAACAACCCCGGCACGCGGAAGGCCTTGAACGGCGACACTGCCGCCACCGCTTCGCGTTCCGCCACCTGCATGCGTGCCACCAACAGGATCAACCCGGCACTCAGCGCCGCCATCCCCCCAAACACCGCCCGCCAGTGCAACACATCTGCCAGCACCGCAGAGAAGGACACCCCCGCCACAAGGCTTAAAGTCCAGCCGGTGAGCACCTTGCCCAGCGTGGCGCTCTCCTCGCCTTTGGGAGCCACATCCGCCGCCAGCCCATAGGTGGCCGGCAACGCCAGCCCAGCGCCAAAACCTGCCAGCCCCTGCGCTGCGATCAACACTGACAGGCTGGGCGCCGCCGCGCTCCCCACCAACGCTACAATCAACGCCATCAGCGCCAGGATCAACGCGCGCTTCAGGCCAATCTGATCCGCCCGCGGCGCGAGAAACAGCGCGCTCAGCGCCGTTGCCCCACCATAGACGGCAGAGGCCATCATCACATCAGACGCGACTGTCTCGTCAAAACCCGCCGCCACATCCGCCGCAATCGGACTGAGCACCAAAGAATTGGAACCCACCACCCCGATTGCACACATCAAAACCCAAACTGGCTTCATCTCTGCCTCCGCATTCTGGAGATTACATAGCCAAACACACGGAAGCTGTGTATGTCATAATGCAATCGATGAAAAATTCCGAATGAGGTTCAGATGTCACTCAAGGACAAACAGGGTTTGGACGCCATTGACCGAAAACTATTAGGGCTTCTGAGCGCAGACGCCGAGCAAAGCTACGCCACCTTGGGAGATAAAGTTGGCCTGTCTCCGCCCGCCGTGCACGAGCGGGTCAAACGCTACAAAGCCACAGGCCGCATTTCCGGCGTGGCCGCGCTGCTCAACCCGGACATGACCGGCAAGCCCTTTCTGGCCTTCCTGCACGTGAACACCTCCGGCTGGGGCAAAACCGATGCCATCCTTGGCCTTGGAGACCTGCCGGAAGTAGAGGAAATCCATTCCGTAACTGGCGACACCTGCATGTTGCTCAAAGTGCGGATGCAGGATTCCAAAGCCATGGAAGCGCTGCTCAAACGCATCTACGACATGCCCGAGGTGGTCAGCACCAAAACCTACGTCGCGCTCTCAACGTCACTGGAGCGTCCGGTGCAGGCGGGCATCACCGACTTCTGACCACCACCCACATTGTGTCGGCACAATCTTTCTGTTGCCTTGGTTAACCCGCCGCCCTAGCGTGCGCCAATGAACGATCATTCAGCCCACCAAGACCGCCCCCTGCTCGGCATCTTTTTGATGCTGGGATTCTGTGTGCTTGCCCCACTGGGCGACGCCATTGCCAAACTTCTGTCCGGCGCGGTGCCTCTGGGACAGCTGGTCTTCATCCGCTTTGCGGTACAGGCGCTGATCCTCATTCCTATTGTGAGTGTCACCCGCCGCCCATGGCGCATGACACCGCGCGTGTTCAAACTGGTGGTCTGGCGCACCCTCCTGCATGTGGCGGGCATCGCCTTTATGTTCACCGCCCTGCGCTACCTGCCGCTGGCGGATGCGGTCGCCATTGCCTTTGTCATGCCCTTTATCATGTTGGTGCTAGGCAAATATGTACTGGATGAAGAGGTCGGCATGCGCCGCCTGATGGCCTGCGTGGTCGGCTTTGCCGGCACGCTGATGGTGATTCAACCAAGTTTTGCAGAGGTCGGCGCTCCTGCGCTCCTCCCCCTTGGCGTTGCGGTGATCTTTGCCCTCTTTATGCTGGTCACCCGCCAGATCGCCAAAGACACCGATCCCATCGGCGTCCAGGCCGTCAGCGGCGTGATCGGCTCTGCTTTCATTGCCATTGCGCTCTTTGTTGGCCAATCCCTAAGCTGGCCCGCCCTGTCGCTTGCCAGTCCTGATAACAGCTATTGGGGGCTGCTGGTCGCAATTGGGATCATCGGCACCGCCGCACATCTGCTGATGACCTGGAGCCTGCGCTACGCGCCCTCCTCCACCCTCGCATCAATGCAATACCTGGAAATCCCCATCGCCGCGCTGATCGGCTGGCTGGTGTTTGGCGACTGGCCCAACGGTCTTGCCGCGCTCGGCATCTGCGTGACAATGGCCGCCGGTCTTTATGTGGTGTTCAGGGAACGGGCCAGCCTTCAGGCGTCGCAAGCAGCGTCTTAACCAACTCAGGCAATAGCGCTTTGGGCAGGATCAACAGCATGCCCGGCCCATCCATTTCCAAGGTCACCGGTCCGGTGGCGGCATTGGACGTGCCAATCATACCGTCCGGCGCAAAACCCAATCCGTCGATGGGCCACTTGAGCCCCTCAGAGCGTCCCGTGACCGCCCGCATCGGAAACAGCGACACCCGCGTCCCCGCTGGCACATCCAGCGTCAGCTTCGGCGGCGCGACGCAGAGCACATCGGTCTCCCCAATCAGCACACAGCGCCGGTTTGGATAGCGCACCAGCGCATTGTGCACCGCCAGCTCATGATCCATCCGCGCGCCGGTAAAGCCCACGGCCAGCACCAAAGGCGCCTCAATGTGGCGCAGCGCCTTGTCAAAATCGGTGCTGTCCTGCTCGGTGATCTCATGCAGCCGCTCCCAGGGAATGCCCGCTGCTTGCACCATATCCAGACTGTCCATATCCCCAATCACCGCCTCCGGCATGTGATCGGCGGCCAAACAATGCGCTGCACCGCCATCCGCCGCCACCAATGTCGGGGCCAGTGCCAATGAATCGTCTATATCGGAATCGCCCAACGATCCTGCACCAATCAGCGTGATTGGTTCCAAACTGCGAACAATAGCCGTCATTTCACCCTGCTCCGCCCCTCTCAAAAGCGCTTCGCCACAATTTGGCCCAGAAATGATACGCTGTCTTCCACAGAATCGGTCACGTTTCGACTTTCCTTTGGTGGTAGTTTGATTGGTGAGTAGTGCAAAGGACCCGCAGAAGATGGTTACCAATAACAAAGTGCTCACGGTGTCTTACGGGACATTCTCCTGCACCCTGGAAGGGTTTGAGGAGTCGTTCGATACAATGAAGGCAATCGCTGAGTATTTCAGGGATCTCGCGGCGGACGACCGATACTTCGGTGCAGAGCCCCCGACCCCGGATGCTGAGATGCTTGCCCGCATCGCTGAAAAAGAAATCGCCCGCCGCGTCAGCGCGCGTTTGGATCATGGCGCCATTGTTCTGAGCGCCGGAGACCCCAAGCCCGAAACAGAGACGCAGCCCGTGGCCGAAGCCGCGCCAGCGGCACAGCCAAAAGCTGAGGCGCAAGTAGAAGCACAACCCGCACCGCAACCCGCCCCTGTGGCGGCTGCAACTGTGGCCGCGCCAGTGGTTGAAAAGCCTGTCCAAGAGCAGGCCGCCGCTCCGGTTGTGGAAGACACACCAGTGGAAGCCATCGCTGAGGAAGAGGCTGATGCCGCTGAAGACGCTCCGATCGCAGAGGACGTGATCGAAGACGCCCCAGAGTCTGCCGAGGCCCCCGCTGTCGAGGAACGGGGTGCGGAGGACGTGGTTGTCGAAGAGGCACCCGTAGAAGTCGACGAAGAGCCAGTTGAGGCCACACAAGCAGAAGAGCCTGTGGCAGAGGAAGCGATTGTTGAAACCGTCGAAGAAGCCGCAGCTGAGGAGACTGTTTCTGCAGACGACAACATCGCCGACAGCGTGATGGCCGCCATCGCCGAGGACAGCCTGCCGGAAGTCGAAGAGTCACCGGTTGCTGACATCGTCGAAGAGATTGCCGAAGACGCTGTGGCAGAAGAAGCGCCTGTTGAGGCGGCCAATAACGCTGCCGAAGACGCGCCAGAGGTAGATCTGGCCGGCATCTCCGCCGCCGTGTCCGCTGTAGACGCCCTCTCTGACGATCAACTGCAAACCGATGCAGAGCTCGAAGACGACGCATCCGACCTTCTGGTTCTGGATGCCCCTGTCGAAGACAGCGAAGACCCGTTTGCCGATGAACTGGCTGAAGAGCCGTCCGAGAACACACCAGAAGCCGCCGAATGGGAAGACGCTGACGACGAGCCTGAGTTTGAGGAAAACTCCATCGCCGCCAAGCTTGAGCGCATCCGCGCCGTGGTGGCCCGCGTCGAATCCGAGCCCGAAGCCGAAGCGGTGGACGCCGAGGACGATCAGCCAGAGCTGACCACCGTCGCCGCCACCGACGCTGCCAACATCTTTGACGAAGACCTCGCCCCAATGGACCTCACCCCGGTGAACCTGGACGAAGAGGACGACAACGAAGCCGCCGCCGAGCTGAGCAAAGCGCTAGACGACGTTGCTGAGGACGTCGAAGAGGCAGAGCTGGTGGAAGCCAAAGATGAAGCGGCAGAAGGCGTGACCGAAGAAGCGGATACGCCCGCTGCCCGCCCCCTGCGCGCCCGCGTTGTGCGCATGAAAAAGGCGGACTTCGAAAATGCCGTGGCCTCTGGAAGTCTGGAAGCGGTGGTGGACGGCGACGCAGAGGCGGCAGAAGACGCCCCGCAAACGCCCGAAGCGCCCAAGCCAACCAGCCTGACCCCAGAGGACGAAGCTGACCTGCTCGCCGAACTGGCTCAAGTCGAAGCAGAGCTGAAGCAGTCCGACGCAGCCCAGGCCGCGCCGAAGGCGGAAGCACCGCGCGAAGCCGAGCCAGAGATCGCAGAGGAAGCCCCTGTCGCGGAGGAGCCAGAAACCCGTGTAGCGGAAGAGCCCGCGGCACCGTCTGAGCCGCGCCAGCCGCAGCCCGAGCCGGACCTCACTCGCCTGATGGCCAAAGCCAGCAGCGAAATGGAAGAGCCTCAGGGCAAAGGCCGTCGCAGCGCAATCGCGCATCTGCGCGCTGCCGTTGCCGCCACCCGCGCCGAAAAACGCGCAGGCAACGCCACCAAAGGCAAAGACGACACCGTGGCGTACCGCGACGATCTCGCCTCTGTGGTACGTGCCGTGCCAGGTGGCAAAACCGATGGTGCAAAACCTGCCAAGCCAAGCGCAGCCCCGCTGAAACTGGTGGCCGCGCAACGTGTCGACAGCCCGGAACAACCCGCTCAACAGGCGTCTGAAGGCGCACAAAAAGCCCCCCGCCGCGTCCCTGTTCGTCCGCGCCGGGTGTCTTCTGACCAACTGGACCGCGAAGAAGCCGCGAAGTCCGCTGCCCCGGTCAGCGCCAACAGCACCACGTTGAGCGGGTTTATCGACTACGCCAAAAGCGTCGGCGCGACTCAGCTGCCGGAAAGCACCGAAGCGGCCGCGGCCTATCTCACCTTTGTGGAAGGTCTGGAGCGCTTCTCTCGCCCAATGCTGATGCGTATGGCGCGCGAAGTGAACATTCCCCAGTTCACCCGCGAAGAAGGCCTGCGCAGCTTTGGCCAACTGTTGCGGGAGAAAAAGATCGACAAAGTGGCCGGTGGCCGGTTCACCGCCAACGCCTCGATCAACTTCAAGCCGCGCGACACCAAAGCCGGGTAAGGCCCGCCAAATCTGCAAAACAAAAGCCCGATCATCCGATCGGGCTTTTCATTATTGCAGCAACCTCTTGCGCAGCTGCTCATCCGGCAAGGCGCACATGTCGCCCCTGCCAAACATCGCATAGCGATTGCGTGCAATCCGGCGGTAAATCCAATCCTGCAAACCCCGCGGCAAAATCCGCAGCACCCGCAGCACATGCCCCACACCGCCAACCGTCTGCCCAACGCGTATCATCGCATCGAGCGAGCCATAGGCCCGTCCATTCATAATCAACAGCCAGCTTTCCGGATCATCAGGCTTAAGCCCGTAATGCGCCAGAAGTGCTGTGCCCAACGCGGTCTGACCGGGACAAATCCGAAACTGCGCCTTGCTATCAAACCGCGCAATCATCCGCGCACCGAAGCTGCACAGAGCGCATTCCCCATCCATCACCGTGATCGGCCCGCTGTCGTCAAACGCAGGAACCTTGGGATCATCTCGATATGAATACGCGTCGCGCGGAGTTAAATCAGCCATACTTCACTCTCACCACCACACCAGGGCCCGGCAAGCCCGCACATCCGCACACACCCAAAAACGCAAAACGGCGACACCAAAGTGCCGCCGCCCGCAAAATTCATGCAAAGCCGCATTAAGGATCGTCATCAAACCGCCGTGGCGTGGCATTGGGGTCTTCCTGCCCAATGCCTTTGAACACCGACTTGAACGGCAAAATCCACACAATCCCCAGCCCGACATACAGCAACAGTGTCACCAACACCGACTCCGGCGCAATGGTGGTTGCCAGAACAGAGGCCACCAGAATGTAGATCGGCAAGCCCACCACCAAAACCAAAAGCGCCACGCGGCGACGGCCTTTGTAACTCAATGCCATGTCAGTCTCCTTTCAGAGGCTTACGCGATCAATCGGCAAATGGATCTGTGACCAGAATGGTGTCTTCGCGCTCCGGGCTGGTCGACAACAGCGCCACAGGGCACTCAATCAGCTCTTCCACGCGCTTCACGTATTTCACCGCATTGGCCGGCAGATCGTTCCAGCTGCGCGCACCTTCGGTGGTCTCGCTCCAACCATCGATTTCTTCGTAAATCGGCTTGCACCGCGCCTGCTGATCTGCCGCCGTTGGCAAGTAGTCCAGCGTTTCGCCGTCCAGCTCATAGCCCACGCAAATCTTCAGTTTCTCAAAGCCATCCAGCACGTCCAGCTTGGTCAGGCAGATGCCTTTGATGCCCGAGGTCGCACAGGTCTGACGCACCAGCGCGGCATCAAACCAGCCACAGCGACGCTGACGGCCAGTGGTGGTGCCAAACTCGTGCCCACGCGTGCCCAGACGCTCGCCATCCGCATCCGGCGTGCCATCGGCATTGAGCAGCTCGGTTGGGAATGGGCCTTCGCCCACACGAGTGGTGTAGGCTTTCACAATGCCCAGCACATAATCAATCGAGCCTGGACCAATGCCCACACCGGTGGCGGCCTGACCGGCAATCACGTTGGAGGAGGTCACAAACGGATAGGTGCCAAAATCAATATCCAGCAGCGCGCCCTGCGCGCCTTCAAACAGGATACGCTTGCCCGCTTTGCGCTTCTCGTTCAGCACCTTCCAAACCGGTGCCGCATAGGGCAGGATTTCTTTGGCAATCTCTTTCAGCTGCACAATCAACGCGTCGCGGTCAATCGGCTCCACGCCCAGACCTTTGCGCAGCGGATCGTGGTGCTGCAATGCGCGGTCCACACGGGCTTCCAAAGTGGCCTCATCCGCCAGATCGGCCACGCGGATCGCACGGCGGCCCACTTTGTCCTCATAAGCCGGACCAATGCCGCGACCGGTGGTGCCAATCTTGGTGCCCTTGGAGGCGGCTTCTTCGCGCGCACGGTCCAGCTCACCGTGGAATGGCATGATCAGCGGCGTGTTCTCCGCAATCATCAGCGTCTCAGGCGTAATCTCCACGCCCTGCTCGCGCACAGTCGCAATCTCTTTCACAAGGTGCCACGGGTCCAGCACAACGCCGTTGCCGATCACGGACAGTTTGCCACCGCGCACAACGCCGGACGGCAGCGCGTGCAGCTTGTAAACCTTGCTGTCGATCACCAGCGTGTGGCCAGCGTTATGCCCACCTTGGAATCGCGCGATGACATCGGCCCGCTCGCTGAGCCAGTCAACGATCTTGCCTTTACCTTCATCGCCCCACTGAGCGCCTACAACAACAACATTGGCCATATCCGGTCCTTTGCAGAGAGTTCAAACCCGCGCCCTTGTAGCCATGTTGTCGGACTGGGGAAACCGCAAATCGCTTCCGGCGCCGGACAGATTGCCGCTTTTTGCGCGAGGATCACCCAAAAGGACAAGAATTCTGAGGGGACAGATATGGGGCCCTTGTTGTAGTGGCTGGTGGCATTCCTGCTTCTGATCGGCGATGTCATCCACCTCCGGGCGACCTTGCGTTCCATCGGAGGTTTCGGCATGACCGTGGTTCTGGCGGTTTTGGCCGCCGTCGCACGGGTCTTGCACGACTACAACATGCTGAGCCTCGACAATGACGCTGACAATACCTGGATGGCCATCCTCGCTTTATCCATTGTGCTGGGCATCGGCCTTGGCTGGTCCATAGTGCGCCGCATGGTGACCGGACAAGTGGATGTGGATGATGTGGAGGCGTGACCCGCCAAGAAACCGAGATTCAGCTTGGTTTCCTTCCGCAAAACCTGCGGAAAACCATACTCCCATAATTTATTTGGACTTAAGACATACACGCCAAAGATGTGTCAACTCCAATAATCAGAACGACTCACATGGCACACCCTTACTCAAAACCTTACGTTTCAATCATTGCACTTTTTGCCCTGTCAGCCTGCAGCGGCGGCGGAACCTCTAACACCGGCCCCGAAGCCTTCACCAGCGTCGCAGACCTGCCAGAGAATGGCACCGTCACCTTCTCAGGCAAATCGGTCACCGCTGATTTCATTGCAAGTTTGGACACAGGTGAGGTCGCGCTCACCTCAGTCAACAGCGATGCGGACGGCGCCCTAAGCATCGACCTGAACAACCGCCTGATCACCGCCGCCCACATCAGCGGAAACGGCGCCGATACGTCGTTTGACACCGCCAATGGCGACTCAGTCGTAGCCAACAGCGGTTTGATCGGCATAACGTCTGCTGCTGGTGACAGTATCGCCGTCTTCATTGACCCAACAACGTCCACCTTGGATCACTCCACGTTTGGCTTCTGGATGGACGGCTACCCTAGGGGCGGCCATGCCTCAAATGCCAACGTGACAGGCACTCTTGGTGTGGGCAGCTATGGCGTCACCACCGCAGCAAGCAACATGCCCACCAGCGGCAGCGCGACTTACGTCGGCAGCAGTATCGGATTTGCCAAAAGTTCCGATGG
This sequence comes from Paracoccaceae bacterium, assembly GCA_014872815.1. Classification (GTDB taxonomy): domain Bacteria; phylum Pseudomonadota; class Alphaproteobacteria; order Rhodobacterales; family Rhodobacteraceae; genus Shimia. The sequence goes on from WKFK01000012.1 coordinate 9,623, forward strand.
GGACCCCTATGTCACCGCGTCTGACATTACGATGACCACGTCCGATTTTTCCACCATGACAATCAACAGCAGCAATACCTACGGCACCAGCCTGATCACAGGTGACCGCGCCATGCCGGAACTCAACTTTTCAGGTACCGGCTCCATAAATGGCTCTGGTTTTGACGCCTCTGTGACCGCAACTGCCGCAAGCGGCGCTGTCAACGGTCAGTTCTATGGCCCAGGTGCTCGCGAGATCGGCGGCACCTTCGAACTGTCTGGTCCTAACACTGACTACATCGGTGCCTTTGGCGCGAAATGACGCTATCAGCGTTCGCCAAACTCAGTTTCCTGAAGTGAAACAGGCTGACCATGCGGCGTGGAGAGATACGCTTCTGTCCACGCCGTTTTTAAGTGTTGAAGCGCCCCAACCTCGGCCATTCCCGTCTCCGCCAGGAAACCTTCCAACGTCTCCAGCCAAGCGTTGAAATAATCCTCCCCCCCGTCCAGCTCCTTGGCAAGCCCATGTGCCTTCAACGTCGCGCCAAACCGCTCCGCCCAGGCCGACCACTCAAAGTGCCCTGCCTCATTAAGCGCCACAGTGATTGCAAAGACCTGCGCATGCCACGGCTCAGAGAACGCCGGCTCCGGCTTGTCCCCGCACCGGATCACGCCACCGGCTCCAGATAGCTTTCCCACAGGTCCAAAACGACCTCATCGCGCGGGTCCGCCTCGGTGCCCCACAACTCCTGCGCTGTGAACCGCACCGCATAGAGTGGCTCGGCCGCCTCGCCTTTGAAGTGCGCATTGCTGTCTGGAAACACATGCGCGCCATGACGCAACACAATCTCCCCCACAGCCCCCGCCGCATAGGAAGGCAGGCGCGTGTGCCCGCCCGGCACCGCCACATTGCGCGCAGGCTTTCGGGTTCTCACCTGCGCCCCAACCTCAAACCGGGGCGCGGCCCCGTCCCGCGTATACGGACTGCCATTCATCAACACCGCCTCAACCGTCTCCGGCTTGGCCGCCCGCGCGGCCACCGGCGACAGGCCCGCCGCCTGACCGCTGGCCAGCTCCTCGGCGGTCAAAACACCGCGATCCACCATCAGATCCGCAAGCCCGCCCATCCATTTCTCATAATAGCTGAACGCCATGTAATCCTGTGGATTCAACAGCTCCCGCGCATGGCGCGACGCATCAATGTTCCACTGCCCCAGAAAGCCACAAGCCACATTGAGCGCCAAGGCCCGTTTGTGCCAGTCCTTGGCGTCCCCAAAGTCATACCCATCCTGCGGGTCCACTGGCCCCGTGCCCAGACGCCCCCCCATGTCGTGAATGCGGCTCATGCGCCCGGCTCCTGTGTTGCAGGGGACAGCGCCAAAGCCGTGCCAATCATACTGTCACGTGTGACCAGCGCCGCGAGAGCCTCCTCGCTGAGCCCTTCCGTGCCCGCCGGCCGCTGCGGCACCACCAGATAGCGCACCTCCGCCGTGCTGTCCCAGACCCGCACCTTTTGGCCCTCCGGCACTGTCACACCAAACTCTGCCAAAACGGCCCGCGGCTCACGCACCGCGCGCGCCCGATAGGCGTCCGACTTATACCAGCCCGGCGGAATGCCCAGCAGCGGCCACGGATAACAACTGCACAGCGTGCACACGACCATGTTGTGGACATCCTCGGTGTTCTCCACAAACACCATGTGTTCCCCCTGCCGCCCATACAGACCCATCTCTTGCAACGTCGGCATCGGGTTCTCGATCATCTGCTTGTGAAAATCCGGATCACTCCACATCTTCGCCACCACCTGCGCGCCATTCTGCGGCCCGATTTTGTTTTGGTAGAGGTCGATGATGGCATCCAAGGCAGCCGGATCAACCAGGCCTTTGTCCGTCAACAGAGTTTCCAACGCCTTGACCCGAAGCGCGGGGTCCGATGGCAGGTGTGAATGCGGGTGGTCATGATCATGAGGCATGGGCGAACTCTGTCAGAAGCCCGCACGCAGGTCCATCATCAAAACCCGCCAAAGTGTCTTGGCCGATCAAACTGAGAAATCCACCTTGCCCCTCGCGGCAAACTTGCCTACATACGCCGCTAGAAAATCCGAACGCTCGCTTTACAGGTCCCAATGGAAAACGTTGTCCTCATCATTCACCTTCTTCTGGCTCTGGCGCTGATTGGCGTCGTATTGATGCAACGTTCCGAAGGCGGCGGCCTCGGCATGGGCGGCGGCGGCGGTGGCGCCGTATCCGGCCGCGCAGCAGCCACCGCGTTGACCCGCGTGACCTGGATCCTCGCTGGCGCGTTCATCTGTACCTCGATCGCACTGACCGTGATCGCAGCCAACAACTCTGCGTCTAGCTCGGTGTTTGACCGTCTGGGCACCTCCGCGCCTGCCGCGGAAGAAGCCGCACCAACCCTGCCAGGCGCAGGTGACTCGCTGCTGCCGCCGTCTGAAGGCGACAACGCGCCATTGGTGCCACGCGCCGACTAAAGGTCGCGCACTCTGAACAAAGTTTGGCGGTTCCTCGGGGCCGCCTGATTTTTTGCCCCCATCGGGCACCCACCACAGCTTGAGGCCTATCAGCCAACCGCAACAGCATCTTGCGGTCCGGTTGCCTTTTTGCTGCGAATCCTATATGACTTAAGTCCCGTGATGCTGGGTCAATTTTGCAGGCGAATCTGCACTGACTTGGGCGCTGCTACATCGACAATCGTCCGGCCTGAGGGTCGACAATCACGGGGGATGCCACGCACATGGCGCGCTACATTTTCATTACAGGTGGGGTTGTTTCTTCGCTGGGCAAAGGTCTGGCGTCTGCGGCGCTTGGGGCGCTGCTGCAAGCACGGGGATATACCGTGCGCCTGCGCAAACTGGACCCATATCTGAATGTGGATCCCGGCACCATGTCGCCGTTTGAGCACGGTGAGGTGTTTGTCACCGACGATGGCGCAGAAACCGATCTGGACCTCGGCCACTACGAACGCTTCACCGGCGTGCCTGCCCGTATGACCGATTCCGTCTCTTCCGGCCGCGTCTACTCCAACGTTCTGGAGAAAGAGCGCCGCGGCGACTACCTCGGCAAAACCATTCAGGTGGTCCCCCACGTCACAAACGAGATCAAAGACTTCCTGCATGTGGGCGACGACGAAGTCGACTTCATGCTGTGTGAAATCGGCGGCACCGTCGGCGACATCGAAGGTCTGCCCTTCTTCGAAGCCATTCGTCAGTTCAGCCACGACAAACCCCGCGGCGAATGCATTTTCATGCACCTGACCCTGCTGCCCTATCTGGCCGCTTCCGGTGAACTCAAGACCAAGCCAACCCAGCACTCCGTGAAAGAGCTGCAATCCATTGGTATTGCGCCCGACGTTCTGGTCTGCCGCTCCGAGCAGCCAATCCCAGACAAAGAGCGCCAGAAGATCGCTCTGTTCTGTAACGTGCGCAAAGAGCACGTTGTGGCAGCCTATGATCTGAAATCGATCTACGAAGCCCCTCTGGCCTATCACCGCGAAGGTCTTGACCAGGCTGTGCTGGACGCCTTTGGCATCGCGCCAGCCCCACGTCCTGACCTGACCGTCTGGGAAGATGTGAACGATCGCATCCACAACACCGATGGCAAAATCAACGTCGCCATCGTGGGCAAATACACCCAGTTGGAAGACGCCTATAAGTCGATCAAAGAGGCACTGACCCACGGCGGCATGGCCAACCGTGTGAAAGTCAACGTCAACTGGGTCGACGCAGAACTGTTTGACAAAGACGACGCTGCGCCATTTTTGGAAGGCTATGACGCCATTCTGGTGCCCGGCGGCTTTGGCGAACGCGGCACAGAAGGCAAGATCAAAGCGGCGCAATACGCCCGCGAGCACAAAATCCCCTACCTCGGCATCTGTCTGGGCATGCAAATGGCCGTCATCGAAGCCGCCCGCAACAAGGCAGGCATCACCGACGCAGGCTCTGAGGAATTTGACCACGAAGCAGGCAAAACCCGCTTTGAGCCGGTTGTCTACCACCTCAAGGAATGGGTGCAGGGCAACGCCAAGGTCACCCGTAAGGCCACCGACGCCAAAGGCGGCACCATGCGTCTGGGCGCCTATGATGCCGCGCTGACCGAAGGCTCCAAAGTGGCCGAGGTTTATGGCTCTGCGTCTATCGAGGAACGCCACCGTCACCGCTATGAGGTCGACATCAAATACCGCGAGCAACTCGAAGCCTGCGGCCTGCGCTTCTCCGGTATGAGCCCAGACGGTCGCCTGCCAGAGATCGTGGAATGGGAAGACCACCCTTGGTTCATCGGCGTGCAGTTCCACCCAGAACTCAAATCCAAACCGTTTGATCCACATCCGCTGTTCCGCGACTTCGTGCGTGCGGCCAAAGACAACAGCCGCTTGGTCTGATCCAACGTCACACATTGCAAAAGGCGCGGCTCTCCGGAACCGCGCCTTTTTTGTGACCAGCTCTCACCCAATCTCTCCTGACACGTCACAAGGCCCTCAATATCCTGGGGTGAAGGAACGCCCGCGTCCCTGAGGGGCAACGCCCCTACCCTTGCCCAGTGTCAAATATGACGCACTTTCTTGGTTTCTCCCCCCTAACCAACCTTGACCAAACGCCCCCTTCGCACCGAAACTCCGCCTCAATTGCTCTACCTATTGAGGACACTTCACATGACCTTTCCCGCCAAAGTTATCATTGCCGCCAGCCTGTCTTTCATCGCGCTTCCCGCAGTCGCTGCCGACGACGCCTCCGGAAAGCTTCTCAAATTGATCCGCGACAACGGCTGTCAGATGACCACTGTGGAAGCTGGGGAGATGCTGCCCAAACATGGCTTCACCCCAGATCAGACCCGCGACATCATCCGCGACTGGGACAAAAAAGGCTGGCTTGATGGACACGGCTTTGCCGGCATCAAACTCTCTGACGCGGGGTGCAAAGGCTAAACCCATACGGTGCATGTTGCCTTGCGCAACGCCCGGTCGGTTAAGCGTGACGTGAACGTCAAATTTGGCACCGGCGTCATACCGACGCGATACCGACGCAATACCGACACGGATTTTGAGGGTTAACGCCCCCCGCTCCGATAGCATTTGACCCTTTTGCCGCCGCCCGTTACCAAACTGCGCAACACCGGCAAAAGGGCATGAGCCATGATCTACAAATCTGCGCAAGACTGGCGCGACGCAGAGCAGAAAAAAGTCCTGCTCTTTGGCATGTCTGGCTTGGGAAAAACGCACATTTCCAACACGTTGCGCGCCAATGGGGATTGGTTTCACTACTCCATCGACTACCGCATCGGCACCCGCTACATGGGCGAACACATCACCGACAACGCCAAACGCGAAGCCATGAAGGTCCCGTTCCTGCGCGACCTCCTGATGACCGATAGCATCTACATCGGCTCCAACATCACCTTCAACAACCTCGCCCCCCTCTCCACCTACCTCGGCAAGCCCGGCAACCCCGAAAAAGGCGGCCTGCCATTTGCCGAATATATGCAGCGCCAACGCCAGCACCGCACCGCCGAAATGGCGGCCTTGATGGACACGGAGCCTTTCATTTCCCGCGCTCATGATCTCTATGGCTATGACCATTTTGTCTGCGACACCGGCGGATCAATTTGCGAGGTTGTCGACGCAGACGATCCCAAAGATCCAATCCTGACGTCCCTGTCGCAAAACACGCTGATGGTCTGGATCAAAGGCTCTGACGCCCACACCGAAGAACTGGTGCGCCGTTTCGATAAAGCTCCTAAGCCAATGTATTACCAGCCGGAATTCCTGCTGAACTGCTGGCACGCCTATCTCGATGAGACCGGTCAAGACGAGAGTGCCGTGGACCCGGATACCTTTGTGCGCTGGACCTACGCTCGCGCGCTTGCCCACCGGCAGCCACGCTATGAGGCCATGTCCCGTTGGGGAGTCACAGTGACCGCTGAAGCTGTTTCGCAGGTCGCAACAGCGGCGGATTTCGTCGACGTGATCGCCACAGCCCTTGAGCATCCCGCGATCCCCGCCTAACTATGGCCCTCACGCCTTTTTACCCCACTGACAGACAAAGAGACTGACATGCCCATCAAGATCCCCGCCGACCTCCCCGCCTTTGACGTGCTCAAGCACGAAGGCGTTATGGTCATGGCCGAGGATCAGGCCTCCCGTCAGGACATCCGTCCGATGCGTATCGGGCTTCTTAACCTGATGCCGAAGAAAATTCAGACAGAAAATCAGTTCGCCCGTCTGATCGGAGCCACCCCATTGCAGCTGGAATTGTCGCTCATCCGTATGTCTGAGCACAAAACCCGCAATACGGCGGCGGAACACATGGCGGAGTTCTACCGGCCTTTTCAGGAGGTTAAGGCGTCAGGTGAAAAGTTCGATGGTCTCATCATCACCGGCGCGCCGATTGAGCATCTGCCGTTTGAAGAGGTCACCTATTGGGACGAACTCTGCGAGGTCTTTGATTGGACCCGCACCCACGTGCACTCCACCTTTGGCGTCTGCTGGGGTGGCATGGCCATGATCAACTATTTCCATGGTGTGCAAAAACACATTCTGGATCACAAGGCTTTTGGCTGCTTCCGCCACCAAAATCTGGCCCATTCCTCGCCGTTCCTGCGCGGTTTTTCGGATGATTGTGTCATCCCGGTAAGCCGCTGGACCGAAATCCGCCAAGACGAGGTGGACGCCCGCCCAGAGCTGCGCACCCTGTTGCACTCTGAGGACGTTGGCCCCTGTCTGATCGAAGCGCCAAAAACCCGAGATCTGTTTATTTTCAACCACTTCGAATACGACAGTGACACGTTGAAACAGGAGTATGATCGGGACGTGTCCGAGGGCACACCGATCAATGTACCCTCCAACTACTACCCGGATGATGATCCCTCCAACCCGCCACAGAACCGCTGGCGCAGTCATGCGCATTTGCTCTACGGCAACTGGATTTCTGAGATCTATCAAACCACGCCGTTTGACATGTCCCGCATTGGCCACGAAATCACCGACCTACGCGCCTGACCCCGGCGCGCAGCCATCGCGATTGCACTGAGGTGCAGGACGCCCCATATTGGGGAAAACGGAGAGCTTTCATGGACTTGCCCTTTGACGGCGCGATCAGCGCCTACTTTGAAAACGACGCCCCCGCCGAGGTGCGTGCGGCCATTCAAAACGCGGGCAAGAACGACATCCTGTCTGACAGCTATCCACACAAGGACCGTTTGGGGCGCAAAACGTACGAAGCCGACCTCGAAGCACTGCAAATCGAACTGGTGAAAATGCAGCATTGGGCCAAAGAAAGCGGTGCTCGAATTGCCTGTATTTTTGAAGGCCGCGATGCGGCTGGCAAGGGTGGCACCATCAAACGCTTCCGCGAGAACCTGAACCCACGCGGTGCCCGCATTGTCGCCCTGTCCAAACCCACGGACGCTGAGCGCAGCCAATGGTACTTCCAGCGCTACTTTGACCACCTGCCTTCTGGGGGCGAGTTGGTGCTCTATGACCGCAGCTGGTACAATCGCGGCGTGGTCGAAAAGGTCTTCGACTTCTGCGAACACGACGAGCGGGAACGCTTCTTTCACCAAGCGCCCAACCTTGAAGAAACCCTCGTAAATGACGGAATTTACCTGTTTAAATTCTGGCTCAATGTTGGGCGCGCAGAGCAGCTGCGCCGGTTTCTGAGCCGCGAAACCGATCCTCTGAAACAATGGAAACTAAGCTGGATCGACGTCGAAGGCCTCAAACGCTGGGATGCTTACACCGCGGCCATTGGGGAAACTCTGCAACGCACGCACACAGAGGCCGCCCCTTGGACCGTGGTCCGCTCTGACGACAAACGCCGCGCCCGCCTTGCGGCCATTCGCACCGTGCTGCACGCCCTGCCCTATGACCGCAAAGATGCGGAGGCTATTGGCACAATCGACACCAAAATCTGCGGCGGACCGGACATCTGGAATGCCTAAACGCGGCTACCATCACGGCAATCTGCGCCAGGCTCTCGTTGAGGCCGCCCTGAGCCTGATTGAGGCCAAGGGCCCGACCGGCTTTACCCTGTCTGAGGCCGCCAAAACCGCAGGCGTGACCCCAGCTGCGGTCTATCGCCATTTTGAAGGCCGCGAAGACCTCATCGCCGAAGCCGCCCGCCAAGGCTATGAAATCTTTGCCGATTTGATGCAGTTCGCTTTTGACAAAGGCCAGCCCTCCGCGCTCGCTTCCTTTGAGGCCACAGGACGCGCCTACCTCGCCTTTGCCCGCAAATACCCCGGCCACTACATCGCGATGTTTGAAAGCGGCATTTCCGTGAACCGCACACCGGAACTGGCCGCCGTCGCCACCCGCGCGCGCGGTGTCATGGAACACGCCGCCGCCGAGCTCTCAAAACACATCCCGCCGGAAAAACGCCCCCCTGCCAGCATGTTCTCCGCCCACATCTGGGCCATGAGCCACGGCGTGGTCGAGCTGTACGCGAGGAACTCCCCCGGCACCCAAAGCCCCTTTGCGCCAGAAGACCTGCTCGAAAGCGGCATCGGTGTCTACTTGCGTGGATTGGGGTTAATCGAAGGCGATCTCTGAGTGCTAGGGCAAATGCCTAAATTTCTCTTCGACCAATTAAAATCTTGGGTCGGTGAACACAGGGCCGAACAGTGGTTTTTGCTTTGGTACAGATTTGGTCTGCTCGCGGCATGTGCAGTGGTTTTTACAATCGCAAGTATTGCACTCGTCGCCTTTTATAAGCCAGAAAAGCGGTACGCCACTGGCCACCATTGGAGCCCGGTTCTCTTCCTCTATTCCCACAGCACAGAGAGTTCTGCCCTTCGTATCTACGCGACGGTGCGCCTCCAAGATGGCGAGGTAACTACGGTTATGACTAGGCGGATGCCGAAGGCTGCTGGAACTCTGGATCAAATATGCCTGCGAAAACTGGAAACCAAATCCGGAAAATCGAGGTATCGCTGGGTGAGTGAGCAGCATTGTGAAGGCGATCTCTAGACGTCTCACTGATACGCCAGCGCCACCCAAATATGCACCGCCACCAAAGGCACCAACGCGGCGGACAAGCCGATGTGCACCACCAACCAGATCAAGTAAATCACGTTGCTGCGATACCGCAGCACCTCGCGATTGAGCACTCCGGTTAGGGCAATCAGAAACACCACCGCGCTCAGCGTGCTCATCCAGACATGCCCAAAGCGCACGGCATGCAAGGCAAACAACAGCGTCGCCGCCGCCCCCACCCAGCGATGACGCACGAGCACCTTGCGGGCATTTCTGTTGTCCTTCGTGACCCTTAAAAAAAACAGAACCCATTGATAGCCAAGGAGCCCTAGGAGCAGCGTGCCAGTCACCACCTGCTGTGCAAACCCAGTCAAAGGCTGCGCCAACACCGATTTGATCTCTGACGACAAAAGCACCCCAGCGAAGACAACCGCAAACAAGATGAGCGGCACATAGGGCGTACGCTGCCAGGTCGCCTTCAGAAACCGCATGGCACTTGTCCTCCATCTGCTTGCGCCGCCAAAGCATCCTGCGTCGGTTGCCCATCTGGATGCCGCCGATCTCGCGTTAAGGCTTCCAGCACCGCAGGCGATGCCTGTGTTTTGACCTCATTTAGAAACACGCCCACCTCTGGCAGGACACGCACGCCTTCACGCGGCCACTCCGCGCCAATCTGCACCGGCACCTCAAAGCCAGCGGCCTTGCTCAAATAGCTGTCGTAGGTATGCGCCACTGAGGCGTACATCGCGTCCACCACGTCCAGAAACTCGTCCGCAGTCACTTCGGAAGCGGGATAGGTCCAGGTCGTCGCGCCCATCACATCATTCAGTTTCCAGTCCTTTTTGGGGCTGTCTGGATGCGCGTTATGACAGCTCACACAGGGGGCCACACCTGCAACATCAGGATACATCGCCACAAACCCACTTTGCGGGTCTTCGGAATACACCGCCTCCCGCGTGGTCTTGATCTGGTCAAACACCGACAATTGCGCCGCTCCGAATAGATTGGACTTGTTGATGGGCGCGTCGGACCCCAGGTACAATCCCAACCTTGGGGGCAAAGTCTCCAGATGCGCCGCAGTTGCGCGCAAGAACAGCGCAGGCAATGGTCCCTGCTCCACACCGGGCTCTTGCCACTCCTCGCCAAACGTCAACCCGGCAGCCTTGCCACCGCCCACAATACGCTTGGTGTAAACCGTTCGGGCCTCCTCGTTGATGGCATTGACCCCGTCAAACACGGCATTCACTGGATGACGACACCCAGCCATCTCGACGTCTCCATCCGGCAAAGGCTCGGGCGCTGTGGCAAACAAATAGACGCCAAGGCAAACAAACACACCAACCAAGAAAATGCGCGGCAAGGTCATGGCTCTTTCCCTTCATAGAGTTTTGGACTGCCATAAGGATCTGCGCCGCCTTCAAAATAGGCCCAGATCGCAGGTTCTGACAGCGCCTCCGCCAATTTGGATGGCGGCTTGAACGCATGATTGCCATGGAAGTCGTGGCACCCCAGACAGCTGCTCCAGTTGTCTTGCGCCACCAACGTGACATGCGGCACATCCACTGGGTCGTTTTTCACCACCAGATCCTCGTGGCATGCCTGACACAGCGTGGACTGCGCCGTCACAATCTCTGGCCGATGTTCAGAGTGGCAGCCCAAACAGCTGCGCGCCTCCACCTGCCTCACAGCTTCGGCAAACCGTGGCTCGCGAAACCGATAGATCGGGTGGCGCTCATTAGGCCGGGCATGACAGGCCAGGCATTGATCCGATTGCACCGCGGCATAGCCAAAATCTACCGGCGTTTCCCGCAAGCCGATTACATAGCGCACCTGCGCCTGAACTTGTTGCCGGACAGTCCCCCGTGTTTCCTTGTGACACTGCGCGCAGGCAACACCGTCGTGCGCAGCAATAAGGGGTCCGTGAGCCAAAGATGTTTGAATATTTGCCTGGGTGAGCGCAAACCCCGCCCAAACGGCCGTGGGCAATACCGCCAGCAGTGCCCAAATTCGAACCACACGGGCAGATGGCAACGCCATGCGACCCTCCAACACAAGAACCAAACTAGACTCAAAAGTGTTGCGGTATATGGTTAATCAATCGTTAATTGAAGCTGCCCGCCACTTCATCAGAGACCTTTGTCGCTCAGACATCTGCAACGACCTAGTTCTCACCCGCCGCAGCCTTGGCTTTGGCGAGTTCCTTTTCAACACGTTCAATAAACCTCTTATTAGGAGACGCTTCTTTGAATGTGTTGAAAATCTTCTCTGCTGCCTCAAGGTCTTGAGCCAGATGTTCCCCACGGATCAGCTCAAGCGCAGCCTCCAAACCCGCGTCGCCATACCCCACTTGCCCAGCCAGTTCAAAAAGCATCAGCCCGGTTGGGACATCCGTGTCGACCCCATAGCCGTCAATCAATCGGCGGCCATACACTGTCATCGCCAAAGGATACCCAAGCCGCGCCGCCTTTTCATACAGACCCGTCAAATAGCGGATATCAAGCGTGGAAAATCGGCATTCATTTCTACCGGACTGATAGGCCAACGATGTCAAAGCGGGGGCCACATTATCAAGCGCCGCTTCCAGCAACTCGACATAGGCGTCTTTATCGCCAGCACAGGCTTCACGACCGATGTTCTTATAGATGGCACGCTCCCGTCCATAAAAGTTCATGGGAGAGACCTGAACCTCAAGCCAGCTCAAATCTGGCGTGGGCTCAACCGCACGCGCGGCCATCGGTGCCAGCATTATTAGGCCAGACGCCAACAGGTTTTTCATCATTGATCCCGCCTTTCCGATATTGGGTGTCGCAACTTTGCATGTCTTATCCGACCCACGCAACATTCCCGACAGAGGCTCAATCGGCAGAGAACAGCACGCAAACAAAAAGGCCGCTCCAAAAGAGCGGCCTTTCCGAAAAACTTGGTATCCAGCGATTAACGCTTGGAGAACTGGAACGAACGACGCGCTTTGCGCTTACCGTATTTCTTACGTTCCACAACGCGGCTGTCGCGGGTCAGGAAGCCAGCGGCTTTCAGAGCGCCACGCAGGGAGGGTTCATAAAGCTGCAGCGCTTTAGAAATACCGTGCTTCACCGCACCGGCCTGACCGGTCAGACCACCACCTTTAACGGTGGCGTATACGTCGAATTCACCTTCAACGCCGGCAACCTGGAAAGGCTGACGCAGGATCAGCTGCAGAACTGGACGTGCAAAGTACTTGTCCTGGTCCTTGCCGTTCACGATGACCTTGCCGGAACCCGGCTTGATCCATACGCGGGCAACAGCGTCTTTACGTTTACCGGTCGCATAGGCGCGGCCCAGTTCGTCGCGTACTGGCTCACGAGGAGCTGCTTCGACTACAACAGCTTCTTCACCGGCAACGGCGTTCAGCTCTTCAAGCGAGTTGATTTGATCAGCCATGGATTAGCTCCGGGTGTTCTTGCTGTTCATGGACTTCACGTCCAGCACTTCTGGGGCCTGTGCTTCATGCGGGTGCTCGGCACCGGCGTAAACGCGCAGGTTGGTCATCTGCTTGCGGGACAAGCGGTTGCCTGGCAGCATGCGCTGAACGGCTTTGGTCACCACGCGCTCTGGGTGCTCCCCTTCCAGGATTTGCTCCGCAGTGCGGGACTTGATGCCGCCTGGGTGGCCAGTGTGCCAGTAGTAAGTTTTGTCAGCGCGCTTCTTACCAGTCAGCTGGATTTTGTCCGCGTTGATCACGATGACGTTGTCACCCATGTCCATGTTCGGGGTGAAGGACGCCTTGTGCTTGCCGCGCAGGCGCATGGCGACGATCGAAGCCAAACGGCCCAGCACCACGCCTTCGGCGTCGATGATGATCCATTTCTTCTCGATGTCTGCCGGAGTAGCAGAGAAGGTTTTCATGTTAGGTCTTCCATGATTGGTTGACAGACGAGTCGGTTGCCCGACGCATCAAAATGCGATGGGCGGGTTATAAAGCACCCCCTTGCCACGTCAAGCGCACAAAACTCAAATAAACAACACAAAAACAATAACTTACAATTTAGGTATTATTTTACCCCATCAAATTGGTGCATGTTGCAGTGGTTTTGACAGCATTTCCGACATGGTTTCCAACGCCGCCTGCAAATCCGCTTCCGACACCTCAGGCGCAAGAGCAATGCGCACTGCATTGGGCGCTCTTTCATCCGCCAAGACATATTCATCTGCGGACTTGATCTGAATGCCCTCTGCGTCACACGCCCGCACGAATGTGGACCCGCGCCAACCTTGTGGCAGCTTCAGCCAGATAAACGGCACAAAGGGACGCCAGCGGATATCCCAACTGCCCAGCACGTTGACCGCCAACTGCACCCGCTTGTTGATGAACTTCTCGACCCTCTGCCGAATTTCCTCCGCCTGACCGCTCTGTATCAGATCAGCACAGATATCGAGCATGGGCTGCGGCAAGCCATAGAACATGGACTGCGCCACGTGCCGCGCCGTTTGCGCGCTCCCCTCTGGCGCCACCAGATACCCAAACCGCAATGCGGCGGAGACTGATTTGGTCAGCGACCCAATGTACCAGGCGCGATCCGGGCAGAGTGCCCGATAAGATGGCGTATCCGCCGGCCCTAACGCATGGCAGTCATCCTCAATGATCTGAAGATTGTACCGACGCGCAATCGCAGCAATCTCCTGCCGCCGTTCCAGCGGCACTTTGATCGCTGTCGGACTGTGCGCCTGCACCGAGGTCACCAGCACCTGTCCACCATGACGTCGCAACGCCTCTTCTAATTTCTCCGGCCGCATCCCATGTGCGTCCATCTCCACGCCAATCACCTCTGCGCGCAGCAAACGCCCGGCATGCCGCACACCAGGGAACGTCACAGACTCGGTCAAAATCACTGGATGAGCCCCGTGCAAACAGCATTGCAACGCCGTGACAGACGCATTCTGAGCGCCAACGGCCAGCACAACATCCTCAGCGGTGAACCGTCCAGCCACATCCGGGCCAACCCAATTGACCACAGCTTGGCGTGCATGCAGATCTGTTGCAGATGTTGGACAAGACAAATATGACATCTCGCTCTGTGCCGCGACGCGCGTCATGGCTTTTCGAATAATCTGATCCTGCCCCACATCCGGCACCCGCACCGCCCGCATGTCCAAATCTTCCGCTTGTGACAGAGAGAGCAACGGCTCCGGTGGCAAAACCGTCTCTGGACGCCCATCCGCCACAAAGGTTCCGCGCCCGACTGTTGTCTCCAGCAACCCCTCTTCCACCGCCAATTTGTAAGCCCGTGCCACCGTGCCCGGCGTAATACCAAGCTGCCACGCCAATTCACGCACAGGTGGAAGCTTCTCCCCAACAGGCAGATGGCCACTTCGTACGGCACCGCGAAGAGATTGTATCAATACAATATACTTAGGATCGGCACAGCCTTCGAATTCTGGGGGCCATATTGTATCAATCACAATGTTTTCCTCGCAATTGTGTCACAGCATAGGTACACCACCCTTGTAACAAACTTAAGGATTGTATCAATACAATATTGGAGACGACCATGACAATGACCACAACAAACCTGCAAATTCTGACAAACCACAATGCGAATGCACAACTTCCAGTTGCTGCTCGCGCGGCGCTGTCGTTTGCGGCAGTGGTCACGGAATGGGACAAGCGCACACGCACACGCCGTGCGCTCGCCCGGCTGAGCAAAACGCAGCTGGAAGATGTTGGATTGAGCTTGCATGACGCCCGCACCGAGGCGCGCAAAAAGATGTGGCAGATCTGATCCCCGTCAGACGCCTCTTCCACTGGGTCGGGCTTGTCCCGACCCTTTTTTGCGGCGGAGCGCCGTGACCCTAGTAGCGCCGCTGCAGATCCCATATCAGTCCCGAACTCAACACCGCTGGCGCAGGCGCCGATTTTATTCCGGCGGCGCGCAGTGCTTGCGACACCCAGCTATTGCAGGTCCGAAATAGATGATACTGCCCGCGCCCTTCATAAAATGCGCTCATGCCATACAGGCCGGGACCAAGCTGCTCTGAGGACACGACACTGGCCTCCAGAAACGTCAACAGTTCGCTCAACGCCGCGTCCGTGACGGGGATTTCGACACCCTGTGAATGTGTAAATCGCGCCCAAGGGGAGCCGGTCCCAGTCGCCACATGCATGACAGTTTCCGAAGGCCACAAAAGTGCCTTGACGCCAATGACGAAGGTCACATCCTCAAAAGTTGGCACCTCAAAATAAAAATCTCGGTCGCCCCAACCAAATTCAAACCAATCTGCATCAGGAAATTGGGTCAACCAACCGTCAGCATGGTTTGCACCATATGCTTCCAAGGCGCTCCGCGGCAGAATGAGACCGGCATGATACCCGTGATCAAAAACCCAGATCGGCGTGCCAGAGTCCCGATTGTATCCGTCCGACGCACCAAATGGAACAAACCGGCTTACGACACCTAAGAGCAACGCTATCGCAATCCAGCGCGTCCAGTTCATCTAGGAGGGATCGCGTAGGTCATATTGGCCCGCGCAACCGGCATCTCTGAGCCTTCCGAGTAAATCAGAACGTTTGACACAGACAACGTCCGCCCCAACTTCAAAAGCTGCGTTTTGGCAATAAGGTCCTTGCCCGCTTCCGGCTTGCGCATGAAATCCAACGAGCAATTGGTGGTCACGGTCAGCGCCTCTTTGCCAATGATGGCCATGGTCGCCACATAGGCCGACACATCCGCCAGCGCAAACATCGACGGCCCCGACACCGTACCACCGGGGCGCAGATGACGCTCCTGCACCATCATCCGCATCACAGTGTTCACCCCGTCGATGTGCTCGACCACAAAATCATCTTTGACCTGCGGGAACACCTGCTCGAGCCACGCGCCCATTTCTTCTGCTGTCATCACGGCTTGCATGCTTTTCCTCCGTCTCTCCCCGCGCTACCCTTGCGCCAACTCGGGAGGAGAGCAAGATGACACTTTTGGAACGTCGCGACACAAATGCAGTGGCACATCTCACCATGAACGCACCAGAGCGGCTAAACGCCCTCTCCGACGAGATGCTGGCGGCTCTGCAAACCGAATTTGATGCCCTCAAGGACGACAGCTCCATCCGGGCCATCACGCTGTCAGGCAGCGGCAAGGCCTTCTGCGCCGGACACGATCTCAAACAAATGACCGCCGGACGGCAATCAGAGGATGGTGGGCGCGCCTATTTTGCTGATCTGTTCAACCGATGCGCCACCATGATGCAGACCATCCAACAGCTACCGCAACCGGTCATCGCCCAAGTGCACGGGATTGCCACCGCAGCAGGATGCCAGTTGGTCGCCACCTGCGACCTGGCCGTGGCTGCCGAAGGCACCCGTTTTGGCGTGAACGGCGTCAACATCGGGCTGTTTTGCTCCACTCCCATGGTGGCCCTGACCCGCAACATCCCCCGCAAACAAGCGTTTGAGATGCTGACCACCGGAGACTTCATCGACGCAGCCCGTGCCGAAACACTTGGCCTTATCAACCGCGTGGTACCGCAACACGACCTGGAAGCAGAAACCACACAACTCGCGGAAACCATTGCGCAAAAGCTCTCTGCCGCCGTGAAAATTGGCAAACAGACGTTTTATGAACAGCTGCACATGCCAACCGATCAAGCCTACGCCCACGCTGGCAACGTTATGGTCGAGAATATGCTCTATGCCCAAACCGAAGCCGGCATCGAAGCCTTCCTGAACAAACAAACACCCAAGTGGGACCAGTAACCGGTTTCCAATCCTCAAACGGTGTTTTTCCAACAAAGCTGTGTCGAATCCTAATCAACTTCGCCACAACACTCCCAACCGAACCCCACAATTTTGTGGCTCAAGTTCGCTAAGCGGTCCCGCCATTTGCAGGACCGCGGGTTGCGTGTCGCCTCTCAGGTCGCTTTGTACTGCTTACCTCTGACCTGAGAGGCGCACGCCACTTTTTTGGCTTTGCTCTTCCCAAATGCCGATCCCTGCCCTATGTCCGCCCCCATGACAGAGACATTGCATATCGTGGGCGGCGGCATGGCCGGCTCTGAGGCCGCATGGCAGGCCGCAAACATGGGCGTGAACGTGGTGATCCACGAGATGCGACCCAAGGTCGAAACCTTTGCGCACCGCACCGGACATCTGGCGGAAATGGTCTGCTCCAACAGCTTCCGCTCAGATGATGACGAACAAAATGCGGTGGGCCTGCTGCATTGGGAAATGCGCGCGGCCAACGGCCTGATCATGGCCATGGCCGACAAACACCGCCTGCCCGCAGGCGGCGCTTTGGCGGTGGATCGCGATCCTTTTGCGGAATCCGTGACCGCAGCCTTGATGAACCACCCCAATGTCTCCGTGGAATACGGCGAGATTTCCGAGCTGCCCAGCGACGGCCACTGGATCATCGCCACCGGCCCGCTGACCTCCACCGCCCTTGGCGCGGCGATTCAGGAAGAAACCGGCGCGGATCGCCTAGCCTTCTTCGATGCCATCGCACCAATTGTCTATGCCGACAGCATCGACATGGACGTCGCCTGGCTGCAATCGCGCTATGACAAAGGCGACACCGAAGAAGAGCGCAAAGCCTACCTCAACTGCCCGATGACCAAGGACCAGTATGAGGCCTTCATCGACGCGCTGCTGGCGGCGGACAAAACTGAATTCCACGAGGGCGAAACCGCTGGGTATTTTGACGGCTGCCTGCCAATCGAAGTGATGGCCGATCGTGGCCGCGAGACCCTGCGCTTTGGTCCGATGAAACCCGTGGGTCTTACCAACATTCACAAGCCAGATGACAAGCCCTACGCCGTGGTACAGCTGCGCCGCGACAACGCTCTGGGCACGCTTTACAACATCGTCGGCTTCCAGACGAAAATGAAATACGGCGCGCAGACCGAGGTCTTCAAAATGATCCCGGGTCTAGAAAACGCCAGCTTCGCACGCCTCGGCGGCATCCACCGCAATACCTTCATCAACTCGCCAACACTGTTGGACGATCAGATGCGCCTGAAATCGCGGCCCAACATCCGTTTTGCAGGACAGGTCACCGGGGTTGAAGGCTATGTGGAAAGCGCCGCCATGGGCTTGCTGGCCGGGCGTCTGGCTGCCGCCGAAATCCTCGGCAAACCTCAGGAGACCGCTCCGCAAAACACCGCTATGGGTGCATTGGTGCACCACATCACCGGCGGAGCGGAGGCCAAGACCTTCCAGCCAATGAACGTCAACTTCGGCCTCTTCCAGCCAGTAGACGGCCTCAAAGGCGGCCGCCGTGGCCGCAAGGACCGCTACAAAGCCTACACGGATCGCGCCAAAGTTGAGTGGCAGGCCTGGGTTGACGCACAAGCATCGGTGGACGCCTGACCCCCAAAAGCCTAGGCTGGCGAAAAACATAACCGGTTGAATACAATGACATTCACCACCAGATTTGCGCCATCGCCCACCGGCCCTTTACATTTAGGCCACGCCTATTCGGCTGTGCACGCCCATGATATGGCGCGGGCACAAGGCGGCACCTTTCTTTTGCGCATTGAAGACATCGATCAAAGCCGCGCGCGCCCCCATTGGGAAGAGCAGATCTACGAGGATCTCGCCTGGCTGGGTCTCACCTGGGACGGCCCAGTGATGCGGCAATCCGACCGCATGCCTCACTACGAAGCCGTGATTGACAAGCTGTGGGACAAAGACCTGCTCTACCCCTGCCACTGCAATCGCCGAGACATCCAAGACGCCCTTGCTGCGCCCCAAGAAGGCGCGCCCATTATAGGTCCTGATGGTGTGGTGTACCCGGGCACGTGCCGCAACAAACCGCGCCTGCCCAACCACATGACAGCGGTGCCCACTGACTGCGCCCTGCGGCTCGACATGGCCATTGCCTGCGGCACCGACATCTTCGAGCGCCTAATCGACGCCCCAGAGGGCGGCCACGACATCGCTTATTTTGAAGAATACGGCAACGGAACAGACACACCCAAAGGCACCATTTCCTTCACACCGGAAGAAATACAGCGCACCATTGGCGATGTGGTGCTTGCTCGCAAAGGCATGGGGACCTCCTACCATCTTTCGGTGGTGCTGGACGATGCCGCACAAGGGATAACCGATGTTGTGCGTGGCGAAGACTTGTTTGAGGCCACACGCATTCACGTTGTGCTGCAAAAATTGCTCGGCCTGCGCACGCCGCGCTACTTTCACCACAGTTTGATCCGCGATGCGGCCGGCAAACGTCTCGCCAAACGCGATGACGCGCGCGCCATTTCAAAATACCGCGAAGAAGGCGCAAGCCCAGCAGACATCCGCGCCATGGTGGGCCTCTAGTCGTCCATCGGCTTCATCAATTCCACGGTCTCGCCATCCCGCACCGCCGTGTAAAAACACGTGCGACGGTTGGTGTGACAGGCCGCGCCGGTCTGCTCCACAAGCACCAAAATGCAGTCCTGATCGCAGTCATAGCGGAAATCGACCAACTTCTGCAGGTGGCCCGAGGTTTCGCCTTTGATCCAAAACGACTGCCGCGAACGGCTCCAATAGGTGACTTTCTGGGTCTCCAACGTCTTTGCCACGGCGTCGGCGTTCATCCACGCCATCATCAGCACTTCACCGCTTTCGCTGTCCTGCGCAATCGCCGGGATCAAGCCCGCTTCATTGTATTTCAGCGCCTTAGGATCAAATCCCATACCATCGTCCCTCTTTGCATCCGCGTTTTTCCTCTCTATCTAGGAAAGGCGCAAAAAAGGAAACCGTGATGTCCGGCGAAACCGACCTGATCAAGCTCTACTCTGGCCAGATCCTGCAACTCGCAGCGGCCATCCCGCACACCGACCGGTTGGAGGCCCCCGACGCCACCGTGAAAAAGCGCTCCCCCCTCTGCGGCAGCACGGTGACTGTGGACCTCAAACTCGAAGACGGCCGCATTGCAAGCTTTGGTCAGGACGTGAAAGCCTGCGCCCTCGGCCAGGCCGCCGCCTCAGTGATTGGTGCCAATGTCCTAGGCCAAGACCGTGACGGCATCGAAGCCGCGCGTGACGCACTCAAAGCTATGTTGAAAGAAGACGGTCCAACGCCACCTGCGCCGTTTGACGGGCTTGAAGTATTGCGCCCGGCACGGGATTACAAAAATCGTCACGCGTCCATCATGCTGGCCCTGGATGCCACAGCCGAGGCCTTTGACGCTGCTGAACAAGCCAACTGCGCCTAAACTCCTTCAAGCCGCAACGACTCAAAGGTCTGTAAGCCGCGCCATTCCAGCGCGGCTTTTCGTTTGCTCCAGCTCAGAACAAAAAAAGCCGCCGCACTTCGCAATGGAAGGCGACGGCAAGCGCAAGCGGTTTTCGCGTGGGACCCGGGCCATCCGACTTAGGGGGAGGCAGACCCCCAAGAGGACTATGAACAGGCAGTATCAGTCAGGACGCATCAAATGGGGACAGATGCGCGGACAGACCGGCACGAATTCGCAGGCAGAATTAGAACAGACTCACCTCGTCACACTGGTACAAACACAAAAGTCACATCAAAGTTCACACAAAACCGGGGACATGCAGCGCAAGCACCAGCATGATCACCAAAGCCACCCCGCCTACAGCATCCTGCAAAAGCGTGTCGCCAGAGTTGCGCACAACGGATTTGATTTGCTGCATCATGGTGGGTCTCCTTCCCTTCAGTCTTGTTGCCACTTTGTTCTCATATTGCGCGAGTCGAGTAAAGAACTTTTTGAGAACATTTGAGAACGTTAAGGGAATTTTAGGATTAGACGCCGCCTAACCCACTGAAATCAAACGGATCGCCTGATCCTGTTCCATCAGCCACAAAAGAACACGCGCAGCCTGCCCGCGGTCGCTTTCCAATGTTGGATCATCATGCAAAAGCTTGCGGGCGTCGGTCTGCGCCACCGCCATCAGGCTCGCCTGTGTCTCCACATCCGCAATCCGGAACCGCGGCAGACCCGACTGCGCCGTGCCAATCAAATCGCCCGCTCCACGCATTTCCAAATCGGTCTCCGCAATCACGAATCCGTCTTCACTCTCACGCAGAGTTTTGAGCCGTTTTTCCCCACCTTCTGACAACGGCGCCTGATACATCAGCAAGCAGGTCGACGCCTGTGAGCCCCGCCCCACGCGCCCGCGCAACTGATGCAACTGCGCCAAGCCAAAGGCCTCTGCGCGCTCAATCACCATGATGGTCGCATTAGGCACATCCACACCAACTTCGATGACCGTGGTGGCCACCAAAACCTGCGTATCCCCCGCCTGAAACGCCGCCATGGCCGCGTCTTTTTCCTCTGGCGGCATCTGCCCATGCACAAGCCCGCACACACCTTCGCCAAGCGCGCTGCGCAGCGCTTTAAACCGCGCATCCGCCGCGGTGTAATCCACCCGCTCGCTCTCCTCGACCAGCGGACAAACCCAATAGGCCTGCTTTCCCTCAGCCACTGCTTTGCGCAGCTTTTCCACCACCTCATCCAGCCGGTCCGTGGAGACCAGCGCCGTGGTGATCGGCTGCCGCCCTGGTGGCTTTTCGTCCAGCACCGACACATCCATGTCGCCATATTGCGCCAAAGCCAGCGAGCGCGGGATTGGCGTGGCGGTCATCACCAACACATCCGCGCCCTCACCTTTTTTGCCCAGTTCCAACCGCTGGCGCACCCCAAATCGGTGCTGCTCGTCGATGATGGCCAGCCGCAGATCGGCAAAATGCACATCTTCCTGGAAGACCGCATGTGTCCCAACCAGAATGTGAATGTCGCCCCGCGCCAGCGCCTCCAGCTTGGCACGACGCTCTTTGCCTTTGTCGCGCCCGGTCAAAACCTCGACCACAACCCCGGCACTTTCCGCCAGAGGCTGAAGCCCCGCCATATGTTGCCGCGCCAAAATCTCGGTTGGGGCCATCATCACGCCTTGCCCGCCAGCCTCTACAGCAACAAGCAACGCCATAAAGGCCACCAGCGTCTTCCCCGCCCCCACATCGCCTTGCAGCAGCCGGTTCATCCGCTGATCGGTCGCCATATCCCGCGCAATCGCCTCAATCGCGCGCTCTTGCGCGCCCGTTGGGCTATAGGGCAACGCAGCCCGCACCTTGGCCTGCAACACCCCAGTCTGCTCTGAAATCACGCCTTTGGCGCGCTGCAACTGGCTTCGCGCCAGCGCCAACGTCAGCTGATGCGCCAGAAACTCATCGTAGGCCAGCCGCTCACGCGCCGGATGGTTCGGCGACACCTGCTCCAAAGCTTCAGGCCGATGCACCAACTCCATCGCCTCGCGCCAATTAGGCCACTTCGCCTTGTCCTTCTGCGACGGATCAATCCACTCCGCCATCTCCGGCGCGCGATCCAACGCAGAGCGCACCGCCTTCACCATGGTTTTCTGCGTCACCCCATGCGTCAGCGGATAGACCGGTTCAAACGCTGGGATTTCGTCAGCTTCATCCGGCGCCACCACATATTCCGGGTGCACCATCTGCGCGACACCGTCAAACAGCTCAACTTTGCCCGACACCACGCGCCGCGCGCCTTCCGGCAGGATTTTCTTCAGGTATTCGCCGCGCGCGTGAAAAAACACGACCTGAAACGACGTCAACGCGTCCTGCACCGTGATCCGGTATGCCCCGCCCCGATTGCGCGGCGCGCGATGCGCCCCAACCAGCACCTGCGTGGTCACCACACCGGGCAGCTCGGCCTCATTCACCGAGATCTTCAGTCCGCGATCAATTCCAGAATAAGGCAGCAAAAACAATAGGTCACGCGGCTTTGTGACATCAATCTGTTCAAGGTGCTGGGCTGTTTTAGGCCCAACACCGTCCAGTTTTGTCACATCCGCAAACAGCGGAAACAGAAGCTCGGGACGTCCGCTCATAGCCCCTCGATCAGTGCCAGCCAGCCATCTTCATCGATGGTCTCAATGCCCAAATCTGCCGCCTTCTTGGCCTTGCTGCCCGCGCCGGGGCCCGCCACCAACAAGTCGGTCTTCTTGCTCACGGAACCAGATACTTTGGCTCCTAGGCTTTCCGCCCGGGCCTTCGCCTCCGCCCGCGTCATTTTTTCCAAAGAACCGGTGAAGACCACAGTCTTGCCCGCAACCGGGCTGTCTTGCGTTGGCGCATCCGGCGACACGACGGTTAGCATCCCCACCAGTCGGTCTATCTCTCCCCGCTCACGCTCGTTGGCGAAAGCATCTGTTAGAGAAAGGCCAACAGCCGCGCCGATACCATCGATACCAGTCAGATCATCCCAGGCCGCTTGAGCCTCAGCAGACACATCATGTGCCGCCATAGCCGCGTCCCGACTTTCCTTGACCTTTGCCCGACGCCCTTCAGCGTGCGCCGCTGCTCGCTCTCGGTCTTCCGCCAAGTCCGCCGCCCGCCACGCCAATGCCGCAGGGCGCGCCTTTTCTGCCGCGGCCGCCATGTCGTCCCACGTCAGGTAATGCAGCGCCAAATCCTTGGCGGCCGTTTCCCCCACATGCCGAATGCCGAGACCAAACAGCAGCCGCGCAAAGGCAATCTCGCGCTTGTCCTCAATCGCGGCAAAGAGATTGGCCACACTCTTGTCTTTCCAGCCTTTGCGGTTCGCAAGCTTGGTCAGGTTCGCGCCATCCCGTGCGGCAAGCGTAAAAATATCCGCAGGCGTTTTGATCGGCAGATCGGGATCCTCATAAAACATCTCAATCTGCTTTGTGCCCAAACCTTCGATATCCAACGCCTTACGTGCAACAAAATGCTTTAACTTTTCAACGGCTTGCGCCGCACAAATCAAGCCGCCGGTGCAATACCGCACGGCGTCACCTTCTTCACGCACGGCCGGCGATCCACATACGGGACACTGCTCTAGGAACACATAAGGCCCTGCGCCATCCGGGCGCTTGGACAAGTCCACATCCGCCACCTTCGGGATCACATCGCCAGCGCGATAGACCTGCACCCAATCTCCCTCGCGGATGTCCTTACCATCACGAATGGTTGCGCCTTTGCTATCCCGCCCGGCGATGTAGTCCTCGTTATGCAAGGTCGCATTGCTAACCACCACGCCGCCCACGGTGACCGGCGCCAGCCGCGCCACCGGGCTCAACGCGCCCGTACGGCCCACCTGAATGTCGATCGCTTCCAACCGCGTCCAGGCCAGCTCTGCGGGGAACTTATGCGCAATCGCCCAACGCGGTGTGGTGGAGCGGAACCCCAGCCGCTCCTGCAACGCCAGATCGTTGACCTTATAAACCACCCCGTCGATGTCGTAGCCCAGCGTTGCGCGGCGCTCTTCGATCATCTTGTAGTGGGAGATCAACGCATCCGGGCTGTCACAGATCTTGGTGAGATCATTGACGACAAATCCAAAATCTTGAAACCGAGATATCGCCCCCATCTGCGTGTCCGACAAAGGCTCGGACACCTCCCCCCAGGCATAGGCAAAAAACTTCAGCGGCCGCTCACGTGTGATCTGCGCATCCAGCTGCCTCAGGCTACCCGCCGCAGCATTGCGCGGGTTGGCAAACACCGTCTTTGGTTTCTTGCCCGCCGCCTCAAGCCGCTCGTTTTCTTCCGCAATCCGGGCGTTTAGCGACTCAAAATCGGCATGGCTCATATAGACTTCGCCACGCACTTCCAGCACGGCTGGCGCGTTGGAAATGCTCTGGGGAATATCCGCAATCGTGCGCGCATTGGCGGTAACATCTTCGCCTGTGCTGCCATCGCCGCGGGTTGCCGCATAGACC
The DNA here is from genome assembly GCA_014872815.1 of Paracoccaceae bacterium. Classification (GTDB taxonomy): domain Bacteria; phylum Pseudomonadota; class Alphaproteobacteria; order Rhodobacterales; family Rhodobacteraceae; genus Shimia. The sequence goes on from WKFK01000012.1 coordinate 34,262, forward strand.
ATCTCGCCATTTTCATAACGGATAGAGAGGCTTAACCCGTCAATCTTCGGCTCTGCGGTAAAGGCAAGTGGCTCACTGCCCATGCCGAGATACTTGCGAATGCGTTCATCAAAATCCGCCACATCCTGATCTTCGAAGGCATTGCCAAGGCTCAGCATGGCGACCTTATGCACGATCTTGCCAAAACCGTCAGAAGGCGCCGCCCCCACCTGCTCGGTTGGGCTGTCTTCGCGTTTCAACTCCGGAAACTTCGCTTCAATTTCCGCGTTGCGCCGTTTGAGACGGTCATATTCCGCATCCGAAATCGTCGGTGCATCGGCCCCGTGGTAATCGCGATTCGCCTGGCCCAGCAACGCAGAAAGGCGCGCGAGGGCCTCGCGCGCCTGATCTACAGTCATATCTGTGACAGCAATCTCTTCGGCCACGGTCGCCTCCCTATTCTACCCTCCCAAGCAATAGGGCTGACAACCGTCAACGTCCAGAGGTCGCAAGCGCCTTAAGCGCGCATCGCCACCTGATCGTCAGAGCCAGCAACCGGCTCTGGATCGCGCAGTACGTAACCACGTCCCCAAACGGTCTCGATGTAGTTTTCACCACCGGTGGCCTCAGAAAGCTTCTTACGCAGCTTACAGATAAACACGTCGATGATTTTCAGTTCCGGCTCGTCCATACCGCCATAGAGGTGGTTCAGGAACATCTCTTTGGTCAGCGTGGTGCCCTTGCGCAGGGACAGCAGCTCCAGCATCTGGTACTCTTTGCCGGTCAGATGCACAGGCTTGCCTTCAACCTCAACCGTCTTCGCGTCCAGGTTTACGTTAATCTGGCCGGTCTTAATAACCGACTGGGAGTGACCTTTGGAGCGACGGATAATGGCGTGAATACGCGCCACCAGTTCTTCACGGTGGAACGGTTTGGTCAGGTAATCGTCCGCACCGTAGCCAAAGCCTTTCAGCTTGCTTTCAGTGTCATCCGCACCCGACAGGATCAGAATTGGGGTGTCGATACGCGAGGTGCGCAGCTGACGCAGAACCTCGTGGCCGGTCATATCCGGCAGGCCAAGGTCCAGCAAAATAAGGTCGTAATCGTAAAGCTTCGCCAAATCGATGCCCTCTTCCCCCAGATCGGTGGCATAGACATTCAGGTTGGCATGGGTCAGCATCATTTCGATGCTTTTGGATGTTGTAGGATCGTCTTCGACCAGCAGCACTCTCATTGGTTCGGCTTCCTTACATTGGAGGGTTACTGTCGTTAACCTTAACGATTAAAGGTTAACGACTAGTTACCGATTTAGGAAGGTTAACAGAGATTGCTAGATTTAGCGATATTTTTGAACGGCTGTCGCTTTGAGCGCCTCGGTTCCGTGGGTCGACACCGCAGTCACCCATTCATTGAACTCATCTTCACTTAGGCTATATATTTCAAGGGCTTCCCGCTTGGTTATGAGGCCATAAGCCACGCCGCGCACCACGGCTGCTTTGCGGGATGCCACCCATCGCTTGGTCTTGGCTGGGGGCAAGTCGGCACGCGTCATCACCTGTCCATCGGACAGTGTCACACATCTTGGGCCTTCCACTTTTTTCAGAAACATTTCGCTCGTCCTTTTGAATGGGAAAATATTCGCCTAAGGGACTTAACGAGGCCCTAAAGCCGCCCTTGAGAGTATCTAAGATTTTCCTATATTCTCGTGGACTTCTGACCCGGAGAGACTCACCATGCCGCTTGATGGCGACACGCCCCTTAATTCGCTAGGCTTTGCCAAGCCACCGTCCGAAACCCGTGTGGTCGTCGCCATGTCAGGCGGCGTCGACAGTTCCGTGGTCGCCGCCCAACTGGCGGATGAAGGCTACGACGTGGTCGGCGTGACCCTGCAGCTGTACGATCACGGTGCCGCGCTCGCCAAGAAGGGTGCCTGCTGTGCGGGTATCGACATCCATGATGCTCGCCGCGTGGCCGAGGAAAAAGGCTTCCCGCATTACGTTTTGGACTACGAAAACATCTTCCAGGATGCAGTGATCGATGAGTTTGCCGACAGCTACCTGGGGGGGGCCACACCTGTGCCCTGCATCCGCTGCAACGAACGCGTGAAGTTCAAAGACTTGCTGGAAACCGCGAAAGACTTGGACGCTGACTGCATGGCCACCGGCCACTACATCCAGCGCAAAATGGGTGACAACGGCGCAGAGCTGCACTCCGCAGCCGATGCCCGTCGCGATCAAAGCTACTTCCTGTTCTCCACCACGCCGGAGCAGCTCGACTATCTGCGCTTCCCGCTGGGCCACCTGCCCAACAAAGACGCCACCCGTGCCTTGGCCGCGGAGTACGGCCTGGCCGTGGCGGATAAACCTGACAGTCAGGACATCTGCTTTGTGCCCAACGGTGACTATGCCAGCGTGATCGAGAAACTGCGCCCCGGCGCAGCGGAACCCGGCGACATTGTCGATCCGGACGGCAACGTGCTTGGCCAACACAACGGCGTCATCCACTACACCATTGGCCAGCGCCGTGGTCTTGGCATCGGCGGGCTCAGCACGCCGCTTTACGTGGTGAAGCTCGACGTAGACAAAAAGCAGGTCATCGTTGGCCCCAAAGAGATGTTGTCGACCCGCATCGTTCCGGTGCGCGAGATCAACTGGTTGGGCGACGAGCCGTTTGAAAGCCGCGAAGAATGGCACATGGCAGTGAAAGTGCGCTCCACGCGTCCGCCACGCGAAGCCATTATTCGTCCCACCGGACCAGACACGGCTGAAGTTGAGCTTCTGACACCAGAGGAAGGCGTCTCCCCTGGCCAGGCCTGCGTGTTTTATGACAACGAAAGCTCCCGCATCTATGGCGGTGGCTGGATCTGGCGCGGTTACTAAACCGCGCCAACATTAGGTGATGTCTGTGCCGGTGTTGATCACCACATAAAGCCCGATCGCGATCATCACGTAAGGCGCCAGCCAATCCAGCCGCTCAATCCGAGACACTTTTGCTGGCGCCATTGCAGCCAAGGCCGCGCCCCCAAAGGCCAACCCAACCGCAGAAGTCCCTGCCCCAATCAGGATCGGCAGCGTGTAGTTTGGCCCGGAGTCTGCCAGCAACGGTGTGAACACCGCAAAGCTGTCAAACGACACACTTAGAAATAGCGCGACAATCGCCAGCACATGTGACTTGGACACCTGCTCTGCAGTCGAGCTCTCTTTGCCCAAGAACCGCGCGGCCAACGCGTAAACGCCTAACCCGATTGGAATAAATCCAAGGTAGCCCACCTGATGCGGCAAACCGGTTTCCAGCCCTGCTGACACAAACACCGCCGCCGAGAGCATGATCCCCTGCGCGATCAGATAGCCACTCAGCGTGCGCAGTTGCCCCACGGTCAAGATCAGCCCTACCATGATGGCAAGGTTGTCAAGATTGGTGGCCACATGCGCAGTCATTGCCGACAGCGCAATGCCAAGCTCATCAATCATGTTTGAAGCCCATCCAGCACAGCCCGCGCCGCACGCAGCCCCGGGAACTCTTGCCCCCGCCCCAAACGATCCATGGTCAACGCCATAGCAGCCCGTTGTTCGGAGGCATCTTCCAAAACCCGCAAAATAGCTGGCGCAATCTCTTCGGCCTGAAACGCCGGCCCCAAAAACTCCGGCACAGTCCGGCTTTCCGCCACGAGATTTGCAAGCGTCACTGTGTCAATCAACGCCATGCGGCTCATGATTTGCCAGCTGATCCAATTCATGTCGTAGCCAATGACCATCGGCGTATCACTCGCTGCAAGCTCAAGCGACACTGTGCCAGACGCCGCCAAGGCCACATCCGCTGCCTTAAACGCCGCCCGTTTTTCCGCCTGCGCTGTGTCCGCATCCATCTCGTTGGGGTCCAACACAATCGGAGCCACTTTCCAACCCGCTACCAACTCTTTCACAAGATCCGCCACCGGCGCAGCCGCCGGTACAACCACCTTCAGGTCAGGTTTCTGCCGTACCAAGCGCGCAACCACTTCCCCGAAAGTCGGCGTCAATCGTCCAACCTCGCCGCGCCGCGATCCCGGCAAAGCCAACAGCAAAGGCGCATCACCAATGCCATGTTTCTCGCGGAACGCTGCAACCTCGGTCTCAGTTGCCACAGGCTCAGTCACCACCGGATGCCCAACAAAATCACACCGCAGGCCAACGGCCTCCATGTAAGGCGGCTCAAACGGCAGCAGCGCCAGCACCTGATCCACATGTTTAGCCATTTTCTCGGCCCGCTTGGGCCTCCAGGCCCAGACCGATGGCGCCACATAATGCACACAACGCAAGTCACTCTTGGCTTTCACTTCCCGCGCCACGCGCAGACAGAAATCCGGGCTATCGATGGTCACAATGACATCCGGCTGCCAGTCCAGCGCCGCATCCGCCGTCTGATGCATACGTTTCACCAGATGACGGTATTTGGGCAGCACCTCGGCAATGCCCATCACACTCAATTCATCCATCGGAAACAGGCTCTCAAGCCCCTGCGCAGCCATCAGCGGCCCGCCAACGCCTGCGAACGCCACATCTGGCACCAATTGGCGCAGCCCTTCCATGAGCGCCCCGCCAAGTCGGTCGCCCGACAACTCGCCTGCGACCAGAAACACTTTCATCAGATCACCCGCGACAACAGGAACAGCCCCGTGTCCTCCAGAGCGGCCAAAGTCTTTGGCCGATCCAGAACAACAACACGTCCAGCGGAAACCACGATGCCTTCCACGCCCGCTTTGGCCGCGGCCCGCACAGTGTCCGGCCCAATCGCTGGCATATCGACCCGCAAGTCCTGACCCCGCTTAGGTGCCTTCAGGAAAACACCTTTGCCGCGCCGCAAATGGTCAGGTGTCTCCGCCACAAACCGCAGCATTGCGTCGGTGCCTTGCAGCGTCTCAACGCCCAACGCGAGACCTGCGGCCACAACGGCCCCCTGCCCCACGTCCAGCGGCGACAGCGCCAACAGAATATCCGCCGCGCGGCTGGCATCCTGCAAAGCTTGCTCAGACGGCTCAGGACCAGCCAGCAGACCTTCCTCCGCCGTCAGCCCATCAAGCAACTCATGCGCGCCCACGACCTCAAAGCCCTGCTCTTCAAAAACAGCAATGATCAACCGCAGGATCGCGTCATCGCCACCTTGCAACGCAGGCAACAGACGTGGCGCAATCGCCAACATCCCGGCGTCAAACTCCGCCGGGTTCAGCGCCGGACGGCCCAAACCGCCCGCCATCACAAGCCGGGTCACGCCGCCAGCCTTCAAAGCCTCAAATAACCCACCCATTTTCTCAAAGCGATGGGCGTGAACCTCGCCCGGCATGTCATGCGCCACGCCCTCAAACACGACACACATCGCATCCGGATGCGCCGCTGCCAACGCCACTGGCAGGCTACCGCCGCCGCACAAAATCGCCAGTCGGCTCATGGGATTACCTCGGTGTCAGGAAAGAACGGTCCGTGTCGCCCATGATAAAGGCCACGATCTCTTGCACGTAATCGCTGTCAGTTTCCTCGCCCAAGCGTTTCGCTCGCGCCTGAAACGCGCCTTCGCCTTGCGCCAGCATCTGAAACGCGGCCCGCAAAGCTGTGATGTCCGAACGCGCCACGCCGCGACGCTTCAGACCAACAAGGTTCAACCCGTCCAACTCCCCACGCGGCCCCTGTACCAAACCGTAGGGGATCACGTCATTGGTCACCATGCTGACCGCGCCAATGATGGCGCCGCGGCCAATACGCACCCATTGGTGAATGCCACATAGCCCGCCAATGATCACATCATCCTCAATGACACAGTGTCCTGCAACGGCTGCGGAGTTCACAACAATCACGTTGTTACCGATCTGCGCATCATGCGCGATGTGACAGCCTGCCATGAACAACCCGTCGTCCCCCACACGGGTCACACCGCCACCGCCCTCGGTGCCGCTGTTCATTGTGACGTGCTCGCGAATGCGGTTGCGCGCGCCGATGATAAGCTTGGTCTTTTCTCCACCAAACTTCAGATCCTGCGGGACCTCACCAATCACGGCAAAGCTGAACACCACAGTGTCCGCGCCGATCTCTGTGTCGCCGGTCACCACCACATGAGACTTCAGTTCCACCCCCTTGTGCAGAACGACCTGTGGCCCCACCACACAAAACGGACCTACGACGCAGCCATCCGCGACAACCGCACCGTCTTCAATCACCGCGGAGGCGTGCACCTCTGCCTGTGCAGAAACTGCCATCAGCCTTACTCCTTAGGCAGGTCCATCATTGCGGTGAATTCAACTTCACAAGCCACCTCACCGTCAACCGTAGCGGTGCCTGCAAATTTCCAGACCTTGCCACCCGGCTTACCCCGCGTGGTCTCAACCTTCATCTCAAGCACGTCGCCTGGGACAACCATGCGACGGAACTTACATTTGTCGATGCCCATGAAGTAGACCAGCAGGTCTTTGTCCGCCAAGTCCAGCGCCACGCCCACCATGATAGCGGAGGTCTGCGCCATGGCTTCAACAATGGTTACGCCCGGCATGATCGGCTTTTTAGGGAAGTGTCCCTGAAAATGCGGCTCATTCATTGTGACCATTTTGATGCCTTTGGCCGATTGATAGCCATCAATATCAACCACTTTGTCGACCAGCAGGAACGGATAACGATGCGGAATGAGCCGTTGAATCAGCTCGATATCGGCGCTTTTGAGATCTTCGGACATAGTTTGCTCCTCATGCGGCCTAAGACTTTGATCTTAGCCCTAACAACCTGCGCCCCAAGGAGCAAGCACCCGACCACAGTCAATGGCTTGCTATGTCACGCAAAATGCTCTGGTGATCACGCGTCACTCGTCTTCTGGAACCGCATCTGAAACGGCTCCGTCCCCCAACGCTTTGTTTAAACGCTCAATGGCAATCGCAGTGACATCCACCGCAGGATCTCCCAACAGCACTTCGCGCCGCTCCAGGATCACACTGGCCCCAGCATCCTGCATCAGCTTGGTCAAAATTGGGCTAGCAACACGAATAAACGCTTCTTGCTCTTGAAGACGGCGCTGCTCGAGGTTGGCCGCTTTGGCATCCTGCTCACTACGTATTTGCACGACGCGGGCGTCAAATGCTTCCGCCACCGCACGAAACGCGTCCGGCTCCATTTCACTGCGTTTTTCAGTAAGCACCCGTTCTTCTTCCGTCAGCTCAGCTTGGATGCGACGGTTTTCTGCCAGCAGAACCGATTCCTCGGCGGCCAATTCCTGCGCCACCTGGCGCCCAAACGTCGACTGGCTAAACAATGCTTCGCTGTCTACGGTCAAAATCGGCGATTGCGGAAGCTGAATGTCTTGTGCCCAAGCAAACGGGGCGCTCCAAAGCGCCCCAGCCAAAAGGACTAAGCGAAGTACACGCCGGCCCATATCAGATCAGAACTGCGCACTGATGGTAAAGTCGAAACTCTGGTCTCGGTCGAACTCTTCTTTTTGCAGCGCTTTGGTAAAGTTGAACCGCAAAGGACCGATAGGCGTGGTCCAAAAGATCGAGGCACCGACAACGTGGCGCAACCTGAAATCTTCATACAGAACCTCACCGACACCGCTGGTGTTGTCCAACCCCCAAAGAGAACCGACGTCGTAGAAAAGACCACCGGTGATACCGAGTTCTTCAGGCAAGCCCAGCGGGAACTCCGCTTCAAACCGCGCCGAGGCATAATATTTGCCGCCCAATGCGTCGTCAAAAGATCCGTCAGCGGCCCGTTCTCTTGGACCGATACCATAGGGCTCAAAGCCACGAATGTTGCGGTTAGACACGATGTAACGATCGTCAATCCGGCTGTCTCCGTCCGGCGAATACAGCGCACCACCTTGTAGGGTCGCCCGCAACGTCACTTCTTCATGCCACACCTTGGCTTCCGCAACGGCGCGTGCGGTGGTGGACACAAAAGTATAGTCACCGCCAAGACCGCCAAAGTCCTGCCCAAACTCAAACAGATACCCCCGCGTCGGATCAAGACCCCGACGGCGCGTATCATACCGGTACGTATACCCAACCGAGCTTTTCCAGATTTCGCCGCGCGACGCTTCCTGCTCAATAATCGTATTTGGATCGATGGCTTCAGCGGCTGCTACCTCCATACCGGAGCGTTCCAACGTATAACGCAAGCGCATGCTAGAATACTCACCGAGTTCAAAGCCGAGATATGGGGCAAATTGTCCAACAGTGTTTGTGAAACGCGCCTCACCAGGCTCGAACTCTTTATAAAACAAGCCAAATCCCGCAGTCAGATTGCGGCCCAAGAACGCGGGCTCCGCGAACGACAGGCTATAGTCTTTGATGTCTGATGATGTCGAGAAAGACAAACCAAAGTTTTGTCCACGCCCCAAGAAGTTGCTTTCGCTAAACCGCACAACAATCCCGATACCATCGTTTGTCGAATAAGTACCGCCAAGCGCCAGAGAGCCGGTGGGCTGCTCTTCCACATCCACATCCACGATCACCTGACCCGGCGTGCTGCCTTCGCGCGCGTTAACATCTGCAACCGCAAAGAAGCCCAAGGCACGAATACGTTCTGCACTCTCACGGATTTCGCGAGGGTTGAAAGGGTCGCCCTCCACGATACGGAACTGGTTACGGATAACCTTATCCAACGTCGTGGTGTTGCCCTCGATATCAATGCGCTCAACAAAGATTTTCGGCCCTTTGGAGATGACAAACTCGACATCCAGCGTCAGATCCCGGTCATTCCGTGTGATACGTGGGTCAACACGCAGAAAGTCTTGTCCCTGCTTCAGACCAAAACGCTCCATGCGTGCAATCGAATTTTCAACAAGCGTAGGAGAATAGACGACGCCATTTTTCAAGCGCAACGTGTCCAGGTACTCTTGGGCATCCAACCCATCAATCTCGCTCGTCGCGGTGATGTTGCCAAACTTGAACTGCTGCCCTTCCTCAACATTGAAGGTGACAAAATACCCATCGCGCTCCCGCGACAATTCCGCGTTGACGCTCAGCGTCCGGAAATCTACGTAACCACGCGACAAATAGAAGTCGCGCAACACTTGCTTGTCGAACTCGATACGATCATTCACAAACGTATCTTGCTTGAAAAACGCGCGCAAAAGCCCCGCCTGTTTCGTGCCAAGTACCCGGCGCAAACGGTTGTCGCTGTAGTTCCGGTTGCCAACAAAGCCTATCCGCTCGATCTCGACCACACCGCCTTCAAACACTTCAAACACAAGGTCCGCACGGTTGTCGCTACGACGGATCACACGGGTGTTGACCCGCGCCGCCAGTCGTCCGGCTTCGGCATAAGCCTGAGTGATACGAGCAGCGTCGCGCTCGGCAACCGCAGGGTTCAGAACCCGTCGGGACTCCGATTCCACCAACTGTTGCAAGGCTTCGTCTTTCAGACGTTTGTTACCCTCAAAACTAATCCGGTTGATCGTCGGATACTCTGTGACCTTGATAATCAGGGTGCTACCGCTTGGTACCAATTCCACAGTTTCAAACAAGCCGCTCGCAAGCACACGCTGATAGGCTGCATTGACCTGACCGGCGGTCACCGCTGTGCCGCGTGGAATCGCAGCATAGTTTGCCACGGCAGCGGCTTCGATACGCTGGTTGCCTTCCACCCGGACGGTGTTGAAATTGTACGTTTGCGCGTGCCCAAATGTGGGCAACGCCAGCAAAAACGCAAAAATCACAAAGAAAAACGCTAATATAAGGCGTCCACTCTGCGCCTCTCCCCCGTCTTTGGCAATCGCCAAAGCCTTCGATTGTTTGGTCATTCCCAAACTCCGCAGTACATCCCAGTTGGATTGTGACTATCGGGTCTGGGGGCTGATGTCAAAACCGCAATAGGCTTCAAACAAAGAGAATCGCCTTGCGTGGCATCAGCATCCCTAGCGGATTAGCCTGTCAACACCACACAATGTGGTGGGCCGACCGCCGCCAGTCAGAATTACCTTAGTAGAGCCCGCCATTCAGGATCACTGTCCCAATGTAAGAACCGAGCGACAACCCACCGATGATCGCCACGGGAAACAACAAACGCTCCCAGTTGATATCAATCAACAGACCAAGTGCGCGGTATCCGCTTTCGATTGTGTGCATGGTTCCAAACCCAATTCTTACCTACCTGCTAACCTTAGCCAGAGAATTGGGCGAAAATTGGGCGCGGGACAAATCCCACACCCAATTTATAAGTTTACGGACAGAACAAATCGTTGGTGAGGCCAAACACCATCATGCTCAGCACCAGCACCAGCCCCGCCGTCATCAGAATACGCAGCACACCGTCCGCCGGCGGCTTCCCGGTCACTGCCTCATAAGCGTAAAACACCAGGTGTCCGCCATCCAGCATCGGGATCGGGAACAGGTTCAACAGTCCAATCGCAGTGGACAGCACCGCAATGAACCAAATGAAGCTCTGTGCGCCTTGGCTCGCCATCGCGCTGGACGTCTGTGCAATACCCACTGGTCCGGACAGATTACAGCTGCTGATCGCGCCGGTGATCATATGATAAAGTCCGCTCACGGATCCTTCCATGATACGACCGGTTTGGCGAACGCCGGCCATAAACGCTGCGCCAAAGGGAAGTTGCTCAGTTGCAGGTTCAAACGCAAACCCACCACTGATGCCAATCCGCCAATGGGTTACAAAACCACCGTCCGGCTGCGGTTCATCCACGCGACGAGGTGTCAGATCATACTGATCGACAACGCCCGACCGATACACCGACAGCGCCAAGGTCCGGCCGTCGCCCCCCTCCACGGCCTCTTTAAGCTGTGAAAACGCAACGATTGGTTCGCCATCAATTGCCGTGAAAACATCGCCCACCTCAAGCCCAGCGTTATAGGCCGCGGACCGCGGCGCCAATGATTGCACCATAGGCGGATATAGAAACGGACCGGACACGTCCAAAGTCTCACCATCGCGCTCCACCGTATAGGTCAGCACCGGCTCTTTCGGCATCGCGTCTGCAAAGACGTCAAAGGCTTCTGGATCATCAAAGGAAGGTATCTCCGCCCCGGCGATCGCCTTCACCACATCGCCCTGCTGCAACTCATAGGGCGCATCTGGCAAATCCCAGGTTTCACCCACGATCAGCTTGCTACCAATCTGACCGTTGAACATCATCACACCGGTGAAAATGATGATCGACAGGATGAAGTTGAACACCGGCCCCGCCAGCACCGTCGCCGCCCGCGCCCACAGTGGCGCGCCATGCATGGTGTGGCGCCGCTCTTCTTCGGTCATTTCGGCCATGGCTTCGCCGTCCTTGCCGCTTGCGGCATTGGCGTCGCCTTTGAATTTCACATATCCGCCCAGTGGAATGGCCGCGATCTGCCATTTGGTGCCGCGTTTGTCATAACGCGAATAGATCACCGGCCCAAAACCAAGGCTGAACACATCCGCGCCAATCCCGCTCCAGCGGCCCACGATGTAGTGCCCATATTCATGGATCGCGACAATGATCGACAGAGCCACAACAAACCACAGCACGGTCAACCCGCCGCCGCCAATTCCCGAAATCAGCGATGAAATATCCAAATGCACGTCCTCTAGTTGGGCGTTATGCCAATTTTTGCATGACCTTATCAGCCGTCTTGCGAGCCAGATGGTCGGTTTCCATGACCGTATCAAGGGTCATTTCGGCATTCTTGCGGCAATGTGATGGAGAAAGCTGTTCTAAAACCTCTTCGACAACCTCAGCCATCTGCAGAAAGCCAATGCGGTGATCTAGGAACCCGTCAAGCGCACGCTCCTTGGCGGCGTTGAAAATCGCCCCCGCGTGCCCGCCAAGCTCCAAGACCTCGTGCGCCAGACGCAACGCAGGATAACGTTGCAAATCCGGCGCGCGGAAATGCAGTGCGCCAATCTTGGCAAGATCCAAACGTTCCACCGGCAACGTCTTGCGCTCCGGCCAGTGCAGCGCAAATCCAATCGCATGCCGCATGTCCGGCGGGCCTACATGCGCCATCAACGCGCCGTCGTTGAAGCCCACCAAGGCATGCACCAAAGATTCCGGATGCACCAGCACTTCGATCTGCTCATGCGCACAGCCAAAAAACTCTTTGGTCTCAATGACCTCAAGCGCTTTATTGAACATCGACGCGCTGTCCACGGTGATCCGTTGCCCCATATTCCAATTGGGATGGCTGCTCGCCTGCTCTGGCGTGGCCCGCGCCATATCTTCCAGAGACCAATCGCGGAACGCGCCCCCGCTGGCGGTGATGATGATCCGCTCCACCGCGGCCATATCCTCGCCAATCAGGCCCTGGAACACCGCCGAATGCTCACTGTCCACAGGCAGAATGCGCGCGCCGTAGTGTTCTGCGGTGCCCATGATCAACTGCCCTGCCGTGACCAAGGATTCCTTGTTCGCCAGCGCCAATGTCGCGCCTTGCTGCAGCGCAACCAACCCAGGTGCCAACCCAGCGGCGCCAACAATCGCACTCATCACCCAGTCCGCTGGCCGTGCTGCGGCCTCGCGGATCGCCATCGCACCGGCAGCGGCCTCAACACCACTGCCCTCCAACGCCGCGCGCAGCTCGTCAAGGCGCGACTCATCCGCTGTGACCGCAATATCGGCGTTCAATGCTCGCGCATCCGCAGCGAGCTGCGCAATGTTTTGCCCCCCGCTCAGCGCCACAACGTCATAGCTCTCAGGATCGCGTCGGATCAGGTCGATGGTGTTTTGTCCAATCGACCCGGTCGCACCAAAAATGGAGATTTTTCTCATGTCGCAGGCAGCCCCAGTACCGCGCCAAGCACCAGCACCAACAGCGCCGCACCCAACATCGCATCAAACCGGTCCAGCAAACCGCCGTGGCCAGGGATAAGGTTGGAACTGTCCTTGATACCAGTATGGCGCTTGATCGCGCTTTCCGCAGCATCGCCCATCTGCGACGCAAACGCCGTCAGCACGGACAATATGATCAGCGGCGTACCGCCAAAAGCCATGCCCACCAATCCGGCAGCCACCCAGCCTGCCATGGTGCCAGACCATGTCTTTTTCGGGCTCACCTTGGGCCAGAATTTCGGCCCGCCTATCAAGCGGCCTGCAAAATACCCTGCCACATCGGTCGCCACAACAACTGCCACCAGCCATAGCACCCAATAGGCCCCGCGCACATCCCGCAGCACAATCAGCCCGTAGCAGGCCAACATTAACCCCGCCGCGTAAGCAACGTAAATCGCTCGATCTTTCTTAAGCTGTCCCGCGCCCGCCAGCGGCACCGCAAGCAGCATTGGCAAGATCGCTTGCCCGGGCACAAAGTCGGTCAGCGCCAGCACCACAGCGGCCAAAGCGCCCATGGACAGAGACACTTTTTGATCACCACCAGACAGCATGCGGGTCAACTCCCAGACCATGCCGCCACAGATGATCACGACAAACTCGTGGAACAGAAATCCACCTTGCCAGATCGCCAATCCCCCCACGCCAAGCAGCACCACTGCTGACAGGGTTCGGGGCAGCAAATCGCCCCATTTACCTGCTGTGCCGCTCATACTGTCACCGCGCCAAACCGACGGTCGCGTGTTGCATAGGCATCCACCAGTTTGCGGAATTCTTCTTTGGAGAAATCCGGCCAGAGTGTGTCGATAAACTCATATTCGGCATAGGCCGATTGCCACAGCAGGAAGTTGGAAATCCGCGCCTCGCCGCTGGTGCGAATGACCAGGTCCGGGTCCGGCAACACATGGGTGTCCAGATACTTCGGCAGTGTCTCCTCGCCCACATCCTCGGGCTTAAGCTTGCCGTCTGCCACATCCTGCGCCAACCGCTGCGTGGCACGTGCCACTTCATCACGCCCACCGTAGTTCAGCGCGATGGTCAGGTTCACCTCGTCGTTTTCAGCTGTGAGCTCTTCCAGCTCGTCCATCAAGGCGCGCAGCTTTTCGTCCAAACGCGGACGATCACCGATAAAACGCACCCGCACCCCTTCCGCCTTCAGCCCACGGGCTTCCTTGCGGATGTACTGGCGAAACAGGCTCATCAAGCCCGCGACTTCCGCCTGCGTGCGCTTCCAGTTCTCGGTCGAAAACCCAAAAATCGTCAAATACTCCACGCCCAAAGGCTTACACGCGCGCACAATCTCTTTGACGCGCTTTGCCCCAGCGTGGTGCCCAAATAACCGCGGGCGACCGCGTGCCTGCGCCCAGCGGCCGTTGCCATCCATAATAATGGCCACATGCCGCGGGCCGGTCGCGGGAATCTCGTCACCCATATTGATCAGACCTGCATGATCTCGGATTGCTTGTTCTCAAGCGCCGCGTCGATCTGCTTGATGTAACTGTCGGTCATTTCCTGAACTTCAGCTTCCCAAAGCTTCTGGTCGTCCTCAGACATGCCGTCGCCTTTGGCCTTCTTGATGGTGTCCATCCCATCACGACGCACATTGCGTACAGCCACACGAGCATGCTCGGCATATTGTGCCGCCACACGGGCCAGCTCGGTCCGGCGTTCTTCGTTCAGCTCAGGAATAGGCAGCATCACAATGGTGCCGTTGGTCTGCGGGTTGATACCCAGACCGGAATTCATGATCGCTTTCTCAACCGCGCTCACCAGCGACTTGTCCCATACATTGATGGTCACCATGCGCGGCTCAGGCACGTTCACGGTGCCAACCTGGTTGATCGGTGTCTTGGAGCCATAGGCTTCCACCATAACCGGCTCCAGCATCGTGGCCGAGGCGCGGCCTGTACGCAGCGAAGCAAATTCAGTTTTCAAAGCACCCATCGCGCCATCCATGCGGCGGGTCAGATCGTCGGTATCAAGTTCGAACTCTTCGGACATGAGATTGCTCTCTTCTTCTGTCTGTTTTCTTTTGTCTTTTTCGCATGTTGCGCGCCAATCAGGCACCGCCTCAAGCGGTTGCGATCACCATAACGGGATCAGACAACCTTTGTATAGGTGCCCTTACCGGCCAGAATGCCTTTGAACCCACCCGGCTCGTCCAAAGGGAACACAATCAGCGGCAGGTTGTTGTCCCGCGCCAGCGCAATCGCGCTCGCATCCATCACCCGCAGTCGCTTGGCCAGCACCTCATCATAGGTGATCTCGTCATAGCGCACCGCATCGTCATGCTCCGCCGGGTCTTTGTCATAGATGCCGTCCACGCCGTTCTTGCCCATGAAGATCGCCTCACAGGCCATCTCATTGGCGCGCAGGGTCGCGGCCGTGTCAGTAGTGAAATACGGGTTGCCGGTTCCAGCAGCAAAGATACACACGCGCTTTTTCTCAAGGTGGCGCACCGCGCGACGGCGAATATACGGCTCAGCCACCTCGTCCATGCGGATCGCGCTGATCACACGGGTGAACACGCCTAGCCCTTCCAACGCGCTCTGCATTGCCAGTGCGTTCATCACGGTCGCCAACATCCCCATGTAATCAGCCGTAGTACGCTCCATCCCCTGCGCCGCACCGGACAACCCGCGAAACACGTTCCCGCCGCCGATCACCATGCAGATCTCAACGCCCATGTCGTGGACGGATTTCACTTCCTTCGCGATACGCTCAATTGTGGGCGGATGCAGGCCAAAGCCCTGATCTCCCATCAACGCCTCCCCGGAAATCTTCAACATCACACGGTTAAAGGTTGCGTCGGCGGGGACGGTGTCGTCGCTCATGTTGCACTCCATCTGCGCATCGTTTTAGGATTGCGGGCAAAATGTCGGAAAACGCGCGCAGGTTCAATGCGAGAGTTGGGGATAACCGACAAAAGTAAGCGCAAAGTCAGGTCTCTCTCATGTCTCAGCTGCCGCCCATCGCCCCGGATCAACCGGTTCTGATCGCAGGCCCCACCGCCAGCGGCAAGAGCGCCCTCGCTTTGCAGATCGCACGGGAACACGGCGGCGTCATCATAAACGCCGATGCGATTCAGGTGTTTGACAACTGGCGCGTTCTCACCGCCCGCCCCCCAGAGGAAGACGAGGCCATCGCGCCGCACCTCCTTTACGGCCACGTCCCCTATGATGCGGACTACTCCGTTGGCCATTGGCTGCGCGACGTCGCACCGCTTTTGACCAGCGGCCCCCGCCCCATTGTTGTGGGCGGCACCGGGCTCTACTTCACCGCCCTGACGCAGGGATTAGCCGAGATCCCAGCCACCCCTCCGGCGCTGCGCGAAGAGGCAAATGCCCGCGTGGCCAAGGAAGGCTTTGAGGTCTTGCTCGCCGAACTGGACACAAAAACCGCAGCCCGCATTGACCGCCAAAACCCCATGCGCGTCCAGCGCGCTTGGGAAGTGCTCACCGCGACCGGAACACCCTTGGCGGATTGGCAAGACAACACACCCCCACCGCTCCTGCCGCTGTCAGACACCCTGCCAATTGTGTTTGATGTGCCCAAAGACTGGCTCAATGCGCGCATCGCCCGCCGTTTTAACCTGATGCTGGAACAAGGCGCGCTGGAGGAAGCCGAGGCGAACCTTGCCACCTACGACCCGACACATCTGTCTGCAAAAGCCATTGGGGCGCCAGAGTTGATTGCGCATCTGCGCGGCGAGATCGATCTTGAAACCGCCCGCGAACAGGCAACAATCGCCACACGCCAGTTTGCCAAACGCCAGCGCACGTGGTTCCGCTCCAAAATGAAAACCTGGCACCATTACACGCCCGCAAGCCTCTAAACCACGCAGATTTTCGCCAGTTTGCGACAAAAGACCCAGAGTCCGCACTTGCCCGAATCGCACATGCTGCGCTTAATCAGCCACAAGATGGCCGATAAAAATTTACATATCCCGTCATTTATGACCAAACCCGGCATGAGCGGCATGGCCGGACCCGCGCGCAAGCCGGTTGCCGCTGTGGACCCGAAACCCAAGCTGCGGCCCATCGTGCCCGATCAGCCTTTACCGCAAATTCGTGTCGAAACCCTTGCCGGACTGACCAAAGGCGCGCCATGGCTGCTGGAACAACTCCACGTCCGAAGCCACCACATCCTGCTCTGGACCACCCGAGGTCAGGGGCGTGTTCTGTTGCACGGTCTGCGGCGCGGGTTTGGCGCACACAACGCGGTCTTTGTCCCAGCAGGCAAGCTTCTTGCCTTTGAGCTGGGCCTTCAGGTGCAAGGTCTCGCCATGTTGATCCCGGACGATGGCCGCGTCACGCTACCGGATCGCGCCCAACACTTGCGGTTGCAGGACGGCACGGAACAGGCTGAATTCACAGCCATTTTAGATGCCTTGCGTCGGGAGCTGCACGATCAACGTCCTTTCATGGCCGAAGCGCTCAATGCCCACGCCCGCCTACTCTCCGTCGCCTTGCGCCGCGACCTTCAAGAAGCTGGGCCGCCGCCACCCACACGCGCATCCGAGCGGATTGTCCGCCGATTCTGCGACATTCTTGCTGCCGAATACACCAACGGCCACCCGATGGCTTGGTACGCGGACCAGCTCGACATCACACCGACACATCTGACTCGCGTCTGCCGTCAGGCCGCTGGCCTTACCGCCGCGGAAATGCTCTCGCAAATGACTCAGCACCGCGCCCGCAGCCTGCTCTTGGACAGCGACCTGCCGATCAATCGTGTGGCTGATTCTCTAGGATTTGGCAGCGCCGCCTATTTCACGCGCTTCTGCCAACAGCACTTCGGCGCCGCCCCAAGTCAGGTCCGCAAACAAGCCCGCGTCTAAAAGCTTAAGAAATTCGAGGAGGTTAACCGCCCCAGATCACCCGCACATAGTTGCGAGTCTCGGCATAGGGTGGCACGCCGCCATATTTCTCCACCGCGCCCGGCCCGGCGTTATAGGCCGCTAGGGCCAACCGCCAGCTGCCAAACTTCTGATATTGCTGCTTCAAATACCGTG
The DNA here is from genome assembly GCA_014872815.1 of Paracoccaceae bacterium. Taxonomy (GTDB): domain Bacteria; phylum Pseudomonadota; class Alphaproteobacteria; order Rhodobacterales; family Rhodobacteraceae; genus Shimia. Next base: position 52,023 of record WKFK01000012.1, read on the forward strand.
CCCCACCTTCAAGGTTTTGTTGCGGATCAAGCGGATCCACCCGCAGCAACCGCGCGGTCTGCGGCATCAACTGCGCCAACCCCAGGGCCCCTTTGTGGGACTTTGCCGTGGCATTCCAATTGCTTTCCTGCTGCACCAGCTTCAAGAACAGATCCACCGGCACGCCATGCAACAACGCTGCCTCCTGCGCCATGGCCAAGTACGGCCCCCGGTATTTGCCCTGATAGCTGCCATTACCCCATTTGGACGGCGTATAAATCGGCTTGGGTTTAAGGCGGACAGAGTTGCGATACTGTTCCGACGCGCGCCCATCGAGCACTTTTGTCTGGTTCTTAAACAACCGCGCACTGGATTTGGTAGACAGGCTCTGCGCCGCCACCGGCCCAGAAACCAAGGCCAATCCAATCACCAGTCCCAAAATCCTGCGCGCCATGTGCGCCTGCTCCACCCTGCTTTTGCGGTTTTCTTAACCAAATTGAAGGGAATTTTCCAGAGCCGAGAGATACACTTGGCAAAATCCCGCGCGCACAGCGGCTTTCTCATCGCATCTTATCCACAAGAAACCGCTTCCCATTCTGCCCCTGCAGTGGTGTATGGTGCCCCAAATCGAGAAAAAGAATCCGTGGGAGACATAGGCGCATGGCCGGATCGGTGAACAAAGTAATCCTTATTGGCAACCTGGGTCGCGACCCTGAGGTGCGCTCCTTCCAGAATGGCGGCAAGGTCTGCAACCTGCGCATCGCCACATCTGAAACCTGGAAAGATCGCAACACCGGCGAACGTCGCGAGAAAACCGAGTGGCACTCGGTCGCCATTTTTCAGGAAGGTCTCGTGCGCATCGCCGAGCAGTACCTGCGCAAAGGCTCCAAGGTTTACATCGAAGGCAAATTGCAAACCCGCAAATGGCAGGACCAATCCGGCCAAGACCGTTACTCCACCGAAGTGGTCCTGCAAGGCTTTGACGGTGTTCTGACCATGCTCGACGGCCGTTCTGGCGGTGGTGACGGCGGCGGCTTTGGTGGTGGCGGCGGTGGCTACGACCAAGGCGGTGGCGGCTACGGCGGTGGCTATGATCAAGGCGGCGGCGGCAACTTCGGTGGCGGCGGTGGCGGCAACCAGGGCGGCCCAGCCCCAAGCCGCGACATGGACGACGAAATCCCGTTCTAAATCGCACTCAAGAACTACAAAAAAGAGGTCGCCACTTTGGCGGCCTCTTTTGCTTTACAGCCGTCAAAGAATTGCGCACTGTCTACAAAATGAATGATTGTTCAGCGAGGCCCGCCATGACCGACCCATCTCAGTTTGACCAGCAACTCACAGATCGCTTGGTCACCTATTGCGCCATCGACAGTCAATCAGACGAGCATTCCACCAGCATCCCATCTACCGACATCCAGCTCGACGTCTCCCGCCATCTGGTCGCAGAACTGGAGCGCATTGGTGCGTCAGATGTGGAGCTGACCTCCTACGGCGTGGTACTCGCCACCGTCCCCGCCACAGTGGACACGGCCCCCACCATCGGCTTTTGCGCCCACGTCGACACCGCACCACAGTTCAACGCCACCGGTGTGAAACCCCGCGTGATTGCCAATTGGGACGGCAGCGACATCACCTATCCGGACAACCCTGATCTGGTTCTGAACCCATCGACCTCCGCCTATCTCGAAGGCAAAGAAGGTGAAGACATCATCACCGCCTCTGGCCTCACACTTCTGGGGGCCGACGACAAAGCCGGTGTTGCCATCATCATGACCATGGCCGAGCATCTGCTGACCACGCCGGGCCTGAAACATGGCAAAATCCGCCTCGCCTTTACCCCGGATGAGGAGATCGGCAAAGGCGTGCACGCCGACCTGCCCGCGGATTTCGGCGTCGACTTCGCCTATACGCTGGATGGCGCCAAACGCGGCACCATGGAGTATGAAACGTTCTCTGCCGACGGCGCGGTTGTCAGCATCACCGGCACCTCCGCACACCCCGGGTATGCCAAAGACAAACTTACCAACGCCCTGCATGTGGCGGCACAAATTGTCGCTGATCTGGATGAGCCCGGCACCACTCCGGAAACCACCTCCGGACGCGAAGGTTTCACCCATATCTACGCGCAGGACGGCGGCAGCTCCGAAACCACCCTGCGTTTCATCCTGCGCGCCTTTGAGATGGATGATCTGGAAGCCCAGGCAGAGCGCCTTAAAAAGGTCTGCGCCAAAGCGGAAGGCGACTTCCCCGGCTCCAAAGTGACCTGTGAGATCAGCAAGCAATACCGCAACATGCGCTACTGGCTGGAAAACGACATGACGCCGGTGGACCTCGCGCGTGAGGCCATTCGCACCGAAGGGTTTGAGCCGGACTCCGCACCCATTCGCGGCGGCACCGACGGCTCCCGCCTCACCGAACTCGGTGTACCCTGCCCGAACCTCTACACCGGCATGATGGAAATCCATGGCCCGCTGGAATGGATCTCTGTTCAGGACATGGCCAGCGCCACACGCATGATCACCAATCTGGTGCAAATCGCTGCGAAGTAACGCAAAAAGCCGACCCAGCGGGTCGGCTTTTCTTTTCGACAGTCGGAAATCTTACCGCCGTGCCAGCTCTTCTTGCAGCAGCTGGCGCACCACATCACGCGGCACATCTGCGGTCACAAAGGCCTCGCCAATCCCGCGCGCCAAAATGAAGCGTAACTGACCATCCACAACCTTCTTGTCCTGCCCCATCAGGTCCAGCAGCCCATCAGCATCTGGCAGCTCGCCCTCAATGTCCTTGAGATCCACCTTCATGCCCATAGCGCGCAAATGTTCCCGCACCCGGCTTGGCGCCTCCTGCGCACAGAGCCCCAACCGCATCGACAATTCAAACGCCAGCGCGCAACCCACGGCCACACCTTCACCATGCAACAACCGGTCGCCATATCCCGTGGCTGCTTCCAGCGCGTGACAGAACGTGTGCCCCAAATTGAGCAAGGCGCGATCCCCCTGCTCTGTCTCATCGCGCATAACAATATCGGCCTTCATCTCACAGGACCGCTTCACCGCCGCAATCCGCGCCGCCTCATCGCCTGCGGCCAAGGCAGGTCCCTGCGCCTCCAACCACTCAAAGAAATTGGCATCGCCGAGCATGCCGTATTTCACGACCTCACCATACCCCGCCAGGAAATCTCGCGGCGTCAGCGTGCCCAACACTTCAATATCCGCCAGCACCAAGCGTGGCTGATGAAACGCCCCAACGAGGTTTTTCCCCAACGGGCTGTTGATGCCGGTCTTGCCGCCCACCGAGCTGTCCACCTGCGCCAACAGGCTGGTCGGGATTTGCACAAAGCCCACGCCTCGGCGCAAAATGGCCGCTGCAAACCCGGTCAGGTCACCAATCACGCCACCGCCAAGCGCCACCACCAAGTCCTTGCGCTCCACGCGTTGCGACAGCAGCCACTCAACAGTTTGCTCCAAATAGGCCCAGCTTTTGGTGCTCTCGCCCGCAGGCAGCACCAGCGCCTCCATGGCAATGCCATTCACTGCCAGCCCATCGCGTAAGGTCTCCAAATGCAACGCCGCGACGTTTTCATCCGTCACCACACAGACCTGCTTGCGCGCCAGCATTGGCCCAATCAACGCACCAGATTGTGCCAACAAGCCCGGCCCGATGTGAATGTCGTATTCCCGACCCTCAAGGCCCACATGCACAGTTTCCATCATGGCTTACGTCTCCGTCAAAACATCTGGGCGCGCGTCCAACAGCGCCTGCGCCACCCGATCTGCCATTTCCTCAATGCTCAACCCGTCTTCCGCCTTTACTGGCACATCCGCCAGACCATAAAGCGGCACGCGCGCCTCAAAGATATCTTCCAGCGTTTTGCGCGGGTTTTCGGTTCTCAACAGCGGACGGGTGTCTTTGTGTTTGACACGATTCCACAGCAGGTCCACATCTGCATCCAGCCAAACAGCCACGCCGCGCTTGGAAATCTCGGCTCGATTGCCCTCCGCAAGATAGGCCCCACCACCGGTCGACAGAATGCAGCGTTCCTCCTCCAGCAGCCGGGCAATCACCTGACTCTCCTTTAGGCGGAAAAACGCTTCCCCGTCTCGCTCAAAAATCTCAGCGATACTCATATTGGCCGCCTTCACAATCTCTGCATCAGAGTCGATGAAAGGTACATTAAGTTTGGCCGCCAAAGCCTTGCCAACGGCGGTTTTTCCCGCCCCCATCATGCCAACAAACACAACGGTTTTCTTCAAATCATAGCTCATCAAACGCCCGCAATCGGCTAAGCCTTGCCCAAAAGTGTGGTTTGCGCATTGAATGACGTGATCTTGTCCAAAAGGCCAGTTATAAGTTGAAAAAAACAGGCAGGATAATTGAGGATAATATGGGCAGACTCTTTCGAGCCTTGTTGTTTCTGGTGGTTTTGGCAGCTGTTGCGCTGGTGGCTTACGCCTATCTCGGGCCGATCTTTGGCGCGGATTTCTCCGCCCCACAGGCCGAGGTACGCATCCCACTGGAACTGACGGGACAATAATCAGGTGCACCATCTGTTTCGTTACCCAGTTACCGCACTCCTCCTGAGCACAGCGCCCATTTACGCGCAGGACGCACCACTGTCGGCAATCGACTGGCTCGACAGCACGCCCACCGTGACACTGGACATCGGGGTGCCCCTCTATGAAGATCCGGTATCTGAAGGCGTCACGACCCCCGCCATCAACGTCAGCCCCCTGACAGAATCAACGCAAGACGCGGTGGGCCTTTTGCCCTCAAATGTCACTGGCCTTCCCGCCTCACTCTGGTCCGCCTCTGACGCTGATTTGTTGGCCGATCTGGTGAATGCCCAACGCCCGGAAGTTTTGCCGGCCATGCAGGCATTGCTCTACACGCTGTTGCTCGCCGAAGCCGACGCCCCACGCGAAACCGGTGTGACCAACGAACTGCTCTTGGCACGCGTCGACAAACTGGTGGAAATGGGCGCGCTGGAACAGGCCGAGGCGCTTCTGGAACGTGCTGGCCCAAACACGCCACCGCTGTTCAAACGTTGGTTCGACGTGACCCTGCTGTTGGGCCAAGAGGCCCGCGCCTGTGATGCGCTCATGGCCGCGCCACATCTGGCAACAGACTACGCCTCCCGCATTTTCTGCACTGCCCGCGCTGGCGACTGGCGAGCCGCAGCGCTGACCCTCGATACCGCCAAAGCCCTTGGTCTGATTTCAGAGGAAATGGACGCACTCTTACTGCGTTTCCTTGATCCCGAACTGTTTGAAGGCGAGCCACTTCTGGTGGCCGCCAATGGCCCTGATCCGCTAAAATTCCGCCTGTATGAGGCCATAGGCGAAGGCCAAACCGCCGCCAGCCTGCCACGTCCTTACGCGCATGCCGACCTGCGCGACACTGCCGGTTGGAAAGCCCAGCTTGAGGCCGCCGAACGCCTCGCGCGCACCTCTGCTTTGCACGAAAACGCCCTACTGGGCATCTACACAGAAGGCTCCCCTTCTGCGTCCGGCATGATCTGGGACCGCGTCGCTGCGCTTCAGGCCTTTGACCGCGCCATGACCTCACAGGACGCGCGCGACGTATCCGACACCTTGCCGCAAGCTTGGGCCGCCATGCAGCAGGTGCACCTCGAAGTGCCTTTCGCCCGCCTCTACGGTCCGCAACTTCTGCAGCTGCCCCTGCAAGGCGTCACCGCCCGTCTGGCGCGCGACATTGCGCTCTTATCCTCCGATTATGAGCGCGCCGCCCGCTCCGGCCCGCGTGACTTCCTCGCCGGACTGGCGCTTGGCACCCCTCCACGCACGCCCACTGATCCGGTACACCGTGCCATTTCAGACGCGTTCCACGACGCAGGTGTGCCGCAGGAAATTTCCACCATGCTCGCCCGCGGACAATTGGGGGAAAGCCTGCTCACCGCCATGGAACTGATGGACGACGGTGCCGCCGGCAATCTCGGGGCACTGACGGAGGCCCTCGCCACCTTCCGCGCCGTGGGTCTGGAAGACACCGCCCGCCGTGCCGCCCTTCAAGTGGCACTTCTGGACACCCGAGGCTGACCTATGCCCGCGCCCGCCGACACGTTGCAATGGATATCCACTTTTCTGGAAGCGCAAGCTGCTGAGCTGGGCGCGTCCCCAAATACGCAATCGGCCTACGCCCGCGACCTGCGCGACTTTGTGACCTGGGCCACCAAAAAATCGCTCGAACCGGCCACGCTTTCTCAATCCGACATCGAAGACTACCTGCTCTTCTGTGACGCCCAGGGCCTCGCCCAATCCACCCGTGCCCGTCGGCTCTCCGCCATCAAGCAGCTCTACAGGTTCGCCTTCGAAGAAGGTTGGCGCGGTGACAATCCCGCAATCCAGATCAAAGGCCCCGGCCGCGCAAAACGTTTGCCCAAAACCCTTGAGGTCACGGAGGTCGACGGATTGTTGGCCGCCGCACGCACATTCGGGCGCAGCCCAACCGATCGCCTGCGCAACACCTGCCTGATGGAACTGCTTTACGCCACAGGCATGCGCGTGACCGAACTGGTCAGCCTGCCGGTCTCTGCCGCCCGTGGCGATCCGCAAATGCTTCTGGTGATGGGCAAAGGTGGCAAGGAACGCATGGTGCCGCTCTCCCCGCCCGCGCGCGACGCATTGGCCGCGTGGCTGAGCTGTCGGGACGACGCTGAGGCCACGGCGCGCAGCAAAGGCAAAGCGCCCTCACGTTTCCTCTTTCCGTCCCGCGGCGCCTCCGGCCATCTCACCCGGCACCGCTTCTACATGCTGATCAAAGACCTCGCCGTGGCGGCGGGCGTCTCACCAGCCAAAGTCACGCCACACACCCTGCGCCATGCCTTTGCAACGCACCTCTTGGCCAATGGTGCGGACCTGCGCGTGATTCAAACACTCTTAGGCCACGCCGACGTCGCCACGACAGAAATCTACACCCACGTGCTGGATGAACGCCTGCGTGAGTTGGTCACCACCCATCACCCATTGGCCAAAGACCCTAACCGCAATTCCTGAGGCAACACATCCTCAGACGGCCAATAGCCACTGAGCAACGCCCGGTCATAGCCCTGCCGCAGCCCAACCGCCTGCATCGCCGCAAACGCGGCCTGCACATCATAGGCCAACTCTCTGATCTCAGCCTTCCCGTCCCGCAAGATCACAAATCGCGTTTCCTGCCGCCCATCGTGTTCCGGCATCCCAACTGCCCCGGCATTGACCCAGGTCACGTCGCCAACCTGCCGCGCGAATGCCATGCCTGAATGCCCTGCGATCACCACGTCCACCGGCCCCACCAATGCCTTGAGCGCCGCGATCTCCTCCACAAACACAGCCTCCGGCGACACGGAAAACACAAACCGGGCCACATCTGTGACCCCACCGTGGATCACCGCCACGCGCTTTCCCGCGTGTTGAAACGTCACCACATCCGGCAGCCCCGCCATCCAGCGCCGCGCCTCATCTCCCACTTCGGCATTCGCATGGGCATACCACCCCGCCGACAACAGATCACAGGCCGTGCCCGCCTCAAATCCACAGCCGCAATCCAACGCATTGGCCGCCAGCTGCTGTTCACAATTGCCAGCCACCACGACCACCTGCGCCGCGCGCACCGCCGCCACCGTCTCCGCCGGTTGCGCACAATAAGCCACCACATCCCCGGTGCAGATCACGTTGCCAGTGGGCACACCGAGCACCTCTGCCTGCGCCAGAACCGCCTCCGTTGCCGGCAAATTGGAATACGGTCCGCCAAACAGCAGCACCGGCCCTGCCAATTCGCCCCAATCCTGATGTTGCACCGCGCGCCTCCGCCATATCTTTGGCGCAGGTTTACGCCCTCCCGCCCAAACCGCCAATCACATGACCGTCAGCCACGAAAAAGGCCGGGCACATGGCCCGGCCTTCCCGACGTCGTCTCAGGCGAGACTTAGTCGTACTTCGCTACGAGGGCTTCTTGGGTGCCGTCAGCGAGGATCGAGTCAATCGCCGCGTCCATGCGTGCAATCACGGACTCATCGGTGGTTTTGGAGCACGCCAGGAAAAATTCGTTCCGGGAAATCTCCATGGCAATCTCAAAGCTGCCGTCTTCGATCGCCACGGCCGCTGCGGATTCCAGCGCCACCATGTAATCCACACGGCCCGCGCCCAGCTTCTTCAGGGTCATTTCTGCATCTGGTGCCAGATCAATGTCGCTTGCGCCCAGACGGTCCAGCAACGCCACGGCAAAATCGCCGGTCTGTGTGCCAACCTTCTTGGTCAGCGCCTGCTCCACGGAGGTCACGTCACCGTTCGCGCCCGGCTTCTGGATCAGATAGATCGCCTCGGAGTACATTGGACCCGCCCAGTTGAAACGGTCCTCACGCTCCGGCGTGCGCGCCGTGGTGAACACACAGGTATTGGCGTCTTGCTCGGCCAGCGTGATCGCGCGCGACCACTTGGTCACTTCCATCTCGGCGGACACGCCGGAACGGGACAGCGCCTCGTTGATGATGTCCACACCGTGGCCGGTCAGCTCACCGTTTTCCAGGTAGTTGTAAGGGGCATAGTCTTCCGTAAAAAACTTCACGTCCGCGGCCTGTGCGACAGTTGCTGCGGACAGGGCCATTGCGCAGAGTGCTAGAGTTTTCATAGGTGGATTTCCTCGCTTTTAATCTCTGCCCTTGGTTCTGGCGGTCATGTCTAAAGGCAACGTAAACAGGCAAATTCGCCTCTCCTCCAATTTTCAAAGCACGGTTTTTGAACGGAAAAAGCCGGAGCATCTGCCCCGGCTTTGCCACATTATTCTCGCGATAGAATTAAATCAGTAACGCGACACAATCTCCGCCTGTGTCCCGTCCGCCATGAGCGAATCCATTGCAGCGTCAATCTCCGCCACAACGGCCGCTGGCGTGTCATGGGAGCAGGCGATGTAATACTCGTCGCGGGACACTTCCATGGCAATTTCCAGCCCCGCATCCGCGGCGGTCAGCGCATTGGCGCTCTCTTGCCCCAAGATCACGTAATCCAACCGGCCCGCCGCCAGCTTCTTCATGGTCTTCTCCAGATCCGGTGCCGCATCCACTTGCGCCGCGCCCAGTTCTTCCAGCAGATCGACGGTGAAGTCCCCCACCTGCGTGCCAATCGATTTGGTCAAAGCCTGCTCAAGCGAAGACACCTCTGCATTCGCCCCGGATTTCTGGATCAGATAGGTGCCTTCGACATACATCGGGCCAGCCCACTGAAACTTGGCCTCCCGCTCCGCCGTGCGCGCCGTGGAGAACACACAAGTGCTTGCGTCTTTCTCGGCCAGCGCAATCGCACGCGTCCATTTGGTGATCTCCACCGAATGCGACAGCGCCGCGCGCTCCGCCACCTCGTTGATCAAGTCAACCCCGTGCCCCTTGGCCTGCCCGTCTTCCATCCAGGAATACGGCGCATAGTCTTCGGTCAGGAACGACACACTGGCCCCATCGGCCATGGCAACGGTCGGCAGCGCGAGCGCGGCAAATACAAAAGCTTTCATTGGATCCCACTCCATATGTGTTTGAACTGGGCGCCCCCTTAGATCAAACCCTCTAAAGAAGGTTTAAGAGCCCAACGCCCCCTTGATCCGGCCCCCTTGCGTCCCCATAAACCTAAGTGATTGAGATTTCAGAGGACCCCATGGAGCCCACCACCACTTTTGACACCGCATTCTGGATCACCGCCGGTGTGATCTTTTTCTTGCTGATGATGTCTGCGTTCTTTTCCGGCTCTGAAACCGCCCTCACAGCGGCCTCGCGCGGCAAGCTGCGTGCGCAGGCCGACAAAGGCAGCCGTGGCGCACAACGGGCCCTCAACATCACCGAAGACAGCGAACGCTTGATCGGCTCTGTGCTGCTGGGCAACAACCTCGTGAACATCCTCTCGACCTCTTTGGCCACCGCGCTTTTTACCCGCGCGTTTGGTGAGGGTGGCGTGGCCATTGCAACCTTGGTTATGACGCTTCTCGTTCTGATCTTTGCCGAAGTGCTGCCCAAGACCTACGCCATCACCCGCCCCGAAGACGCCGCCGCCACCGTGGCCAGCCCGATCAGCCTGATCGTGACGCTGTTCTCCCCCATCGTGTCCGCCGTGCGCGTGCTTGTACGCGGCGTGCTGCGGCTGTTTGGTGTGGAAACCGACCCGGACAGTCAGGTGCTCGCCGTGCGTGAAGAGATCGCGGGCGCCATTCAACTTGGTCACTCCGAAGGCATCGTCGAGAAAGAAGACCGCGACCGCATCTTGGGCGCGCTGGACCTTTCTGACCGCGTGGTAGAGGAAATCATGTTGCACCGCTCCGGCATCGAGATGATCAATGCCGACGACGCGCCGACTGATATCTTGACGCAATGTTTGGAAAGCAACCACACACGCCTGCCGGTTTTCAAAGACGAACCCGAAAACATTATCGGGGTAGTCCACGCCAAAGACCTGTTTCGTGCCATGTATAACAGGGTCAGCGAGGCCGGAAACACACCCGAAAGCCTTGAGCACCTGACCGATATTGTGATCGACGAAGTTGCCAAAGAGCCTTACTTCGTACCGGAGACCACCTCTCTGGATGACCAAATGCGCGAGTTCCTGCGCCGCCATGCCCACTTCGCGCTGGTGGTGGACGAATATGGCTCCCTGCAAGGTCTGATCACGCTCGAAGACATCCTCGAAGAGATCGTGGGCGAAATCACCGACGAATTTGACGAGGACACCGATCATCCGATCCGCAAATCCGAGGACGGCCAGTTCCTGATCGAAGGTGCCATGACCATCCGCGATCTCAACCGCGCCACCGATTGGTCCTTGCCTGACGATGAGGCCAACACCATCGCGGGTCTCGTGATCCACGAGGCACAGATGATCCCCACCGTGGGACAGGTCTTCTCTTTCCACGGATTCCGCTTCGAAGTCACCGGACGCGAGGCAAACCGGATCACCAATCTGAAAATCCGCCCGCTCTAAGCGGGCAAACCGGCCCCTCTCCGCACGGCGCGTGATGGGCCACATCACCAAATTGAATGACAGTTTGGCCGCGCTTGTCGGAAACAGACTTGCCATGTCGCCCGTTGCTGTTCACCTGTGAACCATCTGACGCGCGGGTGACATCATGCAAAACGTACACGGTATTCTGATCCTTGTTGCGGCCATGCTTGGCTTCACACTTGAGGACATGTTCATCAAGTCGCTCTCCGCGACGGTCCCGGTCGGCCAAATCCTCATGGCTTTGGGCTTGGGGTCCGGTGCCGTCTTTGCCGTACTGGCCCTCCTGCGGGGCGACAAGCTCTTTGCCCCCGCCGCTTGGTCCCCACGCATGTTGTTGCGCTCCGCCTGTGAAGCGGGTGGTGCTGTGCTCTTTGCCACCGCCCTCTCCCGCGTCGACCTCTCCACCGTTGCGGCTGTGTTCCAGACCCTGCCGCTGGTCATCACCCTCGGCGCAGCACTCTTCTTGGGGGAGCAAGTCGGCTGGCGACGCCTCACGGCCATCTTGATCGGCTTTAGCGGCGTCCTGCTGATTATTCGCCCGGGCACCGACGCCTTTGATCCCAACGCCCTACTGGTTCTGGGCGCGGTCCTCGCTGTCGCCCTGCGCGACCTGATCACCCGCACCATCGACGCCTCTGTGTCCTCCTTTGTGGTCTCTTTTCAGAGCTTCGCCTCCCTTGTGCTCGCAGGCCCCTTCCTGATGCTTTTCGACGCGGCCGACTACGCCACACTGACTTCAGGCAACCTCACAATGATCGCCGGTGCCGTGGCCTTCGGGGCTGCAGGCTATTGGGGGGTTGTCACCGCACTGCGCCTCGGCGAAGCCTCCGTTGTGGCCCCCTTCCGCTATTCTCGCCTGTTGTTCTCCATCCTCGTGGGCATGGTGGCTTTTGGCGAACGTCCTGACCTGCCAACCATACTCGGCGCCACGCTGATCATTGGCTCAGGCCTCTTCACTTTCATGCGCGAACACCGTCTCGCCAAGACCACAGCGCCCTTACAAGCCTAGCCCCGCCCCCCAAAACAGCGTCCTGCTGTCACTGTTAGCCCTAACCTGTGGAAAAACCCGTGTTAGCGCTATCAAATGGCGTTTACTTTTGCCCCCGCCCTGCTATAGCTGCGCGCGACATTTGTAGCCATCCGAGGGATCCTCCGACATGAGCACCATCATTGATATCTTTGCCCGCGAAATTCTCGACAGCCGCGGCAACCCAACCGTCGAAGTCGACGTGATCCTCGAAGACGGCACCATGGGCCGCGCAGCTGTCCCTTCCGGCGCCTCCACCGGTGCCCACGAAGCGGTTGAAAAGCGCGACGGTGACAAAGGCCGCTACATGGGCAAAGGCGTGCTGGAAGCGGTAAACGCCGTGAACGGAGAAATCGCCGAATGCCTCGTGGGCATGGACGTGACCGAGCAAGTTGCCATCGACCAGGCGATGATCGAACTGGACGGCACCCCAAACAAAGGCCGCCTCGGCGCCAACGCCATCCTCGGCGTCTCCCTCGCCGCTGCCAAAGCCGCTGCTGACTACACCGCTCAGCCGCTGTTCCGCTACGTCGGCGGCACCTCTGCCCGCGTTCTGCCAGTGCCGATGATGAACATCATCAACGGTGGCGAGCACGCCGACAACCCAATCGACATCCAAGAATTCATGATCATGCCTGTCTCCGCGGCCAACATCCGCGAAGCCATCCGCATGGGCGCCGAAGTCTTCCACACGCTGAAAAAAGAACTGACCGCCGCAGGCTATAACACCGGCATCGGTGACGAAGGCGGCTTTGCCCCGGCTCTGGAAAGCACCCGCAAGGCGCTGGACTTCGTGATGACCTCCATCGAAAAAGCTGGCTACAAGCCGGGCGAAGACATCTACCTCGCCCTCGATTGCGCCTCTTCTGAGTACTACAAAGACGGCAAGTATGAGATGGTGGGCGAAGGCAAATCCCTGACTTCTGCTGAGAACGCAAAGTACCTCGCAGACCTCTGCAACGACTACCCGATCATCTCCATCGAAGACGGCATGGACGAAGACGACTGGGACGGCTGGAAAGCCCTGACTGACCTGATCGGCGACAAAGTCCAGCTGGTGGGCGACGACCTGTTTGTGACCAACCCAACCCGTCTGGCAGACGGCATAGCACAGGGCGTGGCCAACTCCATGCTGGTGAAAGTGAACCAGATCGGCTCCCTGACCGAGACGCTCAAGGCCGTCGATATGGCCCACCGCGCGCGCTACACCAACGTGATGTCCCACCGCTCCGGCGAAACCGAGGACGCCACCATCGCCGACCTCGCCGTGGCCACCAACTGCGGCCAGATCAAAACCGGTTCGCTCTCGCGCTCTGACCGTCTGGCCAAATACAACCAGCTGATCCGCATCGAGGAAGCGCTGGGTGAGACCGCAGAATACGCAGGCCGCTCGGTACTGAAGTAAGCACCACGATCACAACAACCGTAAAAGCCCCGCCATCGCGCGGGGCTTTTCTTTTGCCTAGGATTGGAAAACCACATTTTCTTCCAAATGATGCCCAGCCAATAGACCGTCCGCCCGGCTTCGCTTAGCGTGACACCACGATACTCAGTTTGGACCACAAGATACGTGGCCTTTGTTTTATTGATGGAGAGCATTTCTATGAAAACCAATCCCTCCCGACTGTCGCTGGTTTGCGGCCTTGGCGGCGCCCTTCTGATGTCCGCCGCACCTCTTGCACAAGCCGCCGACGCCGATGTGCTTCCCGCCACCGGTGACAAAGTTGAGACCTTTATCAGCACCAAGTACTGGACGGTTTTCAAAAACAACACGCGCCAATCCTGCTTCATCGAATGGCGCGCTGAAAACAGCGTGGTACAGGCCGGTCTCACACTGGATCAAAACGCGGGCTATCTCGGCGCCTTCTTGAAAGACGCCGACCCGCAGGCAGGCGATCAGGATGTGGCAATTGTGCTGAACGGCAACGTCTATGTTGGCAGCGCCACCACCGTCTCTGGCGAGCTGTCCGGCGGGCTCAAAGGCGGCTATATCGTGGTGGACAATCCGCGCTTCCTCACCGACCTCGAAGAGGCCCGCGAGTTCGTCGCGTTCCAAGGCGCGCCCTACACCGTCACGGTGAAGCTCAAGACCCCCAAAAACGCAGTAGAACGCGCCCGAGAGTGCATGACGACGTTCTAACTGTCCCGAAAAGGCCTATGCCAAAAACAAAAAGCGCAGCCGCTGGCTGCGCTTTGATCAACGACCTCACAGGCGTTTAGGCCACATAGCCTTGAGACGTGCCTGAGCCGCCCTTTGGATCAAGCCGCGTCACATCCCCGCCCGCCTTCATATACGCCATAGACAGAATGGCCGCCGTAAGAGCTGTGCTGAAGAAACCAATGAATGCAGCCAGCACGCTAAACACCGCGCCGCCAAATGTGAAACTCTCCAAAGACTCTGGCATTGGCGGCACAAACCCACTCAAATCGATCACAGTAATTGCAACCATACCAAGCATGGACACCACAAACGGACCTGCCGCCAGCCGCCACAAGATGAACCAGAAGGTCGCCGGTGTCCTCTTCAAGGTTGCGCTCAGCCCAATAGGGCGCCGCAAAGTCGCCGCTGGCAGCATCGTGCCAAAACACGCAAGCAACAGCCCCAAAACCGGAACGGCAAGCAATGTCGCCAGCCCAACCAAAGCGACCCCTGAGTATTTCTCAGCAGTGACACTCTGCGCCACAGCGCCACCGACAAACAACACCACCACAAACACGATCAAAGGCCAGACATAGGCAACCCAGAAGCGCCAAGTTGGTTGCGCATTTTTGTCCATGCGTCCCCACCAGTTCATGTCACCACCGGTCAGCATCGTGTTGTGAAATGCATAGGCCATAAAACCATAGAGGATGAGTTGTCCAACTGATCCACCGGCACCGGACACAAATACATCCACTATCAAAAGTGCGATGGCCGAAAACAATAGAAACGCCCAATATTGGCGGCACAAGCGGAATGCGTGTTTGTACATGAAAATCCTCTGGTTTTTTATTCGGAAAGTGATCGGGGTGTTGCAAGCTCACTCATGCTCGGTAGCCTGCGCAATATCAACCAAAAGTAGTTCACTCCAAATCCAAATCGCCAAAAAAACCGCAAGTGCGCTGCCTTCTAGCGCCTACGGCAGCTCCGAGTTCACCGACCGCCAACAAAAAAACGAGGCATGCACCGCACGCCCCGTCCTAATCTTTCTAAACGGCTGACTAATCCGCAGAAGCCTAACTCTGCCCGCCCCGGATCAGCACGTCGTCAATGCAAGTTCTCAGAGAGCACTTCAACCAAGGTGTTGATCCGCACCGGCTTTGGAATGAAACCGGCGAACCCAACGTCGTCGCACTCTTTCTTCTGCATATTGGACACGCTTGCGGTCACCGCGATGATCTTTGGCCCGCCCGGCGCCAACATCCGGCTGATCTCACGGGTGGCGTCAATCCCGTCCATATTGGGCATGTTGATGTCCATCAGAATGACGTCATATTCCCCGGATTCCGCTTTTGCGACACATTCCGCCCCGTCACTCGCCACTTCGCAATTCAGGCCGCAGTGCTTCAAAAGCCGTTGCATCACTTTCAAATTGATCGGCTCGTCATCGGCAACCAAGATACGCGGGTTTAGCGCGGACAGATCTGGTTGGGTCATGCGACATTCCTTTCGGTTGGAGATGTGCCATCGTTGGCATTTACAATTTTTGTTTTCATTTCGAAGGTGAACGTAGAGCCTTTGCCCAGCTCACTCTCCAGCGAGATTTCCCCGCCCGACTCATGCGCGATGCCCTGCGCAATCGACAGTCCCAAACCGGTGCCTCCGGCCTTGCGGCTCGACGAACTGTCCCCTTGCATAAAGCGCTCAAAGATTTTCGCCTGATGCTCCGGGGCAATCCCCATGCCGGTATCCGTCACAGCCACGCGGAACACACCCTCGTCAGAGCCGTCGATCCGCTCAACCGTGGCTTTGACCTTAACAGAGCCCTCTTCTGTGAACTTCACCGCATTGCCCACAAGGTTAACAATGACTTGACGCAAGCGCTTGGCATCCCCGAGGACAACCGGGGCGCTTTCCGGCAAATCAAGATCAAACGACAGGTCCTTTTTCTGCGCCAAAATGGTGGCAAAGCTAGTGGCGTTCTTCATGAACGCATTCACCTCCATGGGCTCTGCCTTAATGCGCAGCGCGCCAGCTTCAATTTCGCCAAAAGTCAAAATCTCTTCGATCAGAGCCATCTGACTGTCCGCGCAGGAATTTAGAATATCAATCAACTCGCGATCTTCTTCCGGAAGATCCACCATCTCCAAAAGCTGGGCCGCGCCGATCACGCCATTCATGGGGGTGCGCAGCTCATGACTGATGGTGGCCAGGAACTGCGTCTTGGCCATATCGGACGACTTCGCCGCACGCGCTTCTTCTTGTAGCTTCGCCTGAATGCGCAGAACTTCGCGAATAAGGGGCCGCACCACCGTGGACCAGGCAAACACCGCGCCAAACAAGGCAATCACAAGCACAAGCACCGCCAGATACACCGGCGCATAGCCCGCGGTTTGCGACCGCGTATTGAGTTGCATACTCACATCCGCCAGCAATTCGGAGGAAAGTTTATCCGCTTCGACCCAAAACCGATCCAAAGTTGCGGCGTCTTGTTGACCATCCGAAAAAACTTCAGCGGCGACCAACAGGAATGTCCCGACAGAATTCTCAAGCGACAGCTCGTCTCCCTCTTCCGTCGCCGCAGCCTCTTCCCAGGACTCTTCTTCCTCTTCCCAGATGTTCGCCAAATCTTCCGGCATTTCCGCATCAGCAAGGCCGAGCTGCTGGCTCAACAAGACAGGATCAATGCCGACCTCGTCAGTGCGCGCATCCAAAGCGGATCGGGTCTCAGACTCTGTCTCTTCTTCAATCTCATCCCCATCCGGGTCCGCAGCCCGCAGAGCAGAATAATATCCAAGCGTTTGAATATAGGTGGTTTTGGCTTCCTCAGGATCATATACACGATCGGTTTCCAGCTGCGCGGCAAAGCCCTTCAACTTCGCAACCCCCTGCACCATCTGACCGAGCACCAAAACATAGCGCGACGTCGACGCTGCCGATTTGTGAAAAAAGATGGAAGCGGAGCTGGCGAGCAGCATCGGTACCAACAGAACCGCCATCGTAATGAGCAGGCGCTGACGCAAATGCTGTTGACTTATCGAGCCTAACTTTGAACTCGTATTCCACTTCTTGCCGCGCATTCCGGCCTCCAAACTTTTACTATATTTCCGGCGGGCCATGCCCGCTATTGATTTTGGTACCCGCACCGTATTGCAAAACCATTAACCCTTTTCACTAGAAAGCAACTATTCGCGTCAATTTGACACTAAATGCAAATTTAGCCCAACTAAATCTACTTGCACTGTTAAATACCCGCCATTTAGCTTGTCAAAAATGGCCATTTAGCTGAATAATTTTGCACTGCGCCACGCGCAGCCTCACATCTTCGTGACCCCATTGTGTGTTGACCTCCCCCTACTGGAACCTGTCACACCGGGCGCGAACATAGCTACGAGGCGCGCATGACAAAATCTCCCTTATCTCGCCGGTTCACCCGCCGGTCTTTCCTGATCAGCAGCACGCTCACCCCGTTTGTGGCCGCTGCCCCCGCACTGGCACTCGCAGAGGCCGAGCAAGAGCCCACGGTACAGCGCAACGTTTCCTCCTTCCGCACCCATGAGTGGCAGGACCATTTTGACAGCCTCGGCGTGGGTCTGATCATCTCCGACACCACCACCCGCGTGCTGCAGCATTGGACCGCAGACGGCGAAATGCGCATCTATCCGACGTCTGTACCGCTGACCGACGAGCTGACCAAACGTGGCTACACCGAGGTCACCGAAAAACGCGCCAACCCCGGCTGGGCGCCCACGCCGTCGATGCGGGAGCGCAACCCGGAATGGCCGCCCTATGTCAAAGGCGGCGATCCCGCCAACCCGCTTGGCACCCGCGCGCTTTATCTGTCGTGGCAGTACTACCGCATCCACGGCACCCACGACACGCGCAAGATTGGCCGCCGCTCCTCCAACGGCTGCATCGGCCTCTACAATGAACACATCGAAGAGGTGTTTGACCGCACCAAAGTCGGCACCAAAGTCAAACTAATCTGATCCACCACCGACTTTCCGCCAGCTTGAAAAAGAGCCTCCTCTCTGGAAGGCTTATCCCTATCCTTAGTCGGAGCCGTCCATGCCCCTCACCCGCCGCCAGTTCCTCGCCAGCACTGCCGCCTTGGCCCTGACGCCCAAAACCAGCTTTGCGACCAGCACGCCAGTGATCGAGGCCACCATAGGCCGGGTGCAACTGATTGATGCGGAGTTTGGCGACTATCCGGAAACCGAGGTCTGGGGCTACAACGGATCGGTGCCCGGCCCGCTCCTGCGCTTCAAACAAGGCGACACGCTCAAACAAGAGCTGCTCAACAGCCTGCCCAGCCCCACAGCCATCCACTGGCATGGCATCCGCGTGCCCAACGCTATGGACGGCGTGCCCGGCATGACCCAGGACGCGGTGCCCACCGGAGCGCGTTTCCACTACGAATTCCCCCTCAAAGACGCCGGAACCTACTGGTACCATTCCCACAACCAATCCACCGAACAGGTCGCCCGCGGCCTCTACGGCGTGGTTGTGGTGGAGGAAACCAACGCGCCAGACGTGGATCACGACATCGTGGTGGTGCTGGACGATTGGCGACTCAGTGATGAGGCCCAGATCGCCGACGACTTTGGAGCCATGCACGACTGGACCCACGCCGGGCGACTGGGCAACTACATCCACGCACAGCTGTCTGAGCAGCCGGACTCCGTGCCGGAAAACGCCCGCCTGCGCCTGCGCTTTGTTAACGTTGCCACCGACCGCGTCATCACCGTCTCCGTACAAGGCGGCGACGGCAAACTGGTCGCCCGCGACGGCATGCCGCTAGACACACCCGAACCGCTCGACGCCATGCCCTTTGGTCCAGCGGAGCGCGCCGACGTAATCATCGACGCTCAAGCCAGCGAAGCCAACGCGCTGCAAATTGTCCTGCACGAAGGTGACACCGGCTACCTGCTAAAAGAAATCCCCATCACGGGCACGCAAGCCCCCCGCGCCGCGATCGAGCCCCTACCTGCCAACCCAATGCCGCGTCTCACAGATCTCACCGATGCCATAACCGTGCCCCTGCTCATGGAAGGCGGCGCCATGGGCGGTCTGCGCGAAGCCACCTACAAAGGCGAAACGCTGGACATACGCGGGTTGGTCGACAAGGGACAGGTCTGGGCCTTCAATGGTCAGGCCGGTCTCAGCGACACACCGCTGGTGGAGGTCGCTCAAGGCCAGATCGTGCGCATCCCGATGCAAAACGACACCGCTTTTGCCCACGCCATGCACCTGCACGGCACGCATTTTCAGGAGGTCCTGCCCGATGGCAGCTTTGGCCCACTCAAGGACACGCTTCTGATGCAGCCCCGCGAAACCCGCGAAATCGCCTTCATCGCAGGCGCCCCGGGAAAATGGCTGATTCACTGCCACATGCTGTCCCATGCGAGCGCTGGCATGCGCACCTGGATCAAGGTTGTGTGAGACCGGAAAAACGAGCTTGCATGGAATAATACGAAGCTTGGGCAGCCCGTCTAAGCCCCCGGGTCCCGATGGCGGGCAAACTCTTGTTTGAAACAAAAGATTCAAATCGCATATTAGCCAAACGGTGCTAAAGAAGGCTCGTTAACACGTATTAAGCGAGTTATTTATGCGTTCTTTAAAGTCACTGCTTCTTTGTTTCTGCTTTCTCTTTTTCGCCCAAGCCAGCCACGGCCAAACCCAATCGGATCCTTCCACCGGAGCCTGTGACCACCCCGCCGCAAGTTGGTTTACCCCGTCTGAAGTCTGGGCATGGACCCAAATCTGCACCGGGAAACCAGCCGACATGCAAAATGCGCCCGGCGGCGCACCGGACAAAGGCTGCACACCGGCAGAGTATAGCACCTGGCCGGAACAACGCACCTTGCGCGCAGATTTTGTGCGAACGGTGTTGACCAGCCCCGAGCTGACCAAAAACCCCGTTCGCGGAACGTTTGAATTCAGATGTGCGGCAATTGCGGGACAACTCACCTTAGACAATCTCAATATTTCTGTCTCCGTCTGGATCGACGACTCCGCACTGCCAAACGGGGCAGATCTCTATCAATCCAAAGTGGATGGATCGTTCACGTTTGATGGCAGCTTCTTTGGTGATATTGGGATCAATGCGAACTCAATAATCGCCCGCGACAGATTTGGCTTGGATGACGCCACATTAAAATGGGTGACTTTGGGGCAAGCCCAATTGGGCTACTTCTCCGCAAAACGCTCCGAAATATCAAGTAAGCTTTCTGCCATAGGACTTAAAACCACGCACTGGTTTAACATCTCCGAGGCGATTCTTGGCAATGTCTCAATACGCCAAGCAGAGATTGGAGCCCAGTTTACTGGGTCACAATCTGACATGCGCAGCCTCGATGCCTTTGGCGCGGCTGTGACTGCAAATTTCTTACTGGAAAGCACATTTATTGACGAGCGTTTGTACATCAATGATGCAAAACTCGGCAGAAACCTCGCCCTAAATGATGCGTGGATTGGTGAAAACTAGATGCCTACCGGCTCCAAGTTGGGGCAGAAATCTACGCCCAAGGTCTTGTTGCCCCAAGGTCCATCAATCTCGGCAATGCCATCATTTCCGAAGATGTCTATCTCAACCGGGCGGAAGTGGGCAATGTTGATATGGATGGTATCCGAATACATGGAAACCTCTTCGTCAACACAAGCACACAATCCCCTGTCAAATGGCAGTCCGACGGCTTTCTAAGCCTGCGCGGCGCGCGGATCGGCAGTATCGTTGGCTTTGGACCTAAAGACTGGCGGAGACTAAAACATCAGGAAGCCGACAGCGATGTATCCGCTGAGAAATTGGCCTATGAACCGCTGCCAATCGATATCACAGGGCAGGCATACGATCAGGTACTGACCAGCCTGTGGATGCCAGAGGCCGTGCAAGCCCCCCAAGACAACCCCGCCAATGGCGAATTCATCTCCCCCGTTCTATCGATGACAAATGCCGTGGTCCCAAGCGTGTCGCAATTGGTGTCCTGGATCGAGGCCGGCAGCGTGTCGGGCGCGAAAATCGACGAGGCCTACAACCCGCAACCGTACCAACAGCTCGCAACAACCCTGCGTAATATGGGAGACGAAGCCGCCGCGAAAGAAGTCATCTATCACAGATACGCCCACCGGATGGCGACCCGACCAGATACCTTTTCAGGCTGGCTCAGTTGGTTGAGCGATTGCCTGTTCTGGTCGCTCACGTGGTTTGGCACTTACCCGTTTCTGCCGCTAGCCTGGATGGCGCTCCTCATTGGCGCAGGTACCGCTGTAGGACACCTTGGCAACTTCCTGGACAAGCGCCGCTGCCACAACGAAGCACAAACCCTAGATGCCCCATTTTGGTATTCCATCGAAAACGCTTTGCCGCTCGTCGAGCTGTCGCCGGAGTATCGCAATGTCGTGCATGCCGGCTGGCGGCGTGTCTTTTTTCATTGCCAGAAACTACGGGGGTTCGTCTTGGCCACAGTTCTCGTGGGCGCTCTGTCCCTCATCAGCAGCTAAGCCCTTGCCCCCTCCACTTTGATATTGGGGGGCTTTGATACCGTGATTGCCACAATTTTAATTCCCCTCACCGGAACAGGATCATCCCGGCACCTTCCAGCTTATTGGGCTCCGTCACCTTGAACGGCCCGATCTCTCCGCCATCTTCGGCAAAGAAGACCAGATCGCGGTTGCGCATTTCCCACTGTTTCGCGCTGGTGATCGCCTGATCCGTGCAGGCCCGCAACCCCAGATCATGCGGGCTGGCGTCGGTGACCTTCAGCTCCACCAGACAAATCTCACCATCACTCTGCCGCAGTTTCCAGCGGCCGGAGAAATTCTTGGGCGAATAGGTGGTGTTATTGGCCCCAATCACCGGGGTCTGATCGGCAGCGGCCACAGCCACCTGCCCGGCAATACCGCCAACAAAAGCGACTGCAATAACAATAGGTTTCAGAACAGAAGTCATCAAATCGTCCTTGGTAAATTATTCAATGACGCCATATTGCCGGAAAAATTGTCCACGCCAAGTCTGTTCTCCCTATAGGAGGTCCTCCCGCCAGCCGTGTTTTGGCGCAAAGCCAAGCATCTCTTTTGCTTTTGTGTTGGCATAAAACGTCTCGTAAACGCCCATCTCGCCACGCACCTCTACGCCCGGATAGAACCGCGCGATCACCTGATCAGAGGGTATCCCAACTGAACTGTCATCATTGGCCACGTTGAACACCTCATAGCCCAGCCCGTCGGTCTTCAAACAGCAATCCACCATATGCCCCAGATCCCTTGCATCGATATAGGCAAAGATATTGCGCCGCCTCAGAGCCGGGTCGTCAACAAAGGCCGGAAACATCTCGGCATATTCATGCGGCTCGATCACATTGTTGATCCGCAACCCGTAAATATCGCTACCCGTGCGCGCCTGAAAACTGCGCGCGGTGGCCTCATTACAAACCTTGGACATGGCGTAGCTGTCATGGGGCACGGTCGGGTGGGTCTCATCCACCGGCACAAAGTCGGGCTTCACCTCCCCATCGGCGAAACACACACCATAGGTCGTCTCGGAACTGGCGAAAATCACCTTGGGAATGCCAAGCTTTACCGCCGCCTCGATCACATTGTAGGTGCTCAAGGTGTTTTGGCGAAAACACTCGCCATCCGTGCCGATCATCACCCGTGGCACCGCCGCAAAATGCACCACCGCATCATAAGTCGGCACGCCGGCTCCCGCGTCCAATTCGTCAAAATCCACAAACTGCGACATCGCGCCAATCACTTGGCCCGCGTCGCAGAGATCAATCAGCAGCTCGGAGCAGTCCAATCCAGACGGCACCCGATCCGCATTGACCACGTGATGCCCCTGCGCCTGCAAGTGCCGAATGGCCCATTTGCCCGCCTTACCACTGCCGCCCGTAAAGAAAACCCGCATCTCATCCCCGCGTGTCATGTCGGAATACCGGCTCCACGATGCGCCACAGGCAAAGGTGAGGCAAGTCAAACACAGGCAACGCGCCCAAACAAAAAAGCCCCGTGCGATAACGGGGCCTTTTCACAAAAACTTCTCACCTCTTAGGGCTGATACGGCAGCGAACTGTGGTGCTGCACAATCCGCAGGGTGCCCTCGGCGTCTTTCTTGTAGCCAAAGCTCTTGTCAACCTTGGTCACATTGCCGTCTTTATCGGTCAAGATCACCCAACCCATCCACATCGCCACATCACCTTCGATGAAGCTTGCGGAGGTCACGCTCTCCATTTCACGCCAGCCTTTGATGCCAAAGCCCCCGTCCAGCGGGTACTCGTCATCGTGGCCTACAAAATAAGACAGCGCGCCCTTTTTGGTCGGGCGGAAGGTCTGTTCGCCGCTTGCCAGGGTCGGCTTAAACAATACCGGACCTAGATCGTAGCCATAAGCCGCGTCCAGAACCCCTTCAGCCACAGATCGCGCCTCATCAATTCCGCCTGCCTCATAGGCTTTGGAAATGGCCACAAGGCCCGCGCCCCAGGCGTCGCGCGCTGCGCTCAGTTCGGATTCAGTGATGGCCACGATAGAGTCCCTCTCTAGCTGGAAGCAAATTTGGGCCTTTTTGGCGGAGCGGACTTATCGTTTCAAGACGTTGATTGTTGGTTTTTTGCAAAATTCCTCGCCAACGCTGTCCCCAACGTCACCCTTGCGCACAGCTTAGGCGCGACTAGCCTGCGCCGCATGCAGATGACTTGGCATCAGACAAAGCTCTCCGGCGGCACCGCTGCCGCCTGGCAAAACACCAGCACGGGCCCCACCGTGGTTTTCCACCACGCCACAGCCCTTGGTCCACGCTGCTACGCGCCGTTTCTGTCCATTGTTGGCAACAGCTATCACCTGAAGGCGCTCGCCATGCGCCCCTTGTGGCAAGACGCCCCGCCGCCCAATCCCCGGCGTGAATGGGATCTCTTTGCCGACGACATGATCGAATGGATCGAGGCCACCCAAAATGCGCCAGTTCTGGCCATGGGCCACTCCATCGGCGCCGCCACCACCGCAATGGCCGCCGTCAAACGCCCCGACCTTTTCAAAGGCCTCGTGCTGATTGAACCCTCCGGCGTCACCCGCCGCATCCGCGTGCTGCTCAAGCTGCTGCCCTACCGTCTGCGCCAGACCAAAGGCCCCGCCGCCGAGGTGCTTAGCGGCCCCACCCACTGGCCGGACCTCGCGTCTGCGTTTGCCTATTACCGCGCCTCCAAAGCCTACCGCCGCTTTGATGATGCCACCCTGCGCGGCCTGATCGAGGCGCTCACCGTGCCCGACGGAACTGGCATCAAGCTGGAATACCCGCGCAGTTGGGAGGCGCACCTGTACGCCACCCCACCGTTGATCCTGCCAACCCTCAAACGCCTCACCGTGCCCACCGAGGTCATCATCGGCAAGCCCTCCCTATTCATGGACCCGTCCATCGCCCGCAGCCTGCGCAACAGCCGCCCGGACATGACGTTCCAGTCCCTGCCAGACTTTGGCCATCTGCTGCCGCTGGAAGCCCCCACCAAGGTCGCCGATGCCGCCCGCACCGCTCTGAACCGACTGAGTTAAAGAACTTCCCGCTTGCCTCCACTGCGCCAAGCTGCCCCTATGTCGCCAACCATAGACATCGGACGTACCCCATGACCGCAGACCAAATCATCGCCCACCTCAACCTCGCCCCGCACCCCGAAGGCGGCCACTACCGACAGACTTGGATTGCTGAGAGCGGAGACGGTACCCGCCCCGCTGGCACATCGATCTATTTCTTATTGAAAGCAGGCGAAACCTCGCACTGGCACCGCGTCGATGCCGCCGAAATCTGGCACTATTACGCCGGTGCCCCGCTGATCCTGTCGCTTGCTGAAACCGACCAAGGCCCCGCAGCCGATCACGTGCTTGGCCCCGACCTCGCCGCAGGCCAATTCCCGCAACGGATCGTGCCCAAAGACCACTGGCAAGCCGCCCGCAGCACCGGTGACTGGACCCTTGTGGGCTGCACCGTCTCCCCAGCATTTCAATTTGAAGGTTTTGAACTGGCCGCGCCGGGTTTCGACATTCCGCGCTAAGCCCAGCGTATCGCCCGACCGAAAGGTCGGGCTGCGCCTAGCCCTCCGGCTCACTCACCGTGCCACCGCCGACAAGCGCCATCACCCCCGTGGTGCTGGGACAGCTTGTCGGCAACCCCCGCGCCACCCGCACCGCCAGATACGCAAAGGCCTGAGCCTCCAGCATATCGCCATCCAGCCCGACCTCTTCCACCGGCACCACCGGACAATCCAGCGACACCCGCAGCATCTCCATCAGCACCGGATTGTGCCGCCCGCCACCAGTGACCAACACGCGGCTCGGCGCTTCGGGACAATGCCCCATGCCCTGCGCCACCGCCGCCGCGCACATCGCGGTCATCGTTGCGGCGGCATCTGCATCCGACAGTTCCCGCACCAGATCCATCATCTCCGGAAAATCGTTTCGGTCCAGAGACTTCGGCGGCATACGTGAGAAATACGCCTCCTGCAGGAACAACTCCAGCGCGCCTGTGGCGACCGTGCCTTTGGCGGCCACTTTGCCCCCTTCGTCAAAGGCCATCCCCCGCCGCGCCCGCAGCATGTCATTGAGCGGCGCATTGGCGGGACCGGTGTCAAACGCCAACAACGCACCTTCGTCCTCCGGCGCGTCTTTGCGTGGATCCACCCAGGTGATGTTGCCCACCCCACCAAGGTTCAAAAACACCACCGGCGCAGTCGCGCCAAACCACTTGGCGCAGGCAAAATGGAAAAACGGCGCCAGCGGCGCCCCTTCGCCGCCAAGCTCCACATCGGCAGAACGGAAATCCCAGACCACCGGCACGCCCAGCGCCTCGGCCAAGGCTTGTCCATCGCCCACCTGGCATGTCCCCCGCCCGCGCGGCTCATGCGCCAGCGTCTGCCCGTGAAACCCCACCAGATCGACATCGTCAAAACCGCTCAGCACCTCGGCATGGGCCGCTTCAATCACCTCCGCGGCCGCCTCAGCCTCCGCCCCAGACCACTGGCCCAGCGCCTGCGTCAGAACCGCTTGTTCCGCCTCGGAATAGCCACGATAGGCTGTGGCGCCAAACCCATGGACCTTCACCCCATCGGTCTCCACAACAGCCGCATCCACCCCATCCAAAGAGGTGCCCGACATCGCGCCCAGTGCCTTGATCACCGCACCTTGTGCCTGGCCTTTCAACATGGCCTTTTCCTTCTGCTCGTCCCCGCCTATACACGGCTGCGCAAACCATACGGGATCGACACCATGACCTACCAGCCCAAATCGGATTTCCTCACCGTGATGCTAGAGCGCGGCTTTGTGGCCGATTGCACAGATTATGAAGGCTTTGACAAAGCGCTCTGTGACGGTGTCGTGCCCGGCTATATCGGCTTTGACGCCACGGCCAAATCCCTGCACGTGGGCTCGCTGATCCAAATCATGATGCTGCGCTGGCTGCAAAAGACCGGCCACAAACCGATCACCCTGATGGGCGGCGGCACCACCAAAGTGGGTGACCCGTCCTTCCGCGCCGACGAACGCCCACTGCTGACCAACGACCAGATCGACGACAACATCGCCGGCATCAAAAAAGTGTTCGCCAAATACCTCGACTACGGCGACGGCGAAACCGACGCGCTGATGCTCAACAACGCCGAATGGCTCGACGATCTGAACTACCTCACCTTCCTGCGTGACATCGGCCGCCACTTCTCGGTGAACCGCATGCTCTCCTTTGAAAGCGTGAAGTCCCGTCTGGACCGCGAGCAATCCCTGTCGTTCCTCGAATTCAACTACATGATCCTGCAAGCCTACGACTTCCTCGAGCTGAACCGCCGCTACGGCTGTCTCGTGCAGTTCGGTGGCTCCGATCAATGGGGCAACATCGTGAACGGCATCGACCTCACCCGCCGCGTGGACGACGGCGGCCTGTTTGGCCTGACCTCCCCATTGCTGACCACCAGCGACGGTAAGAAAATGGGTAAATCCGCCGATGGCGCGGTCTGGCTCAACGCCGACATGCGGTCGCCTTACGAGTTCTGGCAATTCTGGCGCAACACCACCGACGCCGACGTCGGCCGCTTCCTCAAACTCTACACCGAAATGCCGGTGGACGAATGTGAACGCCTCGGCGCGCTGGCCGGTTCCGAGATCAACGAAGCCAAAATCATCCTCGCCAACGCCGTGACCACCCTCTGCCACGGGGCCGACGCAGCCGCGACCGCCGAAGCCACCGCCCGCGAAGTGTTTGAAAAAGGCGGCGTGGGCGACGACCTGCCCACCGTGACGCTGACCGCCGAAGACCTAGGCGATGGCATTTCCATCGTGCAGTTGATCGTGAAATCCGGTCTGGCCAAGTCGGGCAAAGACGCCAAACGCCTGATCAAAGAAAACGGCGCCAAGCTTGATGACGCCCCGCTGACCAACGCGGGCCTGATGATCGACGCCGCCGCGCTCAGCTCGCCAATCAAGCTGTCGGCAGGCAAAAAGCGCCACGCCCTTGTGCAATTGGACGGCTAACCCCGCCCACCTACAACGCATACATCGAGGCCCGCCAATTTGGCGGGCCTTTTGGTTTCTCATTCTCCAAATATCCCGGGGTGAATGCGCCAGAGGCGCAGAGGGGTTGGCCCCTCCCACTCCCCCCTAGACAGGCCCACCCGCTTCAGGTTATTTGAACACACGTTCATTTATCGACCGAGACGTCTCACTGGGAGGAGCCGCCAATGAAACTTGATCAAACCTGCGCCGTGATCACCGGGGGCGCGTCCGGACTGGGCGAAGCCACGGCCCGCCATTTTGCCGCAAACGGTGCCAAGGTCGCTCTGTTTGACCTCAATGAAGAGCGCGGCACAGAGATCGCCGCAGAACTCGGCGGCACCTTCCACAAAGTCGACGTGACCGACGAGGACAGCGCCGCCGCTGGCATCAAAGCCGCCAAAGCGGCCATGGGCAAAATCACCGCCGCGGTGAACTGCGCGGGCATCGCGCCTGCTGCCACCACCATTGGCAAAAACGGCCCGCACCCGCTGCACAGCTTCCAGAAAACCATCGACATCAATCTCGTGGGCTCCTTCAACGTTGCCCGCCTTGCTGCCGAGGTGATTGCAGAAAACGAAGCCGAAGCAGACGGCGCGCGGGGCGTGATCATCAACACCGCGTCTATCGCCGCCATGGACGGCCAGCGCGGCCAAGCAGCCTATGCGGCCTCCAAAGGCGGCATCGTTGGCCTCTCCCTGCCAATGGCCCGCGATCTGGCCCGCTCCGGCATCCGTGTCATGGCGATTGCGCCCGGCATCTTCCTCACCCCAATGCTGCAAGGCCTGCCCCAAGAGGTCCAGGACCAACTCGCCGCCGACGTGACCTGCCCCAAACGTCTGGGCGACCCGTCCGAGTACGCCCGCCTCGCAGGCTTCATTGTCGAAAACGGCTATCTCAACGGCGAAGTCATCCGCATCGACGGCGCCCTGCGCATGCAGTAAGCCCCCCCTATCTTCCAAAGGCCCCCGTTGCTAAGCTGTTCAAAAACGGGGGTCTTTATGCTCAAATCACATGCCGCCAGCCTTGCGTTCCTGCTTTTGGCAACCGCAAGCACCGCTCAGGATTGGGCGTTTTATTATGGGCCGGACTTTGGCGCGACCGCCAAAGAGAGCTACGCCCACCTCAACTCTGGCCCCAACTACCTGCAAGTGCACGCCTATGGGGAAAACGGCGCCATCGCCCTGAGCACCACGATTGACGCGTTTGAGACCGGCGGCAAAGTCCCCGAGCGACTTCAAAACCGCCCCAAACTAACCCTGAATGTGATCGGACCCGTCCCGCGCTACAGCCGCGATATCCGCCCGGACCAATATGTCTGGGAACACCGTGACGACCAAAACAACACGCTGATCGTTTTCCTCCTCACCAGAGACGACATGGTGGCTTTGATCGACAGCGACGCGGTGTTTGTGAACTTCGACGGGCTACAGTTCCGCTTCGGCTCAAACGGTGCGGACACGGCGCTGCGACAGTTGGTCAACACCTTGATCGACGCCTACAACTGACCTGCTCATGCCCCGCCAAAATCGTGTCCAACCCGACGGTCAAATCCTTGCGCACCCCGCACGCGGCGCCTTCATGGGCAACCGGGGCATCCTGCACGACGACAAGGCCCATACACATGGCACGCTGACCCACCGCCGCTGGCGTCACAAAGCCTGGGTCTGTTGTGTTCTCTCTTTCAAAAACCGTCGCCGCCACCTCATGGCGCCCAACCGCTACACCGAATTGTTTTTCTATGACGAGGCCGTCGCGCTTGCGGCAGGCCATCGTCCCTGCGCCGAATGCCGCCGCGCCGATCACAAGGCCTTCCTCGCCGCGGCCGAGCATTCTGGCAACGCACCGGACTTTGACGCCTTATTACACGCCGCCCGCGCCCTACCCCGGGTGTATGGACAAAATCGCCCGCTAGCCAACGCAAGCACCTTGCCTGACGCCACATTCATCCTAACGGACACAGGCCCCGTCTTGCTGCTAGAGGACATGGCCCTGCCGTTTTCCCCGGAAGGTTACGCCGCCCCCGTTACTCGCCCGCAAGGCACACACCCCGTGCTCACTCCCGCGCCCACGCGCGTCGCACTCCACAATGGCTTTCGCCCCACCCTGGGTCTACCTGCCCCGCTGGCCTAAGCGCAAAACCACCGCGCTGTTGACAAACTTCCGCCCCCAAGTGCCTTTAGGGACAGGCAAAACACCTCCAATGCGGACACCCTGATGAGCTTTCCCGATCTGTTTGACCACTTTGACCACGTCTACATCGTGAACCTGCCCTATCGGGACGACCGCCGCCGCGAGACCATCGCCGACTTTGCCCGCGTCGGCGTGACTATCCCCAACGACCACATCACCTTCTTTGAGGCCTCCCGCCCGACGGACAAAGGCGAGTTCCCCTCCATTGGCTCCTTGGGCAATTTCCTCTCGCAAACCCGCGTGCTCTCGGACGCCTTGGAAAAAGGCTTTGAGCGCATTCTAATTTGCGAGGATGACCTGCAACTCAATGATCTGCCCGACACCACCGTCGCCAAGGTCCTTGCAGACTTGAAAACCACAGACTGGTCGATCGCCGCCCTTGGCTATCTGGAACCGGAAACGCCGCCCTCCGACACCATCGGCCTCATCGAGTGGACCGGCGGCACCCGAGGCACGCAGTTCTGGGCGATCCAAGGCGGCAGCATCCGCGCCTTCCACGACTACCTCGAATTGGTACGCGCCCGCCCCTCCGGCCACCCCGAAGGCGGCTCTATGTTCTTTGACGGCGCCTTCAACATGGTCCGCACCATCGTGCCCGGCACCACCTTCCGCCTCGCGACGCCCTGCCTTGCGGGGCAACGCAGCTCGCGCACCGACATTCATGACCTGAGGTTCTATGACCGAGTCGAACCCTTCCGCAGCATCGTCGGTGGCCTGCGCAAAATGATGAACCGCTCCAAAGGTTAATTTCTGCATCGCAGCATCAGTCCCCACCTCCGCGATACAGTCGCAATACCGACGCGATACCGACGTGACTTTCCAGCGTTAACCGCCGCATCGCAGCGCGCTCAAACTGGGAATCGCTGGCGCTCCGCAAAGGCCCCTGCCATACCTTGCGCAACCCTTCACGCGCAGGACATACCCATGACCAAAATCATCGCTTCACTCGCCGAGATTTCCGACACCTACAAAGCCCTGTTTGTTGACCTCTGGGGGTGTGTCCACAACGGCGTTACCGCCTATCCAGAGGCCGTCGCCGCCCTGCAAGCCTACCGCGCCAAAGGCGGGATTGTCGTGCTGGTTACCAACTCTCCCAAACCCCGCGCCGGTGTTGCAGAACAGCTGGGGTCTTTTGGCGTTCCCGATGATGCCTATGACACCATCGCCACCTCTGGCGACAGCGCACGCTCGGCCATGTTCAATGGGGCGGTGGGCGAAAAAGTCTACTTCATGGGCGAATGGGACCGCGACGCCGGTTTCTTCCAACCGCTTGAAATCCTTGATAACCCAGTCAACATTCAGCGCGTCCCGCTGGCTGAAGCCGAGGGCATTGTCTGCTGCGGCCCGTTTGACACCATGGCCGATCCGGACGTGAACCGCGCCGACTTCCTCTATGCGAAAACCAAAGGCATGAAGCTCTTGTGCGCCAACCCCGACATCATTGTCGACCGCGGCGAGATCCGCGAATGGTGCGCCGGCGCGCTGGCCAAACTTTACACCGACATGGGCGGTGAAAGCCTGTACTTCGGCAAACCCCACCCGCCGATCTACGACCTCGCCCGCCGCCGCCTTTCGGCCCTGGGTGTCACCATCGCAGACGAGGACATCCTCGCCATCGGTGACGGCCCCCACACCGACATCTCCGGTGCCATGGGTGAAAACATCGATTCGCTCTTCATCACCGGCGGCCTCGCCGCAGCGGAGACAAAAACCGCCCACCAACCGGATGAAGCCGCGTTAACGAATTACCTCGCAGAACAACAGGTCACACCACAATTTGCGATTGGCAAACTGCGTTAACACTATAACGCTTGATTTTTCTGCAACTGCAAAGTAACAATATTGCCAGCCGAGCGCATATTGCGTTATTTAGTTGCAAAGCCAATCCATAATCCGGAGGGCCACATGTTGGACAACCTGCCTCGCGGCACCATCTTCATCGAAGATCTCGAGATCGGTATGACCCGCTACGTGCGCAAAACCGTGACCGATCAGGACATCGAAATGTTCGCCGCCGTGTCCACCGACCACAACCCCGTGCATCTGGATGAGGAATACGCCCAGGACACCATGTTTGGGGGCCGCATCGCCCACGGCATGCTCACCGCTGGTTTGATCTCTGCAGTGATTGGTGAGCAACTGCCGGGCCACGGCACCATCTACATGGGCCAATCGCTGAAATTCCTCGCCCCTGTGCGCCCGGACGACACGGTTGTGGCCTCAGTGACCGTGACCGACATCGAGGTCGGCAAACGCCGCGTGAAACTCGATTGCGCCTGCATGGTCGAGGGCAAAAAAGTCCTCGCCGGTGAGGCCACTGTGCTGGCGCCATCTCGCAAGCTAGACTGATACCCCCAGCCAAAAAACTCTTCCTAAATTAAAGGGCGGCGCGAAACGCACCGCCCTTTTTTGCTTTAGAACTTGCCGTTCTCATGCGCCATTTCAGCCGGGATTTCGCTCACCGTGTCCCAATGCTCGACAATCTTGCCATCCTCAACGCGAAACAGATCAAAGAACGCCGTGTGCGCCGCGCCCAACACGCCCTCTGAGGCAGCAAAGACAAAATTTCCCTCCGCAACAATCATATGCGTCGTGTCATAGCGCATCTCGATGCCTGCCTCTCCCATCATCTGCAGCGCCCCGCCAAGACCTTCCAACCCGTCGGCAATCTGCGGATTGTGCTGCAGGTACGCCTCTGTGGAGATGTAGTTGGCGATGTTCTCAGGGGCCTTGCCGTGCAACACATCAGTCACAAACGCACTCACAAGCGCCTTATTCTCTACCGTCTTATCCCGATCCACAATTTCTGTGGCCCCATCGGTCATGGTCCGGCCCGAAGGGTTCGGCCCCGCCAAGGGCTGCAGGTTGTCCCAATGTTCCACCACTTTGCCATCCGCCACCCGGAACACATCAAACGCCACCAGCGTCTCCGCCCCAAAGGCCTGCGCGTTGTCAAAGGTGTTGTGCATAACCACCAGATCGCCCTCAGAGATCACCCGATGTGTAGTCGCCGTCATACCGCTTTGCTGGATCACAGGCACAAGTCCCACAATGGCTGCCGCCCCGGTGGGCACAGCTGGATTGTGCTGAATATAGTTCGGCGCCAACAGCGCGCTGGCCGCTTCTGGGTCAAACTGGATGAAAAGTGCGGAGAACGCGTTCAACACGGTTTCGGTGATGGTCATTTTGGTCAGCCTCTCGAACCAGCTTGTTGCATGTATGGCTAGACGGTATGAATTTTGCACCAAGTATCAATTACGCACCTCAAAGGAACCAGGTATGGTCAAAGTAACCGCCCACACCAAAGAAGAGGCCGAAAACTGCCCGGTCCGCTCTGTCCTGACCAAAATCACCGCAAAGTGGAACCTGTTGATTTTGCTCACTTTAGAGGACGGAGAGCTGCGCTTTGGCGAGCTCAAACGCGCCATTGGAGACGTCACCCAACGGGTGCTCACCGAGAACCTGCGCCTGCTTGAACGAGATGGACACCTCACCCGCACCGTGCACCCCGGCCCGCCGCTGGCCGTGTCCTATGCGCTGACCGAGCAAGGCTTTGACCTTTTGCGTGTGCTCAAACCGCTGGTTGGCT
This sequence comes from Paracoccaceae bacterium, assembly GCA_014872815.1. GTDB lineage: Bacteria > Pseudomonadota > Alphaproteobacteria > Rhodobacterales > Rhodobacteraceae > Shimia. The sequence goes on from WKFK01000012.1 coordinate 85,442, forward strand.
GGGCGGCACAGAACTTTGGCGACATCTCCGAAGCCCGCGCCCGCGCCGCCGAATAACGCCGCGCCGTCCTCTCTTGCACCTGACCAATCAAGGGGCTAACCCTGCCACATGCAGATCATTCGCGACTATCAGTTTGTGACCCCCGAAGATCGCGGCGCCAGCGTCGCGATTGGCAATTTTGACGGCGTACACCTTGGCCACCAATCGGTGATCGACCTCGCGCGCAAAGCCGCGCCGGACGCGCCTCTGGGCATCCTTACGTTTGAGCCGCACCCGCGCGAGTATTTCGCGCCCGACGCGCCTCCGTTTCGCCTGGCAAGCGCCGAGACCCGCGCGCACCGCTTGGACAAACTCGGCGTCGACAAGCTGTATGAACTGCCCTTCAATATCGCGCTGTCCAGCCTCACGCCGGAGGAGTTTGCCCGCGACGTGATCGCCGAAGGCCTGGGCCTCGCCCACGTGGTTGTCGGCGCAGACTTCTGTTTTGGCAAAGGCCGCAAAGGCACCGCCGAAGACCTTGTCGCATTCGGCCAAGAGTTCGGCTTTGGCGTCACCATCGCGCCGCTGGTGCAAGGCGGCGACGGTCAGGTCTCGTCCACCTCTATCCGCCAAGCCCTCTCTGACGGTCGTCCGCGCGATGCAGCCAACATGCTGGGCCATTGGCACCGCATCGACGGCCCGGTGATTGGCGGCGAACAACGTGGCCGCGAGCTTGGCTTCCCAACCGCCAACATGTCCATCGACGATCTGCACCAACCAAAATACGGCGTCTATGCCGTACTGGTCGACGTGCTCGACGGTCCACATCAAGGCAGCTATCACGGCGCCGCCTCCATCGGCACGCGCCCAATGTTTGGCGAAAACAAAGCCAACATTGAAACCTACCTCTTTGATTTCTCCGGCGATCTTTACGGCCACACACTGTCGGTTGGCCTGGTCGACTACCTGCGCCCGGAACTCAAATTCGACAGCCTTGACGCCCTCATCTCCCAGATGAGCGCCGACTGCGACCAAGCCCGCCAAATCCTGAGCGCCTTATGACCCGCCCGCCATTTCTCAAAGCCCCCAGCGATCCCATCGCACGCCACGGCCTCGCCAAACGCTTCTGGGAAAAGAAACCGCTGACCTCCCTCAACGATAAAGAGTGGGAAGCGCTCTGTGACGGCTGCGGCAAATGCTGCCTCAACAAACTTGAGGACGAAGACACCGGTGAAGTCGCCCTGACCCGCGTCGCCTGCCGTCTGCTGGACGACGACACCTGCCGCTGCACCCAATATGACATCCGCCACCAATTTGTGCCGGAATGTATCGTTATGACGCCCAAGAACATTGACGAGCACGCTTACTGGCTGCCGCAAACCTGCGCCTACCGCCTGATCTGGGAAGGCAAACCGCTCTATGACTGGCACCCGCTGATCTCCGGCACGCCGGACACGGTGCATGACGCAGGCGTCTCGGTACAACATCAAACCGTGTCTGAATTCGACACCCCGCTGGAGCAGTGGGAAGACTTTATCATCGAGGAGCCCTCCTAATGCATTTTGCCTCTGACAACTCCGGCGCCGCACTGCCCGAGGTCCTCGCCGCCATCACCAAAGCCAACGAAGGCTACGCCATGGGCTATGGCGATGACGTGGAAATGGCGCAGGTCACCGCCAAAATCCGCGAGATCTTTGAGGCCCCAGAGGCAGCGGTCTATCTGGTCTCCACCGGCACCACCGCAAATTCACTGGCACTCGCAACCCTTTGTGATCCTTGGCAAACCATCTTCTGCTCTGAAGTGGCCCACATCCACAAAGACGAGTGCAACGCGCCAGAATTCTACACCGGCGGCGCCAAGCTCACTCTGGCGGCGGACAAAGACGTCGACAAGATGACGCCAGCTTCCCTGCGCGCCGCTATCGAAGGCGAAGAGACCCGCGGTGTGCACGGTCCGCAACGCGGCCCTGTGTCAATCACGCAGGTCACCGAATACGGCACGGTCTACACATTGGCCGAACTCACCGCCCTCTGTGATGTCGCCAAATCCTACGACCTGCCCGTGCATCTGGACGGCGCGCGCTTCACCAACGCCATGGTCGCCTTGGGCTGCACACCTGCCGAAATGACCTGGAAAGCCGGTGTCGACGCGGTCAGCTTCGGCGGGACGAAAAACGGCTGCATGGGCGTCGAAGCGGTGATCTTCTTTGATCCCAAACACGCCTGGGAGTTTGAACTGCGCCGCAAACGCGGCGGCCACCTGTTCTCCAAACACCGCTACCTCTCCGCACAAATGCTCGGCTACCTGCAGGACGACGTCTGGATCGAAGCCGCCACCAAAGCCAACGCCAACGCCGCCCATCTCGCAGGCGGGTTGCGCGTCATCGGAGCAACATTCAAATACCCGCCACAGGCCAACATGATGTTTGTCGCCCTGCCCCGCGCCACCCACAAACGCCTGCTGGACGCCGGCGCGGTCTATCACCTCTGGGACGGCACATTGGAAGGCGACGACGCCGAACTGGTCACCGCGCGTTTGGTTTGCGACTGGTCGCTCAGCAAAGAGTTGATTGACCAATTCCTCGATTTGGCCGCTGGGAAGTAATCCAGTGAGAGACAGCCTGCGCACCAAGGCGGTTCAGATCTGCAACGACAAGATCGCCAAGAAAGGCGAAACCGTCGGCCTGTCCTTCTATGCTTTCTTTGCCAACAAGAATGATGACCCGGACCTGCTGATGGAAGCCGCCACGTGGTGGATCCAAACGCATGAGCTCGATCACTTTGAGAAGGCTGTGAAGGTGCGGGATATGATACTGGCTGGCGCGTAAGCTGACGGACCGGAAAAGCTCGTCAAGTCAGTCTTCAGAACGGCATTTCCCACCGTTCAAACAGCGTTGAAGCGTTTTTCGGTTTTCCTCTGAGTTGCTGAATGGCCCGCCACCGCAAGGGCCTATGCTCAGAAAAAACTCTTCACCTTCTTCTCTGATGAAAAATAATCCTTCCATCGCGCCACTCCAAGGTATGTGGCCGCACCAAGTCGCGATGCACTCCAACTCGACTGTCAAAGGATACTGGAATACCGTTTCGTTTCGGTTCGCCCCCAGTGAAACCCCATCGATTTGAGCAGCAATCTGAGTAAGCGGCGGAGGGAAACCATGTTCATCTTCGTCTAACCAAATGTCAGATTGAGGATAAGTGACTTTGCCAGACACAACGAAATAGTTGAATTCAGAGCTTTTCGCGCTCTGATATTCATCAATGATACCCGGAAATTCACAGCTCAACGCCAACGACGATTGCGCAGAAAGAAGTGTAGCAATGAAAGTCAAAAAGCTCTTCATTGAAGCTCCCAGTTTTCGGACGATTTATGAGCGTCGGAGATATAAGACAATTATTATGGATCATAGTTTATCCCCCTAGGGTAGAGTAAATATGAAAACACTATTTCACCATTCGGGACGTCGGTCTGTCCTTCTACGCCTTCTTTGCCAACAAAAACGATGACCCAGAGCTGTTGATGGAAGCCGCCACGTGGTGGGTCCAAACGCATGAGCTGGACCACTTTGAGAAAGCCGTGAAGGTGCGAGACATGATCCTGCCCGGCGCGTAACTCACACTTGCCAAATCAAAGATTTAGCAGCGCCCCACTGACCGGCAGGGGCTTGCGCAGCAAGCTCCCGAGAGGTGAACCGCCCCCACGGGGCGGGCGCTTCGCTTCCTAGCCCCTCGGTTCGTGCGCGACACCGAAAACAATTCTTTGACAGTTACAGCTCAAAGGCAAGTTACGCATCAATAAGAAGTCTCGCTGCAAAAACTCTCTATCGAAGTTCCCGACTTTGCGGCGTTTCACACTTGCCCCTGTCGAGACAGCCCTGCACATAATTCAGTTCCTTTTCACCGGCAGGATAGATCAACCGTGGCTGCATCATTATTCTGTTCACGATGTCATCGCAGGTAAATCTCGCGTCCACGAAGTAGACACCTTCAGATTCGGCAACGAAAATCAAAAGGGCTTCCTCCGCGTCCGTGTCCACATACCTTTCCAAGCAGCTCATGTCAGGCTTACAAATCATCGTTATGACCCGGTCAAACGGCGTTCTTTTCCCCTTGGCTCCGAGCGAAACACCGACAGTGCGAACAGCCGCATAGTGTGGTTCCGGTCGCGTCATTTCGGGGTCCACACCTTCAGACACCATTCGCGCTTTCACAATGTGATAGCGGTAGTCTGAGTTTTGCGCGTAACTGTAGCTCGCATGCAAAATCTGAGGATCGCAATCATCCTCGGCAATAGATGCAGTCGCAAAAAACACTAAAAGCAATGAAAGAATTTTCTTCAACTAAACAACCCCAGAAATCAGTAAGAACAACTTATTGGGTTAGACAACCAAATCAAACGTCCGCCGCACTTCCGCCGCCACCACATCGGCATGGGTGATCGCCCCCATATGCCCCGCACCAGCCACGGTCACCCGCCGCCCGTTCTGCACCGCACTGGCAACCCCATCACAAACCGGCTTCATGATCGCAGGGCTCTCCGCCCCGTCCATCACCACCACCGGCACGGCAATCTCGCCCAATCGCGGCATGATGTTGCCAACGTCTTCCAGCACATCCTGCTGAGAGGCCACCACAAACGGCACCTGCCGTGTAAAGGTCGCGCGGGTCTCTTCCGGCAACGCCTCCCACGGCGTGCCGTCGCCCCATTCCTCGACAAACATACGCACCGCTGCCTCGGGATCACCGGCGTCGTTTAAGGCAAACACCTGTCCCATATGCGCATCGTTCTTAGCCACTTCCTCCGGCGCGGCCTCTTTGGCCGCCAACATCGTCACCGGCTCAAACAACGACAGGGACCGCACCAGATCCGGCCGCTCAATCGCCAACCGCAACCCCAGCAATCCGCCATAAGAATGCCCAATCACATCCACCGGCCCCTCCAGACGCGCCTTAATGGCATCGAGCATGGTCTGACCGGTCAATGTACCCGGCACATAGCCTGCACTGCGCCCATGGCCCGGCATGTCCGGCGCCTCAATCGTCAACAGATCGTCCAGCGCCGCGCCGATGCCGCGAAAAGCGCCTGAGTGCCCCAGATTGCAATGCAGCGCCAAAGCCGCGCGCGACCCCTGCCCGAACACGCGCCAATGCATGTCAAGCGTCTTTCTGCTGTCCAATGCCATGGTTCTTAAACTGTCCTTACAACTTACCCGCCAAATGCGCGTCCAAATCGTCCAACCGATCCTGCCCCCAGAACCGCGCCCCATCGTCGGTCACATAAAACGGCGCGCCAAAGGCCCCCGCTTCCACTGCTTCATCCAGGTTGCGGGCATAGGTCTCCGCCCCCTCCAACAAACCGCTGTCCGCCAGCGCCGGATCAAACCCGGCCTCAGTCAGACAGGCACGGATCACATCATCCTGCGCAATGTCCTTCTCCTCAGCCCAGCACGCCCGCGTGAACCCATGCGCCAAGGCGCCCAGATCGCCACCACCGGCATTCGCCGCCGCGATAAAGGCATAAGAGGATGGCGCCATATTGGTCGGCCAATGCGCCGGCTGCAGATTGAACTCCATGCCCAGCTTCTTAGCCTGCCGCACCAATTCCTGCGCCCGGTATTCCTGACGGCTGACGTGACGTTCTTTGGGGGGCGTGCCGCCTGTGCGGCCAAACAGCGCAATGATGTCCAGCGGCTTGTAGACAATATCTGCCCCATGTTTGGCGGCAATCTCCTCAAGCCGGGTCCCGGCCAGATAGGTATATGGAGAAATTGTCGAGAAATAATACGTGATCGTGGCCATTTCTGCCTCCCTGTTAGCGCGCTTAGCTTTGCGAGACGTTAGGGCCATGTTAAGGCAAGCGCAATGTCACGAATCTGTCACCAAAGCCACCTGGGGATTACCGCGCTATGGCCACCATTCTTGAACCCAAACTGATCACTGGCAATGCCAACAAACCGCTTGCCAGCGCCATCGCGCGGCGCATGTCGATGCATCGCGGCAGCAACGTCAACCTGATCGACGCCCGTGTCGAGCGGTTTAACGACGCCGAAATCTTTGTCGAAGTCTACGACAACGTGCGCGGCGAAGACATGTTCATCATCCAGTCGACCTCCAATCCGGCGAACGACAACCTGATGGAACTGCTGATCATGGCCGACGCCCTGCGCCGCTCTTCCGCGAGCCGCATCACCGCTGTGATCCCCTACTTCGGCTACGCCCGTCAGGACCGCCGCACCAAGGCCCGCACGCCAATCACCGCCAAGCTGGTCGCCAACATGATGGTCGAAGCCGGCATCGAGCGCATCCTGACCATGGATCTGCACGCCGCACAAATTCAGGGCTTCTTCGACATTCCGGTGGACAACCTCTACGCCTCCCCGGTCTTCGCCCTCGACATCTTGTCCCAGTTCAAAGACAACCTGTCCGACGTGATGGTCATCTCCCCGGACGTGGGCGGCGTAGCCCGCGCCCGTGAGCTGGCAAAACGCATCAACGCGCCGCTGGCCATCGTCGACAAGCGCCGCGAGAAGCCAGGTGAAGTGGCCGAAATGACCGTGATCGGCAACGTTCAGGGCAAGAAATGCATCATCGTGGACGACATCTGCGACACTGCCGGCACGCTCTGTAAAGCCGCCGAAGTCCTGATCGAGCACGGTGCCACCGAGGTGCACAGCTACATCTCCCACGGTGTCCTGTCCGGCCCGGCGATTGAGCGCATCACCAACTCGGTGATGAAGTCTCTGGTGATCACCGACAGCATCGAGCCCACCGAAGCCGTCAAAGGCGCCGCCAACATCCGCATCGTGCCGACCGCCCCGATGTTTGCCCAGGCGATCCTGAACACCGCGAACGGCACCTCGGTATCGTCGCTGTTTGAAACCGAGACACTGGAACCTGCCTACGAAGGCCTGTTCAAATCCTGATCCGGTGGATTGAGTTGAAATAAAGAAAGCCCCGTCGGAGACGTCGGGGCTTTTCGGTTTGGGGATGCCTAAATGGCTGCAGTCGGCCCGAAGCTGACATCAAAACGTCATGCAGCAGACGGCTGCAAAGAGCCCAACCTGTGAATCTAGAATTTTCGCTGCGCGCGCACGCAGCAGGAAAATCGCCGCATTTGCGCTCTAAGTGACGCTGCCGCGCGGCGGGAAAACCAGTCGTTCGCAAACATTGCAGCGAAAAATTTGGGGGCAACTCGCAGGTCGCGGGACTTTGCGGCTTTCCGCATTTTTAATCCAAAGGACCGCAGTCAGCCCAAAGCGGACCTTCATCACTAGGCTTTCCATTCTCTGAGATGCGGATCAGAGCGGACAATGCAATCGACAATCACTATGGCTACAATTCTCCCTTGACGCCTCGATGATCGATATATAGATGGAGGCCATGAGCAAAAATACCGAAACCCCTGACCTGACCAGTTCCGAGTATTGGAGCAACACAATCAAGATGAGCTTATCCAAGTTTTTCATCCTCTGTGTTTTGCAAGACAAAGAGCTGCATGGCTATGACATCGCGAAAGAGGTCGAACGCCGGACCGAAGGCGGTTGCACGCCCAAAGAAGGCACGATCTACCCGGTGCTCAAGCAGTTCACAAAGGGCGGCTATGTGACATTCGAATCCGAGACTGTCTCGGGCCGCGAACGCAAGATCTACTCTGTCACCGAGAAAGGCCGAAAGGCTTTTCAGGTTGCATTGGCTGAGTGGATGAAGATCACCCGCTGTTTGCAGGACTGTTCCTGCATGGTCGCAGCATAAAAATTTTGGCCCGTTACTTTGAGGGTCGATGCATCGAAGGGCTAAGAAAATGAAACATGGACTGATCGACAACAAAGTGGTGGTTATTGGCGCTGGCCCTGTTGGGGTCGCAACCGCCGCTCAACTTCTCCAGAAGGGTCTGACCCCCGTCCTTCTGGAGAAGGGTGATACGGCAGGCAGAGCCATGCTGGAATGGGGCCATGTGCGCGTGTTCACGCCTTGGAAGCTGATGATAGACCCCGCTGTGGTCGCGTTGCTTGAAGGCGCGGGTTGGGATGCACCTGACGGTGATCATATCCCAACCGGAAAGGAAATCGTTGAAGAATACCTGATACCCGCAACTCAAAACACTGACCTCAAAGACTACATAGAGTTTGGTGCGGAAGTGATCGCGATTTCTAAACGCGGCATGAGCAAGTCTGTATCGCGCAATCGTGACGATGTACCGTTCACCATCCACTATACAACAAGCGATGGTGAGGCTCATGTCATTGAAGCCGGAGCGGTTATTGATGCATCGGGAACATGGTCAAACCCGAACCCAATCGGCGCTGATGGTTTGCCCGTGGCGGGTGAAAATTCCGCAAGCGACCAGATCACCTATCTTATTCCGGATACGCTGGGTGCAGACCGCGCACAGTACGAGGGGAAATCCACTCTGGTATTGGGTGGCGGACACTCTGCAACCAACGTTATCCTGGATTTGCTTCAAATTCGCGAGGAAAGTGCAGACACCAAGATTTTCTGGGGCTTGCGCCACAACAACATGGACAAGCTTCTGTCGAGCGTCGGCTTGAATAAGGAACTGCCTGGACGTGCGGCCCTCGGGATTGCGGCCAAGAAAGCCGTGGATGAGGGTGCGCTGGATCTTCTCGCCCCGATGCGGGTCCAAAAGATCGAGAAAGTGGACGGACGCCTGCATGTGTCCCTGGTCGTTGATGGGCAACCTCGTGAAATCGTCGTGGACCGGATCGTTGTGAACGCCGGATTCCGCCCCGACATGGCAATGCTGCGCGAGCTTCGGCTTGATCTGGATGATGTTGTGGAAGCACCGCGCATCCTGTCACCGATGATCGACCCGAACCTGCACTCGTGCGGGTCGGTGCCGAAACACGGCGTGAAGGAGTTGTCGCACACCGAGAAGAACTTCTTCATCGTTGGAATGAAATCCTACGGTCGCGCACCAACCTTCCTGATGCGGACTGGCTATGCACAGGTGCGGTCTATCACTGACACGCTGGCTGGTGTCGTCAGCGAAGAACCCGCCGAACAGGTAGCGCCTGCGTGCTGTGGCCCTGAAGATGGCGTTGGTGGAACTGCGATGAGCTGTGGTGGAAAACTGGACCCTGATCCAGTGCCCGCCAGCTGCTGCGGTGACACGTCGCCTCAAACAAGTTGTGGTGACACATCCTCCAAATCAAGCTGCGGTGGCGCATCCGAACCCAAGTCGGAATTCGAAACCACTTCATCCTGCTGCGGATCACGCAGCTGATCTGGAGGGCACCTTAAATCGAGGTGTCCTCCGACAAATTTTAGGGCAGCAAAATGACCATATCCCAGCTTAAACCCGACCGTTTCGGACTGACGTTCCTGTCCGCATTTGGCTTTGCCCAAATCTGCTCATGGGGAACACTTTTTTATGCCTTTCCGCAAATTGCGTTGGCGATGGAAACTGATCTGGGGTGGGATAGGTCGGCTCTTTATGGCGCCCTCACCCTTGGCTTGTTGTTGTCAGCGGCTGCCGCCGTGCCGGTCGGGATCATGAGCGACAAAGGCCATGGCCGGATCGTGATGTCGGGCGGTTCGGTTCTCGCAGGTCTATTCTTTGTGTTGTGGTCACAGTCTCACACACTGACCTGGTACTATTTCAGCTTTGCAGGGATCGGTTTGTTGCAGGCGGCGGTGCTGTACACTGCTGCGTTCGCGGTGGTCGCGCGGCACTGTGATCCATCCAAAACCCGGCACTACATTACCGTCCTTACTCTATGGGGTGGATTTGCCAGCACTGTGTTCATCCCTTTGATCGAAGCAATGTTGAGCATCATGGATTGGCGGCAGGTCCTTTTGGTTCTGGCGGCCGTCAACGTGGTGCTTTGCGCAGGTATCTACTGGAAGCTCCCAACGGGCGATCATACTGAAAAAACGGACTCAGGGATTGAACCAAAGCGAACAAGCGCTTGGGCTCTGGCACAACCGGTTTTTTGGGCTCTGTTGGTCTACATGGCGCTTCACGCCGTGATTGAGAATGCGTTCCGGTTTCATCTCTATCCAATGTTCATCGAAAACGGGATTGGGTCAGAAAATGCCGTATTCCTTCTGGCGCTTCTGGGTCCGGCCCAGGTTGTGGGCCGGATTGTCATCAACTTCTGGCAGACGCGCAGCATTTCAAGCATCGGTATGTTTGTTGCGGCTCTGATCCCTATTGCCTTGCTCGCAATGCTTATTGCACCAAATGCGGTCCCCATCCTCATGGTCGCGACTGTGACCTATGGAGCGGCGGCGGGAATTTTGACCATTGTGAATGGGATGGCTGTTCCTGAGTTACTGACCAGAAGCTCATATGGCCTGATTAACGGCATGATGCAGACACCCATGCTTGTGCTGCGCGCCTTCGCCCCTTCAATCGCCGCACTTTCATACAGCGCAACAGGCAGCTACTCCGGCCTGCTCTATGGCTTGGTTGTGTCTGGTGTCCTGATGGTTTTGGCCTTCGGAGCCGCGGTCGTACTGTCCAAACGCACGCGGCGAGAACTCCATGCGGAACCCTTCTGAACAACTGTTTGAGAGGAGTATAGAATGAAAATTGTCAGCCTGAAGATCTGCCCATTTGTCCAGCGCGTGATTGCCTTGCTTGAAGCAAAGGGGCTGCCCTACGACGTGGAATACATCACTCTCGACAACAAGCCACAGTGGTTCCTGGAAATTTCTCCAAACGCGCAAGTTCCAGTGCTGATCACAGATGACGGTGAAGCGTTGTTCGAAAGTGATGCCATTTTCGAATACATCGAAGAGTCTTACGCTCCTTTGCAGGCCAATCTCACTCCCGTGGAAAAAGCGCAGAACCGCGCGTGGACCTTCCTTGCCACCAAACACTATCTGACCCAATGCAGCGCACAGCGAAGCGCTGATGCGGGCATTCTGGCCGAACGGTTGGAGAAGCTGGAAAAAGCTTTTGATACCATCGAAGCGAAGCTTACCGGCAGCACATATTTTGCTGGTGAGGAAATCGGCACAGTCGACATCGCATGGCTCGTGTTACTGCATCGCGCCTGTATCATCGAACAACGTTCCGGCCACGATTTCATCGGGGATCGACCTAAACTGAAGGCTTGGCAGAACGCGCTGATGCTTTCTGGCCTGCCAGCGAAATCTGTTGCACCCGATTTCGTCGGGGCCTTCTCAGACTTTTAATTATCAGATCAAACATTTCTTGGACGTGGTGCCGCGGTGAGAAACAGCGCCGTCAACGACCAAAGCCCACTTGAACTGTGCTGCTGAAAACCAACTAAAGGATCCAACATGACTCAATTCGATACTGCACCCGCCAAGACCGGCGATACTTTCGTTCGTCACAATCCCAACTATCTCAACATGATATTCGGCACGACAGCCGTTACGCCAATGTGGGTGGCGGACATGGACCTGCCGATAGCCTCGCCCATTCAGGATGCACTGCGCTACGTCGCGGATCGGGGCCAATTTGCCTATGAATTTAACTCTGAAGGCATCTTCGAGGCCATCTCCGCTTGGTTCATGCGTCGGCATGACCTGGTGCTGAATCCAAAAAACTTTGTACCGTTTCCGGGCGTTCTGACCGCCATTGCCCTCTTGGTAAGGGAACTTTCAGATAAAGGGGACGGCGTTTTGATCCAAGTGCCTGCCTATCACCAGTTCAAGAAGGTGATTGGCACAGCTGGCCGCAAAGTTGTCAGCAGCCCACTGATCAATACGGGAGGGCGCTATTCGATGGACTTTGAGGATCTGGAGGCCAAGCTAGCTCCAGAGACAGTCAAGCTGATGATCTTATGTAACCCACACAACCCGGTCGGCAGGGTCTGGACATCCGAAGAACTAAAAAAGATTGTCGAGATAGCCGAGCGAAACGGTGTGACCATCATCAGCGATGAAATCCACTCCGACATTCTTTACGGAGACCATCGCTTTACCAGCCTATCGGCACTGGACAACAAGCGACATGTTTCTGTCATCGGATCACCTGCGAAAACGTTCGGGATGCAGAGCATTTCCAATGGCTACGTTTACACCGAGAACGAAGACATTCTGAAACGCATGAAACATGTCGAGGACTCCATGTATCTTGGTCACGGAAATGCGTTTACAAACTTTGCAACAATCGCTGCCTACGAGAAGGGCGACGAATGGGTGGATGCTTTCCTCAGCTATATGCAAGGGACCATTGACTGGGTTTCAGAGTTTTTGACAAACGAGCTTCCAACTATCTCGATGTCACCGGTGGAAGGCACCTATCAGATCTGGTTGGATTGTTCCGACACCGGGCTGGAAGGCGATGAGCTGAAAGCCAAGTTGGGTGAATCCGGATTCGGTGCAACTCCAGGAACCTGGTTTGATGATGAAGCCACTCAGTTCATTCGAATCAACATTGCTGCGCCCAGATCAGACATAGAGAGTGCATTCAAGCGGTTCAAAGTTGTACTGGATCAATCTGCGAAGCGCAAAGTCGATGGAATGGCACCGGTAGATTAAAAAGCGTGCGCGGGAAATTCCAAGAATTCCTTCTGCTGATTGATGTGAAAAAGGCTGCTTGCGGTTCAAAATCCAATCAATGTGAGACTGCCGCAAGCTGCAAAAAGGCGTGTGAACCAAAGTACTCGGTCAAGGCTAGAGGCGAACTGAGTATTTCCTAAATTTGAGGGAATTTTCAATGCTTAAGGGAAAGATGGCGCTGATCACTGGCGGGGCCAGCGGGATTGGCTTTACAGCAGCAAGGATGCTCAAAGAAAACGGTGCGCGCGTCGCGATCACCGGGACAAATGTTGACAAACTTGATGCGGCTCGTCTGGCACTAGGAGACGACACTGTCGCAATACAGGCCGACATAAGTAGGATGGCTGATCAGGAAGCAACGCGGTCTGAACTACAGCAAGAGTTTGGAAAGCTGGACATCCTCTTCGCCAATGCTGGCGTCGCTTTTAACACACCACTCGGAGACACCGATGAGGCAATGTATCATCGAATGATGGATGTGAATGTGAAGGGCACGTTCTTCTCAGTTCAATCCGTTCTTCCGCTGATGTCTCAGGGCGGATCAATCATTCTCAATACCTCTTGGCTGAACCAGATTGGAACACCTAAGAAAGCGCTTCTTTCCGCGTCTAAAGCAGCAGTTCGGTCCTTTGCCCGCGTCATGTCCGCAGAGCTAATAGATCGTGGGATTCGCGTCAATTGCGTCAGTCCGGGCACCATTGAGACCCCGATACATCGCGGGAAAGACGAAACAGATGAGCACTTTAAGGCCTATGTTGAGCGTATTGGGCAGCAAGTACCAGTGGGACGCATGGGCAAACCAGAAGATATCGCGTCTGCCGTAGTGTTTCTGGCGAGTGATGCGTCCAGCTACATGTTAGGCACAGAGATGGTCATCGATGGTGGCCGCGCGGAACTCTAAAATTGAACCGAATACATCGGCCTGAACTCTATTAGTAGGCCTGAGCTTTGTTTGGTCAGGCTTGGTGCTGTTTGCAATAGATGCCAACAACCAGTTTTGGCATCCACCAATCTGCTTGCTCAACTGCCTTGGAGATTAAGGCGGCCCCAATACACACATGGAACGGCACCGATCCAAAGGATACCAAATGATGCAACAAACAATACTCTATCTTTTGAAATCGAAATTCACCGATCCGGTTCATGGAAACGAGGTGTTTTTCTGCCCACAATGTTCGCCCATTGAGGGGCTTTTGGCGATGTTTCCGGATGTGCGCCAGAGCCTCGATGTGCGCTATGTCGATTTTGTACGGCCTCGGGGCGACATGGCAGGCTTCGTCGGTGACAGCCAGGGCTGTCCTCAGATTGTCCTACCCGATGGTGACGATGAGTATTCTGAAGGCCTCAGTGAACCGGGTTTGGGAACCGTCCGCCGAATTGACGACCACATGAAGGTGCAGCAGTATTTGATCGCCCGTTTTGGTCTGCCAAAGTCACATCCCTAGAATGCGATATTGCTGGCTTAAACGGGAGCGCTTGCGCATAAGAAGGGTATGTAATGTCTAGTTGGGTTGCCGAAGCTCTCAGGAAAATCGACGCGGACCGCCAGCGGTCTGCCGATACGCATTTGTTCAAACTTACGCTTCCGGGTTTGAAGCACGTCGATATCTACCTCAAAGATGAGAGTACCCACCCGACAGGAAGTTTGAAACATCGTCTTGCGCGCTCGCTTTTTCTCTATGCTCTCTGCAACGGCAAGCTGAACGAACAGACCACGATTGTTGAAGCGTCATCCGGCAGTACCGCTGTCTCTGAGGCATATTTTGCCCGCATGATCGGCCTGCCATTTATCGCTGTGATGCCGCGAAGCACGGCGCTGCCGTGGATCTGGCTGCCGAAACCGGCGGCTATTTCATGGACCAGTTCATGTATGCCGAGCGCGCGACCGACTGGCGTGGAAACAACAACATTGCCGAAAGCATCTTTGAGCAAATGAAGAAGGAACCGCACCCGGTTCCACATTCCATCGTGATGAGCGCGGGAACCGGGGGCACCTCGGCCACAATTGGGCGCTATATTCGATATCAGGGGCACGACACGCATCTGATGGTGGTCGATCCGGAAAATTCGGTTTTCTATGATGGGTACGCTCAGAAGAATCCTGACCTGACCATTCAGGCCTCAAGTCGGATCGAGGGCATTGGCCGACCAAAGATGGAAAAGTCATTTCAGCCCGACGTGATCGACAGCATGATGAAGGTGCCGGATCTTGCCAGTGTTGCCACCATCCACTGGTTGGAAGGACTGATCGGCCGGAAAGCTGGCGCATCGACCGGGGCAAACCTTTGGGGCGCTTTGCAGGTAGCGGACAAGTTGGAGAAGCAGGAGAAAAGTGCTTCAATCGTAACACTGCTCTGTGATAGCGGAACTCGTTATCTCGATACCTATTACAATCCAGATTGGGTCGAAAAGACGTTTGGCGATATCTCTCGCTATACCGACGATCTAGCCAAGTGGAACTGACCCGGCCAGATCGTCGGACTTGCTCAACTATTCATAACCGCTTTCTTCTTTTTCCCACTTGCTTGTGAAGTAGTCCTGGGATGGCATTTTTACCTTCGGCAAGCTCTCTTGAGTGACTTCGCCATCTTCCGGCAAGAAGCCATTCAAATGCAGGACATAGGCTGTCACGGCATATACGTCTTCATCGCTCAAACCTTTGGGATCAAACATCGGCATGGCGACGCGCACGTAGTCGAAGATAGAGGTCGCGCAGGGCCAGGCGTGGCCTGTGGACCACTTAAACCCATGATCAGGCTTGCCGTCGCTTGCGAGGGCAGGAACACTGAACTGCTCATCTCCCTCGCCTTTGTCGCCGTGACAAATGGCACATTGATCCTGATAGACGACTTTACCGTCCTGAACCGTACCACCACCGGGGGGCAGGCCTTCCCCATCGGGGAACACTGTTGTGCTGAGACCAGCGAGGTCTTCTTCAGATAGGGGCGTTCCCAGCCCCGGTGTATCGGTGGCATCTTGCGCCCATCTTCTGCCGGAAGCCGCAATGGTCGCGGCAATTGCCATGCTCAGAGTTTTCTTAGAAGACATTTGAGATTCCTCCCTGCGCATCGATGTTCCAGGTCTGAATGGCGTTGTAGTGATTTCGGGTTCCCTCGAAATAGCGGCTTTTCCACTCCGCGTGCGTCGGTTCGGTATTGCCGAATTCGTCAGTCGCGCGACTTTGAAGGCGAACCGGTCTCCCGTCCCAACGCCATGGGATGCTGAATTGGGTCAGAGACTTGTCGTGGATCGGCCCTGAGATGTCCGCCGGAACCCATGTTTCACCACCGTTGTCAGACACCTCGACCGAAGTGATTTTTCCCAAACCCGACCAAGCGAGACCCGAGATTTGGTAGTACCCCTTGTCGGGCATCACCTGGCCCGCCGAAGGATGGGTGATCACGGATTTCACATGCATGTACATGCTGAAACCTTCAATCGAACCATCCGGCAATGTTTCCGAATAGTGGCGGCTTTCCTCACTAGTGAATGCTGGACGATCAGTGACTTCCAGACGGCGCAGCCATTTGATGCTCGTATTGCCCTCCCAACCGGGTAGGAAAAGCCGTATTGGATAACCTTGAGACGGGCGCAGACGCTCACCGTTCTGGTAGAGCGCAATAATTGCATCATCCATGAGCTTCTTCAGTGGGATACTACGCGCCATCGTTCCGCCGTCGGCACCTTCTGCAATCACCCACTTGGCCTTCGGGTCTATGTCAGCCTCTTGCAACAGAAGCTTGACGGGTACGCCAATCCTCTCAGAGCCGGACACCAGGCCATATAGCCAATCGAGCGAGGTTTCCTGCGGTTCTTTGAAGTAGCCCTGCATGAAAGAATTGCCGCCGCATTCGATAAAATGAATGCCACCGGTCAACGGATAGCGTTCAAGATCGCGCAAGGTGAACCGGACAGGATTGGCCGTCATGCCGTGAATGTAGAGTTCGTGCATCTCCGGATCGATATCCGGGATACCAGAATGGTGAACCCCGAAGTGCAGCCCTGACGGAGTGATGATGCCCCGCTGATTACCCAACGGCGAGAAAGTTACCATGACAGAGGATTTCTCACTTTGAGGCCAGAGAATGCGTTGCACGCCTTCTTCATAGGGTTATGGCTGACCATAGAGTTCGTCTTCCACACCCGGATACGTCATATGATCTGGAAATTCGGGTGCAGCGGACGCTTTCGTTACTGCCAGAGCTGCCGGAGCAGCAGTAAGCAACGTTGCACCTGTTTTCAGGAAGTCGCGTCTCCCCAATAAACCAGTTGAACGTGTCATAGTTATCCTCCTTGTTTTGGCAGCGATCCCGCTGTCTTTGATTGTTGGAATGAGAAGCGGCCCGAACTCATTTAGAGTCAGGGCCGCTCGGCTTCTTAGATTGCTTGCCAGAGCTGGAATAGCACTCCGACAGCAAATGCACCGCTCAGGGATAGTGCGAGGTACAGTGCGAAGACTTTAGGCTTCGCCAGCGCCCACACCGCCATTGCTGCGGGAACCGAGGTCACGCCCCCTGCGACAAGGAAGGCCAGACCAGCGCCGGGTGCCATGCCCTGTTCGATCAATCCTCCGACCAACGGCAGAGCTGCGTAGCCGTTGAGGTAAGCGGGGACGCCAACCAGGGTTGCGGTGATGATGGGCATCAGACCGGTGCCACCCAGAGCCTTGGTCACGGTTTCAGCCGGGATCCAGGCCAACATCAGGCTTTCCAGAATGAAAGCGAGAAACAACCACTTCGCTAGAAACAAGGTTGTGGTCCAGGCAGTTTTTACAAACTTGGAGCGGCGTTCGCCTTCAGTCCAGAATTTCCACACGACCGGCTTAGGGGCACGCATTTTCGACCCGCCGCAACCTCCGTTGCCAACACCATCACGCAGTGGTTCGCTCAAAGCACCGCCACGGCTCAGAATGTGGACAACACTGCCGCCGAAAATG
Organism: Paracoccaceae bacterium; assembly: GCA_014872815.1. Lineage (GTDB taxonomy): Bacteria > Pseudomonadota > Alphaproteobacteria > Rhodobacterales > Rhodobacteraceae > Shimia. The sequence continues at coordinate 102,852 of WKFK01000012.1, forward strand.
CCCAGACCAACAGCCGCAAGGGTTTTAGCGATGGCAAATTCCGCGCCAAGTACACCGGTTGTCAGGAAGAACATGGACGGGTCCATGATGGGTGAAGCCAACCAGAAAGCCATTACGGCAGAAAGAGGTACACCCATTGCCAAAAGGGCAGCAATAAGCGGAATTACTCCACAGGAACAGAACGGTGAGAACCCGCCAGCAATTGCTCCAAGAACGATCATAACGGCAGGTGCACCAGTGAAAGCTTTGGCAACGAGGTTGTCCGCACCGGTTGCACCAGCCCAAGCGGCCACACCGATGGAGAACAGCAGATAAGGAGCCACGTGTAGAATTGCGGCGACCGCAAAATCCGTGCTTTCCACTGCCTGCGGCGTGTCGAAAATCGCCAGAGCAGCCAGGATCAGTGCAGAAGTAAGCCAAACGCGCTGATCACTGAGAAACTTCCTGAGCGCTTCGCCGCGCGAAGGCAGGTTTCGTGAGATATCAACCATAACTAAATCTCCGGTTTTATGGTTATTTTAGGGGAAGAAAAATGCAGCTCACCTATCATGCTGCATCCTCCTTTTGAGATTGCGGAACGCCTTGGCAGCATCCCGAGAGAAGAAACTGAGACAGGTTCAAAACCACTTGGTAGTCCGCCTTGTTGAACACCTCGCGTCCGACCTTTTCCTGAACCACCAGTCCAGAGTCGACCAGCGCCGTGAGGTGGTGTGCCAAAGTGGATGGCGCCAATTCCAATTGTTGTGCGATGTCACCGACCCGCAGGCCTTCGCCTCCGGTCTGCACTAGCAACCGAAAGACGGCTAACCGGGCATCGTGGCCTAAAGCTGCAAGAGCGCGTGATTCTTGTGTTTTCGTTGTCATGATGCCAGATATACCCATAAAACCGGTTTTGTAAATATTAAAGATGAAAAATGACACGCAAAAGCATTGGCTCCTGTCGAGTGAAATGCTCCACTCACAGTCTCACAGGCACCAAAAGCCGATAGTTTACGTCGTAATAACAGACGCTTAGAGGAAGAAAGTCGATGGCAAACGATGATCCAAGTGCTCAAATCATTCAAGCGATCATTGCAGACGCGCTAAGCGAGCTAGACGACAAAACTATTCTGGAAAGGGCGTTTCAGCGTGTTTTGGATACCGGTGTGCCTTTGATGCGATGCAACGTGTCGCAACCCGTTTTGCACCCAACGGTCGGAGGCAACTTGCATATCTGGTCTGAAAAGTCCGGCAAGGTTGAAACAGAAAACTGGACCAGATCAGCCGAGCAAGGCGGAAACTATACGCAGACCCCATTCCATCAACTTATCTCTCAGCCCGAAGACACTATGCGGTACACCCTTTGTGAGCCCGGATCGTTCCCGCCCTTACCAATACTCCAGGATCTTCATGACAGTGGGGCCACCGACTATTTTGCCATGCGGATAGACCTGGGTTCCGGCATGAACCTAGGTGCGGCGCGCGTAATCCTGACATCGACAGCAAGCTGCGCGGCTGTGATCTTGTCAAATTGGCTGTGTCTGACCTGGTCAAGGATGATCGTGTGCGAGAACGCGTGTCAGTCATCCAGAGCAAGACCAAGCGGCCAGTCCAGTTTGAACTGACGGAAAACACGCGTGAAACTGTCCTGGCATGGGTCAAATCACCGGAGATGTTTGCGCGTAGTTTCATGTTTCCCAACCGCTTCCATGACCGCCCGCATATCTCGACGCGACAATATGGACGGCTTGTTCGTGATTGGGTCACAGCAATAGGGTTGGAGCCAAGTGGATATGGAACCCATTCGCTGCGCCGGACAAAGGCCGCTGAAATCTACCGAAAGACCGGCAACCTTCGCGCGGTCCAATTGTTACTTGGTCACACGAAGGTCGATAGTACCGTTCGCTACCTTGGCGTTGAACTCGAAGACGCCCTGAGCATCGCCGAACGTATCGACATCTGAGCTACCTTGGCGAACGGCAGGACCGTTCGCCATTTCAATGCGGGTCTTTGTCCCCCATGCAGCGTTGGTCGGTGCTGAGCCCAGAGTGACCGATGCTGCACGGCCCATGAATGTCGGAAATGGTGTTTGCTCCAACTTCATGTCATGGGCCCCTCCGCAAAACTTACCGATTCGATATCTGGAGATCAGCCACAGTAGTGTGGTGCTTCGACATCCAGGCGGCGGCGGATAGCGAGCCATTCCAGCTCACCTTCGTACCCGTACCAGTCACTGGTGCTCATGTCGGCGAGATGGCGTTTGATTTCCTGTTCGGGGATTGCACGGATGGTCGCGCCGCCGGCCGCTGATTTCTGCACCTCGAGCTGAACCGCACAGGCCTGATCAAGATAGAAGGAACGGAAGAAGGCCTCCCCGGCAGTGGCCCCGAAGACAAACGCGCCGTGCCAGGCCTCGATGATTGCTTTTTTTCCGCTCCCTGCCTTCAATAGGCCGGTCAAAAAATCGTCCGTACATTCGAATTCATAATCGGTGTACCCAAGAACATCGCCGCCGCCGATCATGAGGTAGGCTTGGCTGAGAGGTTGCAGCCCTTCTTTCTGGGCCGATACGCCCATGATCGCCTTGGTGTGAATGTGCATGATGCAGTTCATGTCCGGGTGCGCTTCAAAGAAGAGCTTCCCGATCTCGGTGGCAGATGGATTCGGCTCGCCGTTTTCGGGATTGTGGTTCGAGCGGTCAAAGCCGATCTTGATCAGGTTCGATGCGGTGACTTCCTCGTGCATCCAGCCGTAGTGATGGGTCAGCAGGGCGTCTTCTCCGGGTACGCGGATCGCATGCCATTGGTTGGTCACGTCTGTCAGCCGGTACTTGACCAGCGCGTTGTAGATCGCTGCGAGCTCGCAACGGGCTTCCCATTCCGCATCGCTGCAATTGGCAGGTCTGTGGCCGCTGAGGGTCGGGGTCATGATGTTCATGGCGTCTCTCCTGATATTTCACAGGAGGATAGATCATCTTGGTCATTTGACTTGACATGAAGTGCCCAAAATTGTGCAGAGTACTCCCAGCATGGCAAATGTCACGTTCATATTGTTCCCCGAGTTCCAGATGCTGGCCTATGTTCTGGCCACCGAGACGCTGCGCGTGGCCAACAAATGCGCGGGAAGAGAGGTGTTTCGCTGGCAAACGCGGTCCGCGACAAACCTTCCGGTTCAAGCGTCAAACGGTGCGTTGATCGCTCCGGACACGGTCGACTGGCAAGGCGGCCCGGATGCGGATCTCATACTCCTTTGCGCAGGATACGACCCTTTGGACCATCTCACAGCACGGGTGCGTGCTTTTACGTCCCGTGCCAAGAGGAGCCACAGTGTCATCGGAGGCGTGGATACAGGGACGGTCATACTGGCGGAGCTTGGTTTGCTGGATGGTGCAAAGGCCGTGCTGCACTATGAGGCGGAAGCCGCATTTCGCGAACGTTGGCCCGAAATCGAAATCATCGATCAGATATACTGTTTGGATGGGCGACGGCTCACGGCGGCTGGCGGCACAGCTACAGGAGATGCCGTTCTGGCCTGGATCACCCGTGACATCAACGCGGACCTCGCATCGGACACTGCAAATGGTATGGTTCATGGCGAGGTCAGGCACAGCGAGACCCCGCAACGTAGCCCGAACACAGCTGACCCCATGCTACTACAGATGCACCAGATCATGATCGAAAACGTGTCAGAGCCTGTCTCGATCAAGGACATATGCGGGCGCTTGGGCGTATCGGCAAAGCAGCTGCGTGGACGTTGTCTTGCGACTTACAGCCAGACCCCTACCGCCTACTATCAAGCACGAAGGCTGGAGGTCGGATACCATTTCATCACCAATTCCCAGCTATCCATTACCGAGATCGCGCGGACCAGCGGCTTCGAATCCCTATCGAGTTTCTCGCGCGCAATGCGTGTTCGCTACGGATTTTCGCCAAAACGGATACGCAACCGGACCTCGACATCATAAACCTAAATGGCGGCTAGGTCCCGCGTCTGAGTTGTCCAATCACGCTGCGGCGAAAGTTCAGTTTCGACACGAGCCAAATCGACGCCTTGGAATGACTGCTTCGGCGACTTGCGCTGCACCGCAACAACAAACGTTCTGCACGGGCGAGGAAATGCTGCGTCAACAATAGCTGCAGGCGCACAAGGCGGCTTTGTCCCGCATAGTTGCCTATCGACATGTAATTTTGCAAAGTCGGCTATCTGCGCATAGCGGTCATTCCCCACCCCCAGTAAACCCTTTATCAAGCCTCTTTCTGCATAGTCCGCGTGAAACACCTCGCCAGCAGAAAGCCGGTTCCTATGTCGATTGCCTCCTCTTTGCGTCTTGCGCTTCTGACCATCAGCCTCATGGCGACCCAAGCGCAGGCCAATAGCGTCTCCCTGATCCAGAATGGTTTCTTTGCGCAGCGCGCCTCCTTCAACGACACGCCCGCCCGCACCCCACAACAGCCTGCCCTCGCGCAACCAACTGAGGCCGACACCAGCCGCGGCGCGGTGCCCTTGCGCCCCGGCACGGCCAGCCTGTTCCGCGGCCGTGCCACCGGCGGTCTCTTTGCGCCGGTGCTGACACAGGTTCTGCCGTCTGCCGCCAAACAGCTGATGACCCTTATCGCCGAGGCGGAAGCCGGCAAAGCCGGATATGATGCTGTGCAGTATGGGGCTCGGATCAAGCCATCCGCGCCACCGACCAAAATGACCATCGCTGAGATCTATCAGTGGATCGACAACACCCCGGGACAGCCCCATGCGATCGGCCGCTATCAGTTCATTCCCGCCACCCTGCGCCGCCTCGTGCGCCATCAGGACGTGCCACACGACAAGCTGTTCAGCCCGGAAATACAAGACCAGCTGGCCCACCAGTTGCTAGAAGAGGCCGGTCTGAGCGATTTCCAATCCGCCGAGATGTCGCGCGCGACCTTTATGCTCAATCTCGCCAAGATCTGGGCGGGCCTACCCACCGCAACCGGCAAGTCTTATTACGAAGGGTACGCAGGCAATAAAGCGGTCTACACCTGGGACTATTTCGACAGCCACTTCAAAAAGATATTTCCAGCCAACGGCTGACATGACGCAAAGCGTGTCGGGAAAAGGCAGCTAAAATGTCGAGCACCGACACTGCAAACAAAGGTAGGACCCGCTCCAAACCGGTGCCGGCCCTGCAAGAGCCGCTCCCTACGCCTTTCCAAGACGCGTCCCGCGATTCTCCCCACGCCGAAGGTGACGCCTTCAAAATTGTCCTCAAAAAACCCAACCAATTTTCTCACAAGGTAGAACCCACCCGCAGCGCTACACCCTATAAGTTGCATTCAACACCCCAACACACGCATTAGGCTTGATAGCGCCATCACTTTGCGCCTAGGTGGCAGCAGTTTCCGCCTACAGGATCTCCCTCATGACCCCGACACTGTCCCCTCGGACCGTGCGCCTTATTATGGCGCTCTTCTTTTTGCATCCCTTTGCGCTTGGGGGCTGGTTTGCCCAAATCCCTCTGGTACAAGCCAATCTCGGCCTGACCAACGCACAGCTCGCGCTGGCGCTGCTTGGCATGCCTGTGGCCTTCATCACCATGTCCAAACTGGCCGCCAAAGCCGTAGATCGCTATGGCGCGCCATTTGTGTTTATCACCGTCTTTCCGCTGCAAACCGCGACCGCCCTGTTCCCGCTCTACGCCATAAGCCAGCTCACGCTGTTTGCGGCGCTGGTGATCTTTGGCAGCGCCGTGGCCTTCCTCAGCGTGGCATTGAATGTCTATGCCGGGCAATATGAAAAGGCTTCTGGCGCCTCGGTTATGAACCGATGCCACGGGTTCTGGGCGCTTGGCCTCATGGTTGGCTCTCTGCTGGCCGCAACCCTTGCCAAGCCGCTTTCCCCTGACCTCATCATTCTGGTCTTGGCGGCCAGTTCCGCCGCCGTGGCAATGTGGAGCGCGCGCTCCCTGCCCGACCTCAAACCGCAGACCAGCCAGGGCCCGCAAAGCACGCCGCGCCGCAAACTGCGTGATTACCCAAGCGCGCTTTTCCTAATCGTGCTCTTTGTCGTGTCTGTCACCATGACAGAGGGCGCAATGACCAATTGGGGCGCGGTCTATATGGCAGAGCGCCTGCCCGAAGGCGCCACCACCGCAGGTCTCGCGATCACGGTCTACTCCGGCTCGCTCGCCTTTGGCCGGTTTGTTGGTGACTTTCTAAAAGTGCGCATTGGGGCGGCGAACCTCGCCCGTTTGACCGTCGGGATTGCCATTCTGGGCATCCTTCTGCTTGTCGCGCCTTTACCACCCATCGTAGCCTTTGCAGGCTTCGCCTGTATCGGCCTTGGCGTGTCCGTTGGTTTCCCTCTGGCCGTCTCCGCCGCGGCAGCCCTGGAAGACGCCCATGACGCGGACAACATCGCCTTCCTGTCGATCATCGCTGTGGGCAGCAACGTCATCGCCCCGCCCATCATCGGCCTGCTGGCCGACAGCATTGGCATGACCTTCGCCCTGGCTGCGCTCCTCCCCGGCCTGTGCCTCAGCCTGATCATGGCACGTCACCTCTCTTCCAACGCGCTGCGCCCGGCACCAGCGCGGAGCAAACAGGTTGACGCCGCCTGAAACGACACTGCGCCGATCGCACACAAGGACGATCGGCGCAGTCTAACAACAAACGGCAAAGCCACCGTCCAAAGCAACATATTCAAAAATCACGGACAGTCGCGAAACAGACGCAATACCGACGTTAAAATCAGCCGTTGCTTTCGGCCTTCTCCTCCAGCATCAGCCACTCTTCCTCGGCATCCTGCAACGCCGTCTGACGCTCCACCAACGCCTCTGTTGCTTTCTGGAATTTCACCGGTTCTTTGGTAAACAACTCCGGATCCGCCATGAATTCTTCCAGCTTGGCAATCTCCGCCTCCAGCCGTTCCATGATCCCCGGCAGTGCCTCCAACCGATGCTTCTCGGTGAAGCTCAAACCAGCGGCAGGCGCGTTTTTATCCACCTTCACCTTCTCGGCTTTAGGCTTTGATTTCTCAGTCTTTTTCGGCACATCCTCTTGCCGCTGCGCGCGATAATCAGACCAGCCCCCAGCATAGGTCACCGCCTGCCCATTGCCCTCCATGGCAATAGTCGTGGTCGCCACACGGTCCAGAAAATCCCGGTCGTGGCTCACCAACAGTACGGTGCCATCATAGTCATCTAACAGTTCTTGCAGAAGATCGAGCGTCTCCACATCCAGATCGTTGGTGGGTTCGTCCATGACCAGAAGATTGCTCTCCTTGGCCATCAATTTCGCCAACAACAACCGCGCCTTCTCACCACCGGACAAAGACCGCACCGGCGCTCGTGCCTGACGATCATCAAACAGGAATTCTTTAAGGTATCCAACAACATGCTTAGGATTGCCGCGCACCATCACCTGATCGGCCTTACCCGACACCCGCATCTCCGGATCGCCTGTGAGGCTGTCCCACAGCGTCATATCCGGGTCCAGCTTCGCCCGCGCCTGATCGAAAACGGCGGACAACAAATTGGTGCCCAGCGTGACCGATCCCGCATCCGGCTCCACATCGCCCATCAGCATTTTGATCAAGGTGGTCTTGCCCACGCCGTTGGGCCCAACAAAGGCAACACGGTCACCGCGCTGCACCGTCAAAGAGAAGTCGCGCACGATGCTCTTGCCGTCATAGGACTTGGACAAGCCTTTGGCTTCAATGACCTTTTTACCGGACTTCGGCCCAGCCGACAGCTCCATCGCCGCCGAGCCCTGCCGCTTGATCATCGCCGCCCGCTCAGCCCGGAGGTCCTTTAAAGCCCGCACACGACCCTGGTTCCGCTTACGCCGCGCACTGATGCCTTCCACAGCCCACCGCGCCTCGGCCTTGATCTTGCGATCCATTTTGTGGCGCTGCAGGTCCTCTTCATCCCAAACCTTATCCCGCCACGCTTCAAAATCCTCAAAACCTTTTTCCTGACGACGCACCATTCCCCTGTCAATCCAAAGGGTTGCACGTGTCAGCGCCCGCAAAAAGGCGCGGTCGTGGCTAATCAAAACATAACCCGCCCGCGTGGCTTTCAACTCGTCTTCCAGCCAGGCGATCGCCTCAATATCCAGGTGGTTGGTTGGCTCGTCCAAAAGCATCAACTCGGGCGCTTCCGCCATCAGCCGCGCCAAAGCCGCCCGCCGCCGTTCGCCACCGGATGCGGTCTCAACCGCCCGCGCCGGATCAAACTTCAGCCCCTCCCCCGCGCGCTCGACCTTATACAACTCTCCAGGCTCCAAAGCCCCAGAGGCAAAATCGCCAAGCGTGGCAAACCCTGTCATATCAGGGTCTTGCTCCATGTAGCCCACGCTAACTCCGGGCGGCACAACGATGTCGCCGCGGTCCGGCTCCACCAACCCGGCCATCACTTTCATCAAGGTCGATTTGCCCGATCCGTTGCGCCCCACAAGCGCCACCCGGTCACCGGGCTGCACCACAAGGCTCAATTGATCAAACACAGGATCCCCGCCAAAGGTCAGGGAAATATCGCTCATCTGTAAAAGGGGTATACGTGCCATGTGTTGCGCCTAGCCCGCAGACGCCGCCCCGTCAACCACGCCAGTCGACCTAACAGGCCAAAGCCCTCAACAGGCGCTTGCGGGCGGCCGGTATGGCTTTGACCTCGACCCCCGTAAACACATGTAATGTATTCATTTTCTGATCAACCACAGCATGATCGCTGACCCAGCCGCCCATCAATAAATAGCTGCGCAACATCGGCGGCATGCTCAATTGCGCCGCCTTAAGGTTAGGCGTGTGCCGCAACCGCGCTGCAAAACGAAACACATTGGGCGCTTTGACGCGCGGCAACCAGCGTTTCGGCGCCAAATGCCGATCTCGCAACATCGCAAAGCTGTCGAGGTAAGTGCCAGCATCCGTACCTTCGAAAGAGGTGCAGCCAAACAGGAGTTCAACTTTATTTTCATCGACATAGGAAGTCATCGCGCCCCAGGCGACGCGCAGAACATCTGCGTCATGCACATCCGGATGCATACAAAACCGCCCCATCTCAACCATGCGCCCAGGGTAGTGTCGCAAAGCGTCCAACTCATAGAATTGGGCAGAGTAACTCTGGCCAACTTGGTCTCCACTATGAATTGGCAACATCCTGAAAACACAGACCAATCGTCCGCCTTGCACTTCTTCAATCAAATAGTGCGTGCACAACGCGTCAAAGTCGTCCTCGTCTCGCTGGGTTGCGTCACCGTGGAATGCCAAATGCCGAAGGCGCTGTGCCGCATGTAAGTCATGCGCCCCGTCCGCCACACGGAGTCTATACCGTCCGATCTCTTGCATGCCCTAGCCCCACACGAAAGTCGCGCTCAAGTGCACACTATAACAGAGCGAAGGTCATGATCGAATGACAAACTTCGAGGCTAAGTAAACCGTGAGACTTAGAAACCACCTGTGGAGGCGGTTGGTGCACCAGACGGCCCAAAGTTGCCGAGGTTTGTGCTCAACTGACGCAGCAGACCACCGGTTTGAATACCATTGTCCGTGATACGACGCTGAAGCGGCACAAACTGGCCATCTTCCAGAGCGTATTTTTCGATGTTGCGCGCGATGCCTCTGCTATCAAAGCCAATCACCACAATTTGCCGATCAACAACCTCTGGCCGTCTAGGGCCCAAATGCTTGACGCGCGAACGCACATAGATGTAACCGCTGTCATCAAGCACACCGGACGCTGTGGGCGGACCGATGGTCTCGACCACCGTATCGCGCGTATCAACACCAAGGGTGATGCCCGCAAGCTCTTCTGCATTCGGCACATACCCATGATTCCGATACCGCGTCGCGCAGGCCGCCAGGGACAGCATAGCCACGCCCATGACCGCATATTTGATCACTTTGGATTGCGTCTTCATGCCTGCCCTCTTGCCTTGGCCCGTCTTGCCTTCTATCTCGCTTACAGAATGAATGCATCCGGTTCAAGATCGCAACTTGCGTTCGATTAATCCAACTGTCTCAAGCCAAAGCCAATAACATGTCCTCAAGCGCCTCTTCTGAAAACATCTTCCGTGTGGCCGACCTTCGCCAGAATCGCCCGACACCATTTGAGCTGCGGCCAGACGCCAAAACACTCAGCGCACTGGCTGACGCTTTAGAGCTAACGTCTCTGCGCAAAGTTACTTTCTCTGGAGAAATTCGCGCTTACGGCAAAAGTGACTGGGAGTTGGTTGGAAAACTCGGAGCCACAGTTGTGCAGCCATGTGTCGTCACTCTTGAGCCCGTGACAACGCGCATCGACGTCCCGGTTGAGCGCCGTTTTCTCGCTCAGATGCCGGATCTGGGCAACGAGGAAGACGAAGAAATCGAAATGCCAGAAGACGAAAACGCAGAGCCGTTGGAAACGCATATTGATGTAAACGCAATACTGCATGAGGCTCTGGCCTTGAACATACCGCAGTTTCCACGAGCCGACGATGCCGAATTGAAAGAAGCTGTCTTTACGGAGGCCGGAAAAAAGGCCATGACAGACGAAGACGCCCGCCCCTTTGCCGGTTTGGCGGCCCTGCGTGACCAGCTGGGCTCAAAAGAGGACGAATAGGGCTTGCGTTGTGCGAAAATCGCAGTATTTTCGCGCGCTCATTCGAATTTAGCGTTGGACTCGGGCGCGCATACCGCGTAGAGGCTCCAAACGCTCAGGAAACCGGGCTTCGGCCCCCAAGTAAATCAAAGGTTGCGACATGGCTGTCCAGCAGAACAAAGTATCGAAATCGCGCCGCAACAACCGCCGTGCACACGACGCCCTGGTTGCAGCGAACCCTAACGAATGCCCAAACTGTGGCGAGCTGAAGCGCCCACACCACGTTTGCGCGTCCTGCGGCCACTACGACGACCGTGAAGTCGTTGCGATGGTTGAAGACGTCGACCTGGACGAAGACGCAGCATAAACAACGGGATCTGAGCCCGCATGACCGGTTTGACGCAAACAGCAAACCCCGGCAGCGGGCGCACAGTGATCTCTGTTGACGCCATGGGTGGCGATCGCGGGCCGGCAGCTGTTGTTGCCGGCATTTCGCATTCCGCGAAGAAGAACCCCGACATTGCTTTCATTCTACACGGCCCCAAAGGCGAGTTGGAACAGCTGGTCGCGCGCAAGCGTATCCTAGACGGCCGGGTAGAGATTCGCGACGCCGTCGACGTTGTGTCGATGGAAGACAAACCGCGTGATGTTATCCGGTCAAAAACCACGTCCATGTGGTCTGCACTAGAATCAGTGCGCAATGGCGAAGCAGACGGTGTGGTAAGTTGCGGGAACACAGGCGCGCTGATGATGCTATCGGTCGTTCGTCTGCGCAAAATTCTCGGCGTGGACCGTCCGGCCATTGCCGTACTTTGGCCTTCTCGTGCCCCGCAGGGCTTCAACATCATGCTCGATGCCGGTGCCGATATCAGCGCCGACGAACACGACTTGCTGCAATACGCTCTGATGGGCGCATCCTACGCCCGCAACGGCATGGATTTGGAGCGCCCACGTGTTGGCTTGCTAAACGTGGGCACCGAAGAGCACAAAGGCCGCACAGAGTTGAAGTTGGCACACGACCTGATCGCGCAGAACGCGCCCGTCGCCAATTATGATTTTGTCGGCTTCGTAGAAGGCAATGATCTGCCTGCAGATAAGGCCGATGTGATTGTCACCGACGGCTTCACAGGAAACGTGGCTCTCAAAACCGGCGAAGGCACCGCCGGGCTAATCGGATCGCTTCTGAAAGAAGCGTTTAAGTTCTCGCCGCTGTCCCGCCTCGCCGCGCTCTTGGCCTACACATCCCTAAACCGTCTAAACAAGCGCATTGACCCACGCAGGGTCAATGGCGGCGTGTTTTTGGGCCTCAATGGCACCGTGGTAAAATCCCACGGCTCCTCCGATGCAACAGGTGTGTCAGCGGCCATCAAACTGGCCTTCAAACTTGCGCAATCCGGCTTCTCCGAAAAGCTCGCAGCGCGGGTTGCATCTGCTGTTTCCCTGCCGCAAGATGCCGACAGCAACACCGAATAACAATAAGTTAGCAAGGCACCGATATGACGACACGCGCCGTGGTTAAGGGCGTAGGCCACTACTTGCCGGAACGGGTCGTTCCTAACGCCGAATTTGAAAAAACTCTGGACACCTCGGATGAGTGGATTCGCACACGCTCAGGCATCGAGCGCCGCCACTTCGCCGCGGATGATCAGACCACCTCGGATCTCGCAAGCCTTGCCGCAAACGCCGCTCTGAAAAACGCAGGTTTAACTGCTGATGACATCGACGCCGTGGTGGTTGCGACCTCCACGCCAGATCTGACTTTCCCGTCTGTTGCCACCATGGTGCAGCAGAAAATTGGCATGACCCGCGGATTTGGTTTTGACGTTCAGGCGGTTTGCGCCGGATTTGTATACGCGTTGACCAACGCCAATGCCCTAATCCTCTCCGGTCAGGCAGAACGCGTCCTGGTGATTGGCGCTGAAACATTCAGCCGCATCATGGATTGGACCGACCGCGCCACCTGCGTTCTGTTTGGTGACGGCGCTGGCGCGCTGATCCTGGAAGCGGAAACCGGCACGGGCGACAACTCTGATCGCGGCGTGCTGAGCGCCGATCTCAATTCGGACGGCCGCTACAAAGACATGCTCTTCGTGGACGGCGGCGTCTCCACCACTGGTGACTCCGGAAAACTGCGCATGCAAGGAAATGCCCTTTTCCGTCAGGCAGTTGAGAAACTGACATCCACAGCGCACACAGCACTTACCAAAATCGGGCTGACCGATGATTCCGTTGATTGGATTGTCCCGCATCAAGCCAACATTCGCATCATTCAGGGCACTGCGAAGAAACTTGGCGTACCAATGGAGCGTGTCATCGTGACCGTTCAGGATCACGGCAACACCTCCGCTGCATCCATCCCGCTCGCGATCTCAACAGGCGTGACCGAAGGCAAAATCAAAACGGGTGACCTGGTAGTGACCGAAGCCATCGGCGGCGGCCTGGCGTGGGGAGCCGTGGTTTTGCGCTGGTAAATCTAGCCTAAGTGATTGGCGAATATTAGAGATAATCGCCTCACTTCCCGTGCAAATCATTGACTCCCAATTTCTCTTGCCCCTATGGTTTTTGAAACATGTACCGGCAGGGGGGACCACATGACTGACAAAACACTTACACGGATGGATCTCAGCGAAGCTGTGTTTCGCGAAGTGGGCCTATCCAGAAACGATTCCGCGCAATTGGTCGAAAGCATTTTGACCCACATGTCTGACGCGCTGGTGAATGGCGAACAGGTCAAAATCTCTTCCTTTGGGACCTTCAGCGTACGTGACAAAGCCGCACGAGTAGGGCGCAACCCTAAAACGGGTGAAGAAGTTCCAATCCAACCACGCCGTGTCCTGACCTTCCGGCCATCGCATCTGATGAAAGATCGCGTCGCGGCTGGCAACAAAAAATAAGACGAGACAAACTCCATGGCCAAATCGCGCGAGGCTTTTCGCACAATCAGCGAAGTAGCCGAATGGCTTGATGTGCAAACGCATGTGCTGCGTTTTTGGGAAAGCAAATTCTCACAAGTCAAACCTGTGAAACGCGCAGGTGGGCGGCGGTACTACCGTCCCCAGGACATGGAGCTTCTCGGTGGTCTGAAAAAGCTCCTGCATGAAGACGGTATGCCGATCAAAGACGCGCAGCAATTGCTGCGCGAAAAAGGCGTAAAGCATGTGGCAAGCCTCTCGCGTCCCGTCGATGAAGAGGATGCGACGTCGGGTGCGGAAGACGTGGGCGATGAAGTGGTCCAAGAGCTTGTCGACACGCCCGAGGAAACAGCACAGACCGAAATCGCACTTGACGAGGTGCTGAACGACGCGCCAGAAACGGTCGAAGCAGTCGCCGAAGATCAAACTCCAGAGCCAAACGTCGCGGCCGCCCCGGAGGATCAAGAAGCAAAAGCCCTCCCAACCGACACGGAAAACGGTGCCGACGAACTTCCAGAGGAAATACTCGATACCCCTTCAGAAGACGAGGTACCTCCGGTTGCTGAGACACTTTCCAGCGATGACAGCGCCGATGGCATCCCCGAAGATCTTCTGGTCAAAATCGAGGAAGATGTTCCCACGGCTTCGCCCGACCAAGTCTCGGTGACAACGGACGCCATGAGCGCAGCCCCAAACCCAGGCGCTCAGCAACACACACATGACGATAGTGCTGCGACCGGGCCTTCCTCCGATGGTGAGGTGCCAGCGCCCGCAACCCACTCTAGCGACTTGCCGCCAATGAACGACCTCTTCGCGGCCTTGGAGACTTCAGACACCTCTCCTCAGTCCGAGGATACGGATGTCCACGTCGCGTCGGATGACAACGCCGCGCACGAAGCGCCAACCGCTGAACCCGTTACCGATACGCCTGCAGCGGCGCAGGATGCTCCTCAAGCCGTTCCTTCTAATACAGAGACAGACGCGCCTGTCGCTCCAGCCGAGGTCAAAGCAGAGGCAAGCGCCCTACCAAGCGCAGGTCCCTCCACACAAAATACACCTGTTGCAAGCGCCCCAGCAGAGGCGTCGACTTTGTCCGCAACAGAAACGCCCGCTGCCGCACCTGCTGAACCTACAACAACAGCCCAGAAACTTGGCGCGCAATCAGAGGAATCCTCCGTCACACCGGCTGCCTCTTCTTCCAGCAGCGAGGCCCCGGAAGCCGCCGTCGCGCGCGAAGACGCACGAGATGACTTCCTATTGATGCTGACCAAACCGGTGACCGTATCCTCGCAGGATGCGTCCCGCGCGGCCAGCTTGCTGGCGCGACTGGAAGCTTTGCAAAGCAAAGCAGGATAATCCTTGGGGCACGACAGAACTTGCATTTTTTGACTTGCCCCCGCCCCCAATTCCGTTATGAACAGCCCATCGTCGGGCTATGGCGCAGCCTGGTAGCGCGTCCGTCTGGGGGACGGAAGGTCGCAGGTTCAAGTCCTGCTAGCCCGACCAACAACAAACGCCCGTGTGCCGTTCGGCCCGGGCGTTTTGTACACCCGGGGGGAGCAATATGACCGGCGTTTTACCCAGCCAAACCATTGAAACCATGCTGCAAACCGGCGAAATTTCCGTTTCTTCGCCTGTCGCCGAAGGGCAAGTGCAACCCGCATCTTTGGATTTACGCTTGGGCACAGTTGCCTACCGCGTCCGCGCCTCCTTTCTTGCGGGCCACGATCGCAGCGTACAGGACCGCCTTTCCGAGTTTGAAATGCACCGCATCGACCTCTCAAACGGAGCTGTACTCGAGAAAGGCTGCGTCTATGTGGTGCCTTTAATGGAAAGCCTGGCGCTTCCCGAAGGTGTTCAAGCCGTAGCCAATGCCAAAAGCTCAACCGGCCGTCTGGATCTGCTCACCCGCACCATAACAGACGGCGGTACTGAATTTGACCGCATCGCGCCAGGCTACACAGGCCCGCTCTACGCCGAAATCTGTCCGCGCAGCTTCTCCGTGCTGGTCCGTCCAGGCATGCGCCTCAACCAAATCCGATTTCGCAAAGGCCAAAGTGTTCTGACAGACGCAGACCTCGCTGTCCTACATGACCGCAGCCCGCTGGTGGACGGTGAGGCCGTGATCGACGATGGTCTGGGCTTCTCTGTCGACCTGCAACCTGCCCAAGGCACTTTGGTCGGCTACCGGGCCAAGCCGCACACCGGTGTGATCGATCTGGACAACATCGGCCACTACGATCCTGCGGATTATTGGGAAGAGCTGCACGCGTCAGACGGCAAAATCATTTTGGACCCGGGCGCCTTCTACATTCTGGTTAGCCGGGAAGCGGTCCACATCCCCCCGGCCTATGCTGCCGAAATGGCTCCATTTTTGGCAATGGTGGGTGAGTTCCGCGTACACTACGCAGGCTTCTTTGACCCTGGCTTCGGACATGATGCGGTAGGCGGCTCCGGCTCACGCGGTGTGTTGGAGGTGCGCTGTCACGAGGCACCCTTTGTACTCGAGCATGGTCAAGTGGTTGGTCGCCTGGTGTATGAGCGCATGGCCGACGTGCCAGAACAGCTGTATGGCTCTGGCATCGCCTCAAACTATCAGGGTCAGGGCCTAAAACTCAGCAAGCATTTCAAGGCGACGTAGGCGCGCTTAGAACCGCCCGATCTTACGCGTTGCGCGCATGGCTTGCCGTGCGCGTTTTGCGTCAAACTGGTGCTTGGGCGCTGCGCCTTGCTCACCATCCCATGGGCCTGGGTCAGGCTTCTTGGACTTAGACTTGGACATGGCGGTAATCCCAGCATCAATCCCACCATTGATAAGGCGGCGCATCACCATGCGCGTCACCATGTTGATCAATTGATTGGCATTCATTTTACCTGCTCCGAGTTTATCATTGTCCCCAATCTAGGAAACAATTGAGCCAATATTAAGGCCAAGGCACAGATTAACGTTTAGACAAGCTTAGTCCTCAAACATCTCAGACTGGCCATCATCAATGACCATGCCGTCGTCGTCTTCATCAGAGTTCACGCCAAGCGGAATGGTGCCTGGCGGTGGCCGGTTCTCCAACAGGCCTGCTGCGCGCAGCTCTTTTAGGCCAGGCAAATCACGCGGACTGGACAGGCCAAAGTGGTCAAGGAAACTTGGCGTCACCACAAAAGTGACCGGTCGGCCCGGTGTCATCTTGCGGCGGCCAAAGCGGATCCATTCCATCTCTAGCAGTTGATCCACCGTGCCCCGGCTAACGCTCACGCCACGTATTTCTTCAATCTCGGCGCGTGTGACCGGCTGGTGATACGCGATAATCGCCAAAGTCTCGACAGCGGCACGAGAAAGCTTACGTGTCTCCACGGTTTCCTTCTGCATCAGAAACCCAAGATCTGGCGCCGTGCGCATGGCCCAGGCCTCGCCCACTTTCACAACGTGAACCCCGCGCCCCTCATAACGTTTGCGCAGATGCACCAAGGCCTCCGCCGCGTCGCAGCCATGAGGCATGCGATCGTTCATTTCTTTGACAGTGACAGGTTCCGCGCTTGCAAAAAGGATCGCTTCACACATGCGCTCCTGCTCGGCAACTGGTGGCGCCTCAAACAGGCTTTCCTCCTGTTCGCTCCCCTGCTCCACAACCTCGGCTTCTGGCTCCGATGCGTCGATATCGTCACTCATCTCTGCCGTCTCTCTTTCGTACTTCGATCGGCGCGAAGGTCTCACTCTGGCGAATAAACACTTTGCCTTCCTTGGCCAGTTCCAAAGACGCCGCAAAGGTCGCCGCCGTGGCGGAGCGCCGTTTCTTAGGGTCGTTTTCCCAGCCCGCAGGCAGATAACTCAAAATATCCGTCCAGGCCCCAGCATAACCAATCAGCCCGCGCATCCGCTCCAGCGCCTCTTCCATCGTGAAGACGGAATCGCGATCCATGATAAACGGGCGAAACTCGTCCCGCGTGCGCAGCCGCGCATAGCCCTGCATCAGGTCCAGCAACGTCGCGGTGAACGTCACCTTGCGCACGCGTTCCACAGTCTCCGGAACGCCGCGCGCAAAGAAATCGCGCCCCAACCGGTCGCGCGCCATCAATTTGGCCGCCGCATCCCGCATCGCCTGCAAGCGTTCGAGTTGAAACGCCAGGTGCGCCGCCAGTTCCTCACCGGAGGGTCCCTCTTCCGTGGGATCCGGTGGCAACAACAGGCGCGACTTCAAAAACGCCAACCACGCCGCCATCACCAGATAGTCCGCCGCCAGCTCTAGCCGCAGCCGTTTGGCCCGTTCCACAAAATCCAGATATTGCTGCGCCAACTCCAAAATCGAAATCTTGCGCAGGTCCACTTTCTGTGTGCGCGACAGTGTCAGCAACAGGTCAAGCGGCCCCTCAAACCCGTCCACGTCCACAATCAGAGCTTCCGCCGCCATACGTTCGGCAACGGACATCTCCTCCTGCTCGTCCCCAAAGGACATCTGGAGAGTTTGATTAAGGTCGGTTTCGGCCATGCCCCCTGCCCGTCAAGCGCCGCTTCAGAACGCTTTAAGTTCCTCGGCAAGCGCTTCAATGTCAACAGGCATGGGCTGACGCCGGGCAGCTAGAACCGCCTCAGCTCGGCGCTGTCCCGCTTCAGACATCTCGCCGATCGCCGCTGCGACTGCTTGTCGGTCCGCCAAAGTACCGTTGCAATGCAGAACCGCGTCACAGCCCGCAGCAATCGCTGCCGCAGCACGTTCTTCCACGGTGCCACTCAGCGCCTGCATGTCGATGTCATCGGACATGATCAAACCGCCAAAGCCAATCTCTTCGCGCATGAACTGCATCATCTTCGGCGAGGTCGTCGCAGGCGCGTCATCCATGTCCTCAAACACAATATGCGCCGTCATGCCCATCGGCAGGTCATTGAGCGCCTTGAACGGCGCAAAATCGCCTTCCAACTGTGCTTTGGGCACAGACACACGAGGCAAATCTTTATGGCTGTCGACAACGGCCAGCCCATGCCCCGGCATATGTTTGATCACAGGAAAAACGCCGCCATCCGAAAGCCCCTTGGCCACAGCGCGGCCAATCTCGATGATCTGCTTTGGGTCCTCGCCATAACAACGGTTGCGCAAAAACGGATGCGTGTTCGGCCGCGCGACATCCACCATGGGTGCGCAATCCGCATCAATCCCGAGCGCCATCAACTCATGCGCAATGATTCGATACCGAAGATACATCGCCCGCGCGGCTTTGGAACCCGCCTTCTGGACCTCTTCCAAAGGCGGCAACCACTCGGTTGCCATAGGCGCCCGAATGCGTTGCACCCGTCCGCCTTCCTGATCAATCAGGATCGGCGCATGGTGATCCACACAGGCGCGAAGCTCATCACACAGCGCTCGGATTTGATCTGCACTGTCAATATTGCGGGCAAACAGGATAAAGCCAAACGGCTGCACCTCCCGAAAGAACACCTTTTCCTCTGCCGTCAGGCGCAAGCCATCACAACCAAAAATCGCGGCGCAAAAGCGGCTCATCGTGTGGTGACCGGGATACAATCTGCGTTTTCAGCTTTCAGCGCAGAACACAGGCGCCGCGCATCGCTGACAGTCTCAAAGCCCATGGCGCGCAGGCGATAGAACACTCTTCCGCCGCTGCTGGCTTTTTCAATCACACGGGACTTGTCGCCCAGATAGGTGTCAAACCGCTGCTGCAACTTATCCCACTCTGCCCGCGCAATCTCGGGGCTAGCATAAGCCCCCAATTGCACCAAGCGTGTCCCTGCAGGGATGGTCTCCGCATCCACCTCTTGCAGCGCGCCTTGCACAGCCGCATCAATCGACGCAACCTGTGTGCCCTGCGCTTTGCTAGACAGATTTGCCGGACGCAGCACAGGACGCAGCGAACGCTTCAGACCGCCTTTGATCTCTGGCTTCGGGTCGGCTGCAACCTCTGCCGCTGCCGGTTCTGGCTTACTCAACGCCACCTGGATCGGCTGAACCGCTTCAACTTCAACAGTTTCCAGCGGCTTCGCGCCAGCGGCCAACTGATCGGCCAATTCTTCCACCGACAGTGGTTTGCTCACATCCAGTGGCTCCGGCGCCACGATCGGCGCCGATGGCGCCCGCGCCACCACTTCGGTCAGTTTTTCGGTTTCTACAAGGCTCGGCACAGCGGACGGTGCCTCGGTTGGCTGCACCACAACAGGCGTGCCAGATACACGATCCCGCTCTGTCAAAGAAATTGGCGGCGGCGCCACAATCACCTGATCCGCCGGACCAGCTGCGCTGCCGTCCGCTGCGACTTGATTGACCATCAAGCCCTGATGGCCAGCCTGACGCCCACCGGGATCTTCCGGCTGAATGCGCATTGGTCCTTCCAGCGCCCGGACCACCGGCACGCCACTCACATCGCGGGAGAGGATTTGAAAGCCCCAAACGCCAGTACCAACCACCAAAGCCAAAGATACAAACATCCCGGCGCGGTTCACCAAAAGTGCCGCGTTGGAAGATTCGCCTTTGGGCGCGCCATGCGCACCCATCGGAATTTCTGCCATTTTTGCCTCACTGCCCGTCCGCGTTACCGCAGGTGTACGGTGTCGTCGGGGTCGTCTTGCCTAGTCCTCAACCCCGACGAACGTGCAGCTTTAGCGCATCTCTTGCGCCGGAGTTACACCTAGAATACCAAGACCAGCGGAAATAACAACGGCCACGGCACGGGCCAGCGCAATTTTCGCTTGTGATGTATCTGCGTCACCCTCTTGCACAAAGCGCAACGAGGTATCGTCGTTGCCTTTGTAGTAAAGCGCGTGCAACTCGCCTGCGAGTTCGTAGAGATAGAAAGCAATCCGGTGCGGCTCATTGGTGCGCCCGGCGATTTCCACCAGACGCGGCCACTCGGACAGCTTTTTCGCCACGGTAATCTCCGCCGCATGGTCCAGCTTGGACAGATCCGCGCCTGCCAGTGTCGCGTCATCCGCCGTGATGCCCGCTGCCTCAGCATTACGGATAACAGAACACACCCGTGCATGGGCGTACTGCACATAGAACACAGGGTTGTCTTTGGACTGCTCCAGCACTTTGTCGAAATCAAAGTCCAGCGGCGCATCGTTCTTGCGGGTCAGCATCACAAAACGGGTCACATCCGGCCCCACCTGATCCACCACATCGCGCAAGGTCACAAAGGTGCCTGCCCGCTTGGACATTTTGAACGGTTCACCGTTTTTGAAGAGCTTCACCAGCTGGGTCAGCTTGATATCCAATGGCACTTCGCCGCCGGACAATGCCGAAACCGCTGCTTTCATCCGCTTCACATAGCCACCATGGTCCGCGCCAAAGATATCGATCAGCGCGTCAAAGCCACGCGTAACTTTGTCGTAATGGTAAGCAATGTCTGGCGCAAAATAGGTCCAAGCACCGTCAGATTTCTTCACCGGACGGTCCACATCGTCGCCGTGCTCGGTCGACTTGAACAAGGTCTGTTCGCGCGGTTCCCAATCCTCAGGCTTTTTACCTTTTGGAGGCTCCAACACGCCTTCGTAGATCAAACCTTTGTCTTCCAAAGACTTCAGCGCCGCCTCGATTTGACCTGTGCCGTAGAGCGATTTCTCGGAGTAGAACACGTCCATCTCCACGCCCAGCGCCTTCAGGTCGTCACGGATCAGATCCATCATCGCATCGGTGGCAAACTCACGAATCTCCGCCAGCCAGACATCTTCGTCTTTACCAACATAGGCATCGCCAACTTTGGCTTTCAGCGCCTCACCAACAGGCACAAGATAGTCACCCGGATAGGTGCCATCCTCAAACGCCACATCTTGGCCATGCGCCTCCAGATACCGCAGGTAAACGGAACGCGCCAATACATCGACCTGCCCGCCGCCATCGTTGATGTAATACTCGCGCGTCACATCAAAGCCGACAAAATCCAACAGAGAGGCCAGCGCATCGCCAAACACGGCCCCACGGGTATGCCCGACGTGTAGCGGCCCGGTTGGGTTGGCGGAGACATACTCCACGTTCACTTTCTTACCCGCCCCCATGGTGGAGCGGCCAAAATCGGTGCCTTGCTCAAGCGCCGCTTTCACAACGCCCTGCCACAGACCAGCAGACAGACGCAGGTTCAAGAACCCAGGGCCTGCCACCTCGGCCACTTCAACACGCGGGTCTTCCGCCAGCTTCCCGGCCAGCACGTCAGCAATGTCGCGCGGCTTCATTTTGGCTGGCTTGGCCAGCACCATGGCGGCGTTGGTTGCCATATCGCCATGCAACGCGTCGCGCGGCGGCTCGACCGCCACGTTTTTGAAGTCCAGCCCCTCAGGCAGCGCGCCCTCGGCTTGCATCGCGTTTAGCGCGTCGATCACGGCAACGCGGATCTCGGAAAACAGGTTCATCAGACCGTCCTATCAATGTGTCTTTGGTCTTTTTCGGATTTGGCGTGGTTTATCACCCCAATCCGTCACGTCAACGTCACTTGCCCAGAAGCTGCGCATGTTGTTGCAGCGCATAGCGGTCCGTCATGCCGGAAATATAGTCTGACACCATGCGTGCGACAGCCGTCTCGTTTTGACATTTCGCCAAATCCGCATGCCATCTCTCCGGCAACAGATTGGGCTTACTCAAATAAAGCGGGAATAGCTCTTCCACCACAATCGTCACTTCCTTGCGCATTTTCACCACACTGGGTGCGCGATACATGCGCGAAAACAGGAACTTGCGAATTTCCTTGAGGTCTTCCCAAAGCGCCGTAGAAAACTGCACCACCGGACGCCCGCAAGCGCGTAACTCCTCCACGGACTGCGCCCCCACTTCGGCCAAGGCTGCACGGGAGGTGTCGATCACATCCCCAACCATAACGCCAAACACCCGTCGCAGCGCTTCATGCCGCCGCCGGATGCTTTCCAAGCCCGGATACTGTCGATCCACCTCGACAAAAGCATCGCCCACAATCGGCAGCGCGCAAATTTCTTCCTCGGTAAACAGCCCAGCGCGCAGCCCGTCATGTAGATCGTGGTTATTATACGCCACATCATCCGCCAAAGCGGCCACCTGCGCTTCGGCACTGGCATGGGTGTGCAGCTCCAAATCATGCACTGCGTTATAATCCGCCAAAGCATAAGGCAGCTCGCCAGTCACCGGCCCGTTGTGCTTGGCAATCCCTTCCAAGGTTTCCCAGGTCAGGTTCAGCCCGTCAAAACCCGCGTAGTGCCGCTCAAGCGAGGTTACAATCCGCACCGCTTGCGCATTGTGGTCAAAACCGCCATAGGGTGCCATCAACTCATGCAACGCATCTTCGCCTGTGTGCCCAAACGGCGTGTGCCCCAAATCATGCGCCAGCGCGATCGCCTCGGTGATTTCCTGATTGAGCCCCAACGCCCCCGCAATTGTCCGCGCCACCTGCGCCACTTCAATTGAATGCGTCAATCGGGTGCGGAAATAATCGCCCTCATGTTCCACAAAGACCTGCGTCTTGTGTTTGAGCCGCCGAAACGCGCTCGCATGAATGATCCGGTCCCGATCCCGTTGAAAACACGACCGGAAGCTGCTCTCCTCCTCCGGAAAGCGCCGTCCCTTGGCGCGCGCCGGATCTGAGGCATAGGGCACCTGCATGAGCGTGGTCCTTGTAGCCTGTCCTTGCCTTTTCTATATTGGAGTCCGAGCCCGCAAGGAACAGGGCAAATCGTGCGAATAGGACAAAAAATCATGCAGTTGCCGCCAAAAGTGACCGAAAGAGCCTTCGAACGACTGGCAGAGATTGGTGCCGCCGATCAAGGACAGGCGTTGCGCGTGGCTGTCGAAGGCGGCGGGTGCTCCGGCTTTCAGTACGAAATCAAACTCGACACCCAAAAAGACGACGATCTTGTGCTCGAAGGCGGTGGCGAAAAAGTCCTGGTGGACAGCATCTCTCTCCCCTTCTTGGCCGACGCCGTGATTGACTTCACGGAAGAGCTGATTGGTGCGCGTTTTGTGATCAACAACCCCAACGCGACAAGCTCCTGTGGCTGCGGTACCAGCTTCTCCATGTAAGCGCAGCGCGTTTCCCCCCTTGCTGTTCCCCACTCAGGCTGGATAGATACCCCTATCCAGCAGTGAGGAGCGCGCCAAATGAAAATCGCCACATTCAACATCAACGGCATCAAAGCGCGCATTGAGACCCTGCCCCGCTGGCTGGACGAAGCGAAGCCCGATGTCGTGCTGTTGCAAGAGATCAAATCTGTGGACGAAGCCTTCCCGCGTGAAATCTTCGAGGACCGCGGCTATCAGGTCGAAACCCACGGCATGAAAAGCTTCAACGGCGTGGCGATCCTGTCCAAACTGCCACTCGAGGACGTGATCCGCGGCCTGCCCGGCGACGACAGCGATGAACAGGCCCGCTACATCGAAGCCACCGTTATGGGCGATACGCCGGTACGGGTATGCGGCCTCTACCTGCCTAACGGCAACCCGTGTCCGGGCCCCAAGTACGATTACAAACTCGCGTGGATGGAGCGGCTCCATGCCCGCGCTCAAGACCTCATGGCGGCAGAAGAACCATTCTTGATGGCCGGTGACTACAACATCATCCCGCAGGATGAAGACGCGGCCAAACCCGAAGACTGGCAAGAGGATGCCTTGGCCCGCCCTGAAAGCCGCGCCGCGTACCGTCGTCTGCTAAACCTCGGCTTCACTGAGGCCTTCCGCGCCCGCAACCAGATGCCCGGAATGTATTCTTTCTGGGACTACCAAGCCGGCGCATGGAACCGCAACAACGGCATCCGCATCGACCACTTCCTTCTATCCCCGCAATGCGCAGACCTTTTGCAAGACTGCCAGATCGACAAAGAAGAGCGCGGCCGGTCCAAACCATCAGATCACGTGCCTGTCTGGGTAGACCTGGCCGCCTAAGACCATGCCAGTATTGCTGTGGTGGCTTTCGACGAAAACCACCATAGTCACACTCACTCCTCTGCGGCGCTCTCCGCCAAGCTTTGCACATATGGGCCAAGCACCGGCACAATCTGGGCCACGCCCTGCACATTTGGATGGATGCCATCCGCTTGCATCAGCGCGCGCAACTGCTCCGCTGGCAAATCCCGAATGGCCTCAAAAAAGTCCGGCACCAGCGCCACATCATACTGCGCCGCCAACTCGCCATACATCCCATCAAACGCTTGTTTGTAGTCCGCGCCAAAATTCATCGGCGCTTCCACCCCAATCAACAGCACATCCACATCCGCCGCCTGACCAGCCTCGATGATCCCGGCCAAATTGGCCTTGCTCACCGCCGGATCAATCCCACGCAGCGCATCATTGCCTCCCAGGGCGACTATCATAGCGTCCACACCCGGTCCCAAGGTCCAGCCAACGCGTGACAGCCCGCCCTGCGTCGTATCGCCAGACACTCCGGCGTTCTGTAAAATCACATCCAGCCCCTGCGCCTGCAACCAGCTTTCCAGCTGCGGCACAAAGCCTTCTCCCTGTGGCACACCATAGCCATGGGTCAGGCTGTCACCCAAGGCCGCGATCACCACCGGCTCCGCCAAAGCTGACCAAGCCGTTACCGGAACTACTAAAATGCTCAGCGCCAGCGCCTTGCCCCGGCGCGAGAGCGCCCCATATAGGGTGGAAACAGTCATCAAC
This sequence comes from Paracoccaceae bacterium, assembly GCA_014872815.1. Lineage (GTDB taxonomy): Bacteria > Pseudomonadota > Alphaproteobacteria > Rhodobacterales > Rhodobacteraceae > Shimia. The sequence continues at coordinate 127,862 of WKFK01000012.1, forward strand.
AGGCGGCCTCTTTCATGTCATCCATTCTCTCCCTTCAAGATGCGGTTTTGGCGCTGGATAGCAATGCCGGACGCATAGAAATCTTGCATGGCATCTCTCTAGATGTGCAAGCGGGAGAAACTTTGGCGCTGGTTGGGCCCTCTGGGTCAGGCAAATCCTCGCTGCTGATGCTAATGGGCGGATTGGAACGCGCCACCTCTGGCACAATCACGGCGCTAGATCATGACCTCTCCGCCATGGACGAAGATGCGCTGGCCCGTTTCCGCCGAGAAAACATGGGAGTGGTGTTCCAAAACTTCCACCTGATCCCAACCATGACCGCGCTGGAGAATGTTGCCACCCCATTGGAGCTCGCGGGGCGCAAAGACGCCATAGAACGGGCCAAGGCGGAACTCGAAGCTGTCGGCCTTGCCCATCGCGCCGATCACTACCCCTCCCAAATGTCCGGTGGTGAACAACAACGCGTCGCCCTCGCCCGCGCCTGCGCCCCTTCGCCCCGCCTTCTGCTGGCCGACGAACCCACAGGCAACCTTGATCAATCGACCGGCGAAACCATCATGGACCTGCTGTTTGATCTGCATGCCAAACGCGACACCACGCTGGTGCTTGTGACACACTCCAACGCGCTTGCCGAGCGCTGCGAGCGAGTCGTGCGCCTGCGTGACGGCCGGATCGACGCCCCTCTGGCGGCGGTTGAGGCCTCCGCATGAGCCTCGCTGCTGCGACGCGCATCGCCCGCCGTGAAATCCGCGGCGGCCTGCGCGGCTTCACCGTCTTCCTCGCCTGCTTGATCCTCGGCGTCGCCACCATTGCCGCCATCGGTTCTGTGCGCAGTGCCATCCAAACCGGCCTTGCCGCAGAAGGTGCGACTCTGCTGGGCGGCGATGCCGAAATGAGCTTCACCTACCGCCGCGCCACCGATGCAGAACTGGCGTGGATGGCAGACAACGCTGAGACCACTTCCGAAATCATCGACTTCCGCTCAATGGTCGTAGTTCCTCGCACGGACGACACCGAACGCGCCTTGGCACAAGTAAAATCCGTGGATGACGCCTATCCACTTGTCGGCAACGTTGACATCACACCTGAAATTCCATGGCAAGACGCCTTGAAAGGCTCAGACACCCTCCCCGGCGCGGTCCTACACGGCCTGTTGGCCGACCGCCTGTCGCTTAAAATTGGCGACACCTTCCAACTCGGCACCCAAGAATTCGTCCTAACCGCACGCCTTGATCGAGAACCTGACACCGCTGGCGGCTTCAACTTCGCCCCCCGCGCTTTTGTCCGCACCGAAGACCTAACGAACAGCGGTCTCCTCGCCGCCGGCACGCTCTTCACCAGCCACTACCGCCTCGACCTGCCACCAAACCCGGATCTAGCCGCTCTCGAAACAGATGCCCGCGCAAAATTCGAAAGCACCGGCCTGCGCTGGCGCGACAGCCGCAACGGCGCGCCCGGCATCACCCGCTTTGTAGAACGTTTTGGCGCCTTCCTGATCCTCGTTGGGCTTGCAGGCCTCGCCGTTGGCGGCATTGGTATCTCCACCGCCATCCGCGCCTACCTGTCCCGCAAAACCGAAACCATCGCCACCCTGCGCAGCCTAGGCGCAGAGCGTCGCGTGATCTTCCTCAGCTACTTCCTCCAAATTGGTTTTGTGTCTTTGCTCGGCATTTCCCTCGGCCTCGCCCTCGGCGCGCTTTTGCCAATCCTGTTAGGTCCGCTGATCGAAGCCGTCCTGCCCTTCCCGGCCAACTTCAGCCTCTACCCTGTCCCTCTGATCGAAGCCGCACTCTACGGTGCCCTCGCCGCCGCAATCTTCACCCTCTGGCCGTTGGCAAAAGTCGAAAACGTCCGCCCCAGCGCGCTGTTCCGCGATCAACTGGGCGAAAACCGTTACCTTCCCGCCGCACGCTACATCCTCGCCGTTGGACTGCTGATCGCGCTCCTGCTGGGTCTCGCCAGCTGGCTGTCCGGCTCCTCACGCCTCACGCTTTGGTTCGCCGCAGGTGTCATGGTCGCCATGATCGCACTGTCCTTTGCGGCCACCGGCCTGCGCGCGCTTCTGCGCCGCCTGGCCACCCGCCTGCGCAGCCGCCCCGAACTCCGCTGGGCCGTGCAATCACTGGGTCGCGCCGGGGATGCCACCACGCCCGTGGTCTTGTCCCTCGGTCTTGGTCTCAGCGTGTTGGCCACTGTCGGACAAGTCGACGGCAACCTGCGCAACGCCATTGCCCGTGACCTACCTGACGTCGCACCATCCTTCTTTTTTGTAGACATCCAGCGCGACCAAATGCCGGACCTTCAGGCAGACTGGGACGCCACCCCAACCATCCACAATGTCGAAACCGCCCCCATGCTGCGTGGTGTGATCACCCGCATCAACGACCAGCCCGCCAAAGAGGTCGCGGGTGATCACTGGGTGGTCCGCGGCGACCGCGGCGTGACCTACGCCGGAGCCATGCCACCGGACACCAAACTCACCGCCGGTACCTGGTGGGACCCGGACTACACAGGCGAACCCCAGGTTAGTTTTGCCGAAGAGGAAGCCCTCGAGATGGGCCTCAATCTGGGCGACACACTGACCATCAACATCCTGGGCCGCGACATCACTGGCACGGTCACCAGCTTCCGCGAGGTGGATTTCTCTTCCGCAGGCATGGGCTTTGTGATCGTGATGAACGAGGCCGCACTGGCCGGGGCCCCGCACAGCTTCATCGCCACGGTCTATGCCGATGCCGAAAGCGAAGCGACCCTGCTCAAGGATGTCTCCGAGCAATACCCTAATGTGACCGCCATCCACGTGCGCGACGCCGCCCAGCAGGTTTCAAGCCTTGTCGCGCAGCTCGCCAATGCCACCACTTACGGCGCATCGACCATTCTGCTCACCGGCTTGTTGGTGATCTTTGGTGCCGCCGCCGCGGGACAAGCCGCCCGCACCTATGAGGCCGCGATCCTGAAAACCCTCGGCGCCACCCGCGCACAAGTGCTGCGCAGCTTTGCTTGGCGCGCCGCACTGCTCGGGGCAGCGGCTGGCACGGTTGCACTTGCCGTCGGCCTTACCGGCGGCTGGGCGGTGATGACCTTTGTCATGGAAAGCGATTTCTATGTCATCTGGCCGAACGCCCTTCTGATCTTATCCGCAGGCATCCTGGCCAATCTCCTAGCAGGCATGGTCTTCGCCCTGCCCTCACTCGCCAATCGCCCCGCGCAAATCCTGCGCGCCCGCGACTAACCCACTAAACAGAAAAAGCCGGGCGCAAACCCGGCTCCTTCTCAGTCTCCAAATATCCCGGGGGTGCGCTTGCCCTGGCAAGCGAGGGGGCTGGCCCCCTCACCCGATCCGTCGGATTTATTCCGCCGCTTCGGCGTAGTCGTCCATCGGCGGACAAATGCAAACCAAATTGCGGTCGCCATAGGCGTTGTCCACACGGTTCACCGGCGGCCAGTACTTATCTACGCGGAACGCACCCGGAGGGAAGCAGCCCTGCTCACGAGAGTAAGGACGATCCCAGTCTTTCACCAGATCTTCCATCGTGTGCGGCGCGTGTTTCAGCGGGTTGTTCTCCGCGTCAATCCGGCCTTCTTCGATGTCGCGAATTTCTTCGCGAATGGACAGCATCGCATCACAGAAGCGATCCAGCTCCGCTTTGTTCTCAGACTCGGTGGGCTCAATCATCAACGTGCCTGCAACTGGCCAGCTCATGGTTGGCGCGTGGAAACCACTGTCGATCAGACGCTTGGCAATGTCATCCACGGTCACCCCAGCACTGTCCGCAAACGGACGGGTGTCGATGATGCACTCATGCGCCACGCGGCCGGTTGGGCCTTTGTAGAGCACGTCGTACGCCCCTTCCAAACGCTTGGCAACGTAGTTGCCGTTCAGGATCGCAACGCGGGTGGCCTGGGTGAGACCTTCGCCGCCCATCATCAACACATAGGCCCAGCTGATGGGCAAGATCGAAGGCGAACCAAACGGCGCCGCGGAAACCGGCCCTTCAACGCCGCCCGCTTCCGGGTGACCCGGCAGATGCGGTGCCAAATGTGCCTTCACGCCAATCGGACCCATGCCGGGGCCACCACCGCCGTGTGGAATGCAGAAGGTTTTGTGCAGGTTCAGGTGACTCACGTCACCGCCCACATCGCCTGGCTTAGACAGACCCACCATCGCGTTCAGGTTCGCGCCGTCGATGTAGACTTGTCCGCCAAAGCTGTGCGTGATCTCACAAACTTCATGCACCGTGTCTTCAAACACACCATGGGTCGACGGATAGGTGATCATACAGCCGGCAAGGTTCTCGGCGTGTTTCTCGGCTTTGGCGCGGAAGTCTTCCACGTCAATATCGCCATTTTCAGCAGATTTCACCGCCACAACTTTCCAGCCCACCATCTGAGCGGAGGCCGGGTTGGTACCATGGGCGCTCATCGGAATGAGACACACGTTACGGTGCCCTTCGCCACGGGACCGGTGGTAGGCCGCAATGGTCAACAGACCGGCATACTCACCCTGCGCACCGGAGTTCGGTTGCATGGAAATCGCATCATACCCGGTGATCTGACACAGCTTGTCGTTCAGATCGTTGATCATCTGCGTATAGCCTTCGACCTGATCTTTCGGCGCAAACGGATGCAGATTGGAGAACTCCGGCCAGCTCACCGGCATCATCTCCACGGCGGCGTTGAGCTTCATGGTGCAAGAGCCCAGCGGTATCATGGCACGATCCAGCGCCAGATCGCGATCTGCCAGACGACGCATGTAACGCATCATCTCGGTCTCAGCCCGGTTCATGTGGAAGATCGGGTGATCCAGATAGCCGGTTTCCCGCAGCAGTTTTTCCGGCAGGCGGTACTCTGGTTCAAAGTCATTGTCGTCCTGCACAATGCCAAACGCACGCCAAACTGCTTCGATGGTCTGAGGGCGGGTGGTTTCGTCCACTGAAATACCCACTTTGGTTTTGCCAACCTTGCGCAGGTTGATACCCTCTTGAACCGCGTGCTGAAGCACACCGCGCTGCAACAGGCCAACATCGACCGTGATGGTGTCAAAGAACACACCCGGCTCAACAGTAAAGCCCGCCGCTTCCAGACCCTTTGCCAGGCGCGCCGCTTTACGGTGCACACGTTGCGCAATCGCCTTCAGGCCCTCTGGGCCATGGAACACCGCATACATCGACGCCATAACCGCCAACAGCGCCTGCGCCGTGCAAACGTTGGAATTCGCTTTTTCGCGACGAATGTGCTGTTCACGTGTCTGCAGCGACAGGCGATAGGCGCGGTTGCCCTGCGCGTCGATGGACACACCAATGATGCGGCCCGGCATGGAGCGCTTATAGGCGTCTTTACAGCTCATGTAGGCAGCGTGTGGACCACCGTAACCAACGGGCACACCAAAGCGCTGCGTGCTACCAACGGCAATATCCGCGCCCATCGCGCCTGGCTCTTTCAGCAAAGTCAGCGCCAGTGGATCAGCGGCAACGACACCAATCGCCTTGTTGGCATGCAACGCTTCGATCTCGGCAGTGAAGTCCCGAACCTGTCCGTGGGTGCCAGGGTACTGGAAGATCGCACCGAAGACTTTGTCCGCTTCCAGATCATCAGGATTGCCCACGATCACTTCAATGCCCAGCGGCGCGGCGCGGGTCTGCATCACCGCAATGTTCTGCGGGTGACAGTTTTCGTCCACGAAAAAGGCTTTGACTTTGGATTTGGACACACGCTGCGCCATCGTCATAGCTTCGGCACAGGCGGTGGATTCATCCAGCAGAGAAGCGTTTGCCACGTCCAGACCGGTCAGATCGGTGATCATAGTCTGGTAGTTGAGCAGCGCTTCCAAACGGCCCTGAGAAATCTCAGGCTGATATGGGGTGTAGGCCGTATACCACGCTGGATTTTCCAGAATGTTGCGTTGGATCACAGGCGGCGTCACCGTACCGTGGTAGCCTTGACCGATCAGGCTGGTCAGTACCTTGTTCTTCTCAGCAATTTCGCGCATGTGGCGCAACACCTTGCGCTCAGACATCGGACGACCGGTGTCCAGAGGCTCTTTTTGGCGGATGCTCTTGGGCATCGTATCATCGATCAATGCCTCAAGGCTGTCGGCCCCAATCACCTCAAGCATCGCGTCCATCTCCTCGGGAGACGGGCCAATGTGGCGGCGGTTGGCAAAATCGTAGGGTAGATAGTCGGTGGGCTTGAAGGTCATCTTCATCTCCTCAACAATCCGCGGCAACAGGTGCGGCGAAGAAAAAGTAAGATTGAGGCCCGACACAAAGCCGGACCAACCAGTCTCTTAGAAAGTCACAGACCGCGTATACCGGAAAGATCCGACACACACGCGCAGGTCACGCTTAACCGATGAACTCTTTGTAGGCGTTCTCGTCCATGTAGTCGTCCATTTGGGACGGATCAGACGGCTTGATTTTAAAGAACCACGCACCTTCCATCGGGTCGTCGTTCACTTTGCCTGGCTCATCAACCAGCGGCTCGTTCACTTCGACGATCTCACCGTCAATTGGCGCCAGAATGTCCGACGCGGCCTTCACGGACTCAATCACGCAGACCTCTTCGTCCTTGGTGACCTCGGTGCCCGCTTCTGGCAGCTCAACAAACACAACATCGCCCAGTTGCTCGCTGGCGTGTTCGGTGATGCCCACCACCACAACGTCGCCTTCAACCCGCAGCCACTCGTGCTCTTCGGTATATTTCATTGCTTGCTCTCCTGTTGCTCAACGTTTGAAATTGGCAGGCACCAGCGGCATCTTTGCCACGGTCACGGGCATACGTTTGCCCCGTACCTCACCAAAAATCTCTGTTCCGACAACGGCTTGCGCCGTGCCAACATATCCCATGGCCACCGGACCCTCGTAGGTCGGACCAAATCCGCCGGACGTCACTTCGCCAATTGGCTCACCACCTTCAGCGGCGGCAAACAGCTGTGTGCCCGCCCGCATAGGCGCACGCCCCGTTGGCGCGAGCCCGACCCGCTTACGGGCCACGCCTTCGGCAAGATCACCAAAGATGCGATCGGCGCCGGGGAACCCACCGGCTCGATCCCCATCCGCACGACGCACTTTCTGGATCGCCCAGGTCAGTGCCGCCTCAATTGGGGACGTGCTGTCATCAATGTCATTGCCATAAAGGCACAAACCACCTTCCAGACGCAGGCTGTCACGCGCGCCCAAACCGATGCCCTCCACCTCCTCCATCGCGAGCAACTTGCGGCAAATACCTTCCGCATCCGCTTCCGGAATGGAAATTTCATAGCCATCTTCACCGGTATACCCCGAGCGGCTCACCCAACAGGCCACGCCATCCAGTTCCACTTCAGCGAAGTCCATAAACGCCATGTCGACAACGGCTGGATTCAAACGTGCCAAAGCGGTTTCCGCCGCCGGGCCTTGCAGGGCCACCAAAGCGCGATCGGTGATCTCTTCCACAGTCACTTCCGGGGATAGCGCCGCCGTCATGCGGGCAATGTCCCCTTCTTTGCAAGCCGCGTTCACGACGACAAACAGGTGATCACCACGGTTTGCAAACATCAAATCGTCTTCAATTCCACCCGCGTCGTTGGTGAAAAACCCGTATCGCTGACGCCCAGCGCCAAGTCCAATCACATCCTGTGGCACCAGTGTCTCAAACGCCTTTGCGGCCGCCTCATAGCTCTCGGCGCGCAAGGCCACCTGCCCCATGTGGCTCACATCAAACAGACCCGCAGCGCCGCGACAATGCAGGTGCTCTTTCATGACGCCCAGCGGGTATTGCACAGGCATGTCATAGCCTGCAAACCCAACCATCTTGGCGCCAAGCTCGACGTGTAGATCGTAAAGCGGTGTGCGCTTCAGCTCTCCCATAGGCTTCGCCCTTCTTCTTCCGGGCATGTCCCTATCTGGAACTCACATCCGGCATCCCATTTTCGCGCAACTGTGCTGCGCGTGCGATGCCCCCTCTGTCCAACTGCCTGAGATCGTTATCCCTTCGGCGGGTGTCCTGACGAACACCACTCTCCAGAGTGTGTTTTGAAGGCGGTCGGTCCCTGTGGCCTGAGAGTTTCCGGGGCGGTTGCTCCTTCGGCACTGGATCGTCCAGTTCTCCCGATTCACCTTGGCGTGCACCGTAGTATGCAGAACCAAAGCTGACAAGCCTCTATGTCGCAGATAGTTATTGCGCGATAACCTGTGATTATCACGTGATAGCTAGGACATCGCCCTACCAATATCCGAACGTATCAAAATTAGACGCACACTCTCAAACGCCGCAAAAGACCTTCAGCTATACTTATTGCCCAGTCTCAATTTTTTTAATGCCGCACCCTCAACTCAAAGACACTTGGCAGCAGCAGTCTCGCGAATTAGGAAGCGGCTCAACCAAAACGAAAGTGTCACAATGCTCGCTCTTGCTCTTATGATATTTGTTGGACCAATAGTCGGAGTGCTCTTTGCTTTCGCCACCGGAATCCAACTTTGGCGCCACCAGAATTTTCTCGGCCCAATCATTGTTTTACTATCGACATTTCTGTCGTTTCTTGCGGTCTGGGCCATGCGCTTTGATTTGGGCCTTAACCTGCCCGCACTTTCTTTCCTACCTTCCGGAGGCGAATTAGAGAAAACGCTCACGATCCTCGCGGGACTTCTAGCCGCGCTTCTGGCGGTCGGCTTCCTGCGCTGGCCAGAGGCCGCAAAAGGGCGCTGGACAGCTGCGATTTCTTTCCTCACCTGGCTCCTAGTAATAGCGGCAGGTGTTGCATTGGCAGATGTGGATTTTCGACACTAAGGGACCGCATTGTCCGCGCGATCCCCACACCGATCTGGCGCCAAAATGCCCAACAACGCGGTATTTCCACAAACCAACGAGTCCAGCGTCACCGCATCCAAGCGACTGTAAAACGCTTCCGCCGCCTCTTGCAGCGCCATTTTCAAACGACAGGCGTCCACCAATGGACATGAGTTATCCACGTCTGCAAAACACTCGGCCAATGGCACACCATTCTCCATGGCCCGAAAGATTTCGCCAATTTCGATGTTTTTCGGTTCCCGCGCCAGCTCCAAGCCGCCTTTGCGTCCCCGCTGCGTACTCAATACCCCCATGAGCGCCAACTGATGAATGACCTGCGCCAAATGGTTCTCCGAAGCGTTACAGACCGATGCAATCTCATGCTTAGTCACCAAGCGGCCACGATGCGCTGCGCAATACATCAGCACACGAATGGCAATGTTCGTCCGTTTGGTAATTCGCATGATCGCCCTCTCTGCCCACCCCACCTGACAGATGGGTACTGAGGTTGTGACAGAACGCCGCTGCGACAGCATTGACATGGATCAACACACGTGTAGGGAGGAGGCATGACTGCTTCCTATTTCTTTGGCTACGGCAGCCTCGTGAACCACAGTACGCATTCTTACGAGAATGCACATCCAGCGCGTTTGCACGGCTGGCGTCGGGAGTGGTGCCACACGGATTTGCGTCCCATTGCCTTTCTGGTCGCTGTGCCGGACTCTTCTGTGAACATTGACGGCATAATCGCGCATGTACCTGGCGACGACTGGGATGCACTGGACGCCCGCGAATTTGCCTACACCCGCGTACAGAGCACAGAAAGTATCACGCATCCGATCACCGATCCCATCGAGATTGCCGTGTATAAAGCCCGCGAAGATATCCGCGTTGCGGCCGACATCCGGCACCCGATTCTGCTCAGCTATCTGGATGTGGTTGTCCAAGGATATCTGCGTGAGTTTGGGGAACAGGGCGTGGCAGATTTCTTTGCCACAACAACAGGCTGGGACGCGCCCATTCTCAATGACCGCGCCGATCCACAATACCCGCGACACCGACCATTGACCAAGGCTGAAACCGCTCTGGTCGATCAGCACCTCGCCACTCTCAACGCAGACTTCACCAGCTAAAAGGCTCTCCGCCATGCCCTCTTTGACTTGGCTAGACGACAGCACAGAGGACAGCAAACAAGCCAATCGCAAACTCCTGAAGCAGCTAGATCACTGGATCGCGGCCAACGACAAAACGGCCCTCCTCGACGCGCTGGCAGACTGGCCCACTTCCGACACATTGGCCGCCCTGACACGGCTGCGCCCCGCCCGCGCCCGTGTGATGTTTGACTGGATACCAGACGCACTTGGCCTCAAGGTCATGGCCGAACTCGATCCGGACCTACGTGCCGTCTTATTCTCCGAAACCTCGCTCACCACCTTCTCCAACATCATCGCCATGATGGATGTGGACGAAGCAGTCGATACACTCCTTGAACTGCCCCGGAGTTTTGCTGCGCAACTGGTTTCGGCCCACCCAGAGACAGACCAAATTTCTGCTGTGTTGCAAGCCCGCGATGACAGCGCCGCCACCGTCATGCGCCTTGGCGTCCTAATGGCCCCTGCAGATTGGACCGTGGCGCAACTCACACAGGACATCCGCGCCCGCAGCCAGAACCTTGCCAAGATCGACATGATGTTTGTGGTGGACATTGACCGCAAACCGCTGGGCTTCCTCCGGTTCCGCGAGGTATTGGCCGCCACCGACGATGTGATACTGCGCGACATTCTACACCCGGAACTGCTTTTGGTCAGCGCCGACTGGGACCGCGAGGACGTGCTGTCCATGTCCCGCGCCAAAAACCTGCACGCCATTGGGGTGATCGATGGCACCGGCAAGTTGGTCGGCGGCATTTCCCCCCGCGAACTGGCTGAAATCGTGCGCGAAGAAGCCGAGGAAGACATGCTGCGCATGGGGTCTGTCTCTCCTGCCACCACGCAGTTTGACAGCCCTTTGACCATTCTACGCCGCCGCCTGCCCTGGTTGCTCGGCGGGCTATTCGGCGCAGCTTTTGCCGCAGGTGTCATCGGGTCCTTTGAAGACGCGTTGGCGCAAGCCGCCGTGCTGGCGAGCTTCATTCCCGTGGTCATGGCCACCGCGGGCAACGCAGGCATTCAGGCGTCCACGGTTTCTGTGCAATCCCTGACCTCTGGTGTGAACTGGCGCGGCGACTTTGCGGGGCGCATTCTTCGCGAATTGCTCGGCGCGATGTTCAATGGATTGGCGATTGGCAACATCACCGCAATATTGGTTCTGCTGGTCAGTCAAATCATCCCACTGCATGCGCCACTATACCTAGCCCTAACAGCCCTCTGCGCCCTCACACTGGTGACCACAATCGCCGGCACAATTGGCGCAGTTATTCCGTTCGTTTTGAAAACACTGAGGCTCGATCCAGCTGTGGCTACGGGGATCTTCATCACCACCACCAACGACGTTTTTGGCGTTCTGATTTTCTTTCTCGTCGCCTCAGCGCTTTATCTTTAGGCCCAAAGCCCGGATCGCTGAAGGCCCCCCGCACAAACAAAAGCGGCGCCCCGAGGGGAGCGCCGCTTCTAAGAACCAAAACGGTTCTTATCCCAGCATCAGCTGGTAGCTTGCCGGTGCATACTTATATCCGCTGTCGTATTTCTCAACATATCCAACGGCCGGCCACGGCATGTGGTATCCGATAAACGGAATATTGTCCGCCGCCAGCATATCCAGCATTTTGCGACGGGTCGCCGCCGCCGCCGCTTTGTCGCGGTCAAACTTCACTTCCCAATCCGGATAGGCCAGTGACCACACGTAGTGATTGGCAAAATCTGCTGCAATCACAAGCTGTTGCCCCTCACTTTCGATGCGGTAGGCCATGTGTCCCGGCGTATGACCAAAGGCGCCAACGGCGGTGATCCCCCCCGCCACATCAGCACCATCTTCAACCATGTCGAAACGCTCGGCATTCGGGCGGATTTTGCCTTCAAAGGCTTTATTACCATCCGTCGCGGCCCAGGCGTCATACTCCACGCGTCCGGTCACATGGCGCGCGTTGCCAAAGGTCACGCCGCCTTCACCAGCCACGCCACCAACGTGGTCACCATGCATGTGGGTGATCACAACTGTATCAATCTGATCCGCCGCATAGCCCGCAGCCTCCAGCGCACCGGTAATGCTCTCCGGGCTCAAGCCGGTATCAAACAACACCAGCTCGTTGCCGGTGTTCACCACGGTCGGTGTAAAGAAAAACTGCGCCGCATCGGTTGGAATATTGGCGGCCGCTGATGCGTCAGCAAACTCTGCACCGCTGACATTCATTCCGAAAATGCTTTGCGGATTTTCAACCGTGCGCGTCCCCACCAAAAGCGTGGTCACTTCAAAGTTGCCAAGCTTCATACGGTTAAAACGCGTCGCGCCCACCCCCATCATCTCCGCCTTGGCCACTGCCTGCTTGGGCAAGGCTGCGGCCAGTGGCACAGCCGCTGCACCTGCCAACATCCCGCGTCTTGAAATTGCTCTTTCCTGTGTCACGCCTTATCTCCCTGTAGAAACTTCACAAAGTAAGTATGAGCACGTTACGATGTCAGAAGCCGATCGGATTGCTTCTCACGCGAAGTTGAAACCCCGTGCGTCTATCCCGCAATCAAAAGAGAAAAACCCTCACGACAAAACCCGCCTTGCTTGCACAAACAGCCTCACTCATAGTGATGCAATACGTTTCTGGCTTTCCATCAAGAGATTAACAGCATGACATACCGCATTCTGATGATGGCCTTGGGCACATTGATGTTTGTACATGCTATTCAGGCAGAGCCAGTAACAGACACCGAAAACACACAAGAAAAGACTCTTTCAGTGTGTCTTGACTCGCAACACTTGTCAGTGCCGCTGGAACTGAATTTCAAGGCAATTAACGCGAGCGACCGCAAGCTGATTGACCTCAGAAATCTCTACAGGATGTCTTGGGAAGAGCGTGAAAGACTCCTTGCGCAAGCACCTTTCGACGTTTCAACCGTGTATCTTACATCCCCAACTCTTCTGAATGAGATGCCTTCAGTTCTTGAACTTCTCTTAAACCGCCCCTCCGAGTTTAGACTACATACCTTGAGGTTGCGCCACTATCGTGGCCCGGACCCAGACGACTGGCAGAAACGTTCTCCCAGGGTGGCTCATTCTCCGAAAAAAAGCACAGATGTCTTCGCACCAACACATGTGATGTTTAACAACCGTTTCCTGAAGGTACGTTGCATCAAAGGGATGCCGCCCAACAGCGAAGATGAGGAGTCCCGCTGGTGCAAAGCACTTGGGTTTGTTGGCCCGGTACGAAGCTTACAGTTCTCATTTTTCACTGGGCGCGACTTGGTGGGTCATTGGCCCACAACAGACACCGATTGGAAAACACTCGAGATGGCAGGTTGGGCTGAACCGCTCAAAGAGGTTGCGGTCGCTTTCGACAAATTCACTGCCCCAATCCCAGAAGCCACGCCATGTGAATAATCCCATCCAGCGCCACACCATGTCGCTCACGCTTCCGCTAAGACAGCGCAGCCTCCCTTCAACGATGCGCCATTAACCTCCCCTTAGTGGACAAACCGCGCGAGGTGTGGAATGGGGGACGCAACAGGAGATTCCCATGACGACCACCCGTTTTGCACCTTCGCCAACTGGCTATATTCACATTGGCAACCTGCGCCCCGCGCTGATGAACTACCTGATCGCGCGCAAAGCAGGCGGCACTTTCATCCTGCGTATCGACGACACCGATCCCGAGCGCAGCAAGCAAAAGTACATCGATGCTCTGCAACAAGACCTCGAATGGCTCGGCCTGACCTGGGATCGGATGGAAAAACAATCCGATCGTCTGGACCGCTATGAAGAGGCCGCGCAGCAGTTGCGCGACATGGGCCGCTTTTATGAGTGCTTTGAGACCCCAACCGAGTTGGACCTAAAGCGCAAGAAACAGCTCAACATGGGCAAACCACCGGTTTATGACCGCGCAGCCCTGAACCTGTCTGACGACGAGAAAGCCAAACTGCGCGAAGAGCGCGGCAACGGTCACTGGCGTTTCAAACTGGATCACGAGCGTATTGAGTGGACCGACGGCATTCTGGGCCATCGCTCGATTGACGCGGCTTCCGTGTCTGACCCGGTTCTGATCCGGGCCGATGGACAGTTCCTCTACACGCTGGCGTCCGTCTGCGACGACATGGACTTTGGCATCACCGACGTTGTGCGCGGCTCCGACCACGTGACCAACACCGCCACCCAAATCCAAATGATCGAAGCACTGGGTGGCAAAGTGCCAAACTTCGCGCACCACTCCCTGCTGACCGGCCCACAGGGCGAAGCGCTTTCTAAGCGCCTCGGCACTCTCGCCCTGCGTGACCTGCGCGAAGCTGGTGTGCAACCGATGGCACTCCTGAGCCTGATGGCCCGTCTGGGCAGCTCCGACCCTATCGAGCTGCGCGACAATCTCGACGAGATCGCCCAAGGCTTTGACATCACCAAATTTGGCGCCGCACCAACCAAGTTTGACGAAAACGACCTCTACCCGCTCACCGCCAAGGTGCTGCACGAAAAGCCACTGGAAGAGGTGGCTGACGCCATCGCCGCCGTTGGTGTACCCACTGAGCTGGCCGAACGTTTCTGGAACGTAACCCGCGACAACATCACCACGCTCAACGATCTGGGCAAATGGTGGGACCTCTACACCAATGGCGCGGAGCCTGAGATTGATGATGAGGACAAAGAGTTCATCGCCGAGGCCATGAAACTCCTTCCCGAAGGCCCGTTTGACGACGACACCTGGTCCACCTGGACGGCGGCTGTGAAAGAAGCCACCGGCCGCAAAGGCCGCGGTCTGTTTATGCCGCTGCGCAAAGCGCTGACCGGTCAGAAAAACGGCCCGGACATGGCGTCGCTCATGCCGCTTCTGCAGGTTATCAAGGCCCGCGGTTAAGCCGCTAGAAGGAACAATGGCGCGTCTCAATTTGGGACGCGCTTTTTCTTTCTAATCATGAAAACTGTGAGGCGGTTTGAAAACTGATGGCAGTTTTTTACGAAAAGCCGGCCTAGGTTTTTGTTGCTGAAATCAACTTTGAAGCGACCTAAAGTGAGGTTATGACTAAATTCTCGTTAATATCAGTAGGCGTTCTCATTGGTGCCGCTGCGACATACGCTCTTACGAGCCTCGGCGATATATTGGATGAAGGCATTTCTCGGACTTATGGCTGTGATCAAATGGCTCGAGAAGATGACGCAAGAAGGAGTGCTGAGAAGATAATCCAGCAATTCCTTATTGGTAAACCCCTTACGGATTTAGAAGCCATTACAGCTGCCGCCGGTTTGCAGATGCAAAAATATGATAAATTTGACTACATCGAAATTGTTGTCGGACACAGCCCAGGAACGGCAGCCTTGAATTTCGAAGCCGCTAGGGATGGCAAACTATCTACGCGCTCAATACCCGGGAGCATCCCATGTAAAACTCTTGAGGGTGACGGTCACTGATGTGCATTTTGCGTTCCCCCTAGCAATCTACCGTTGAGTGGAACAGACGCGACCGGTCTCATCCGCCCAATTCCAACGGCGCCTGCTCAGCCGCCCTTCACCGCAGCCGTAACAATCACCTCAACCTTCAACACATCCCGCGCCAATTTCGCCTCGCCACAAGCCCGCGCTGGTGCATGACCTTCCGGCACCCAGTCATCCCAGACCGCATTCATCTCGGCAAAATCCGCCATATCAGACAGCCACACAATGGCCTGCAGGATATGCTCGCGATCCGATCCCGCCTCTTCCAGCAGCGCATCGACGCGGGACAGGCAATCCCGTGTCTGCTCCGCAACCGTGTCGCCCGCGCCAACTTGTCCGCACAGGTAGGCCACCTGATTGTGGATGACGATTTTGGACATCCGTGTGCCCGTGTGTTTGCGCTCAATCATGGTCTAGCCCCTGATAAATCTATGTTAGTCTAGTCGCTCAGCTCGGATCGCGGAACCGGTTCACAATCGGATAGCGCCGGTCTAGCCAAAACGCCTTCTTGCTCAACCGCGCGCCCGGCGCGGACTGGAAGCGTTTGTATTCGCTGATGTAAACCAGATGCTCCACGCGCTTGACCGTTTCCCGGTCATAGCCAGCGGCGACGCAGTCCGCGACGGACTTGTCCTCATCCACTAGCATGAACAGGATGCCGTCCAGCACATCATACGGCGGCAGGCTGTCTTCATCCTTCTGATCCGGGCGCAGCTCGGCGGATGGCGGCTTGTCGATGATATTCACCGGGATGACCTCGCCTTCCGGCCCGTTCATCCAATCCCGATGCACGCTATTGCGCCAGCGCGAAGTCTCAAACACGCGGGTTTTGTACATGTCTTTGATCGGATTATACCCGCCCGCCATGTCGCCATAGATCGTGGCATAGCCCACCGCGACCTCGGATTTATTGCCTGTGGTCAGCAGCATCTCACCAAACTTGTTGGACAGCGCCATCAACAACAGCCCGCGCAGACGGCTCTGAATGTTCTCTTCTGTCAGCCCCGGCTCGGTGCCTTCAAACAGCGGCGCGAGCGTGTTGGTGATCGCCGCACGGCCCTCGGCAATCGGCACATAGTCATAGTGCACGCCCAAACGCTTGGCGATGTCCTCAGCATCATCCAGCGACTCCTGCGAAGTATACTCCGACGGCAACATCACACAGCGTACGTTCTCGGCACCCAGCGCATCCACCGCGATCGTCGCCACCAGCGCGCTATCAATGCCGCCAGACAAACCAAGCAGAACCTTTTTGAAGCCGGTTTTGCCCATGTAATCCCGCAGCGCTTCAACACTGACGCGATAGTCCTGCTCTTCGCCGGCGGGCAACAGCGCCTTTGGCCCATCCTTGCAGCGCCAGCCAGCCGCCGTGCGCTCAAACTCCACATGGGCGACCGCCTCGTCAAACACCGGCAATTGCATCGCCAACTGCCCTCCGGGGTTCAGCACAAAGGAGCCGCCATCAAACACCTGATCATCCTGGCCGCCCACCATATTGAGATAGACCAGCGGCAGTTCGGTCTCGATCACCCGCGCCACCATATGGTTCATGCGGCGATCAAACTTGTCGCGGTAGTAAGGCGACCCATTCGGCACAACGAGGATCTCCGCACCGGTTTCTTCCAAAGTTTCCGGCACATCCTCAAACCAGGCGTCTTCGCAAATCGGCGAGCCCACCCGCACCCCGTTCACATCATACGGCCCGCCCATAGGCCCCTTGGCAAACAGGCGCTCTTCGTCAAACACCGTGTAATTTGGCAAATGGTGTTTCAGCTGCGTATGCGCGATCTTGCCGCCCTTCAGAATGAAATAGGCGTTATAGAGCGCGCCTTCCTGCACCAGCGGACCGCCAACAGCCACGACCGGCCCGTCCGCGCAATCCACCGCCAGCTGTTCAATCTCGGCCAACGCAGCTGCCTGCAACGCAGGCTTCAGGATCAAATCCTGCGCGTTGTAGCCCACAATGAACATCTCCGGGAAAGCGACCATATCGGAGCCCGCCGCCTTGGCCTCGGCCCAAACTTCGCGCACCTTCTTGGCGTTGCCCGCCAGATCCCCCATCACCGGATTGGCCTGCGCCAGTGTCAAACGGAATGTATCAGCCATGTCTTCTCTTCCCGCGCCGCGTTACTTGCGCAAAGATGTAGCAGACACAGCGCCAAGGGAAAGGGCAATCGCACCCGCGCTCACAGGGTCAACGGCATCTCCAGATGGGTCGCATACATATGGTCCCGATGCGCCAACAGATTGGGCGCAAGGGCGGACCGGGTCTCCTCATCCATGGTTTCAAACGCCGCCCGCGCTTTGGGGTGCATGGCGCAAACCTCCTGAGGCAACGGCGCGAACAACCCGATGACGCAAGCCAGCTGGATATCCGCCGCGCACAGTTTTGCCCCCAACAGATACGGCCCGTCCGATGCTGCAAGCGTCTCTGAAAATGCGCGCAACAGCGCCACCACGGTCTCCCCGTAACTTTCCCCAGCATCTGCTTGATAGCCATATTTCGCGGCCAGATAGCCAGCAACTCCCGCGGAAAACCCCGCGCCCTTGGTCAGCCCCGCATGCACTTGCTGCAACCGACGCGACCACGCCAGCCCCCCTTGGCCCAGCAACTGTTCTGCCATCTGCAACACTTGATCTGCCTGCGCCTCAGGCACCAAAACCGGGTCAGGCGCCACCCTCTCAATAAGCTGCATGATCTCTACGGCGCCAGGTTTCGGCGCCTCATCATCAAACATCGCGACAGGCGCGCTGACCTCCCCTGTCCAGGCCGCAAGCGCCTCGTCCTGCGCATCAAAACTCACAGGCAGCCAATCCAAGTCCTTCACGTGCAACAGGCCCTTAACCGCCTCTCCCCAAGGGCTTGGGACGCCGCGCACAATCGTCACCCGCAGCCCTTTTGCCGCTCTTCCCGCTTCCGTTCCCACGTAATCGCGCAAGCCTAGCCTCCACTTCGTTTTGCCTTGAGGCTGACATGCCAAATGGCGAAAAACCAGCCCCATGTCCGCGCGCACAAACGCACATCTCTGCAAAACCCGTTGCCCCATGCAAACCATTGATCTAAAATCTCTTCCAAAGCCGCAAAAACGGCTGGGGACACCCTTCACAGGGCAGCATGGGACCAAAATTATGAGCAGAACTCAGGCACTTACCATAGCCATCCTGATGGCCGGCACGTCATTGACCTCCGCCGCCTTCGCACAGGACAGCCAGGTTCTGACCAAGCAATACGACGACGGAGGTGTCTATGAGGGCACCTTTAAGGACGGGTTGCAACACGGCACCGGCATCTACCGCCTGCCAAATGGCTATGAATACGAAGGCGCTTGGGTGGACGGCGAGATTGTGGGCGACGGCACAGCCCGCTTCCCCAATGGCTCGGTCTATGTGGGCACGTTTGCAAAGGGCAAGCCCCACGGTTTTGGCAAAATCACCTACACCGACGGCGGCACCTATGAAGGCGAATGGGTGGACGGCAAAATCAATGGCACCGGTCTGGCGATTTATGCCAATGGCGTACGCTACGAAGGCAACTTCCTCAACACCAATCGCCACGGCAAAGGCACCATGACCAGCCCGTCCGGCTACCGCTATGAGGGCGACTGGTTAAATGGCGTCATGGAAGGCCGCGGCAAAATCACCTATGCCGATGGCACCATCTACGACGGCGAAATGAAAGCTGGCGAGCGCACCGGCCAAGGCCGCCTGACCATGCCCGGTGGCTTGATTTACGAAGGCACCTGGGCCGCAGGCCAAATCGAAGGCGACGGCACACTGACCCAGCCCAACGGTGATGTCTACGTCGGCCAACTGGTCGGCGGTCAACGCCAAGGCAAAGGTATGGTCACCTACGCCAACGGCGATACCTATGAAGGTGACTTTCACGCAGATCAACGCCACGGTCAGGGCACATTCAAAGGCAGCGACGGCTACGTCTATGTCGGCACCTGGATCGATGGCGACATCGAAGGCACTGGCCAAGTGACCTATGCGGATGGCTCCGTCTATGTCGGAGAGTTTGCCAACGGCCTGGCGGATGGCCAGGGCAAAATCACCTACACCGACGGCACCACCTACGAAGGGGATTGGAAAGCCGGCGTGAACGACGGCGTCGGCAAAGCAGTCTACGCCAATGGTCTGGTCTATGAAGGCGACTTCAAAAACGCCAAAAACCACGGTCGCGGCGTGATGACCTACGCTGACGGGTACCGTTACGAAGGTGAGTGGCAGGACGGCCAGCGCCACGGCATGGGCGTGGCCACCTACGCTGATGGCACCGTTTACACCGGCCAGTTCGCGCTCGGCCAACGCCACGGCATCGGCGAAATCGTCATGCCCGACGGGTTTAAATACGCAGGCGAATGGAAAAGCGGCGAGATCGACGGGGTTGGCGTGGCCACCTATGCCAATGGTGACATCTACGAGGGCACCTTCAAAGGCGGCCAACGTCAGGGCGAAGGCACTATGACATATGCCTCCGGCGAAGAACGCAGCGGCACCTGGGCCAATGGCACGCTGCCTGATACAGCCGCGGCTCAAAACGACGGCTAAGCCGCCGGAAAACACCGATCCCAAAGCCGCGCTAAATGCGCGGCTTTTTTAGTTTGGTCCCGCCGGACACCCCACTTAGTAGACCCTATCCGCTATCAGCAGCTGGCGGGTCGATCTCACCACGGCACCTCAAGCCCGGCGTAATCAAAAAACCCACCACTCTGATCAGGCATCAGCCCGTCCACCACGCGCAACAAGTTTGCCGCCGCTTCCTCCGCCGTAACTTTTTTATGCGCGGGGTAACTGGCGGTAAAATCTGTTGCAACCGTGCCGGGATGCATCGCCACACACACTGCCTGCTTGTGACTGCGCGCCAGTTCAATCGCTCCAGTTCGGATCACCTGATTGAGCGCGGCCTTGGACGCCCGATAGGAATACCAACCGCCTGCCCTGTTGTCGCCAATCGACCCAACCCGCGCCGATAAGGCCGCAAACACGCCCCGCTCCCGCCGCGCCAGCAGACGCGACGCCTGCTTCAAGACCAGCGCCGGTCCAATGGTGTTCACCGCGAACTGCGCCGCCATCTCTTCCGCGCTCAGCTCTCGCAAAGACTTCTCCGGCGCACCCCGCGTGTTCACCAACGCCCCGGTCGCCACAAAAATCAAATCAAACGGCCCCTCCAACGCCTCCAGTACAGCCTCCGCCTGCGCCGGATTGGTCACATCAAACCCATTGCGTTGACGTGACAGCCCCTCAACCGTCGCGCCCTCTGCGCGCAACTGTGCTGCCACCGCTGCACCAATTCCCCCAGTATCGCCAACCACCAATGCGCGCATGTCACTCTCCCTCTTGTCCAGAGAGTACGCACAACGCCCCAAACCGGATGTCCTAAGCCTTTCTCATTCCCCAAATATCCTGGGGAGTCGCAGCCCCGCTGTGACGGGGCAAAGCCCCAGACGCCTTCAGACAAAAATCCGGAACTTTTGCCCTTTTCATTTGACCTTCGGCATGTATAAATCTGCGCCATGACCAAACGAGCCCATATCGCAACTGATGCGCGCCTTCCGGCGCCCTTTGCGCGTGGCCTCGACCTACTCCTAGTCCGCCTCTGAGCGTGACCCTGTTGGCGCGCGTGCTCAGAGGAGACTGTCTCGCGCCACATGTCTGACCCGCTTCACAGCCAATCGACTGCCTCAGGACACTAGGAACGCCACATGCACAAAATCAATCTTGCTGAAAAACTATCCATGTTTTCAAGCCACTGGGACCCACATGTGGTCGCCAGCTACAATGACAACGACGTCATGGTGGTGAAATTTCAAGGCGAGTATGCCTTTCACCAACACGCCACCACCGATGATTTCTTCCTCGTACTCGAGGGCGAAGTCACCATGGACTACGACAACGCCCCCTCGGTCACCTTTGGCCCGGGCGAGCTGGTTGTCGTACCCAAAGGCCAAGTTCACCGCCCCCGTGCCGAGACCGAAGTCAAAGTGCTTCTGATCGAGCCCAAAGGCGAACCCAACTCCGGGGACAGCGACACACCGCCAGCCCCCAAACCGCATATCTGAACAGGAATAAGAACCATGTCCGACAACAAAGTCCTGATTTTTGACACCACCCTGCGCGACGGCGAGCAAAGCCCCGGCGCCACCATGACCCATGATGAGAAGCTGGAAATTGCCAGCATGCTCGATGACATGGGCGTGGACATCATCGAAGCCGGTTTCCCAATCGCTTCTGAGGGTGACTTCGCCGCCGTCTCCGAGATCGCCAAGAACTCTGTGAACTCCCGCATCTGTGGTCTGGCGCGTGCAAACTTCGCCGACATCGACCGCTGCTGGGAGGCCGTGAAGCACGCCAAGCAGAACCGCATCCACACCTTCATCGGCACCTCGCCGCTGCACCGCGCCATTCCGAACCTCACCCAGGACGAAATGGCCGATAAAATCCATCAAACCGTGACCCACGCGCGCAACCTTTGTGACAACGTGCAATGGTCGCCCATGGATGCCACCCGCACCGAATGGGACTACCTCTGCCGCGTGATCGAGATCGCCATCAAGGCGGGCGCGACCACCATCAACATCCCCGACACCGTGGGCTACACCGCCCCGGCCGAAAGCGCCGATCTGATCAAACGCTTGATCGAGACTGTGCCGGGCGCTGACGAGGTGACCTTCGCCACCCACTGCCACAACGACCTGGGCATGGCGACCGCCAACTCCCTCGCCGCTGTCGCAGGTGGCGCACGTCAGATCGAATGCACCATCAACGGTCTGGGCGAACGGGCTGGCAACACTGCGCTTGAGGAAGTGGTCATGGCGCTCAAGACCCGCCACGACATCATGCCCTGGACCACCGGCATCGACACCACCAAGATCATGGCGATCTCCCGCCGTGTCTCCACCGTGTCCGGCTTCCTAGTGCAGCCCAATAAGGCCATCGTCGGCAAAAACGCCTTCGCCCATGAAAGCGGCATCCACCAGGACGGCATGCTGAAGAACCGCGAGAACTTCGAGATCATGCGTCCCGAAGACGTGGGCCTCTCCGGCACCTCGCTGCCTCTGGGCAAACACTCCGGCCGCGCCGCCCTGCGCGATAAGCTGGAGCAGCTCGGCTTTGAAGTGGGCGACAACCAGCTCAAAGACATTTTTGTGCGCTTCAAAGAGCTGGCCGACCGCAAGAAAGAGGTGTTCGACGACGACGTTGTGGCGCTCGTGCGCGCCGACAGCGGCGAGGACGAAGACGACCGTCTGCAGCTTGTCTCCATGAAAGTGGTCTGCGGCACCGGCGGCCCAGCCGAAAGCACCATCGAGATGGAAGTGGACGGCAAAGACATGTCCGCAACCGCCGAGGGCGACGGCCCGGTGGACGCCACCTTCAAAGCGATCCGCCAGATCCACCCCAACACCGCCCGTCTGCAACTCTATCAGGTGAGCGCCGTGACCGAAGGCACCGACGCGCAGGCGACGGTTTCCGTGCGCCTAGAAGAAGACGGCGTCATCGCCACCGGCCAGTCCGCCAACACCGACACGGTTGTCGCCTCCGCCAAGGCCTACATCCACGCACTCAACCGTCTTCTAGTGCGCCGTGACAAGGTGGGCGAAGGCGCCGACGCCAAAGAGGTGTCTTATAAGGACCTTGCTTAAACAAACGAAAGGCTGCCCCGGATCGGGGCAGCCTATTTTTATTGGAAAGTTTGGTTCAAAAAATTGTTGGTACTAGAAGTTGGACAAAGTGGTTCTACACGCCCTTCAAAGCTGCAGATTGTATTTCAGCATAGTCAAGCGCGGATTGTTCTCAGCCATTCCCAGAGCAATCACTGCTTTTAGAACACGCTCCGCGGCACGTTTGTCCAACGCCAGCCCCAAAACACGCAGTTCGTCATGATTCTTGTTGACCGGAAGGGCGCCCGTTTCCATTTCGCACACGACAGATTGTTCCAAGGTTTGATAGGCACCAAGCTCCTGCATCATTGAAGCGTCGAGCGTCCCAATTTCAGCACCAAGGAATTTGTTGACTCCAAATATGTAGGGCGACTTGAAAGAGTTACGCAGTCCTTGTTCCCAAACAGGGAGAGGCAGATCCCGAAAGAGCTCGTGCGGCCCATCATGGCCCGCCGCTATCATCCGCTCAGCGACCGCTGTACGAACCTCAACATTTCCCGTGTGGACGATGATATAAGCGAAGTCCGATTTCACGAGCTCAAAGTCTAACCGACGGACAAATTCTTCTGCTGTCATGTCAAACACTGTCGCCAGTGCATCAACAGTTGTACTCAGATTGGCGGCTAGCGACTTTTCTTCGGAATAAGCAGGCTGGACAGGTACTATCGCCCCATCTATGACCTCAAGATTTTGCGCAATGCTGGCGGCGACCAATTCAACTGTCTCCCTCCCCTCCATGGCACGTAATCGGTCTCTAACGAAGTCCCGAACACTGTCGGATTCATCGTCTTGGAAGTCTTTCAGCGCGGGAACATCTGAAGGGTAATTTCCGCCCCCCCAAGTGCGCGTAAAAGATCAAGCCGTACATCCGCGTCGTGGAATTTGGCAAGACCTTTAAGCAGATCGTAGGCAGCAATTCTGTCCTTTCGATAGAGGTTTTGAAATGCTTTGAGACGGGCCTTGGGCCGGAAATGTTGCGAGTTCTGAGGCGTTAGCCGGACGCCTGCGGAAAATGGCGTGTAGCCTTTTCGGCCAACCACTCGGCCCAAGGGCGATAGAGATCGGGAAACCGTGGAAGATCGGTCGGATGAGGTACCCAGTCCTGTGGATGGGTCGTGAATCCACGCGCAACCGCAAGCTGAATAACTTCAGTGATTGAAGCGTCGTGTTTTGGCTTCTCATAGGTTAAGACTTCTCTGAAGGCTTTGCGTGCCGGTGAACTCATTCTCGGTAGCCCGAGGTCCGGCAAGCGGCGTGCAGTCAAAAAGTCCACCTTGTGAGGGTATGGTTCACGATCGAACCAGGATTCGGTTGCGAGCCGGAGGTTTTCAGGAACCCTATATGCGTACCACTCACTTAGGTTTTGGCGCCATTCTGTATCGTGAGAGTTGGTCCATTCGGAACGAGCGTAACGGAGTCGGTGCAGCCAGTTAGTTATCATATTATAAAAACTCAAAGAAATTCATTAGTGCTTTATACGAAAAAAACTCCCGTGAAAGATCATTTAACTATACGCCTCCACCACGCGGTTAGAGATATGCTTCACCCGCGCCAGAACGCCCCCCCCAAAGGAACCACCAAACCGGCAAACAAGGATAACAGCAGCGCGTTAGATGCGCCCAAACACATCTCATGACAGTAACCAAACGCACAGATACACGGCCTGCGTTGGACTTGCTACAAAGGTTTATGCCGGCTTTCGGGATAACCGTGCAGTTCAAAAAGTTCGTTCAAGAGCGGGTCGATGCACTCTTCTTCTGGCTGAAACTCATCCCCCCAAAGACGATTGAAGCTCCTCAGTTGATTATGAACGTCTCTGGACCTCTCCGCGACATCCAGCCGCGCTACATACTCCGCCAGCTTTTCCAAGGCACGCTGCAACGCCATCGCTTCCTGTTCACCCCCAAAAAAACTCTGCATTTCCTCGACAATTTCAGAACCACGCAAACTCATGCACCCCCCTTCAAAAAAGCGAAATGTGAATAAAAATCGCTCCCAAAACCTTCGGCCAATCGCAAGCAACCATCACCCAATCACCATATCCCCAGCCAGCCCCAAGGCGAACCCGGCCACAGCTCCCAACGCAGGCGAATAGGCCCCGCTCTCATGCGCTTCCGGCGCGATGTCCTGAAACACCAGATACAAAATCCCACCGGCGGCAAAAATCGTGATCGCCCCCAGCGTCTCCGGATCATCCGCCAAAAACGCAAAGCCTAGCAACGCACACAATGGCCCCAACCCGGCCAGCGCGACAAACACCACGAGCACCTTGGCCGCGGGTAACTTCCCCTGCGCCCAAATCTCGCGAAACGCCGCAAACCCTTCTGGCAGGTTCTGCAGAAACATCATCGCCGCCAATAGCTTCGCCGTCGCCGCCTCGGTCACAAGCAACGCCCCCAGCGCCATGGCCTCAGGCAGAAAGTCCAACAACATCGCGAGTACCAGCGCTCCGCTGCCGCCCGCCTTCGCCAAGGCCGCATCCACCAGCGCAAAACACACGCCACCTGCCACTAGCAGCCCCACGGCCAGCACCACCGGCAGCACCTCCGCGCCCTTGGGCACCAGCACCAAAGCCACCGCCGAGAGCAATGCCCCGCCGCCAAAAGCTGTGATGGATTTTAAAAACCGCGCCTCCACCGCGCGGTTGGAAATATGCTCTACCCGCGCCAGCACGCCCCCCAGCGGGATCGCCAGACCGGCAAACAAAGATAACAACAACGCGTAGTGAATGGGTCCCATGGCAGAATGCTACTACGCCCTCGCCACAGAGCAATCCTTTTGTCACATCAGCGCGTTAGCTGCGCCCCAGATCCTCCAAGATCGGACAATCTGGCCGCCCGTCACCTGCGCAATTCGCCACCAGATGGCTCAACGTCCCGCGCATCGCCTGCAAATCCGCAATCTTGCGATCAATCTCGCTCAGATTCTTCTGCGCCACCCGTTTCACATCCGCACTGGCCCGCCCCTGATCTTCATAAAGCGCCAGCAATGTCCGGCAGTCCTCAATCGAAAACCCCAGCCCCCGCGCCCGGCCCAGAAACACCAGCTTGTGCTGATCCTTCTCGCTGAAGCTGCGATAGCCATTGTCGCCCCGCGCCGGTGTCACAAAGCCGATGTCCTCATAGTAACGAATGGTCTTCGCCGGCAGGCCGGTGTTCTTAGACACTTCCCCGATATTCATCACACACCTTCTTTCTTGCTGGCCTGAAAGGCTGGCTGGATGCGCCGCAACCGCAGCGCATTGGACAGGACAAACACGCTGGAAAGCGCCATTGCCCCGGCCCCCAACATCGGCGACAGCGCTGGCCCGCCAAAGGGCACCAGAATGCCCGCCGCCACCGGAATGAGCGCCACGTTGTAGCCAAACGCCCAGAACAGGTTCTCTTTGATATTACGCATCACCCGACGGCTCAGGTCAAATCCGGTCACCACGCCGCCCACGTCGCCCGCCATCAACACCACATCCGCCGCCTCAATCGCCACGTCGGTGCCGGTGCCAATGGCAATGCCCACATCTGCCGCCGCCAAGGCGGGCGCGTCGTTGATGCCATCGCCAACAAAGGCCACCTTGCCCACCGTGTCGCGCAACTGTTCCAGCGCCGCGACCTTACCGTCCGGCAAGACCTCTGCGACCACATGATCCACACCCAACTCCCGCGCCAAAGCCTGCGCCGTGCGCTCTGTGTCGCCAGAAATCATCGCCACGGTCTTGCCCATGCCATGCAGGGCATTGATCGCTGCTGCCGAGGTTGATTTCACCGCATCTGCCACCGCAATCACCGCCGCCAGTTTGCCGTCCACCGCCACATAAATTGGCGTCTTGCCTGCTTCGGCAAAGGCTTGAGCACGCGCGTCTAGTGCAACCAGAGGCACTTCCAACGCCGTCATCAACCGCGCTGCGCCGACGGCTACCTGAGCGCCGTCCACAGTGCCGATCAGCCCATGCCCAACCCGAACCTCAAGGTCCATGCAAGCCGCGACCTCAAGCCCGCGTTCTTGAGCTTCGACCACCATCGCCCGCGCCAAAGGATGCTCTGACTGCGCCTCAACGGAAGCCACCTGGGCCAGAACCGCGTTCTCTTCAAAGCCGTCAGCCAACACAACATCCGTCACCGACGGCGTCCCTTGGGTCAGCGTGCCGGTCTTATCAAAGGCCACCACATCGCACTCCTGCAACCCTTGCAGCGCATCGCCTTTGCGGAACAACACGCCCAACTGCGCGGCACGGCCCGTGCCGACCATGATTGAGGTGGGCGTCGCCAACCCCATGGCACAGGGGCACGCGATAATGAGCACCGCCACGGCTGCCACAAGCGCATAGCCCAAGCGCGGCTCCGGCCCCACCAGCATCCAGACCACAAAGGTCGTCGCCGCAATCGCCATCACCACCGGCACAAACACCGCCGTGATCCGGTCGACAAGGTTCTGGATCGGCAGCTTTGCCCCCTGCGCCTGACGCACCATGTCGATGATCTGCGCCAGCATCGTGTCGCGCCCCACCTGCTCCGCCTCATAGCGCAACACACCGGCGCCATTCACCGTGCCCGCAATCACCGCATCGCCAGCGGCTTTCTCCACCGGCACCGGCTCACCGGAGATCATCGCCTCATCCACAAAGGAGCTGCCATCGAGCACTCGGCCATCCACAGCCACCCGCTCGCCGGGCCGCAGATGCAACACGTCACCCACAGCGACCTCTTCAATCGCCAGCTCAGACACCTTGCCCTTACGCTCCACCTGCGCCACGCGCGGCTGCAAACCGACAAGCTCGGCAATCGCCGCGCCTGTGCGCCCTTTGGCCCGCGCCTCCATCCAACGCCCCGCCAGGATCAGCACCACAATCACCGCCGCCGCTTCAAAATACACATTGGCCGTGCCCGCAGGCAGCCACCCCGGCGCAAAGGTCGACACCACGGAGAACAGATAAGCCGCCCCTGTACCCAAGGCGACCAGCGAGTTCATCTCCGGCGCGCCTTTCAAAAGCGCAGGAATGCCCTTGGCATAAAACTCCCGCCCCGGCCCGATCAGCAGGATCGAGGTCAGCACAAACTGGAACAGATAGCTGTTCTGCATCCCCACATTGGCCATCAGCCAATGGTGAAACGCGGGCACCATATGTCCGCCCATCTCGACGCAGAACACCGGAAAGGCCAAAACCGCCGCCAGCAGCACCCGCCGCTTGGCCGCCTTGGCCTCTTCCTCTTTCCGATCTGCGATGTCCTCCGGCACGCCCTCTTCCGGCACCCGCGCCGGATAGCCCGCCCGCGTGCTTAGCGCGGCAATCTGATTGGCCGTGATCGCGCCTTCCAGATAGCGCACCGTCGCGCTCTCGCTGGCAAAGTTGATCTCTGCCGACAGCACACCTTCGCCCGCCGCCATGGCCGCCTCCGCACGCCGCACACAGCCGGCGCAGGTCATCCCGCCGATATCCAGCGTCACCGTGGCTTCCCGCGCCGGATAGCCCGCCGATTTCAGCGCCGCGATCACACCATCGCGCACGGAGTCATCCTCAAACGCCACCCGCGCCGAAGTGTCTGCCAGGTTCACACTTGCGTCCTGTACACCCTCCACAGCGGCCATCGCCTTCTGCGCGCGGTTCACACAGCCCGCACAGCTCAGACCGTCCAGTTGGAAATTCAACACATGCGCCGTCATCGACTCGCCCCATTATCGATTTCTTATCTAGGCACCTCACATAAGGGTTCCAGTGACGGGAAGGTCAAGCGCTCATCACAAGAATTTCCAGCACGCTCCGATCACCCCACAACCAATTGAAATTAATAGCAATACCCCAAGATCACCCACCAAATTTCGGCGCCGCAAATCAAAAAACACCGATCTCAGGCAATTTCTAGTTTGATCCCCAATTTAATTTGAGGCACAAATTAAGTGAGGAGACCTGAGGAGGAGCCCCCATGTTTGTGGGATTGGATCTGGGCACGTCTGGAGTGCGCGCCCTGCTGATCGACGTGTCCCAACGCGTGATCGGCGCAAAAGAAGCCGCCGTGGACACGGCGCGCCCCCACTCTGGGTGGAGTGAGCAACTGCAATCGGACTGGATCACCGCCACCAAAGCGGTCTTTGCCGAACTGAAAGCTGACCACCCCGCTGAGGTCGCCGCTATCCAAGGTATCGGCGTATCCGGCCATATGCATGGCGCTAACTTGCTCGACAAGAATGGCACGCCTCTGCGCCCCTGCATGATGTGGAACGACACCCGCTCCGCCGCACAAGCCGCCAAACTCGATGCCACCGAACAGGTGCGAGACCTGTCCGGCAACATCGTCTTCCCCGGCTTCACCGCCCCCAAAGTGGCTTGGGTGGCTGAAAACGAGCCGGACATATTTGCCCAAACCGCCAAGGTCCTACTGCCCAAAGACTTCCTGAACTTCTGGCTCACCGGCATCTACGCCTCCGACATGTCCGATTCCGCCGGCACAAGCTGGCTCGACGTTAACGCCCGCGACTGGTCTGACACGCTTCTGACCGCCTCTGGCATGCGCCGCGATCAAATGCCCGATTTGTTTGAGGGCTCCGCCGCCATCGGCACTGTTCAGGACAGCATCGCCGCTGAGTTGGGCCTGCCCAAAGGCGTCGTCGTGGCGGCTGGCGCGGGTGATAACGCCGCCGCCGCTTGTGGGATTGGTGCATTAAACGAAGGCGACGGTTTTGTCTCCTTGGGCACCTCCGGCGTTCTGCTCACCGGCCGTGACGCCTACGCACCCAAGCCCGAAAGCGCCGTGCACACCTTCTGCCACGCGATCCCAAACCGCTGGTATCAGATGGGCGTCATTCTCGCCGCCACCGACAGCCTCAACTGGCTCTCCCGCAACCTGCAAAACACCCCCGCCAATCTCACCAAACTGTTGGGCGACAGCATCACCGGCCCCGGCGCGATGCGGTTTCTGCCCTACCTGTCAGGCGAGCGCACCCCACACAACGACGCCACCATGCGTGGTGCCTTCCTGAACATCGACATCGACGCAGGCCACGCGGCCCTCACCCAAGCCGTGCTCGAAGGCGTGAGCTTCGCCCTGCGTGACAATCTCGAGGCGTTGAAATCCACAGGCGCGGAAGTGCAAAGCCTGATCGCCATCGGCGGCGGCAGCCAGTCACCCTATTGGGTCGAACTCATCGCCACGCTGCTCGATCTGCCGATCTCCCTGCCCAAAGCAGGTGAATTCGGCGCGGCCCTCGGCGCAGCACGCCTCGCCATCTGCGCCACCACCAACGCTGATCCCGAGACTGTCATGACCCGGCCCGAGATCGCCACGACCGTTTCCCCCCGCAGTGATCTGCACGACACATACGAAGCGGCTTATGCCAACTTCGTCACCCTGTACCCCGGCATAAAGGCCCTGACACAATGACCGATTTCTTCAAAAACATCGCCCCCGCCCAATATGAAGGGCCCGACAGCACCAACCCGATGGCCTTCCACCACTACAACCCCGATGAGGTTGTCATGGGCAAACGCATGGAAGACCACCTGCGCTTCGCCGTGGCCTACTGGCACAGCTTTGCCTGGGAAGGCGGCGACCCCTTTGGCGGCCAAACCTTTGAGCGCCCTTGGCACCCGCAGACCCGCATGGACATGGCCAAAGTCAAAGCCGACGCCGCCTTTGAAATGTTTGACATCCTGCAGCAGCCCTACTTCTGCTGGCACGATGCCGACGTCCGCCCCGAGGGTGACAGCTTCGCCGAAAGCCTGAAGAACTTTGAAGAGATCATTGATTACTTTGAAGAAAAAATGAGCACGCGCTCCGTGAAACTGCTCTGGGGCACCGCCAATATGTTCAGCCACCGCCGCTGGATGGGCGGCGCGTCGACCAACCCAGACCCGGAAGTCTTCGCCTATTCCGCCGCCACCGTGAAAACCTGCATGGATGCCACCAAACGTCTGGGTGGCGAGAACTACGTGCTCTGGGGCGGCCGCGAGGGCTACGAAACCCTGCTCAACACCGACATGGGCCGCGAGCTCGACAACATGGGCCGCTTCCTCAACATGGTGGTGGATTACAAACACAAAATCGGGTTCGAAGGCACCATCCTCGTGGAGCCAAAACCGCAGGAGCCGTCCAAGCATCAATACGACTTTGACGCCGCCACCTGCTACGGTTTCCTCAAAAAGTACGGTCTGGAAAACGAAGTCAAACTCAACCTCGAGCAGGGCCACGCCATCCTCGCCGGTCACAGCTTTGAACATGAGATTGCCACCGCCGCCGCCCTTGGCGTGCTTGGCTCCATCGACATGAACCGCAACGACTATCAGTCCGGCTGGGACACCGACCAGTTCCCCAACTCCGTGCCTGAGGTTGCGCTGGCCTACTACCACATCCTCAAAGACGGTGGCCTGAAAACCGGCGGCACCAACTTTGACGCCAAACTGCGCCGCCAATCCTTGGACGCTGAAGACCTGATCGCCGGCCACATCGGCGCCATGGACGTCTGCGCGCGTGGCCTGAAAGCCGCCGCCGCGATGATCGAAGATGGCGGTCTCGAAGATGCTCTGGCCGAGCGCTACGCCGGTTGGGACACAGACGCTGCCAAAGCCATGCTGGCTGGCGGTCTGGACGGCACCTTTGCCGATGTCATGAGCGGCAAGATCAACCCAACACCAAAATCCGGCCGACAGGAGATCTTGGAAAACTACGTGAACCGCTTCGTATAACACCTTGTTTCAAATCAACAATTGAAACAAGATCACCCAGCCCTTCGCACAGCTTCTCCAGTGCGAAGGGCTACTTAAATTGAAAGGCCCGCCATGCGCACCCTCTTGCTCACAGCCGCTTTTGTTCCCGCAATAGCCAGCGCCTCGCCGCTGCCTGAGGCAAATGCGACCTTCCCCGAGCAGGACATGGCCGAGGTCAAACTGGGCTGGCAACTCTTTTACGATCCGATCTTATCGGGCAACCGCTCTGTCGCCTGCGCCACCTGTCACCACCCCGATCTTGGCACGTCCGATGGCGTGTCTCTCGGCCTTGGCGACGGTGCCACAGGCCTGGGTCTTGAGCGCAAAATCGACGCCAGCAACCCACCTGAGAAACGCATCCCCCGCAACGCCCCCGCGCTGTGGAACCTCGGCGCGACGGAGTTCACCGTCTTCTTCCACGATGGCCGCCTAGAGGACGATCCTTCTCGCCCCTCCGGTATCCGCACGCCCCTAGGCAGCGAAATGGAGATGGGCTTTCGAAATGCGCTGTCCGCACAAGCCATGTTCCCCGTTTTGTCCGGCGATGAAATGGCGGGCCACTATTCTGAGAATGACGTGAGCCAAGCCGTGCGCCTCGGCCAGCTCACCGGCCCCGGCGGGGCCTGGGATATCCTCGCCAAACGGGTCGAGGCGATCCCCGCCTACCGCGCCGCTTTTGATGAGATGATCGGCGCAGAAACACCCATCAAGTTCCACCACATCGCCAACGCGCTCGCCGCTTTCATCGCCTTTGAATGGCGCGCGGACGCCTCGGCCTTTGACGCCTACCTGCGCGACGGAACTCCGCTGAGTGACCCTGCCGCCGCTGGCCTAGAGCTCTTCTATGGCAAAGCACAGTGCGGCACTTGCCATGCGGGCCAATTCCAAACCGACCATGGCTTTCACGCCATCGCGCTTCCGCAGATCGGCCCCGGCAAAGCTGCGCCTTTTGAGCGCCACAACCGCGATGTCGGGCGTGGGCGTGTGACTGGCGATGAAGACGACTTCTACCGCTTCCGCACGCCATCCTTGCGCAACATCACGCAAACCGCGCCTTACGGACACAACGGGGCCTACACCTCACTGGAAGCCATGGTGCGCCACCATCTCGATCCGGTGGGCGCCCTCAACGCCTACGTCGAGACCCACCCGACCTATTCCGACGGAAAATTTGATACAGATTTCAAATTGATGCAGGACAATCCTGAAGTGATTGAAATCGCAGCGGCGAACGAGCTTTCCCCGATCAACCTCAGCGATCAGGAGGTCGCACAGATCCTCGCCTTTCTGGAAAGCCTCACGGATTATGACGCCTTAAAGGGCCGCCTTGGCGTGCCAGAGTCGGTGCCCTCGGGCCTGCCCATGGATCAGCTGTCCAACTGATCCACGCAGCTTTTTCAGTACGCCGACAGCACTGTCACCGGCCCTTCGGACCACACCCGCCAGCTGCCATTCACCGGCACTTCGATCCAGTCGCCCTGTGTGCCATCTGGCCAGCGCACACGCACTTCAACCTTCTCCGCATTGCCCAGTCCAAAATGCTGCGGCCCGGATACGCCACCGGCATGCCCACCGCCTACGGTGATCTCGCGCACATAAACGCGATCTTCGACCTTCACTTCGATAAACGCGCCCACTGCCTGACTGTTGGCCTCTTTCCCCATCAGGGTCAGCGCCACCCAATTGCCCGTTGCCTCGGTGACGTTCTGATAGACCTCCAGCGTCGCGCGTCGGTTCACCACCGCCAGATCAAGCAAGCCATCGTGGTTCATGTCCACCAGTGCCGCCCCACGGCTGCGCGCCAATGTGGCAATCCCAGCCACATCGCCCTTCTCGGCAAAGGTCCCATCCTCCTGCTGCATCAACAGGTTGTTGGGGTCGTCCATGGCCGCGCCAGGCATCTGCTGCACATTGCCTTTGGCGATGAACACATCGTCCAGCCCGTCATTGTCCACATCACCAAAAGAGATATGCCAACCGGTCGAGGGCCGCCCATCGCCCCCGGTGTAGGGCCGATGCGCCGAGGTGCCCATTTCATACGGCACATCCTCATACGTCGGAGTCTCCACGCTCACACGCTTCATCAAGCGCTGATCCCCCATCGACGACAAAAACACCTCCGCTTTGCCGTCAAAATCCAGATCCCGTTCAGCAATCCCCATGCCCCACAGCATATGTGTCGCCCAGCCGTCCGCCTCGCCATACAGGCGCGGCGTGGCCTCCATCGCCCAAAGCTGTTCTGAGCCGCCCTTCACATAGTAATGCCGATCATTGCTCATCCGCAGATCCGCGCGGCCCAATCGGCCCCAATCGGAAAACAGGATCGACAGAGGGCAAAAGCCCGGCGACAGCTTGCTTTGCGCGTAGCCGTCCCCTTCCGGGCGAAACAACTCATTGTCGTCACAGGCCTCAAACGGCCCCTTGGGATCGGTGCGGTCCACATAATTGCCAAACGCCAACGTGGGCGGCGCATCCTGCCGCTCCCAGGTGGCCGAAAACGCCGTGGTCCAGGCATCACCGCCCTCAAACCCCGGCAACGCCATGGGCGTAAACTGACACTCCGGACCACCTTTAAGCAGCACGTTTTCTCCCACGCGCAGCGCCACAAGATCCAGAAGCCCATCGCCATCAAGATCAAGCGGATAAAACCCGGTTGTCCCGGTCATACTCAAAGCATCCGGCGTGTCCTCCTCAAAGGTCACCGCGCCGCCATGCGCACTCCGGTTGCGCAACAAAACTGGCGGGTTCTCCCCGCCCGCAGCCACCAGTTCCGGCAAGCCGTCGCCACTGCAATCAAATGCCGCAACACCCCCGCCAACGTAAAACTCCCAGCCGCCATCGTAGACATGCTCAGCAACCTCAACAGGCGCAAAGCGCACCTCGGCCTGCGCAGCACCCGCTGCCAAAATTGCGAGTGCGCTGACGCTCTTACGCCACATTCTCTGCCATCTCCAGAAGCGCATTTTCCGACACGTTCTCAAGCGCATAGGCCGCGGCCCCGCGCGCCCACATCAAGTTGCCCCACTTGTGCACAACCACTTCTGGCGGCGCCTTGTCGACCTGAACAATCAGCTTACGCATGCCCTCAATCACGTCTTCCGCGTAAAGGTGGCTGGACTGCATCTGCTCTCCCGCCAAAATGATCAGCTCCGGGTCAAAGATGTTGACGATATTGGCCAGCCCCATGGCAAACATGCGCCCTGCCCGTTTGACAATCGACGCCGACATCTCATCGCCCTCTTTGGCTGCGCGCAGAATATCTTCCACACGCCGTTCTCCCGCCTCTCCGCTGGCAATCATGGCCTCACGGGTCAGCGCATAATCGGCCGCATAGGCTTCCAAACACCCCCGCTGCCCGCAGCGGCACAAGGCGCCTTCCAACTGCACCTTGGTGTGCCCAAATTCCGCACCGCACCCCCGCGTGCCGCGGTAAATCTCGTTGTTGATCACGATGCCCATACCCACACCGCTTTCAATCGTCACCACGATAAAGTCACTGTGTCCCTGCCCAAGGCCAAAGCTCTTTTCCGCCATCGCAACAAGGTTTGCATCGTTGTCCAGGAAGACCGGAAGGCCCAGCGCCTGTTCCAGCACATCGCCAAATTGCACATTTCGGCTGGTCAAAGAGGGCGACCAATGCACAAAGCCACGTGGCGCATCCACAATCCCCGCAATACCGAGCCCAAACCCCGCCACGTCTGCACGTTTCATGCTTGCCTTGGCCGCGAGGTCTTCCAGCATGTCGGCCAGAACTGCGGCCATATCCTCTGGTGACAACACCCCGCTTTCCAAATCCGCCTCGTGGTGGGCCAACTGCCTGCCTTCAAAATCCAGAAGGACCAGCGACACGGTCTTATGAGAGATTTTCGCCCCCGCAATAAGCCGCGCCGCGCCGCGAATCTTAAGGTCAACTTTGGGGCGCCCGCGCTTGGAATCTTTCTCGCCTTGGTCGCTTGCGACCTCCTCAATCAAACCTTCTCGCAGCAATTCTGCGGTGATTGTCGTCACGGTTGCGCGGCTGATTCCGGTCAACTCGCTCAGGTCAATGCGCGGCACACGCTGCTGTCTGCGGATTTCTCCAAGCAGGGTACGACGCCCAATTTCCCTTTGATTCACAGACATATACTCGCTCCTTCTTCACCGGGAATGGTCTGCAAGCACACCACAAGTGGTCCTTACCCGGCGTCAAAACCATGCCGACGTTTGTGCGATTAATGCAAGGTTAGCTGATTTAATTTGATTTACAAATTTATTGCGCTAACATTGGTTCCACCCGGCCTAAACCGACTCACTTTGGCCACCGGGAAGAACATTTGGGAGGACACCATGAAACTTTTTGCATCCGCGACGGCGATCATCGCCGGCGCCCTCATGAGCACCGCAGCTTGGGCTGATGATCTGGTTATCGGCGTCAGCTGGTCCAACTTCCAGGAAGAGCGCTGGAAAACTGACGAAGCCGCCATCAAAGGCGCGCTGGACGCCGCAGGCGCAAAATACATCTCAGCTGACGCGCAGAGCTCCTCTGCAAAGCAGCTGTCTGACATCGAAAGCCTGATCGCTCAGGGTGCCGATGCGCTGATCATTCTGGCGCAAGACGCCTCCGCCGTTGGCCCAGCCGTACAGGCTGCCGCAGACGAAGAGATTCCAGTGATCGCCTATGACCGTCTGATCGAAGACAGCCGTGCCTTCTACCTGACGTTTGACAACGTCGAAGTTGGCCGCATGCAGGCCCGCGCGGTTCTGGAAGCCATGCCAAAAGGCAACTACGTGATGATCAAAGGCTCCCCAACCGATCCAAACGCAGACTTCCTGCGCGGCGGTCAGCAAGAGGTGATCCAGGCGGCGATTGACGCTGGCGACATCAAAATTGTTGGCGAAGCTTATACCGACGGCTGGGTTCCAGCGAACGCCCAGCGCAACATGGAACAGATCCTGACCGCAGCTGACAACAAAGTCGACGCCGT
Organism: Paracoccaceae bacterium; assembly: GCA_014872815.1. Lineage (GTDB taxonomy): Bacteria > Pseudomonadota > Alphaproteobacteria > Rhodobacterales > Rhodobacteraceae > Shimia. The sequence goes on from WKFK01000012.1 coordinate 164,509, forward strand.
GATCGCGTCCAACGACGGCACCGCCGGTGGTGTTGTGGCCGCGCTGACCGCACAGGGCATGGAAGGTATCCCAGTATCCGGTCAGGACGGTGACCACGCCGCGCTGAACCGTGTTGCAACGGGTACGCAGACCGTATCCGTCTGGAAGGACGCGCGCGCTCTGGGCAATGCTGCTGGTGAAATCGCTGTATCTCTTGCCAAAGGCATGGATGTAGACGGCGCAGCTGAGTGGACATCCCCAGCAGGCACCACGCTGAACTCCATTTTCCTCGCCCCAGTTCCAGTGACCGCAGACAACCTGAACGTTGTTCTGGACGCTGGCTGGATCGAGAAAGACGTGCTCTGCGCGGGCTCTTCCCTCGCAGCCTGCCAATAAACTGAACCCTGCCCCTCCGCCCAATGGTGCGGGGGGGCACCTAATGTCCCCACTCCCCTGAGATTAATACGCCCTTTGACTGATGCGGAGCCATCCGCGCAGACCGGGCGACATGTCTCAAGCATCGCGAGCCAAAAAGGGAACGCACAATGCAAAATCAAGCTAAGAACCTGATCAACAAGCTGGGGCTGGATCCCCGCCTGCTTGGAATGATCGGCGCGCTTGTTGTGATATGGATCGTCTTCGGCATCTTCACAGATGGCCGCTTCCTCTCACCACGAAATTTCTTCAACGTCTCGGTGCAAACCGCCTCCGTCGCCGTCATGGCCACCGGCATGGTGTTTGTCATCGTCACCCGCCACATCGACCTCTCTGTAGGCTCGATGCTCGGCTTCATCGGCATGGCCACCGCCGCTTTGCAGGTACAATTCCTGCCAGATGTGGTTGGCCTCGGCCATTGGTCAATCTGGATCATCGCCGTGATCTTCGCCATCACCATGGGCGCCGTGCTTGGCGCTTTCCAGGGCTGGATCATCGGCTATCTGACCGTGCCAGCGTTTATCGTGACCCTCGGCGGTTTCCTTGTCTATCGCGGCGCCATGTGGTGGGTCACCAAAGGCCAAACCCAAGCCCCGCTGGACCCAACTTTCCGCCTGCTTGGTGGCGGCGCCGAGGGCACGCTGGGCGAAACCATGAGCTGGATCTTTGGCATCGTCGCCGCGCTTGTGGCTGTGGGCTTTATGTTGCTCAGCCGACGCAACAAAGCCTCCCACGGCTTTGCGGTGAAGCCCGCTTGGGCCGAAGGCATCCTCATGGCCATCGCGGCTGGCGGCATCCTGCTGTTTGTCTCGATCATGAACAGCTACCCGATCCCCAAAGGCGCGATGAAGCGTATGACCGCCGCACAAGGCATCGAATACACCGACGGTATGGTCTGGAACCACGGCGTTGCCATTCCGGTGGTGATCCTGCTGGCCGTAGCGATTGTGATGACCATCATCGCCCGCCGTACGCGCTTTGGCCGCTACATCTACGCCACTGGCGGCAACCCTGAGGCGGCAGAGCTTTCCGGCATCAACACCCGCCTGTTGACCGTGAAAATCTTTGCCCTGATGGGGGCGCTGACCGGCATCGCCTCGATCATCGCCTCTGCCCGTCTGAATGCCGTGGACGTAGGCCTTGGCACGCTGGACGAACTGCGCGTGATCGCAGCAGCCGTGATCGGCGGCACAGCTTTGGCCGGTGGTGCAGGCACCATCTATGGCGCTGTGATTGGCGCGCTTATCATGCAATCGCTGCAATCCGGCATGGCGTCCGTTGGCGTCGATGCGCCACTGCAAAACATCGTTGTGGGCGTGGTTCTGGTCTTCGCGGTCTGGGTCGACATCGTCTACCGCCGCCGCACTGGCGCATAAGGAGAAACATCATGGACAAGCAAACCCCTCTCGTGGAAATGCGCGACATCCACATCTCCTTTGGCGGGATCAAAGCGGTGGATCATGTTTCCGTCGATCTCATGCCGGGTGAAGTGGTCGGCCTTCTGGGCCACAATGGCGCGGGCAAATCCACTCTGATCAAGATCCTCTCCGGCGCCTATCAGGGCGACGGCGGCGAAATCTACATCAACGGTGAAAAGGCGGAGATCAACAATCCCCGCGACGCCCGCAAATACAACATCGAAACCATCTACCAGACGCTTGCGCTGGCCGATAACCTCAATGCCGCATCCAACCTTTTCCTGGGTCGTGAACTCACCACGCCGCTGGGCACAGTGAATGACGACGCCATGGAGGCTGAAACCCGCAAGATTATGGGCAAACTCAACCCGAACTTCAAAAAGTTCGCAGAGCCCGTTTCGGCCCTCTCCGGCGGACAGCGACAATCGGTCGCCATCGCCCGTGCAGTCTATTTTGACGCCAAGATCCTGATCATGGACGAACCGACGGCCGCTCTTGGGCCTCACGAAACCCAAATGGTGTCTGAGCTGATTCAACAACTTAAGGCCCAAGGCATCGGTATCTTCTTGATTAGCCACGATATTCACGACGTCATGGAGTTGTGTGACCGCGCCTCTGTGATGAAAAACGGCCAATTGGTCGGCACCGTGAACGTGGATGACGTCACAGACGACGATCTGTTGGGCATGATCATCCTCGGGAAGAAGCCCGAAGGCGTGGCTGTTCAAACGTAGGACAGTTCGTTAGAGCACAAACAAATTTTGGCAGAAGAAAGTTCGGTACTATGACGTTCCTTGTCGGTGACATCGGTGGCACAAACACCCGTTTGGCCTTGGCGGATGCCAGTGGCGTACGCAATGAAAGCGTGATGCGCGCCGCCAATGATGACTACGACAGTTTCGACGCTGTGCTGGCTGCCTATTTGACCCAAACAAACCCCGGTGATCTCGCCGGGGTTTGTATCGCCATCGCCGGTCCCGTGCACTCCGGACAAGGCGAACTCACCAACCGCGACTGGTGTCTCAGCGTCGAGAGCCTGCGCGCCCAAACCGGTGCGCCCCACGCGGAATTGATCAACGATCTCTCCGCACTTGGCTACGCACTGGCCCGCATTTCCACCGATCCGGTTTGCGGCACCAAACATGAACCAACCAACGGCCAAGCCCTGGTTGTCGGCATGGGCACCGGCTTCAACGTCAGCCCCACCCGCCGCAACGCCCGGGGCGGCCTGACCGCCATGGAAGCAGAGCTCGGCCATGCGGAACTGCCCTACTCCGTTGGCAAACTGCTGCGCGATGAACTGGGCCAAGGTGCCGAGGTCTTTGCCACCTACGAGGACTGTTTCTGCGGTCGTGGCTTGGAGCGCCTGCACCAAGTGGTCAGCGGCCAACGCATGGGCGGCAAAGACATCGTGGACGGTTTTGCCAACGGCTGCACAGACGCCACTCGCACCGTCCGCCTCTTTGCCCGCGCCTTGGGCCGCCTCACCCAATCCATGATCCTGCAATACATGCCGCGCAACGGCGTTGCCTTTGCGGGCTCCGCCTCTCGCGGCGTGCTGGCCTCCGCGGCCCTCTCAGACTTTATGGACGCGCTCACCCGCGACGCTCATGACATTCTGGACCCCACCCACATCCCAATCAGCCTGATCACGGATGACACAGCAGCACTCGAAGGGTGTTTGCAATATCTGGAACAGACTTCTTAGGGACTGCTTCAGCGGCTCGTACCGCCCCCTCTTTACCTCAAAGACAACTTCTTGAACCTTGATCGAAGCCCCTCGGTGCTTTGGCGACGCCGCTTTAGGCGACTTGCAAACATCCAACTCACGTCATATCACCGCAATATGTTATGTTATAACATGATTCCTGAGTGAAAATTGGAAACCCTATGCAACACACTGCTCTCAAACACCTCACCGCGCTTTCCGTTGGTGCGCTGATCGCATTTTCATCCCAGGCAGTGGCGCAATCCGCCACAACCGACACCAAAACCAAAGACCACAAACACGCGCACAACCATGCGCATGACCACAAAAAACCTGAGCCCAAACTGATCGACGAGTCCAAAGTGCAAGCGCGTGATTTGTCCGATTGGGAAAACGACTGGCAATCCGTCTACCCTTTCCTCAAAGACGGCACGCTTGATCCTGTGTTGGAACACAAAGCCGAAAGCGGCAAGAAAACCGCCGAGGAGTACCGTGCCTACTACGAAACAGGCTTCCAAACCGACGTCGACCGCATCCAGATCGCAGGCGACAGCGTTGCTTTCTTTAAAGACGGCACACCGGTGCAAGGCATCTACCAAGCAGACGGCTATGAAATCCTGACCTACAAATCCGGCAATCAGGGCATTCGGTTTATCTACGAAAAATCCGGTGGCGACGCCGCCGCACCGCAGTTCATCCAGTTCAGCGACCACGAAATGGTCCCCACCAAAGTGGACCACTTCCACCTCTATTGGGGCGATGACCGCGCGGCTCTGCTCGAAGAAGTCACCAACTGGCCAACCTATTTCCCCGCCGATTGGAGCGGCGCGGACATTGTCAAAAGCATGACCCGCCACTGACACGTTCCAACCAGCCCCTGCACAAAAAAAGGCCCCCACCATTTATCGTGGGGGCCTTCTCACGACATCCTAAGCGCCTTAGTGCTTAAACCGCTTGATCTCGCCACTTTCCAGCTTAGCCAAATACGCCTGCATTTCGCGTTTCACCACCGGTGCGAGGAAATACAAACCAAGGATGTTTGGCACGCAGATCAGGAACACCAGCGCATCCGAGATATCCAAGATCGGTCCCAGCTGCACCACACAGCCCAAGGCCACAAATGCACAGAAGATCAGCTTGTACACGGTTTGCAGGGACTGATCCTCACCAAACAAATAGGTCCACCCTTTCAGCCCGTAGTAAGACCAGGAGATCATGGTCGAAAAGGCAAACAGAAGTGCCCCAAACGCTAGAGGCACAGGGAACCAACTGATTTGGCGCTCAAAGGCCGCTGAGGTCATGGCCACACCCGTTGCCTCCCCGGCAAAGTTGGGATCCGCCACTTGGCTTGTGCCAATGACAAGCGCGGTAATGGTACAGATCACAATGGTGTCGATGAACGGCTCCAGCAAGGACACATAGCCTTCCGTCACCGGCTCATCAGTCCGCACCGCCGCGTGGGCAATGGACGCCGACCCGATACCGGCCTCGTTGGAGAACACTGCCCGCTGAAAACCAATGATCAACGCACCCAAGGCGCCGCCGGTCACACCTTCACCGGTGAAAGCACCGGAGAAAATGTTGCCAATCGCCGCTGGGATCGCGCTGAAATTCATCAGGATCACGATGATTGCAAACACGCAGTAGAAGACAGCCATAAACGGCACAACTTTTTCAGTCACGCGGGCGATGGATTTGATCCCGCCAATGATCACGGCAAAAACAACCCCTGCAAGGATCAGGCCCACCAGCCAACCGTAACCATCCAGCGCCCCACCTGCGACGGTGTTCAATTGCACGTAGGCTTGGTTGGATTGGAACATGTTCCCAATGCCCAGAGCGCCGATAAAAATACCGATGGCATAAAACGTGCCCATGAACTTGCCAAAGCCCACCATGCCGCGCTCTTCAAATCCTTTGGTCAGATAATACATCGGACCACCGGACACCGATCCATCCGGGTTCTCATTTCGGTATTTCACACCAAGTGTACATTCGACAAACTTGGTGGACATGCCCAGAAAGCCCGCAACGATCAGCCAGAACGTCGCTCCGGCGCCCCCCACGGTCACCGCTACGGCAACCCCGCCGATGTTACCGATGCCAACGGTGCCGGACACCGCGGTGGCCAGCGCTTGAAAATGTGACACTTCCCCGGCGCTGTTGGGGTCCGCATAATCCCCACGGACAAGCGCGATCGCGTGTTTGAAGCCGCGCAGGTTGACGAAGCCCATGTAGAACGTAAAAAACACGGCCCCAACAACCAGCCACAATACAACAAGCGGAAGGTTGGCCCCGGCAACCGGGATTTTAAAAAACACGACTGAGCCAATAAACGAGGCTATGGGCGCCGTGAAATTATTGATGCTTTCGTCAATGACAGCATGGGCTGGCGCGGCGATCGAAAGTGCTGCAAATAGAAAAAACAGGATGCGAGACATGATGCTCCTCCGGGTACTCATATTCAAAATCAAGGAACGACAACGACCGGCACAGGCGCAGTCTGGATCAGATTGCCCGCGACACTGCCAAACAGCAGCGACTTCAACCCGCTGTGTCCGCGCCGCCCAATCAAGATCTGCGCCGCGCCGCATTCTTTAGCAATTGCAATCAATGTCTCTGCCGGATGGCCGTGCCGCACGATACCGTCACAGGCCACACCGGCCTCTTCGATCCGCTTCAGCGCGGGGGCAACAATTTCGCTATTGGCCCGTTCAATTTCGGTTTCCCGCCGCTTGTGGCGCGTGGCATTTTCTTCCGGTGTGTTAAACGAATACGGCGACCATTCGATCACATAGGCCACCATAACTTTGGCCCCACCCTGTTTCGCTCTGGCGACCGCATGGTCCAGCGCACGGTCTGACCCGTCGCTCCCATCCACTGCCAAAAGTACAACGTTTTCCATAATTTGCTCCCTATTGAACATACATTTAGGCGTGTCGATCTTGCGTCGCTCCCGCCTAAATTGATCGACCCTAGGTCAGCTCGCCGCCACCCAATAGAGCCAGTTTTCCCAACAAATGAGTCCTGTTTGCAAAACGGCCCCTAAAAAACCCCTGTATTTCCTGAGGCAAAAGCCGCAAACAACGGCGTTTAAGGCGCCATTTTCCACCCCCTCACAGGCACCCGCCAAGCAACGTCAGATTGCCGCAAGCCACATGATTTCCCGTGCACCTCAAAGCGCCTATGCTAGTGTCCTCCCAACAGGAATTTGCGGAGCCCGGCAATGCCCACAGCCCTTGTACTTGGCGGCTACGGCCTCATTGGCGCGGCCTGCATGGCCGCACTGACCGAAGCTGGATACGACGTCAACGGCGTAGGCCGCTGTCCCAAAGCCGCCGCCCGCTTTCCGCAATACCGCTGGAAACATCTCGACCTCACGTCCTTGCGCGCGGATCAATGGACTGCTTTGTTACAAGACACCGACGTGGTGGTGAACGCCACTGGCGCGCTCCAAGACGGCGCACGTGACACCCTTTCCCGAATTCACATCGACGTGGTCCGGCATCTCGCAAGCGCCGCCGCCCAAACCCAAACCCGTGTGATCCAGATCTCCGCCGCAGGGGTGTCGCCCAACGCCGACACTGCTTTCTTTCGAACAAAAGCCGAAGGCGACGCACTTCTGACCAGCTCCCAAGCCGACCATGTCATTCTGCGTCCCACTTTGGTGCTCGGTCGCGAAGCCTACGGCGGTAGCGCGCTCCTACGGGCCCTCGCGGCCCTACCCGCTGTCCTGCCCCGCGTGTTTGAAGACAATCACATCCAAACCGTCGCCCTGGCCGACGTCGCCCACGCCGTCGCCTTGGCCTGTGATCCCAAAGTGCCCTCCGGCACCATCGCCGACATCACCGAACCCAACGCCCACAGCTTTGACACCCTCGTGCTGCGCACCCGCGATTGGCTGGGCGTTCCTGCCCCGGCCTGGCGGCCGCGACTGCCAAACTGGACACTCAAGCTCACCGCCCGCGTGGCGGACGCACTTGGGTGGTTAGGCTGGCGCGCGCCCCTGCGCAGCACGTCACTGGCGGTGCTCTCAAAAGGCATCTCCGGCGATCCCCTGCCGTGGCACCAACTCACCGGTCACACCTGCCACCCTCTTGCCGAAACCCTCAAGCACCACCCTGCCACCGCGCAGGACCGCACCGCCGCCCGTGTGTATCTGGCCCTGCCTTTTGCCATCGCCACGCTCTCGCTATTCTGGCTGCTTTCCGGTATGATCGGCCTGTTCCAGACACCCGCCGCCATGCAGGTTCTGACCACAACCGGCACCAGCCCCACCTTCGCCGCTATGGCTGTCATCGGCGGTGGCACCGCCGACATCCTTCTTGGCTGCGTAATCCTTTTCCGACGCCACACCCGCAAGGCCGCCATCGGCATGATCGGTCTCTCCGCAGCCTACCTTTTGGGCGCAGCATGGATGACCCCCGCGCTCTATGCCGATCCGCTTGGCCCGATGGTCAAAGTGCTCCCCGGCATGACCCTCGCCGCCTTGGTGGCCCTACTCATGGACGACAGATGATCGAAGAGCTCCTCCGTTTTGCCCATGTCCTTGGTGCCACCGTCCTCTTGGGCACGGGGGCTGGCATCGCCTTCTTTATGGTTCTGTCTCACCGCAGCCGCGATCCCGCCCTGATCGCCCATGTCGCCGGCATCGTGGTGATCGCGGACACCGTCTTCACCGCCACCGCCGCCATCCTGCAACCGATAACGGGCACGCTGCTGGCTTGGCACCTCGGCTGGTCCCTCTGGGAACCCTGGCTGCTGCTCTCGCTTGTCCTTTATGGGGTGGTCGGTGCTTTCTGGCTACCGGTCGTCTGGATCCAACTGCAAATGCGCAACCTCGCCCGCACCGCCCGCGACGGGCAATCGCCTCTCCCAGACCGCTATTTCCAACTCTACCGCATCTGGTTCGCCTGCGGTTTCCCCGCCTTCTTTGCCGTCATGGGCATCGTCTGGCTGATGTTGATGAAACCAGCGTTATGACAAACAAAAAAGGCGCGACCTCCGCCGCGCCTTCCTCATTCCTGTCATCAAAGATCACTTCAGATCAAAGCGATCCGCATCCATGACCTTGCACCACGCGGCGACAAAGTCGCCAACCAACTTGGCTGCACCATCGGACTGACCATAGACTTCCGCCAGCGCCCGCAGCTGCGAATTGGAGCCAAATACCAAGTCCACCCGTGTCGCGGTCCACTTCACGTCACCGCTGGCACGATCTTTGCCTTCATAGACGCCGTCCCCGGCCTCAGCCCAAGTGGTGCCCATGTCCAGCACGTTCACAAAGAAGTCGTTGGTCAACTGGCCAACCCGATCCGTGAACACGCCATGCCCAGACCCGCCATGGTTCGCACCGAGCACCCGCAGACCGCCAACCAGCGCGGTCATCTCCGGCGCGGTCAGCGTCAGCAGTTGCGCTTTGTCCACCAACAGTTCTTCCGGCGAGACAGTGTACTGCGCCTTCTGATAGTTGCGGAACCCATCGGCCTGCGGCTCAAGCATACCCACGCTCTCAACGTCGGTCATTTCCTGCGTCGCATCGCCTCGCCCCAAAGTGACCGGCACGGAGACATCATGCCCCGCATCCAGCGCCGCTTTCTCAATCGCAGCGGCGCCCCCAATCACAATCAGATCAGCAAGGCTTACAGGCTTGCCGAAGTCAGCTTTCACAGCTTCCAGCGCCGCCAGCACCCGGCTCAGCTCCGTTGGCTCATTGGCCTCCCAATCTTTCTGAGGTGCCAGCGCCACCCGTGCGCCATTGGCACCGCCACGCATGTCACTGCCGCGGAAAGTACTCGCAGACGCCCAGGCCGTCTTGACCAAATCGCTCACCGACAGACCGGACGCCATCACCGCCGCTTTCAGCGCGGCCACATCCTCCTCTGACAAATCCGTCTCCGACGCCGAAATAACATCCTGCCAGATCAGTTCTTCGCTGGGCACTTCTTCGCCAAGATAGCGCGCCCGTGGCCCCATATCGCGGTGGGTCAGCTTGAACCACGCCCGTGCAAAAGCATCCTGGAACTCTTCTGGATTCTCATGGAACCGTTTGGAAATCGGTCCATAAATCGGGTCCAGACGCATCGCCATATCAGCGGTGGTCATCATGGTTTTGACCTTTTTGCTGGGGTCATGCGCGGCTGGCGCCATGTCCTCCTCAGACGGGTCCACCGGCTCCCAAATCCACGCGCCCGACGGGCTCTTGGTCAGGTTCCACTCATAGCCAAACAACAGGTCAAAATAGCCGTTGTCCCACTGGGTTGGGTTGGCCGTCCACGCGCCCTCGATACCGGAGGTGGTGGTGTCGTCCCCTTTGCCCGTGCCGTGCTTATTGATCCAACCAAAGCCCATCGCTTCAATGGGCGCCGCTTCCGGCTCTGGCCCAACAAGGTCCGGATCACCCGCGCCATGTGCCTTACCAAAAGTATGCCCGCCCGCGACCAGCGCCACGGTTTCCTCATCATTCATCGCCATCCGCGCAAAAGTCTCGCGAATATCACGCCCAGAGGCCAACACATCAGGCTGCCCATCCGGCCCTTCCGGGTTCACATAGATCAGGCCCATCTGTACCGCCGCCAGCGGGTTTTCCAGATCACGATCCCCAGAGTAACGTGAGTTCTCCCCGCCAGACGCTTCCAGCCACTCGGCCTCTGCGCCCCAATAGACATCCTCTTCCGGCTCCCAAACGTCCGGACGGCCACCGGCAAAACCAAAGGTCTTGCCACCCATGCTCTCAATCGCCGCGTTGCCCGCGAGGATGTAAAGGTCCGCCCAGCTGATGGAGTTGCCGTACTTCTGCTTGATCGGCCACAGCAGACGGCGGGCCTTATCGAGGTTACCGTTGTCCGGCCAGCTGTTCAGCGGTGCAAACCGCTGCTGCCCGGTGCCACCACCGCCGCGGCCATCCGCGGTGCGATACGTGCCTGCCGAGTGCCACGCCATACGGATGAAAAGACCGCCGTAGTGACCGTAGTCCGCAGGCCACCAGTCCTGGCTGTCCGTCATCAGCGCATAAAGGTCTTCTTTAAGTGCCTTATAGTCCAGCTTGGCAAACTCTTCGGCATAGTCAAAATCCTGCCCCATAGGGTCGGACTTGGCCGAGTTCTGGTGCAAAATCCGCAGGTTCAGCTGGTTGGGCCACCAATCGCGATTGCCCCGCGCCTGCTGCGTCACCGCGCCATGCATCACCGGGCAGCCACCTGATTTCATGTCTCCGTCCATGTCGTCCTCCTGTCAAAAGATGGGTCACGTAATCTCTGGAACCATTCTAAGCACAGGATTTTCATTTAACGAAGTTGCATTTTCCGATCACATTGATAACTACAAAATATGAATAATCTCACACTGCGCCAACTCCGCTACTTTGACGCTCTTGCCGAACATGGTCACTTTGGTCGCGCGGCGGATGTATGCGCCATTTCTCAGCCCGCCTTATCCGTGCAAATCAAGGAGTTGGAGGAAAGCTTCGGCGCCCCCCTATTGGAGCGCACCACCCGCCGCGTGCGCCTCACATCCTTTGGCGAAGACGTGCTTGTCCGGGTGCGCGAAATCCTGCGCAGCGTGGACGAGTTGGGCGATATGGCGCGCGCCGCCCAATCCGGCCTCACCGGTCGCCTGCGACTGGGGGTGATTCCCACGATCGCGCCCTACCTGCTGCCTGCCCTGCTGCGCGAGGTCAAAACCACCTTTCCCGATATGTCCCTCATGGTACGTGAGACCATGACTGCCAACCTTCTGACAGAACTGCACGCAGGCCGCATCGACACCGCCATTGTCGCCCTGCCCGTCTCCGAGCCATCCTTCACAGAAGTGCCGCTGTGGTCCGAAGAGTTTGTGCTGGTCCGTCCCGACACGGAAGCCGCCGCCCCGGTCCCCGCACCAGATACGCTGGAACGCGAACGCCTGCTCTTGCTTGAGGAAGGCCACTGCTTCCGTGATCAGGCCCTCTCGTTTTGCTCCCTGCCGACGGTTCGTCCCCATGAGGGATTGGACGGCTCCTCCCTCTCTACACTGGTGCAGATGGTCGGGGCCGGATTGGGGGTTACCGTGATCCCGGAAATGGCGGTGCCTGTGGACACGCCAGCCGCCGCCGTAAGTGTCGCGCGATTTGCCGGTGCCCAACCGGCCCGCACCATCGGCATGATCTGGCGCAAAAGCAGCCCGCTGGCGTCTCAGCTCCAAGAACTCTCTGACGTGGTGCGGGATGTGGGAGAATCACTGTGAGGCAACGCACGCTGCGCTAAGACGATGGCGGTTCAAAACCGCGCACCTCCGCAAAACAGACGCGATACCGACGTATTACCGACGTCAAAATCCGTGGTTAAAGCGGCCCGACAGCAGCGCAACACTCACTCTTTTGTGACGTCGTGCAAGTAAATCCAGTCGAACTGCCCCATGAGCTTTTTGGGGGCCAAAGTGGATGCCATGCGCATCCCCAAATGCGCCGCCATACGCAACGGCGTATTGCTTAGGTGATATTTCCACGCATTTTTACTCGCGGTGTCCACGACCTTGCTCACCCGCCCCGCACGACGCGCTTGATACGCCGCAAGACCACTGGAAAAATCTTCAGCCTTTTCAATCGCATCGGCCAGAACCCAGGCATCTTCCATCGCCATCACCGCGCCCTGTGCCATGAACGGCAAGGTCGGATGCGCCGCATCGCCCAGTAGCACGCACTGGTCCTTGTGCCACACCGGCGCCACCGGATGCCGGAACAGCCCCCATTTGCGCACATCCGTTACCTCGGCCAGCATGCGCCGCACGCCACCGCCAAAATCGCTGAATGTTTTCTGAAGGTTGGCCGGATCATCCGGAATGTGCCAGCCTTCCTCAGCCCAGCCAACCTGCTCCTGTACGGCAACAATGTTGACCAACTCTCCACCCCGCAGCGGATAGCTCACCACATGGCGTTTCGGCCCCATATGCACCTGCGCCACATCCGGATGCGCCATGGTATTGGGCACCGTCGCCCTCCAGGCTGTTTGCCGCGTGAAAAACGGCGCCACTGTGCCGTTGAGAACCGGCCGCATCTTGGAGTGCAACCCATCCGCCCCAACGATCAGATCCGCCATCATCTCGGCGCCATTGGCCATCACAACCTTCGGCCGCGCACCGGGCACAACAGTCTCAACCTGCTGAAGCAAAAGCACTTTTACACCAGCCGCCCGCACGGCTTCTGCCAGCACATCAATGAGATCGGCGCGATGTACAAAATAATATTCCGTTGGGTGCAGCGGGTCATTTTCAGAGATCAGCCCAAGATCCAGCCGACTCACCAACCGCCCCGCCGCATAGTCCCGCAACTCCACAGCATCCGCCCGAACTGCGCGTTCTTTGAGAGCCTCATCCACGCCCAACGCCTTCAGCACCGCCATGCCATTGGGGCTGATCTGCAGGCCCGCCCCAACTTCCTTGATGGCCTCGGCTTGCTCCAAAACATGCACCGAAGCTCCCCGCTGCTTCAACGCCAACGCGGCAGTCAACCCACCAATCCCCGCTCCGACCACGGTGATTTTTTTACCTTGTAGATCCATGACTTAACCCTAATGAAAAGACGCCGAAGCAACAGCCCCGGCGTCTTTTGTCTTTGGTCCGAGTTCTGCGATTTCCATCACAGAACAGATCAAGCTTAGTCGTCGCGGTGTACTTTTTCGCGGCGCTCGTGACGTTCCTGCGCCTCAAGGCTCATGGTCGCGATTGGACGGGCGTCCAGACGTTTGAGCGAAATTGGCTCTCCCGTCACCTCACAGTAGCCGTATTCTCCTTCGTCAATCCGACGAATGGCACTGTCAATTTTCGCAACCAGTTTGCGCTGGCGATCCCGGGTGCGAAGCTCAAGCGCGCGATCAGTCTCCTCACTGGCGCGGTCAGCTACGTCTGGGATGTTGCGGGTGCTGTCTTGCAGACCCTCGATCGTATCGCGGGTGTCCGCGAGTAGATCTTCTTTCCAGTTCAATAGTTTACGTCGAAAGTACTCAACCTGCCGTTCATTCATGAACGGCTCATCTTCTGCGGGACGATAATCGTCGGGCAGGAAAGTTTCGGCTTTCATTTCTGCTCCCTCATCGCGGCTCACGTCCATCGTGGTATTCAAGTCAGACATGCAACCCCCCTTCTATGCTTGCAGCAAATACTCCCTTGGCCGGGGAATGTCACTACCTGTTAACCGCTCATTGCGGACAAATTATGTTCACGATAGGGTGCGTGCCGAATTAAGCGAACGGGCGGAGAAATTTCATGCAGTTTTCGGGCACCAAAGACTATGTCGCCACAGACGATCTGACAGTCGCGGTGAACGCCGCCGTGGCGCTAGAACGCCCGCTGCTCGTCAAGGGCGAACCAGGCACCGGCAAGACGGAACTGGCGATGCAGGTCGCCCGCGGCTTGGGTCTGAAAATGATCGAGTGGAATGTGAAATCCACCACCAAGGCCCAGCAAGGTCTTTACGAATATGACGCCGTCTCCCGCCTGCGCGACAGCCAGCTGGGTGATGAGCGTGTGCATGACATCGGCAACTACATCAAACGCGGCAAGCTCTGGGAAGCCTTTGAAAGTGATGAAAAAGTTGTCCTGCTGATCGACGAGATCGACAAGGCCGATATCGAATTTCCAAACGACCTGCTGCAGGAACTCGATAAGATGGAGTTCCACGTCTACGAGACCGGTGAGACCATCAAGGCCAAGCACCGCCCAATCATCATCATCACCTCCAACAACGAAAAAGAGCTGCCGGACGCCTTCCTGCGCCGCTGCTTCTTCCATTACATCCGCTTCCCGGAAATGGAGACGTTGAAAAAGATTGTCGAGGTCCATCACCCCGGCATCAAAGAGGCGCTTTTGACCACAGCGCTGACGCAGTTCTTTGAAATCCGCGAAACCGCCGGATTGAAGAAAAAACCCTCCACATCTGAGGTCATCGACTGGCTGAAACTGCTTCTGGCCGAAGACCTGTCCCCGGAAGACCTGAAACGCGGCGGGGCAAACGCTCTGCCCAAACTCCATGGTGCCTTGCTCAAAAACGAACAAGATGTGCATCTGTTTGAACGCCTGGCCTTCATGGCGCGCTCCGGCCGCTGAGATTTTGTCACTTTTTTGAACGGCCTGCCTCTGCGCAGGCCTTTCATTTTCACCACTGACACCGCATTCTTGCCCAAGTCTTTGCGCATGTTACGATCCAATTAAGGCCTGATTTCGTACAAGGAATCGGCCCCCAACCAGAGTCCGAGCACCCATGTCCCAGCCTGACGTTCTGATCCGTCCCTTAACCGAAGCCGACCACGCAGAGTGGCGTCGTCTCTGGACCGACTACATCACTTTCTACGAAAGCACGGTGCCTGAAGAGGTCTACGCCTCCACCTTTGCCCGGCTGTTGGGCGACGACCCACAAGACTACTCCTGCTTGGTGGCGGAACTTGATGGCAAGCTCATTGGCCTCACTCACTACCTATTTCACCGCCACGCCTGGAAAGTGGAAAACGTCTGCTATCTACAGGATCTCTATGCCGATCCGGAGGTGCGCGGCAAAGGTGTTGGCCGCAAACTGATTGAAGCCGTGTATCAAGCCGCGGATGACGCCGGCGCGCCCAGCGTGTATTGGATGACCCAGGACTTTAACACAAACGCCCGCAAGCTCTATGATCGCATCGGGCAATTGACCCCATTCATTAAGTACCAAAGGCCCTGATTTTGCGCTCTTTTCTGTCCTCACTGATCCCTCTGGCTTTTGCCGTGGCGGCCTGTACACCGGTCGGCCAAAACGGTGTGCCAACCCGCGCCGCAGTGAGCGACACCACCTTGCCACCGATCAAGGCCTTCTCTACCCCGCGCCCTATCCCACCCAACCGCTCCAACCGCGACATTGCCCGCGATTTTCTTGATCTGAGTTTTGAACTGGAAAGCGGGCGGAGCCTGGAGCGTCTCACTCGATTTGAAGGACCGATCACCGTGCGCGTCACCGGCGCGCCACCCTCCGGCATGATGCCAGATCTCAAGGCGCTGCTGCACCGGTTGCGCAGTGAAGCGCGCATCGACATTTCCCTGACGCAATCGCCGTCCGCCAACATCACCATTCAGGCCGTCTCGCGCCGCGACATCCGCAAAGCCCTGCCACAGGCCGCCTGCTTTGTCGTACCGAACATTTCTTCGCTATCGCAATACCGTTCTGCCCGCCGCAGCGGCGCAGCGAACTGGGCGCTTCTGGAAAATCGCACCAAGATCGCGATCTTCCTGCCCAACGACACCAGTCCGCAAGAAACCCGCGACTGTCTGCACGAAGAGCTGGCGCAGGCCCTTGGCCCTCTGAACGACCTCTACCGCCTGCCGGACAGCGTGTTTAACGACGACAACATCCACGCGGTCCTCACCGGCTTTGACATGACCATTTTGCGGGCCTACTACGACCCGACCCTGCGCACCGGCATGACCCGTGGCGAAGTGGCCGCCCGTCTTCCCGCAATCCTGTCGCGCATCAACCCGCGCGGAGATCAGCTCTCCAGCAATCCTTTGCCGGAAACACCCCGCGCTTGGATCAACGCTGTGCAAACCGCGCTCGGCCCCGGCACATCCCCGGCCAACCGCCGCGCCGCCGCGCGCCAAGCACTTGTGATTGCGCAAAACAATGGCTGGCAAGATCACCGCCTCGGCTTCGCGCACTACGCCCTTGGCCGTCTGCTGCAATCACAGGATATTGCCGCGGCGCACAGCCACTTCATCGCCGCCGACCGCGCCTATCGCTCCGCTGAGCCCTTTGGGCCACATCGGGCATTTGTCGCCACGCAACTGTCCGCCTATGCCATCAGCGCAGGCCAAAGCCGCGAAGCTATCAATATCCTGAGCCCACAAATCGCCCCCGCAGGCCGCTTTGAAAACGCTGCGTTGCTCTCCACTCTCATGCTTTTGCAGGCCGAGGCGCTGGCGATGGAAGGCAAGCTTGAGGAGGCTGGCGCCCTGCGTCTGGACAGTCTCGGCTGGGCACGATACGGCTTTGGCCCGGACTGGGCCGTGCGCGCAAAACTGCGCGAAATCACGGCACTCAGCCCGATCAAAGGGAGATCTTAGGACACCATGATTGTACTTTTCGGCGCCCTCATCGGCGCACTCACAGGTGGCACACTTGCCAAACGCCGTGGCGGCAAACGCGCAGACATCCTGCAATACGCCACCGTTTATGCGATACTTTTTGCCATTATCGGCCTGTTCATCACGCTCTTCATCCACCGTATGGCGCTCTAACCCATGTTTCTGCCCTTCTTTGAAAACCTGCGCGAGGCCCGAGTGCCAGTGTCCCTGCGTGAGTTTCTTGGCTTTCTGGAAGGGCTGAAGGCCGGGCTGGCCACCTACGACGTGGAAAACTTCTACTACCTCGCCCGCACCATCATGGTGAAAGACGAGCGCAACATCGACAAGTTTGACCGCGCCTTTGCGGCCACTTTTGACGGGTTGGGCGAAATCTCCGCGCAGGACGTGCTCGAAGCGGTCGACATTCCAGAAGAGTGGCTGCGCAAGATGGCTGAAAAGCATCTCTCAGCCGAAGAAATGGCCGAGATCGAAGCGCTGGGTGGCTTTGACAAGTTGATGGAAACGCTGCAGGAGCGCCTGAAGGAACAGGAAGGCCGCCATCAGGGCGGCAACAAATGGATCGGCACCGCTGGCACCTCGCCTTTTGGGGCCTATGGCTACAACCCCGAAGGCGTGCGCATCGGCCAGAAAGAAAGCCGCCATCGCAAAGCGGTCAAAGTCTGGGACAAACGCGAATTCAAAAACTTCGACGGCTCCGTTGAACTGGGCACCCGCAACATCAAAGTTGCCCTCAAACGCCTGCGCCGCTGGGCGCGTGAAGGCGCCGCCGAAGAGCTGGATTTGAACGGCACCATCAAGGCCACCGCTGAGCATGGCTATCTTGATGTGAAAACCCGCCCCGAGCGCCACAACGCGGTAAAAGTCCTGCTGTTTCTTGATGTTGGCGGCTCCATGGATCCACATATCAAAGTGGTCGAAGAGCTGTTTTCTGCCGCCCGGGCCGAATTCAAACACCTCGAATACTACTACTTCCACAACTGCCTCTACGAAGGCGTGTGGCGCGATAACAAACGCCGCTGGAACGATCAGACCCCCACCCACGAAGTGCTGCGCACCTACGGGCCGGACTACAAATGCATCTTTGTCGGCGACGCCTCCATGTCGCCCTACGAGATCGCCTATGCCGGTGGGGCCAATGAACATTGGAACCAAGAGGCGGGCCAGGTCTGGCTGGAGCGGGCGCGAGATCAATGGGCCTCAAACCTCTGGATCAACCCGGTGCCGGAGGCGCATTGGCAATACACCCATTCTATCGGCATGATCCGTGAGATTTTTGAGAACCGTATGGTGCCTATGACGCTCGAAGGTCTGGAACGCGGCATGCGGGAATTAACACGCTGACGTGAGCGCGGGTTGAAGCCGCCCATGGCTTGCCTCATATCAGTCCCATGATCAAACTGATGCCGATCCTAATCGCCGTGGTCTACGGCCTGCTGATGATGCGTTTTTCCGCGTGGCGCACCGCGCGTGAGCTGGACGCCAAATCTACCGAACTCGCCGATCCAGGCCTCAATCCGCTGATCAAGGATATGGCCAAGGCCCTCGATCTGCCGCGCATCCGCGTGCACATTTATGAAATTGAGCCGGTGAACGGCCTCGCTGCCCCGGACGGTCGCATCTTTTTGACCCGAGGATTTTACAACCGCTACCGCGCCGGAGACGTCACCGCCGAGGAGCTCGCCTCCGTTGTGGCGCATGAGTTGGGCCACGTCGCCTTGGGCCACTCCCGCCGCCGGATGATCGACTTCTCCGGCCAAAACGCCCTGCGCACGGCGCTGGCGATGGTGCTCAACCGCTTCCTGCCCGGCATCGGCCCTTTGGTCGCCAACACCGCCACCAGCCTGCTCTCTGCGCGCCTGTCACGTGGCGATGAATATGAGGCCGATGAATACGCCGCCGCGCTGTTGGTAAAATCCGGCATCGGGACGGCACCACAAAAAGCGCTCTTTGAAAAACTCTCTCGCCTCACTGGCGCGCATGGAGCCAGCACCCCCGCTTGGCTGCTCAGCCATCCCAAAACCGAAGAACGCATTCAGGCCATCGAAAAGCTCGAACGCAGATGGGGCATCGCCAAAGCCTAACCGCTCACAGCCTTCGCCAGCTTTGGAAGCCGCGCTTTCTTTAGCAACCGCCGCATCTCCCACGGCTCACCGCTCAAGCGCTCCGCCTCTTGCCGCACCGCCTCGCACACCGCCGCAACACCGTCCTGATCCGCTTCCCAACATCCCCGCAGCAGTTCGTCTGGCGCGATCCGCTCCAGCCCCTCTTCCGCCAAGATATGCTTCGGGAAGTCTTTGGCATTCACTGTGACAATCGCATCCGCCGATCCTGCAATAGCCGCGGCCAACACATGCACGTCATGTGCGTCTGGCAAATACAGGCGATCTTCCAGCGAGGGCTTCCATGTCACCATCGCCTTGGGCCAGGCCGCCTGCACCAACGCAATCTCACCGCGCGCCTGCAGCTCTCCCGTAGGGCCCAGCTTCCGCGCCGCCCGCGCCCACTCTTCAAGGATGCGTTCGGACCACTGTGGCTCAAACGCACCGGTCGTCGCCACGCCCAAAAGCACCTCCCGCATCACGGTTGGGTACAGCACACAGGTATCAAGCAGCAGGCGCCTCACAGGCGGAAGAACAGCGACTTAAGGTATCCGCTCTCTGCCAGTTGCGGCATCAGTGGATGGTCTGGCCCGGCAAAACCTGTATGGATCAGCTGCGCATGCCGCCCCGCCCGGCCAATGCCGCGCACCGACGCGCCCCGGAACCGCGCCAGATCTGCCGCATGTGAACAGGAACACAGACCCAAATAGCCGCCTTCGACCACCAAAGGCGCCGCCAGTCGCGCCACGCGCTCATAGGCCCGCAGACCTTTCTCCAGCGCCGGTTTGGACGGCGCAAACGCCGGTGGATCACAAATCACCACATCAAAGGTCGCGCCTTCTTCGCCCAGCGCAGTCAAAACCTCAAAGGCATCCCCTTTTCGGGTGTCAAAACGGTCGGCTACACCCGCCGCCGCAGCCCCAGCCTGTGCCAGCTCCAAAGCAGCGGCAGAGCCGTCCACCGCAGTCGCGTGGCTTGCGCCGCCCGCCAGAGCTGCGAGAGAAAACCCGCCCACATGGGAAAACACATCCAACACCTTTGCATCTTTGCAAAGCCCGGCGGCAAATCCGTGATTGGGACGCTGATCATAGAAAAGTCCGGTTTTCTGCCCTCCGGTCAAATCCGCCATATAAGTCGCGCCATTCATCACCACAGGCACTGGTGCGTTCGGCGCTGCGCCAACAAGAACCGCGCTGTCGTCTTCCAGACCTTCCAGTCCCCGCGCCCGGCCAGAGCCGTTTTTCAGAACATTGGACACACCGGTCACGGCCACCAGCGCAGCCACCAACGGTTCAAGCAACACTTCGGCCCAAGCCGCGTTGGGCTGCACAACCACCGTATCGCCAAAACGGTCTACCACCACACCGGGCAGCCCGTCGGCCTCCGCATGGATCAACCGATAAAATGGCGCCTCAAACAGGCGCTCCCGCATCGCCAAAGCACGCGCGAATTTGGCCTCAAACCACGCCTGATCCACCTGCGCCTCTGGATCGCGATCCAACATGCGGCAGAAAATTTTGCTCTGGCTGTTGGTCGCCACCACCCCCAAGGGCTGACGCTTGTCATCTTCCAGCACCGCAAGCGTGCCGGGCGCAAGCCCTTTGGTGCGCCGGTCGGTGACCAGCTCATTGTCATAGGCCCAGGGAAATCCATGGCGGATCGCGCGGGCGTTGGCTTTGGGCTTCAACCGCACCACAGGGCGGCTGGACGAAGAAGAGGACGGCATAGACATGCCGCCCTCCTACTTGTTTCTCTCGGGTCTGAAAACCCTTCTCCGCGTCTGACCTGCTTACTCAACAGCGGCCAGTTGCTTGCCAATCGGTTCGAGCGGCTGAATCCGCTTGGTTGCCCCACGCTCCGGGGCCACAAACCCTTCCGCTTTGGTCAGCTCATCGCGGACCACACGGGCCAAATGCTGCGTGATGCGGTACTTCTGGGTCAGCCCACGGGATTCTGCCTCAATGGCCATCTGCCCGCCATACCCCACAAGGCTCGCCTTTATTGGCTTAGGGCCGCGCAGAACAGTGCCGCTTTCTGGTTCGATGATGGTCATCACAAACTCAATGGAGTGAATTCCACCCACAGTATACCGCGTTTTTTCGGTCAGCCCGTGGAAGCGCGTCACTTCAATTTCCACCCGCACTGGCATCGCACCGTCCAGCGGGTAGGCGCCGAGGCGTACGCTCTCATCAAAGATCGCTTTCACTTGCTCATAGCGGTTGCCTGGTGCATCCCCGCGCCAAACGATATCGCCGTTCGGATAATACAGGTTCGCCTCGCTCACTTTGAGCGTGGTTGGCACCAGCACATCAAAACTCTCAAGGGAGTAAGAGGGCGCAGGGGCGGCCATATCCGTTGGCACCGTGTCAAAAGGCGCGTTCCGACTTGCGGTATCTACCGATGCACAGGCGCTCGCCCCAAGGGCCAATACCAGTGCTGCAAAGATTTTTCCCAGTGCCATGTCCAACTCCTCGGGCGGTTCTCGCCTCTGCTGTGTCCCTGCAAATCTGCGGGCCAATTGGGGCACGATTGCGACCTGCCCTAGACGTTTCAAAGGAATTAACTAAAAGTTTAGACGTCCGCTTCAGTCCATATCTCCTAGTTTTTTTAATGACACACACCATCGCCACCGCTCTTATCGTCAACACAAACGGGGACATCTTTGTCCAACGGCGCAGCCCGACGCGACGCCTCTTTCCCGGATGTTGGGATCTGGCTGGCGGTCACGTAGATCCCGGCGAAACCGTTGAAGAGGCTCTCACCCGCGAAGTCTTTGAAGAGACCGGCTGGACAGTAGATGCTCTGCGCACCGAACTGTCCCCCAAAACATGGCAGGCGGAAGATGGGCCAAGGCTGGAGCGGCAATTCATCGTCACCGTCTCAGGCGACCTGTCGAACCCGACACTCGAAACCGGCAAGGTCGATGCGTGGTCTTGGATCGGCCGTGAAAACCTCGCCACACTCAAAGCAAACCGCAGCACGGACGACACCTTCATCCACGACAGCGTATTGGAAGCCCTCAATTGGCTCGACGCAAACGGCTGAAGTCAGCTCAGTTTCGAGGCCGTGACCGCCAGCCCCCTCGGCGTTTGGGCGTGCGCATCTCCACGCTGCCCTTCTCCAACACTTGTGTCATCGGATGATCGGGGTGTTTGCTCCCCAGGTGCACAATCAACATCTCAATCGCATCCCGCGTCTCCACACCTTCCGGCAAAGACAGCGCCCAATCCAAAAAAATCGACCGGCATTCTGAGGCCTGAATGCCCTCCATCCGGTAACTTTCGTGGATCAACCCTTTGGGATCACAATGCGAGATGTCCATGTCACGTCTCCCCCGTGGCCGCCAATGCTGCTGTGACCGTCTCCGCAGCTGTCTCAGTGGCCTTCGTCAACTTGCTCAGCACAGCCTCGATATCGTCCGCGCCCGTTTCACGCAACAAAAACGCCCGCCCGCCTTCACCAATGGCATCTGGTGCAATGGTACTGCCAGACAACAGCTTGGACGCCAGTTGCACCTGCCAACAAAGCCGATAGGTGCTCGCCAAGTCTGACGCGTCTGAGGCAGAAAGCCAGCCAATTGCGACACCCGCCTGCAAGCCCTGCCCTACAGCGCGCCGTGGCGATCCGGCCAAAAGCGCGCCGGTCTGGCTCAACAGTTCGATGTCCTGCAACCGCCCTGCGCCAATCTTGGCATCCCATGGCCCGTCCGGCGCTTTGGCTGCCGCAATCCGCACCCGCATCTCTTGCACGTCTTGGCCAATCGCCGCCGTGTCTTTCTCCGCCGCCAAAACCTCCTGCCGGAAGCCTTCGACCTCGGCCATCAACTCCGGCGCACCGGTCACCGGCCGCGCCCGCGTCAACGCCAGATGCTCCCAGGTCCAGGCCTCATTCATCTGGTAGTTCTTAAACGACGCCAAAGACGTCGCCACCGGCCCCTGCGTGCCAGACGGACGCAAGCGCATGTCGACCTCATACAGCCGTCCCTGCGACATGGGTGCACTCAGCGCTGTGACCAAAGCCTGAGTGAACCGCGCGTAATAAGGCCGCGCCGCCAAAGGCCGCCGCCCGTCCGAGGCCTCCACCCCATCCGCGTCATAAATCACAATCAAGTCCAGGTCAGAGGTCGCATTCAGCCGCTGCGCCCCCAAAGAGCCCATGCCCAACACAACCGCGCCCCGCCCCGGCATCGGCCCGTGTTTAGCGGCAAAGTGATCCGCCACCGGCTGCCACAGCCCCGCCAAAACCGCCTCTGCCAAATCTGCATACTGACGCCCAGCTTCTTCCGCGCCAATCAAGCCGCGCAGATGATGCACGCCAATGCGGAACTGCCACTCCTTGGCCCACCGCCGCGTGCCATCCAGCTGAGCCTCATAATCGTCATCCCGCGCCAACCGCTCCTGCAGCTCTTCGGTCAACCCACGCACCCCCGGCCACTCGGTAAAGAAACTGCCGCCGATCACCGCGTCAAACACACCCGAGTTGCGAGACAAATGCTGTGCCAACGCGGGCGCAGTGCCCACAATATCCACCAGCAGATCAATCAACTGCGGATTGGCCTCAAACAGCGAGAACAGCTGCACCCCAGCGGGCAACCCACGCAAAAACCCGTCCAACGCCAAAAGCGCTTCATCCGGCTTTGGCGCCTGCGCCAACCGCCGCAGGATTTCCGGCCGCACCCGATTAAAGATCTCCACAGCCCGCACGCTGCGCATCGCTGGATAGCTCTCCCACCGCGCAATGACGTCCTCATCAAACGCGTGGGTCACATCTTCGCCACCCTCGGGCGCAGCATCCGGTGCAAAGAACCCCTCGGTCATCTCGTGCACTTCGGTCAGCCGCTCCTGCAACTCTTTGCGAATGTCCGCCTCATCCCGGCCCATCAAGCCCGCGATCCTACCCCAGCCTTCTTCGCCTTTGGGCAACAGATGTGTCTGCGCATCCGCGACCATCTGCACACGGTGCTCCACTTCGCGATGGAAGCGGTAGTGGTCTGACAGCGCCTCGGCTACATCCTCCGGCACCCAGCCTTTGGAGGCCAGTTTACGCAAGCTCGGCACCGTATGACGGTCCCGCAGATAGGGATCACGCCCCCCCGAAATCAGCTGTCGTGTTTGGGTGAAAAACTCGATTTCACGAATGCCACCGCGCCCCAGCTTCATATTGTGACCGTCCAACGTGATCTCGCCGCCCAGCCCCTTGTGCTCGCGAATACGTAACCGCATGTCATGCGCGTCCTGAATGGCGGCAAAGTCCAGATGCTTACGCCAGACAAACGGCGTCAACGTGTCGAGGAACTTCTGCCCCGCCGCCAGATCCCCCGCCGAGGGCCGCGCCTTGATATAGGCCGCCCGCTCCCAGGTCCGCCCCAGGCTCTCGTAGTAGCGCTCCGCCGCCTCCATCGCGAGGCACACAGGTGTCACCGCCGGATCGGGCCGCAAGCGCAAGTCCGTGCGGAACACATAGCCGTCACCGGTGATGTCATTCAGCATCGCCGCCATCTTGCGCGTCGCCCGAATGAAACTCGCCCGCGCGTCGTGATACTCATCCGTGTCAAACCGGCTCTCATCGAACAGGCAGATCAGATCAATGTCCGAACTATAGTTCAGCTCATGCGCGCCCATCTTACCCATGGCAATTGACACCATGCCCCCTGCCGTGGGGATGTCGTCTTCGGTTGCGCCGGGCAATTTCTTACGCCGAATTTCCGCGCCAATCGTCGCCTCCAGTGCCAACTGGCTCGCCAAATCCGCAAAATCCGTCAGCGTACCGGTCACCTTCTCCAGCGACCACGCCCCCGCCAAATCCGCCAGCGCCGTCAGCAAAGCAACTTTTCGTTTGCCCGCGCGCAAAGCGGTTGGCCGCTGATCCGGCGCGCCTGCGCGCAGCTCGCCAAACAGTTTAGTCAAAGCCGCATCCGCATCCTGCAAAGCCTCCGGTAGCCAATCGGCCTCCTTGTGGATCAGGCTTTTCAGATAAGGACTTGATCCCGCCGTGCCTTCAATCAGCTTGGCCAGATCGCCAGACAACGCCGGCACCGCCGCCCGCGCCTCCGCACCTAGGTCGGTATCATATGGGCGTGGCAGGCGGGTGATTTGTGATTCAAACAACATGGCGCGACTTTGAAACCGCCATGCGCGAAGGTCAATTGGCGGTGCTGCCGCAGGGGCCGCCTAAGGCACCCCTTCCCCAGTCAATGGCGTGTCCTGACTGAAGCTGTTGACCCAGCCCCCACTGCGCTTTTGCCACAAGGAACTCACCAACATGACCTCCCAGTCAGACTTGCCAACCCGCAAGTAATCTGCCCGATAAATCAACAGACCACTGTCCGCCCCCGTGGCCCGCAGCTGTACGTTGCTCAACCGGTACTCTGCTACCGTTGCGCCACTGTCCAACTGCCCCGTATGGGCATCCTTTCCGGCAAACCCATCGGGATACACCCCAATGAAATCTTCGCTCAGCAGCGCCCCATCCGCGTCCCCATCCCCTGTCACCAGCGCCTCCCACACTTGGGTTTCCAGCGCCAACAAAGTCTCTTTCAAATCAGTCTGTTTTTCCATGCTGGCACCCTGCGGCGCGCCATGGCAGAAATCAACCCGAGGACGAGGAGACCAACCATGAGCAAGAGCCTGAAACGCGTGCGCGCCGCCTTAGAAGCCGCAGGCAAAGAGATCGACATCCGGGAAACCGACGGCGCACGCACTGCGCAAATGGCCGCCGACGCTGTGGACTGCGACGTTGATCAGATCGCCAAATCCATTGTGTTTCAAAACGCCAACACCGGCGAGGTCGTCCTGTTCCTGACCGCAGGCGGCCGCCAAGTTGACCCTCAAGCCGCCGAAGCGCTCCTTGGCGCGCCTTTGGCTCGCGCAGATGCCGCCGTGGTGCGCAAGCAAACCGGCTTTGCCATTGGCGGGGTCAGCCCGGTGGGCCACCTCTCCCCAATCCAGGCCTTTATGGACACGCGCCTCACAGAATTTGAGGAAATCTGGGTCGCGGCGGGCACGCCAAACCACGTTTTTTGCCTCTCGCCAAAGGATCTAGAGCAGGTTTCCGGCGCCAAAATCTGCGCGTTTAGCGCCTAACTCCAAAAATTATCACCCAATTTTTTTACATCAAAACAACCAGATAGACGACAAATGTAAAAACCTTTCACATTTATCCTTGCAATAGGCAGCCGCACGCCCAATCTAGGTAATGTGAAAGCGATTTACATACCGCTTCACGGAGCAACAAAAGACACAAACTCGGAGACCGATATGACCCCTGCCGCAACCGCCCACAGCGCCGACACCCAGCACCTCAGCTGGTTTGGCAAGAGCGAGGCCTGGCTGGACAGCAAAGGCAAAGGTGCCTGGATTGCCGCCATGGTCCTTGGATTCGTGTTCTTCTGGCCTGTTGGCCTGGCCCTTCTGTTCTACATGATCTGGAGCAAAGATATGTTCAAGAAATCCGCCCGCAACCGCAGCTGTTCCCGTCGCATGCACGTGATGGCCTCCTCCGGCAACAGCGCCTTTGACAGCTACCGCGACGAGACCCTGCGCCGTCTAGAAGACGAACAGAAGAGCTTTGAGGACTTCCTGGAGCGTCTGCGCGCCGCCAAAGACAAGGCAGAGTTTGACCAGTTCATGGACGAACGCGCCACCAAAGCGGCCGAAGACCGTCGCGAGACCGAAGACGCCTAAGCGCGCGCCCTTTTGAGCAGTCACGGCGCGGGAGACAGCTTCCGCGCCGTTTTCTATACAGTACCGGCCCCTACCAAAACGAGAGAGACATGAGCCACCGCAGCTTTGCCCTACCCGATCCGGACACCCAGTCCGAGTTTTACGAAGACGTGACCTTCAAGCGCCTGCTGGCGTGGCTGATCGACACCGGCCTGATCTTTGTGCTCTGTGTGCTGGTTCTGCCATTCACCGCCTTCACCGGTATCTTCTTCTTTGGCGCACTCTTGTTTGTCTTTGGCTTTGCCTACCGCGTGACCACCATCGCCACCGGCTCCGCCACCTGGGGCATGCGTCTGATGTCCATTGAGCTGCGCCAATCTGACGGCGGCCGCTTTGATCTCGGGTCCGCCTTCCTGCACACGCTGGGCTTCACCGTGTCAGTGATGTTCCCAATCCTGCAAATCATCTCGATTGTCCTGATGATCACCACGGACCGCAAACAAGGCCTCACCGACCACGTCATGGGCTCCGTCGCCATCAACCGCGCTGCGCGGTACTAGCGGAAACCGGAAAGCGCCTCGGTCTCAAGCATGATCGAGGCACTCCGCCTATCGGTTCGTGTATGTTAAGGGCATTGCTACTAGACGGGACACGTCCGCTTTGCGGAAATCGCAGCTATGCACGATCCCAACACTGAAGCCAGCAACTTCGAAACCAAGCCCACAATGTGAAGCCACGAAGAAACACTAGCACTGCCCTTGGCTGTAGCATTGCATCAAATCCGAAAGCTGCGCTTGACTAATCTGAAAATAGCTCGGGCAATGATTGGTAATTAGCTCGAAAACCTCTCCATTTCTGCCGGTTCTTAGGACGCCTATTACGTCGCTTTCAGTTGTCGGCAAAACATTACAATTCCTTCATATTCGGCAGAGATTGATACCTGCGCATCGATTGCACTGGTTGCAAAAGGAACCAGCGTTGCGCCAACAAGTTCATGACCTGTAAAACTGTACACCCCAAAATAAGTGTACTCGATACTGTAAGGCATCTTAACATCTTTAGAGGGAGGCCAATACATTGCACGGATTTGGTCAAGCTGGTCCTCGTGGAGTAACGGAGCTGGCTCGTTTCGTTTGAACCTTCCAACAACGATTTTTTCCCCATCTACAAGTGTATCAAGCAATCGAGCAGCAATAGCTATCGAGCGATGACGCAGTACCTCTGCTTCAGTAGGAGCGTTTTCTCTGTTCTCAAGAAAGACAACATCAGGTTCGCCGCAGCTCCACGCCTCTGCTTGTCCTACTGCAATTAGTGTCATGAAAATCAAAAGCAAAAATCTAAATCGTGTCACAGCCATTTATTGGATTTCCCAGGAATCGAAGCAATTTGGCATTCGTTCGAGTGCGTAGCAGATTTATGCGGTCTCGGCAGTAATTCTCAAGTTTGGGTTCAGGACCGGCATTCACTGCTAGGAAGACAATTCAGCACTCCACTTTCCACCGCTTCAAACGCAAAACGGGGGCCAAATGGCCCCCGTTTCTTTTTTGTCTTTTGCGTCTCAAATCAGTTCCCGATCAGATCCGGCAGGATCGTCACGATCGATGGCACGTACCATAGGATCGCCAGACCCACGACCTGGATGAGCACAAAGGGAATGATGCCCTTATAGATGTGCCCGGTCGTCACCTCTTTTGGCGCCACCCCTCTGAGGTAGAAGAGCGCAAAGCCAAACGGTGGTGTCAGGAACGAGGTCTGCAGGTTCACAGCGATCATGATGGTGACCCATTTCGGATCAAAGGTACCGCCGTAGATGACCGGGCCGACAATCGGGATCACGATGTAAATGATCTCGAGGAAGTCGAGCACAAAGCCCATCACAAACAGCACCAGCATCACGATCAGGAAGACCTTGAACTCGTTGTCGAACGATTTCAGGAACTGCTGAATGTAATGCTCACCACCAAAGCTGATGACCACGAGGTTCAGAAGCTGCGAGCCGATCAGAATGGTGAAGACCATTGAGGTCACCTTCGCGGTTTCCCGCACGATGGGCGACAGCACCTTGCCACGGAACAACACGAAACAGCCGTAGAGCAGACCAAACATCGCAAACAGGTAGGCGCCTTTTGCCACGAAGAACGCAATCAGGTTCTCAGTGGCGACAACTTCCTGGTTGATACGCAGGTCAAAGTTCACGCCCACAAGGATCATGATGATCACAGCAAAGGTCGACCAGATGATGATCCCGCCAGAGCGGCCTTCATCGTGCAGACGACGGTAGGCCGCCAGCATGATCGCTCCACCGGCCCCCAGCGCAGCCGCCGGTGTCGGGTTGGTGATACCACCCAAGATCGAGCCAAGCACAGCAATGATCAGAACCAGCGGTGGGAACACCACGCGCAGCAGTTCGTTTTTGCCCAGCAAGCCCGCGCCATAGCGCACACCATAAAGCGTCATTGCCAGAGGGATTGCCATATAGATCAGCGTCCAGCCCGGCGTTGTGATCGGAGAGATCACCAGCGCATCCACTGCCAGAGCCAGCACGATACCAGCCCCACCAATCAGCAACGGACGAGTGTCCGCGCTTGGAGCGACCCCCCGTGCGGTGGTCAAGATCAGAGCCAGCAACAGGTAGCCGATGGCCAGACCAGAGCCGATTGGTGCTGCCGCGGCAATCTTCTCAATACGCAGAGCGGAGCGCTCTTCGTCGGTCAAGGCACGTGCTTCGGCAACTCCACCAGCTTCATCGATGGCCGCCTGTTCAGCAACAGCCTGATCCCAGGCCAACTGACCATGCAGCTCAATCATCGACGCTTTACACTCCTCACCCACATTGGTGCGCAGGCTCGCGGTTTGCCCCGCATCCGAGAAGCTGTCCACAGTCACATCCTGAGAGCCGATCACGTTGACCTGCCCCAAGAGGATCACGCCCGCGATCAAACCAGCAGGTACCGCAAGGAACCAAGTCAGGCCTTCGCCGCGGGTGATGGCTTCGCCATTGGAACTTCCCATTTCCACCGCAGGGGCTTCTTTGGGGTTAAACAACGCGTAGCCAAAGGCATAAAGACCATAGAGCACCGCTAGCATGATGCCCGGGATCAGCGCCGCCTGGAACAAGGTCCCAACGGAGACAACCGCAGGCTCACCCAGGAAGGTCAGCGCATCCGAACAGCCTGCCACCTGGGCACGGTTTTCCTGTGCCGCAGAGTAGAGGTCACCCGCCAGCGTACCGAGAAGAACGATCACGATGGATGGTGGAATGATCTGACCCAGCGTACCGGACGCCGCAATCACACCGGTTGCCAGCTTCGGATTGTACCCGTGTTTCAACATGGTGGGCAGCGACAGCAGGCCCATGGTCACAACCGTTGCGCCCACGATACCGGTGGAGGCTGCCAGGAAGGCACCCACAACCACAACCGACACGGCAAGACCGCCTGGCAGCGGGCCAAAAACGCGCGCCATTGTGGTCAGGAGGTCGTTTGCGATCTTGGAGCGTTCCAGCGTGATGCCCATCAGAACAAACATCACAACCGCCAACAGCGTTTCGATGGACTGACCGGCGAGCACACGCTCGTTCATCCGGTTGACCACAAAGCTGATGTTGCGGTTCATCGCCTGTTCCCAACCGCCCGGGAACACGGATTCTGCCACACGCGGCAAATCCGGGTATCGGAAGATTGAGATCGTATCCGCCTTCACCCCTTGGGCGATCAGGTCGGCATACATGGTTGAGCTGGTGTCAATCGCTTGGTGAATCAGGATCCCGGCACTGTCCAGCGCCGCAATGATCCCGAAGGAGATAACCCCTGCCCCACCAATGGCAAACGCCACAGGGAAGCCGGAGAGAATGCCCCCGAAGAGGCAGAGGAAGACGATAATCAGGCCGATCTCGACCCCATCAAGTCCAAATAGCATTAGTTCTGCCCCTTAGATCAGTGTGTGCCTTCATAGGCTTCTTCACCCTCGCCCAGCGTATCGCGGTCGAGGTATTTGCCTGCGCTGTCCGGACCTTCTTTGAACTCGAGATACGAGCGGTAGAAGAAGGCGATGGACTGCAAAAAGACCATGCCGGCAAAGCAAATCAGAAGCACTTTGAAGAGGAAGTAAGCGTTAAAGCCGTTGGGTGAGAAGCCGATGGTTTCCACGTTCCATTTCAGGATACGCGCTTTTTTCATCAGGATCTCGACCTTGTCGGACGCCGATACCTTCGGGGTCACAAGGTGACGCCACATGAAGAACCAGCCGTACATCCAGGTCAGAACCGCAACCGGCATCATGAACAGCAGCGAACCGAGCATATCCACCACGCGCTTTGCCCGGTGGCTGATCGCGGAGTACACAAGGTCCACACGCACATGGCCGCCCTGCACAAAGGTGTAGGTCGCACACATACATACAATCATCGCGTTATAAAGCTTCAGCTCTTCCGCCCACCAGCTCACATCAAAGGTCAGCCAGCTCACACCGTAGATCAGGCTGATCTCCGGCACGGTGAAAATCCGCTGCATAAAGACGATCACGATCTGCTGCAGAACCATCAACAGACCCGCCCACGCAAAGAACCGGCCCACCGAGTTGGCAAGGCCTTCCAGAACGCGCACGCATCCCCACATGAAATTGGGTCGCGCTATACCAACCGCCGTAACGATCAGGAAAAGCGTGAACACCACAAAGAAAAACTCAACCGAGCCACCATAGTACACAAACCGCATCAGCGCCTGTTTGTCCTCGGTGGTCTCAAGGCCGCCAATCCAGCTCAGCCACATGCCCGGATTGATGATCGCGTACCCCGCGTTCACAAAGGCTTGGCCGATGTTGGAAAAGAACCAGACCAGACCGTCCAGCATTGTCCCCTCATCCCCTTATTGTTTTGGATTTTTGACAGTGCTGCGAGCTGCGCCCTGTCTGTTTTGCAAAAGGCCCCCCGGAAATCACCGGGGGGCCAATTTGCTTAGCTTCGCAAGGCCTTAGCCCATCACGCGGTCACGCTGAGCGCGGTACACGCCTTCGGACTTAACCAGCCAACCGGAAGACGCACGCATGCTTTCTTCTACGGAACCACGGATTTTGGCGAACAGTTCGTCGTCCATGTAACCGTCCATGGTTTCTTTGGCTGCTGCGCCCATTGCGTCCCAAACGGTGTCTGGGAATTCCAGGGTCTTCACGCCACCAGCCTGCAGGCGCTGCAGAGCGGCACCGTTGTTGTTGAGGAACTGTGCAAGGTTCCACTGGTGCGCGGCTGCCGCTGCGGTTTCGATGATCTTCTGGTGCGCAGGAGACAGGCCGTCGAAGACTTCGCGGTTGGTCGCGAGAGACAGACCAGCACCTGGCTCGTGGAAGCCCGCGGTGTAGTAGAACTTGGTGATTTCCTGGAAACCGGCTTTTTCGTCGGCCCATGGACCGATCCACTCGGTGCCGTCGATCGCACCGGACGCCAGCGCCTGATACACCTCGGAACCTGGCAGGTTCTGTACAGATGCACCCATTTTGCCCAGCGCCTGACCACCCAGACCTGGCATACGGAACTTCAGGCCTTGGAAGTCTTCTGGACCTGTGATCTCTTTGGAGAACCAGCCACCCGCCTGTGCACCGGTGTTACCCGCCAGGAAGGATTTCAGGCCGAAGATTTCGCCCAGCTCGTCATGCAGAGCGTGGCCTTCACCGTGGTAGTACCAGTTCACCAGTTCCTGAGCGGTCATGCCGAATGGAACTGCGGTGAAGTACGCGTAACCAGGGTGCTGGCTAACGAAGTAGTAGTCAGCCGCGTGGTACATGTCGGCCTGACCTGCGGTCACAGCGTCAAACACTTCGAACGCACCAACCAGTTCGCCAGCCGCTTTGATGTCTACGGTCAGGTCACCGTCAGACATCGCAGTGATGGTGTCTGCTGCGTACTGCGCCGCGTCAAACACGCCTGCCAGACCACGACCCCAAGAGGTCACCATGGTCAGAGTGCGTTTGCCGGTTGCATACGCAGGTGCTGCCAGAGTGCTGGCCGCTGCTGCGGTACCGCCAAGCGCAGAAGTTTTTAGAAAAGAACGACGATCCATGTAGGTCTTCCTCCCAGAATTTTTGTTCAGCCCGGATCTCCCTCCAGAGACTCCGAGCGGATCGTTGAAGTGTCGCGAGCCTAGCCTTGCCCCTACGTAGAGGAAATACCCACTACCGCGTAGAAACCGGGCAAATGGCAAGTTTTCTGGACCAATTGAGAAGGTTAATTTTGGATTTACGGCTACGGGCACGACAAAAAAGCCGAAATCCACCTATGATTCGCACTCAAATTTCCGTAACGAATCGAATATGCGGCGCCTCTTGTCTCTCTTTCGACTGTCTTACGGTCAAAAACTGTTCCTCTTGGCAACAGTGCCCTTGCTCGTGGCCGTGGCTGGCATTTCCGTTCTCGTGGCAAATCAATCACGCCAGTTGGCGGAACGCGAAATCCGCGCCCTTGAGGCACAGTTGATCGAAGCCAAAAAAGCCGAACTCAAAAACTACATTTCCTTGGCCCGCACCGCTTTCGTTAACATCTACGGCCGCGCCGCTCCTGATGACGAAGAAGCCAAACTCGCGGTCACACAAATCCTGTCCTCCATGCTTTATGGACAAGACGGCTACTTCTTTGTGTTCGACTACGAAGGCAACAACCTCGTCAGCCCGCGCCAAACTTACCTGATCGGCAAAAACTGGCGTGGGCTCACCGACCTGAACGGCACCGAAATCACCGATCCGATGATCGAAATCGCGCGCACAGGCGGCGGCTATCACAGCTTTGACTGGGTTAAACCTTCCACAATGGAAACGGCGCGGATGGTCACTTACGTTGTGGGGTTGCAAGACTGGCAATGGCTGGTCGGCACCGGCATCTTTATTGATGACGTATTGGAAAGTGTGGCCGCCGCCCGCGCCGACGTAGAAGAACGCGTTCAACGCACCTCTTTCTATATCCTGGTCATTACCGTAGCCTGCCTCACCCTCGTCTTTCTCTCCGGCTTCTTCATCACGGTACGAGAACGTCGTTTGGCCGACGCCAAGCTCAAGGCGCTAACTCAAAGGGTGTTTGACGCCCAAGAAGAAGAGCGAGGCCGTGTTGCGCGCGAATTGCATGACGGCATTTCCCAACTCTTGGTGGGCGTGCGCTACGCGCTCGACAGCGCCACCCGCCGTCTCAAAAACGGCGATGAACGCGGACTGGACTCTCTGGACAAGGGAGTGGAACACCTCTCTGGCGCCATCCAAGAAGTCCGCCGCATCTCCCGCGATCTGCGACCAGGTGTGCTCGACGACCTCGGCCTCGGTCCTGCTCTAAAAGCCCTGACAGATGACTTCTCCACCCGCACCGGGATCGAAACCCATTTCAACACGGTGGTCTTCCGCAACCGCCTCGACCAAGACGCGAAAATCGCGCTGTACCGGATTGCCCAAGAAGCCCTCACCAACATCGAACGCCACTCCGGCGCCACCACGGTTTCCATCGACGTGCGTGGGCACAAAAAAGGCGCCACCCTGCGCATTGCCGACAACGGCAAGGGTCTCCCGCAAGACCGCGACCCGTCTGCCCGTGGCGGCCTTGGCCTGCGCAACATGCAGGAACGGGTCGAGCAGCTTGACGGCACCCTGCGCATATTCTCCTCTCGCTCCGGCACGGTGATTGTGGCAGAAGTCCCGCTAAGCCACATCCTGACGCCTGCAACCGAAGGCACAGACAATTCCCGAAAGGCCAGCGCATGAGTGCAGACACAAACATCAAAGTGATGATTGTCGACGATCACCCCATGGTGGCGGAGGGCATCGAGTCGATCCTTGAAAGCTACGATGACATCAAAGTTGTCGGCACCCTCACCAATGGCCGCGAGGCTGTGGATCAACTTCCCGCGCTGCACCCCGATGTGGTGCTGATGGACCTCAACATGCCTGAAATCGGCGGCCTCACCGCCACCGAAATGTTGTTGGAAATGGACCCGGACCTGCGGGTGTTGATCCTATCCATGCACGACAGCCCGGAATACATCTCCACCGCACTCAGCCACGGTGCCATGGGCTATGTTCTCAAAGACGTGCCCACCGAGGAAATCAAGACCGCCATCGACGCGGTGATGAGTGGCAAGAAATACCTCTGCACTGGTGCCAAAGGATCGCTCGAACCCTCTCAGGACGGCGCACGTGAACCGCTCACCAGCCGCGAGCAAACCGTGCTGCTGCAGCTGGCGCAGGGCAAGTCCAACAAGGAAGTCGCCAACGAGCTCAGCATCTCTGTGCGCACCGTGGAAACCCACCGTAAGAACATCAAGCGAAAGCTGGGCATTTCTTCCACCGCGGGCCTCACCCGCTACGCTATGGAACACGGCGTGCTGCAAGGCACCGGGGTGGGACTGTAAGTCTTTAGCGCTTAAACGGCTTACTCAACTCTAAACGCGCTTCGGCTGTGTAGTGGGCTTGATTTGCCCGACAGGCGAACTGAGACATGTAAGACATCGGTTTTGTTTCTTGCGGCAGATCGAAGAACTCTTGGTTCTCTCCCAACACATCGTCGCCGCTGATCTTCCCAACGAGTTCCGTGATTAATTTATATATCCGGCGCGCCCGTGCGACCCCTGGCACCTCCGAAACTTCTTCCGCTATGCCTTTGACCAGGTCGTCCAATGCCTCCATCAGATCATCGTCAAAAACGGAGTCTTCCTCAAGGAGATACCAATTGACCTGAAGCTGGGCATTGAACGGCACATTGACCTGCAACCATTCTCCCGTGGGCTGCAAATCCAGCCACTTCTCCCGATCCGCCTTGGTCACTGTGATGTAGTTTGAACTGCCGCCCACATGCGTTTTGACATAATCGCCATTCACATCCCTCTGAACGACGGTCACGATGCCATAAATCTCGTCATCGTCGACATCTTCGTCTGAGTTAAGGTCTTCGCCTTGCAGCCGGTGCATTTTCGCCCGCATATGCGGCACTGTAAGTGTGCGTACTTGAGGCATAATCTCCTCCTTTAATGTATGAATTGTTCAGCAAATTTTGAAATGCGCATCCCTTCACCTCCGAAAGGACACAGCCAAATCATAGCACAAATCACCAATTGCTTCTTCTCTGCAACCGATGTCCCATCATTCTGCAGAAAACGAATGCCTGCTCCGCCCGTAAACGCGCCGCCATCGGCCATAATCACTGGCACAACATGTGGCTGACGTGGGTCAAATGCGCTCTCTCCCCGCTCAAAGCCTCTGAGAACGCACCGCGCGGTCCGATTCAGACCATTTTCACCCCGGATATTTCCTCAAATTTCACCACAACCACCCACGCACGCAACAAATGAAAAGATTTTAGACCCGAAACGGTGCTTTTCTGCGGATTTCCCGGTTGACGCCGCGACGCAGCAGCCATAAGGTCCGATCCGAACGCAATTAATGACCCCTCTTGAGGACAAACACGATGCTAAGGCTAGTCGTCATTGTCGGAATTAGGCGCATGGGCCGGTAACGGACACCATAACGGTACCCCATGCGCCCTCGCTCAAAAGCGGGGGCTTTTTTGTACAGCTAGTAATGTCGTCGGTAACGGAGAGAATGATGACACGTCAGATGACCGGAGCAAAAATGGTGGTTCAAGCCCTGAAGGATCAGGGTGTGGACACAGTCTTTGGCTATCCCGGAGGCGCCGTCCTACCGATTTACGACGAGATTTTTCAGCAAAATGACATCCGCCACATCTTGGTGCGTCACGAACAAGGCGCGGTGCACGCCGCCGAAGGGTATGCCCGCTCCACCGGCAAGGTGGGCGTGGCACTGGTCACATCCGGCCCGGGCGCAACCAACGCGGTGACCGGCCTGACGGATGCCTTGCTGGATTCGATCCCAATTGTGGTTCTGACCGGTCAGGTGCCAACCTTCATGATTGGCTCAGACGCCTTTCAGGAAGCGGATACCGTGGGCATCACCCGCCCCTGCACCAAACACAACTGGCTGGCCAAGGACACAGACACGCTGTCTGAAACCTTGCACCAAGCCTTCCACGTGGCGCGCTCTGGCCGTCCCGGACCAGTGCTGATCGACATTCCGAAAGACGTGCAGTTCGCCAACGGCAAATACACCGCACCGGAGAAGTCAGACACCTCGATCTATGCGCCGGAAACCAAAGGCGACATCACCGCGATCAACGAATTGGTTGAGGCGATGGAAAAGGCCGAACGCCCCGTGTTCTACACCGGCGGCGGCGTGATCAACTCCGGCCCAAAAGCTTCCAAGCTGCTGCGCGAGCTGGTGGATGCCACCGGCATTCCAATCACCTCCACTCTGATGGGCCTTGGCGCCTATCCGGCGTCCGGCGAGAACTGGTTGGGTATGCTGGGCATGCACGGTCTGTATGAAGCCAACATGGCGATGCACGACTGTGACCTGATGATCAACATCGGCGCCCGCTTTGATGACCGCATCACCGGCCTGATCTCCGCCTTCTCGCCCGGCTCCAAGAAAGCCCACATCGACATCGATCCGTCTTCGATCAACAAGGTGATCAAGGCCGACATCCCTATCGTCGGCGATGTGGAAAGCGTGCTGACCGACATCCTGAAAGTCTGGAAAGCCCGCGGCCGCACCGTGAACCGCGAGGCGATTGCAAAGTGGCAAAGCCAGATCAGCGATTGGCGCAAAGTCGAATGCCTGAAGTACACGCAAGAAGGCAAAACCATCAAACCGCAGTACGCACTGGAGCGTCTCGAAGCCCTGACCAAAGACCACGACCGCTACATCACCACCGAGGTGGGCCAGCACCAAATGTGGGCCGCGCAGTACCTCGGCTTTGAAGACCCCAACCGCTGGATGACCTCCGGCGGCCTCGGCACCATGGGCTACGGCGTTCCGGCGTCGGTTGGCGTGCAAGTCGCCCATCCTGAAAGCCTCGTAATCAACGTGGCCGGTGAAGCGTCTTGGCTGATGAACATGCAGGAAATGGGTACCGCCGTGCAATTCCGCCTGCCGGTGAAACAATTCATCCTGAATAACGAACGCCTCGGCATGGTGCGTCAGTGGCAGGAGCTGCTGCACGGCGAACGCTATTCCCACAGCTGGTCTGAGGCCCTGCCCGACTTCGTAAAACTCGCCGAAGCCTTTGGCGCCAAAGGCATCATCTGCTCCGACCCGGATGATCTGGACGAAGCGATCATAGAAATGATCAACTACGACGGTCCGGTGATCTTTGACTGTCTGGTGGAGAAACACGAGAACTGCTTCCCGATGATCCCGTCGGGCAAACCGCACAACGAAATGCTTCTGGGCGAAGCCAGCACCCAAGGCGCCATCGAAGCCGGCGGCGCGGTTCTGGTGTAAGGAGAGAGATCATGGCTGCTCTAAAAATCAAAAAAGGCTCCACGAGCCACTCCGCTTATAACCTACGTCCCAACTTCTCTGACGAGGTCGAGACCCACACACTCGCCGTTCTGGTGGACAACGAGCCGGGTGTTCTGGCACGTGTGATTGGCCTGTTCTCCGGGCGTGGCTACAACATCGAAAGCCTGACAGTGGCTGAGGTCGACCACACCGGCCACCTGTCACGCATCACCATCGTGACCACCGGCACGCCCCAAGTCATCGAACAGATCAAGGCACAGCTGGGCCGGATTGTGCCGGTGCATGATGTGCATGACCTGACCGTTGAAGGCGCCTCGGTGGAGCGTGAACTGGCCCTGTTCAAAGTGGCTGGCTCCGGCGAAAAACGCGTCGAAGCCCTGCGTCTGGCGGACATCTTCCGCGCCAATGCGGTGGACAGCACGCTGGAGAGCTTTGTCTTTGAACTGACCGGCACGCCCAGCAAGATCGACGCCTTTGCCGATCTCATGCGCCCCTTGGGACTGATCGAAGTGGCGCGTACCGGCGTGGCTGCGCTGTCGCGTGGCGCGGAATAATCCTACCTGCATAGCGCAGCAAAAAGGGGCCCAACGGCCCCTTTTCTTTTGTGAATATATCCGGATCGCTCCAGATGAGCTAACTGACTTTCCGCGACTTCGCAGCCGCCTTCAGATCAATCACCTTTGCCGAGGAGCTTTCGCCTTCTGACGCCATCGGCAGGTCCAGGGCCGCACGCAACGCGCGCCCAACCTCTCCACTTTCAACGCCGCTGGCCGCCTGTAGAAGGTGCTCTGCCAATGGCGTGCCCGGTGCCAACCGACGAAGATTGACCGCACGCCGCTGTAGACCAACCTGCACCTCGTCAAACATCACCAGATCGCCAGCAGCCAGTTCCAACGCGCTGCTCCCCAAAGCAGCCGATTCAGACTCAGCACTGAAATAGGCCAAATCTGCATGATCCTCACACCAAATAACGGCAGTGTCCCCTTTGTTGTCATGCCAAAGCACAACGCCGTTCATACTTCTCCCTCCCCATTTACTCGTTATGTCCCGTGCACAGATAGCGGGCCTGCCAAAAACACAGCTGGGTCCCACGGCATCACCTCACAACCAACCGCCCTTCAACCCAAGGTCAAATCTGTGGCAGCCCCATGAAAGCTGATACTGTCATGCGCCATTTTGGCGCCCAATCGCATCTCTTTGGATGGCGCGCCAACTTTGCACACGTTCAGCGAGTCTTTCAATGCCAAACACAGCCTGCACCACAGTTGTTGCAACCCAGAACAGTAACATCGCGTTCGACACACCCAAATGAGCTATATCAAACGCGGCAACCTCATCAAAACAGGTGTTGCGCGCGTCTGGATCAGCCGGCCAATTGGGCGGCTGGTTCAAGGGGCCATTCTCATTTGACGGGAACCTGCCCGGCCGACTGTACGCCCTTAAATACGCCAAAGGCTGGTAGGCAAACGGGCCACAGGCTGGGCAATGCCGTTACCGTTTTGTCTATGTTCTGCACATGCCAGTGTGTCGACGAATGCGCCTGTTCAGCCCCCCCGCATCGCCATACAGCCTTAGTACATCGTTTCCCGATACCGCGCTTCCAAATGCGCATCCAACTTTGCCATCTCCTCCGGGTCCTCCGGGGCCCCCGTGCTCTGGTCCAGCACCATCTTGCTGAGCGAAGGCATCTCACTGCGATCCTGTAGCGAGGCCGGATCCCACAGCTTGGACCGACGGAAGGCTTTGGCGCAGTGCAGGAACACCTCGACCACCGACACCACAATCGCGGCACGCGGCAACCGGTCCTGCACCTCCATCAGCGCCAAAATCTCAGGGTCCGTCGTAACCTGCGCTGTGCCATTCACTCTGAGCGTTTCATCAAAGCCAGGGACCAGAAAAATCAGCCCGACATTGGGGTTCCCCACAATGTTGATCAAACTATCGATCCGGTTGTTGCCCGGACGCTCCGGGATCACCAACGTATGCGCGTCCAGAACCTTTACAAATCCCTCGGGATCCCCCCGCGGCGTCACATCTGCCAAGCCGTCTGCGGCCTGCGTGCCCATACACAGGAACGGCGCCCGCGCAATAAACCCGCGCGCATGCTTGTCCAGATGATCAATACACTTCTTTTGCGACAGCGAGTCCGGATTGGGTGTTTTGAACACCTCCCGCAACCCCGCTACGTCCGAAATCAAAAACTCCGGCTTTAACTCAACCATCTGACCTGCCTTTACTTACGTATCTTGCGCACCCGCTGCTTTGATCTGCGCGTACAAGTGCCAACTGCCATGGCCCAACACCGGCAAGCAAATCAACAATCCGAGAAACCCGGGGATCAGCGCGGCAAAGGTCACCCCAGCCACTATCCCCGCCCAGATCAACATCACCACAAAATGGCTCTGCACATAACCGAAGCTGGTGATCATAGCCGTCACAAAATCAACCTCCCGGTCCAGCAAGAGCGGCAGAGACAACACGGTGATCATGTAGAGCAACAACGCAAAAAGAAACCCAACGCCAGAGCCGACCACAAGCATCATGATCCCATTGGTTGTGGTGTAAACCTCAAGCGAACTCGACACATTGGTCATGGTCGACAGCCCAAGAAACAGCGCAAAAATCATATGTGCCAGGAAGAACCAGAACAGAAACACAATGATGATGACGGCACAGATCGACGGCAATTGCCGCTTGCTCTGCCGCCAAACCACGCCCGCGATCAACGGCCAGTTGATCTCCCAGCCCCGCTCTAACCGCAGAGACACCTCATACAGCCCCACAGCGGCAAATGGCCCCAACAGCGGGAAGCCAATGGCGGCAAACGTCAGCCAGTAGCTTTGCCCACTTGCAACGGTCAGCCAGGCCATCAACCAGCCGCCAATCACATAAAACAACCCAAAGCCAATGCCATACATCGGCTTACGGATAAAATCCCGCATTCCCAGCCGCAACGACTGCCCCAACATGCCGACCGTCACGTCCCCTAACGGCGGCGCACCATGCTCGCGTTCGCCGCTAGCGGTTCTTGCTGCGGACAGTTGTGTTTCAGTCTTGGGTTTACTTTGGGCAAGGTGGTCCTCTGCGCCCGCTTTTGTCTCCTCAGACATGCGCCCTCCTCGCGCCTGCTCCCTTATGATGGATCAAATCGGATTTCCGTCTTCAAATCAAGCTCTTGGAACAGGAGGTCGTCGCTTGCTCGGCCACAGCGTCGCCGTGTGATAGGCCTGTGCAATTTCGAGCACACGCGCATCTTTGCCCTTGGCCCCAATGATTTGCATCCCCATCGGCAGGCCATTTTCACCAAACCCCACCGGCACACTGATCGCAGGCAGCCCTATTAG
This sequence comes from Paracoccaceae bacterium, assembly GCA_014872815.1. Taxonomy (GTDB): domain Bacteria; phylum Pseudomonadota; class Alphaproteobacteria; order Rhodobacterales; family Rhodobacteraceae; genus Shimia. The sequence goes on from WKFK01000012.1 coordinate 205,577, forward strand.
GCTCGCTGGCACCATCACCTGCATCCAGCGGTGATAGGTATCCATGACCACGCCAGCGATCTCCTTGGGCCAATCCCAGTCCGCTGGAAACGGGAACATCTGCGCCACGGGCAGAACCAAAACCTGGTAGGTCTCAAACAGCTTCGCCGCCGTCGCAAACCAGTCCGAACGCACCTTGGTGGCCTTATGCAAATCCATCGCCGCCATCTCCATGCCGCGCCTGATTTCCCACTGCGCCGCTGGCTTGAGCCGCGTCCGCTTGACCTTATCCTCATAAAGGTCTGCCAACTCCCCCGCCAAAGCAAAGGCCCGCAAATCACTCCAGCTCCGAAACATCGCTTCCGCATCAAACGGCGGCGTTATGTTTTCCACCTCTGCGCCCAGCTCTCGCAGCACCTTAAGCCCCGCCTCACAGAGCGGCAAAATCCCCGCCTCCATCGGCATTGCCCCGCCCCAGTCACCCAACCAGCCTACCTTCGCGCCAGCAACCGAACAGGCCTCCGGCAAGCTCCAATCCTGCGCGGACATGTTAAACGGCACCCCCGGTTCGATCTCCGCCAGCACCGACATCAACAGCGCACAATCGCGCGGACTGCGCGCCATCGGCCCAATCGTCGACAACTGATGCCAAAAACTCTCGGCGCCCACCGCTCTGGGCACCATGCCCCAGCTGGGCCGAAAGCCATAGACGTTGTTCCACCCCGCCGGATTGCGCAGGCTGCCCATCATGTCGCTGCCATCTGCCAGCGCCACCATATTCATCGCAAGGGCCGCCCCGGCCCCGCCCGAACTGCCCCCCGCTGTGCGGCTTGCGTCATAGGGATTCAACGTCACCCCATGCACCGGATTGTAGCTGTGTGAGCCAAGTCCAAACTCCGGCACATTGGTCTTGCCAATGAAAATCGCACCGGCCGCCCGCATCCGCGCCACAAATGCACTGTCGCTGTCAGCCACACGATCCGCAAACAGCGGGCTGCCCTCCGTGGTCCGCATGCCTTTCACATCCGAAAGCGCCTTCACCGCTATGGGCATGCCGTGCAACGCACCGCGCGCGCCTACCGGCACAGCATCCGCATCCCGCGCCTCCGCCAGCAACACTTCAGCGTCCCGCACATCCACAATCGCGTTCACCGCCGGGTTACGCGCCTCAATCCGCGCCAAAGTCGCCGTCATCACGGTCTCGGCGCTTAGCGCGCCATCCCGCAACGCTGATGCCAGCTTGCCTGCATCCCAATCCAGAAACTCTGCCATACCCTGCTCCTCTTCCGCCTCAGAGGATCATGAACAGGTTAAACACACAAGCGCGCCGACAGATAAAAAGCGCCTCACCTTTCGGTGACGCGCCTGTACATTCTCATTCCAAAAATATCCTGGGGGAGTCACCGCCTGCGGTGACGGGGGCAAAGCCCCCTCAAACCCAGGCCGCGTTTAGTCCTCGGCCTGCGCATCCGCGCGGCTCATGCCCGACACGTCCATCGCCAATGTCGCCGCCATCAACCCGTCCAGATCGCCATCCAACACACCTTTGGTGTCGCTGGTCTCATAGCCGGTGCGCAGGTCTTTCACCATCTGATACGGCTGCAACACGTAAGAGCGGATCTGGTTGCCCCAGCCTGCATCGCCCGCGTTTTCATGCACCTCGTTCACAAGCGCAGACCGCTTGTCCAACTCGATCTGATACAGCCGCGACTTCAGCGCTTTCATGGCAATGTCGCGGTTCTGGTGCTGCGACTTCTCGGAGCTGGTCACCACAATCCCGGTCGGGTGGTGGGTGATCCGCACCGCGGAGTCGGTGGTGTTCACGTGCTGACCACCAGCCCCGGAGGACCGGTAGGTATCAATCCGAATGTCCGCCGGGTTCACCTCAATCTCGATGTTGTCATCCACCACCGGGTAAACCTTCACCGACGTAAACGATGTGTGACGTTTCGCAGCGCTGTCAAACGGCGAAATCCGCACCAACCGGTGCACGCCGCTCTCCGACTTCAGCCAGCCATAAGCGTTGTGCCCGGAAATCTTATACGCCGCTGATTTGATGCCCGCTTCTTCGCCCGCGCTTTCCGCCTGAAGCTCGACCTTGTAGCCCTTCTTCTCGGCCCAACGCACATACATCCGCGCCAACATGCTGGCCCAGTCACAGCTCTCCGTGCCGCCGGCACCAGAGTTGATCTCCAGGAAAGTGTCGTTGCCATCGGCCTCGCCATCCAGAAGCGCTTCCAACTCTTTCTCCGCCGCCTTAACCGCCAGCGCCTTCAGAGCTTCTTCGGCCTCGGCCACAACCTCATCGTCCTCTTCCATCTCGCCCAATTCAATCAGCTCGATGTTGTCAGACAGCTCGGCCTCGATCGCGGTCACATTGTCCATCGCGTCCACCAAAGTCTGACGCTCCCGCATCAGCTTTTGCGCCGCTGCGGCGTCATCCCACAGGTTCGGATCCTCCACCCGCGCGTTGAACTCTTCCAGGCGATAGGCCGCCGTTTCCCAATCCATGCGCTGGCGCAACAGGGTCAGGGACTTTTCGATCTCTGTAACGGTGTTCTGAGCTTCAGCGCGCATGGGAAAAGACCTTCTTATGGGTTCAGATCAGCGTGATAGCGCAGCCCCGCCTGCCCCGCAAGTGACGACGCACGGCCAAGCGCCTTGCCCAGCCGTGCGTTCCAAAGTTTTTAAGCCAATTCAGCAGACTGCAGCGTGCTCACGCCGCCCGGCGTGCCGCGCCTTCCGGTGTCACCTTGAACACCGACACCTGCCCGGCAAGTTCACTCGCGTCGCTATGCAGCACGGTGCTGGCGGCGGCGGTCTCTTCCACCATGGCGGCGTTTTGCTGGGTCACACGATCCAGCTCCGCCACGCCACGGTTGATCCCACTCAAGGTTTCCGCCTGACGCGCCGCGCCATCGGCAATGACACTGATATGCTCAGACACCGTGCCTACGCCGCTGATGATCTTGATCAACTCATCGCCAGTCCGCCCTACAAGCGTCACGCCCTCATCCACATGGGTCGCACTTTCGTTGATCAGCTCTTTGATCTCAGACGCCGACTCCGATGAACGTTGCGCCAAGGCGCGCACTTCAGAAGCCACAACCGCAAAGCCACGCCCCGCGTCCCCGGCCCGTGCCGCCTCCACACCGGCGTTCAACGCCAGCAAGTTGGTCTGGAACGAGATGTCGTCAATCACCGAAATGATTTGTGAAATCTTATCCGACGATGCCTGGATCAACGACATCGCATCCACCGCCTGTTTCACAACTTCGCCACTGGACTGCACCGTCTGTTTGGTGCCCACAACAATCGCCTCAACGTCTTTGGCGCCTTCCGCCGCCGCGCTCACGCTCGCGGTCAATTCTTCCATCGCATGGGCGGTCTGCTCCAGCGTGGACGCCTGACTTTCCGTGCGTGTGGCCAACGCATTGGAGGAATCGCCAATCTCTTTAGAGCTGGCCTGAATGCGATGCGAGTTTTCCACAACTGCCTGCATGATCGACACCAGCGTCACCAATGTGTTGTTGTAGTTTTCCCGCAGCGGCTCATAGCCTGCTGAGAAGCGCTGCTCAATGGGATGGGTCAGATCGCCTTCGGCGAGCCGCTGCAACGCCGCAGTCAAAGCCTCAACCACACGGTCTTGCTCTTGCTGTTCCAGCTTGCGCGTTTTCTCCACCTCATGGGCTTCCGCCAACTGGACCTTCAGACCTTCGACGGTGCGAGAAATCCCGCCAATCTCGTCGCCACGCGCCACATGCAACGCAGGCGTGTCATAACGCCCTTCGGCAATGTCACTGACCACTTGCCGCACGTCTTGCAGGGGATGAGACACGGCCGCCCGGATGACCCAGGCACACAGCGTGCACATCACCAGAAAAACCACACCCGCAATCCCAATGGAGAGCATGTTTGCGGATCGCGCCTGCGCCAGCGCTTGCTCCGGCGACCAGAGGATCGCCACCGCCCCGGCAATCTTGCTGCCGTCCTTGCCGCTGCGCGCCGGTTCGGCCATCACATAGCCATTGTCGGATCGCATCGCCCTGCCACTGTCACCCGCGCGCTTGGCAAGTGTTTCAATCTCAGCTCCAGCACCGCTTGGCTTGCGACCGGAGGTGGCCATCACCTCCCCTGCTGAGTTCAAGGCCAGCGCATAAACCGCCTGCCCGTCGGCCCGCGCCAGCGTCGCGTCCAAAATGTCCTGCAACGCCTCAGTGTCGCCAAAGCGGATCGCGCCGCTGGCTGCGTTTGCTGTCGATCCGGTCATCTCGGCGGCGAGCTGCACCAACCCGTTGGTGATGGACTTGGTGACCTGCCGTTGGGAGTCCACGGTCAGCATGGTTGCGACGATCAACGTGGTTCCCACGATCAACAACGTGGCTTTCAAAAACACCGAGAGCTTATCAAACTGCGCCAAAACCGGTGAAAAGAGTGTCATAATCTGCTCCTGAAAAGGATGCGGCCCCATTCAGGGACCGCACTGGCGTTACTCAAGGGTTTCTGCGTCCACACCAACGGTGATCGCGCCAATGCCGACACCGGTCTCCGGGTCCACAATGGTCATCGAAATCTGCACCTGATAGGTGCGCGTGGAGTCGTCCAGTTCCACTTCGCTGAAGTGATAGGCGTCCGGGCCCACGCTGTAGGTCTGTTGGTATTTAGCTTCGTCCCCCTGCCACATGTCAGAGTTCACACCGGACAGCGCCACGTTCAGGCCAACCGAATCCATCAAAGCGATCTCGGTGATCTGACCCGCGGAGTTCTCAACCTGCGTGCGCAGAAAGTCGGCAGCTGGGTTTTCAATCACCGGGGTGATGGTTGGGGTCGACGCCGCGCCGACTTCCGCACGCCAAGTGGTGTCCATCTGATCGATGGTCGCCTGATCATACCCGGCGGTCACTTCGTTCTGGGCCTTGATCGCAGACACCAGAATCGGATCCTGCGCCCAAGTGCGGATGTTGTCATTCAGGAACGCTGCCATGGCAGGTTCATACTCGTTGGCCACAACAGGCGTCGCGGCCAGCGCGGCCACGACGGCAAAAGCGGTATTTTTCATTGGAGGAGTCCTTGTAAGGATGCAATTTGCTGCGCCTGCATAGGTGCCAAGTGTTGCTGCCTCGTTAACTGCACGGGGCGTTAGCGCAACCTGCGACATTCTGCACAAAAAAGCGGAGGCCGCTTCCGACCTCCGCGCAAATTTCACTTGCTAGTGAGCGACTTATTTCGCCTAGTACAGCCCACCAGAGCTAACCGTGCCAAAGTCCGCTTTGGGCCCCACAACCCCGGTGCCCCCCGACGATGTGGTGACCTGACGTCCCGCAGATTGCACCTCTTCCACCAATGGCAAGTTGCTGCCCATGGCAAAACCACCGTCATAGGCAATACCAAACATCGGTTCTTCGCCATCACGGAAATACTCCGCCACCACATTGCCGCCGCTGGCGTCATTGTCCAAACGCGCGCCGGTGTAACGGTCGATCTTGATGAAGTGGCCCCCCGGTGGCACGCGGAATTTCCCGCCGCCATATTTCTTGATCGCCTCTTTCATGAATTCCTGGAACACCGGCCCACAGGTGGTGCCCCCATAAGTGCCCGGCCCCAACGGACGCGGACGGTCATGCCCGATGTAGCAGCCTGCCACGATGTTGCTGGTGAACCCTACAAACCACACGTCTTTCGCTTCGTTGGTGGTCCCAGTTTTACCCGCAACCGGCACCGGCAAATTGATCTGGCTCGACGCCGTACCGCGGGTTACCACCCCTTCCATCATTGAGGTCAATTGATAAGCGGTGATCGCATCCATCACCCGCTCACGATTGGTCACAATACGCGGCCCTCGGGTTTCCGGCACGCTTGGATCGAGACAGTCGGTGCACTCGCGCTGGTCGTGACGGTAAATCGTTTTGCCATAGCGGTCCTGCACCCGGTCTACCAGCGTTGGCTCCACCCGCTCACCGCCGTTGGCAAACATCGCATAGGCAGCCACCATCTGATAGAGCGTGGTCTCATCCGCGCCCAGCGAGTTCGCCAGGAACGCGCCCATGTTGTCATAGACGCCAAAACGTTCCGCATAGCGCGCCACGGTTTCCATCCCAACTTCCTGCGCCAAACGAATGGTCATCAGGTTCCGGCTCATTTCGATGCCGGTCCGCAGTGGGGTTGGGCCGTAGAATTTGTTGGTGGAGTTCTTCGGACGCCACACACCTTGCGGCGTGTTGATCTCAATCGGCGCGTCAATCACGATAGTCGCAGGGCTATAGCCACTGTCCAGCGCCGAAGCATAGACAAACGGCTTAAAGCTCGACCCCGGCTGACGTTTCGCCTGTGTCGCGCGGTTGAACACCGTGTCCTGGTAGCTGAAGCCACCCTGCATCGCGATCACACGGCCGTTGTTCACGTCCATCGCCATGAAGCCGCCCTGCACCTCCGGCACCTGCCGTAGCGACCAGCGCACAAAGTCGCCACTGTCGTCTTTGGTGATCGCACGCACCAGCACCACATCACCTTTGGAAACCAGATCCCCAGCCACCTTGGCTTTGCGCGCCAAAGTGCCATCTTCCAACCGCTTGCGCGCCCACTGCGCGTCTTTGGCGGGAATCCAGTGGCCATCGGCATCATCCTCGACACCTTCGATACCAACGCGCGCGTCGTTTTTACCAACCTCCAACACAACCGCCGGGTACCATTGGCCTTCCAGATCCACGTCACGCGGAACCGACACCTCTGCCAACGCTTCGCGCCAGGCCGCCTCATCGCCAAGCACGTCCTCAGGCAGCACTTCACCCGTGCCACGCCAAACACCGCGCGAGCGGTCATATTTCTCAAGCGCCCGACGCAACGCGCGCGCCGCCACATCCTGCATCTCCGGATCTTCTGTTGAGCGCACTGCCATACCACCGGAGAAGAACTCATCCTCACCAAAGTCGCGGCTCAGCTGGCGGCGAATTTCATCGGTAAAGTAATCCCGTGGCGGGCGCTCGGTCTTATAACTCTCGTAATCGCCATTCTGCACCGACTTCAGCGGCAGCTGCTTTTCGCTCTCATAAACCGCCTGGGTGATCACGCCGTTTTCAGCCATCTCCTTGAGCACAAAGTTCCGCCGCGCCAGCACGCGCTCCATGTTGCGCACAGGGTGAAACTTGCCGGGCGCTTTGGGCATCGACGCCAGTGTGGCCGCCTCATGAGGCGCCAGCTCTTCCAAGGTTTTGTTGAAATAGGTCTGCGCCGCCGCCGCTACGCCGTAGGAGTTCTGACCGAGGAAAATCTCGTTCATATAGAGCTCAAGGATCTGGTCCTTGGACAGCGTCTCTTCAACGCGGGTCGCCAGAATGATCTCTTTGATTTTGCGCTCAATTTTCCGGTCGCCTGACAGCAGGAAGTTCTTCATCACCTGCTGCGTGATTGTCGACGCCCCGCGCACATTTGAGCCCCGCGACTGAACCGCCTCTACAGCCGCCGCCGCAATACCGCGCGCATCATAGCCAGAGTGGCTATAGAAGTTTTTGTCTTCCGCCGAGATAAACGCCTCTTTCACCAGCTCCGGAATTTCGTCCGCTGGCACAAACAGACGGCGCTCTTTGGCAAATTCATCAATGATATGCCCCTCACCGGAATAAATCCGGCTTATGGTCGGCGGCTTATACTGAGCAAGACTTTCATGGCTTGGCAGCTCCTGCCCATAAATCCAGAACACCGCACCAATGGACAAAGCCACCACGGCAATCCCCATGGTCACAAACGTAAAAATGGTCCCGAAGAACGAGAGGATGAATCGTATCACGCTGGAGGCCTTCTGAAGTCGCGTCTCAAACCCTCTCTATATAGAGGGGCATACGCGGGGTCAAAACACCTTGCTGCGATTGTTATGGGTGGGCATGGTTTTGCCGTCCATTTGCGGCCTTCACACCAGCGCGACACCTTTCTGAAGCAGCCCCGCTCGCGCGTTGGCGTTGTCCTGCGCCGCCAGAACACCCGGCTCAACCACGGTCACGCCATAGCCACGCTGTGCAGCCGCCAATGCAGTCTTGGCCACGCAATAGCTGTAGTCCAAGCCGACAATCCGCACCGCGCCAACGTTCAACTTCGCCAATAAAGCATCCAACGCGCCGGTTTCAAATCCGTCCTGCACCCGTTTGATTATCTCATGATCTGCCAGCCCCTCAAAGGGCGCAGCCATTTCCGTGCCAGAAGTTCCGGCAACCGCCTGCCCCTTCATCGTCAGCCGCGCTATCACCTTTGTAGCCGGCAAAGACCACTCTTGCCGCAGTGCAATCACCGGCCAGCCGTTGGCTTTGGCCGCCGCGACTTCTGCACGGATAACGGCCGCTGCCTCGGTCTTCGCCGCATCCGAATACGGCCCCTCATTCCAAAACACCGCTTGTAGGTCGACCAACAGCAGCGCTTCACCATCTCGCCCTTCGATCGGCGCGCCCCGGCTCACCGAACCAATCCGCACCACACCAGCAACCAACCACAAAAAGCCCGCCACCAGCGCCACGACCACCACATACACAACACTCATATCTGACCACCCGTTTTGCCCTTAAGGCACTCTGTCAACCGCCGCACCACATCCAAGGCCGTGGCAATCTCCTGTTCCTCAAACCCGTGGCCTATGGCCTCAAGCAACACCCGCTCCCGCGTGACCGCTGCGTCAATCAACGTTTGCCCCTTGTCAGTCAGTGCCAAAAGTGACGATCTCTTGTGGCGCGGGTTAGGGCGCTGTTCCGTCAGCTGTTCCGCCAAAGTCTCATTGACCATGACCTGCACGTACTGCCGCTGAATTTCCAATTGGCGAGCAATCTCCGGCACCGGAAGTGCGCCCTGCTCTCGCAAGACCTCCAACACAGCCCGCATCCGCACCGTTAGGCCAGTCCCTTCAAGTCCTTGTTCCACAGCCAGTTCTGCAACCTGCATCAGGGGCCGCGACATCCAAACCAGATGATATAAGCGATCAGTCTTTTCCACGTCATTATTAATGTCAAATTGACATGCATAGTGTCAATGCTAAAAAGCTAAACAACCCAGTATCCGAATCCTCAACAAAAGAAGGGCGACACACACGGTGCCGCCCAACCTTTCAAACTTTTTGGTGGTTTGATCTACTCCGCAGCCACCGGGAATCGCTCCCCTTCTCGCAGCTCAATCGCTTCCGCCCGCTGAAACGCCGCGCGCGTTTTCAGGCGGGCCAGATAGTCCCCAATTGGCCCGTCCTGCGGGATCAAGCCAATCATCTGCCCAAAGACCAAGTTGTTGCCCACAGCCACATCCGCTGCAGTGAAGGTCTCCCCCAATAACCACGGCCCCTCCGCCAACCCGTCAGCCAGCACTTCCATCATCTGCTCAAACGAGCCCCAGGCCACAGTGGACGGCGACACCTCCCACTCGAACAACCTCTGCGCATAGGCCGGCTCCATGATCGCGCTGGCAAAGAACATCCAACGCAGATACGCCGCCCGCTCCGGGTCCGTCAGCGCCGGAGCCAGCCCCGCCGCCGCGTAACGATCCGCCAGGTAAATCGCCATCGCGCCGATCTCCGGCACCGGCGTCTCGCCGTCCACCACCAACGGCACTTTCCCCATCGGGTTCAAAGACAGATAGTCTGCCTGCTTGTGTCGACCGGTGGCAAAATCAAAGCTCTCCAACTGGTACGGCTCGCCCAGTTCCTCCAACAGCCAAAGCGCCGCAAAAGAGCGGGTGCGCGGGGCAAAATACAGGGTCAGGTTCGGAGTTGTCGTATCGGACATTGTCTTTCCTCATGAAGTGTCTCCATGAAAGGATGCGCACTAACATGACAGTTTATGTCCTATATGTGCCGCCACGATCCGACGAATTTTGGCTTAGGCCACCTCCCGCTCCGCCAGATAGTCTGACAGCCGCGTCTGCATCATCGGCACCACATTATTCATCCGCAAAAACCGCGCCACATCCCACATGCGCCAGGCCTGCCCTTCCGTGCCCAGTCGAATGCGGTTGATGTCCAACTCCGGCACCTCGGCGACAAAAAACCAAGTGGCACTTTTGCCATCCAGATCAGAGGTATACTGACGCTTCCAGCGCAGGTCCGCCTCTGTCAGCGTGAGCGACAGCTCTTCCTTAAGTTCGCGCAACACACAGGCTTCCGGGTTCTCGTTGCCTTCGCGCCCACCGCCGGGCAAATCCCACATATCCGGATAGGGAATTTCAGGGTCCTTGTCGCGCAGGATCGACACCAAGCGATCCCCAACCAAAAGCGCCAGCTTCGCCCCGTGAAACGCCTCAGTGTTCTGCATTGCCGTCCGCCCCGTGTACCTGCCTACTGCGGCACACTCGACAAACTTCGCCACTCAAAGGAAAGCGGTTTCCCGCCACCAAGACAAAACCAGCAACGCTCCGCCGAAGCCTTACTGACGCACCAACGCCCGCGCCGCCTTATCTTCGACCACCCAGGCCAGCAATCCATCGCGCAGCCCCGCCGCCATCGCCGCGCGCCACCCCGGGTCCTGCAAATTGGCCAGATCCTGCTGGCTCGACATAAACCCAAGCTCGACCAGAACCGACGGCACATCCGCCGCCTTCAACACCGAAAACCCACCAGTTCTCAGTGGCTTGCGATTTAGCCTTACGGTGGTTCTCTTGAGTTCCCCCACCAGCGTCTCCGCCAACATCATCGTACGCGGCTCCGTCTCCAACCGTGCCAAATCGAGCAACACATCGGTCACCTCATCATCCGCCCCCGACAGGTCTACACCGGACAGAATATCCGCCCGATCATGACGCTCCGCCAACAGCGCAGAGGCCGCATCACTGGCCTCTTCTGACAGCGTGTAGATCGTCGCGCCCTTGGCGTTGCCTTGGCTCAAACTGTCCGCATGCAAGGACAAAAACACATCCGCTTGCGCCTGATGGGCAATCGCCACGCGCCCTTCCAGCGACACAAACGCATCTTCATCACGGGTCAAAACAACCTCAAATCCACCGGCCCGGCGCAGCACATCCCGCAGCTCCCGCGCAAACAACAACATCAGGTCTTTTTCCTGCGCCCCGTCGCGCTCCGCCCCTGGATCAATCCCGCCATGGCCCGGGTCAATCACCACCACCGTCGGCGCCCAATCCGGCTTGGCTTCGCGCGCAATCGCCGTGGTGTCCGCTGGCACCGGCAAATCCCAACGCGGATCATGCGGCGCGCCTGCCGTCTTGGCGAAGGCCAGCGTATCACTTGGCGCCAGAACCAGCTCCAGCCGCGCTTTCCCAGTGGCCTCTTCCACCTCCATGCCCGCGCTCTCCACCGCAAAGGGGCGCGCCAGATCAAGCACCATCCGGCTCCATCCCGGCCGATAAGCGCCAAACCGCACCGCCTCAACGCCGTCCACAGACCCAAGCGCGTCTACGGTCAGGTCTTCCCAGTCAATCTCTTTGAAATCCAGCACCACCCGGCGCGGCTCATCCAATGTGAACACCCGCCAAGGCACACCTTGCGACAGGCTCAGCTTAAGCTCCGCCGCCCCGCGCCAGCCCTCCGACAGCCCGCTTTCTGCGCGATCCAGCCGCGCCAGCGCCGAAAACCCTTGTTCCTGCGCGCCGGCCACACTGGCCCAAACCGCCACAATAAAAGCCAAAAACACTCTGCTCATGCTGCTGCCCTGCCCGCTGTTGCGCGTCTTCTTTGGCAACACAGTACATCAGCCCGCCGCGCTTCGCCACGCCGCGCTTTGACAGTCGTGAAATATCCTGGGGCAGTCGCCAAATGGCGACGGGGGCGACGCCCCCGCTCCTCTTAAACCTTAGACAAACCCACGGGCGGCCATGAACATCTTCAACCGCGCCAGACCTTCTTCAATGTCCGCCGTGCTGCGCGCATAGGAGAACCGCAGCGTTTGATGGCCCCGCACCGGGTCAAAGTCCAACCCCGGCGTTGCGGCCACCCCTGCTTCGTCCAGCAGCTCCCGCGCAAAAGCCCGGCTGTCCTGCGTGAAATCGCTCACATCCACGTAGAAGTAAAACGCCCCATCCGGTGGCGCAAACTGCGTGAACCCTGCTTTTGGTAGTCCCTCCGCCATCAACGCCCGGTTGGCACGGTAGACCGCCATATTGGCCTCAAGCTCTTCATGGCAATCCATTGCCGCCAAGGCCGCCACCTGGCTGGCATGGCTGGCGCAAATGAACATGTTCTGCGCCAGTCGCTCGATCTTGCGCACATGATCGTCGGGCACCACCATCCATCCCACGCGCCAGCCGGTCATGCTGAAATACTTGGAGAAGCTGTTGATCACATAACATTCATCTGTGAGCTCCAGCGCCGTGACCGCCTTCGCCTCATACTCGATGCCGTGGTAAATCTCGTCGCTGATAAAGGCCGCGTCTTTTTCTCGGCACAGATCAATCAACGCCCCCATCGCGGCACTGTCGAGCATCGTCCCCGTGGGGTTCGCAGGCGAGGCCACCATAAGCCCTTCAAAATCCATCGCGCGTAAATCATCCGGCACCGGCTGCAACCGATTTTCCGGCGCGGTCTGCACGTCCAGCGGCTGCAGACTCAGCGCCTTCAAAATCTGGCGGTAGCTGGGATAACCCGGCGCGCCGATGGCCACCCGCTCGCCCGCATCAAACAAGGCACTGAACGCCAGCAAAAACGCGCCTGACGAGCCCGGCGTGACTATCACCCGGCTCGGATCAAGGTCCACGTTGTACCAGTCCCCATAAAGCTGCGCGATCCGTGCCCGCAACGCGGGCAGGCCCAAGGCCACCGTGTAGCCCATGGCGTCTTCCGCCATCGCTTCGGTGAGCGCCTTGCGTGCGCCTTCCGGTGCCGCCGTGCCCGGTTGGCCCACTTCCATATGGATGATATGGCGGCCATCCGCCTCGGCCTGCCGCGCCGCTTCCATCACATCCATCACAATAAAGGGATCAACCGCCCCACGCCTTGAAGTCCGCATCAAATTCGTTCCTATTGTCGCTCATGAGGTTTCACCGCGAAATGACGGCGCCGTCAATCACCGCTTTGCGCGCCCGCGTCGTCACGCTGGTCGCCAGTATTGCTCTTGTGCTCTCCTCAACCACAGCCCAGGCCGTGTCCTTGCTGCGCGATCCGGACATCGAACACGCGCTGCAACGTATGTCCTCTCCTGTGCTCTACGCTGCGGGCCTTGGGGACAACATCAAAATCCTATTGGTCAATGACCAAAGCCTGAACGCATTTGTTGTGGACCACGGCCACATCTTCATCAACTCGGGCATGCTGATGCGCATGACCACACCTGAGATGTTGCAAGCCGTCATTGCACATGAAGCCGCGCATATCGCCAACGGGCACATTGCCCGGCGTATGGCCAATCTTGATTCGGCCCGTACGGCCGCTGGCCTCGGCCTCGCACTTGCCTTGGCAACCGCAGCCGCCAGCGGTCGCGGAGATGTGGCCGCAGCCCTCGCCCTTGGCACACAAAGCTCTGCCTTGCGGCAATTTCTCGCCCACACCCGAGCCGAAGAATCCTCCGCCGACCAATCCGGCATCCGCTATCTTGCGGCCGCAGGCATCGACCCCTCCGGCACATTGGATGTGCACCGACTGTTTGAGGGACAAGAACTGCTCTCCACCTCCCTTCAAGATCCCTACATGCGGACCCACCCGCTGAGCCGGGACCGCTTGCGCGCAATGGAAGGGTTTGTCGCCGCTTATGCAGGCAAGGCCAAGCCCAACCCGGACCTCGACTACTGGTACGACCGCGCACGTGGCAAAACCACCGCCTTTCTGCGGCCAACCAAATGGACCCTACAACGCTACAAGGAAAGCGCCGCCGAAGACGTGCGCCACATGCGTCTGGCCGTGGCATATCACCGCCAGCAGAACGCCGCCAAAGCCGTGTCTCATATCAACCAAGCGCTCGAGGTGCGCCCAAACGATCCCTATTACTACGAACTCAAGGGGCAAATCCTGCTCGAAAACCGCCAGTTTCAAAACGCGGTGACCGCATACAAAAAAGCTGCCGACCTTGCGCCCTCAAACGCGCTGATCCTTGGCGGCTTGGGCCGATCCCTGCTAACGGTGAACCGCCCCAAAGAAGCCCTGACCTATTTGGAAGCCGCGCGCGCGCGCGATTTCCGGGATGCCAACGTGTTGCGTGACCTCGGCTCCGCCTATGCGCAAACCGGGCAACACGGCATGGCCTCACTTCTGGCCGCCGAACGCCACGCGCTCGCCAACCGACTGGACGACGCAGAAATCCACGCCCGCCGGGCCATGGCCCGCTTGCCACAAGGCTCCAATGCCTACCGGCGGGCCGACGACATCGCCCGCGCTGCCAAGCGCCGCAAAGACAAGAAATAAGGATAATCCTATGCGCAATTTAACTTCAAAACTGACCACCAGCGCCCTGGCGCTCACGCTCGCGGCGGCCCCGGCTTTTGCCTTTGACATCGACAAGCTATCTGATGCGGAACGCGAAGCCTTCCGAGCCGAAGTGCGCGCCTACCTTCTGGAGAACCCAGAAGTGATCATGGAAGCAGTCGCTGTGCTGGAGGAGCGCAGCGCCGCCGCCCAAGCCACCGCCGACTTTGATCTGGTTGCCGCCAATGCCGACCGCCTGTTCAACGATGGCTACAGCTACGTCGGCGGCAATCTTGAAGGCGACATCACCATTGTCGAATTTGTAGACTACCGCTGCGGCTACTGCCGCAAAGCGCACGACGAAGTGGCCGAGTTGATCAAATCAGACGGAAACATTCGCTTCATCGTAAAAGAATACCCGATCCTGGGAGAGGCCAGCGACCTCAGCTCCCGCTTTGCCATCTCCGTGAAGCAGAAGATCGGCAACGAGGCCTATAAGCTCACCGCCGACACGCTGATCAAAATGCGTGGCGACGTAAACGAAAAATCCCTGCGCAAAGTGGCCAAGGGGCTGGGCTTTGATGCGGACATGATCCTCGGCCACATGAACGACCCCGAGGTGGAGAAAGAGATTGCAACCACCCGTGCGCTGGCCCGCGACCTCAACATCACCGGCACCCCAAGCTTCGTGTTCAAGGACGAGATGATCCGTGGCTATGTCCCACTGAAAGGCATGCAGGCGATTGTGAAAGACAAGCGCGGCTAAACGCCCTGCCAACGAAACACTGTAGCACCGCAGCGCCCGCCGTTGCGGTGTTTTGCTTTTGGGCGCACGTTGCGCAACGCACGCGGGTTTAATGCGCCAAGTTGGACAAGTGGCACCTCCGCGAAACAGTCGCGATACCGACGTAATACCGACGTAAAAAAACGGCCCCTTGGGGCCGTTAACAATTTGATTCGGTTGGAAAACACATCACTCAGCCGCGTCTGCGGCTTTCGCGGCCTCAATCTCTGCGGCTTTCTTCTCCACTTGCTCAACGATATGCTCCACCATCGCCTCATTGGACATCTTGTGGCTCTGCTTGCCCGCCAGATACACCATGCCGGACCCTGCGCCCCCACCGGTGAACCCCACATCGGTCATCAGCGCTTCACCCGGACCATTCACCACGCAGCCAATGATCGACAGGCTCATTGGCGTATGGATATGCGCCAGCCTTTCTTCCAATGTTTCCACGGTCTTAATCACGTCAAAGCCCTGGCGCGCACAGCTTGGACAGCTGATGATATTCACCCCACGATGGCGCAGGCCAAGGCTCTTGAGGATCTCAAAGCCCACCTTCACCTCTTCCACCGGATCGGCGCTCAGGCTCACCCGCAGCGTGTCGCCAATGCCCATCCAAAGCAACTGCCCTAGGCCAATGGCCGACTTGATCGTGCCGCTGACAAAGCCACCGGCTTCGGTGATACCAAGGTGAATCGGCGCGTCCGTAGCGTCTGCAAGGATCTGATACGCCGCGGCCGACATGAAGACATCGGACGCTTTCACGGAAATCTTGAACTCGTGAAAATCGTTATCTTGCAATATCTTAATGTGATCGAGGCCGCTCTCCACCATCGCATCCGGACACGGCTCGCCGTATTTGTCGAGCAGGTGTTTTTCCAAGCTGCCGCCATTCACACCGATGCGGATTGAGCAGCCATGATCCTTCGCCGCCTTAATCACTTCCTTGACCCGCTTCTCATCCCCGATGTTACCTGGGTTGATCCGAAGGCACGCCGCCCCGGCCTCCGCCGCTTCAATCGCGCGTTTGTAGTGGAAATGGATGTCCGCCACGATCGGAACCGGGCTCTCTTTTGTGATTTCTTTCAGCGCCTTCGTCGCTGCCACATCCGGCGCAGAAATGCGCACGATGTCCGCCCCGGCCTCCGCCGCTGCCAGCACCTGATCCAGCGTGGCCTTCACATCCCCGCTGTCGGTGTTGGTCATGGTCTGAACCGCAATTGGCGCATCCCCCCCCACGGGCACATTCCCCACCATGATCTGACGGGATTTGCGTCGCTCGATATTGCGCCACGGACGGATGTGATTCATCGACATATCAAGACCTTTCACCACAGCAGGGATGGGTTTGATGCCTGTCTAATCCCTTCTGAGAAAAGGAGCAATGCGCGATGGCGCACAGCAAAAGAGCGCCACCTTGGCGCTCTCTCAAACCATTGTTTTTCAGGGGCCTTTCCGCCGCCTACTCGTCGGCAACAACCACGTTTTGTGCCGCAGCCAAAGCCACGATACGCGCCAACTCCGGATCATCATTGAGATCAGCAACAGCAAAGTTCTCTTTGACCGCATCTGTCGCCAACGCCAAGTCTCGCACAGTGCCGGTGCCTTCTCCGGCCGGGCCATAAAGCTCGCCATTAACCTTAAAATACACCGATCCGGACATTCCGGCCCGCAGCGTCGGCGCCTCCTCAGTTGCCGGCAGAACATACTCCTCACCAGCATCTAGGATTTTCTCAAACAAAACAGAGCCGTCCGCCGCACGCACACGCACCCAAGCTGGGCGCACCGCCATCAACACCAGCTCCGGCGCGTCATCCTCAACCACTTTTGGAACCGGTAGTTGATCTGCCTCAGGTGAGACCACAGCAACCGCCGCAGGAAGCTCTGACGTAAACACGCCAAAGGTATTTGGGTTGAGTTGAGAAATCGGCGCATCCCGCGCCACCAAAACCGGCACATCGAGCGCCTGAGGGCGATACAGACGGTCCAACGCGTCAGAAGGCGCAACCAAGCCCGCACCCGCCGTGGCGACCTCAGTGGCCGCAGTTTCCGCATCTGTAGACACGGGCGCACGCACCGCACCATCCAGCGGATCCAAGTCACTCAACACAACAGGCGATTGCTCCACCGGTGCCAAAGTAACCCGTTGAATTTCATTGAGAACAGACCAGCCACCGTAGCCAATTCCCGCGATCAACGCCACCAACACCAACGAGGACCCAACCGCACGCATTTCAACCCGAGACAGAAGCGACTCTTGAATTGGGGTGAATGGTGTATTGGAAGATGAAAAAGGATCATTCCCGGTCATCGCCGGGGCAATGGCTTCTTTCTTACGCGTGCCGGAGGCTTCTGCCGACATCCCGTGCGCGGTGGAGAAGCCGCTTTCAGCACAGAAAAACTCAAACGCCACTTCCGGATCCATATTCAGGTAGCGCGCATAAGACCGCACATATCCTGCAATAAACCCCGGTGTTTCAAACGCCGAGGGATCGCAATTCTCGATGGCCGCAATATAGCTCGCTCGGATTCGCAACTCACGCTGCACATCCAAGAGCGACTTCCCCATCGTCGCCCGCTCGCCGCGCATCATGTCGCCAAGTTGCACGTCAAAGTCGTCGTACCCTTTCGGGCCTTCGTCTACCTTTTCGGTATCGCGCTTGAATCTGCGCCCGATCATCCCACTGGCCTCTTATTGCACTGCCGGTTCTGAAAGTCCCCGATTCGAACCGATCCCCTTGTTAGGTATGAATATAACACAAACAAGGGGCACTACACTAAGAAGTCATTTTATCCCGCCATATCGGCACGATTCAGCGCACAGTGGCTCCAGAGAGCGTCCATTGCACCTACAAGGGCATCAATTTCTTTCGGCCCATGTACTGGCGACGGCGTGAACCGCAGCCGCTCTGTGCCACGCGGCACGGTCGGGAAATTGATCGGCTGCACGTAGATGCCGTAATCTTCCAACAGATGGTCAGACAGCACCTTGGTGTGGACAGGGTTGCCCACAATCACAGGCACAATATGGCTGCCGTGATCGATGATTGGCAGGCCCAGACCTTTCAAACGCAGCTTCAGAATCTGCGCCTGTGTCTGATGTTGCTCTCGCAGGGCCTGATCAGTTTTCAAGTGCGCCACAGAGGCAGCCGCGCCGGCCGCAACAGCTGGCGGCAAAGACGTGGTAAAGATAAATCCTGGCGCGTAAGACCTTACAGCATCACACATTTTCTCAGAAGCAGCGATGTAGCCGCCCATCACCCCATAGGCTTTGGCGAGGGTGCCGTTGATGATGTCGATGCGATGCGCAAGGTTGTCGCGCTCGGTCACGCCACCACCGCGCGGGCCATACATGCCAACCGCGTGCACCTCGTCGATGTAGGTCAATGCGCCAAACTCGTCAGCCAGATCACAGATCGCTTCTATGGGACCAAAATCGCCGTCCATCGAGTAAACAGATTCAAAGGCGATCAGTTTTGGCGCCGCCGGATCATCCGCTTCCAGAAGCTCCCGCAGATGCGCAACATCGTTATGTTTGAAGATGCGTTTTGCGCCGCCGTTGCGGCGCACGCCCTCGATCATCGACGCGTGGTTCAACGCATCTGAATAGATGATCAATCCGGGGAAGAGCTTTGGCAAAGTACTTAAAGTTGCATCATTTGCGATGTAGGCGCTGGTGAAAAGCAGCGCTGTTTCTTTACCGTGCAGGTCGGCAATCTCGGCTTCCAGGCGCTTGTGATAGACCGTGGTGCCAGAAATATTCCGTGTCCCACCGGAACCTGCGCCTGTTGCATCCACGGCCTCATGCATTGCGTCCAGCACAACCGGATGTTGCCCCATTCCAAGGTAGTCGTTGCCACACCACACGGTGATTGGCTGTTGCTCACCATCAGGACGGGTCCATGTGGCATGGGGGAAATGGCCTTGCTTACGCTCAATATCAATGAACGTGCGATAGCGCCCTTCATCGTGCAAACGATTGAGTGCGTTATCTAGCTTCGCAGTGTAATCCACAGTGGCTTTCCTTCTTCCCGGTCTGGGCGACCTGGCGTCGCAACGCCCCTTTGGGCATTGGCGCTCTTGTAGTATTCTGTCGCGCTTTCCGCAATTGCTACCAAATGATACATCTTTCGCACATTGATATCGATCAAACTGTGAAAGCGCGAGTCTGGACAGTGCGAATTGGGGTGATACGGTCCCCGCAAATCGTCGCACCCGAAGGAGGCTTCCATGACGCTTGACCCCGTTCTCACTCGCATCGACCAGAATATGCCAGAGGCGATTGACCGCCTGTTTGATCTGCTCCGCATCAAGTCCATCTCCACTGACCCAGCGTTTGACGCCGATGTCGACGCCGCCGCCGATTGGCTGGTGAAAGACCTGCAAAGCCTTGGCGTGGATGCACAAAAACGGCCAACCACTGGCCACCCGATGGTCGTGGGGCACATCGACGGCCCCGGCCCGCATGTGCTCTTCTATGGCCACTACGATGTACAGCCCGTCGACCCACTGGAGCTTTGGGACCGCGATCCCTTTGATCCAGCACTGGAAGACACTGACGCCGGTCAGGTCATTCGCGCCCGCGGTGCCTCTGATGACAAGGGCCAGCTCATGACCTTTGTCGAAGCCTGTCGCGCCTGGAAGGCCGAACACGGCAGCCTGCCCTGCAAAATCACCTTCCTGTTTGAAGGCGAGGAAGAGTCGGGCTCTCCAAGCTTGGTCCCGTTCCTGAAAGAGAACGCCGAAGAGCTGAGCTGCGACATCGCTTTGATCTGTGACACCGGCCTGTTTGAAAGCGCCGTGCCTGCCATTACCACCATGTTGCGTGGCCTGCTGGCCGAAGACTTTACCATCACCGGCCCAAGCCGCGATCTGCATTCCGGCATGTACGGCGGCATCGCCATGAATCCAATCCGCGTGCTGAGCGGTATTTTGGCCGATCTGCACGATGATACCGGTGCAGTGACGCTGGACGGCTTCTATGATGACGTACCAGAACTTCCCGACGACATCCGGGCTCAATGGCAGGGCCTGAACTTCGACCATAGCACTTACCTGGGTGATGTGGGGCTGAAATCTCCGGCCGGGGAGCAAGACCGCACGCCGTTGGAACAAATCTGGGCGCGCCCAACCTGTGACGTGAACGGCATCTGGGGCGGCTATACAGGCGATGGCTTTAAAACCGTGCTGCCATCACAAGCCTCTGCCAAATTGTCCTTCCGTCTCGTCGGTCAGCAGGACCCGGACAAGATCCGCGCCAGCTTCCGCGCCCATTTGGAAAGCCGCCTGCCTGAAGGCTTCACGGTTGAGTACCGCTCCGAAAAGGGCTCGTCTGCCTCTCAAATGTCCATCGAGGACCCGGCTTTTGAAAAAGCACGCCTGGCGCTGAGCGATGAGTGGCCGCGCCCGGCCGCCTATGTCGGATGTGGCGGTTCCATCCCGATCGCAGGCTTCTTCAAAGAGATGCTGAACATGGATTCGATGCTGATCGGCTTTGGCCGCGACGACGACCAAATCCACTCACCAAACGAGAAATACAATGTGGAGAGCTTCCACAAGGGCACCCGTTCTTGGGCGCGAATCTTGGCCGCACTGTCCGCCTAACCCTTTGGAAGCATGCAGAATCACAAAGCGCGCCCCTCGGGGCGCGTATTTTTTCATAGGCGGACAAAAGGCGCAAAGATATGCTGCGCAGCAACCAGTTCAACTTCACCAATTTGAGGGGAGGAAGAAGTGGCGCGGTTGACGGGGCTCGAACCCGCGACCCCCGGCGTGACAGGCCGGTACTCTAACCAACTGAGCTACAACCGCGCATATATCTTCGCCTTTCGGCATGTCCGTTCCCGAAGGGCCCTGGACTTGGGCTGGTAGTGGTGGCGCGGTTGACGGGGCTCGAACCCGCGACCCCCGGCGTGACAGGCCGGTACTCTAACCAACTGAGCTACAACCGCTCACTACCTGCTGTCTGGCGTGTGCCGTTCAGCGTGTGGCGTGGTTTATGCCGAGTGCTGGGGCGCGTCAAGCGGATATCCGCGAGAAAATCGAAGAAATTTTCAGAAGCCATTTGTGGGCCTTTAACCACAGGGGTTTCTTCTTTGGCAGACTCCCGCGTAGAGTGCTTTGCGCGCTGAATTTTTTGTGATTAGATGCGCTTACTCGATTCAATTGCTTTTGAAGGAATAACCCGATGAAACCACTTTATGCTGCCCTGTGTGTTGCCGGTATCACCCTTGCTGCGTGTTCTCAGCAAGAAGAGCCAACTCCGGTTTACGCTCAGCCAGATTTCGACAAGCGCGGCAACGCAAGCTGCATGGCCGGCTACGACCTGCTGACCACAGACACCGGCGCCCTGGTTTGTGCACCGGCAACTGCTGGCTAAATTCAAGCCACAGACTGGAATTTCGGGCGGTCCCTTCGGGGATCGCCTTTTTTTGTTTCGACCTCACGACACCAAAGGCTTAGCCGCGCGTTCACCAATCAAATAGGCAAACTCAAGACGACACAGCGCCATGCTCAAGGAGTGAACGATAAGTTGCGCTGGTAGAGGAGGTTGATGGTGGGTCGTGAGAGGCTCGAACTCCCGACATCTTCGGTGTAAACGAAGCGCTCTACCAACTGAGCTAACGACCCGGTAGGCGGGGATTTAGCCCCTAGAGCAGGGACATGCAAGCCCCCTTTTCGAACTTTCTTTGCGTCTCGCTCAACTTCCTCATAGTGTAGCGCAAAAAAGGAAAACGAACGGCTCATGCCCGATCCAATAGTACCTAAAGGTGTCGCCCACGTCGCAGTTGAAGCGATCGATTCCCCTGATCCCATTGTGTTTGCGTTACAACCCAATCTCTCGATGCTGGCCTTTACTTCAGCAGTGGAGACACTGCGTATTGCGAACCAACTCACCGGTCAGATCCTCTACACATGGACCACCATGTCTGAAACGGGTGAAAATGTACGCTGTTCCAACGGTATAGAAATTGGGATCGATGCACCGCTCGGCGAGACACCAAGCGATTCCTGTGTGTTTGTCTGCTCCGGCGTTGAGCCGGAACGCGCCGCCACCGCCAAAGTGGCGGATTGGATTCGCCATCAATGGCGCACAGGCCGCCGCGTGGGCGGTCTCTGCACCGGAGCTTTTACACTGGCGAAGGCTGGCATATTGGAAGGCAAGGATTTCACCCTCCATTGGGAAAACATCACACCCTTCCGCGAACAATACCCATCGCTGGACCCACTGGAACAGCTCTACGCCATTGATGATCGCATTATGACCTGCGGCGGCGGCGTGGCCGCGATGGATCTGTTTCTAAAGCTGATTTACGATCGCCACGGCGCTCCCCTCGCCCGTGCCGTCCTAAACATGTGCCTGCACACCGTTCAGCGTTCCGAAACAGATCGTCAGCAGAGTTCTACCGCTGCCGTGATTGGCAACCGCAATGACAAGCTGGTGAAAATCATCGCGCATTTCGAAGAGAATCTGGAAGAAACAATTGATCTTGATGGTGTCGCGCGCGGCCTTGGTGTGTCCCGTCGCCAAATGGAGCGCCTGTTCAAGACACACCTGAACACGACCCCCAAGCGCTTCTTGCAAGACCTGCGCCTCCAACGTGCAAGAATCCTTCTAGCGGAGACAGACATGGCAGTTGTCGATGTCGCCATCGCCTGTGGCTACGAGTCCGCTGGCAACTTTTCAAAACGCTTCCGCGAAGCCTATGGGATTTCCCCGCACCGCTTTTCCGCAGGACACGGATAACGCCAAAAAGAAACGGGCGCTCAACCACTTAAGGGAGCGCCCGTTAGAATAATGGTGGGTCGTGAGAGGCTCGAACTCCCGACATCTTCGGTGTAAACGAAGCGCTCTACCAACTGAGCTAACGACCCGGTGACGCGGCTTCTAACCTCACTCAGCGGGCTCTGCAAGCCCCTCATTGTCACTTTCTTCAACTTCTGTGGTTTTCCGACGAAGACGCAAGTTCACAACCTGCACGCCTTCCAGATCTTTGCTGTGTTGAACTTTCAACTTGCCAAGCCCCGGCATGTTCAACCCACGCCCGTCCACCAAGGTTTCCCCGATGATCGCCAAGGCCGCTTCGATTGCGGGTTTAGCGTCGCGCTTCTTCACGCCCGCCCGAGCAACGGCCGCCTCAATGAGGTCTTTTTTGCGCAGAAACTCTCCCCCATCGCCATCAGAAGACGCCACATCACCTTCCGTTGCGATCGCCACGGTCGGCTCAACCGATTCCGCAATTTCCTTGAGGCTGGTGCTGGTTTTTCGTGACGCAGTTGTGCGCGTGCGCGACTTACCACTGGACGTACGCTTACCAGATGTTGCGGGCGTCTTCGCCATGGCTGGTTACCTCACTGTGCTGCTCAATGATCCAAGCATACCAAGGAAGGCGTAAAAAAGACAGGAAATTCACGCCTCACCTACTACACCTGCCAGAAGAGGGACCCCGGCGCACAAAATACGCCACAGCATCATCCACAATAACTGAATGAAGTCACTTCAGCTTGGACAGTTTGTCCTGCAATTCCGCCAACTGCTTCTTGATATCGTCAAGGTCTTCAGCCTCGCCTGAGCTGCCCTGCTCCGGCTCGGAACTTGGCCCGGAACTACCAGGCCAAGACATCCCGCCGGTCATGGCTTTCATAAAGGCTTCCTGCTGCGCCTGCATGGCTTCCAATCCAGGCATTGCCATGCCGCCGCCCATGCTCTCCATAACCTTTTCTTGGCTATCACGCAGCATGTCAAAAGAGGTCTGGAGGAACTGCGGCACCATGGACGTGGCCTGTGTGGTGTAAGCCCGAACCAGATCATTCAGCACATTCACAGGTAGAACGTTCTCGCCGCGGCTTTCATGCTCAGCGATGATTTGCAGAAGGTACTGACGTGTCAGGTCATCCCCACTCTTTAGATCAACAATCTGAACCTCGCGACCTGACCGGATAAATCCCGCAATGTCTTCTAGTGTGACGTAATCGCTGGTCTCAGTGTTATAGAGCCGCCGGCTGGCGTAGCGTTTGATCAGCAGTGGTTTTTTATCTTCGCCCACGTCAATCTCCCCAAGTATTCTGCGCGCTGCAGAAAAAGCCTATGCGACCGCAGCACAAAAAGAAAGAGCGGGCATAAAGCCCGCTCACGCAATCTGCACTCATAGGGAGGAAGCTGAGTGCTGATTTGCGACGTTTCTTTATTTGGAGGTCGCTTTTTTCGCGGCCGCGGTCACGTCGTTGGTAGCCTTTTTCACAGCAGCAGTCGCCTCTTCAGTGGCTTCTTTGCCCGCAGACATCAGCAGCTCAACAGTTTCCATCTGAACTTTTTTCGCAACTTCTGCGAAAGCCGCCATGTTTTCCGCCGCAACTTCAGCCTGCGCAGACGCGAAGTCGGTCATCGCCTTTGCGTAGTCGGCTGGCTCTTCTTTGGCTTTGGACATGTCACCCAACTTGGACAGAGTGTCTTTGGTCCACTTGGTGGAAATCTCGGAAGACTTCTCAGCTGCACCAAGAGCAACTGCCGTCAGCTTTTCGTTCAGCGCTGCAGAGTTTTTGAACGCATCTTCAAATGCGGTGGTGTCCACCGGGAAGGCACCCAATACGTCTTTGAACATCGCGGTCATGTCCTGTGCTGCTTTAGCCATTTCTTCAGTTCCTTAAAAAATTACAGCCCATTAAATGAGGAGGATCGGAGCTGCGTTTCTAGTCTCTGAAAGCAATATGCTTGCTGCGATGCGGCATTTCAAGATATTTTTGCCGCAGCGCAGCAAAAATATCTTATCGCATTGTTATTTATATGCCTTTTTTAGAACGTAAGTGCCCGGAGCATCACCCAGAGCCGGGTGATTCACGTCTCCATGCTGACGCGCAGCGATTTTTTTACCGGATTTTTTTGACAACCATGAGTCCCACCGTGGCCACCAAGAGCCCTCATGGAAGGTCGCCCCCTCCATCCACTCATCCGCTGTGCCTTTCACATCAGTGTTGGTGTAGTGGCCGTACTTCTTCTTGTTTGGCGGATTCACAATCCCAGCGATATGCCCGGACTGGGACACAATAAAGGTTTTGGAGCGGCTCTTGGTTTGTTGGAACCCGTGGTAGCAGTCCTTCCAGCGCGCAATGTGATCTGTCTCACAGGTCACAGCACAGATCGGCACATCCACATCGCTGATCTTTAGCGTCATGCCACATAGTTCCACACCCTCGCCCACAAACTTGTTCGCCTGACAGAGCTCGCGCAAATACTGATGCGCCATCTTGCCAGGAAGACCAGAGCCATCGCCATTCCAATAAAGAAGGTCAAACGCAGGCGGCGCCTCCCCCATGAAATAGCTCTTGATCGCGGGCCCATAAATCAAATCATTGGACCGCAGGAAGCTGAACGTACGCTGCATAATAAATGAGCGAAGCACGCCAAACTCATTCACCTCATCATCAATCCCGTCGATGAAGTCATCCTGCAAAAACGGCGTGAATTCGCCTTGATCCGAGAAATCGGTCAAAGTTGTAAAGAACGTCGCCGACTTCACCGATTTATCGCCGCGCTGTTTCATCAGCGACAACGTCAGGTGCAGCGTAGTCCCGGCGATGCAGTAACCCACCGCATTCACCTGCTTCTGCTTGGTGATGTCTTTGACCTGAGCAATCGCCTCAAGGAAACCTTCCTCAATGTAGTCATCCAAGCCCACTTCCGCATAGGACGGATCGGGGTTCACCCAACTCACCACAAAGACGGTATAGCCCTGATCAACACACCAACGGATCAGACTGTTCTGCTCTTTCAGGTCGAGGATGTAGTATTTATTGATCCACGGTGGAAAGATAATCAGCGGGATCTCGTGTACGGTCTCGGTGGTCGGCGTGAACTGCAACAGCTCAAACATCCTGTTACGATAAACCACTTTACCCGGCGCGGTCGCGATATTGCGCCCAATCTCAAAGGCATCCTCATCCGCCAGCTTGACCAACATTTCGCCATTGTTGGCTTCTAGGTCCGAAATCAGGTTCTGTAGTCCGTCAATCAGTGACTGACCTTCCGTCTCCACCGCCTTTTCCAAGGCTTCCGGATTGGTACCCAGAAAATTGGTTGGCGACATCATATCTACAATCTGGCTCGAGAAGTATTCGATGCGCTGCTTGTCCTTGGGGCTGAGCCCCTCCAACTCCCCAACCGCGGTCTTAATCGCCTCCGCATTCCGCATGTACTGCTGCTTCAGCAGGTTAAAGTACGGGTGCGATTTCCACATGGGATGAGAGAATCGCCGATCGGTCGGCGTGTCGTCCTGCGGTGCAGAAAACTGCCCCTTTAACATCAAATTTTGTGCGTCTACGAAAGATTTAACCGACTTGCTCCAGAGATCGAGCTGGTTTTCGATAACTTTTCCAGGGTTGTCGACCATAGCCTGCCAATAGGCATTTGCGGCATTCATGAAAACTTCGGGCTCTGGTGAATTTAGCTCATCTCTCAATGGCTTATGCCGAGCTAAAACCTCAGTCAACCGCAGCGACAAAGCTTCAACTTTTGCCAAATTGGCGTTCAGGCGTTCCAATTTTTCGCCCGTATCCGTCTCATTTGTTGTCATATTAACCTATTCGCCTTAATGTCGCTGCTGTGCAGCATTAACCAAGCGCCCCCTCAATGTTACTGGGGATTTCATAGGGTGCATAGCCCAACGATAGGACGAAGCACATGCGATACATGGCCACGTACGACCTGATGGAAACCATGCGCAACACCAACCAATGGTTGGGCGCAACCGCGAGCGCCATGGCGTCCTACCCCGCCTTTGCACTGGTCCCGAACCCCGGTTTGCAATGGATGGCCGCCTGGGGCGAAGTCACCGAACGCGCTTTCCAGCGCATGGTGGTGAAACCTGACTGGGGCATCGATAGCTTCACCTGCGAAGACGGCAAAGACCACATCGTCAACATCAACACTGTGCTTGAACGCCCCTTCGGTGATCTGATCCATTTTGAGGTGTCTGGTCGCAAACCTATGGCGCGCAAAGTCATGTTGGTCGCGCCAATGTCTGGCCACTACGCCACGCTGCTGCGCTCCACCGTAAAAAGCCTGATTGCTGATTGCGAAGTCTACATCACCGATTGGCATAATGCGCGCGACATCCCCGTGTCTGAGGGCAAGTTCGATGTTGAGGACTACACCCTCTACCTTGTCGATTTTATGAAAGAGCTCGGCCCCGACACCCATGTGATCGCGGTGTGCCAGCCCGCCCCACTTACCTTGGCGGCCACTGCCTATCTCGCCGAAGAAGATCCAAAGGCGCAACCGCGCTCGTTGACACTGATTGGCGGCCCAATTGATCCCAATGCCGCAGCCACCGAAGTCACAGACTTCGGCCACCGTGTGACCATGGGCCAACTCGAAGAAACCATGATCCAGCGCGTAGGGTTCAAATACCCCGGTGTTGGCCGCATGGTCTATCCGGGTTTGCTGCAACTCTCCTCTTTCATGTCGATGAATGGTGAGCGTCACTCCAAAGCGTTTGCGGACCAAATCATGCGCGTGACTCGCGGCGAAGCCTCTGACCACGACGCGCACAACCGATTCTACGATGAGTACCTCGCCGTCATGGATATGACCGCCGAGTTCTACCTCTCCACAGTGGAGCGAATCTTTAAAAACGGCGAAATCGCCAAAAACGAGTTTGTCGTCGCGGGTCGTAAAGTTGACATTGGCAAAATCACGACAGTGGCGGTGAAGACAGTCGAAGGCGCAAAGGATGACATTACTGCGCCGGGACAATGCATCGCCGCGCTGGATCTTTGCACCGGGCTGCCAGACAGCAAGAAAGCAAGCCACGTTGAGCCAGGCGCCGGTCACTATGGCATCTTTGCGGGCAAGAGTTGGCGCAACAACATCCGCCCGCTGGTGCTTGAGTTCATCGACGCCAATGCAGATGCGCCCAAGAAAAAGGCTGGAGCGCGCAAGCCCGCGAACAAGAACACTGCCGCCTAATTAGGCGTTTCAGTCACCTGTGTTGAGAAATGGGGCGATCGTTAGGCACGATTCGCCCCATTGTTGTTTTTGGGGCGTTGCGTTGCAAAAGATGCACAACCGCGACCCGCAAGATTTTCCACATACGTCCGCCTCTAAATCTACATGTTGTGGATAACTCTCCCCCCTGCACTCCCCCCAGAGCAGAAAGACCTTTTTTCAAACGTTTAGGGGAATTAACCATTATTAACGCTGTCTAAACAGCCCTGTGGAGGAATCGGATGCCGCCAGCGAGTCGCCGTCAGCCAGTTTCCGTCAACAGAAAAAATCCTGATTTTTCGTAAATAAATTCGTTGACCCTTTAGGGGCCGATACGCCAGTTTGTGGCAGCAGCCAAGAAAGCACACTAGATATTGTGGCAACCACGGCGGCAGGGACAACCTCATACAAATGCCCTCCTGGGTCTGTTGTAGCGGCACATGCACTGCATTTGCCAACCGGTTTTACTTTGCCCGAAGGATCGCCGCTCATCTGCAAAAGCTCACAAAGGCAGCGCTTTGAGATGCACAAAACGTGCACGTTGGGACATTTGGAACCGGGACGAAGACAGGCATGAAGATTCAAAGACGTTTCACCAAGACCGGACAAGACGCATACGCCGATCTGGATTTTGTCACGACCGAATCTGAAATCCGAAACCCGGACGGCACCATTGTCTTCCACCTTGATGACATCGAAGTTCCAGCCAGCTGGTCGCAAGTGGCCTCCGATGTGATCGCCCAGAAATACTTCCGCAAAGCCGGCGTTCCCGCCAAACTGCGCAAAGTACGGGAAAAAGGTGTTCCAGAATTCCTGTGGCGCTCCGTGCCCGCCAACGAAGACGTCACCATTGGCGGCGAAACCAGCGCCAAGCAGGTGTTTGACCGCCTCGCCGGGGCCTGGACCTATTGGGGCTGGAAAGGCGGATACTTCTCCACCGAGGATGACGCCCGCGCTTATTTTGACGAAATGCGCTACATGCTCGCGACCCAGCGCGCCGCACCCAACTCACCACAGTGGTTCAACACCGGCCTGCACTGGGCCTACGGCATCGATGGCCCCTCTCAGGGCCACTACTACGTCGACTACAAAACCGGCAAACTGACCAAATCCAAATCCGCCTACGAACACCCACAGCCACACGCCTGCTTCATTCAGTCTGTGGCGGATGATCTCGTGGGTGACGGCGGAATCATGGATCTCTGGGTCCGCGAAGCGCGCCTGTTCAAATACGGCTCCGGCACCGGCACCAACTTCTCGTCCCTGCGTGCAGACGGCGAATCCCTGTCTGGCGGCGGCAAGTCCTCCGGCCTAATGGGCTTCCTGAAGATTGGCGATCGCGCCGCAGGTGCCATCAAATCCGGCGGCACCACCCGCCGTGCGGCCAAAATGGTCATTGTCGACGCCGATCACCCGGACATCGAAGAATACATCAACTGGAAAGTCAAAGAGGAGCAGAAGGTTGCTTCCATCGTGGCTGGCTCCAAAATGCACGAGCAGAAGCTCAATGGCATTTTTGACGCCATCAAAGCCTGGGACGGTGCTGAGGCAGACGCCTATGACCCCAAAACCAACGACGGCCTGAAATCCGCGATCCGCGACGCCAAAAAGTCTATGATCCCGGAGACCTACATCAAGCGCGTGCTGGATTATGCCAAACAGGGCTACGCCAGCATTGAGTTCCCGACCTACGACACCGACTGGGACTCCGAGGCTTACGCATCTGTATCCGGCCAGAACTCCAACAACTCCATCCGCGTCACCGATGCCTTCCTGAAGGCCGTCGAAAGCGACGACGATTGGGAGCTGATCCGCCGCACCGACGGCGAAGTCGCGAAAACCATCAAAGCCCGCAAGCTCTGGGAAGATGTCGGCCACGCCGCATGGGCCTGTGCCGACCCGGGCATTCAGTACCACGACACCGTAAACGCGTGGCATACCTGCCCCGAAGATGGCGAGATCCGCGGCTCCAACCCGTGCTCCGAGTACATGTTCCTGGATGACACGGCCTGTAACCTCGCCTCCATGAACCTGCTGTCCTTCCTCAAGGACGGCGTGTTTCAGGCGGATGACTACATGCACGCCACGCGTCTGTGGACCGTGACGCTGGAAATCTCGGTGACCATGGCGCAGTTCCCCTCCAAAGAAATTGCGCAACTGTCCTATGACTTCCGCACTCTCGGCTTGGGCTACGCCAACATCGGCGGCCTGCTGATGAACATGGGCTACGGCTACGACAGCGACGAGGGCCGCGCCCTGGGCGGCGCCCTCACCGCGCTGATGACCGGTGTGGCCTACGCCACTTCTGCGGAAATGGCTGGCGAACTGGGCGCCTTTGACGGCTATGCCCGCAACAGCGAGCACATGCTGCGTGTCATCCGCAATCACCGTCGCGCGGCACAAGGCCTGACCTCCGGCTACGAAGGTCTCGCCGTAAAACCTGTTCCTCTGGACACCGAAAACTGTCCCGACCAAGTGCTGGTCGAACTGGCCAAATCCGCCTGGGACGAAGCCCTCGAGCTGGGTGAGAAAAACGGCTACCGCAACGCACAAACCTCTGTGATCGCCCCCACCGGCACCATCGGCCTAGTAATGGATTGTGACACCACTGGCATCGAGCCTGACTTCGCGTTGGTGAAGTTCAAGAAACTCGCGGGCGGCGGCTACTTCAAGATCATCAACCGTTCCGTGCCTGCCGCATTGGAAGGCCTCGGCTATTCCTCGGCCCAGATCGAAGAAATCGTGTCCTACGCAGTGGGCCACGGCACCATCGGCAACGCGCCGGGCATCAACCACACGTCTTTGATTGGTCACGGCTTCACCACCAACGAGATCGAGAAGATTGAAGCCGCGCTTGGCTCCGCCTTCGACATCCGCTTTGTGTTCAACCAGTGGACGCTGGGCGAAGAGTTTTGCACCAACGTGCTGGGCATCCCTGCCGAGAAGCTGAACGATCCATCTTTCGAACTGCTTGCACACTTGGGTTACACCAAAGCTGACATCGATCTGGCCAATGACCACGTCTGCGGCACCATGACCCTGGAAGGCGCGCCACACCTCAAGGAAGAGCACTATGCGATCTTTGACTGCGCAAACCCATGCGGCAAAAAAGGCAAACGCTACCTATCTGTCGACAGCCACATCACCATGATGGCCGCCGCGCAGTCTTTCATCTCCGGCGCGATCTCCAAGACGATCAACATGCCAAACGATGCCACCATCGAGGACTGCCAGAAAGCGTACGAACTGTCCTGGTCCCTCGGCATCAAAGCCAACGCGCTGTATCGCGACGGCTCCAAACTGTCTCAACCTCTTGCTGCCGCGCTTGTTGAGGACGATGACGAGGCCGCCGAAGTGCTGGAAACCGGCTCCATGCAGGAAAAGGCACAGGTTCTGGCCGAAAAGATCGTCGAGAAAATTGTCGTCAAAGAAGTGGCCCGTGGCCGCGAGAAAATGCCGGAACGCCGCAAAGGCTACACCCAGAAAGCGGTTGTGGGCGGCCACAAAGTCTACCTGCGCACCGGTGAATACTCTGACGGCTCTCTGGGCGAAATCTTCATCGATATGCACAAGGAAGGCGCAGGCTTCCGCGCGATGATGAACAACTTCGCCATCGCCGTCTCCGTCGGCCTGCAATACGGCGTGCCGCTCGAAGAATTTGTCGATGCCTTTACCTTCACCAAATTTGAGCCTGCGGGCATGGTGCAGGGCAACGACTCCATCAAAAACGCCACCTCGATCCTCGACTATATCTTCCGCGAATTGGCCGTGTCTTACCTCGACCGCACCGACCTTGCGCACATCAAGCCAGAAGGCACCACGTTTGACGATGTTGGACGTGGCGAGGAAGAAGGCGTTTCCAACGTATCCGAACTGTCTGACACCGCCGCGACTCGCTCGCTTGAGGTGCTGAAACAGATCTCTTCCACCGGCTATCTGCGCAAGCGCCTGCCCCAGGAACTGGTTGTTCTGAACGGCGGTGGCAACATTTCTGTGGATAACTCGGACGCTGTGAAAAATCTGGCCACTTTGGTGCCGGAAACCGCTGGCGCGACCGTATCAGACGTGGCAACAAGCGCCTCCGTCACGGCAACTGTGGCCCCGATGGATGAACGGGCCAAGGCCAAGATGCAGGGATATGAGGGAGATCCCTGTGGCGATTGCGGCAACTACACGCTGGTGCGCAACGGCACCTGCATGAAATGCAACACCTGCGGCGCCACCTCGGGCTGCAGCTAGGGAGAAGAATGTGACGAAGCGCAGAAGCCTTCTGTCTGAAGAAGACCAAAGCCAAGCAACCACCGACACATTGGTGGGCACCATCCGCATCAGCGGCGACTGGGCCCGCAAGGTCCGTGGCGAAACCGACGCCCTTGCCCCGCAGGCGGCCAACGACGACTACGCCGAACATCAGCTCTTTGCAGCGCGCAAAAGCTCCTGATCGGCGCCCAAAGACCCCGGGGGGACCTGGGTAGGGGGCCTCGGCCCCCGACGACATAACCCGCTGCCGTCCCTACTCATTGGCAGTGGCGTTCCACGGAGCGGGTGCGCTCGCTCCGACGACATTCAGGCCGCAGGCAAAAAACATCGAGCGGTAACATAGAGTGAGCCTGAATGGCGAAACTGGGGGGCCCCGACGGCCCCCCATTTTTTTGCGCTGGCGTCCAAACAAGCACAAATCTTTCAATCAACTCACTTTCTCCTGAACCAAGTTGATTGGCGCGCGCCTTCCATCCTCAGCCACAAAGAAGCACCCGCCCTTTGAGCCAAGGACCGATCATGCCCCTCCGCCTCTCTGCCCTGCTCTGCGCCTTTGCGCTGTCCACAGCCCTGCCCGCCGCTGCACAGGAAACCGCGCCTTTGCCCGACTATGTAATCGCACAATTCGGCACGCCGCCCACTGTCCCCACCGGCCAATTGTCCGATACCCTCGAGACCGCCGCCGACATGGCCTTTGTCGAAAGCATGCAGCAAGGCACCTGGGGGCGAGATCAAACGCTCGCGCTAGACGAGATCGCAGCCTCAGGCGACCCGCGCCTTGCCTGGATCATCAGCGATCTAATGCGGTTTGTGACCTCTCCCCAACTGAACTTCGTCCTCTCAGAAGCCGCCGCCACTCTGCTGGAGATCGACACGCCAACCGAAAACACTTGGGGCATCGTCACCGACCACCTGATCGCTTGGGACATCCCTGAACCGCCCGACTACCTGCGCTTCAAACGCGTGATCTTCACCGCCATTGTGCCCGAATGGGACGCTCTGTTTGTGCCCGGCGACATCGATTGGCGCTTGGTGTCTTGGGGCGGCGTACTGATCGACGATCGCGCTTTTGGCACCACTGACGAGCCCTGCAACTGCATCCCCGCCGCCGACAACCCGGAGGTCACCGACGCCGCAAGCGCCACATGGCTCAAGGATGACGACATCGTCTTTGGCGTTGAAGTCAACGGCGAGTACCGCGCCTATCCGCGCCAGATCATGGAAGTCCGCGAGATGGTCAACGACACCCTTGGCGGGCGCGACCTTGGCATCCCCTACTGCACCCTCTGTGGCGCAGCCCAAGCCTATTTCACCGATCAATTACCCGCAGGCGTAGACCGGCCCATCCTGCGCACCTCTGGCCTGCTCAGCCGCTCCAATAAGGTCATGTATGACCTGACCACCTATTCTGTGTTCGACACCTTCCTCGGTCACGCTGTCACCGGCCCCTTGGCCGACAAAGGCATCAAGCTTGAGCAAGCCGCCGTCATCACAACCGACTGGGGCACATGGAAAGCCGCCCACCCCGAAACCACCGTTCTGGCCGAATACCTCGCCCTCGGCCGCAACCCCGATTTCCGCAACGGCCGCGACGCCAACGGACCAATTTTCCCTGTGGGAGACGTCGATCCGCGCCTACCAGTACACGAAGACATCATTGGCATTGTCACCGCCTCCGGCCAGCCCGTCGCCTTCCAACGCAGCAAAGCCCTTGTGGCTTTGCGCAAAGGCGACGACATCGCCTATGACAACGTCCGTCTCAAACTCGACGCTGGCGGCATTCGCGCAGTGGACGCAAACGGCGCCGACCTTGGCAGCCACCAAGCCTTCTGGTTCGCTTGGTCTCAGTTTCACCCGGACACCGCCCTCTGGCCGCAATAAGAAAAGGCGCGCCGACTTCTCGACGCGCCTCTCATATTCAGCTTTTCAGCGTATCAGTGCGCAGTCGCGCCCGCCGCCTCGTCTTTCTTGAGCTTCGCCGCTGCCGCTTCTTCCGCAGCCTCGTCCCACTCAATCGCTTCCGGCTCTTCGGTCAGCGCCAGCTTCAGCACTTCAGAGACGTGCTTCACCGCGATGATCTCCAGACCGTCTTTCACGTTGTCCGGGATATCCGCCAGATCCTTCTCGTTCTCCTGCGGGATCAGCACCGTCTTGATGCCGCCACGCAGCGCTGCCAGCAGCTTCTCTTTCAGACCACCAATTGGCATCGCATTGCCACGCAGGGACACCTCGCCGGTCATCGCAATGTCTTTGCGCACCGGAATACCGGTCAGCACAGAGACAATCGATGTCACCATCGCTAGGCCAGCCGACGGGCCATCCTTCGGCGTTGCGCCATCCGGCACGTGCACGTGGATGTCGATCTTGTCAAACACGGTTGGCTTCACGCCAATCTGCGGCGAAATAGACCGCACGTAAGAAGACGCCGCATCAATCGACTCCTTCATCACGTCACCGAGCTTACCAGTGGTCTTCATGCGGCCCTTGCCGGGCAGCTTCAGACCTTCGATGTGCAACAGATCACCACCAACCGAAGTCCAGGCCAGACCGGTGACAACACCCACCTGGTTCTCTTCCTCAGCAAGGCCATAGCGGAACTTCTTCACACCCAGAAAATCATCCAGATTGTCCGGGGTCACAGAAACCGTATCCGCATCGCCTTTGACAATCTTGGTGACTGCCTTCCGGGTCAGCTTCGCCAGCTCACGCTCAAGGTTCCGCACGCCCGCTTCTCGGGTATAGGTCCGCACAATCTCCTGAATGGCTTCGTCCGACACTTCGAACTCGCCTTTCTTCAGACCGTGATTTTTAACCTGCTTGTCGATCAGGTGCTGACGCGCAATCTCACGCTTTTCGTCCTCGGTGTAACCCGCCAGCGAGATGATCTCCATCCGGTCCAGCAATGGTCCCGGCATGTTGTAGGAGTTCGCTGTGGTCAGGAACATCACGTTAGACAGGTCGTATTCCACCTCAAGGTAGTGATCCACAAACGTGCCGTTCTGCTCCGGATCTAGCACCTCAAGCATTGCGGACGCGGGATCGCCCCGGAAGTCCTGCCCCATCTTGTCGATTTCATCGAGCAAGATCAGAGGGTTGGTGGTCTTCGCCTTTTTCAGCGCCTGAATGATCTTACCCGGCATGGAGCCAATGTAAGTCCGACGGTGACCCCGGATTTCGCTCTCATCGCGCACACCACCAAGGCTGATACGAATGAACTCACGACCGGTCGCTTTCGCCACGGATTTACCCAGCGAGGTTTTACCCACACCTGGAGGGCCAACAAGGCACAGGATCGGGCCTTTCAGCTTGGAAGAGCGCTGCTGCACCGCAAGGTATTCCACAATGCGCTCTTTGACCTTCTCCAGACCATAGTGATCCGTGTCCAGCACCTCTTGCGCCCGGCCCAGATCTTTTTTCACGCGGCCACGCTTGCCCCATGGAATGGACAGCATCCAATCCAAATAGTTGCGCACAACCGTCGCTTCGGCAGACATCGGGCTCATGTTCTTGAGCTTCTTCAGCTCGCCCTCTGCCTTCTCCTTGGCTTCTTTGGACAGCTTGGTCTTGGAGATTTTTTCCTCGAGCTCGGCAATTTCGCCTTCGCCCTCTTCTCCGTCGCCAAGCTCCTTCTGAATGGCCTTCATCTGCTCATTCAGATAGTACTCGCGCTGGGTCTTCTCCATCTGCGATTTCACGCGCGTCTTGATCTTCTTCTCGACCTTCAGCACGCTCATTTCGCCCTGCATCAGGCCATAAACCTTCTCCAGACGCTCGCTCACGGACAGCGTTTCCAGAAGCTCCTGCTTCTCGTTCACTTCAATGCCCAGATGACCGGCCACAAGATCGGCGAGACGCGCAGGCTCGCTGGCTTCTTCAACCGCGCTCAGCGCCTCTTCCGGAATGTTCTTTTTAACCTTGGCATAGCGCTCAAACTCGTCGCCAACAGAGCGCAACAGCGCTTCGATGGTGGCGGCGTCACCCGGCATCTCGTCCAGATGCTCGGCACGCGCTTCAAAGAAGTCGTCGTTTTCCAGGAAGTCGGTGATGGTCACACGGCTCTGGCCTTCGACCAGCACCTTCACGGTGCCATCTGGCAGTTTCAGCAGCTGCAGCACATTGGCCAGCACGCCAGTGCGGTAGATGCCATCAATGTTTGGATCGTCATCCGCCGGATCAACCTGGCTGGACAACAGGATTTGCTTGTCATCGGCCATCACCTCTTCGAGCGCGCGGACCGATTTTTCCCGGCCGACAAACAGCGGAACGATCATATGTGGGAAAACCACAATATCGCGCAGCGGCAGCACAGGATAAGATGTGTTGAGGGGCTCAGTCATGAGTATTCCTTGTTCTAGCAAAGCGACACTGGTCCCACATGTGGCAACCGTCTGGTCCCTTTCCGTTTCCTCGGCTTATTGATTTGGGGAGCCTCTTCCCCGCTTTCAACGGCATTTTGTTGGTTGGACCACACAATGCCTTTACAGAACGTGAGGAACAAGGCAGGAAACCGCGATTTGGCGAAATATTTGTCAGAAACGCGCCAGGCCCTTTGCCATCAAAACCCTCTCAACGACTGATCTCCTTTGAAGATACAAGTCATAGGCGCAAAAGGACCAACCGCTTAGTGGAAAACACCTAGAAAGAACTCTAATGACGTCATTAATCAACTTTTAGATGTTCGCAGCTATCCCGCTAAAGCAGATTGACACCAACAAACACCACCATAGGACGTAGTATGACTAGAACTTTCGCCCTGATCGCTGTAGGGGCAATGCTCTCCGGCTGCATGAAACTTGCTCCAATTGAAACACCGCCGCAACAGGTGACATTCGCTTCAAAAAGCGCCGCGAGCAAACCCAAAGAACTTCAACAAACGGAGATCAGAACAGTTGCTTCCAGCACGCCGGGCAAAGCGGCAGACAAGGAAATCCTTGGGGCGAAATGCAGACTTCAGAGTGAAGGCTACACAGCGAATATTGTAACACCCACTTATGTTATGCTGCCGGTGTATACGGGGCGATCCAGCCCCATGACCATGACCTGCCAGGGCGACGGCTCCAAGGTTGCCAAAACCTACAACCAACAAAACTTGACCCTACAACGCATTCAGCAGACGCAGGACACCTCCGGTTCAGTGATCGGCATCCTAGTAACCGCCGCGGCCAAAGGCGTGATCAAAAGCACGCGCAATCCGCTCAAGGATGAGTTTGGCTTTGGCAACAGCATCGCCCTGAACATGAGCAACGCTCAATGAGCGTTTGCCTCAAGACGATAGCCCCCCTTTTGGGGTTGGTTGGGACAGTGGCTTGCACCCCCACGTATCAAGCGCCAGCAGAATCTGTCGCCTTTCGTTCGTCTGGTTCAAGCACAGCTCAAACCTCGGAAACAGTTTACGTCAAAGCCTACTACAAATCGAAGGTGGCCATGACGGAAATCAACATCGCATCCTGCGAGGCAACTATGGGGTCGCGACGTGTGACCTTTACGGTGCCGCGCAAGTTTGAGGTACCAGTTTCAGTAGCCGCACCAGAACCCATACACATCGCATGTCAGGCCGATATTGGAGCTGGGCAAGTGACGGCAAACCAAACAGTCACCGGCATGCCTGCTGGCCAAACCGGCAACAGGCGTTACCCAGAGGTGATCAAAATCGTGTTCTATCAGTAAACTCAAAACGGGGACGTAACACGTCCCCGTTTCCCATTTCTGTTGCGTCTTCTGCAAGTCTGCATCAAAGCCACAGTTGGCCTCTACTTGGAAAACACCAGCTGCCGGATCGCCGCGCCTGTCGCCGGACCACTCAGCCGCCCCACGGTCACGCCCTGCATCAGTTCGTCGCTGATCACAAACAGGAACAGATCAAAATCCACCGTACCGCCCTGCTCAGGATAGCTGCCACTGGCGTGCAATCGCGGCACCGTTTGCACGTCACAGCCGATCAGCACCGAAATCTCTTCGATGGTGAGAATATCCCCATCCTCAAGCGGGCTGTTGTGGGCGATCTCATAGCGCCAGTTTTCGCCCACATACCGCGTCACGGGATACTCCCCGCCAATATCGGTCGACGTGATGCGCCAGCCAATGCCTTCGGCGTCGATTTTGGCATCCGACAAAACACGCGGCGGGATAAACATCGGCTTGCCATTGATCACCGCCTTGCCAGCGGTGCTTTCCACCTTCCAGGTGCCCACAATCGCATCTTGCAGCAGAGCCTCTGTGTCGCCCTCCGACAGGTCACAAAACTCTGTTGCCAGCGCCGGCGCCGCCAAGAGACCAGCCAAAACTCCGGCCCACAGGCCCTTTCCAATCCATGTCATCAATCTCGTCCTTCAAATGGTAGACACGACCGACGCGCGAAAATACACGCGCCGTCTCTCGTGCTCACCTTACGGATCACTCCGCAGGACGCAACAACACCGTTTCAGTCATGAAAAGCACCGTTTCGTCGCTTTTGAGGGTCAACTCATAAATCTCCAGCACACGGTCGTCAAAATACGGCACCAAGGTGATTGTGCCAAACACCGTGACACCACCTTCAAACTCCGGCAGGTCGATCTGCAACTGCGGCAGGTCCTCCGGCCCGCACTGCGTGTCGCTTACCACATCCGCCAAATCCGCGCGCTCTGTGGTGTCCAGCACGTCATCCACACGGTCCACGTCATAGGGCTTCGGGTCCGCCCAGCGCAGCGCGACGTCCTCGCCCATTATGCTGTCCACAAAGCCGGAGTAGTATTGCCCATTGGCATCGATCTCCGTGGCAAACACCCGCGCGGGCCGCACAAATGACGTGGTGCTTCCCTCGACCGACGTACTGCCTTCGCGCACCCAACTGCCCGCCAACCGCTCATAAACCACGGCCGGATCACTGACCCCGCAAAACCCATCCGCCACTGCCGCTACAGGCGCCAAAGCGGCCACAGCCGCTGCCATCAAAAACCGTTTCATCGCCAGTCTCCTTACAGCGGCTCTATATCGCCCTGCGCGCGCATCGCATGGAACTCATTTTCCCAGGCCTCAAACGTGCCCGCCGCAATGGCATCGCGCATCTCCTGCATGATCTGCTGGAAGTAATGCAGGTTGTGCCAGGTCAGCAGCATGCCGGAAATCATCTCATTGCTGCGGAACACATGATGCAAATAGGCCCGCGAATAGTTGGAACACGCCGGGCAAGTACAGCTCTCATCCAAGGGGCGCGGATCATCCGCATGGCGCGCGTTTTTGATGTTCACCACGCCACGCCGCGTGAACACTTGCCCCGTCCGCCCTGACCGGCTTGGCAACACGCAATCCATCATGTCGATGCCGCGCTTCACCGCCCCAACGATGTCATCCGGCTTGCCCACGCCCATCAGGTACCGCGGCTTGTCCACAGGCAACATGTCCGGCGCGTAATCCAAACAGCCAAACATCTTCTCTTGGCCTTCGCCAACCGCGAGACCACCCACGGCATAGCCATCAAAGCCAATCTCCTTGAGCGCCTCGGCACTCTCTTCACGGAAGTCCTGCTCCAGCCCGCCCTGCTGAATGCCAAACAGCGCATGCCCCGGCCGATCGCCAAAGGCATCACGCGAGCGCTGCGCCCAGCGCATCGACAGCCGCATGCTCTCCGCAATCCTGTCCCGATCCGCCGGCAGCGCCGGACATTCGTCAAAACACATGACAATGTCACTGCCGAGCAGCTTCTGGATCTCCATCGACCGCTCCGGCGTCAGCGAATGTTTGGATCCGTCAATGTGGCTCTTAAAGGTCACGCCTTTCTCGGTCAGCTTGCGCAAATCGGCGAGGCTCATCACCTGAAACCCGCCGCTGTCCGTCAGAATGGGCCGCTCCCAATTCATGAACTTGTGCAAACCGCCCAACCGGTCAATCCGCTCTGCTGTAGGGCGCAGCATCAGGTGGTAAGTGTTGCCCAGCAGAATATCCGCCCCGGTGGCACGCACACTTTCCGGCATCATTGCCTTCACGGTCGCCGCCGTGCCCACCGGCATAAATGCAGGTGTACGGATGTCGCCGCGCGGCGTATTGATCACCCCGGTACGGGCTTTGCCATCGGTGGCATGCAGCGAAAACGAAAACTTTTCAGACATCTGAGACCTTCATCGGGGAGTTTGCGCAAAATTTCCCCCTCCTTACGCCGAACCAAGTAACTTGTAAAACACGCCAATGTGACCATATTCCAACCCATAGATAACAAACACTTTCTGGGGAGAGAGCATAATGAGCGAAGACCTGATCTTCTCGTTACTATCTGAAAACATCGTGATCCTACTGGCCGCAGTCTTCTTGATTGTGGTGGTTCTGAAAGGCGTGCGCATCGTACCGCAATCAGAAAAACACGTGGTGGAGCGCTTTGGCCGCCTGCACTCGGTGCTTGGGCCTGGCATCAACTTTGTGGTGCCGTTTCTGGACGTGGTGCGCCACCAGATTTCTATTCTGGAACGCCAACTGCCCAACGCCACCCAAGACGCCATCACCAAAGACAACGTGCTGGTGCAAATCGACACCTCCGTCTTCTATCGCATTCTGGAGCCGGAAAAGACCGTGTACCGCATCCGCGACGTGGACGGTGCCATCGCCACCACTGTAGCTGGTATCGTGCGGGCTGAAATTGGTAAAATGGACCTCGACGAGGTGCAATCCAACCGCGCCAGCCTGATCAGCTCGATTCAGACCAGTGTAGAAACCGCCGTGGATGACTGGGGCATCGAAGTGACCCGCGCCGAAATCCTCGACGTGAATCTCGACCAGGCCACCCGCGACGCCATGCTGCAACAGCTCAACGCCGAACGCGCCCGCCGTGCACAGGTGACCGAAGCCGAAGGCCAAAAGCGCGCGGTCGAGCTGCAAGCGGATGCTGAACTCTATGCGGCAGAGCAAACCGCCAAAGCCCGCCGCATTGAGGCCGAGGCCGAAGCCTACGCCACCGGCGTTGTCGCAGAAGCGATCAAAAACAACGGCATCGAGGCTGCGCAATATCAAGTTGCTCTGAAACAGGTAGAGTCTCTGAACGCGCTTGGCCAAGGCGACGGCAAGCAAACCATTGTCCTGCCCGCCGCCGCACTCGAAGCCTTTGGCGACGCCTTCAAACTGCTGAAAGGATAACTCATGACAGACCTTCTGACAGTATGGTGGGTCTGGCTCGCAGCCGCACTTGTGCTGGCCATTCTCGAAGTGCTGGCCCCCGGCTTCATATTCCTCGGCTTCGCCATTGGCGCCGCCTTGGTTGGGGTCGCTCTGCTCGGCCCGCTACAACTCCTGTCGGTTCCAATGCTCTTGTTGGTGTTTGCCGCCCTTAGCCTCATTGCTTGGCTGGTTCTACGCAAGGTGTTTGCCCTCCCAAAAGGACAAGTCAAAACCTTCAACCACGACATCAACGATTGAAATATTGCGTCAGGCACGTCCAATGCCTGACGCAAAAAGCGCTGCAGAGCACACACCAAAGACAGCTGCCTAAAAATAACCCTAGAGCTGTCTTACACCCCCCCATCTCCAGCATGACGGTACCCACACTTTCTGTTCAGGGTGGGCTACATGTCGGGTACAAATTTACAAACCATAAATCGCGCTATCCACAGCAGCCGCCTCGCTTGGTATGGCTTGCTCTTGGTTCTCATAGTTTTGGGGCTCCCGTTGATGAGCCTGCAGCACATCGACTTTTACGGCACCAACCGCGCGATCACTCTTCCTCTCACAGAAATCACCATACCAACGCATCTCTACTTCTACGCAGCACCGCCTCTCGTGGCTGCCACTTACACAATATTACACCTCTCTCTTTTGCGCCTGTGGGCCGCGATCAGCTCCGCACCTTCACAGATCAACGACACTGCGCTGGAAGATGCAATCTCGCTTTGGTTTGTTAGCGATCTAGGACTACGCTGCCGCGCTTGGCGACGGAAAGACGCTTGCGGCAAAGCCAAACCAATGATGCAAGCTCAGCTATTGCTGACAATTACTCTTGTTTGGTGTGGGGCCTGGGCCGTGCTCGGCGCATTCTGGTATCAATCACTCCCCGCACGTGACTTCACCCTGAGCCTTACCTCCGCCTTGTCCTTCATCGTGGCTCTTGGTTTTGGAATATCCAGTGCGACATACCTATGGCGGTCTATGAGTGCCGCTCCCAAGCCCCGTCTCTTCTCATGGATTACGCTAAGCCGGAAACTGATCGTCACGATTGTGGTGACAGCGGTATTCGCAAATCTTAGCTACCTCATGACCGAAGGCGACCGCCGATCACTCGCCTCCCTCAATCTCTACAACGAAGACATCGTCGCCCGCCCCACCAACTGGGTCCCGTATGACATCGCCCGCCAAGATTTTCTCTTCACATGGTGCGCAACCCACGCCCCTGACTGTCAAAGAAACCCAGAGCCAAAAGCCTTCCGCGCAGCATGGCACCAACGTTTCTCCGCACAACTTAGCACTCTTAAACGACCCGCATGGAGCAACCACAAACAAGCACGACCTGACTTCCGCAGTGCTGTTTTGCGGGACGCATTCCTACCCGCCATCAACCTCGCAAGGGCGCAGCTGCAATGGGCGGATTTCAGCGGGGCACAAATGCATCGTGCGTACCTTCTCGGGGCACAAATGACCTTCGCGCGCCTGTCTGACGCTCAAATGCAAGGCGCCGACCTCACCCGCGCAACCCTGCACAGCGCAAAACTTGTAGAAACTCAGCTTCAGGATGCCTCCCTTGAAAAGGCAGACCTAAGCCGGGCATTCCTGTTTGGCGTGTTTCTGCAACGAGCGAACTTCAAAGCGGCCAAACTGAACAACACAGACCTCCACAAATCACACTTGATGGAAGCAGATTTCAGCGAAGCAGAACTGCATTTAGCGCAACTGAATCAATCTGACCTCACTTTCGCGAACTTTACCAACGCAGATCTTTTGGGTGCCGAACTTATTGAGTTGGATCTGACAGGTACGGATTTCAGTCAGGCACAACTGAGTTGGAGCCAGCTCATTGGATCGCGGGACACCCCCACCTCCTTGGAGCGAACCGACCTTAGGTCAAGCACCAACCAATGGGGGGCATTGCGGTTTGTTGATTTCCCGCAAGCCATGATTGATGAAAACACCGATTGGCGAACCGCGTTCTTTGACAGTTCCGTTGTGGTGCCTGATCACATGAAAGATCGCGTTGGCCATCCTTGTCTGTGGTCACAGATTACCCCTGATCCAGCCCCCCTCTCCGACGAAGCGTTTTATGGACAATGGCGCGGATGGCTGTCACTTGATCCAGAATGGGAAGAGAAACTTTGGATTCGGCTTGTCCCTTCAAAATACAACGACATCCCCGCAATCCCGCCACCTGCCGACTGTAAATGGAGTGCCGATCCCCTACCGGACGCTGCCCTCGGCAACTAAAAACGCACCTGCGCAATACTGACGCGATACCGACGTTATACCGATGCGCCAATTTCGCTCACCTCCCCCTCTGGACGCCGCTTGCAAGTTTTCCTATATGAAAAACTCAGGAATTTTGCAGGACACAGCATGACACAGGCTCCCGATCCCAGTACCGATCCCGTCGAAGGCACCCCGCTGATCACGCCATCAAGCGTTGATCACCCGCTGCATGAGCAGATCGTCGAAGCCTGCCGCAGCGTATATGACCCGGAAATCCCGGTGAATATCTATGACCTCGGTCTGATCTATACGATTCTGGTCAATGACGAGAATGACGTAAATGTGGTCATGACCCTGACCGCGCCGGGTTGCCCTGTGGCCGGTGAAATGCCAGGCTGGGTGCAAGAGGCCGTGGCCGGTGTTGGCGGCGTGCGCACTGTTGAGGTGGCGCTTGTCTGGCAGCCACCCTGGGGCATGGAAATGATGAGCGATGAAGCCCGCCTTGAGCTGGGCTTTATGTAACTTCTCAAACGGTTAGAAAGGAAAGTCGATGTTTGGCATTCCCGGAAAACAAGCTGTGACTATGACGCCAGCGGCGATCAAACAGATCGCCAAGCTCATGGACAAAGAAGGCCACGCCGGTCTGCGGATTGGTGTGAAAAAGGGCGGCTGCGCGGGCATGGAGTACACCATGGACTACGTGACCGACCGCGATCCGCATGACGAGGTTGTCGAAAAAGACGGCGCCGTGGTGATGATTGCTCCCATGGCCCAGATGTTCCTCTTCGGAACGGAAATTGACTACGAAGTCT
Organism: Paracoccaceae bacterium; assembly: GCA_014872815.1. Lineage (GTDB taxonomy): Bacteria > Pseudomonadota > Alphaproteobacteria > Rhodobacterales > Rhodobacteraceae > Shimia. Next base: position 250,054 of record WKFK01000012.1, read on the forward strand.
CGCTTCTGGAAAGCGGCTTCAAATTCAACAACCCCAATGTGTCCGACGCCTGCGGCTGTGGCGAATCCATCAAATTCAAGGACATGGATGAGCTTGCGGACCAAGTTGCTGCAAACGGCGCACCAAAACTGACCTAACGGCCTTGACCTAGGCCGCCCGCCCCCGCATGACTTGCCCAACATGTGATCAAACAAAAGGGGCACGTCATGCGACGCAAGCTGGCAGCAGGCAATTGGAAAATGAATGGCACAGCGGCCGCTTTGGCGGAACTTGAGACGCTCGCGGCCCTGTCCACTTCAGACAAAACCGACATCCTGATCTGCCCCCCCGCCACGCTGATTTCTCGCGCCAAAGACGTCGCTGGACCTGTCGCGATCGGCGGACAGGACTGTCACGCCAATGCCAGCGGCGCTCATACCGGGGATATCGCAGCCGACATGCTCAAGGACGCTGGCGCTTCCCACGTTATCCTCGGCCATTCTGAGCGCCGCGAAGACCATGACGAACGCGACGAAGACGTGCGCAACAAAGCCAAAGCGGCTTGGGAAGCCGGCCTTGTGACAGTGATTTGCGTTGGCGAAAGCTTGTCAGAACGCGAAGCCGACAACACGCTGGACATCATCGGCGGGCAGTTGGCTGGGTCGATCCCCGACGGCGCGACCGGCGAAAACCTCGTGGTGGCCTATGAGCCGATCTGGGCCATTGGCACCGGCAAAGTCCCAACCATGAGCCAGATCGGCGAGGTACACGACTTCATGCGTATGCGTCTGGAACGCCGCTTTGGTGAAGGTGTCGGCCGCACCGTGCCCCTGCTCTACGGCGGATCCGTGAAACCCACCAACGCCGAGGAAATCTTCGCAGTCTCCAACGTGGACGGCGCACTTGTCGGCGGCGCCAGCCTCAAGGCAAGCGATTTCAGCGCCATCATCACCGCGCTCGACGCTGCGTAATCAGCCCGCGTTTGCGCGGGCCGGGTCAAGGCGCGCGCGCAGCGGCATGGCCTTGACGCGGGCCGCTCAAACCACTCACTGGACAAGGCGCGTTCAGGGCGCAGCAGCCCCTGAACCGCTTCTCAGCAAAATCTCTCACCGACACCCGCAAAAAGAAACGACGCCCCCTTAGGAGCGTCGCCTCTCATCTCATCTGAATAAGAGCGCGCGGTAACGCACCACTTACTCACCGGACCTACTTGGTGATGATTTCCGGCCCCATGAAGGTGTTCGGCAAGAATGTCGAAATCCATGGAATATAGGTCACCATAATCAAGAAGACGAAGAGCACTGCGAGGAACGGCAGCGCCGCCCGCACCACAGACATCATCGGCATCCCGGCCACGCCCGAAGTCACAAACAGGTTGAGACCCACTGGCGGCGTGATCATCCCGATCTCCATGTTCACCACCATGATGATACCCAAGTGGATCGGATCAATGCCCAGTTCGATGGCAATCGGGAACACCAGCGGCGCCACAATCACCAGGAGACCCGATGGCTCCATGAACTGACCGCCGATCAGCAGGATCACGTTCACCACAATCAGGAACATCACCGGCCCAAAGCCCGCGTCCAGCATCGCCCCTGCGATCTGCTGCGGCACTTGCTGCTCGGTCAGAACATGTTTCAGGATCAAAGCGTTGGCGATCACGAAGAGCAACGTGATGGTCAGCTTGCCCGCTTCAAACAGTGTGTGTTTGGTGTCGCCATGCACAAAGGCCGTCAACAGCGCATAAGGCTTTTTGAACAAGGAGACCTTCTGGCCGCCGTTATTTTCAGCCGCCAATGGCCCCATGTCCTTGTAGACAAAACAGGCAATCAGGAAGGCATAGACCGCCGCAACTGCCGCCGCCTCGGTTGGTGTGAACACACCGCCGTAAATACCACCCAGAATGATCACGATCAGGAACAGGCCAAACGCGGCGTCCCGCCCGGAAGCAAGAATCTCCCCCCAGCCCAGCCAGTCGCCTTTTGGCAGGTTCTTGACCTTCGCCATGACGTAGATGGTAATCATCAGCATCAGACCCGCCATCAGACCCGGAATAACCCCGGCAAGGAACATCCGGCCCACGGAGACTTCCACAGCCGCCGCATAAACCACCATCACGATGGACGGCGGGATCAGGATGCCCAATGTACCCGCGTTACAGATCACACCGGCGGCAAACTCCTTGGAGTAGCCCACCTGACGCATCCCCGCGATCACGATGGAGCCGATGGCCACAACCGTCGCAGGAGATGATCCAGACAGCGCCGCAAACATCATACAAGCAAACACACCCGCAATCGCCAAACCGCCGGGCAAGTGCCCCACACAAGCGATGGAGAAGCGGATGATCCGCCGCGCCACACCACCGGTGGTCATGAAGGACGACGCCAAGATGAAGAACGGGATCGCCAACAGGGTGAAGTGGCCTTCAAAGGCTTCAAACAGCGTGCCGGCAACAGAGGCCAAGGTGGCATCCGAGAAGAAAAGCAGGAACAGGATCGAGCTGAGGCCAAGGGACACCGCGATCGGCACACCGATCAGCAAGAGGCCAATGACCATGGAGAATAGTAGAACAACTTCCATCAGTCGTGCTCCCCTTGAAGTGCACGCACTTCTTCAATTTCGTCTTCCACCTCGTGGCTCGCCACCAGGCGGTCAGTCTGACCACGGAAAATCTGCATGGTCGCCTGAAAAAAGCGGTAGGTCAGCAGCAGCATGCCAATTGGCAGCACGATATACGGCACCACTTTGGGAAGCTTTTCGTACTCGTCGCCGTAGTTGATCAGGTCCTCGAGGAACTGAAACACACCAATCATCGGCACGTCCTGTACCTCATAGAAGGACTGGCTGCGGAACTTCTCGGCAAAGCCGGTTGGGAACCAGCGGCCGGAGGTTGGCGGCAGGTCGGCAAAAACCGCCCAGTAGTCATAGGCGCCTTTCAGCATCAGCACCGCATAGGCCAGACAGGCGGCCGCCGCGATCAGGCCGATGATGCGCGCCACAGCCGGGCTAACCATATTGATGATCACATCTACGCCCAGGTGCGCATGTTTTTTGACCGCATAAGAGGCGCCCAGAAGCACCAGCCAGGCAAACAGGAAGACCGTCGCTTCCAAGGCCCATAGAATGTTGGAGTTAAAACCGAACCGGGCAATCACATTGGCAAAGGTAATCAATGTCATCATGCCCAGAAAAAACGCGATCAGCGTTTCTTCAATCCGGTCCACAAAGGTATGCTTGGTTTGCATTGTCCCGCGTCCCGTGAGTGTTTTTGTTGGCAAAACGGGCGGGCCATTTGCGGCCCGCCCGCTCTGTGATTTGAAGTTAAGTCAATGACTTACATGGAGGCGTTGATCGCCTGTGCCGCATCGATGTTGTCTTGACCAACATCGTCGGAGAACTTGTCCCAAACCGGCTTCATGGTGTCGACCCACTCCTGACGCTGCTCTGCAGACAGGGTGCGAATTGTGCCACCTGCGTCGATGATCGACTGTTTCGCCGCCTGGTTCACCGCGTAGGATTCTGCGTTCCGGGTCTCGGTCACTTCGGCAAAAATGGTCAGGAACTGCTCACGCACATCCGCTGGCAGGCTGTCGAGCCAGTCCACAGAGGCCACAACCAGATAGTCGAGAATACCGTGGTTGGTTTCGGTAACACCGTCCTGCACTTCGAAGAACTTCTTGCCGTAGATGTTGGACCAGGTGTTTTCCTGACCGTCCACAACGCCCTGCTGCAGAGCGCCGTAGACTTCGGAAAAGGCCATCTTCTGTGGGGAGCCACCCATGGCTTCCATCTGTGCAACCAGAACGTCAGAAGACTGCACGCGGAACTTCAGGCCGTTTGCATCAGAAGGCACGTTCAGCGGCACGTTTGCAGACATTTGTTTCATGCCGTTGTGCCAGTAGCCCAGACCCTGCAGACCCCGGCGCTGCATGCTGTCCAGCATCGCCTGACCGTTTTCAGACGCTTGGAATGCGTCCACGGCTGCCACGTCTTTGAACATGAATGGCAGGTCAAACAGGCGGAACTGCTTGGTGAACTTTTCAAACTTGGACAGCGAAGGCGCGGCCAGTTGAACGTCGCCCTGCAGCATAGCTTCCAGAACTTTGTTGTCGTTATAGAGCGTGGAGTTCGGGAAAACCTCCATGCACATCTTGCCGTTCATCTCTTCGTTCACGCGCTTTTCCAGCAGCGACGCCGCAATCCCTTTTGGGTGCTTGTCGGTGTTGGTCACGTGGCTGAACTTCACAACGATCTCGCCGTCGTCACAAGCGGCGGACGCAAAGCTCGCACCGGTCACGGTCAGCGCCAGCGCGGTGGCGGCAGTTGTCAGAAATTTCATATCGGTTTCCTCCCAGAATTTGTCCGATGTCCTCCTCACGCCCCTAAAGCGTGCGATGACAAAACTGTGACTGTCGGCGAAAGCCCGCTCAACAGTTTCTTTACCTTTGCGCTTATCACTCGGTTATTTTGTTTCTTTGCATATGGTTATACCGGAAGCTTGGTAGACTGACCGGCGCGGGAAACCACCACCCGTGCGATTTCCCGCACAGCGCTCTTGGGACTTGTGCGAAAAACCGCACAACGACTCTGCGGGGCAGATGCGCGGCACACAGGGGGCTCAAGGCGATGCCTTGAGCCTCAGGGGCGCTGCCCCAGGCGCATTTTCAATGCGCCTTCCCCGGGATATGTGGAGTTAGAAGAAGCCCGGGCATTGACCCCACCTTTGGGCCGCGTCAGGGTAAGGCATCGATTTTTGTGAGCCTATTTTTGTGATGACCACCCAAGCCCAGCCCACGCGCCCAAAAGGCATTTCGCCCCAGTCCCGCCGCCACAACGAGATGCGCAAGGAGGCGCTTGCGGCACATCCGGAGCTGGCGGCGCTGTCCGGCACACAACCGCTCACGGCCTTGACCTTGCCGGTGTTGCTGGCCGTACATTGGAGCATCGCCTGGCTTGTCTCTAGTCAACCCATCTGGGTGATCGGACTCACCGCCTTTCTGATCGGGCAGTTGGTGTATCACTCTGCTGCCAGTCTCATTCACGAAACCTGCCACAAGCTGGTGTTCCGCGACCCTGCCCCCAAGCTGGCCTTTGACCTCGGGCTGGAGTTTATCCTGACCTCCTACGGCAAACAGCTCATCTATCAACACCAACACGCCACCAGCCACCATCCTTTTGTGGGCGATTATGACAACGACTATGAGCACGAAGACCTCTGCGCCCTGCAAGCCCGCTTTGCCATTGGCCGCACCCATCCCGTGCTGCAAAAACTGCTCACCGCCCTGACGCTATTCCTGCACGCCCTGCCACTTGGCTCCCTCTTCATCGCTGACAAAATTCTGCCACCGCTCTACGCCAAAGCCTCCGGCCGCCCGGTGCGCGACCCGCAACCGCGCTTCACCGGCACCTCGGCCACATCCGCCGAAATGCGCCCCTACATCTTGGTCTCCGCGCTCTCCAACCTTCTCTTGCTAGTCTTGCTGGGTCCGTGGGCCCTGCTCTACCACCTCTGGTCGCTTTCCTTCTTTCTCGGCAAATTGGGCATCTCCAACCTCGGCCAATCGCTCACTGAACATCCCGGCGACGACGACGTGAACCCGACGCGCTCGACCTACGGCCCGATCAACTGGCTGCTGTTCAACACCGGCTATCACAACGAGCACCACTCTTTCCCCAACGTGCCTTGGACCCGCCTGCCGACCCTGCACCGCACTGCACCGGAAGTGTTTCACGCCGAGGCAGAGCGCAGCTATCTTGGCGCTTGGTGGGACCACGTGCGACAGGATTTCACCGCCTCGCGCAAACTCAAACTGCACGACACAGACCACCTCTCCCGCTGCCAAGGCGATAAGGCCACCCCAGCCGAGTGATTTGCCTCTCCCCGCCGGCAAAGCTATATTGCGCTGCAGAAACTTACGCGAGCAGACCTCATGAAACTCTTTGTTGGCCTTGGCAATCCGGGATCCAAATACGCGCAGAACCGCCACAACATCGGCTTTATGGCGATGGATCAGATCGCCTCCGATCACGGCTTTGCGCCCTTCAAAGGCAAATTTCAGGGCGCGCTCACCGAGGGCCGTTTGGGCAGCGAAAAGGTGCTCCTGCTCAAGCCAGAAACCTTCATGAACCTGTCTGGGCAATCCGTCGGTGAGGCCATGCGGTTTTACAAACTCACCCCGGCTGATGTGGTGGTGTTTCATGACGAGCTCGACCTGAAACCCGGTAAGTTGAAGTACAAGATGGGCGGCGGTCACGCCGGTCACAACGGCCTGCGCTCCATCCACCAGCACATCGGCGAGGCCTATGGACGCGTGCGCATGGGTATTGGCCACCCGGGTCAAAAGGATTTGGTCAGCCGCTATGTGCTGCATGATTTCCACAAGATGGATCAGGATTGGCTTAATGACATGCTGCGCGGCATTTCTGACGGCGCGGCCCATCTTGCGGCCGGCGACACCGCCAAGTTCTCCAACGCGGTCGCCATGCGCCTCAACCCACCGCGCCCCTCCACCGGCGAAAGCAATCCAAACGCCAAAGCCAAACCGGAGCCTAAGGCCGAGACATCAAAGACGAAGCTGGCCCCAACGCCGGAGCCCACCGAGGACAGCCGCAGCCCCCTGCAAAAACTCATGGATAAATTCTCTTGAGCGCGCTGAAAGCTGCATTTTTGTCGCAAGCCGAGAGCTGCGAGGCGCTCGATAGCCTGTTTATGGGCCGCCTGCTGCGCCTACTTTCGGAACATTGGCCAGAGGACACCGCCCTCGCCACCAAATGCGCCACGTTTGCGGGCGACATCAGTCCCAAAGGCCATAGCCTGCCGCTGCGCATCGCGGGCGGGTTGCATGCTTTGGTTCTACAAGGCAAAGACGCAGGCCTCACCGCTGTCTACCCGCCCAACCAAAGCGATGCCGCCGCCCTGCAAAATGCGGTCCTGACTGCGCTCCACAGCCACGACGCCTTTCTCACTGATTGGATCACCCACGCCCCGCAAACCAACGAGGTGCGCCGCTCCGCCGTGCTCATCGCCACCGCGCATCTGCTAGCGGACCGCTTCAACCTGCCCATCAAGCTTTCGGAACTGGGTGCCTCCGCCGGTCTGAACCTGATGTTTGATCAGTTCCACCTCAATGTCGGTAACGGTTACGGTCCACAAAGCACAGTGACGCTCGCGCCGCAATGGACCGGCCCGCTCCCACCCGCAACAGACGTAACCATCTCAAACCGCCGCGGCGTCGACCTCAACCCACTCAACAGCGCCGATCCCGACGATGCTTTACGCCTTCAAAGCTACCTCTGGGCCGATCAGGAAGAGCGCTTGCTGCGCACACAAGCGGCGATCGCGCTGAACACCGCTGACCTTGACCAAGACGACGCCATCTCCTGGCTGGAGCGCCGCCTTACTGCGCCAAAAACAGGCGAGTTGCACATGGTCTACTCCACCGTGGCTTGGCAATACTTCCCTACGGATCGCCAAGATCACGGCACCGCCTTAATGGTGGCCGCCGGTGCCCAGGCCTCCGAGGCCACCCCCCTCGCGTGGCTATCCTACGAAGCAGACGACATCACACACGGCGCCGCCCTCACCCTGCGCCTCTGGCCGGGCAACCACACAATCCCTCTGGGCCGCGCCGACTTCCACGGCCGTTGGGTGGAATGGCAAGCGCCCGCCAAACTCCCCTAACGTCACCGTTGCTGCCCACTGCCGCTTAATGCTCAACTCCGTCCAACAAAACTAGGGAGGGGACCCCACATATGCGCACCTTTGGAAAATGGCTTGGCCGCATCCTGTTGATGCTGATCCTGGCGGCATTGACAGTCTATGCATTCAAACGCGAAGAGATCACCCGCCTACTGGCAGTGAACTCGCTGTTCTCCGAGGAGAAGATTGTCTCCAATTTCTCCAACATGGACACGCTCTTCCTCTCCGCCGGGATTGCCAAAGGCGACGCAGCAGTCAGCGCCCTGCCCAACGGCACCGACATGACCATGCCCGCGAGCTTTGACAGCTGGACCAAGGAGCGCGCCGTAACCGGCATTGTGGTGCTCAAAGACGGCCAGAAGGTGCATGAAAGCTACTATCAGGACACCACTCCCGAAGACCTGCGGATCAGCTGGTCGGTGGCGAAATCCTACCTGTCCTCCCTGATGGGCATTGTCGTTGCCGAAGGCCTGATCGACATCAACGAACAGGTCACCACCTACGCCCCGCTTCTGAAAGGCACAGCCTATGACGGCACCACAGTTCTGAATGTGTTGCAGATGTCCTCCGGTGTGACCTTTGATGAGGACTACCTGGATTTCAACAGCGATATCAACCGGATGGGCCGCGTGCTTGCCATGGGCGGCACGATGGACGGCTTTGCTGCAGGTCTCACCGAAACCTTCGTGGAGCCCGGCAAGCAATTCCAATACGTCTCCATAGACACCCATGTGTTGGGTATGGTCATCCGCGGCGCCACAGGCCGTTCCATCCCCGATCTGCTATCTGAAAAGATCATCTCGAAGCTGGGCTATGAACAAGACCCGTACTACGTCACTGACGGTGAAGGCGTGGCCTTTGTGCTCGGCGGGCTGAACATCCGCACCCGCGACTACGCCCGCTTTGGTCAGATGATCCTACAGAACGGCGAGTATAATGGCGCCCAAGTCGTGCCTGCCGACTGGCTCGCCGCCGCCACCGTGCCCAGCGCCAACACCAAAGAGGGCAATCTGCACTACGGCTACCAATGGTGGATGCCCAAAGACCCGCGCGACGGCGAATTCTTCGGCATCGGCGTCTATGGCCAATACATCTACATCAACCGCCCCCATGGCGTTGTGATCGCAGTGAACTCCGCCGACCGCAAATTCAAGGAAAGCGGCGTAACAGATGGCAACATCGCCTTGTTCCGCGAAATTGCACAAACCGCCCCATAGGCGCTGACCAATGCGGGGGCAACCTGCCCCCGTTTCCAGACCACGTCTGACAAGTTGCCTCGCTGCGCGTCGTCTTAGTGCACCCGCGCGCCCTGCCGCGCCAGTTCCGTCTGAATATCCGTGATGTTCAACGCGTCCAGCGCGCGCGCCTGCTGCACGCTCAGCGCAGCCGCCACGCCAGCCCCCTGCCCGATCACTGCACAGCACGCCATATTGCGCGTCGCCGCATGGGCCACCTTGTGCCCTGCCGTCGCACGACCAGACACCAGCAGGTTCTTCACACCCTGCGGCAACAGATTGCGATAAGGCACCTCAAAATACCGCCCGGTCGTGGGCAGGATCAGAATGCCGTAGCCGTCGATAAACTCCGGGAAAATCCCGATGCTATCCTCAAACCGCCCCTGCTCGCGCACATCCATCTCGGTCATGCTGTAGACCGTATCCACCTTGCGCGTATCCCGAATGCCCAGGCTCATGCCAAAGTTCCGCAACCGTGCGTTCTCACACCCCGGCATGAACCGTTTGAGCGCTTCAATCGCGAGCATCGCCTGCTTGCGCCCTTCGATCTCACCCGCCGTAAGACTGTCCGGATCTGTGCCGTCAATCCCGGCCAGATGCACCAGGTTCATATAGGTCAGCTCGCCGCTGTCATGCATCGCCCCCCAGGTGCCCGCGATGGTGTTGAGATGCGGCGGGATCAGCCCCGCCTTAATGGCCTGCGCAAAAGGTTTGTGCAAAAACGGTGAGAACATCTCGTCTTCTTTGCCAGAAGTCTCAATGTTCCACTCTCCGCCACCGCCCCAGTCAGCGTAGGTCTGCGGATCGGCTTTGATGCCTTCCATAAAGGCGGTCTTGTCCACCCCGGCGAGGTGGAACATCACCGATGCCGCCATCAGATCCTCACGTGGTGCCATTTGACACGGTGCGCCAGCCCGATGCGCAATATCTGCGTCCCCAGTGGCATCAATCACCACTTTCGCCAAAATCGCTTCGCGTCCCGCTTTGGACTCAGTGATGATGCCCTTGATCTCATCGCCTTCCATGATCGGCGCCACAAAAGCCCGGTGCAGCATTGGATGGATTCCTGCTGTTTCGACCATCCGATCCGCCACCAGCTTGAAGCCCTCACTGTCGATCTCATAACTCAGCGACTGGCTTTCTGGCACCGCCGCGCCCGCCTCTTTGGCGGCATCCTCAAACTCTTTGGGAATGCCCATGCTCTCCACGGTCTGCTCATGGCGGTACCAGTGCATACCTTCCACACCCACCACCGTGATGTTGCCACCAAAGCAGCCAAACCGCTCCACCAGCGCGACCTCCACGCCTGCGCGCGCTGCCGCCAACGCCGCTGACAGCCCACCGGGGCCGGAGCCAACAACCAACACCTCGGTTTCATGGATCACGTCGATGTGGCGGGCGGGTTCAAGAATCTGTTTCATAAACGTCATGCTTCGCCACGCACGCCACGCCCGTCAATCAAAACTTGAACAGCCATTTAAGTTTTTCCGCACCGTCATAGGCGCATGACCGTTGCCTGCGGGCCGCCCGCTGTGCAAAGCTCTGCGCATGGTAGAAAAAGACGCTTCCGTAAACGTGCTTGGCGATACGCTCGCCTCCTGCTCCACCGATCCCCTGACCGGCTATTTCCGTGACGGGCACTGCAACACCTGCGCGCAGGATCAAGGCAGCCACACGGTCTGCGCTGTTATGACGGCGGAGTTTCTTGCCTACTCCAAATACGTCGGCAACGACCTCTCCACCCCGCGCCCGGAGTTCAATTTTGCAGGCCTAAATCCAGGTGACCAATGGTGTCTGTGTGCCGCCCGCTTCCTACAGGCGCACGACGAAGGCTGCGCCCCCAAGGTCAATCTCGCCGCCACGCATCTGCGCGCGCTCGACGTTGTCCCTATGCGGATTTTGCAGGAACATGACGTCAACCTAACCAAGTAGGCCAAGACCCTATTTCAGGAATGACTTTCCGCGTCTTCCGCCAACAAGTCGTCCAAAAACAGGCTAAGCAACTGCGCCCGCCCACTCACTCCGGACTTTCGGTAAATCGCATTGCTCTGTGCTTTGACCGTGCCTTCCGAAGTGTTTCGCAATCCGGCAATCTCTTGGATCGACAGACCTTTGATGGTGAAAAGCGCCACATCGCGCTCCGCCGGTGTCAGCCTCCAATGCGTGAAGGTCGTCTCCAAATGCTCTCGAAATGCGCTCTGCACACCACGTAGGCTTTCCTCTGCCCGTTCTTTTTGCGCCAGGGTGCGCCGCAGCGCGAGCCAACCAAGCACCACGCCCAAAACCAGCCCCAGAGACGCGCCAATCTCAAGCAGTTCCCGGGTCTGCCAACTGATCGGTGCGGAGCGTGCGCCGAACACGGTGAGCATAATGTCCGCAACAAAAAAGACAGCACAGGCGCCCTGCAAAACGACCAACGCAAAGAGCAGGATATGACGTTTCACGAAGCATGCCTCCCGACAGTCACGCGGACTTGAGGATCAGTCATCATCGTCCCCATCATCGTCCCCGCCGTCATCATCGCCACCGTGGTCATCGTCATCGTCATCGCTGTCGTCACCATCTTCCTCGTCAGTGTCGCTCTCGTCCTCCTCGTCATCGTTTTCTGGTCCGTCATGGTCCTCTTCGTCAGGATCACCGCCATTGGCATCCCCACGATCTTTGGACGTGTCCCCTCCGAGCAGCCAGTCGCTGTCGTCATCCTCCTCGACTTCCCAATAATCCCTGAGGATTTCACCAGTGCGTGGATTGAAAATGATCTCTCGCTCAAGCCCTTTTCGCTGCGCTTCAACCCGCACCCGTCCAAGAAACGTCTTTGAGACCTTTATCTGGTCGTAGCCCTGCGCGGCCAATTGCTGCGTGATCGCATCTACGCGCCCATCCGCCAAAACCGGCGACGCCAAGAGCATCCCCGCAAAAGCAAGCGCAGACATAGTTTTTCCAGATTTGACCATGGATACCTTCCACCAGAAACCGGCACCGCAAGTCTGCGGCGCCGGATAGTTGCCGTGTAAGCGTTGGGAGTGCCTACCACGAAACATCTTCATTTCACACAGCAATCAGGGATTGGCGGCCGCAATCAATCCTCACCCTCGCTGTCATCATCCTCGCCTTCGTCATCGTCGTCGTCATCGTCGTTGCCGTCATCTTCTTCACCATCGTCATCATCGTCGTCACCGTCATCATCGTCGTCATCGTTATCATCGTCGTCACCGTCATCATCGTCATCATCTTCTTCGTCATCGTCATCGTCATCGTCATCGTCATCGTCATCGAGGTCATCTTCATCAATCACGCCATGGCTCAACAAATCTTCTGTGATCGCGTCGTAGAGGCTTTCTATTTCCAGGCCGTCCAATGTGGACCGGACAGTCAGCACACCGTCCTCAATGTTCACTTCGATACCTTCATAGCCAGCCCGCTCGAACGACCGCTCCACGCGGCTTTTGAAAGAGTCTGCGAAGGCGGCGGTGCTCAGGCCAAGCGCAATGGCGGTCGAGGTTAAGAGAATACGTGTCATGCTACGTCCTTTGTTGGTTGGGCCGCGATCTGATGCGGCGTGGCCCTTCCTGCATTCCCAACAAACTGCGCGCGCTCTATTGGCCATGGGTTTAATCAGCGCCGCATGCCATGCACGTTTAGGGCCCTAAACTTTCGTTTAGAGCCCATTACAAGACAAACCGACGTTGCGTTTTGCTACCGTCAGGAGGCGGCTCGCCACGACCAGCGGCTATGGTGGCTTGCTGCGGCAACCCCGGCAGCACAAGATCGCCACCCCCGCCTCGACCTTGGAGTTTCACGCGATACTCGGTGCACACCATCTCCACCTCGACCGCTGTGCACTTGGTTTCATGCGCCAAAGGAAATTGTTGAACATGCCGCAGCTGTCGACAGCGATTGGCTGGATTGCAGCGAAGTTTGGGGCGTCGGGTCACTGACATATCATCCAGCCCTCCATTGTGCGAGAGGCCGTGTCCAAACCTAGTACAACGCCCGCTTCGGCAACGTCAGATAGGTGGTCTGCGGAGATCCATCAGACTTGCTTGCCACAATCTTCAACTGCCGCTCAGTCAGTATATACTCGATGTTCAGATACCCCTGCGCCCTCATCGACGCGACAATACGTTCTGCCAACTGTTTTGCGCGCCGCATCATCTTTGAGGAAGAGTTTGATCCGCCAGAGGGTGCCATGAGCTGTCCTTTCATCAAAGAGCTGAGAAACCTGCGACCATCTCGGCCGCCTCTCACCTCATGATGACCAAACCTCCTCGCCCAAACCGCCAAGCATTCGGTTACGCCGACGCTCTTTCGTATAGGTGCCCTACCTAAACAAAAAAGAGCGCCCCAAAAGGAGCGCTCGCATCGCTCTTATGCCTGGCTGGTTTAGTCCGCGCTGCGGCCTTCCGTATCAGACATATCAAACCCCAAATGGCGTGCCACAGTCTGCACATCTTTGTCGCCGCGGCCACACATGTTCATCACCAGAATGTGGTCTTTGGGCAGGGTTGGCGCGATCTTCATCACATGCGCCAGCGCATGGCTTGGCTCCAGCGCCGGAATGATACCTTCCATCGAGCACGAGAACTGGAACGCCTCCAGCGCTTCTTTGTCGGTGATCGACACATATTGTGCCCGACCAATATCGTTCAGCCAGCTGTGCTCCGGCCCGATGCCCGGATAATCCAGACCAGCCGAGATGGAATAGCCCTCAAGGATCTGACCATCGTCGTCCTGCAACAGATAGGTACGGTTGCCATGCAGCACGCCCGGACGGCCGCCGGACAGCGACGCGCAGTGCTCCATCTTGTCATTCACACCGCGACCACCGGCCTCAACCCCGATGATGTTGACGGATTTTTCGTCGAGGAACGGGTAGAACAGACCAATCGCGTTGGACCCACCGCCAATCGCCGCAATCACAGTGTCCGGCAGGCGACCTTCGCCTTCCTGCTCCGCCAACTGCCAGCGCACCTCTTTGCCGATGATCGACTGGAAATCACGCACCATGGCTGGATACGGATGCGGACCAGCCGCCGTACCGATGCAGTAGAAAGTGTCATGCACGTTGGTCACCCAATCGCGCAGCGCATCGTTCATCGCGTCTTTTAACGTGCCACGACCGGACGTCACCGGCACAACCTCTGCGCCCAACAGGCGCATGCGGAACACGTTGGGCGCCTGGCGCTGCACGTCATGCGCGCCCATATAAACGATACACTTGAGGCCAAACTTCGCGCAGACTGTGGCTGTCGCCACACCGTGCTGCCCCGCACCGGTTTCCGCGATAATCCGGGTTTTTCCCATGCGACGTGCGAGAATGATCTGGCCCAGCACGTTGTTCACCTTATGCGCGCCGGTGTGGTTCAACTCGTCACGCTTGAGGTAAATCTTCGCACCACCCAGCTTTTCAGTCATGCGCTCGGCGAAATAGAGCGGGCTTGGACGGCCCACATAGTGCTTCCACAAATCGTCCATCTCCGCCCAAAAGGTCGGATCACCTTTGGCCTTTTCATATTCCGCTTCCAGATCAAGGATCAGCGGCATCAGCGTTTCACTGACAAACCGCCCACCAAAATCGCCAAACCGGCCATTTTCGTCGGGACCGGTCATGAAGCTGTTGAAAAGATCGTTGGACATATGCGTCTCTCCCTTGCGTCGCTTGTACCTAAAACGCCGCGCACGGGATGCGCAAGCGCAAAGCGCGGCTTGCCTGCTCGGCGGGCACTTTCAGACTACGCAGGTGGCAGTGACTTGGATGTCAGAAGCGTTGCCACTGCCTCCAACGCCGCCCGAATAGGCGGATCGTGGCGTGCCTCGTGGTGGCACACCAGCCACTCATCATGGGACAACTCAGGAATGACCGGCGCCACCTGTTTCAAGCCTGGCACCCGGCTAGCCACAAAGGTCGGCATGACCACGCGCCCCACGCCAGACACCGCCAAATCCACCAGCGTGCCCTCTTCACAGGCGGTTGTGATGATCTCGCCGCCATGGTTTCCCCGCACCCAACGCACCGAAGGCGTCAGCGGCCCATCCGCGCTCAGCGCCACAAACCCACGCACATCATCTGAGGCCGCATAGATCGCAAACTCGACTTTGGAGGTGCGCCGCCCCGCCAGCCACGGCTGGTCCGGCCTCCGACTGCGGATACCGATGTCCGCATCCCGCCGCGCAATGTCCAACATGCGTGTGCTTTCGACAAATTCCAACCGCCAGGGGTCGTCTTTGCGCCACACCTCCCCCAGCCGCTTCGCCAGATAAGACGCCGTCCAAGCTCCAGCCGTCACCCGTACCCGCACCGCATCCGGCTGTCCCAGACTGCGGGTCAGCCGTGCCTGAATGTCTTTTAGGTCCTGCAGCTGTTCAAGAACCGCGCGCCCCTCGGCGGTCAACGCATAGCCGCGCGGACCGCGTTCAAACAGCTTGCGCCCCAGTTGCCGCTCCAAGGCCGTCATCTTGCGGCTGATTGTTGGCACGGTGCCGCCCGTGCGCCGGGCGGCTCCGGCCAAGCCCCCTTCCCGGGCCACATCCACAAACAGGGTCAAATCATCCAGCGGTGGCAATTGTTCCATTTTTGAAATCAAACTCTCATTTAAGCACTCTAATAATGGAAGCTTAGAACCGGCAATGTAGTCAAGCCCAATCCCAACGTGAGGCTTTCCTGATGAACTTCTATCTCCTCCCCAGCCGCCCATCTGAGCCACAGTCCCTGTCCAGCTACGCCAAAGAGCGCGAGATCTTCCGCGCCAAGGCCCATGCATTAAAAAAGCGCCGGCAATTGCGGCGCTTTGATTTGCTCAAACTCTGGCTGCGCGATCCGCGCCGCGCGTCACAGCGCGTTCTGAACCGCCTTCATAAAGGCGCGGATCATACCGATGTCCTTCACCCCCGGCGCGCTTTCGACACCTGAGGACAGATCGAGTTGGCGCGCGCCAGTCATCTTGACCGCCTCAGCCACATTGTCGGCGGTCAATCCGCCTGCCAGCATCCAGGGGCGCGGCCAGTATTTGCGGTTCACCAGACGCCAATCAAAGGACAGCCCATTGCCCCCCGGCAAATCCGCATTCTTAGGAGGCTTGGCATCCACCAAAAGCTGGTCCGCCACCGC
Organism: Paracoccaceae bacterium; assembly: GCA_014872815.1. Lineage (GTDB taxonomy): Bacteria > Pseudomonadota > Alphaproteobacteria > Rhodobacterales > Rhodobacteraceae > Shimia. The sequence continues at coordinate 266,081 of WKFK01000012.1, forward strand.
ACCATAGGTGTCGATCTTGGCCACATCTTCGGCATCCGCAATGCCAATGGCTTTCATCACCGGCAAACCAAAGCGCGCGCGCACTTCGGCCACACGCTCCGGGCTTTCACTACCATGCAGCTGCAACATATCCAGTGGCACCGTCTCGACCAGCTGGTCCAAAAAGGTATCATCCGCATTCACGGTCAGCGCCACTTTGGCGACCCCCACAGGGACCTCGACAGCCAAATCCCGCGCCTGTGCAATACTGACGTTGCGCGGTGACTTCTCAAAGAAAACAAAGCCCACATAGGCCGCGCCCGCTTCCGCCGCCGCAGCCACATGCGCGGGCTCTTTTAGCCCGCATATCTTGACACGAATATCCATGACGTGGACCTACATGACCTCGCGGTCAAAGCAAAGCGCTCAGCTTGCCTCTTCCAAAAGCGTCAGCACCTCGTCTTTCTTCTCCGCCTCACGGCCCTTCAGACGACGCACCTCACGTTGCGTTTTGTGCAGTTCCTTTTCCGCCTTGGTTTTGTCTGCACGATGACGATGCTCCCGCAACCATTCCCAAACAAACCCAATGATCACGCCAAAAATGACGGCCAGAAAGATCACCGCAAACAGAGGCACCTCAACGGCGTGGTTGATGCCAAACCATTCCTCGGCCACTGCAGGCAACAATGTCAAAGTGACGATATCGCGGTTGGCCAAAGCAACCGCGATCAGCACGACAGCCAAGCCGCCGAGAAATGCATAGCGAATGTAACGCATAGCTTACTTTCCGTTCAAACGATCTCGCAAAAGCTTGCCGGTCTTGAAGAACGGCACATGCTTCTCTTCCACCTCTACCGATTCACCAGTACGCGGGTTGCGCCCAACACGGGCGTCACGCTGTTTGACGGAAAACGCTCCAAAGCCCCGCAGTTCCACCCGGTCGCCACGGCTCATTGCGTCGGTGATCTCTTCAAAGATCGTATTCACAATGCGCTCCACGTCGCGCTGATAGAGGTGTGGGTTTTCGTCTGCAATTTTCTGAATCAATTCCGAACGGATCATCGGTGTCTATCTCCCTGAGCGCGTGCAGGTCTTATCGCATGCATCTCCTTGACTATAAGAAGAAACCTGCGGAACGGAAATGAATTGTCCGCTTCCCTTGGTGGAAATCCGCTCAATTCAACCATTTTTGCCGGTTTCCCCCACTTCAAACTGCCATTTCTAACTGTCAGAGCGCCCGCAACTCGGCACTGCCTTCTTGCCGCAACGCAGAGAAGTCATTGATTCGCAACAAAAACCAAATGCCTTTTTTTAGTGCATCTTTGCTTTGATCCGACGAACCATGGCCCAGACAGCAAGCACAACAACCGGGGTGAGCGCCGCCAAAACCACGCCCTTGCTCACGCCAAGTGTCTTCGCGAACGGGTAGACAAAATACCCCGCCAAGGACACCGCGTAGTAGCTGATCGCCACAACAGACAGCCCTTCAACAGTTTCCTGCAGACGCAACGCCAGATCCGCCCGCCGATCCATGCTTTCCAACAACGCTTGGTTCTGGGCGGACCGAGATACCTCTACTTTGGTCCGCAAAAGCTGCGCCGCGCGCCCCACCCGCTCCGCCAATGACTGCAATCGGCTCTCGCTATGGTTCACAGTCCGCATCGCCGGATCGTAGCGCCGTGTCATAAACTCGCTAAACGTCTGCCGCCCGTGAAACCGCTCTTCACGCAGAATCTTGATACGCTGCTGTACAATCTTCTCATAAGCACCGGTCGCTCCAAACCGAAACGACGTGTCCGCAATCAGGCGTTCCACATCTCCCGACAACTCCAGCAACGACTGTAGCGTCTCCGCCGCATCTCCCTGATCGCTGCGCAAATGGCCCATCAAATGACCTGCGTCGTTTTCCAACGCGCCAAGCTCTCGTGAAATCGCCTTCACACGGAAATAGCCCAGCATCGACATGCATTTGTAGGTCTCGATCTCACACAACCGTTGCACCACGCGCCCCACGCGCCGCGCGCCTGTGTCCGGTGCCACAAACACCGCCATATTCTGGTGCCCGTTCGACGCAATCCTGAAATCTGTCGCCACCACACAGGTGCGATCCAACACATAGTTCGCCGCCACCGTTTCCGGCAGAAACCACTCATAGATTTGGGAGATCATCTCCTCGTCGCTGGGCATGTTTTGCACGCGGATCATCGCAGAGGTCACCCTCTGCCCCGGTGCAGCGGCCAACCAATCCTCCGGAAACACGTCCAAATCCGCCGGATCAAACGCCCGCGCGCTCACCTGCGGCAGAAACATCGTGTAAGTGACAAACTCCGCATGCTGTTCCCACTTCAACGTATCCCGCCCAATCTGACAGGTGAAATGCGTCGCCCCGGGCTGCGGATGCGGCGCACCAAACCGGTCCAATAGATCGCAGAGGTGCTCAAGCTCAGCCCCAGCGTCCTTGCCAACATGTTCCTGCGGTATGCGCCAAGCAATAAATACCGCGCGACAAGGAGCCGTCAAAGTTGGAAAGGGACGGGCATGGAGTTCGTTGGCAAGCTTGTAGCGCAACGGATGATCTTGAATGGCGGACATAGTCTTCTCCTGGTCGCGCCCAAACTTACCCCGCCCGCAAAGAAAGTAAATCTTTTTGTTCATTTTCAAATACTTGGCGGAATACCACGGCATACCAAGGACATAGCCAAAATGGGATCGCTAACATTTCGGGCCTTGCCCTCTAGTCTCACCCAGCCTATCCCGGTCTTTGCGGTCCATTTGGGCCGCGACGTTCTCAGGGCGGGGTGGAATTCCCCACCGGCGGTAAGCAGCTGCGCTGTAAGCCCGCGAGCGCCTCCCTCAGGGAGGGTCCAGCAGATCAGGTGCAACTCCTGAGCCGACGGTCACAGTCCGGATGGAAGAGAGCGGGAAGAACCCAAACAGGGCTGGCAACGGCACTGTTTGGCTTGTCCTGTCTGCCTTGAGTTGTGTGCGTGAGGAAAGAAAGGACAACGCCATGACTCGCATTTTTGCAAACACCCGCCCGGCCACCGCCGGCGCACTTCTGATGATCTTTGCCGGACTATTGTTCGCACTGGTCAACACAATTGTACAATGGGGCACCATGAAAATGGGCCTGCCTCCCACCCGCGTCGCCTTCTGGCAATACCTCATTGCCACGCTCTGGCTGGTGCCGTGGATGATCTTCAGATCTCCTGACGCCTTGCGCACCAAGGCTCTGCCAAAACACCTACTGCGTGTGGGTTGCGCCGTGATTGGCGTGCAGCTCTGGGTCACCGGCCTTGCGCATGTGCCGATCTGGCAGGCCATTGCCCTGATCATGCTTTCGCCGTTCTTTGTCACCGTCCTCGCGGGCCTGTGGCTTGGGGAACAGGTGTCACTACACCGCTGGGCAGCAGTCGTGATCGGTTTCATCGGCGGTATGATCATCCTGGCCCCATGGTCAGATACCTTCACGCCTTACGCGCTCTACCCGGTGGGCGCAGCTGTCTTCTGGGGGCTGACCAGCTTGATGACCAAACAAATGAGCGCGACGGAAAGCCCGGCCACACTCACACTCTACTTGTTGATACTGCTCACTCCGATCAATGCCGGTCTCGCGTTGGACACTGGCCTTGGCTTTGAAGGCACCACCGCCGGTTTGCTATTGGTGAGCGCAGGCTTCTTCACCGCCCTCGCGCAATATGCTCTGGCGCGAGCTTACAGCATTGCCGACGCAGCCTACCTACAGCCTTTTGACCATCTCAAACTGCCTTTCAACGTCGGCCTTGGCTTGGTTGTCTTTGGCTACGCCCCACCCGGCAGCCTGTGGCTGGGGGCCGCGTTGATCGTGGGGGCATCCTTTACGCTTTTGCGGCAGGAAACGCGCCTACAAACCGCATAATCTGGCAAGCGGGCGTTGGCTCATATGTCTTCGCCCACAGCTCCTACTCGGCGTCAAAACTCATAAGTGACCCCAAGCAATGGGCCAGATTGGCTGAAACTGTAGTCGCCATTATCCACCTCGTGATCAAACGAGATATAGCGATAGCCACCTACCACATTCCAATTGTTTGCAAAGGAATACTCCACTGTGGCCAGCACCTGCCACGTCTCACTGCCCGAGCGGAAACCGCCGTAGTCCACCATACCCATGAAATTCCACCGATCAGACAGAGGCACTCTGATCCGCGCAGCAATCAGCGGATCGACCCAGCTTTGGTCGGTGCTCCGCACCTCTTGCGGGGAGGTCCCCGGTTGCAATGTCAAACGCGTGTCCGTGCTGAACCAACGCAAACCTGCGCCCACATCCACCCTCATTTCTGCGCTGTCTCGCACCTGATAAAGTGCATATGCGCTCAGGTATTGGGTTTTTAGATCTGCGTCCAAGCCGGAATAGGCTGGGCCCGGCGTAGCGTTGGAAAACGTCAGATCGGTGAAGTTATAATCTGTCACCAGCGTCCACGGCCCCCGGCTCGCAGAAAATGCCCCCATGAAGGCCACATTGAGGTTTTCCAGCGCGTCCTTGAAACTGAGCGTGGCCTCGACACTGCCAGCGGGCGTGTCCAATCCGGTCTGTGTCTCCGGCATATAAAGGTACACCGACGCGCGATAAGACCACTCTTCCGATAGCGCTTCCCCTGCAGTGATAGAGCCTCCCAAAACCGCCGCGGCCGCTGTGTAAGATAATCTTCTCATAGTACCTCCACAAATACTCTCAAACAAAATCGAACTTCCGGAAGCGCCTCAAAGAGCCAGCGCCAAATACGTCTTTCCCTTCTAGGTAGCTTGGCACACTCTTGGGCTCCCCCGCAAATTTTCCTGTTTCACAACAAAAAAGGCGCCTGATGTCAGGCGCCCTTTCTATTCGCGATGTCAGATAGATCACTCGATCATGGTCAGCAGTTTGTCGAGGCTGGCCTTCGCGTCCCCGTAGAACATGCGTGTGTTCTCTTTGAAGAATAGGGGGTTCTCGATGCCCGAGTAACCGGTACCCTGACCACGCTTGGACACAAACACCTGCTTCGCTTTCCAGCATTCCAGAACCGGCATGCCCGCGATTGGGCTGTTTGGATCTTCCTGTGCTGCCGGGTTCACGATGTCGTTGGAGCCAATCACGATGGCCACATCCGTTTCCGGGAAGTCATCGTTGATTTCGTCCATCTCCAGCACGATGTCATACGGCACCTTGGCTTCGGCCAAGAGCACGTTCATGTGCCCTGGCAGACGCCCCGCAACCGGGTGGATCGCAAAGCGCACGTTCTTGCCTTTGGCGCGCAGACGACGGGTCAGCTCCGCCACGTTCTGCTGGGCCTGTGCCACCGCCATGCCGTAGCCTGGGATGATCACAACGCTGTCTGCATCTTCCAATGCAGCCGCCACGCCATCGGCCTCAATCGCAATCTGCTCCCCTTCGACTTCCATCGCAGGACCAGACGCCCCACCAAAGCCACCAAGGATCACCGACACAAAGGAGCGGTTCATCGCCTTACACATAATGTAGGACAGGATCGCACCGGAGGAGCCCACAAGGGCACCTACAACGATCAGAAGGTCGTTGCCCAGCGAGAAACCAATCGCCGCTGCGGCCCAGCCGGAGTAGCTGTTCAGCATGGACACAACCACTGGCATGTCTGCGCCACCGATGCCCATGATCAGGTGATAGCCGATGAACAGCGCCGCAATGGTCAGAACAAACAGCGGGAAGAAGCCGCCAGAGTTCAGGTACCAGATCAGGCAGAGCAGAGAGAGACCCGCCGCCGCTGCATTGAGCAGGTGACCGCCCGGTAGTTTCTCGGCATTGGATGTCACCTTGCCCGACAGCTTGCCATAGGCAATCACAGAGCCCGTGAAGGTCACCGCACCGATCCAGACACCAAGGCTCAATTCAACAAACAGAATGTTGATCTCAACCGCAGATTTCTTGGCAATCAACTGACCAAAAGTGCCCAGCTCTTTCACCGCGTCCGCGCCAGCCGCAACCGCATCTGCTGCGTTGCCGATCTCAAAGTGCGCGTTGTAGCCCACAAACACCGCGGCCAAACCCACCAGCGCGTGCATACCAGCCACCAGTTCCGGCATCTGGGTCATCTCGACCTTGGACGCCAGCTGATAGCCAATCACGCCACCACCCGCGATCAGCGGAATGGACAGCCACCACAGGCCTGCACCCGGGCCGATCAGCGTCGCAAACACCGCCAGCGCCATGCCGACAATGCCGTACCACACCGCGCGTTTCGCGCTTTCCTGATTGCTCAAACCACCCAAGGAGAGGATGAAGAGCACTGCCGCAACAACGTAAGCGGCGGTCGTAAAACCGTATTCCATAGCGCGACCTCCTTAGGACTTCTGGAACATGGCGAGCATACGCCGTGTCACGAGGAAACCGCCGAAGATATTGATCCCGGCCATGAAAACAGAGAGCGCGGCAAGCAGGATCACCAGGAAACTGCCGGAGCCAATCTGCATAAGCGCCCCCAAGATGATGATCGAGGAGATCGCGTTGGTCACAGCCATCAGCGGCGTGTGCAACGAGTGGGCGACACCCCAGATCACCTGGAAGCCGACAAAACAGGCCAGCACAAACACGATAAAATGCTGCATAAAGCTTGCTGGCGCCACAAGACCAACCAGCAACAGCAACGCGCCGCCGCCGCCCAACAGGGCAACCTGCTGCTTGGTCTGCTGTTTGAACGCCGCAATTTCCTGCGCGCGCTTTTCTTCCGGAGTCAGCTCCGGCACCACCTCTTTGGGCTTGGCCGCAATCGCCTGGACCTTTGGTGGGGGTGGCGGGAAGGTGATGTCACCTTCAAACGTCACGGTCGCGCCACGGATCACGTCATCTTCCATGTCATGCACAATCTGACCGTCTTTCTCAGGGGTCAGGTCGGCCATCATGTGACGGATATTGGTCGCATAGAGGCTGGAAGACTGCGCCGCCATACGCGATGGGAAGTCGGTGTAGCCGATGATGGTCACGCCATTCTCGGTCACGATCTTCTCGTCCATCACGGTCAGCTTACAGTTGCCGCCTTTTTCCGCCGCGAGGTCCACAATCACGGACCCCGGCTTCATCGCTTCGACCATATCTTTGGTCCAAAGCTCCGGCGCTTCGCGGTTCGGGATCAACGCGGTGGTGATCACAATGTCCACTTCTGGGGCCAGTTCACGGAACTTCGCCAGCTGCGCTTCACGGAATTCATCAGATTGCACAGAAGCATAACCGCCGGTGGCCGCTCCATCGGTGCCTTCTTCTTCAAAGTCCAGATAGACAAACTCGGCGCCCATGGACTCAACCTGCTCGGCCACTTCTGGACGTACGTCAAACGCCAGCGTGATCGCCCCCAAAGAGGTCGAGGTCCCGATTGCGGCCAAACCGGCCACACCGGCACCGACAACCAGCACTTTGGCAGGCGGCACTTTACCGGCTGCGGTCACTTGCCCAGTGAAGAACCGGCCAAAGTTGTTGCCCGCCTCAATCACTGCACGGTAGCCGGCGATGTTGGCCATAGAGGACAGCGCATCCATCTTCTGCGCGCGCGAAATACGTGGCACCATTTCCATGGCAATCACGTTGGCGCCCTTGGCCTTCGCCGCTTCCATACCTTCTTCGTTGCCCGCTGGGTTGAAGAAGGAAATCAGCGTTTTGTCCTTGGTCAGGCGCTTCAGCTCGGTGGCGTCTGGCTGACGCACCTTTGCGACGATGTCGACCTCTTTCCAGAGCGCCGCGGCGGTCTTGATGACCTCAACACCCGCAGCCTCATAGGCGGCATCTGAGAACCCAGCACCGGCACCGGCACGACTTTCAATGGCGCACTCGTACCCGAGCTTCTGGAGCTGCTTGGCAGAATCCGGAGTCATCGCGACCCGGTTCTCACCACCAAACACCTCTTTTGGCGTACCTATTTTCACCTTTCTTATCCCCCTTCAGAGTCAGAGCAATAATATTTCACGCAGCACATACCGCACTTGCATAATGTTTTAACGCCACCGGAATTGCTGCACAAGCAAACAAGCGAGGCTCCGTATTTCTGCGACGCAACGGCATCACACCCATCTGCGTACTTTCTCGCAATACCGCGCAAAATCTACGCGAAATTTCCGTCTAAGGCGATTTTCTTCGGGAATGACAAAGCGTTTCTCCAGCACCCAAAGGAAAATCGGCACCAAAGGCAGCGCCAGAACCGCATCCCAGTAAAGGATAAACCCCGCCAGTATCAGCACATCGCCAACATAGATCGGATTGCGACTGCGCGAAAAAATGCCACTTTGCACAAGCCGCGCGCTGTCGTGATGCGGATGAACCGTCGTCTGTTGCCGACGCATTTCGACAATGGCCAGCGCCGCCAACAAAACGCCACCGCCCACAAGCAGCCCGCCAAGCAAATCCGCCCAGACCGGTCCAAAACTCAATCCCATGGGAAAATGCCGCGCCTGTGTCCAAGCCAAAGCCAACATCGCAACAAGCCAGACAGGCGGCAAATCAAACGGCCGTCTCTTCTTCTCTGACATGCACAGGCTCCTCTACTGGCTTGCGGCGCTTCGTGCACCTGTCCCAACCGCCGCGTGGCGTGCCTGACGGTTTAGCGATGTTTGAAAACCTTGCAACGTTCCACCTGACCTATGCGGCAAAAAGGGCCAGAAAGCCGCGTGTTGTGCCCCAAATAGGACAGAAGTTTTGCCAGAACGGCCATTTTGAGCGCATTTTCCGCAACTTGCCGCGGACATTTTGACCACCTGCCCTTCCCTTGTGACCCTGCGGCGCAAACACCCAGAACGCTTGTCCGGTCTTATTCGCGCGCTAAGGTGATCCCGACACAGGAGAGGGAGACAGACATGACACTATCGGGCAAACACGCTTTGGTCACCGGCGGCGGCACCGGTATTGGCCTTGCCATCGCCAAGGCTCTGGCAGCCGAGGGCGCACAGGTCACCATCACCGGTCGCCGCCTCAACGTACTGGAAGAAGCTGCCAGTGACGGGCTTTTCCCTCTCGCCATGGATGTGTCGGATGAGAATTCTGTTGTCGATGGCGTCGCCACAGCCGTGGCCGCCCGTGGCCCCATTCAAATCTGCGTCGCCAACGCAGGCATTGCCGAAGGCCGCGCCCTGCACAAAACCGATATGGATTTCTGGCGCAAGATGATGTCGATCAACGTTGACGGTGTGTTCCTCACCATCCGTGAAAGCCTGAAATCCATGACCCAGACCGACTGGGGTCGTGTTATGGTGATCTCGTCCATCGCCGGCCTGCGCGGTCTGAAAGGCGCCCCGGCCTACTCCACCTCCAAACATGCGGTGAACGGCATGATCAAATCGCTGGCGGCAGACTTCGCCACCAAACCGATTACTTTCAATTCGATCTGCCCGGCCTATGTGGAAACGCCGATCATCGATCAGAACATCGAAAGCATCATGGCCCGCACCGGCTGCACCGAAGAAGAGGCCCGCCACATGATGGTCGGCGTGAACCCCCACGGCCGTCTGATCAAACCTGAGGAAGTCGCCCACACCGCACTCTATCTCTGTTCTGACATGGCAGACTCGATCCGGGGTCAAATGGTGCAGGTCTCCGGCGGCGAAGTGTAATACCTATACGGCCCGGCGAACACGCCGCCGGGCCGTTAAACAATACATATTCCAGTTTTGTGGACAGTCGCGAAACAGACGCAATACCGACGTGATACCGACGTCACAGTCTGAGCAATTTTGAGCGTTAACCTTTACGCAGACTTGAGCACAGGCCGCGCTTCCTGACCACTGGCCCACGCCCGCACCGCTTCGCCAAACGCCTCAAACAGCGGACGGCTCACCGGATCATTGGCCGCATCCCATTCCGGATGCCACTGTACTGACATCGTAAATCCAGGTGCGCCCTCGATATAGATTGCCTCCGGCGTCTCATCTGGCGCGTAACCATCTATAATCACACGACTTCCCGCGCGCTTGATACCTTGCCCATGCAAGGTATTCGTCATTACTTTCTGACTGCCAAACAGGTGATGGAACGGCCCGTTCTCGCTGAACTCCACGGTATGGCGCAGCGCAAACTTTTCTTCCAACGTCCCATCCGGCGGCATCCGGTGGTTGTCCCGCCCTGGCAAATCGCGGATTTCCGGATAGAGACTGCCGCCCATTGCAACGTTAACCTCCTGAAATCCCCGGCAAATCCCCATAAACGGCTGCCCAGATTCCACACAGGCCCGGACCAATGGCAGGACAATCGCATCGCGCGCCCGATCAAATTCGCCATGCGCTGCAGTGGCCGCCTCACCGTACTCCTCAGGGTGCACATTGGGTCGCCCGCCGGTCAGCAGAAACCCGTCGCATTTTTCCAACAACTCATCCACGGAAACAAACCGCGGATCGGCTGGGATCAAAAGCGGCATACAGCCGGAAACCCCTGAAACCGCTTCGGAATTCATGGTCCCCCCGGCATGCGCCGGGTATTGGTCATTGATCAGATATTGGTTGCCGATGATGCCGACGACAGGACGCGTCATAGAGCCCTCATTAGGTTGTTGCGCAGTCAAACATAGGACCTGCGCAACAATTGAGAAACCCCCGATCAGGCTTCGCCGGTCAAACCGACGGCATCAATGCCCGCCAATGCTGCAATTGCATCATTGTCAGACGTATCGCCCGTCACACCAACAGCCCCGATGACATTGCCCTTCTTGTCGCGCACCAAGACGCCACCCGGCACCGGAATCACCTGTCCGCCATAAACCCCGTTTACGGCCGCCATGAAATAGGCTTGCTGTTCGGCCCGGGCCATCTGTGCACCACCGGCCATGCCCAACATCACCGCACCATACGCTTTGCCGTGCGCAATCGAAAACCGCCCGGGCGCAGCGCCGTCTTCACGCTCAAAGGCCTGCACATGTCCGCCCGCGTCCAACACCACAACGGACAATGGCTTTAGGTCCATCTCCCGTCCTTTTTCCAGCGCCTTACGGATGATCGTGCGCGCGCGGCGCAAAGAAATTGCCATGTGTGTGTCTCCCAAAAAGAAAGGCCGGGGCATCCCCCGACCTCATCAGTTATGCTTGTGCTTTAAGTTCCAAACGGCGCGCATGCAACACCGGCTCAGTGTAGCCAGACGGTTGAATGCGACCTTTAAACACCAGATCGCAGGCTGCTTGGAAGGCAATCCCGTCAAAGCCCGGCGCCATCGGCGTATACAGCGGATCGTTGGCATTTTGCCGGTCAACCACAGCCGCCATCTTCTGCATCGCCGCCATCACTTGCTCTTCGCTCACGACGCCCTGATGCAGCCAGTTGGCCAGGCCTTGGCTGGAAATCCGACAGGTTGCGCGGTCTTCCATCAGGCCAACGTCATTGATGTCTGGCACTTTGGAACAGCCCACGCCTTGGTCCACCCAACGTACCACATAGCCCAATATGCCCTGCGCGTTGTTTTCAACCTCGGCGGCAATTTGGTCGTCGGAAAGGTTCTGCCCGTCCATCACCGGCACCGTCAGAAGATCGTCCAACGTCCCGCGTGCGCCGCCTGCTTTGATCTCTTCCTGACGCGCCAACACATCCACTTCATGATAGTGTGTCGCGTGCAGAGTCGCCGCGGTTGGCGATGGCACCCAGGCACAGTTTGCGCCAGATTTCGGATGCCCAATTTTTTGTTCCAGCATCGCACCCATCAGATCCGGCATGGCCCACATGCCTTTGCCAATCTGCGCCTTACCTTGAAGCCCACAAGCCAGACCGATGTCAACATTGCGATCTTCATAAGACAAAATCCAAGGCGTGGCCTTCATCTCGCCTTTGCGCAGGAAAGCGCCCGCTTCCATAGAGGTGTGGATCTCGTCACCGGTGCGGTCCAGAAACCCGGTGTTGATAAACGCCACGCGACCTTTCGCGGCCCGGATACACTCCTTGAGGTTGGCGCTTGTGCGGCGTTCCTCGTCCATGATGCCCATCTTCACTGTGTTGCGCGGTAGGCTCAGAATGTCCTCGACCTTGGCAAAGATCGCATCCGAGAACGCCACCTCTTCCGGCCCATGCATCTTCGGCTTCACCACGTAAACCGAGCCATGCACCGAGTTGCCGCTCTCCCGCTGCAGGTCATGCATCGCGATCATCACGGTCACGAGCGCATCCATCAGCCCTTCGCCAATCTCATTGCCATCCCGATCCAGCACCGCCGGGTTGGTCATCAGATGGCCAACGTTGCGCACCAGCATCAGCGAGCGACCTTTCAAAGTGCTGGTCTCACCGTTCGCCGCAGTAAAGGAAACGTCATCTTTCAAAACGCGTGTGAAGGTCTTGCCACCCTTGGAAACCTTTTCGGACAGGTTGCCTTGCATCAGACCCAACCAGTTTCCGTAGGCCACAACCTTGTCTTCGGCATCCACACAAGCCACGGAATCTTCGCAGTCCATGATGGTCGAAAGAGCGCTTTCCAGCGTGATGTCGTTGATACCCGCCTTGTCGGATGCGCCGATATTGCCGCCGCGATCAACTTCAACGACCACATGTAGGCCGTTGTTTTTCATCAGAATACGCGACGGAGCAGCAGCATCCCCCACGTACCCAACAAACGCCTCAGCCGTCTTCAAGGATGGCACAAGCTGCCCATCCTCAACCGAGAGACCATCAATATCTGCCCAACTGCCATCGGCCAGCGGTAGCGTCTTGTCTAGGAAGTCTCGGCCCCATGCGATTACACGCGCCCCACGCGCCGAATCGTAGCCCTTGCCAGACGGCAAATCCCCCATCGCATCGGTGCCGTAAAGCGCATCATACAGACTTCCCCACCGGGCATTGGCCGCATTCAATGCAAAGCGCGCATTGGTGATAGGCACCACCAATTGCGGGCCGGGAATCGCTGCGATCTCAGGATCAACATTGGCCGTTTCTACCGCAAAGTCATCGCCCTCGGGCACCAGATAGCCGATTTCCTCAAGGAAAGCTTTGTAAGCTTCTGCATCATGCGCCTGACCTTTGCGCGCCAAATGCCAGCCGTCGATCTTCTGTTGAATCTCTTCCCGCTTGGCGAGCAGCACGCGGTTCTTCGGCCCAAAGTCATGCGCCAAAACGCTCAAACCCTGCCAGAACACATCCGCATCCACACCCGTTCCGGGAAGCGCCTTACTCACAATGAAATCATAGAGTTCGTCGGCGATTTGCAGCCCGTGCTGCTCAATTCTCTTGGTCATCGTGAAACTTCCTCATGTCTGGCGTCGTATCTCAATTAGTGCACATGTTTCCAACAGGCAACAAAATTGGTTATCTTTGTTTACCAAAGACATTTTCAACTTTTTCCATAGATTGACGAAACAGCACTCTGAATTCGTGAAAAATCGTCTCCCCCCTTGCAGGCGGCGACTGACAAGCTACACCAAGATGAACAACCAATGGAGACCGTAATGAAAGACGCTGCACCGCAAACGATCTATCTCAAAGATTACAAACCCTTTGGTTGGATCATTGACGATGTGCATCTCACGTTCCGCCTCCATCCTACTGCGACCCGAGTCATTTCTCGAATCCGTTTTCGCCCTGATTACGATGTGCATGACCGTCCCTTTATGTTGCATGGGGAAGGCCTCAAGCACATTTCCGCCAAGGTTGACGGGCACGAGGTCGCACTAAACCACGTTGACGGCGGCATCGAAGTCGATGTTCCCCACGCCCCGTTCAATTGGGAAGCCGAAGTCGAAATCAACCCACAAGCCAATACGGCGCTTGAGGGGCTCTATATGTCAAACGGCATGTATTGCACACAATGCGAAGCCGAAGGTTTCCGCAAAATCACGTGGTACCCGGACCGCCCTGATGTCATGGCGCAATTCACCGTCCGCATAGAGAGCGATGCAGAGCACACGCCTGTCATGCTGTCTAATGGCAACGGCCTCTACTACGAACAGGACAACACGCAGTCTCCCGCGCCAAACATTTCTATTTATCAAGACCCTTGGCCCAAGCCCGCCTACCTTTTTGCCCTTGTGGCCGGGGATCTGGTTGCCCATGAGGACACGTTCAAAACCATGTCCGGCAAAGACATACAGCTGTCGATCTACGTCCGTCCAGGGGATGAACACAAATGTGCCTTTGGCATGGAAGCCCTGAAAAAGTCTATGAAATGGGACGAAGACGCCTACGGCCGCGAATACGATCTTGATGAGTTCAACATCGTCGCCGTGGATGATTTCAATATGGGTGCTATGGAGAACAAAGGGCTGAACATCTTCAACAGCTCCTGCGTCCTTGCCTCTCCAGAAACTGCCACTGACGGCAACTTTGAACGCATCGAAGCCATTATCGCGCATGAGTATTTTCACAACTGGACCGGCAACCGCATCACCTGCCGTGACTGGTTCCAACTCTGCCTGAAAGAAGGCCTGACCGTCTTCCGCGACGCACAATTCACGGCAGACATGCGCTCTGAACCGGTCAAACGCATTGACGATGTACTCGCCTTGCGCGCGCGCCAGTTCCCCGAGGACCAAGGCCCCCTGTCTCATCCGGTGCGCCCCGAAAGCTTTCAGGAAATCAACAACTTCTACACCGCCACTGTCTATGAAAAAGGCGCTGAAGTCATTGGTATGTTGAAAACTCTAGTGGGGGATGATGCCTACGCCAAGGCGCTCGACCTATACTTTGACCGCCACGATGGTCAAGCATGCACCATCGAAGACTGGATCAAAGTCTTTGAAGACAGCACTGGCCGCGACCTCACACAATTTAAACTGTGGTACTCCCAGTCCGGCACACCCGAAGTCACCGTGCGCGAAGAGTACGAGGGCGACACCTTCACTCTACACCTAAGCCAATCCAGCGCCCCAACACCGGGCCAGGATGTGAAAGCCCCACAGGTCATCCCGGTGGCCGTGGGCCTGCTCAATGACAATGGCGACGAAGTGCTGCCAACTGAGGTTCTGGAACTCACCGAAGCGGAACAGAGTTTCACCTTTAAAGGCCACGCCACCCGCCCTATCCCCTCGGTTTTACGCGGTTTTTCTGCGCCCGTGACGCTGAACCAGAACATCGACAACGCCCGCCGCGCGTTCCTTCTCGCGCATGACACCGATCCATTCAACCGTTGGGAAGCGGGCCGCGATCTCGCTCGGGACAGCCTGATTAGCACCATCATGGATGAGACCGCTCCCAACCAGGACTATCTCTCTGGCCTCAAAACACTATTGCGCGACGACAGCCTTGATCCGGCCTACCGTGCTCTGATGCTGGGGCAGCCGTCCCAATCCGAGTTGGCCGGCATCCTGCACAAGCAAGGCCACACACCAGATCCGGCGGCGATCCACGCCGCAACGGAGTCCCTCCGCGGCGCCAAAGCAAAGGCCTTCGCAGATCTACTTCCAGACATCTACGCCGCCAATCAGGTCCCTGGCCCCTTCTCACCGGAGGCAGAGCCCGCTGGCAAACGCAGCCTCGCAAATGCGGCGCTCTCCCTACTGACCCGTCTGGACGGTGGTGAAGCCGCTGAGAAACAATACAAATCCGCGGACAACATGACGCTGCAACTCGCAGCCTTCGGCGCCCTTCTGGATGCGGGCAAAGGAGACAACGCCGTCGCAGCCTTCTACGAACAGTGGAAAGACGACCGTCTGGTGATCGACAAATGGTTCTCCATGCAGGTCATGTTTGCCAAACCAGAAGATATTGCGTCCACTGTAACCGACCTCACCCAGCATGCTGACTTTGATTGGAAAAATCCCAATCGTTTCCGTTCTGTGATGGGTGTCATGGCCGCCCATCACGCGGGTTTCCACCACGGGTCGGGCGCGGCTTACGAAGTGTTGGCTGACTGGCTAATCAAGCTGGACCCTGTGAACCCGCAAACCACCGCGCGCATGTGCAGCGCCTTCCAAACCTGGAAACGCTACGATGCCAACCGCCAAGCCCTCTTGAAAGAGCAGCTTGAGCGCATCGCTGGTCAGGATGGGTTGAGCCGCGACACCACCGAAATGGTGACCCGCATTTTGGAGGCATAATGTCCAAGGTTCTTTTGATCACCGGCGCCAGCGCGGGTATTGGCGCGGCCACTGCCAAACTGGCTGCCGAAGCCGGATATGACCTCGCGCTAAACTACCGCAGCGATACGCAAGGCGCTGAAACTGTTGCGGAAACCGTGCGCGCATTTGGCGTCCGTGCGGAACTCTTTCAGGCAGACGTTGCAGACCCCGACCAAGTCGAAGCCATGTTCGAAGCCATCGACGCAAGCTTCGGCCGCGTTGATGCATTGGCCAACAACGCCGGCATCGTGGATAAAGGTGCACCTGTGACCGCGTTCACCCACGCACGCTTAAAACGCATGTTTGATGTCAACGTGATCGGCGCCATGTTGGTCGCCAAAGGGGCCGTGATCCGCATGCAAGCGCAAGGCGGCGGCTCTATTGTCAATGTCAGCTCCGTGGCCTCCCGCACTGGCTCGGCAAATGAGTATGTCGACTACGCGGCCTCCAAAGCGGCCATCGACACCTTCACCAAAGGTCTGGCCGAAGAAGTCGCCGCACAAGGCATTCGCGTCAACAGCCTACGCCCCGGCATCACTGACACAGAGATCCACGCCAAAGGCGGCGCCCCCGACCGCGCCAGCCGTCTGGCGCATAAGATTCCAATGCAACGCCCTGGCACTGCAGAAGAAATCGCCCGCGCCATCCTGTTCCTGCTGTCGGACGACGCCAGCTACATCACCGGCAGCACGCTTGATGTGTCTGGAGGCCGATAAACATGGGCACATTGAAACACGCCCACCACGGCCGCAATCCGCGCAGCATTCTGGTGCTCTGTCTCGTGACAATTGGGCTGATTGGCTTGCTAAGCTACGGTATTCACTGGGGCATCGTCGCGGTGCTGTCGTTCTTTGCGATCCCCACCCTCGTCGATGTGGCTTTCAACCCGGTGGCGACTTTTGAACTGAATGACAACGGCATTCGCTGGAAAAACGCCCCCCAAGAGGCAGAGCTGGGCTTCCATCAGATCAAATCGGTACATGTGGCAACCCGCTTGGGCGTGGCTTTCCGCATCACCCTGATCATGTACGACGAAGCTAAGGTGCGGATTCCCCAAGATGTTTTGCCACCGCGTGCCGATCTCGAAGCCGCGCTAGAACACCATGACATCCCTGTTAAACGGGATCGCCTGCGCCTGATCTGAGTAACGAATTTGACCACAATTGGGCTGCTCGTGACCGCATGATTTCAATATGGTGCCCTTTTTTGGCCTGAATACACACCCATAGTCCGTTCGGTGACAGGAACGGAGCTATGATGAAACTGTTTTCCAGATATGGGGCCAAATCCCAGGGTGTGCCGGCATTGGCGGCACCGGCATTGCGCCGTTTGGGACAAGCGATGACGATGCCGCGCAAGCCCGCAGAATCCAATCTGAAAAAAGACAGCAAAAAAACGTTCCGCGACCTGCTAAGTCGCCTGGAAATTCCGATCAACGCGTCCACACCGGATCAAATCGAAAGTGAACACATCCGAGATCACGGCCAATTCCTGGCCCGTCAGGAACGCTGGGACGAGCTCGAGGAACTGATCCGCACACACGACCAAAATCGAGCCACGACCGCCACAGGCACACCGTTGTCGGAACTCATGCTCTTTGGCGCCAGATCTGACGTTGTCCGAGCGGCTGAACATGCATTGCTCCATGGCCGCCCAGCGGAAGGCGCTGACTTCTTTTCTGGAATCGAAGCTCTGGAGCTGTTGCTGGAAGATTACCCGAACAGCTACCCGATGGCACTGGTCGTGGCCCATATGCATATCGACATTGGCTGGGCTTGGCGCGGAGCCGCCGCAAAAGACGACATCCGAGATGCCAACCGCGAGGCCTTTCAGGCACATTTTGACCGCGCTGCCGACATTCTGAAAGCATATTGCCCCAAACAACACTTCTCCCCAGCCCTATCGGCGGCGCGCTGCGCACTGCTGCCAGGTGCGGCGCAGCCTCTGAACACACTGTGTGCCGAATTTGAGTCCCTGATCGAGCTCGATCCGCTCAACCCCCGCCATATGCGCGCCTTGGGGAACTATCTGCTGCCGCGTTGGTATGGGGACTATGGCCAACTTGACCTGCAAGCCCGCAGAATCGCGGCCCAAACGTATGACATCTGGGGCGCGGGAGCTTACGCATGGGTCTGGTTTGATGCATTATTGGTCGACCCTATCGGACTTGAAACGCTGGAAGTTGAATACTTCATCGACGGTGTCACCGACGCACTCAAACGCCGCGGAGATCAACACTCCGCGAACCTGATGGCCGCGCATCTGTACCGCAGTTGGCAACACGCCCGATCACACCACGACAGGGATGGTCTGCGCAAAGACTTGCCACTTGCCTTGCGTGGCGGGTTCGACATGGTTGTTCGCGACCATTTACGCGAGATCCACCCATTGATTTGGGGGCACGCGGAGATCGGATTTGAAAACACCTCCCGTGTGATCTCCAAGGAGCGCCTGTCCGCCAAAGGCCGTGATGTGGCTTTGCAAGCCGTCGCGATGCCGTTTATGGCAGGCTTACAGGCCGGGCAAACCGTGCAGTTCTCGCCAGACGGCATCACTCAAATCAACCCTTAAGGCCACCGCCCTCTTGCTCCTTGTTTCTGGCTGGCCTAGAACGCAGATCAGCCAGATATCCAAGGAGCGTGAGCGATGCTCGACCTGACATATGAAACACCGAAGCCCAAAGTAATTGCGGGCGCCAAACATGACTGGGAATTGGTCATTGGTATGGAGGTGCATGCTCAGGTGTCTTCCAACGCCAAGCTCTTCTCCGGCGCGTCAACCCAATTTGGTGCCGAGCCGAACTCCAACGTGGCCTTCGTGGACAGCGCGATGCCGGGCATGCTGCCGGTCATCAACGAGTATTGCGTCGAACAAGCGGTGCGCACAGGTCTTGGCCTCAAAGCCGAGATTCACTTGAAGTCAGCCTTTGACCGCAAGAACTATTTCTACCCGGATTTGCCGCAAGGCTATCAAATCTCCCAGCTTTATGAACCCATTGTGGGCGAAGGAGAAATTCTGGTCGATATGGGGCCGGGTGTGGCCCGCAAGGTGCGTATCGAGCGTATCCACCTAGAGCAGGATGCAGGTAAATCCGTGCATGACATGGACCCGAATATGTCCTTTGTCGACCTGAACCGGACCGGCGTGGCGCTGATGGAAATTGTGAGCCGTCCAGACATCCGCGGCCCTGAAGAAGCCGCCGCCTATGTAACCAAGATGCGCCAAATTCTACGTTACCTCGGGACGTGTGATGGCAACATGCAGAACGGCAACCTGCGTGCGGATGTAAACGTGTCGATCTGTAAGCCGGGCGCTTATGATAAGTACATGGAAACGCAGGACTTCTCGCACCTTGGCACCCGCTGCGAAATCAAGAACATGAACTCCATGCGCTTCATTCAGGCGGCAATCGAATACGAAGCCCGTCGTCAGATTGCGATTGTCGAAGCCGGTGGCGAAGTCGATCAAGAGACCCGTCTCTACGATCCCGACAAGAACGAAACCCGCTCCATGCGCTCCAAAGAAGAAGCACATGATTACCGCTATTTCCCATGCCCTGACCTGCTCCCACTGGAGATCGAGCAAGGCTGGGTCGACGATATTGCCAAGGGTTTGCCAGAGCTGCCGGACGAGAAAAAAGCCCGCTTTATCAATGACTACGGCGTGACTGAATATGACGCTTCTGTGCTGACCGCCGAGGTGGATCTGGCCAACTACTTTGAAGCTTCTGTGGGCAATGGTGACGGCAAGAAGACCGCCAACTGGGTAATCAACGAAGTGCTGGGCCGCGCCAACAAGGCCGAAACCGCGCCGCAGGATTTGGTGGCACCGGAAGCCAACGCATCCATTCTGGCGATGGTGGCTTCAGATGAGATCAGCACCAAAATTGCCAAGGAAGTGCTTGAGATTCATATCGAAACCAAGGACGATCCTGCCAAGATTGTGGAAGAAAAAGGCCTGAAGCAGGTGACCGACACCGGAGCGATTGAAGCTGCGCTGGACGAGATCATTGCGGCCAACCCTGCGCAGGTTGAGAAGGCCAAGCAGAACCCGAAACTGGCGGGCTGGTTTGTTGGTCAGGTGATGAAAGCCACCGGCGGCAAGGCCAATCCTAAGGCCGTTAACCAATTGGTGGCGCAGAAATTGAACGGCTAAACGCCACGTCGGTATTACGTCGGTATCGCGACTGTAACGCGTCGGTGTCAAAACCGGCGCGTTACGCATTTCTGGCGTTAACACTTGGGCTTAGAACCGCGTCCGCAGACCAAACATCACCGCGGTTTCCCGCGCGCCCGGAATATGGCCACGGTTTATTGCATGGGCCAATGACACGCCCCAACTGCTGTGTTCCGAGAATGGGCGCTCATAGCTCAGCGTCAGTCGCACCTCCCGATCTGACGGCGCCAAATCAATCGGCACAGAGTCGTAGGACACGCCGCCCAAACTGTTGGTCACAGGCAGCGCAACGGACGTTGTGCCCGACGTGACGGCAGCTGGCATAGCCAAGGACACTGAGAAACGATCATTGTGCGAGAGCGCGTGTCGTTGTGCGAAGGTCACAGCGCCGCCATTGAGCAATACGTCGGCGGACTGTCCCAACGCGGAGTCCTCCTGACCAAGTGCATACCCCATCGCAAATCGCAGTTGCGTGTTGTCTGAAATCGGTGCGGTCAAACCGACATCCATGGACATAAGGGAAGCATCCGTCCCTCCATTCCAATCGGAAAGCAGTCCCAAAGTGTCCTGGCCCACGGCACCGCCGAGGTGCAAACTGGCCCCGCCAAGATCGAAACTACGCCGCAAGCCAAGTCCAAACCGGTCGCTACCACCGCTGCGCGCCCTAAACAGCGAGACGTCATAAGCGACGTCAGAGATCTGCAACGGGATGCCCGGCCCCTCTCCAAAGAAGGTGGCTGCACCAAAACTGGTTTCTTGATCACGTCCAATGTTTACCGCATCCGCTGGCTGAAACATCGGCGCGGCGGCTCGCTGCGCAATCATTTGCGAAGCGTCGATGACAAAGGAGGCAGACAGGGCATCCTGACTGACCAGTTCCACATTACTGAGCGCACGCGCCACTGCGTCTCCACTTGCCGCACCTGCAATCGCAAGCGGCTGATCCGCATCGAGCACCGTGCCGTTGGCGGTGGTTATTGTAGGTCGCCCGATGGGCAGCAACGCCGCCGCCACATCCAGGAACCCGTGCCCCCACTCCTCGCTGTAGGCATGTTCAAATCCCGGGACCAACTCAACTGTGCCATCCTGGCTAAAGCCTGTGAAGTCATTGTCGGCTGACGCCAGCAAACGAATGCGCAATTCCTGGTTGGTCATGGTTGGAAAGGCTTCCGCAAGCAATGCAAGTGCCCCGGACACGGTTGGTGCCGCGTATGAGGTACCCGTACCAAAACTATAGCTGCTGTCGGATGAGGCTGTGGCCCCCGTCCAACTGCCATTTGCGGCAATGCACCAAGCCGCCGCTTCCAAACAGGCAGAGGACACACGCTCCGCAGACACAACATCATCACCACTGACAACGGGCACGCCATTCACTACAGCCAACCAGCTTTGCTCCAGCGACGGTTCCAATTGTGGCAGCGCCGCAAGCAAACCGGCGGATGTTTCGGTGTGGTCATTTGAAGCCGCAAAAACCACGATACCGTCCCGCGCATAATTACGCAGAGCCGCGAGATAATTGGCCCCAGCAGAAGATCCAAAGATCGTGTTGTAGTCCGCACTATTGATATGCATTCCTGAGTAGCCCCAGGAATTGTTCAGCGCCACGGCGTTGGCGGTGCGCGCCATATTGGCCGTCTCAGCCAATTGCGACAGGGAATCAAAACTGCCGAAGATCAAATCCGCCCCCGGCGCCACGCCAATCATGTCATCTGAATTGCCCGCCGCAATTGACGCCACAAAGGTCCCGTGATCCTCGGTATCAAGGCCTGTGCCAGTGCTCACACTCGCAGCGTCAAACGCATCGTGTCCCACTCGAAAACCGCTGTCTGAGAACGCAATGGTTTGCCCTGCGCCGGTCAAGCCAGCCGCGTGGGCGTAGTGAATGCCAGCGTGTTCGATGGGGTTGCCAACCAAACGCACATCCGCACCAGAATCATAGCGTCCGTTGCGGTTGTGATCGACATAACGACCCGAAGGTGCGGTTTGTAAGCGGTAGCGCGCGTCGTTGGAAAGCAGTTGAGTGGCGCGACTGCGAACACTATCCAAACTATCCAGGAAGGAAGCGAGAAGGATCGCGCTATCTGTTTCCACAAGTTGCGTGCCTGAACCGCCGGTAGATGACCCGGACGATGGGGCATCTTCTCCGCCACAACCTGCTAGAAAACCCGCCATCAGAACTGAAGCTGTTTTTACATATTTGGAACGCTTGTTCATAACCATCCACCATTGTTCGACACGGCAGTATGTTAGGCGGGAAATCCTTAAGCTTTGGCTGTCTAGGCTCCGGCTCTTACAAGTTTGACGCGACTAAATGCGGAGACTTGGTGTTGAATTTTTATAAACTTTTATAATTGGTTGGCGCTTCCTGATGGTGACCGATCACCGCCTCTGAGACAGGTTATCCGACGTGACGTCTTGCGCCACGCCACGGCGTCATACCCCGCTCACATGGTTGATCCCGCCAACCGGGTTAGCCATACAGGCTCTCAGCAACAGGAGGATTGTTATGACCGCCCCATTTATCTCCAAACCTATGTTGGTCGAGGAACAGTGGCTCGATTTTAACGGCCACCTGAATATGGCCTTTTACAACGTGCTGTTTGATCGAGGCGTCGATCAAGTTGGTGATATTTTAGGGTTTGGTCCGGCCTACCGCGAGCGCACCGGCAACACGACGTTCTCCGCCGAGTTCCATTTGTGCTACCTCCGGGAGTTGCACCTTGGTGACCAAGTGACCGCCAGCTTTCAGTTGCTGGATTATGACGCAAAGAGTTTTCATTTTTACCAAGAACTGACCCACGTCGACGGATGGACTGCGGCGACCGGCGAGGGGATTGGCCTGCACATCGATCAAAGCGGCCCAAAGGTGGCGCCAATGCCTGAAGACATCCTCGCCAAATTCGCCGTTCTTTCCGAACAACACAGCAGCTTGCCGCGCCCGAGCCGCGTGGGGCGCGTGATGGGCATCCGCCACAAGTAGGTATCGGTGCAGAGGCGACACGGTTGGTCAGCCAACCCACCTCAATGCCTCCAAAACGCTGGACCTGTCTGACCGCACATGAAACGGTGGCCGCCAAATGGTAGACGTAATTGACATTATACAAGAGCGTAAGGAACTGCCTCAGTTTCTGGAGCGCGATGGGCTGGTGGGAATCGAGCTTGGTGTGGCTGGAGGCTGGTACTCCAAACGGCTGATGGAAGGCGGTCTGTTTAAAGAGCTTTATGGGGTCGACATATACGGCGATCACCATGACACCAAAGAGTACATAAAGGCGCTTAAAAACATCGGCATGGGCCAGAACTACTGGCTGTTGCGCATGACCTTTGAGGACGCGCTGGATGCCTTTCCCGACGAGTATTTCGACTTTGTCTACATCGATGGCTACGCCCACACTGGTGAAGAGCGCGGCAAAACCATGTTTGACTGGCTCAAGAAGGTGAAGGTGGGCGGTATGATTGCCGGTCACGACTATCATGAGAAATGGCCTCTGGTGCAGATATGCGTCGACGCCTTGGGCGAAGAGCTTGGGCAACCGGTGATGCGCACACAGATGTCCAAGAAACGCGATCCACAGGACAAATTCCCAAGCTGGGCCATGTTCAAAGAAAGCGCTGCCGTGCCGGACTACCCGGATCGCTTGCGCAAACTGCCCAAAAAACTACGCGGCTGACCCCCGCACCGAGATTGATTACCGGACCTATTGAAATGACTTACGAGTATAAAGTGATCCCTGCCCCGACGCGTGGACAAAAGGCCAAAGGCATCAAGGCGCCCGAGGGCCGTTTTGCCAACGCACTTGAGATCGAAATGAACCGCCTGGGTGCGGAGGGCTGGGAATACCTGCGCGCAGACACATTGCCGCATGAGGAACGCAGCGGGCTCACCGGGTCAAGCACCAGCTATAGATCGGTGCTGGTGTTCCGCCGGACCAAGGCCGAAGACGTGACTGCGTTTCAGCCGGAAACGCTTGCAGCGCCGCAAGTGGCAGAGCTGCCTGCGCCAGCAGCCCCAATCGCGGACCCAGAGGAGCAAAACGCGCCTGCCGACTCCGTCCCCTCGGAGCCCTCGCAGACTCTGGCTGACGGCGAGAAAAAAAAAGAAGACCCCAATGAAGGTGAGCCGGCCGCCGACGTCAGTGTTGCGCTCAAAAAGCGCGTGGAAACGCTGGACCCGTCCAAATAACGCGCCCTAGGCGGCGTCAATATCCAGCGCAAGGGCGTGTATGCGCCCAACCAGCTCCTTGCCCAGCGCGGCATGTACCGCACGATGCCGAGCCAGACGGGTCTGGCCCGCAAAGGCCGCAGCGCGAATGCGCACGTTGAAATGGCTTTCCCCACCAGCGGGCGCACCAGCATGGCCTGCGTGGCTGGCACTGTCGTCCACAACCTGTAGGTCAACGGGTGAAAAGGCCGCGGACAATTTGTCGTGAATTTCCTGCGCGACGCTCATAATTTTTATCTCCAACCTCTTCAATCTGACGCCGGTTAGGGTAAACTCTCTGCTCCGAGTCGAATAGGTGCGCGTATGACAAAATCTGATCCCTTCGGTTTTGATATGTCGATTAAATCGGCAAAGAAGAAAAACCCGCGAGGACGCCGCGGCATGTCAGGAGCGTCAGAGACCTCCACCCGCGTCTGCGAACACGAAGGTTGTAACGAGCCTGGCGCCTACCGCGCCCCACGTGCGCCGGATGTGCTGGATGAATTCAAGTGGTTCTGCAAAGAGCACATTCGCGAATATAACCTGAAATGGAACTTCTTTGACGGCAAGACCGAGGCTGAGCTGAACGCGCAGAATTCCAAGGACAAAGTCTGGGAGCGGGAAACGCGCAAGTTCACCGACCCCGAAGCGCGCGCATGGGCCCGTCTTGGCATTGAGGACCCGCATCAAGTGCTTGGCGGCAATGCAACCCAGAACCCAGGCAAAAACGGCGGTGCGGCCAAACGGCTGCCGCCGACGGAACGCCGCGCGATAGAGATTTTGGAAGCCAAAGACAGCTGGACCAAAGCTGAAGTGCGCAAGGCTTACAAAAAGCTCATCAAGGTGCTGCACCCGGACATGAACGGCGGCGACCGCAGCCAGGAAGACCAGCTGCAAGAAGTCATGTGGGCCTGGGATCAGATCAAAGAAAGCCGCAACTTCAAGTAAGTGAAGATGGCAAGAAATGTGAGGCGTGACCGAAGGGTCGCGCCTTTTTTGTTGCGACGGAAAATACCGCGAAATCCGTTGGAGCTTTCACGGCGCTTCGATATCACTATTCCGTGAGCGCGGAAGCAATGCAGGGACACAGCCATGCGGCGACTGATCGAATATCTGACAGCCAAACCCAAGCGGCTTTACGCTGTGGTGGCCGGGGCCTTGTTGTTGTTGCCCGTGGCGCTTTGGCTCGACCTCAATAGCCTGTCGCATCACAACCTGCACCGTCAGGCCACCAGCCTGAACAAGCTGATGGATGATGTGCGCTCCTACTATGCAGAGAATGTGGTTGCGCGCGTGCAAGCCGCCGAGGGCGCGCCTGAAGCACGGCATGACTATCACAACATTCCCGGCGCTTTCCCGATCCCGGCAACCGCGGCGATTGAACTCTCTGGGCGGTTCTCAGAAATCCTGCCCGGCGTAAACTATCACTTCGTCTCTCAATACCCATTTCAAGGGCGGGCGCCGCATGAGATGACGCCTTTTGAGATCAATGCGATGGCGCGGTTTTCCGATCCGGAGGAAACACGGGATCACATCATTCGCGAATCTGGCGGATTGTTAGACCACCGCATGACCTTAGCCGCACCGGTTTACATGCAGGAAACCTGTGTGGCGTGCCACAATACCCACCCCGACAGTGTCAAAACCGATTGGCAAGTTGGCGACGTACGGGGGCTTCAAGTGGTGCATGTGCGTCAGCCTCTGACTTTGGACCTCGCGTCCTTCAAATTCCTGCTCAGCTACCTCTTAATCGCGGGCACCTTTGGCATCGCCTTTGCCAAACATCAGCTTCGACTGGCTGAAAAATTCGCCGCTGCCAATGACGAGTTGACCGCAAACAACTCTTTCCTTGCGGATGTGTCTTTGAAAATCTCCAAGTATCTGGAGCCTCAGGTGTACCGCTCCATCTTTGAGGGTGAACGCGATGTGGCCATCAGCACCGAGCGCAAAAAACTCACCGTGTTCTTCAGCGACATCAAAGATTTCACCGCAACCACCGAACGTATGCAGCCTGAGGAGCTGACTAAGCTGCTCAACGAATATTTCACCGAGATGGGCGCCATTGCCCAAAAGCACGGCGCAACCATCGACAAGTTCATCGGTGACGCGATTGTGGCCTTTATCGGCGATCCAACCACCCATGGTGTGACCGAAGATGCCCGCGCCTGTGTGCGCATGGCACTGGAAATGCAGACCCGGCTCGACGAGTTGGAAGTTCAATGGCGTGCGCGGGGCATTGAACACCCGTTCCGCGCCCGCATGGGGATCAACACCGGGTACTGCAACGTGGGCAACTTTGGCAGCGACACCCGCATGGACTACACCATCATCGGGGCGGAAGCGAACCTCGCGGCCCGGCTGGAAGGAATCGCAGAACCCGGTGGCATTGTCATGAGCTATGAAACCTACGCCCATGCCAAGGATCTCGTGGACGCCGAAGCCTTGGAGCCGCAGCACTTCAAAGGCATTTCCCGAGAAATCGTTCCGTATCGCGTACTGCGACATGGGTCCAACCGGCGTCCCGCCACCGCGCGCGAAGAAGGCGAAAGCCTCGTAGTCGATATGCAGGGTTTGGATAGCGAAACTCGCGCCAAGATCGCTGCAGCCGTCAGGAATGCACTGGACAAAACTTAAGCAGGCGGGCTCCGAAAGTTACATGCGCTACAACCTTGATTGAGAGCGACAAATGCGCTGTGGTGAACGTATGATTCAAAGTTCGCCAAAACACGCAAGCGCCATGGGACGCGATTTTTCCGAGTACGTCATTGGGTTGGGTTTTTCGGAAGCTGAGGTGTTTGCAAACACCGGCCTAACCCGAGAGGACTTGCAAGACAGCGATCAATTGGCCGATCTGCGGGGTCTTTTAAAAATCGTGGAAAACGGCATCCGCCTGACGGGCGATGATTTGGTCGCGGTGCGGTGGGGGCAAACACGGCGTTTTGCCAACTTGGGCCTGATGGGCTATCTGGGCCGCAGTTCCAAGGACATCCATTGCATCGTCTCCAATCTTGCGCGCTATGGTCAGATTTTTTCCAGCGCCATGGAAGTTGATGTCACCCTACTAGACAAAGAGGGCCTGTTCCGTTGGCGCTTTGATACCCCGGCAGAGCTTGAAGTTGGCCGCTTTGTGGAGGCACAGGTGAGTCAGTTTCTAAACGGCACCAACAGACTACTGCCGCGTGTTGTTCTGCCAAAGCAGATCACCTTTGCGCACCGCCGCAAGCACAATGCTGCTGAGTTAGAGAAGCTACTGGGATGCCCGATCAGCTTTGGGGCGCAGTGGAACAGCCTGCAATACCGCGTGGCCGATCTGGATGTACCACTCATGACCTCAGATGAAGGGCTACATAAAATCTTGCAGGCACATGCCGATCTGGTATTGGCGCAGCGACCACAGAACCGTCCTGACATTGAACTTGTGGTGGAAAAAGCCATCTCAGACCGCATGGCAACGGGGCAAACCTCGGTGTCGCACGTGGCCCGTGATCTCGGCATGAGCGCCCGCACGCTGGCGCGCCGTTTGGAAGATGCCAACACAACTTATCAGACCGTTCTGTCCAATTTCCGCCGCGCCATGGCCGACCGCTATCTGAAAAACAGCGATATGAGCCAAAGCGAAATTGCGTTTTTGCTGGGGTATTCCGATGTGAGTTCTTTTGCGTCCGCGTTCAAACGTTGGACGGGACAGTCTCCAGGCGAACGGCGTCAATCTCTCCTTCAGTGAAATTTGTCTGCTTCGCCACGATTGGCAAAGTTTGACAAAACAGTGGCAGGTTTGCCCAAAGAATCCTGCCGCGCCTCCCCCATCTGTGTGTTGAACGAAGAGACAACAGGACCTCTTCGAGCTTTCAACTCAGATCTCAGAAGGGAGGCACCATGGTTTTCAGTGTGTTTTTATGTTGCGCCCTAGCCCTCTTGCTTTGGGTGCAGGAACGCGAGCGGCCCGAGCTTGTGGCGCTCAAACAGGCTGTGTTTAATCAGCACCTTGGTCAGAGCGGAGGAGTGCCATGTCAAGAATCCTTCTGATTGAACCGGATCGTCACCTTATGTCAGCGATGCAGGATGTTCTGCTTCAGGACGGGCATGACTGCCTGTGCCACGTAACGCCGGAAACCGCATTAACGGACC
The DNA here is from genome assembly GCA_014872815.1 of Paracoccaceae bacterium. GTDB lineage: Bacteria > Pseudomonadota > Alphaproteobacteria > Rhodobacterales > Rhodobacteraceae > Shimia. Next base: position 294,551 of record WKFK01000012.1, read on the forward strand.
TGGCGCGGCAGTCCGCGGACCTCGTTGTTTTGGAGCTGAGGCAGCGCTCAATGGACGCTCTGTCCATCATGGAGCGTGTGACGAACACCTATGGCCTGCCTGTGATTATCATCAGCACGACAGGGAGCGCGACCGAAGAGTCGATGATGCTGCGCCTTGGCGCAGATGACTATCTCGCCAAACCCTTTTCCATGCGGGTTTTTGGCGCGCGGGTCGCTGCTGCACTGCGCAGTGCCGAGCCCAGCATGCGTCAAGCAGATGATGTGACATCAATCCAACGCGGCCCATTGCGTCTCGACCGTTTGCGCCATGAGGCGCGCTGGAACGGGCAAGACGTCGCCCTGACCGCAACCGAATTCAATGTGCTGTGGATCATTGCGCAACGCCCCGGTCAGGTCTTGAGCCGAGCCAATATTCTGGACCTTGCCTACGGCGGCGACGTGTTTGTCACCGACCGCAGCATCGACAGCCAGATCAAACGCATACGCCGCAAACTGCGCGACGTGGCGCCCAACTTCACTGCGATCGAAACCCTCTATGGGCTTGGTTATCGCTTCTCAGATTCCCCGGAGGACATGGCTGCGTGAGTGGCCTGTTCCAACCCATGATCGTCCCTCGGGGATGAGAGGCCGGGCTGTGTCTACAGCCGTTCCTGTAATGCCCCACCCAGGCGTGGGCGCACCCGGTCTCACTTTGGCTTAAACACCAACGAAACGCCGTTCAGGCAATGGCGTTTCCCCGTGGGTCGCGGACCATCATCAAAGATGTGTCCCAGATGCGACCCACATCTGCGACAGTGGCACTCGGTGCGGACCCGGAGGAGCTTGCGGTCCGGCTTGGTTCCAATCGCTTTGGGGAGCGACTTGTAGAAACTGGGCCATCCGGTGCCGCTGTCGTATTTATGCTTGGAACTGTACAGCTTCAGATCACAGCCGCGACAGTGATAGGTGCCCTTTTCGTAGTTCTTATCCAATGGCGACGAGCCTGCCCGCTCTGTGCCCTCCTGCCGCATCACTTTGTATTGAAGAGGTGTGAGCATGGCGCGCCATTCTGCGTCAGTACGGGTGACTTCGAATTCTTTTGCCAAGGTTGCTCGTGGCAGAGCCATCGCCACGAGTGCGGTCGCTCCGGCGGCGGAAATGAAATGACGTCGGTCCATTCTACGTCCTCCTTTGGTCGTAGATTTGCGCATCAATCTGCGTTTAGGCAATTAACAGCTCCGCACAGGACCGTGAGTTTCATGACAACGCCACGTATTTTGCAGAGTTTCGCTTGTGATCCCGTAGGATTTGATGCACCAAAGGCCGGTAGATTTGGGTGGCCCTGAAAGGGCAACCGGGAGAAGGACAGACGACATGGCCGACGGCATGATGGAAAGCAACGCGAAGCCCACCGAAGACATTGATCTGCGCGATGTGTTTGGCATCGACAGCGACATGAAAATCAAGGGTTTTGAAGAGCGCACCGACCGCGTGCCTGAGATCGACCCGACCTATAAGTTTGATCCGGAAACCACACTGGCGATCCTGGCGGGTTTTGGCCACAACCGTCGAGTGATGATTCAAGGCTACCACGGCACGGGTAAATCGACCCACATCGAACAGGTTGCCGCCCGTCTGAACTGGCCATGCGTGCGCGTCAATCTCGACAGCCACATCAGCCGGATCGACTTGATTGGTAAAGACGCCATCAAGCTGCGCGACGGCAAGCAGGTTACAGAGTTCCACGAAGGCATCCTGCCGTGGGCGCTGCGCAACCCTACCGCGATTGTGTTTGATGAATATGATGCGGGCCGTGCGGACGTGATGTTTGTGATCCAGCGAGTTCTGGAGCACGACGGCAAGCTGACCCTACTGGATCAGAACGAGGTGATCACGCCGAACCCTTACTTCCGTCTGTTTGCCACCGCAAACACCGTGGGTCTGGGTGACACCACTGGCCTCTATCACGGCACACAACAGATCAACCAAGCCCAGATGGACCGTTGGTCGCTGGTGTCCACGCTGAACTACCTTAGCCATGATGCCGAAGCTGCCATCATCCTATCCAAGGCACCGCACTACAACACCGCCGAAGGCCGCAAGATTGTAAGCCAGATGGTGACCGTGGCGGACCTGACCCGGACCGCGTTTATGAACGGCGATCTGTCCACCGTGATGAGCCCGCGGACCGTGATCAACTGGGCTGCAAACTCGGAAATCTTCCGCAACGTTGGTTATGCCTTCCGCCTCTCGTTCTTGAACAAATGTGACGAGCTGGAACGCCAGACTGTTGCCGAGTTCTATCAGCGCTGCTTTGACGAAGAGCTGCCTGAGAGCGCGGCGAGCGTGAGCTTGGGCTAATGATAAAAACCACTGCGATTGCTTTATTGCTGTTATTTCCCAGATCAGCAATCGCAGACACTCTAAGCACTCCTGTTTCGCAGCGCGCCTCCGATGAAGAAAAAATTCGCTTCTGCTTTTCGACGACTATCGCTTTCCACTTTGCAATTGGCGTGGGTTTAAACATTCACGAAGAACGCGATGGCCGCGGCCAGCGAACTGTATCAATGGCATCACCTTCTGATTGGCTTCTCGACCAGGTTGGCGCGTCCTCAGAGCACCATGAAACCGTAATTGAAGAATTCACTCAGCAAGCCCTCGCATGGGAAGCGAATTGGAGAAGTCTGGGAGAAACCTATTGGGCTCACGCCATTGGAAGTGAGGCAACACCATACACCGTACAGGAAGGAAGGGACCTCTGGGAACGCGAGCTTGAGTGCCAATCGTACTTTGAAAGTCTTGCAAGAATAAACGGAGAATCTGTCTATAGCGCCTCCCAAAAGTTTATTGCGAAAGTTCCTAACTAAGCTGAACGGACTATCGTAATCCTTGAACCAAAGAGTGCCTGACAACTGTCTGCGAATGCGTCTGTTCTTAGACTTTTGCTTCGAATTGGTGCTGAGTGGCAGCTGTGCGGAACCTCCCGAATTTTCGCGAACTTAAGGACCATAATTCACGCCTTGCGCACCCGCCCAGTCCCGTGATTAATCAGAACCATGAGCACCAAATCCGACAACCCCGCTGATCCGTTCAAAAAGGCCCTGGCTGAGGCCACCAAAGTCATGGCCGACGATCCGGAACTGTCGGTGTCCTACACGGTTGATCCCTCCGGCATGTCCGGGGACAGCATCCGCCTGCCTCAGGTCAGCCGCCGCATGACCCGCGACGAGGTGCTTCTGGCGCGCGGCACCGCCGATGCACTGGCATTGCAGCGCAAGTATCATGATGACGCCACCCACATGCGCTATGCGCCCGGTCAGGGCATTGCCCGCGACCTTTATGAGGCCATGGAGACCGCCCGTTGCGAAGCCATGGGCGCGCGCGACATGCCCGGCACCGCCACCAACATCGACATGAAGATCAGCCAAGAGGCCGCCGGCCGTGGTTATGGCGACATGACTTCTACCGAGCAGGCGCCCTTGCCTGTGGCGGCGGGCTATCTGATCCGTCATCTGGCCACTGGACGTGACCTGCCCCCGGCGGCAGCCAATGTGATGAACCTGTGGCGCGGCTACATTGAGCAGAGCGCGGGCGAGCACCTTGGAGATCTGCAGGAGCTGCTGTCCGACCAACAAGCCTTTGCCAAATTTGCCCGCCAGATAATCGAAGACCTCGGCTACGGCGATCAGCTGGGCGATGACCCGGATGACGTTGACGATCAAGAAGACGAAGCCGAAGAACAAGCAGAAGAGCAGGAAGACCCCGATAGCCAGGGTCAAGACGACAGCGACGAGGAAGACACTGAAGCCAGCCCTGAGCAATCTCAGGAAGAGCAACAGGACATGTCTGAGGCGCAAGTCACCATGGATGACATGGCTGAGGATGAAATGTCCGACGAGGCCGAGATGCCAGACGGCGAAGCGCCGCTCGACCCACCACCTCCGCCGCCAATTTCCGAAGCTGACCCGGACTATGTGGTGTTTGACACAACCCATGACGAAGAGATTGCCGCTGAAGAACTGGCCGAGCCGGTCGAGCTAGAACGCCTGCGCGCCTATCTGGACCAGCAATTGGAGCCACTCAAGGGCGCGGTGAGCCGTCTCGCCAACCGCCTGCAACGCCGCCTGCAAGCGCAGCAAAACCGCAGCTGGGAGTTCGACCTCGAAGAAGGTACGCTGGATGCGGGTCGTCTGGCGCGGGTTGTGGCCAACCCAACCACGCCGCTCAGCTTCAAAATGGAGCATGACACCGAGTTCCGCGACACAGTGGTGACGTTGCTGCTCGATAACTCTGGCTCGATGCGTGGCCGTCCGATTTCCATCGCAGCGATTTGTGCAGACGTTCTCGCCCGCACGCTGGAGCGCTGCAACGTGAAGGTGGAAATCCTCGGTTTCACCACCCGCGCTTGGAAAGGCGGTTTGGCCCGTGAAAAGTGGCTCAACGACGGCCGCCCGCAACAGCCAGGCCGCCTGAATGATCTACGCCACATCATCTACAAACAGGCGGACGCCCCATGGCGCCGTGTGCGGCCAAACCTCGGTCTGATGATGAAAGAAGGCCTGCTGAAGGAAAACATCGACGGCGAGGCGCTGGAATGGGCCCACCGCCGGATGCTGATGCGGCCAGAACAGCGCAAAATCCTGATGGTGATTTCTGATGGCGCCCCGGTGGATGACAGCACGCTCTCAGTGAACCCGGCCAATTATCTGGAAAAACACCTGCGCGACGTGATTGCCATGGTCGAAAAACGCAAGCTGGTGGAGCTTTTGGCGATTGGTATCGGCCACGATGTGACCCGCTACTATGACCGCGCGGTGACCATCACCGATGTGGAGCAGCTCGCTGGCGCCATGACCGAACAACTGGCGGCGCTGTTTGACAACGATCCGCGCGCCCGTGCGCGTGTTATGGGCATGCGGAAAGTGGGCTAACGTCCGTTTTCACAGCCTTCAAATACCCCGGGGGTGAGCGTCCGCAAGGGAGCTTACCCCCTCTTCTTTTCAGTACGCGGTTCCTCCTTGCCATTGGCGGCGCAGTGCGTATCACTGAACCCTCATTCACCGACCACAAGGAACACCGTCATGTTTCAGGATTTTGCCGTCACCGCCCGCCCGGAACAGGGCCCTGCCCGTCTCAAAGCCTTGCGGGAACAAATGGACAAAGGCGGGCTGGATGGGTTTCTGGTCCCACGCGCCGACGCGCATCAGGGCGAATATGTGGCTGCGCGCGATGACCGGTTGGCTTGGCTCACTGGTTTCACGGGCTCCGCTGGATTTTGCGTGGTCCTGAAAGACATTGCGGGGGTGTTTGTGGATGGGCGCTATCGCACCCAGGTGAAGGAGCAGGTCGCAGATTGCTACACACCGGTGGATTGGCCCGACGTGCTGCCAGGGCCGTGGATTGTGGAGAACCTCGGCACAGGACACGTTGGCTTTGATCCCTGGCTGTACACGGTTGGACAGTTGGAGGCGCTGCATCAGGCAACCAAAGACCACATGATCACCTTTGTGCCAGTGAACAATCCGATTGATGCCATTTGGGACGATCAGCCAGACGCGCCGATGGCGCCCGTTAAGAGCCACCCGACCAAAGTGGCCGGTGAATCCCATGCCGACAAACGCGCCCGTCTTGCGGCGGATTTGCATGCAAAAGGTGAAAGCGCCGCGGTGATCTCCCTGCCCGACAGCATCGCGTGGATGTTGAACATTCGTGGCGCGGACATCCCCCGCAACCCGCTGGCCCACGGATTTGCCGTACTGAATTCCGACGCCACCGTCGATCTGTTTATGGCAGAGCAAAAACTCACGGACGTGCTGGACCATCTGGGGGACGCCGTCCGCGTGCACGCGCCGGACGCCTTTATCCCGTTCCTCACGCAGCTCTCTGGCACTGTGCGCCTCGACAAAGGTAGCGCGCCGATCGCGGTGCAAGCCGCTGTGTCTCAAAGCGATGCGGAGATTTCCTATGGCCAAGACCCCTGCATCATGCCCAAGGCGCGCAAAAACGCGTCTGAAATTGCCGGCATGGCCGAAGCGCATCTGCGGGACGGCGCAGCTGTGGTGAACTTCCTCAGCTGGTTTGACACGCAAGACAAAACCGCGCTGACAGAAATTGACGTGGTGAAAAAGCTGGAAGAATACCGCCGCGCCACCAACGCGCTGTTGGAGATCAGTTTTGACACCATCGCAGGTGCCGGTCCGAACGGCGCCATCATGCACTACCGCGTGACCGAAGAAACCAACCGGCCCCTGCAAAATGGCGATCTGATGGTGCTGGACAGTGGTGGGCAATACGCCGATGGGACCACCGACATCACCCGCACATTGCCAATCGGTGAGGTGAGCGACGACGCAAGGGTGGCCTTCACCCGCGTGTTGCAAGGCATGATTGCCTTATCGCGTATGCGTTTCCCCAAGGGCGTCGCAGGCAGCCACATCGAAGCCATTGGCCGTTTGCCGCTGTGGATGGCGGGTCAGGACTTTGACCACGGCCTCGGCCACGGCGTGGGCGCCTATCTCTGCGTGCACGAAGGCCCACAGCGCCTGGCACGGGTCAGCGACACTCCGCTTGAGGTCGGAATGATCCTGTCCAATGAGCCGGGCTACTATCGCCCCGGCGCTTTTGGCATCCGGATCGAAAACCTGATTGTGGTGGAAGAAGCCCCTGCTCTGCCCGGGGGGGACGATCACCGTCAGATGCTGCAATTCCGCAACCTGACCTTTGCCCCGATTGATCGCGACATGGTGGTTGTAGACCTGCTGAGCGAAGCAGAACTGGATTGGCTCAACGCCTATCACGCGACGTGCCGTCAAGTGCTGTCACCACGACTCGCACCGGAGCAACAAATGTGGTTGGATGCGGCCTGCGCTGCGCTGTCACATTCCACGCCGTGACACTGCGCTGTTACAACACAGCTTTATTTGGGCACGAAACAGGAGGGACACCACATGACAAACATCACAATCCGCAAAGCTGAAGGCAATTGGGTTGTCCGTGCCGGTGGTGCCATCCTGGGCGAAAGCAGCAACGCGCTGGAACTCAGCGAAGGCGATCTGAAACCGGTGATCTATTTCCCGCGCGCAGACATCGCTATGGCGTTTTTGGACCCAAGCCAAAAGACAACGCATTGCCCGCACAAAGGCGATGCCAACCACTTCTCCATTGTGACCAAAAGCCAGACCATCTCTGACGCGGCGTGGAGCTATGAGGCACCGATCGAAGCGGTCGAACGCATCAAGGACCACTTGGCCTTCTACACCAGCGATCTGGTGGCGGTAGAGCGCGTCTAAATTACGGAAAATGCGCGCTGGACACCGGCGCGCTTTCCCCCAACAGTGCGCCTATGTCGCAGATTTCCGTTTCTGATTTTTCCTTTGTTTGGCCCAGCAGCACCGTCGCCGTGTTGCAAAACGCGTGTTTCACTGTGGACGCTGATGAGCGCGTCTTGCTGCGCGGCCCAAGCGGGTCCGGAAAATCCACGCTCATGGCGGCCATTTCAGGTGTGATTGATGTTCCGATTGGCACGGTATCTGTGTCAGGTCAGGACATCGGCGCCCTGCCCGCCAGCAAACGAGACCGGTTTCGGGCTGATCACATGGGACTGATTTTTCAGGTGTTCAATCTTGTGCCTTGGCTCAGTGCTGTGGACAACATCCTCCTGCCTTGCCGTTATTCAAAACGCCGCCGCGCGCGCATCGCGGGGCCTTTGGACAAGGAAGCGCACCGTTTGATGGCAGCTTTGGGGCTTGATCCAGATACCCTTGGCCCGTCTCACGCCAGCGCCCTCAGTGTTGGACAACAACAAAGGGTGGCGGCCGCGCGCGCATTGATTGGCGCGCCGGACGTCATTTTGGCGGACGAGCCAACCTCCGCGCTTGATCCCGAAACCAAAGCCTCTTTCATGCAGCTCCTAAGCCAGCAAGTCCAAGACAGCGGCGCGGCCTTGCTGATGGTCAGCCACGATGAAGGCCTGGACCGGCATTTTGACCGAGTTGTTGAGATGTCTGAGCTTTCCGGCGTGGGGGCGTGACAGTGACACTGGTTGTACAAAGCCTGTTGAACCGCCGGTTTGTCGCAAGCTTGACTGTGTTGGCAATTGCACTCAGCGTGGCTCTGATCCTGAGCGTTGAGCGTCTGCGCGACTCCGCACGTACATCTTTTGCCAACTCGGCATCGGGCGTTGACCTCATCATCGCACCGCGAGGCAACGACGTGCAAATCCTGCTCGCGACTCTCTTTGGCGTAGGTTCTACCGGAACTGGCATGTCCGGAGACGTTGTTGACCTGCTTAAGGACATGCCCGGCGTGGCTTGGACTGTCCCCTTGATGCAAGGCGACAACCACAAGGGGTTCCCTGTCATTGGCACGTCAGAAGCATATTTCGAGCACTTCAAACACAGTCGCGGTGAGGCATTGACGTTTGCCCAAGGCACCCCTTTTGCCGATCCGCAATCGGCTGTGATTGGTGCCGAAGTTGCACAGCGGCTTGGCTACGGATTGGGCACGGAGATCGTCAACGCACATGGCGCGGGCTCCGTTGCCTTGGAAGTGCATGACGAGGCCCCTTTTGAGGTCACAGGCATTTTGGCCCGCACCAACACGGCTGTAGACCGCATGGTCTTTGTGTCGCTGCAAGGGTTTGAGAAGCTCCATGCAGAGGCCGAAGCACATCCCGCTGATCCTCTCGCGGCGCACACAAAAGAAGATCATGTGGAGAACGGCGTCGCCGGTGTGGTGCCCGCCCAAGTCAATGCCGCCTATGTCGGCTTAAGCAATCGCACCGCAGTGCTGGGGGTACAGCGCGCGATCGCGACATACACAAAAGAACCCCTGTCCGCGGTCATGCCCAACGTCGCGTTGCTGCAGCTCTGGTCGATCACCGGCACCGCAGAGAACGCCCTGCGCCTGATGTCCATGGCAGTGGTTGTCGCCAGCATGATCGGCATGGTGGTTATGTTGTCGGCAGCATTAGAAGCGCGGCGCCGGGAGTTTGCCATCCTGCGTTCGGTTGGTGCATCCCCGCGCGATGTCGTGTTGATGATCGTAACAGAGGCGCTTTTGGTCACTGCCTCCGGCATCGTCTTGGGACTGCTCATCTTCTGGGGGGCGATCCTGCTGGCAGCCCCCCTTCTCAGCACGCAGTTTGGGGTCACTCTGGGCAATCAAATGCTGGGCACCTCGGAAGCCGCGCTGTTGCTCACGATCTTGTGCTTTGGCGGATTGGCGAGTTTGTTGCCAGCATGGCGTGTGTATCGCATGACACTGGCAGACGGCTTGACCACGAAGCTGTAACAACCTCAAATAACATCACACCAGACGCCCAAGGAGATCCTGATATGAAAGCGCTCTTATTATCGACGGCCCTGACATGGACGGCTTCGCTGGGCTTTGCGGAACAAGCAAAAGAAATCAGTTGGACCGATCTCGAAGGACCGACCTCTGAGTTCGAGAATCCGTTCGAAGATCTCACAGACCTGCAAATGCAGACCCTCGCGCGGATTTTGCGATTAGATTACTTGGCTGAATCAGAAACCGACGCCAACGCAAAAGAGGACGCCGCAGGTCTTCGATCGGAACTGGCCAGCGAAGGCATTGATGCCGACTTCTTGCTCGCAGAACGTATCCGCATCATGACCAAGCTGGAAAATGAATCCCGCACGCCAAATACATCTGTCATAGGTCAAACTGTCCGGATGCCCGGCTATCTGTTGCCATTGGAAATGGACGGAAACTTGGCGGTCGAGTTTCTATTGGTCCCAACCGTAGGTGCCTGCATCCACACCCCGCCGCCACCGGCAAATCAAATCGTCTATGTGCGCTATCCGGCTGGCTACCCAACAGAAAGCCTGTTCACGCCTGTCTGGATCAGTGGGGAACTGCGCAGCGAGTTTGACAGCCATTCGCTTTACATGGTCGACGGCGAAGCGGATGTTGACGTGACCTATAAGATGGACGCCGACAGCGTGATTGCCTACGGCTCCTGACTGTTAGGAATGCTCTTCCGCAGCCGTTTCGGCCAGAGCCTTGTTGTAGGCTTTTAAGGCGTCCACTTGGAAAACCGCGCCGAGCAGCTCTGGGGGCGCATTTTCCCCGCCCAGTTTGACCACCGGAAGGAAATTGACCCCGGTGGTTTCAAAGAGCGGCATGGCAATTTCCAGAGTGGCTGTTGTCGGCACATATAGGCCCTCAGAAATCATCTCCCAGCAACGCTCCTCCGGTGCCGCGTTTGAGGCATCTTTGGCGCGCATGACTTTGCCCACGCCACACATTGCCAGCAGATAGGCCTGTGGCCCGGCTGCGATATGCACATTGCGCCGCTCCAACTGTGTCAGGAAGAACGATCCATCAACCAACCGCGAGCTCAGCGCGGTCGAAATCGACACAGCCACCATCACCGCCAGACCTGTCTGCCAGTCGCCGGTCATTTCAAAAACAATCAACGTGGTGGAAATCGGCGCGCCCAGCACGGCGGCGGCCACAGCCCCAAGCCCTGCCAGCGCGTAGAGTGTCGTGGTGCCAGACACGTCCGGAAAGATCGACGTGGCGATGATCCCAAAGGCCAGCCCTGTGAGCGCCCCGACCATCAAGGACGGCGAGAATACACCCCCGCCCATACGTCCTGCCATGGTAATGGACACAGCAACCACCTTGAGCACGGCAAACACCACTGCCTCATGCAGCACCAGATTGCCAGTTAGCGCCGCAGAGGTGGTTTCATAGCCAACCCCGATGATATGCGGGAACCAGATCGCCAGAATGCCCAGCAAAGCGCCGGAAATCGCCGGACGCAGCCAACGTGGAATGCGCAAGTCATCCTGCAAATGGCTGGCCATATCGTCAGCCCAGAAAATCGTCCACATCAGCGCCACAGCCACCAAGCCACAAAGCCCGCCGAGGATCAGAAAGGCTGGCAGCTCTTGATAGAACTGAAGCGCGGTGCTTGTGTTGAGCGTAAACTCGGTCACATCGCCAAATTCCAGCCTGTTGATGACCGTCCCCGCCACCGAGGCGATCACAATCGGCGCAAAGGCGTGCACTGCAAAATGGCGCAGTACCACCTCCAAAGCAAAGAGCGCGCCAGCAATTGGCGCGTTGAAGCTTGCCGAAACAGCTGCCGCCACTGCACAGCCCAACAGATCACGTCCCGTGATCCCGTTTGCATTGATCCGCACACTGACCCAAGTGGCAATCATACCCGCCATATGCACAACCGGACCTTCACGACCCGTCGAACCGCCAGAAGACAATGTGATCAAGCTCGCAAGCGCCGAGGCGATCCCCGCCTTCCGCTCCACGCGGCCTTCGTGCAACGCGGCGCCTTCGATCACATCCGCAACGGACCGTACCCGCCCATCAGGCGTAAACTTGTTCAGGATGAGCCCCACCACCAGCCCGCCAATCGTCGGAATGATCACCAGCCAGTACCACGGCAGCGTGTCGGCAAAAGTATGCAGTCGGGAAAGGTCTTCCGCGCCGTATAGCGTGGACTGCAACCAATGGATGCCCTTGCGAAACAGAAGCGCGGCAAACCCGGCTGCTATCCCGATGCAAAGCGCGATGATCCAAAACTGGAATTGGCTTGGACCTTTGTTGACCAGAACTTTCCAGCCACCGCGACAGGTGTCCGCTGCCTCTTGGGCACTCTCAGCGAGAAAAGAGCCTACCGACTTCGCCATATTGCTGCAAAATCTCCAGGTGGGAGGGGTCGTTTGTTAGTGTTCCCGATGTAGTCAGAATTTTCTTATAAGGGAAAGAGGTAAGCGGAGAGTTTATCGCCAAAATGACGCTTGAACGCTGTTTCTTTGACCTAGCGGCACGCTCTACCCCAAAAGCGCCTTCGCCGCAGCGCGCGCCTCAGGAGTGATTGTGTCTCCCGAAATCATCCGGGCCACTTCATCCACGCGCTCACTTTCATCAAGCGGGACCACGCGACTGAGTGTTTGGCCATTTTTGACGGACTTGGCGACCTGCCAATGATGCGCCCCAAGCGCGGCCACTTGCGGCGAGTGGGTCACCACAAGCACCTGCCCCCCATCTGACAACGCCTTCAGTCGGCGCCCAACCGCATCCGCCGTCGCGCCACCCACACCCCGGTCAATCTCGTCAAAAATCAGGGTCATGCCGCTGATGTCATTGGTCAAGCACACCTTCAGTGCCAATAGGAAACGGCTTAATTCACCACCTGAAGCGATTTTCGCCAATGGACCTGCCGGCGCGCCCGGGTTGGTCGCCACGACAAACTCCACCGCGTCACGTCCTTCGGGTCCGGCATCGCCCGGCGCCACCTTTGTGGTGAAAACCGCACGCTCCATTTTCAACGGTGCCAGTTCGCCCATCACAGCCTTGTCCAGCTTGGTTGCGGCTTTGCTGCGCGCCGCTGTCAACGCATCCGCGGCCACGTCATAGGCGGCCTCGGCATCGTTCAAATCCGCCGTTAGCGCGGCGATATCGCCTTCTCCCGCGTCCAGAGCCGTCAACCGCGTCCGCAACTCTTCCGCATAACCGCCCAACTCGTCAGGCAGCACATTGTATTTCCGGGCCAAACCGCGAATGGCGAACAGGCGCTCTTCAAGTTCTTCAAGCTCATGCGGATTGAAGTCCAGTGCCTCAAGGCAGCGTTCCACCCCGTCCACAGCATCGGCCAGCTCGTTCAGTGCGCGTTCCAATGCCGCAACCGGCGCTTCCAGCGCGTCGCCGGTTTCTGCCAAGGCACCGTCCAGCCAGCGCATCGCATCGCCCATCGCACTTTCGGCACCGCCATTGCCCAGAGCAGCATAGGCGCGACTTACGTCTTCGCGCACCTTTTCGGCATTTTGCATCATGCGGCGGCGGGTATCTAGCTCCGCCTCCTCGCCGGGCTGCGGATCAAGCTTGTCCAGCTCCTTCACTGCGTGACGCAGAAAGTCCTCCTCCGCCTTGGCCTCCTCAAGAGCCACCTGCGCAGCATTGAGCGCCTTGCGCGCCGCAGACACCTGCTGCCACGTCTTGCGCGTTTTGCCGCGCAGCTTTTCCGTACCGGCAAACAGGTCCAGCACATCGCGGTGGCCTTTGGGGTCCAACAAGCCACGGTCATCGTGTTGTCCATGAAGCTCCAGCAGAGTTTCCGACAAACGCCGCAACACCTCACCTGACACCCGACGGTCATTGACCCAGGCTGTTTTGCGCCCATCGCTGCGATTTATACGCCGCAGGATCAATTCGTCACCACCCGGCAAACCTGCGTCTTGCAGGATTGCATGTGCAGGATGATGTTCTGGAAGATCGAACTCCGCGACCACTTCGCCCTGGTCCGCACCAGCACGCACCAACTCCGCACGGCCGCGCCATCCTAGAACAAACCCAAGGCTGTCCAGCAGAATCGACTTACCTGCACCAGTTTCCCCGGTCAGCACGTTCAATCCAGGCTGAAACGCAAGGTCCAGCCGGTCGATGATCAGCATGTCGCGAATTTCAAGCGAGCGCAGCATTCAGAGTCACACCACAGGGCAGCCCCTGCCCCCTGTTAAAGCCATTTGCCTTGCAAGGTTTGGCGATACACCTGACTGAGCCAGCTGCTGCCTTCCGCTTTGGCCTCAAGACCGTTTTCGCGCAGCAGCTTGTAACTGTCCTGGTACCATTCGGTGGACTGGAAGTTGTGCCCAAGAATCGCAGCCGCCGTCTGTGCCTCGCCATACAGGCCAAGCGAGAGGTACCCCTCAACCAACCGGTGCAAAGCTTCTGGCGTATGGGTGGTGGTCTGGAAATCCTCGACCACGACACGGAACCGTTTGATCGCTGCCGCGAAGTGATCCCGGCGCAGATAATAGCGCCCAATTTCCATTTCCTTGGACGCTAAGTGGTCAAAGGCCAGGTCAAATTTCAACATAGCAGAGCGCGCGTATTCGCTCTCTGGATATATCTCAATCACCTTGCGTAATTCTTGCAGTGCCTGGAAGGTCAGGCCTTGGTCACGGCCAACTTCATCGATCTGATCGTAATAGGTCAGCGCAAGGAGATACTGGGCGTAGGCCGCATCATCATCTGCCGGATAGAAGTCAATGTAACGCTGCGCAGCTGCGCGAGCCTCTGGATAGGCCCCATCGGAATGATAAGCAAACGCCTGCATCACCAAGGAGCGTTTGGCCAACTCACTATAGGGATAAAGACGCTCAATCTCCGAAAAGAAGAAAGCCGCGTCCGTTCCGCGGTCGCGCGCGATTTCAAACTCTCCGCGCTCAAAGATCTGCTCTGGAGTGAACTGCTCCATATCCACGAGGCCACGACGCGCATCGCTTGCCACTCTGTCGCCGCAAGCTGCCAGCACAGCCAGCGCAAGAACCGAACCGAGTATACGTGCACGCGTTCCGATGCCTGCCATAGTGCTTAACCTTCTGCTCCCTGCGCGGGTGTCCCGCCTCTTGCACACGCTGTTAGCATAGAATTTTGCGAGGCAAAACGCCTTTGCACGGATTTGTTGCGTTCCGTCCTTAGGCGACGGCCGGAAACTCACCCATGTGCACGCCAGCGCCAGGCAAACGCGCTGCTTGCGCTTCATCACACTCGACCAAACGCCAGTTGTCCGGCTGGGAAAACAGCTCCCGCAATAAGGCGTTCGTCAAGGAATGGCCGGCTCGGTGCCCCTGATAATGCGCCAGTAATGGAGCACCCGCGAGATACAGATCTCCCATTGCGTCCAGCATCTTGTGACGCACGGGCTCATCTGCGTGCCGCAAGCCACCTTTGGCCTGAACGTCTGCACCATTGAAAACCACCGCATTTTCGGCAGGATCGCCACCAAGCGCCAAGCCGTTGGCCTGCATTGCCTCCACATCAGCTTGCCGGCAGAATGTGCGGCTGTTGCACAGCTCACGAATGAAGCTGCCGTTGGCCAAGTTCAGCTCTTTCGTCTGTTGGCCGATTGCCTCATCCACAAAGTCAATGTGGAAGTCGATCCGCATTTCATCAGCAGGGACAAGCGTTGCCTTAGCGTCGCCGCGTGTCACGGAGACCGGTTTGAGAACCTGAATGGCCCACACAGGCGCGTCCTGACGCACAATACCGGCTTTCAGGAAGCCAAGAACAAAATCCGCAGAGCTTCCGTCTAGAATGGGCACTTCAGGAGCATCAATTTCGATCAGCGCGTTGTGGATACCACAGCCCGCCAACGCAGCCATCAAATGCTCGACGGTGGAAACAG
This sequence comes from Paracoccaceae bacterium, assembly GCA_014872815.1. Lineage (GTDB taxonomy): Bacteria > Pseudomonadota > Alphaproteobacteria > Rhodobacterales > Rhodobacteraceae > Shimia. Next base: position 309,707 of record WKFK01000012.1, read on the forward strand.
AAACGCCCGCTTCATTGATGATGCGCGTGCAAAGAGCGGTTTGTTCGACAACATCCCAACGCGCGGGGATCATCGCATCCCCCAAAAGAACATCCGTACGCTTGAACCAGATACCGTAGTCCGACGACGCAGGCCGCACAGTCACATGTACGGTTGCACCGGAATGAAGGCCTGTGCCTTGAAAATGAACTGGTGTCTTGAGCGTTGCTTGCACGAATGTCCCCATAGTGGCGCGGCACACCCCATTGGCCGCAACAATGAGGTAGAGGCTTTGACCTGTCTTCTCAAATAAAGCTTTGTAACGGGTTGAAACATGGCTGTAACAAATCGGCAAAACACCGCGCACAATCAAACAACCTCATGATTATAAAAAGAAAAAGGCCGCCCAGGTGAGCGGCCTCTTCACAGATATTTCACAAAGAAATTAGTTGGCTTGGCGACGCAGGAAGGCTGGGATTTCAATCCGTTCCTGATCTTCATCCATCTGAGGCGCCGCTTCGTTGGACTGAACAGCTGGCTGCTGACGCACCGGCTGCTGCGCGGCTTGGGGCATCCCCTGCTCCGCACCATGGCCGGTCATCTTGTTGATCAGCGAGTTGATGCCAAAGCGCGGACGCTCTTCTGCGCGTGGTTCAGGCGCTGGGGCCGCCGGACGGGCCGGAGCCGCTGGTGCCTTCTCCACAGCAGCCTGCAGGCGCTGCATCAGCTGCGGCGTGGGGGTGCCAGGCGCTGGACGCTGAGGTGCGACAAACTCTTGTGGCTCCTCTTCGAACATTTCTGGCTGCACAGCCTGCGCGCGGGTCGGCTGATATGCCGGAGGAGGCACATCTGCACCTGCGGACGCCGCGTCAAAGGCAGGCGCTGTAGGGGCTGTTGCAACGGCTGGCGCTTCCTCTTCGAAGATATCTTCCATCTGCTCCTGCGCGGCCACCTGCTGGGTGTCCATTTGCGGGAAGAGGGATGGTTCAGACACAGGCGCTTCAGGAGCCGCCTCAACCGGAGCCGCCGGAGCCACCTGCTCTTCTGCGGGCGCCTGCTGCGCAGTCTCGATGGTTGGCGCAGTGGTCAGTGGCTCACGCATGGAACGACGCGGCAAAGGCATCGCAGAAGTGGTTTCCGCCGCATCGATACCGGTTGCCACAACGGACACCCGCATGCCGCCGTCCAGCGTTTCGTCCATGGTGGAACCCACGATGATGTTGGCGTCTGCATCGACTTCTTCGCGAATGCGGTTGGCCGCTTCGTCCAGTTCGAACAGGGTCAGGTCGTGACCGCCGGTGATGTTGATCAGAACACCCTTTGCGCCGCGCAGCGAGATCTCGTCCAGCAGCGGGTTGGCAATTGCCTTCTCTGCCGCCTGGATGGCGCGATCTTCACCGTCAGCTTCGCCGGTGCCCATCATCGCTTTGCCCATCTCGTCCATCACAGCGCGTACGTCTGCGAAGTCGAGGTTGATCAGGCCCGGACGCACCATCAAGTCGGTTACACCTTTCACGCCCTGATACAGAACGTCGTCGGCCATGGAGAAGGCTTCGGTAAAGGTAGTTTTTTCGTTGGCCAGGCGGAACAGGTTCTGGTTTGGAATGATGATCAGCGTGTCGACCATCTTCTGCAGCTGTTCCACGCCCTCTTCGGCCTGACGCATGCGCTTTGCGCCTTCGAATTGGAACGGCTTGGTCACAACACCTACGGTCAGAACACCCAGCTCACGCGCTGCCTGCGCGATGATTGGCGCGGCGCCGGTACCGGTACCACCGCCCATACCGGCGGTGATGAAGCACATGTGCGCGCCTGCGAGGTGATCCACAATCTGCTCGATGCTCTCTTCGGCAGCGGCTGCACCAACGGTTGCGCGCGCCCCAGCGCCCAGACCTTCGGTGACCTTCACGCCCAATTGCACGCGGCTTTCAGATTTACTCTGCTGCAGAGCTTGCGCGTCGGTGTTCGCAACCACGAACTCCACGCCCTCAAGCTCTTTGTCGATCATGTTATTGACCGCGTTGCCACCTGCACCGCCAACACCAAACACGGTGATGCGGGGTTTCAGATCACCCTCGTCGGGCATCGTCAGATTCAATGTCATAGAACTGTCCGCCTGTTGTTTACCCGCCACAGCGGGCTATTTTCTGCCTACTCACCCCCATTATTAGCAGGCTTTCCAGAATCGTCATCCCAAAAAGCGCATTTCGCCACAAAATATGGGGTAAAAATGTGAAAACTAGCGGCATCTTGCCGAAACCGCCAGATTTTGCGGGGCAAGACAAGTGTCACACAACACTAAACAGACACCCAAGACGCAAAGCGCGCCGCAGGAGTTTGCTATGTTTATGTTTGGAGACCACTGCTCGGCGCTCCGGACCCGCGTTTTGATCGCGGTTATCCGGAACTTAACCAAGGCTTAATCAGAGGTCACCCCCAAAAACGCGTCCGCGCCCCCTTTCTCACCAATTCTCTTTGAACCACCGCACCGCCTTGCCAAACGGCCGTGTGTTGTAACGATCCACCGGCAGGTCGAAGTCCCACCATTCGTCCTGCGGATGTGTTGCGTAGAGGCACATGCCCACGGTTGCGGCAAAGCCTGGGCCGGTGGCGGCCTGTGGCAAGCCATGCACACGCATCGGACGGCCAAGGCGGACCTGCTGCCCCAGAATCTTGGAGGCCAACCCATCGAGCCCCGGGATCTGGCTTCCGCCGCCGGTCAAAACAATCTGCTGGCTTGGCAGATGCTCAAAACCCGCCGCATCCAGACGCGCGCGCACTTCTTCGAGGATTTCCTCAACACGAGGGCGCATGATGCCAATCAGTTCCGCCCGGCTCACGGTACGACGGTCATGTTCCCAGTCGCCAGTGTCTCCGGACAGTTCGATCATATCGCGGTCATCCATGCCGGTGGCGACAACGCCGCCGTAGAAGGTCTTGATGCGTTCCGCCGTCGCGGTTGGCACCTGCAGGCCCATCGAGATGTCGCCAGTCACGTGATCGCCGCCCATACGTACGGTGTCCGCAAAGATCATGTGTTTCTTCATGAAGATCGACAGGCTGGTCGCCCCGCCGCCCATGTCGATACAGGCTGCGCCGAGCTCTTGTTCATCTTCCACCAACGCCGACAGGCCAGAGACGTAAGCCGAAGAAGCAATCCCCGCGAGTTCGAGATCGCAGCGGCGAATACAATGTACGAGGTTCTGCACCGCTGCCTTGTCCACGGTCAGCATGTGCATGTCAGTGGTCAAAGTCTGCCCCACCTGCCCACGCGGATCGCCCAGGCCAGAGCGGTGGTCGAGCGCAAAGTTCACAGGCTGCGCATGCAGCACTTCACGGTCCGCGCCGTAGTCCGGCACATCACAGGCCGCGAGCACGCGGGCCACATCCTGATCGTCAACGGTTTGGCCCTCAAGCTCGATTTGCCCGTCCAACCCATAAGAGCGCGGTTCTGCACCAGAGAAACAGGCGATCACATGATCCACTCGGATTTTTGCCATCTTCTGCGCCGCCTGCACCACCGTGCGAATGGCGCGTTCGGTTTCCTGCATGGTGTCTATTTCGCCAAACTTCACACCACGGGACATAATGGTGTTGGCGCCAATCACACGATAGCCAGACTGCCCAGCCATGGAGCCAATGCCTTCGACACTTGCCAGACGGTCGGTTCCATCAAACCGCAACACCAGACAAGCAATCTTGGACGTCCCCACATCCAAAACCGCAATCACACCGCGCTGCATGGCTGCTTTGCGCATCGCGCGCATGGCGCGCTGGCTCTGATAAAGCTCTGTCATTGTCCCACTGTCCCTGTCGTCATCTGGCTGGCTTGCCACCAGGCATCTACGGCCTGTTCTGTTAGTTGTACCGTGGGCCGATGTGCCAAACGCATATCGACCACTTTGATGTCCCGCTCCAAAAGCTCTTCGGCGTGGTTCAGCGCGACCACGCGGTCCAGCGCTTCCTCCGCACCTCGCTCCGGCAGTTTGATCCGCTGCCCCCGATCCAGAACCAAATCCCAGCGCCGCTCTCCCACGCGCACCAGACCAATCACCCGATCCGCCAATGGGGCTGCCGCCGAAAACAGGCGCAGCGCTTCTTGCACATGGAGCTCCGCCCCCTCGCCCGCGATCAATGGCATCTGCGCATGCGCTGCGCGGGAAATGGCTGGGCCGGTGACGTTGCCTTCCGGATCGACCAGCGTCAGCCCCTCATGGGTGCGCCACACCACAACCGGCGTACGCTCCGCGACGTTGAGTTCCAGAATGCCGCCCGGACGCACTCGCACGGCCACGCTGGCAATCGCAGGCAGCTCTTCGACACGTTCGCGGATCGCTGGCAGGTCCAGATCAAAGGAGCTTGTTGGGAAGCTCAATGAAAGAATGTCGCGGATGTCTTCAGACGTACCTTGGGACGCGCCATCCACGGTCATCGCAGACACCATAAACTCCGGCCGCGTGGCGATCTCACGGCGCAAATCGTTCACCGCCAGGTTCAGGCTCTCGCGCCGATCCGCGTCAGACAACCAGACCGTCGCGGCCCCAGCCACAACCACAAACGGCACCACCACCCGCAAGAACAGACGGAACAGTGGGGTCAACATCAACCGCTCAAACCGGTACGCCCACCGGGAAGGCGCATTATCGCGGCGGCCTGTCGTCAACGGTCGCATGAAGCGTCCTCCACCATCCAGGCACAAAAGTCAGAGAAGGACATCCCGATAAGTTCGGCCTGCTCGGGGCTCAGCGATGTTGGCGTCATACCCGGCTGGGTGTTCACTTCCAGAATGATCAGCCCGTCCAAACCGCGGCTTTCGTCCCAGCGGAAATCGGTGCGCGACACACCGCGACAGCCCAATGCCTGATGCGCGCGCACGGCGTAGTCCATGCAGGCGTCATAAATCTCTTGCGGAATGTTGGCCGGCACCTCGTGGCGGGAGCCTCCCTCAGCGTACTTGGCCTCATAGTCATACCAACCATCGGTGATGATATCGGTCACGCCAAGCGCGCGATCCCCCATCACCGTGGTGGTCATTTCACGTCCCGGTGCGAAGGTTTCCACCATCACCTCATCGGGCATGGTTTCCGCCAGTTGCGGCGGCGTGTTGGCACCTTCGTTGACAATATAGATGCCAACCGAACTGCCCTCATTGTTGGGTTTCACCACATAAGGCGGCGCCATCACATGACGCTTGGAGACCTCTGCCTTGTCGGCAATCACGCTCTCCACAACCGGCAGCCCCGCCTGCTTAAACGCTTCTTTTGAGCGCTGTTTGTCCATCGCCAAAGCAGACGCCAGCACGCCGGAATGCGTGTAAGGAATGCGCAACCATTCCAGCAGACCTTGCACACAGCCATCTTCGCCCCAGCGGCCATGCAGGGCATTGAACACAACATCCGGCTTGATCTCTTGCAGGCGAGCAACCAAATCGGGGCCGGCATCGACCTCGACAACGTCCAATCCTGCGTCCCGAAGGGCAGCGGCGCATTCACGCCCTGACGACAGTGACACCTCTCGTTCTGCTGAGGGGCCGCCCATCAATACTGCCACCTTGGGGTGTGTCTGCTCTGACAGTCCCACTGTGCCTCAATGTCCCGGACCCTTTTTGGCCCTGTTCTTATGCGAGCCCTTTACGGACTCAGTTATCACAGCCACGTTGGACTGCTCTTTTTATCATCAGGCACGAAATGCCTGCTCGGGGTGGGCACATGGCCCTGCGCTCAATTGGGTCTTTGACCCTGAATTCGGGCTTTGCGCCCTTGTTTTCTTAGTGGTCTCAGTTCTTGGTTAATGACCGCTTAACGGGTCCAAACTGAGTTATCATTCCGTCGCCGGTTCGCCGACGCGCATGATTTCCCACTGTAGGTCTATTCCGCTGTTTTGGAAAACCCTTTTTCGAACTTCCTCGCCAAGATTTTCCAAATCTGCGGCAGTTGCGTCACCGGTGTTGATCATGAAGTTGGAATGCATCTCGCTCATCTGCGCCCCACCAACGCGCGCACCACGCATGCCGGCATCATCAATCACTTTCCACGCCTTCAGATCATGCACGTCATCCGCCTTCCCCGTCGAAGAAAAGCCCGCCGGATTGCGGAAGGTGCTGCCCGCGCTGCGGTCTTTGGTTGGCTGTGTGGCGTCGCGTTTGGCAAGTTGATCTTCCATGCGCTGCGCCAGCTCTTCAGGATCCCCGGATGGGCCTTTTAAAACCGCCTCCACAATGACCCAGCCTTCGGGCAAATCCGACTGACGGTACTGGAAGTTCAGATCTTCCGCCGTGAGCGTCACAATCTCACCGGCTCGCGTCACTGCCGTGGCCTCAACAAACACATCCGCTGTGTAGCTGCCATAGCAGCCCGCATTCATCCGCACCGCGCCTCCAATGGCACCCGGAATGGTCCGCAAGAAGGTCAAATCCACGCCCGCCTGCGCCGCTTTGCGCGCCACATGGGCATCCAACGCCGCCACACCGGCCCGCACCCGATTGCCCTCAATCTCTATGTGATTGAAACCACGCCCCATCCGGATCACAACGGCCCGCAAGCCGCCATCACGTACGATCAGGTTGGAGCCAACGCCCATCGGAAAAACGGCCACATCTTCAGGAAGCGCCTTCAGGAAAGTGGCCAGATCGTCCACATCCGCTGGCTGGAACAAATAGTCCGCCGGACCGCCCACACGCAACCACGTCAGGCCGGAGAGCTCTTTGCCTTCGGTCAACTTTCCACGTGGGGTGGGCAATGTGGTCATGGTATTTCCTTGAAATCAAAATGCCGGTTGCGCACCGATACCGAAGCCGGACTTAGGCGGCAAGCGTTTCCACAGCATCAGCGGCGCGCACGCAGGGCTTTGCCCATCACAAACAACCCCCAACCAAGCGCCAAACTGCCGGAGGTGCCAAAGAACAGCCAGGAGCGATAGCCTTGCAGAACAGTCAGCTCCTCGCGATCCGCATCCGAGGCAAAGACAGTCAAGGTCACTTCCAACGTCAACAACGCCACGACTAGACACACAATCAGCAGACTGGCCCGCATCATCAAATCGCGTCGCACCTTATAGCCAGTGATCAGCCCGTACAGCGGCAGGATCAATGTCGCAAACCAGATCAGCGCATTCAAAGCGAGGGTAAAATCAAGGATCACTGGGGGTCTCCATACCACTCACACGTTTGAACCAGCGCCACAGGTAAATCACGGGCCAGCGCATGATCCACGCGCCCATGCCCAACAGCACCAACGCCAACCAGATGCTATTCTGGATAGCAACGCCAATCAGGATCGGAATGCCAATTGCGATCATCACGTAAGCAAATTTCCAGTGGTGATCCCTGGACGGGAACATCGCCCGCAGGTTCGCCACGATGAGCCAGACAAATGCTGCTGTGATCGAAATCGTCATGCATCGCCCTCCGGCTCATGACGCTCCGCAGGTAGACCGAGCGCTTTACGGCCAAAATACAGAAGAGGCCGCCGGAACATCGATACAAAGCCAAACAGAGCCGCACATCCCAACAGAACGCCGTGCTCATAAAAGATCACGCCTATCAGCACCGGAGCGGCCATCAACAAAGCCACACCCGGCACATATTGTCTGCGCATTGGCAAGGCCGCCACCAGAGCTGACGCCAACACCCAAACGCAGGCAAGGATCAAAGACAGGCTCATCAATAGACTCCCAGATACAGAACCAAAGCGCCCACCGACAACAGCAATCCCACCACCGGAACGGCCATCGGCACCACAAATGGGGCATCCGGCGCACGCCGTTTTATGCGGATCAACGCCAAGTTCATCACACAGAACGCGGTCAGCAGGATCGCCGAGGTGACCTCGGCCAGTTGCGCCACATTTAATGTCAGCGCCCCGGCCACAACGCAACCGCCAATCAGGACTGTCGCCAGAACTGGCGTTCCACGTGTGGGATGCACCTTGCGAAAGACATCGAGCGACTTTGCGCGACGCCCCAGCCCATACAGAACACGACTGGCCATAACAATCTGCGCCAGAACACCATTGAGTGCCGCAAACACAGCTATGGCGGCAAGCGTCGCTCCGTGCCCCTCTCCTTGCCAGGCTTGGAACACCAAGGCCAATGGCCGCTCACTCACCGCCAATTCGGAAAGCGGCACCACCCGCACGGTCACATAGGTCACCAGCGCATAAATGACCGTTGTGATCCCAAGCGACAGAAAGATCGCGCGGGGAATGGTACGCTCCGGACTGCGCACCTCCTCCGCCATGTTGACGATGTCCTCAAACCCAATGAAGGCGAAGAAGGCCAGAACAGCCCCCGCGCTCACGCCAACCCAAACAAGTGGCTCCGGTGTTACAAAACTCTCCACCACCGGCGCCTGCGATCCGGCCCAGACAACCAAGCCAAGCCCCACAACCTCAATGGCAGTGAACACCGCCGCCACCGCGAGGCTTTCCAACACGCCATACAACGCCACAAAAGTCAGACTCAGGCCCAAGCCCAAAATCAAAACATAGGACGGCACATCCGCTATGGTTTGCAAATATCCAGCGCCACCGCGCAGCACGGCTGCGGCGGACACAGTGCCCGTGGCGACAATGGCAAGCCCAACCAAAACCGCAAGAAGCTGCGATCCAAATCCCTCTGCGGCAAAAGCGGCTTCCCCTGCGGCTTCAGGGTATCGAGAAGACAATTCGGCGTAACTTAAAGCTGTCGGCGCGGCGACCAACCCGGCCAAAAGAAATGACACAGGCGCCCAAACACCCGCCTTCGCCGCAACAGCGCCCACAAGCACATAGATGCCCGCCCCGACCATAACGCCGACGCCATAGGCGGTCAGCAACCCCAAGCCCACAGAACGTTTTAATTGAGTACTCACGTCACCCTCCTGCCCTTCGCCACAAGCAAAGATCAGGACAGCTCAAATATCCAGTGCCTTTTTGTCTCAGCCCAAATGCCCCGGCAACGCATTGGCCCAGGCGCTGATCGAACCTGCGCCCAAGCAGACCACGATATCACCCGGTTTGGCCGCGTCTTTCACCAAGGCCACTAGGTCAGCCTCTTCGCCAATCGCCACGGCCTGGCGATGCCCATGGGCCACAAGACCGGCAATCAGATCATCGCGACTTGCGCCTTCTATCGGTGCTTCGCCAGCGGCAAAAACATCCGCAATGCCCACAACATCCGCTTCATTGAAGCAGGTGCAGAAATCTTCGAACAGAGAGTGCAAACGCGAATACCGGTGCGGCTGATGCACGGCAATCACCCGGCCACCGCTGTCGCCCAACGCCTGTCGCGCCGCCTTCAATACGGCGGCAATCTCGACCGGATGGTGACCATAGTCGTCAATCACAGGCACGCCGCCCATAACTTCACCCACTTTAGTGAAGCGACGGTTCACCCCGCCAAAGGCAGCCAGCGCGGCGCGGATTTCCTCAAGTTTCATGCCCAGGTGCCGCGCAATCGCCACGGCAGACAAAGCGTTAGACACATTATGGTCGCCGGGCATCGGCAAGGTGCAGCCTTCAATGACCGCATCTTCATTTTGCAACTGGATATCAAAATGCGCCACACCCGCCTTGTAGGTCAGGTTCACGGCCCGCACATCCGCCTGCGCATTAAAGCCAAAGGTCACGACGCGGCGATCGGTGATCTTCCCCACCAGCGTTTGAACGTCGGGGTCATCGGTGCAGCACACCGCCAAGCCATAGAACGGAATGTTGGACACAAAATCATAAAAGCCTTGATGCAGCGCCTCTTCGGTGCCCCAGTGTTCCATGTGCTCTGGGTCGATATTGGTCACAATCGCAATGGTTGCGGGCAGTCGGTTAAACGTGCCGTCGCTTTCATCGGCTTCCACCACCATCCACTCTCCCTCGCCCACACGGGCGTTAGATCCATAGGCGTGGATGATGCCGCCGTTGATCACCGTTGGATCAAGTTTGCCGTGATCCAGAACTGCAGCCACCATGGTTGTGGTGGTGGTTTTGCCATGAGTGCCTGCCACTGCGATGTTGGACTTTAGGCGCATCAGCTCCGCCAGCATCTCGGCCCGACGCACAACTGGCAGCCCCTTCAAACGCGCTTCATCCAGTTCAGGATTGCCCGGCTTGATGGCCGATGAAATCACAACCACTTCGGCATTGGCGAGGTTTTCGGCCCGCTGACCTTCAAAGATGGTCGCGCCCATGCCCGCCAAACGCTCGGTGATCTTAGTCGACTTCAGATCAGACCCTTGCACAGTATAGCCGTGATTGAGCAGCACCTCGGCGATGCCAGACATACCAATGCCGCCAATGCCCACAAAATGGATCGGGCCGACGTCGCCGGGGAGTTTGGTTGCTGCGTTCATCTTATCGGTCCTTCTTTGCCAGTTCTTCGACCAGCGCCACAAGGGTCTCGGTCGCATCCGGCTTGCCTGCCGACAAAGCAGCGGTCGCCATTTGGGTGGCGCCTGCTGCGTTGGACAGGATGGTTGTCATATTCTCTGTGAGCGTTGCTTCTGTGAGGAGGCTTTCGGGGATCACAATCGCTCCGCCTGCCTCAGCAAGCCCGCGTGCATTCGCAGTCTGGTGATCGCCAGCCGCCGCGGCAAAAGGCACCAAAATAGATGGGCGTCCAATGATGCTAATGTCCGCCACAGAGCTTGCACCTGATCGGGACACCACCAATTGCGCTTCGCTCATCCGGGCGGGCACATCCTGAAAGAATGGCTGAACATCGGCCGCGATGCCGTGATCCTCATAGAACGCGGTCACGCGATCCAGATCCTCGCCACGCGCCTGATGGCTTACCCGCAAATTATGCAGGATGTCGGGCGGCAAATGCGAAATGGCCGCAGGTACAATGTCGCTCAGAATGCGCGCGCCTTGAGAGCCACCAATCACCAACAGCGACATGGGATAATCGCCCGGTGCGATATAGCCTGCACCGGCACGATCCATCACCGCTTTGCGCACGGGATTGCCCACCGGCACACCCTCCACGCCCTCAGGCAATGTGGTCGGCCAAGTGCCACAGGCCACCACGTCCACCTTCTTAGCAAAGACCTGATTGACCCGGCCCAAAATGCCGTTCTGCTCATGGATCATCCGGGGCAGCTTCATCAGCCACGCTGCGCCCATCGCTGGAATGGTTGGATATCCGCCAAAACCGACAACCACATCGGGGCGATCTTTGCGCATCTTGGACATGGCGCCGAGCACGCCGCCCAAAATCTTGAACGGCACCGCGAGCTTGGCCAACGCTCCGCCGCGCGCGAAGGTCGCTGAGCTCATTTCTTCGATCTCAACCGTGTGCGGAAAGCCACCCGTGTAGCGCGCGCCGCGGGCATCGGTGGAGAGCTTCACCCGCCAGCCTTTGCGCAGCATGACCTCCGCGAGCGCTTGCGCAGGAAACATATGGCCGCCGGTCCCCCCGGCAGCGATTACTAAAAGAGGCTGTTTGCTCATCGCACCCACCTGTTAACGGGTTTGACCCCGTAAAATATCACTAATTTCGCCCTGTGGGCGGCTGCGGGTAAACGCCAAAATCATGCCAACTGCAATCCCCCCTGCAATCAGGGACGAGCCGCCATAGCTGACAAATGGCAAAGTCATGCCTTTAGAAGGCAGTAGCCGCACTGCCACCCCCATATTGACCAGCGCTTGTACGCCGAAGATCGCCACAAGGCCGGTACCTGCGAGTCGAATGAACGGGTCGCGCTCTCGCATGAGTCGGAAGTATGACCGCAAAACGATGGTCGCGTAGAGGATCATGATGGCAAAGACGAGGACCAAACCATATTCCTCCGCCGCCACGGAAATGATGAAATCCGTATGCGCATCCGGCAGGGACCACTTCACCTGCCCCTCACCTACCCCGACACCAAACAGACCGCCCTCGCGAATGGCCTCGGTGGCATACCCAATCTGGGTTGTCGGATCGACCGAACGATCCAGAAACCCATCAATGCGGCGCGCAAAGTGCTCGGAATTATTATAGGCAAAATTCGCCACCGGAATGAGCGACAGGCAAATCCCCCCAATCAACAACATCGGCGCGCCGGAAACAAAATACATCACGCTCCAGCCAAACAGGATCAGGCAGGCTTGCCCAAAATCTGGCTGCATGGCGAGCATGAAGACAATGGTCATCATCAACAGGAACGACCAACGCCGCCCCGGCGGCCCGTTGATTTCTTCATTGGCGGCCATCAACCACGCAGACACCACCACGAATCCGGGCTTGAGGAACTCAGACGGTTGCAGAGACGCAAAGCCCAGCGAGTACCAGCGTGTCGCTCCTTTGCCAAAGTCAGTGCCAAAAATCGGCAACAAGGCTAGCGCCACCATGGTCACAGCAAAGCCCATCACCGCCAACCGGCGCACCAGCTGCGGCGACATCATCGAGGTGAGCACCATCGCGAGCAAAGCTGCGCCACCAAACACCACCTGTCGCTGTACGTAGTGAAACGGCGCAAAGCCGTTTTTGGCCGCCAAGGGCGGGCTCGCCGCCATACCCAGCATCAAGCCAATCAAAAACAACATCATAATGGACGCCATCGTCCATTTGTCTAGGGTTTGCCACCACTTGGGGAGCACGGGCTCACGCGCCTGCGAAGGCAACGCGCCATACACCATCTCTGTCATCGGGAACCGCCGATCTCTGCCTCAAAACGCCCGTTTTCCGGGTCTGTGAACGAACTGTAACACCCAAACCCCTTTATGGAAAGTAAAGAGAACCACCGGCGGCGCTTTCACGCCCACGCCTCTCGCGCCCTCGGCTCTTGACGCAGACCGTCACATCGGGCACCCCGCGCCCATGACTTGGGACACCATCATTTTAGGCGCAGGCGCCGCGGGCATGATGTGCGCCACGCAAACTGGCGGGCGCACGCTTGTGCTTGACCACGCCAAGGCACCGGGCGAGAAAATCCGCATCTCCGGCGGCGGGCGTTGTAATTTCACAAATATGTACGCCGGTCCCGAGAACTTCCTGTCCGGCAACCCGCATTTCTGCAAATCCGCACTCAGCCGCTACACACAATGGGACTTCATCGACATGGTGGCGCGCCATGGCATTGCCTACCACGAGAAGACCTTGGGGCAGCTCTTCTGCGACAATTCCGCAAAAGACATCATCGCCATGCTGCGCACGGAGTTGGCACAAGCCGGCGCTGAATTGTGGCTGGAAACGCAGATTGTTCAGGTCGGCCATGACGGCACTGGTTTCTCTGTTGAGATCGAAAAATCCGGCCGCCGCGACACGCTCTCTTGCCGCAACCTCGTGCTGGCGACCGGCGGCAAGTCTATTCCCAAAATGGGCGCTACAGGTCTGGCTTATGACATCGCCCGCCAGTTTGATCTGAGGGTCACGGACACCCGCGCCGGGCTTGTGCCCTTCACCTTTTCCGATGGCCGCTTCAAAGCCATCTCCGGCGTGGCCCATCCTGTGCGCGCAACGGCCAACGGCACCGCCTTTGAGGAGGCCATGCTGTTCACACACCGCGGCCTCTCCGGCCCGGCGATGCTGCAAATCAGTTCCTACTGGCGAGAAAGCCAGCCGATCCACATCAACCTCTTCCCGGACAATGACCCGTTTGAGGAGCTGCGCACCCGCCGTCAGGCGCAAGGCCGCCGCAACCTCACCACCGAACTCGCCACTTTGCTGCCGGGCCGATTGGTCGAGCATCTGGCTGGCGAAATGAATATCTCCGGCAACCTCGCAGATCAGTCTGATCTAGCGCTGCGAACCCTCTGTGACGCGCTAAAAAATTGGGAAATGACACCCACTGGCACCGAAGGCTACCGCACTGCAGAGGTCACTTTGGGCGGGATCAACACGGACGGGCTATCCTCCAAGACCATGGAAGCGAAAACGGTGCCTGGGCTCTATGTGATTGGCGAAGCGGCTGATGTGACAGGTTGGCTTGGCGGCTTCAACTTCCAATGGGCCTGGTCCTCAGGATGGGCCGCCGGACAAGCAATCTCGGCAGAACAGAAGTAAGAGCACTCCGTTGAGGAGTCAGTGTTCCCAAACAGCATTCACAAACAAAACCACAATAAAATAGGCGAGGATCATATTCCAACTGACCTGTTTTCGCTCTTCGTCGGTAACAAGGCCCGTGACAATCATGAAAAACTTGGTCACAACCAGCGCCACAACAATAATAACCGTATGCGCTAAGTCAAAATGCAAAGCCATTTCCTCAGTCGTTCAGAAAAAGCTTAACACAAAAATGGCGCCGCCAAAGCTCGGCGACGCTACATCATTTTGACTTCTTGAGATTGCCCCCTGGCTCAGTGGTGCTTGTCGGCCTTGCCAAACTCGCTGGTCAGGCGGGTGCGCAACTTTTTCGCCGCGCCTTTTAGCGCCGCCTGAATATCCGCCGCTTCATGGTGGGCAGACAGCGGGCCTTTGCCACGTGGACGTGCTTCCATGGTGCACAGAATATGATCCGGCCCGTGCTTATCTGCGTTCTGATCTTTCAGGTGCACTTCCACTCGGGTGAGACGGTCACTCATGTGCTCCAGATCGTTGGAAACAGCCAGTTCAGCCACCTCGATCACACGCTCGTCCCCATGAATGAAGTTGTCAGTATTCACCTGAATTTGCATCGTCAGATCCTTTCATCGTTACACTACAGACCTATGAAGGCCTGCGTGATTTACAAGGAACAAGCTCTTCATTTCCTTGCGTGAATTCAGGATATACAGGCCATTTCCCGCCCACTTTGATGTTGATCAAACCGGCTCAAAAAGGCCTAGCAGCGTCCACCTTTAGGAGAGCGCTTGCTCCACACATTTAGCAAAATCGTCGCCACGTTTCTCAAAGCTGTTGTACTGATCAAAGCTCGCCGCCGCCGGGGCCAACAAGACCGTATCGCCCGCCTCCGCCTCCGCCGCAGCCTTGGCAACAGCCGTCGCCATATCGATGCAAACCTCAGCCTCCACACCCTTGAGCTGCATCGCAAAGCTGGCTGCCTCGCGCCCAATCACATAGGCCTTTTTTACGCCACCGGCACTCTCAACCAAATCGCCCAGACCGCCCTCTTTCTCCAGCCCGCCACAGATCCAGCGGATGTTTTTGAAAGCCGACAGCGCCTTCTTGGCGGCATCGACGTTGGTTGCCTTGCTGTCATTCACATAGGTCACACCGTCCTGCTCCGCGATGATCTGGCTGCGATGCGGCAAGCCCCCAAAGGAGGCAAACCCGGCCTCAATCACCCGCGGGGCCAAGCCCAAAGAGCGACAGACCGCATAGGCGGCGCAGGCGTTTTGATGGTTGTGTGTCCCGGGCAGGCCTTTGATGGCACGCAGATCAATCGACCCGGCCTGACGGCCTTTGCGATACTCACTCAGGTAGCCTTTACGGGCAAAGACATTCCAGCCTGCACCGGTCAGCTTACGCTCGGTGGAAATTCGCATCACCCGATCATCCGCAGGTCCTTCCGACAGCTGCCCCGCCAGATACCGGCCCTCAATCTCGTCCACTCCAATAATCGCGCGGTCCGGCCCGCCCTCGGCAAACAGGCGACGCTTGGCGGCAAAGTAGCCCCCCATGCCCGCGTGCCGATCAAGGTGATCCGGGCTCAGGTTGGTGAAAACCGCCACATCCGGTGTCAGGCTCCGCGCCAGATCGGTCTGATAGCTCGACAACTCCAGCACAACGACATCGCCATCTTCCGCTGGATCAATGTCCAGCACCCCGCGGCCAATATTGCCTGCGAGCTGCGTGCGCCGCCCCGCCTCGCTCAGCACATGATGGATCAGCGCTGAGGTCGTTGATTTCCCGTTGGATCCGGTCACCGTCACCACCTTGGGCGTGACTTCAAAACTTTCCCATTGCCGCGTGGCAAAGCTGCGGAAAAACAGACCAATATCGTTGTCCACCGGCACGCTAGCCTCCAAGGCTGCGGCCACAACGGGGTTCGGCTCTGGATACAAATGCGGAATGCCCGGCGAGACAATCAGGCTGGCAATATCCTCAAACGCGCCTTGTCGAGACAGATCACGACAGGTGAACCCTTCCCCATCGGCAGTGTCCCGCGCTGCTGGGTTGTCATCCCAGCAGATCGCTTCCGCACCCCCTGCGCGCAAAGCGCGCGCCGTTGCAAGGCCTGACCGCCCCAAGCCCAAAACAGCCACCTTTGCGCCGTCAAATCCCTGCACTGGAATCATGTGATATCCCCCACGTCATCTTGGCCGCACAGTGCCTTTCCAAAAGCGGCGGCACAAGTGGCAGCTTGGGGATGCCTCCGGCGGGGATTCTTTGAGACTGTGAACAGCAAGACACAAAAAAGGGCGCCTGTGGCGCCCTCTATCCGTGGGATTTGGCTTAGCGCAGTTTCAGTGTCGCCAGACCGATCATGGCCAGGATCACCGCAACGATCCAGAAGCGGATCACAATCTGAGGCTCCGACCAGCCTTTTTTCTCATAGTGGTGATGGATCGGCGCCATCAGGAACACACGCTTGCCGGTGCGTTTGAAGTAGAGCACCTGAATGATCACGCTAAGCGCCTCGACCACAAACAGGCCTCCTATGATGCCCAGCACCAGCTCGTGTTTTGTGGACACAGCAATTGCGCCCAACGCGCCGCCAAGTGCCAAAGAACCGGTGTCGCCCATGAACACCGCTGCCGGTGGCGCGTTATACCAAAGGAAGCCCAAACCGCCGCCAATCAGACCTGCGACAAAGACCAGGATTTCGCCCGTGCCCGGCACATAGTGCACGTCCAGATATTGCGTAAAGTCGACACGACCCACCGCATAGGCGATCACACCCAGCGCGCCAGCGGCGATCATCACCGGCATAATCGCGAGACCATCCAGACCATCGGTCAGGTTCACCGCATTGGCCGCGCCCACCACCACAAACATGGCAAAGGGAATATAGGCCCAGCTCAGGTTGATCAGCACCTCTTTGAAGACCGGCACAGCCAACTGCAATTGCAGGGCTTCCGGCTGCAAATAAGTCGCCCAGACGCCGGCCACAGCGGCAATCACAAAGCCCAAAAGCAGGCGCACCTTGCTCGACACGCCTTTGGTGTTTTGCTTGGAAACCTTGGCATAATCGTCGGCAAAACCGATCAGCCCATAGGCCAGTGTCACAAACAGTACCAGCCAAACAAATCCATTGTCCCAGCGCGCCCAGAGCAGTGTAGAGGTCACCAATGCGCCCACAATCAGCAATCCGCCCATCGTTGGCGTACCCGCTTTGGCAAAATGCCCCTCCGGCCCGTCATCACGGATCGGCTGGCCTTTGCCTTGCTTGCGGCGCAGCACATTGATCAGCGGCTTGCCAAAGATAAAGCCAAAGATCAGCGCGGTCATAAACGCACCGCCTGCGCGGAAGGTGATATAGCGAAACAGGTTAAAAAAATCACCGCCGTCTGACAGACTGGTCAGCCAATAAAACATTACGCGTCCTCGTTCTTGGATTGCGGGGCGGGATGGCCCAGTTTGCGGATGGCGTCAACCACCTTGGACAATGCCATGGACAGGCTGCCCTTTGCCATGACCACGTCGCCCGCATCCACCAGCTTGCGCACATCCGGCACCAACTCGGCGCTTGTCTCGGCCCATTGCCCTTGCTTTTCTTCCGGCAAGGCGGCGTGCAGATGTTGCATCAACGGGCCAATGCAATGCACCACGTCGATGTCTTTCATCGCAGTGTGGTCCGCCAAATCCGCATGCATCTCAATCTCTTGCGGGCCCAGCTCTTTCATGTCGCCGACAACGGCAATCCGCCGCCCCTTGCCAATGCGCCCCACGCCGTTGGAAGGCGTCGCCGCGGCGAGCACCTCCAAGGCTGCGCCAAGGCTCGTTGGGTTGGCGTTGTAGGCCTCGTCGATCAATTCCAACGTGCGTGCGGTTTCCACCGGGTCCAAATAAATGGTTTCCCGCGCGCCGCGCCCGACAAAAGGCGTCCACCGGCCCAAAGCAGCCACCGACAGCGCCAAGTCCGCGCCCAAAGCCTCGGCAGAGGCCAAAGCGCCAAGCCCGTTCATGGCAAAGTGCCTCCCCGCACTTTGCACTTTGAACATCACCGGACCACCGCCATGAATGGCACGTGCCACTGTGACGTTACCGGTCAGCTTAACATCGCCCAGTTGCCAGTCCTTCGCGGTTTCACCAAACTCTTCGATCTCCGCGGACAGGCTTTGCGCATGAGCGCGCATCACGTCAGCGGTCTCAATATCCGCGTTCACAATCGCCACGCCGCCAGGTTCCAACCCGTCAAACACCGCCGCTTTTTCCTGCGCGATGCCCTCCACATTCTCAAAGGCTTCCAGATGCACCGCCGCCACCGTGGTCACCAGCGCCACATGCGGGCGCGCCATCATGGCGAGCGGAGAAATCTCACCAGGATGGTTCATGCCGATTTCAATCACCGCAAACTCTGTGTCCTGCGGCATCCGCGCGAGGGTAAGTGGCACCCCCCAATGGTTGTTATAACTCGCCACCGACGCATGGGTTCGCCCCTGCCCTTCCAGAATGGCGCGCAGCATTTCCTTGGTCGAGGTTTTGCCAACCGAGCCGGTTACCGCCACAACCCGCGCCTCGGTGCGGGCGCGTCCGGCTTTCCCGAGCGCTTCAAGACCCTCAAGCACATCATCGACAATCAACAAAGGCGCATCCGGTGACACGCCTTCCGGCACGCGGCTCACCAAGGCCGCCGCCGCGCCTTTCTCCAGCGCCTGCGCCACAAACTCGTGCCCATCCCGCGCCGCGGTCAGCGCCACAAACAAGTCGCCCGGCTCTAGGGTACGCGTGTCAATTGACACACCGGAGCATTCCCATTCAGTGGTGGCTTTCCCGCCAGTTGCCTCGGCGGCAGCCTCAGAAGTCCACAGGCTCATGCGATCCCCCCGTCCAGAGCAGCCACGGCCACGCTGGCCTGTTCACAATCATCAAATGGCAACACGTCATCGCCCACAATCTGGCCAGTTTCATGGCCTTTGCCCGCGATCAACAACGTATCCCCTGGCCCCAACGCATCCACCGCCAGCAAAATGGCTTTGGCACGGTCATCCACCTCAGTGGCCTCTGGCGCGCCTTCCATCACGGCGGCCCGGATCGTTGCAGGATCTTCGGTACGCGGATTGTCATCGGTGACATAGACCACATCGGCATTTTGCGCCGCCGCCTGCCCCATCAAGGGGCGTTTGGCAGCATCACGATCCCCACCCGCGCCCACAATCACAATCAAGCGCCCCATCACATGCGGGCGCATCGCCTGCAGCGCTGTGGCCACCGCATCCGGCGTGTGGGCGTAATCCACAAACACCGCCGCGCCGTTTTCCCGTGTGGCCGCCAGTTGCATCCGCCCACGCACGCCTTTGAGTTCGTGCAGCGCCTCAAACACGCGTTCCGGCTCTGCGCCACAGGCAATCGCCAGCCCTGAGGCCAGCAAAACGTTCTCGGCCTGAAATCCGCCCAGCAGGTTCAACCGTTGTTGATAGGCCTTGCCTCGGAAAGTAAAGCGAATGTCCTGCCCGGTGGCATCAAACCGCTGCGCCATCAACGCGATGTCGGCCTCACCTTTGCCCACAGTGATCACACCCTGACCGCGCCCCCCGGCAATGATCGCCATATCCAGTCCACGCGGATCATCGACATTGATCACCGCCGTGCCATCATCTGGCAACACCCGGCCAAACAGCCCTGCCTTGGCGTTGAAATACTCTTCAAATGTCTCGTGGTAATCGAGGTGGTCCTGCGTGAAGTTGGTGAACCCCGCCGCCTTAAGCTGCACCCCATCCAACCGGCACTGCGCCAACCCATGCGAGCTGGCCTCCATCGCCGCAAAGCCAATCCCGGCCTCCGCCGCGGCCGCCAACGTGCGGTGCAACGTGATCGGCTCCGGCGTTGTGTGATTGAGCGGCGCGGTGAAATCCCCCTCGACCCCAGTTGTCCCAAGGTTCACCGCCTCAAGACCCAGCTCTTGCCAGATCATTCGTAGGAAGGTCGCCACCGAAGTCTTGCCATTGGTGCCCGTGACTGCCGCCATGATCCCCGGCTGCTTGCCAAAATAGAGCGCCGCCGTATAGGCCAACGCCTGACGCGGATCCTCGGCAATCACCAGCGCAGCGTCACTTGCCGCCAGCTCCTGTTCGGCAATTTTGGCACCCGCCGCATCGGTCAGGATCGCCGCCGCGCCCATACGCAAGGCAAATTGGATAAACGTACCGCCATGCACCCGCGTGCCCGGTAAGGCCGCAAAGAGAAAACCCTCTTTGACTTCACGGCTGTCCACCGCCAATCCGGTGATCGCCGGGTTCAGCCCCCCCATGGCTGTCAGACCCAATTCCGAAAGCTGTTTTGTGCCTGCTGCCATCTGTGAATGCCCTTATTTGGCTTAGTTTGATGTCAGCGTTATATCAGCCAAAGGCGCAGGCTCAACCTCGGGACGCAGCCCCAAAAGCGGCGCCACGCGCGTGATCATCTCTGCCGCCACCGGCACTGCCGTCCAACCGGCGGTGCGACGCGGTTCATCGCCAGAAGTTTCCACCGGCTCATCCAAGCTCAGGATCAACACATATTTGGGATCATGTGCCGGGAACATGGCCGCAAAGGTGGCAATCACCTTATCGTCATAATATCCGCGCCCGTTTTCCAGCGGTTTGTCGGCCGTCCCGGTTTTGCCCCCCACCGCGTAGCCCGGCACTTCTCCAAAGGACGCAGTGCCTTCGCTCACCACCTTGCGCAACATCAAGCGCGAAGCTTCGGCACTTGCCGCGCTCATCACGCGCGGACCTTTGGCCACCTCATCCTGCTTCAGGATCGTTGGCACCACCTTGGTGCCCCCATTGGCAATCGCCGCATACCCTGCCGCCAGGTGCAGCGGGCTGGCGGACATGCCGTGGCCGTAGGAAATTGTCATGGTCGAGAGTTCGGACCAGTTTTTGGGCAACAGCGGCTGCGCGCCTTTGGCCTCGACCAACTCCACAGGCGTGGGTTCAAAAAAGCCAAGCTGCTTGAGGAACTCCTGCTGGCGTACCGCGCCAATCACCTGCGCCATGCGTGCGGTGCCGATGTTGGACGACTTCACGATCACCTTTGTGACGGTGAGTTGCGCGCCGTAGTTGCGGAAATCGCGGATTTTGAACTTGCCCCACCGCAGTGGACCCGCAGTGTTGATCTTAGTCTCTGGATCCGCCAGCCCAAGCTCCATCGACTGCGCTGCCGTGAAAATCTTAAAGGTCGAGCCCAGTTCATAGAGCCCCTGCACCGCGCGGTTGAACAACGGGCTGTCCGCCGCCTGCCCCTGCACCGGAGGATTTGGCCGGTTGTTTGGGTCAAAGTCCGGCAGGCTCACCATAGAAACAATCTCACCGGTGTGCGCATCCATCAAAACCGAGCTTGCGCCCTTGGCGTTCATCAGCTTCATGCCGCCCCAAAGCACGCGCTCGGCTGCGGCTTGCACCGTCAGATCAATGGAGAGCGTCAGCGCCTTGTCGCCATTGGCCGGATCACGCAGCGCATCGTCGAAGTATTTCTCAACGCCCGCGACACCCACAAGTTCAGCGTCATGCACGTCTTCTTCACCAAATGACGCCCCACCCAGAATGTGCGCCGCCAAGCGCCCATTCGGATAAAGCCGCATCTCACGACGCCCAAACAGCAAGCCCGGCTCACCAATGTCATGCACCGCCTGCTTCTGCTCAGGGGAGATTTTTTTCTTCACCCAGTAGAACTTACGACCGTCTTTGAACCTACGCTCCAGCTTCTCGGCATCCAGGTCAGGGAAGATTTCCGCCAGTTTCTGCGCGGCATAAGCCGGATCAATCATCTCATGCGGATGGGCATAGATGGAGTGTGTTTCCAAGTTGGTCGCCAGAATGCGGCCTTTACGGTCGACAATATCTGCCCGCTCCGCCTGAATTCGACTGCCCGCGTAGCTGGTGCGCGGCTCGGTTGCCTCAGACATGCTGACCACAGCCATCCGTGCGCCAACCGTCAAAAACGCGCCGGCAAACAGCGCGCCCATGATCAGCAACCGCCCCTCGGCCCGCGCACGCCCTTTGTTGCGCATCTCCTCATGACGTTCGCGCAGGTTGGCGCGCTCAATCTGATCCGGGTTTTCCCCGGCACTGCGCGCATGCAGGACCGATGCCAATGGACGCAGCGGCTTGCGGATCATGGTTTGGCCTCCTCAGAGGAGACTTCCACCGCATTCTCAAAGGTGATCGGTGCGTCATTGGACGGAAACGCCACCTGCTCGATCCGGCCAAACTGATCCGGGCGCAGTGGCAAAAGCTGCATGTCGTTGTAGTTGATTTCCGTCAGATCGCGCAGCCGGTCTGGGCGGTTGAGATAGGCCCACTCCGCCTTCAATACAGCCAGACGCGCCCGCGCCTCGCCAATCTCACGCTGCAACCGCTCTGTTTCGCCAATCATCGCCTGGGTGCGATAATTCTCTTGATAGGCCCACACCGACAACCCAATCACCATCCCTGCGGCCAGGACAAACAACACCATCCGCATCACTTACGCCCCCCAAGTGTCGGCATTCCAATGGCTTTTCCAGCGATTTCACCGGACGGCGCATCAGTACGCCGCGCCACGCGCAACTTCGCAGATCGCGCCCGCGGGTTGTCTTCCAACTCATCTGGGTCCGGCCCAACCGCTTTACGGGTGATCAACTCAAACGCCGGCTTTTCCTGCTCTGTCTCAGGCGCATAGCGGTTCACATTACCGGTTTTCCCGGCACGGCTCTGCAGGAAGCGTTTCACCATGCGATCTTCCACGGAATGGAAAGTCACCACCGCCAGCAAACCGCCCGGTTTCAACGCCCGCTCCGCCGCCATCAACCCGCGAAAAAGTTCGCCGTATTCGTCATTCACGGCAATCCGAAGCGCCTGAAAGCTACGCGTCGCGGGATGGCTTTGACCCGGTTTAGCCCGTGGCAAGCATCCCTCAACAATCTCCGCCAACCGCAAGGTTGTGGTGATCGGTTCTGCCTTGCGCTCAC
This sequence comes from Paracoccaceae bacterium, assembly GCA_014872815.1. GTDB lineage: Bacteria > Pseudomonadota > Alphaproteobacteria > Rhodobacterales > Rhodobacteraceae > Shimia. Next base: position 332,613 of record WKFK01000012.1, read on the forward strand.
GCACAATCGCCTTGGCAATCCGTCGGCTCGCGCGCTCTTCACCGTATTGATAAATGATATCGGCCAGATCGACCTCTTCGGCTTCATTCACCAGATCTGCGGCAGACGGCCCTTCTTGGCTCATGCGCATGTCCAGCGGGCCGTCCTTCATAAAAGAAAAGCCACGCTCGGCCAGATCCAACTGCATCGAGCTCACACCAAGATCCAGCACTATGCCGTCCAGGTCCTGCGCATACTCATCCATCTTGGAAAAAACACCGGCAACCAATTCAATCTGTTCGCCGTACTCGCCCACCCATGGCGCCGCCATCTCAAACGCCAGCGGATCGCGATCCACGCCATACACCTTGCTGGCCCCAGCTTCGATCAGTCCACGGGTATAGCCCCCAGCCCCGAATGTGCCATCCAGCCAACGACCAGACACCGGCGCCACTGCGCGCAAAAGCGGCGCAAGCAGGACTGGAATGTGAGGACGTTTGGCGGCGGGTTCGTCAGTCGTCGCCATGGTTAGAAATCCTCGTCGCCATCAAGGTAGATCGACGGATCGGCGTCCGGATCAAAATCCTCATCCGCCTCAAGCGCTTCTTCTTGGGTGGCGTCATATGTCTCTGGGTTCCAGATCTCAAATGTATCGCCTTTACCGGCGAAGAACGCCATGCCTTCCAACCCAATCTTGTCGCGTTGCTCTTTGGGCAACACCAACCGGCCGGTTTCATCCACCGACACTTCCAACGATTGAGTGAGGTACAATTTGCTCAGCGCCAGGCGCTTCTTGCTGCCGCGGGGCATTTTCATGATGCGGCTCACCACATCATCCATCGCCTCAACCGTGAAGCATTCCAGAAAATCGCGGGTCTTTCCGCCGTAAACAATCACCAGGTTGGGGTTTTCGCCGCTTTTCCACTCAGGGTCTCCTGCTTCAAGCACACGGCGGAACTTGGCCGGAATCGACATCCGTCCCTTGCTGTCCACCTTGTTACGGCTTTCGCCGCGAAACATGAGCGCCACTGCCTATGGCCCCTTTCAACCTGTTGTCCCGCCCCTCCCCGGGGCTGGAAGCGAAACGGCGGATTGATCTGCTGCCACTGATCAATCCGCCGCCCTCGTCCCGCTTTTGCGGGTAGTCCAGTTGCGCGTGCCACCTGGGGGGATGTTCTGCTCGCCCACGCACCGGATCTCTTTTTTTCGATGAAAGCGGGTGCCTGTATGAAACCTGACTTGGGATCGGAGGTCTTAGCGCCTCTCTTTATGTCCCGTCCTCATCGTGTAGACAGGGATGCCATGGGAATTCATGGAAATCAACAGGAATTTGTGGACAAAAGTACCTCACGCGCGACCAAAGCTCACCAAATCTCGCGATTTCGAGAGCAAAATTGTGGGTGACGACACCATATTTAGGATATCACTTCAGAAATGACCACCAAATGAAGCACACTCCTGGGCGCCAAACTTTTTCCCAAGTTTTCCCAACTTTTTTCCACAGAAGGTCAAGAGCGCCCCATAACCGCCCGCGCATAGGGGCAAATCTTCGCCGTTCTCAAACCGATTCGGCGCGATCCCGCTGCCATTCCCATACGGCTCCCATGAGTTCCCAGCGCGACATCCCATATCCTTCCCACAAAATCCCAAACCGCACCGCAACACTGAGAAACGAAGCACATCTAACCGCTTGGCCTCACCCCACACGCCTTCTAGGGTGCCCCCACCAGAGCACCGGACTTTTGGAGATAACATGGGCCTGCTTGACCCGACCGCCACGGCCAGCATGATCCGCAAGGCACAGAAACGCGGCAAACACATCCAGTTTGCCGCCCTGCCGTACCGCATCCACAAAGGAAAACCCGAAGTGCTGCTGATCACGTCACGCGGCACCCGCCAATGGCTGCTGCCCAAAGGCTGGCCGATGGCGGAGCTAAAGCCCCACAAAACCGCCGCCCAGGAAGCCTGGGAAGAAGCGGGCATTTTGGGCCGCGCGCGCAAGCACTGCCTGGGCACCTACCGCTATCGCAAAACCCGCGGCCCCAAGCGCGGTCAAACCATTCGCGTGCTGGTATTTCCTCTGGAAGTGAACAAGCTCGCGCGCGTTTACCCTGAGACAGGCCAACGGGACCGCAAATGGCTGCGCCCCAAAAAGGCGGCCAAACGCATCGCCCACCCCGAACTCGCCAAACTGGTGCGCAACTTTGACCCTGCGACCATCTCCGCCAAAGGCTAAGCGCCGTCGCTTGATCCCAACCGCCCCCACGCCTATGTTCGCGCCACTGAACATGGGCATCATCACAGCACAATGATCAACTACACTCTGAAATGCGCCAACGACCACCGCTTTGACAGCTGGTTTCAATCCGCTGCCGCCTTTGACAAACTCAAGGCTGCTGGCATGGTGGCTTGCGCCGTCTGTGGTGACACCAATATTGAGAAGGCGATGATGGCCCCACGCGTGCGCCCCGCCCGCTCCGCCGCCGCCAAACCGCAAGAGACCACACCAGCCCCGACACCTGAAGCCGCAAGCGCACCCGGCCCGCTGAGCCAACCCGCCTCTCCTGCAGAACAAGCCCTCAAAGAGCTGCGCGATCATGTCGAGGCCAATTCGGACTATGTTGGCAAAGACTTCGCCAGCGAAGCCCGCGCCATGCATGACGGCGATGCCCCTGAACGGCCGATCTATGGCGAAGCCAAGGTTGAAGAGGCCAAGGCCCTGATCGAAGACGGCGTGCCCGTCGCCCCACTGCCTTTTAACATCGGCCGCAAAACCAACTAATCTCACACACATACAGGAGCCACCCCATGCATGTCCTCATCACCGGCGCCAACCGCGGCATTGGACTGGCCCTCGATCAAACCCTGCGCGCCCAGGGCCATCAGGTCACCGGCACCAGCCGCGCTGGCGGAGAGTGCCTGCAACTGGATGTGACGGACGCGCAGAGTCAGCGCGCGATGGCCCAAGCCCTCGACACACAGCCGATTGACCTGCTGGTCTGCAATGCCGGCGTGTATCTGGACAAAGGCCAGAACCTCGCGGACGGCTACGGCCCGGACCTCTGGACCAAGACCTTTGCCGCCAATGTCACCGGGGTGTTCCTGACCGTGCAAAACCTGCTGCCAAATCTGCAACTGGCGCAAAACCCCAAAATCGCGATCATCTCGTCGCAAATGGGCTCCTCCACCAAGATCGGCGGCGGCAGCTACATCTACCGCGCCTCCAAGGCCGCCGCCCTGAACCTCGGCCTCAACCTGGCAGAAGACCTCAAACACATCGGCATCGCCGTGGGCATCTATCATCCCGGCTGGGTGAAAACCGATATGGGCGGTGACGGCGGCGACATCACTGTGAGCGAGTCCGCCACTGGCCTCGTCGATCGTTTTCATGCTCTGAGCCTTGAGACCACCGGCTGCTTTGAAACCTGGGACGGCCGCGCGCACCCGGTCTGACCCCACATTCTCATTCCCTAAATTTCCCGGGGAGGAGGCACATCCCATGTGCCGGAGGGGCTGGCCCCTCCTCTTCCCTTTTCCGCGAAGCCTTGCGCCACTGCCACATGCGCCGCCCTGCCGCGCCAATCCGCCTTGCTTCGACGGCCCCAACCGCGTACACCGCCTGCGATCTACGAACTAAGGACGCGCCATGCCCGTACTTGTGATGAAATTCGGCGGCACCTCTGTCGCCAACCTGGACCGCATCCGCCGCGCCGCCAAACGCGTCGGGGTTGAGGTGGCCAAAGGCTATGATGTGATTGTCATCGTCTCCGCCATGTCCGGTGAAACCAACAAACTTGTGGGCTATGTGGACGAAACCTCGCCACTTTATGACGCCCGCGAGTACGACGCAGTGGTCAGCTCCGGCGAAAACGTCACCGCCGGCCTGATGGCGCTGACCTTGCAGGAAATGGACGTGCCCGCGCGCAGTTGGCAAGGCTGGCAAGTGCCGCTCAAAACCTCCTCCGCCCACAGCCAGGCGCGGATCGAAGAGATCCCAACCGACAACATCAACGCCAAGTTTGGCGAAGGCATGCGTGTCGCCGTGGTTGCCGGCTTCCAGGGCATCTCTGAGGAAGGCCGCATCACCACACTCGGGCGCGGCGGATCGGACACCACAGCAGTGGCCTTCGCCGCCGCCTTTGATGCAGAACGCTGTGACATCTACACCGATGTGGACGGCGTCTACACCACCGACCCGCGCATCTGTGCCAAGGCGCGCAAACTGGACAAAATCGCCTTTGAAGAAATGCTGGAACTGGCCTCTCTTGGCGCCAAGGTCCTGCAAACACGCTCTGTCGAGCTCGCCATGCGCTACAAGGTGAAACTGCGCGTGCTCAGCTCATTTGAAGAACAATCCGACGAGGCCGGCACGCTGGTCTGCGATGAGGAGGAAATCATGGAATCCAATGTTGTGGCCGGTGTGGCCTACTCCCGCGACGAAGCCAAAATGACCCTACTGTCCGTGGCCGACCGCCCGGGCATCGCCTCCATCATCTTTGGGTGCCTGTCTGATGCGGGCGTGAACGTCGACATGATTGTGCAGAACATCTCCGAGGATGGCCGCACAGACATGACTTACTCTCTGCCGACAGACCAGGTGAAACGCGCCGAAACCGCGCTGGACGAGCTCAAATCCTCCGGCGGGCTGAACTTCGCAGAGCTGGTAATCGACGAAGATGTCTCAAAAGTCTCCGTTGTGGGCATCGGCATGCGCTCCCAGTCCGGGGTCGCGGCCAAGATGTTCAAAGTGCTCTCTGATGAAGGCGTGAACATCAAGGTGATCACCACCTCGGAGATCAAAATCTCCGTTCTGATTGACCGCAAATACATGGAACTGGCAGTGCAGGCTCTGCACGACGCCTTTGAGCTGGAAAAGCTGGCGTAATTGCTCCCGAAGCTTCAAACGCGCGGCGCTACAGCCGCGCGTTTTTCGTTTTGACCCAATACCGCACATATTTGCGGCAAATCGCCACTTTGGCACGCACTTCTCAAATTTATCGAAACCGCTTTGCTACGCCGCAGCATTCAAGCCCACACCAAGAACACGCAACCTTTTATATCGACGGCCCGCATTTTCGCTTATCCCCAGACAGGATCGCTGCATTGCGGCGTATATTTGCCGCTAAGGCAAACGCATAAACCGTTTTGATTCCACAAGTGTTGTGATCTATTCGGCCCCGAGTACTGACAAGGACCACACCTCACCATGGTGCAAAAAACAGAGACTGAGAGCCGCAAACTTTTGGGGCGCCTGCGTGATGCCTTGGCCGAGGATAGCGCCGGTCAGGAGCGTCTGGACAAAATCACCCATCTGATTGCCTCCTCGATGGGCACGGAGGTGTGCTCGATCTACCTGTTTCGCGACGAAGACACGCTGGAACTCTGCGCCACCGAAGGTCTGAACGCAGAAGCGGTCCACCAAACCCGCATGCGCGTCGGCGAAGGCCTTGTCGGCCGTGTGGCCCGCACCTCCAAAGTGGTGAATACCGACGACGCGCCCAGCGCCAAAGGCTTTCGCTACATGCCGGAAACCGGCGAAGAAATTTACTCCAGCTTCTGCGGTGTGCCGATCCAGCGCCTGGGCGAGAACCTGGGTGTTTTGGTGGTGCAGTCCAAAGACAAGCGCGGCTACTCCCCTGACGAAGTCTATGCCCTGGAAGTGGTCGCCATGGTCCTCGCAGAGATGACCGAGCTGGGAGCCTTTGTGGGCGAAGGTGCGGCCATGAGCGCCCGACACCAACAATCCGAGCTGTTCCGTGGCACCTCTGGTCAGGAAGGCGCTTCCGAAGGCCACGTCTGGTTGCATGAGCCACGTGTCGTTGTCACCAATCCTGTGGCGGACGATCCCGACGTGGAACTCACCCGCCTCAATGACGCGGTCGATGAGCTGCGCGTGGGTGTGGACAAAATGCTCGACGGCGCCAAACGCGGCGACAAAGAACAGTTGGAAGTGCTCGAAGCCTACCGCATGTTTGCCAACTCCAAAGGCTGGATGAAGCGTATGGAGCAGGACATCGCCCGTGGCCTGTCCGCCGAGGCCGCTGTAGAGAAAGAGCAATCCACCGCCCGCGCCCGGATGGAGCAGGTCACCGACCAGTACCTGCGCGAACGCCTGCACGATCTCGACGACCTGTCCAACCGCTTGCTGCGCATTCTGACCGGCCAAGGCAGCGAGACCGGCGCGGACATGCCATCCGATCCGATCCTGATCGCCCGCAACATCGGCCCCGGCGAGTTACTGGAATACGGCCGAAAGCTCAAAGGCATCGTGCTGGAAGAGGGCTCTGTGGGCAGTCACGCCGCCATCGTGGCGCGCGCTTTGGCAATCCCTCTGGTGATCCACGCCGACAAAATCACCACCGAAGCGCTCAACGGCGACCACATCATGGTCGACGGCGATCAGGGCGTGGTGCACCTGCGTCCGGACGACACTGTCGTGACCGCTTTCCGTGACAAAATCGCAATGGCCGCACAAGCGCAGGAACGCTACGCCAGCATCCGCGACAAAGAAGCCAAGAGCCGCGACGGCGCGGTTGTGCACCTCACCATGAACGCGGGCCTCATGGCCGACCTGCCGTCGCTCGCGTCTTCTGGCGCCGAAGGCGTGGGGCTGTTCCGCACCGAGTTGCAATTCCTGATCCGCAACCAAATGCCAAAACGGACCGAACTGGCGCAACTGTATTCGCGCGTTATGGACGCTGCGGACGGCAAACGTGTGGTCTTCCGCACGCTCGACATCGGTTCAGACAAAGTCCTGCCCTACATGGCGCCGCAGGATGAGCCCAACCCGGCGCTTGGCTGGCGCGCGGTCCGTGTGGCCTTGGACAAACCCGGCGTGATGCGCATGCAACTTCAGGCGCTCCTGCGCGCCGCCAATGGCCGACCGTTGACCATCATGTTCCCCTTCATCGCACAGTATGAAGAATACAAAATGGCCCGCGCAGAAGTGGACAAGGCGATTGAGCGTGAAATGATCCTTGGCCATCCACTGCCGTCGGAGATCGAGGTCGGTGCGATGCTGGAAACACCTTCCTTGGGTTTTGCGCCCAAGAAATTCTATGAAGAGGTCGATTTCCTCTCCATCGGAGGCAACGACCTGAAACAGTTCTTCTTTGCTGCAGACCGCGAGAACGAGCGGGTGCGCCGCCGCTATGACACGCTCAACGTCAGCTTCCTGACCTTCCTGGAGGGCATCGTGAACCGTTGCGTCGACACCGGCACGCCGCTCAGCTTCTGCGGCGAAGACGCAGGCCGCCCGATTGAGGCCGTTTGCCTCGCCGCCATGGGCCTGCGCAACCTGTCGATGCGCCCAGCCTCCATTGGCCCGGTGAAAAGCCTGATCCGTCGGGTCGATCTTGCAGAGCTGCGCCGCGTAATCCACGCCGCGCGTGACCGAGGGGAGCAATCCGTGCGCCCTGATGTCATGGAGTATCTGCGCAACAGTGGCTAGTCGGACTTCTTGTCCAAGTCTTTCCCAAGCCGCTTGCGCATACCCTGGACAAGCTGCTCCGGCGCCACATCCGCCTCTACGGCCAGCCTGCGCAAACCAAAATGCACATGCGCGATGTCCTGATAATAACTGGTGTAAGCGTAATTCGTCGCCGCCCCAGCCGCTGCGCCAATCACCGGCACCATCTGCGCCGCCAGCTTTTGCCCCAACACCGGCGCCAGCTTGGGCACGATCACCGTGCTGATCCATTTGGTGCCGCCCATCGCCAGCCCGGCCCGCTGCTCCAGCATCGCCAGATCGGCACCACGATCTTCTTCAAACGGCCCATTGGCCGCGAGCACCCGCACACAATCAAACCGCACGCTCTCATGGCTGGGATCAAACCCATATTGCACCGACACGCCCTGAATGGCCCGCAACAGCACCGTCACCGTGATCGGCAGCTCGGCCAACGAAGACGTCACACCCCCGGCCCCGCCCGCCGCGCCCAGCGCCGCAATAACAGACGCGTTGATCCAATCCGGCTGATCCTTGACCATACCTCGGCTGCCATCGGCCCATTTCACCGCCTGCATCAAGGCGACCTCTGTGGCCCCGCCCAACCCGTCCTGCACATCATTTGGCAGCGTCTTAAGCAACCCGCTCACGGGCATGCCCAAAACGCCCAGAACCTTCATGCCCAAGCCACTGGCATTGGTGTAGCGCGCGGCCAGCGCGTCTAGTTCAGAATTTACGTCAATGTCTTGGTCCGGAACGTCCGGCAAAATCTCGATTTGGGTCATATTTAAGAGGTAGGGCACCCCGAACCGGGTTCAAGTTCTATAGCCGAACCAGCTCAACTCACTTGTTTCAAACCAGCGCACCTCGGCAGGTGGCATGGCACATCGGGCGCGCATTTTACACTCATCGGGATATTGCAGCAGGCTGTTTGCTGAAGAACAAAAAGCGGCACGTCCAGAAACGTCAAAGCCTCCTCTATGTCCATTTCCGTGTGCACAGTCATGACGCTGTCACCGGCTTCTGAAAACGCCTTAAACATCTTCGCGACGCTGCGCCCCATGATGCGGTCCCCGACAAAACAGATGTGCACGGGCCTTTCTCTGGCGCACAAGCGGGCATTGGCCCGCTCAACAAAATCAAACATTTCTTTGAAACCAAAGTCAAAATCCATCACGCGATTTTCGTCTATGATGACGTTTGTTCCGGGGATGTAATCTGGATTGGCAAACAGCGACACGTTGTCGGCTTCAATTTCTTCAATAGAAATGATCCCGCATACTCTGCGGTACAGCAGTCCATACTCACTAAACAATACACTTTCTATCGGCACTTGCGAACTCCTACGAGACACAACCACCTCTCCGATCCTTGCACGCGCAGTGGTCCTATGGACGAAGCGGGTGACATTTCAGCGGTGGTCAAAGTTCCAGCGCAAGACAATACCCGCGCCAGTAGTCATTCGTGTTCACGTATTAAAACACACAATTCGAATATATCTATGTTTATGTTAAAAAGGGGTTAGCAAATCAAGCCAGAGTTTAAGAAAGATCTATCGACCAGAGTCGCACCGCGCCCGCCCTCACCGCCCAAAGTCAAACCGCCCCCCAAAAACGCCACCGCTCTTAAACGTTTGGCGATCCCGACTCTTCGTTTAGGCAAACAAAGCCTTGGCTAAAATTTTTGTGGAAATCATCTCTAAAGGTCAAAACTCGAATTTGTCTTTTAGGGTTTTGGAAACCGCACGGCGACTAGGGCTCTGGCCAGACAAAAAACCTAATCGAGAGCCACAATGCCTGACATCACAAAACGCGCTGTTTTTCAAAACCTCAAAACTTCCGCAGTCGCGGCCGCCGTTGCGCTTATGACCTCCGGAGCTGTCGCGGCCGAAACCCCCAACGTAAACTTCCTGATCCCAGGCGGTGCTGGCGGCGGTTGGGACACAACCGCACGCGCCGTGGGTTCGACCCTCGAAGCGACCGATCTAGCGACCGTGTCAAACTATGAAAACTTCACCGGCGGTGGCGGCGGACGCGCCCTTGCCAGCTTTGCCACAGAGGCTGGAAAATACGACGGGACTTTGATGGTGCAATCCACACCATTGATCATGCGAGCCCTGAGCGGCGTGTATAAAAACGACTGGCGCGACACCAAGCCGGTTGCAATCATGATTTCCGCCTACCAGGCCATCGCCGTTCCAGCAGACAGCGAATACCAAACGCTGGAGCAACTGATCGCGGCCATGCGTGACAATCCAAAAGACATGGTTGTTGCCGGTGGCTCTGGCCGCTTATCGCTGGATCACGTAACACTTGGGTTGATTGCACAGGCCTCCGGTATTGATCTGAACTCCTTGCGCTACTCCCCCGCTGAAGGCGGCGGCGAAGCGTTGGACCGTATGCTTGATGGCGGCCAGGTTAAGGCTGTGGTTAGCGGCGTAGGCGAATTGCTGGCAGCCGCAGAAGCCGGCAAAATCCGCATTTTGGGAGTCTCCTCCGAAGCCCCTCTGTCTGGCTTGGATTATCCAACATTCAAAAGCCAGGGCGTTGACGTTGTCTTCTCCAACTGGCGCGGGTTCTTCGCCGCTCCGTCTACATCTGACGCAGATGTTGCAGCTTATGAACAAATGCTGGTGGACCTGTCACAGACGGGTGAGTGGGCCGAAACGCGCGCCACAAACAAGTGGGAACCACTTGTGATTGTTGGCGATGAGTTGGACGCCTTCCTCGCCTCCCAAGAAGCCGCTCTGGGCGACATCCTGTCCAAGCTTCAGTAGCTGTCTTCTCAAAATCGCTAGATACTAAGGTACGTGACGAGGGCAGTGCACTTCGTCACGGACAAACACGACACGCGTCTCAGAGTGTAAGACCACCCCAGAGAGCGCTCGCGCCAACCTACCGCATAAGAGTTCCGGATAATCTGCGCACCGCGCCACTAAGTAGAGACCGCGACACTCTCCACATCCCCGGTGACACCATCCCAAGCGCCTTCCACAAGCGCCCTGCCCAGCACCCGCTCCGGATTGGTTGGTGGTGGCATCACCACGTCCTCCAGCTTCTCAAAGCCAAACCGCCGATAATACGGCGCATCCCCAACGAGCATCACACGTTCCCAGCCCAGAGGCTGCGCCCGCTGCAAGCTGTCTTCTATCAGCAAACCGCCCAAGCCTTCGCCCTGATGCGTTGGGTGCACCGCCACCGGCCCCAGCAACAAGGATTGAACAGCGCCAATCTTCACCGGCCAATAGCGGATCGCCCCCGCCAGTATCCCCTCGGCATCGCGCGCCGTCAGCGACAGCCCCGCCACAGGGTCCACACCATCGCGCAAACGGTAGGACGACAAGGCCTCACGCCCCGGCGCAAAGCAAAGGTCGTAAAGCGCCTCCACTTCCCACCAATCGTCCTTTGTTTCCACTGCCAGCGTAAACACCTGCGCGCCTCATGCCCGTCTGAAATTTTGCGGTTTCCTCGCCCCTAACATGGCGTTACGACTGCCTGCAAACCAATATGGAGTCAGTCCGATGTTCTATCAGCCCAAAGACGGCCACGGCCTGCCGCACAACCCGTTCAAAGCCATTGTTAGCCCGCGCCCGATCGCCTGGGTCTCCACCCAGGATGCAAACGGCGTGCGCAACCTCGCACCTTATTCGTTTTTCAACGCCCTTGCGGACAACCCGCCGCAGGTGATGTTTGCCTCGACCGGCAAGAAAGACGATCAGGCCGAGGGCAAGGACAGCCTGTCCAACATCCGCGCCACCGGTGTGTTCTGCGTAAACATCGTCGAAGAGAGCATTCGCGATGCGATGAACATCTCGTCCGGACCGCTGGGCAAAGATGAGGACGAGTTTATGGCCGCAGGCCTAGAAGCCGCCCAATGTGACACCATCGACTGCCCGCGCCTTGTGGGTGCGCCCGCCTCGCTGGAATGCCGCCTGACCCAGATTGTGCCTCTCCTGGGAGAGAACAACTATATGGCCATTGGCGAAGTGACCGGCGTGCACCTGCGCGACAATTGCATTGTGGATGGTATCTTTGACGTCACCACCTACCGCCCTCTCAGCCGCCTCGGCTACAAGGACTATGCGGTGGTCGACAACACCTTCACCCTCGCCCGCCCCGATCAGTAGACCGGGGCCCTCAGGCGCGAGGGACATTTGACAAGGAGGGCGACATGCCCCTTCCCGATCCCAAAACCGCCTTTCCGATCACCCTGCCAGATGGCAGCAAACACGCCGGCACCGTGCTGCTGTCTGCAGTGATGGATCATCCACAATTTGACGTCGGAGACTTTACCTATGCCTCCGACTTCAGCACGCCGGACGACTGGGCGTCCCATCTGGCACCCTATCTCTTCCCGTTCAGCGCGGAGACCCTGCGCATCGGCAAGTTCTGCCAGATTGCCCACGGCGTACGCTTCATCACCAGCTCCGCCAACCACGCCATGGACGGGCTGAGTTGTTACCCCTTCCCAGTGTTTGGCCACACGGTACCGGAGGGCTATCAGCCGGACACACGCGACACCGTGGTGGGGCATGACGTCTGGCTTGGCTACGGCGCGATGGTTCTGCCCGGCGCACAGATCGGCCACGGCGCCATCATCGGGGCCGGTGCGGTGGTGCGCGGCACAGTACCGCCCTATGGCATCGTCACAGGCAACCCCGGCACGGTCGTGAAAAAGCGCTTTGACGACGCCACCATTGCTGAGATTTTGGATGTCGCATGGTGGGATTGGCCCAAGGAAAAGATCGAGCGCGCAATCCCGGCCATCATGGCTGGGGATATCGTCGCGCTAAAAGGTATCTAGTACTTTGCTCGGCAAAGCCGAGCTGCGCCCGACCCTCCCCATGGGAGGGCGCTTTTAGCCCCCCCCAGGGTCAGGCGCAGCTCCTCCCTCTTTAAAACACCACCTCAGCCAGAGTGATCCACACCGGCAGGCTCACGGCCCCCAACAAAGTTGTCTGCGCCACCAATGTCGCGGACAACTCCCGATCTGCACCAAAACCCGATGCCAAGACATGCGCCGCGCTCGCGGTTGGCAAGGCCGCCCAGATCACCAGCACCACCGCCACGCCGCTCTCCAGCCCCAACGCCAAGGACAGCACCAGTGCCGCCACCGGCATCACCAAAAGCTTAGTGGCGCAGATAATGCCGCTGAACGCATCCAAGCGCGCCAAGGCGCCCCAGTTCATCGTCGCCCCCACCGAGATCAAAGCAATCGGGATCGCCGCAGCCGCTAACATCTCCAACGGCGCCAAGACGGGTGCTGGGATCGTCATGCCCGACAGGCCCACCAGCACGCCCCCCAACGAAGCGATCAAAAACGGATTAAGCGCCACTTTCTTGACCGTGCCCCACAAGCCAAAGCTGCCCCCCCGGCTCAGCGCGCTAACGGCAAACACATTGGCCATCGGCACCGCCATGCCAATCGCCACCGCCATCACGCCCGCGTCGGCCTTATCTGTGGTGGCAATCGCAATAAACGCCAGCGCGGTGTTGAACCGCCACGCGGTCTGCCAAGCTCCGGCAAAGTCCAGAAACCGCTCCGGCCCAAACCGCCGCGCGCCATAGCCCACAACCAAACCCACCGCCAACAGCGCCCAAACCAAGGGCGCAATGCCCACCACCTGCCCCACTTCCAAAGGCCGCTGGCTTGCCGCCACAAACAACAATGCCGGAAACAGGATCTCAAAGTTGAGCTTGTCCAACCCTTGCCAGGCATTGGCCGACAAACGCTTGCGCAGCAGCCCACCCAATCCAACGAGCAGGAACGACGGCAAAAGCCCGATCAGAATGGCAAGAAAAGTCATAAGAGTCGCTCCGGTGTGTCCCACCTCTATTGCGCCTGTTCAGCCCAAGAAACAAGAGGCGCGCCTGCCCCTAGGTGGGTGCGAAGCGCCCTCCTGTGGGGAGGGTCGGGCGCGCCTCGGCTTCTCCGAGGCAAGAGACGGCAACAAAAAAGGGCCAGCCCCTCGGCCAGCCCTCTTCTTGGTCGTTGGATGCTGCGATCAGTGCCCGCCGCCAAACACCCCGGTTTTCACCGGATAGTCCACGGCCACCTGATACTCAGGGTCATCGTCACTATCGACCATCAGGTTGCCCGCTTTGGTTAGCAACTCGTGACAATCCCGGCTCAGGTGACGCAGCACAACCTGCTTACCTGCCGCCTCATACTTGGCCGCCACCGCTTCAATCGCCTGAAGCGCGGACTGATCCACCACGCGAGAACGGGCGAAGTCCACAATCACGTGCTCTGGATCGACGTCCACAGTGAACAACTCGCTGAAGCCCTCAGCAGAGCCAAAGAACAGCGGCCCTTCGATCTCATAAACCTTCGCGCCTGGATCGCTCTCACTCTCACGGGTGTTCGCGTGGATACGCCGCGCGTTCTGCCAGCTGTAGGCCAGCGCGCTCACGATCACGCCAACAACCACCGCCACCGCGAGGTCTTCCAGCACGGTCACAACCGTCACCAGCACAATCACAAAGGCATCCATACGTGGCACACGGCGCATGATCTGGAAGCTGTTCCAGGCAAAAGTGCCGATCACCACCATGAACATCACGCCCACCAGCGCAGCCAATGGAATTTGCTCAATCAACGGGCTTGCCACCACAATGAACAGCAACAGGAACAGCGCCGCGCAAATCCCTGCGATCCGCGTCCGACCACCAGATTTCACGTTGATCATGGACTGACCGATCATCGCACAGCCGCCCATGCCGCCAAAGAACCCTGTCACAACATTCGCCGTGCCTTGCGCGATACATTCTTGCGACGCGCCACCACGTTTGCCGGTCATCTCACCCACAAGGTTCAATGTCAGCAGGCTCTCTATCAGGCCAATCGCCGCCAGGATCACCGCATACGGCAGGATGATATACAGCGTTTCAAGGTTAAATGGCGCCAACAGCGCAGGTGGGTAAATCCCCTCACCCTCGCCAAATGGAATGTGGAAGCTCGGCAGACCACCCTTGATCGAGGCCATATCGCCCACGGTTGGCACGTTGATACCAAAGACAATCACGATAATCGCTGTGATACCGATGCCCGCCAAAGGCGCCGGAATGGCTTTGGTCAGCTTTGGCAGCCCCCAGATGATACCCATAGTCAACGCCACAAGGCCCAACATCATCGCCATCTGCGGACCTGCCAGCCATGCGTCTGTGTTGGCTGGATCTTTAAACTGCGTCAGCTGCGCCAGGAAAATCACAATCGCCAGACCGTTCACAAAGCCCAGCATCACCGGATGCGGCACAAGGCGGATGAATTTTCCCCAATGCAACGCCCCTGCGATGATCTGCAAAATCCCCATCAGGATCACGGTCGCAAACAGATACTCCACACCGTGCTCGGCGACCAAGGCCACCATCACCACCGCCAGCGCACCAGTCGCGCCGGAGATCATGCCCGGACGCCCGCCAATCAATGCGGTGATCAGACCAACCAAGAACGCCGCATACAGGCCCACCAGCGGGTGCACGCCCGCCACAAAGGCAAAAGCCACAGCTTCCGGCACAAGCGCCAGCGCCACGGTGAGACCGGAGAGCACTTCGGTCTTGATCCGGTTCGGGGTGAACCCTTCGTCCTGCATGATCGAAAGGTTGGGAGGAGAAATATTCTTGGCCAGCATGGCCAACGCCGCGCGTCTCATGAGTGTACCTGCGTAAATCTGGGAGTGTTCGCTTTGCGGCCTCCCTAGCCGGTTTGCCCTTAACAAACAATAGCGGCGACTGGCCCGACGCCCCGTCAGAGGCTTTTGCACCACGTTCTGCCGCGCCACTACCCCCGCTGCCGCCCAATTCCGCATTTCCCTCACAGATTGCTGACCCCACGTGATTGGACAGCCAAGCCTCTGAAATGAAGAGTGCAGTCAACGCGTACCGTTTCAGGAGTCCCCCATGCGCTGGCTCGCCGCCCTCACTCTTATCGCCTCTCCCCTTGCCGCTCAGGATCAGGCAGGCAACAACCGCCCATCTAATTGGCGGGTCACCCACCACGCGATCCACGACATCTGGAACACGCTGTGTGATGAGCGCGACGAAAACGGCACGTTGGTACAACGCTGCTATATCAGACGCGTGGATGTGTTCTCACCACAACCCAACTTTGCCGCGCAGTTCTTCTTCCTGACCCAAACCAAAGACCGCCGCCCTGAAATCGAGTTCGGACTGGAGCTAGGCACCCTCATCGCGCCCGGCAACTTCCGCATCGAACGTGACGGCACCTCTGTCTGGCACACCAATCGGGTCGGCTGTCTAACCGGCACCGGATGCACTTTCGACGGCGACCCCGCAGAAACTTTGCTGGCGGAGATGCGCGCTGGTGGTGACTTCCGCTTCACCTTCCGCGACCGCCATGGCGCCTCCCGAGACCTGACATGGCCGCTAACAGGCTTCGAAGCCGCTTTCGCCGATTACCGTGCCCAGCTCACAAAACGCGGCTTGTCCCAGCCCTGAAGCCATCCAAATTTGCGCCGACGCGATACCGACGCATTACAGACGCGTTACCGACCCGCCTTTGCCTTGCAATTCCGGCCCCTTGTGCGCACAACTTTGCTCAGCAATTAGCACTGGGAGACGGGCATGAATGAGGCCACCAAAGAAACCATGATCGCCGTGATCGGCGGCTCCGGCATCTATGACATCGACGGGTTGGAAGACGCCACATGGCAAGCGGTCGAAAGCCCCTTTGGCACCCCGTCTGACGAGATCCTCACCGGCCGTCTTGGCGGCGTCAAAATGGCCTTCCTGCCACGCCACGGACGTGGGCACGTGCACACGCCAACCTCCGTGCCCTACCGCGCCAATATCGACGCGCTCAAACGTCTGGGCGTGACCGATGTGATCTCTGTTTCTGCCACCGGCTCTTTCCGTGAGGAAATGGCACCGGGCGATTTTGTTATTGTCGATCAATTCATTGACCGCACCTTCGCGCGTGAAAAATCCTTCTTTGGCCCCGGCCTTGTCGCCCACGTCAGCGTCGCGCATCCAACCTGTCCGCGCCTCTCAGACGCCTGCTTCACCGCCGCCACCGATGCAGGCATCACAGTGCACAAAGGCGGCACTTATCTCGCCATGGAAGGCCCACAGTTCTCCACTTTGGCCGAAAGCAAAATGTACCGCGAAAGCTGGGGCGCGGATGTGATCGGCATGACCAACATGCCCGAAGCCAAATTGGCCCGCGAAGCCGAACTCTGCTACGCCTCGGTGGCCATGGTCACCGATTACGACAGCTGGCATCCGGAACACGGCGAAGTGGATGTCACTGAAATCATTTCCACATTGACTGGCAACGCCGAGAAAGCCCGCAATTTGGTGCGTGGTCTGCCAGCCCTCTTGGGTGCCGAGCGCTCCGACTGTGAACATGGTTGCGACAAAGCACTGGAATTCGCGATCCTGACGGCGCCGGACAAACGTGACCCAGCCATGATCGCCAAGCTGGATGCGGTCGCCGGTCGCGTGCTCGCAGGCTAATTCCCGCTAGACCAAAACCCATTTCACCTGTTTGATAGGGCCTGCTGATTCAATTGCAGGCCCTTTTCATGTCCCTTGATCTCTGGCTGACCTTTGTCGCCGCCTCCACCGCGCTTTTGCTGATCCCCGGCCCCACCATTCTGTTGGTGCTGAGCTACGCGCTCACACAGGGACGCAAAGTCGCCGTCGCCACCGCCGCCGGTGTGGCGCTCGGCGATCTGATTGCTATGACCGCGTCGCTGATGGGACTAGGCGCCATTGTGCTGGCCTCTGCCACCGCATTTATGATCCTCAAATGGATTGGAGCGGTTTACCTCTTGTGGCTTGGCTACAAAATGCTGCGCAGTGCCGGTCAGGCGCACCTGGGCGAAATCAGCAAATCCGCAGACCTGCCCGCGCGCGGTGTGTTTGGGCATGCCGCCGCCGTCACCGCCCTCAACCCCAAAAGCATCGGCTTTTTCATCGCCTTTGTACCGCAATTCATCGACCCGGCTGCTGCCATGCTGCCGCAGTTCACCGTTCTGATCAGCACCTTTGTCACTCTCGCCGCCTTGAATGCGCTGGCCTATGCGCTCTTGGCCGACCGGCTGCGCAGCCGCATAGAAAAGCCTGCCGTCATGCGCGGTCTCACCCGCGTCGGTGGCGTCACCCTGATGGGGATGGGCGTCTTGACAGCAACCTTGAAACGCGCCTCTTAACGTTTGTTTTTCTTCATAAACTTGCGAATGAAACCGCGGATTTCGCGGGCGGCGCTGGTGTCCAGCTCTTTGCACAGATCCACAAAAGCATCGCGCTCTTTCTTGTCCAGACGAAGGATCAGCTGACTGTCCTTCTTGGCCTTGGACTTCGCCTTGGGTTTGCTTTTGGCTTTGGATTTGCCCTTTGACGGGGCCTTGCCCGCGCCCACAGTCGGCTGTGTCTCAGTTTCTGATCCCACGTGACGCCCACCCGTCCTGATGCCCTGTCTTAAGTCTGATTACCGACACCGCCCCGTCTTCGTCCAGAGCAAACTCTTGCCCCGCGACAAACTCCGCCCTTGCGCGCCGCTCTTGCATCCGCCAAACCTGCTGCGTCTGAAATTTAACCCCGGAACCCAAGATGCCCAAAAGCGCCGACGTCAAAGACTACATCCGCACCATTGTCGATTTCCCGCATGAAGGCATCATGTTCCGCGATGTCACCACGCTCTTTGCCGACCCGCGTGGGTTTCGCATGGCGATTGACCAAATGCTGCACCCCTACGCCGGCACCCGCATCGACAAGGTGGTTGGTCTTGAGGCACGCGGGTTTATCCTCGGCGGTGCCATTGCCCACCAGCTGAGTGTTGGGTTCGTGCCCATCCGCAAAAAAGGCAAACTGCCCGGCACCACCATCTCGCAGGACTACAAACTTGAGTACGGCGAAGCGATTGTCGAAATCCACGACGACGCCATCCAGCCCGGCGAGCAAATCCTTGTGGTCGATGACCTGCTCGCCACCGGCGGCACCGCAGAGGCGGGCATCAAGCTGATCGAGCGTCTCGGTGGAGAGATCATTAGCTGCTCTTTCATCATCGACCTGCCGGAACTTGGCGGCCGCAAGAAACTTGAGGCCATGGGCATGGATGTCTCCGTGCTCTGTGAGTTTGACGGTCTGTAAGAGGGGCTTCGCCCCGTCGCCTTAGGCGACACCCCAGGATATTTGCAGAATGAGAAGACCTAGGGCGCGAGCACCGCGCCCGGGTTCATGATCCCCTTGGGGTCCAGCGCGGTTTTGATGGCGCGCATCGCCGCCAGCCGCGCCGGGTCCGCATATGTCTCCAAATCACCAACCTTCAACCGACCAACACCATGTTCGGCGCTGAACGAGCCACCATAATGGTGCACCAGATCGTAAATCTGCGCGCTCAGATCATGGCGGATATCGTCGTAGTCATGCCGATCGCCGCCCTGTGGCGGGAACAGGTTATAGTGCAGATTGCCATCCCCAAGGTGCCCAAAGCAATTGATGCGCAGCGGGCATTGTGCAGTGATTTTGGCGCTCATCTCCGTGATAAACTCTGGCAGCGCTTCCAGAGGCAGGGAAATGTCGTGGCTCGCCACCGACCCAATCGCCTTGTTGGCCACCGGAATATGCTCACGCAGATTCCAGAAGTCGTCCCGCTGACGCGCGCTCTGCGCAATCAACCCGTCTTCCACCAAGCCTTCTTCAAGCGCTGCGCCGAACAACTCTTCGAGCAGGTCCTCCGCCCCCGATCCGGTGCCCACTTCGATCAGCACCGACCACTCCGGCGGTGTGTCAAACGGCAGGCGTACGTCCGGCAAGGTCTCAGCTACAAAATCCATGCCCGTGCGATGCATCAGTTCAAACGCCGACACGGACTCCCCGGCGATGTCTCGCGCCATGGCCAGCAAGCGCAAAGCCGCCGTTGGGTCTGTCACCACCATGATCGCCGTGGCCACCGATTTGGACCGCGCAAACAGCTTCAGCGTCGCCGCTGTGATCACACCCAAGGTGCCCTCCGCGCCCACCAAGAGGTTGCGCAGATCATAGCCTGTGTTGTCCTTACGCAGCCGCGTCAGCCCGTGCCAGATATCACCATTGGGCAGCACCGCTTCCAGCCCCAAGCACAGGTCCCGCGCGTTACCATAGCGCAGCACATTCACGCCGCCGGCGTTGGTCGCCAGATTGCCACCAATACGCGCTGTGCCTTCCGCGCCAAGCGACAAGGGGAACAATCGATCCACCGCCGCGGCCGCCGCCTGCACATCCTGCAGGATCACCCCCGCCTCCGCGATCATCACGTTTTCCAGCGGGCGCACATTGCGCACCTTGTTCATCCGCTCAAGCGACAAGATCACCGGCTGGGCGCCGTCCGCCAGTATCTGCCCACCAACAAGGCCGGTGCCACCGCCGTAGGGCACCACGGGCACGCTGGCCGCGTGACACGCCTTCACAATCGTTGACACCTCTTCCGCCGAGCGCGGCAAGGCCACCATGCCACCATTGCCAAAAGACCGACCACGCGGCTCTTCCAAGTACCGCGGCTCCGGGCTGCGTAACGTGTTTTCCGGCAACTGCTCGGACAGGGACTGCACAAATTCGGGGGAGGCATCATGTAAACTCATGGCCTTGATGTACGCTGCCCCGGCGGCAAGGTCCACGCAAAATCCCTTACGGGTCTTGCAGATAGCGCGGCGAAAGCACTTTAATGGTGGGCCGGTCCGGCAGGTCTCGCAGGCTGACCGTCAGGCTGGACCGGCCGTCGTTATCGATCAGATATTCATCTGACATACCGGTCAAAAACGCGCTCAGAGTCCATTCCTCAAACCAATGCATCGGGATCACCACCTGCGCCTTGAGCCGCTTGAGCACCCGCATCATGGTCGGCACATCCAAGCTCATGCCGCCATCCACAGCAGCCATCACAACGTCCAACCGCCCAAGGGCGGCATATTGCGCGTCATTGGGCTCATGATGCAAATGCCCCAGATGGCCGATACACAGGCCCGCAACTTCAAAAACAAAGATCGAGTTGCCCTTTTCCTCCACCCCGCCAAAGCTGCGAATGTCCGTGGACACATTGCGGATCAGCATCGAGCCCAAATCCAGGTGGTGTTCAATCCCCAGCCCATAATCTCCCCAGCCCGGCAGGACGTTGGGGATCGCCGGATCGGGATTGGCTGTCCAATGGGTAGAATGCGCATGGTTCATCGTGACCACATCCGGCACCAGCGTGGTAGCGCCCAGAAAACCGGTGTAGTCGGTGACCACATCAACGCCGTCGTGGCTCTGGATCAGGAAAGACGCATGACTGATATAACTGATCCGCACCGCGTGCTTTTCCACCGGCTCGCGAAAGGATGCTTGGTGCAAGTATTCAATGCCAGGCACCTGCGCCAAAGCGATACAATGGCTGGGCCGCCGATCCTGCGCATGTGCCGCCGTCGCCCACATCAGTCCCAGAACAACCAGAAACCGCATTCTGCATTCCTCCCTGTTTCAGGCAGGGTAACAGAAATCAGCGCATTTGGCGTTCACGGTTTCTTGGGAAGCTCATCCGCTACGTCCACGATGCGCCCGTCATAGTGAAAATGGCTCAATGACGCCAAGTCTTCAGGCAGTTTACCAAGGTTTTTGGTCATCAAGTTCTGTGACACCACCCGCCAATCCAATGCGTTGGTGTTGAACATCACCTCGCCGCAGCCCACGCAAAAGATCTTGCGCATTTTTAAGTTCGGGTGCTGGAAATCCACCAGTGCCTCCGCCCCTTTGGTGATCTCCACTTGGTCTGGATTATAGGCATTCACCGAATGATACGGCACATTTAACAACGTCCGGCAAGCCTGACAATGGCAATGCCCCCGCACCCTCGGCGCGCCGCTCAGCGCCATTTCCACCGCGCCGCAGTCACACGTCACAACATAGTCGGCCATCTCTGTCCCCCTGCATTCACAGTTCAGCAATATCTTGGGGGTGAATGGGCCGCAGGTCTAGAGGGGGCAAAGCCCCCTACACTTGCCCCGCCAAAGTGCGCCCACGCCGGTCATGGCGCAGAGACGCGTACAAAACATGGGTGCGCCAGCGGCCGTTGATCTGCAAATAGCTCTGCGCCACGCCTTCATATTTGAACCCGGATTTCTCCAACACCCCACGGCTGGCCACATTCTCCGGTAAACAGGCGGCCTCAATACGGCTCAGGTCCAGCCGGGTGAAAGCATGATGTACCACCGCCTCAATCGCCTCGGCCATAAAGCCCTGTCGCGCAAAAGGCTGCCCTACCCAATAGCCAAGCGTGCCCGCCTGCGCGGGCCCCCGACGGATATTGTCCAGCGTGATCGCCCCGACCAGCCTGTCATCCTCGCGGCGGAACATAAACAGCGGCACGGCGCTGTCATTACTGATCGAGCGCTGCGCCCAGTAGACGCGGTTGGTGAAGCTCTTGCGGCTCAAATGGGTGCTGGCCCAGACCGGCTCCCAGGGAATGAGGAAATCCGCACTGGCAGAGCGCAGCTCCGCCCATTCGCGAAAATCCGCATGGATCGGCGGGCGCAACGTCATGCGCTCGGTCTCGATCCGGACCCTGCGACGCGTCAGAAGCATTAAGCAGCGCGCCTCTCTTCCAAAGCTTCCAATGCAGGCGCAGCGGACACCGGCCCATACAGCGCCATGGCGCTGCGGGCTTTGGTCGCCATCTGTTCGGCCAAGCGGCGCACATCGGCGTCGCTCACCGCGTCAATGCGTTCCACGGTTTCCGGCAAGCTTGGGATTTTGCCCCAGATCGCCAACATCCGCGCCAAACGTTCCGCGCGGCTTGACGGGCTTTCAAGCCCCATCAACAAGCCCGCCTTCATCTGCGTGCGCGCCCGCGCAATCTCCACAGGGTTCATGTCTTCCGCGGCGCGCTTGAGTTCATCAATCGTGATCTCGGCCAGCTCGCCAATCTGCTCGCCAGAGGTGCCTGCGTAAATCGTGGTCATGCCGGTGTCGGCATAAGCCCCGGTTTGGGCAAAGATCGCATAACACAGCCCGCGCTTTTCCCGGACTTCCTGGAACAGGCGGCTCGACATGCCGCCGCCCAGAGCGCTGGAGTAAATCTGCGCTGTGTAGATGTCCGGGCTGCAGTAATCCGGGCTTTCAAAGCCAATCGCAAAATGCGCCTGTTCCAACGCCTTTTCCGTGCGGTACTCGCCACCGGCAAACCGTGCAGGCACCAGCTCAATCGCCGGCCCGCGTTCCAGATGACCGAACATCTCCTCGGCCATGCGCACGATCTCGTCGTGATCCACAGCACCCGCCGCGGCCAAGATCATTCGCTCCGGACGGTAATGCTCAGCGACAAAAGCGGATAGGTCCTCGCGATCAAAGCGGCGCACGTGGTCACCCTCGCCCAGAATGGTCCGCCCCATCGGCTGATCCGGATAGGCCCGCTCCTGCAGCCAGTCAAAGACCACATCATCCGGCGTATCCAGCGCTTGGCCGATCTCTTGCAGGATCACGCCGCGCTCGACCTCGATCTCATTTGGATCAAAGATCGGGTTCAGAACAATGTCACCGACCACATCCATAGCCAGCGCCACGTCGTTCTTCAGAACCCGCGCATAATAAGCGGTCACCTCGCGACTGGTGTAGGCGTTGATATAGCCGCCCACATCTTCGATGGTCTCGGCAATCTCCAGCGCGGTCCGACGCTCGGTGCCTTTGAAGGCCATATGCTCCAGAAAATGCGCGATGCCGTTTTGCGGCGCGCGCTCATGGCGCCCACCAGCGCTCACCCAAATGCCGATGCTGGCGCTTTCCAGCCCCGGCATATGTTCTGTTGCGATCTGAAACCCGTTCGCGAGTGTGTGCAGCTTAACTGTCAACGTTGTGCAATCCGTTCCTTGATGAGCGCTTCCAGCGCTCCCAGATCATTGGGAACACGGGTCACGCGTTCGTCTTTGTCCATCATATCCGCCATGTGTGGCGGCAGTGCCGGACGTGCCCCCATCGCAGCTTCCACCGCGTCCGGGAATTTCGCCGGGTGCGCCGTGGCCAAAGTGACCATAGGCACCTCGCCCAGATAGGCACCCGCGACCTTTACGCCAACCGCCGAGTGCGGGCAAAGCACTTCTGAGGTTGCGGTAAATTCGGAGGCAATCGTGGCGTTGGTTTCCTCTTCTGAGGCCCGACCGCTGTCAAAATGCTCTCGCAGGGTTTCCATCGCCCCTTGGGAGATCGCAAAAGAGCCGTCTTTCAGCTCTTCCATCAACTGCGCCACAGCCCCGCCATCGCGGCCATAGGCGTCAAACAACGCGCGCTCAAAGTTGGAGCTGACCTGAATGTCCATGGACGGGCTGATCGACGGCGTCACACCCTCTTTGGTATAGGCCCCGGTTTCCATGGTGCGGTGCAGGATGTCGTTCTGGTTGGTCGCAATCACCAGACGGTCAATTGGCAGCCCCATCTTCTTGGCAATGTAGCCCGCAAAAATGTCACCGAAGTTGCCGGTGGGCACGGTGAAGCTCACCTTGCGATGCGGCGCACCAAGGCTCACAGCGGAGGTGAAGTAGTATACCACCTGCGCCAGCACCCGCGCCCAGTTGATCGAGTTTACGCCAGCCAATTTCACGCCATCGCGGAAGTCAAAGTCATTGAACATGTCTTTGAGCTTGGCCTGACAATCATCAAAATCCCCATCCAGAGCCAAAGCGTGTACATTGGAATCCTCCGGTGTGGTCATCTGCTTACGCTGGATCGGAGACACGCGGCCATGTGGGAACAGGATGAACACATCCACATTGCTGAGGCCCCGGAAGGCTTCAATCGCCGCAGACCCGGTGTCACCAGACGTCGCGCCTACGATGGTCACACGCTCATTTCGGCGCGCCAGCGAAAACTGGAACAGCTGACCAATCAGCTGCATCGCAAAGTCTTTAAACGCCAGCGTCGGACCGTGAAACAGCTCCAGCAGGTAGTGATTGGGCGCCAGTTGCACCAAAGGCGCGCGCGCCGCATGGCGGAAGCTCGCATAAGCGCGTGCAATGATGCCTTTGAACTCCTCATCCGTGAACGCATCGCCCACAAACGGACGCATCACGACAAAGGCCGCCTCTTCGTAAGACTTGCCTGCGAGCGCCGCGATCTCATCAGCGGACAGCGTCGGAATGCTCTCGGGCACATACAGCCCACCGTCACGTGCCAGACCGGTCAACATGGCTTCTTCAAAGCTCAGCTCCGGGGCGTTTCCACGGGTCGAAATATATTTCACGTCTCTCAGGCCTTTTTGGTTTTGCGCATCCGGCGCAGGTAATACAGGGTCATCGCCACCCAGACAATTGCCAGTCCGTACCATGTAAGGACATATTCAAGGTGATTGTTGGGCAAAGCGGCAGTATCCACCGGCAACGGCGTCGCAATCGCGCCCTGGTCGCTGTCTTCCCGTACAATCAGCAGCACCGGCTCGGTGTTCAGCACGTCCGCCATCTGATCCACATCACGTGCAAACCAGATGTTGCCATCCACATCATTGGCCGGGGTAAAGCTGTCGCGCTCATCGGGCCAATGCAGGTTGCCGACCACGTCCACGTCATGGGCCGGTCGCGCGGCGTCTTTGTCCGCGGTCTTGATCCAACCGCGATCAATCATGATCCGACGGCCCGTGTCTGTCTCAAACGCGGACACCAGACGGTAGACAGCTCCGGCATCCCGCGTGCTGGCCAGCAAGTGGATTTCCTCTTCGGTGATGGTACCGGACACAGCTACGGGCAGGTATTTGTCCCGTTCCACGTCAATCGGATCCGGCAGCGCCACAGGATCACTTGCAATTCGCGCATTGATCTCTGCAATCACGCCCTCTTTCCAAGCCATGCGCTGCAATTGCCATGTGCCCAACGACACCAAAACCACCGTGCCCAAAATGCCAAAGAACAAGGGCCAAAACAGTCGACGCAAGACAGCGATCCTTCTGACAAAGAAAAAGCGCGGCAGAACCTGCCGCGCTTTGCTTTAATCGTATCCGCTCTAAAGGATCAACCTTTAGCAGGACGCCTTATTGGCCCCAGATGTACACGGCCGCAAACAGGAACAGCCAAACCACATCCACAAAGTGCCAGTACCAGGCAGCCGCCTCAAAACCGACGTGCTTTTCTTTGGTGAAGTGACCCGCGTTCAAACGCAGCAGGCAGACAAACAGGAAGATGGTCCCGATGATGACGTGGAAACCGTGGAAACCGGTCGCCATGAAGAAGGACGCGCCATAGATGTTGCCGGAGAAGCTGAACGCCGCGTGGCTGTATTCATAGGCCTGGAAGAAGGTGAAGATCACACCCAGAACCACGGCCAGGATCAGACCGCTTTTCATGTCTTTGCGGTTGTCTTCATGCGCCAGAGCGTGGTGCGCCCAAGTTGCCGCACAACCGGAGCACAGCAGGATCAGCGTGTTGATCAGCGGCAGGTGCCAAGGATCAAAAGTCTCGATACCCGCTGGTGGCCAGGGGCCGTCAACCGCAGGGCTGTTACCGTTTGGATCCATTGGGTACATGCGGTGCTTGAAGAAGGTCCAGAACCAAGCGGCAAAGAACATCACTTCGGACATGATGAACAGGATAAAGCCGTAGCGCAGGCCGATCTGAACAACCGGTGTATGGTCGCCCACTTTGCTTTCCGCAATCACGTCAGCCCACCAGCCGAACATGACATACAGCACCATTGCCAGGCCGATCAGGAAGGCCCAAGGACCGCTGTCGTGCATCCAAAGCACCGCGCCAAACAGCATGATGAAACCACCAACGGAGCCCAGGAAGGGCCACCATGAGGGGTTCAGAATATGATAATCGTGATCTTTTACGTGCGCCATTTTTCTCAGTTTCCCTCGTTGGAAGGCTTGCTCTTAGTTTTGCTTGTTCTCACCCGCTGTCGTCAAGGACGCCAGCTCTTCGGGCAAGTCTGTTTCATAAAAGGTGTATCCCAATGTGATCACCTTGATGTATTTCGCGTCCCGGTCATCCACGATTTCCGGATCCACATAAAAACTCACCGGCATCGTCACCCGCTCGCCGGGTTGCAGCACCTGCTGTTCAAAGCAGAAGCAGTCGATCTTGGTAAAGAACCCACCCGCATCATAGGGCGCCACATTATAGCTCGCCGTGCCCGCAATCGGACGGTCGGTTGGGTTATAAGCTTCATAAAACGCCAGTCCGGTCTCGCCGATGCGCACTTCCATCTCACGCTGCATGGGTTTGAACTCCCATGGCATTTCCCGATCAATAGACGCGTCAAACCGCACTTTGATGGTCTTGTCCAAAATCACATCGCTACCAGCATCGGCAACATCTGTAACGCCACCAAAGCCTGTCACGCGGCAGAACCAGTCGTAAAACGGCACCGACGCCCAGGCAAGCGCGCCCATGGTCACAACAACGCCCACAGTCTGAACCAGTGTCTTTGTCTTCGGATCCATCGCCATCAATGCCCCCGCTGAATGCTTGCGTTTTCAGGCTCGTAGTCACCGCGGGTGACTTTCACCACGGTCAGGCCAAAAACGATAAAAATAAAGCTCAACAGCACCATTGCAACGCCAACGTTGCGGCCAAAGCGGCGCTTGTGCAGTTCGTGTTCCTCGCGAAAGCTCATCTGCTTACCACCCTCCGAAGCCATAAGGGGCCAAAGTGGCCTCTGCCAAAATCGCACCAAAATGCAGGAACAAATAGGCGAGCGACAAAGCAAAGAAGCCCTTCTCGCGCTTGTACCCATCCGCTTCGGAAATCTCTTCGTCACGACGCCAGATCGAAATGGCACCGGCCACAAACAGGCCGTTCAGGATCAACGCAGTGGTCAGGTAAATCGGACCACCAACACCGGTGAAGGCCATGCCAATCGCCACAACTGCGAGCAGGAGCGTGTACACCAGAATGTGGTTACGGGTCACGCGACGGCCGTGGGTCACGTGCAGCATCGGCACGCCAGCGTCTTTGTAGTCGGACTTCATGAACAGACACAGCGCCCAGAAGTGCGGTGGTGTCCACATGAAGGTCAGCGTGAACATCAGCACGCTTTCAATCGAAATGCCGCCGGTCACAACCGCCCAGCCGATCATCGGAGGGAAGGCCCCTGCCGCACCACCAATCACGATGTTCTGTGGTGTCCAACGTTTGAGCCACATGGTGTAGATCACCACGTAGAAGAAAATCGTAAAGGCCAGCAGCGCCGCCGCCACCCAGTTGGCCGCAAGACCCAGCATCACCACCGCAAAACCGGACAGCGCCACACCAACGGCCAGCGCTTCGCCCTCGGTGACTTTGCCCGCAGGGATCGGACGGCCTTGGGTGCGCTTCATCACGCGGTCAATGTCCGCGTCATACCACATGTTCAGCGCGCCGGAGGCACCGCCGCCCACAGCGATAAACAGAATCGAGCAGAACGCCACAAACGGATGCACCGAGCCCGGCGCGGCCAGCAGGCCCACGGCGGCTGTGAACACCACCAGCGACATCACTCGCGGCTTCAGAAGGGCGAAATAGTCGCCAAACTCTGCGTCGCCGTGGCTGGCTCTGGCTTGCGTATTGATGCTTGCGTCGCTCATGCTCTGTCCTGTGTGTGAAAGGCGGACACCATAGCCCGCCTTGCGCATGACCCCGGCGGTGCCTCGCCCCGCCGACGTCAAATTTAGTCAGCCGAAGCCACTTCGATCGCTGGAAGGGTGGACATGTCACCCGCATACTCTTCGATCGCGCCTTTCAGCCACTCGTTGTATTTGTCCTCAGACACAACTTCGACCGTGATTGGCATGTAGGCGTGGTCTTTACCGCAGAGTTCAGAACACTGACCGAAGAAGATGCCTTCTTTCTCAGCTTTGAACCACAGCTGTGCGATACGGCCAGGCACAGCGTCCTGCTTCACACCAAAGGATGGGATGGTCCAGCTGTGGATCACGTCCGCGCCGGTCACGTCCATCACAACGGTTTTGCCAACAGGCACAACAACTTTGGTGTCGGTCGCCAGGAGGTATTCATCTTCGTTGTAACCGTTTGCCGCCAGGTCTTCTTTGGCCAGCATGAAGCTGTCAAAGCCAAACTCGTGGTCGGTGTACTCATAGCCCCAGTACCACTGGTAGCCAGTCACTTTGATGTGCACTTCACCTTCCGGGATTTCCTGCTGGTTGAACAGAACCGGCAAAGAGAAAGAGCCGATCAGAACCAGCACCAGAATTGGGCCAACAGTCCATGCAATTTCCAGCGGGGTGTTGTGGGTAAAGGTACCCGGTGTTGGGTTGGCACGGCGGTTGAAGCGCAGAATGCAGAAAACCAGCAGCGCAGTCACAAATACGGTGATGAGTGTGATGATGGTCAGAATCAGACCGTCCAGAGAGTGGATCTGGCGGGCCAGTTCGGTGGCCGCCGGCTGAAAGCCGAGGCCCTTGGGCTCAGGTTTACCAATGGTTTCGGCGGTCTGCGCAATGGCAGGCGCCGCAAGTGTTGCTGCCATAAGGCCCAGGAATGTCGAGAGAATTCGCATGTGTCACCCTGATCGGTTGCGGTGTTGTTCTTGTCGGTTGCACAGAATCCCTGACGCCATTCGGCGGAATCCCGCTGTTGTTTCGCGCCTAAAAACCATATTCTCTCCCGTAGATAAAGATCGAAGCTTGCGTCAAACGGACGCTTTTTTGATTTAGATCAAATTTAGAGGCTGACAGCACATGACCCAAACCCGCTTCCAACCCTTTGAAAATGCAATAGATGAGGGCACCGCCCTGCGGCATTTGCGCGCTGCGACCACGGGGGCAGATGATGGCGAGCTGTTTTTTGAACGCCGCAGTTCGGAAGCTTTGGTGTTTGATGACGGCCGGATCAAGACCGCAAGTTACGACGCCGCCGAGGGATTCGGCCTGCGCGCGGTCAACGGTGAGGTCGCTGGCTACGCCCATTCCTCCGAGATCAGCGAAGCCGCGATCAAACGCGCCGTGGACACTGCGCGACTTGCGGTCGGCAACGGCGGCGGCACGCTGGCCGAGGGCCCTACGCCCACCAACCGGAAACTGTATACAGACGCCGATCCCATTGGCGGCATCGACTTCCCGGTGAAAATTGAAACCCTGCGCGAGATCGACACCTTTGCCCGCGACCTGGATCCCCGCGTGGTTCAGGTCTCTGCCACATTGGCGGCCTCTCACCAAGAAGTGGTGATCTTGCGCCCCGATGGTCAGGTCATCTCCGACACGCGCCCCATGACCCGCGTGAACGTGTCCGTTATTGTCGAGGAAAACGGCCGTCGCGAAAGCGGCTCTGCAGGCGGCGGCGGGCGCGTGGGCCTCGATGGCCTTCTGGATCCGGCGGATTGGCAGGCCAAAACCCGCGAAGCGCTGCGCGTCGCCACGGTGAACCTGACAGCTGTCCCCGCCCCGGCTGGCCCGATGGAAGTGGTGCTTGGCCCCGGCTGGCCCGGCATTCTGCTGCACGAAGCCGTGGGGCACGGGCTGGAAGGCGACTTCAACCGGAAAGGCAGCTCCAAATTTGCGGGTATGATCGGCAAACAGGTGGCCTCCAAAGGCGTCACAGTGATCGACGACGGCACCATTCCAGACCGCCGCGGCTCCATCACCGTGGATGACGAAGGCACACCGTCCGGCAAAACCACCCTGATCGAAGACGGCATTCTGGTGGGCTACATGCAAGACCGCCAAAACGCCCGCCTCATGGGTGTCGCCCCAACCGGCAACGGGCGCCGCGAGAGCTACGCCCACGCTCCCATGCCGCGCATGACCAACACTTATATGGAAGGCGGCGACTCTGATCCGGCTGATTTGGTCGCCTCTTTGAAAGACGGCATCTACGCCGTCGGCTTTGGCGGCGGTCAGGTCGATATCACCAACGGCAAGTTCGTGTTCTCCTGCACCGAGGCCTATCGCGTAGAGAACGGCAAGGTCGGCGCTCCCGTTAAAGGCGCGACCTTAATTGGGGATGGGGCCACCGCCATGACCCAAATTAAAGGTCTGGGTAACGATATGGCGCTTGATCCGGGCATGGGTAACTGCGGTAAAGCCGGTCAGTGGGTTCCGGTTGGCGTGGGCCAACCCACTGTCTTGATGGAGGGTTTGACCGTCGGTGGCGCGGCCACCTAACCCTGCAAAAGGAACAATGTGAGCGGAATTCGATTATTTTGGTCTATTCTCAATTTTTTCCTGTTTGGTTTACGCGCTGTTAACCACTCAAAGACTAAACCTAGTCTTGCAAGCAGGCGGAGTTGCGGATGACCGAAGATCGAATTTCTTCCACTCACCCCCAAATCCCACCCACCACGGAGGAAACGCGATTATCGCGGCTTCGCCTCTTGCGATCCCGACGTGTCGGGCCAACAACATATCATAGATTGATGCGGGAGCATGGATCGGCCGAGGCGGCCCTAAACGCCCTGCCCGACATAGCAAGAACTGCTGGCGTGCCCCGGTACACCCCAACATCAATCGACGACGCAAAACGCGAACTGAATGACGGTCGTGCTCTTGGAGCGCGGCCGCTTTTCTTTGAAGACGCTGACTACCCGACCCTCTTGAAGGAAACACCGGACGCCCCCCCCATGCTCTGGTGTCAGGGCAACACGGACCTGCTATCTCGCCCGACCATCGCCATCATCGGTGCCCGCAATGCCTCCTCGTTGGGCCTGCGCATGGCCAAACGCCTCGCCAGCGATCTGGGGGATGCCGGTCTCACGGTGGTCTCGGGCCTCGCCCGTGGCATTGACGCGACGGCGCATGATGCCTCTTTGGACACCGGCACAATCGCAGTCTACGCGGGCGGCCTCAATCGCCCCTACCCATCCAAGAACATCGGCCTTGCGGAGCAGATCGCTGCCAAAGGCCTCTGCCTCTCAGAACAGCGCCCCGACATGGAGCCCCGCGCCCGCCACTTCCCGGCCCGCAATCGGATCATTTCGGGCCTTGTCGGGGCCGTCGTGGTGGTGGAAGCCGCCTCCAAATCCGGCAGCCTGCTCACAGCACGCATCGCACTGGACCAAGGCCGCGACGTGCTGGCGGTGCCCGGTCATCCGTTTGATGCGCGCGCGGCAGGCGCCAATATTCTGATCCGCGACGGCGCCACCCTGGTGCGCGACGCCGACGACGTGCTCGAAGTGCTGAACACCCTGCCCCTGAGCGCGCCCAAGCAACCGGACATTCCAAAAGCCCCGCCATCCAGCCGCCCGGACCGCAGCCTGCGCGACACCTCGGCCCTGCACAGTGAAATCCTGCAACGCCTTGGCCCCTCACCAATCAGCGAAGACCAACTGGTGCGCGATATGGTGCTCTCCCCCTCAGAGGTCACACCCGCGCTGCTGGATCTGGAAATGCACGGCAAGATCACCCGCCTAGCAGGCGGGCTGCTCTCCAAAACCTAAATGACGGGCGCTTTAACGACACCACTCCGTCAGAACGGGGCCATAAGCTGCGCAATACTCCGGCGACGCCCACCAGGCCTCGCTCGACGACAGCGTATATTCAACCGCCACCCAGACATTGCCAGACTTCTGGTACATCACATCGATATAGGGCTCTTCCCACTCTTCAAAGTAATCTCCTCCCATGCGCCGCGAAATCGGCGTGGCATTCAGATCAATCTTCCCGCCGCCCGGACGTTGTGCGTAAAGCCGGCCATAGCCCACGTCGCCCGCCACCCGCAGATCCTTGACCACAAACTGCACCGGCGCGCCCAGCCGCCACTCCGCAATCGGACGGATCGCGCTCATCAAATCTTTACGCATCTGCGTGCCCCGTGCCGGCTCGCTCCAGCTCTGCGCCAAAGCACCGCCAGCCGCCGCCACCATCAAAACACCTGCCAAAATTAATTTCTTCATTCGTTAAATTCTCCCTTTATGCCGCACAGCCTTACATGCGAAATTCCGCTATGCATTGACAATCCCCCCTTTCGCCCCACATTTTTCGCCGCCATAAGGCTCGCGCCGAGTCGAGAGGAAAATGAATGCCAGTCGTTGTCGTAGAATCCCCAGCCAAAGCCAAAACCATTAATAAATACCTTGGCTCGGACTACACAGTATTAGCCTCCTACGGCCACATCCGGGACCTGCCCGCCAAAAACGGCTCGGTCGATCCCGACGACGACTTTGAAATGACATGGGAGATCGCCAACAGCTCCCGCCCGCATGTCAAAGCCATTGCCGACGCTCTTAAAAACGACAACGAACTGATCCTCGCAACCGACCCCGATCGCGAAGGAGAGGCGATCAGCTGGCACCTTGAAGAGGCCCTGCGCAAGCGCCGCGCCATCAAGAAGGACACCAACGTGTCCCGCGTGGTTTTTAACGCCATCACCAAATCCGCCATCACCGAGGCGATGCAAAACCCGCGCCAAGTGGATCAACCGCTGGTGGACGCCTATCTGGCCCGCCGCGCACTCGACTACCTCGTGGGCTTTAACCTCTCGCCTGTGCTGTGGCGCAAATTGCCCGGCGCGCGCTCGGCTGGTCGTGTGCAATCCGTCTGCCTGCGCCTGATCGTGGAGCGCGAGATGGAGATCGAGGCGTTTAACGCCCGCGAATACTGGTCCGTGAAGGCCCAGCTTTCCACGCCCCGCAATCAAGAGTTTGAGGCGCGCCTCACCGTTCTGGGCGGCGAGAAGCTCGACAAATACGCGCTGGAAAACTCCACCGCCGCCGAATTGGCGGTGCAGGCGATCCAAAGCCGCGACCTGTCTGTGGCTCGCGTGGAGGCCAAACCCGCCTCTCGCAACCCGTCTGCGCCGTTTATGACCTCGACCCTGCAGCAGGAAGCCAGCCGTAAGTTTGGCATGGGCGCCAAACACTGCATGAGCACCGCCCAGCGTCTCTATGAAGCTGGCTACATCACCTATATGCGGACCGACGGCATCGACATGGCGCCAGAGGCCGTGCAAGGCGCCCGCGACGCCGTCGAGGCGCTCTATGGCAAGGACTACGTACCTGCCAAGCCACGGATTTATAAGAACAAAGCCAAAAACGCTCAAGAGGCGCACGAATGTATCCGCCCCACGGATATGATGCGCAAACCCTCCGATCTGAAGGTCTCTGAGGATGACCAGCGCAAGCTTTACGACCTGATCTGGAAACGCACCCTGGCCTGCCAGATGGAAGGCGCGCGCATGGAGCGCACCACTGTCGACATCGCCTCGGCAGACAAGCAAATCGAGCTGCGCGCCACCGGTCAGGTGGTGCTGTTTGACGGCTTCATGCGCGTCTATGAAGAAGGCCGCGACGACCAGGTTGTCGATGATGATGACGGCAAGCGTCTGCCGCAAATCATGCAGGGCGAAACCATCGCCAAAAACGCCGTCTCTCCAGAGCAACACTTCACCCAGCCACCGCCCCGCTACACCGAGGCGACGCTTGTGAAAAAGATGGAAGAACTCGGCATCGGCCGCCCCTCCACCTATGCGTCGGTGATCACCACCATTCAGGACCGCGACTACGTCCGCAAAGAGAAAAACCGCCTCTTCCCCGAGGACAAAGGCCGGATCGTGACGATCTTCCTGGTGAACTTCTTCCGCAAATACGTTGGCTATGAATTCACCGCCAATCTGGAAGAAGAGCTCGACGACGTCTCCGCCGGCGACCGCAACTACAAAAACGTGCTGTCGCGCTTCTGGAAAGACTTCCACGCTGCGATTGCCGAAACCAGCGACCTGCGCATTTCCGAGGTGCTTGACATCCTCGATGACGCGCTGGCCCCGCAACTGTACCCACCGCGCGAAGACGGCACCGACCCACGCGTCTGCCCGAAATGCGGCGCAGGCCAGTTGCACCTGAAAACCTCCCGCACCGGCGGTTTTGTCGGCTGCGGAAACTACCCTGAGTGCAACTACACCCGGCCGATCTCCGGCGAGGGTGCCGAAGGCTACGAAAAGGTGCTGGGCGAGGACAACGGTGATGAAATCCACCTCAAATCCGGCCGCTTTGGCCCCTACGTGCAACGTGGCGAGGCCACACCGGAAAACAAGAAGCCACCACGCTCTTCCCTGCCGAAACAAGGCAAAGAGTTCCTGCCCGGTTGGGGACCCAACGAGGTCACACTCGAACAGGCCGTCACCCTCCTGACCCTGCCGCGCGAGATTGGCATGCACCCGGACGGCGGCATGATCTCCTCCAACCTGGGCCGTTTTGGCCCCTACATCATGCACCAATTGCCGGATGAGGAAAAACCGATCTACGCCAACCTCAAAGAAACCCTAGATGTCTTTGAAATCGGTATGAACCGCGCGGTGGAAATGATCACCGAGAAGCGCAACAACCCGGGCCGTGGCCGCCGCGCCGCCGCCAAGGCGCTGCGTGAACTAGGTGAACACCCCGATGCTGGTGGTCCCGTCAACATTATGGACGGCCGCTATGGCCCGTATGTGAAATGGGAAAAAGTCAACGCCACGATCCCCAAAGAGATCGACGTGAAAGACGTGACCATGGAACAGGCGGTGGAGTGGATCACCGAAAAGGCTGGCAAAAAGCCCACCAAAAAGAAAGCCGCAGCCAAGAAAAAACCGGCCGCGAAGAAAAAGACGCCTGCCAAAAAGGCCGCCGCTAAGAAGACCAAAGACGAGTAAAAGATCCGGCCCCCACTGCGGGGCCTTTTCTTTGTCCAGCTTTTTGCAATTGGCGGCTGACAAGATCGCATTGGACAGTTTTTCTGTAGCGCAATGCAGTACTTGCAAATTATGTTCTTACCTGAAGCGGACCCCCTTTTGGATGCATAGAGGCAGGGCTTTCAAATGAGTGATGAGGACTGGAAAGCGTTTGCAGGCGCTTGGTTATCTTCAATGACCGACTTTCGTGACGGGAACCTCACACTGCAACAGACCTTTGATCTGATTTTGAATTTTGAAGGCGTCGTTGATAAAGAGATAACACAGTTTGCTTGTAACGTAGTTTCTGAAATTGATGGGTACCCTTGTGATTTTGAAGAAACGCTTGCACTCCTTCAAGACAAGCCAAGCCGGAAAGATGTGCTCAGGTTTATAAATGCGTAGTGTCTTCCAACGGGTGTTGGGTATGAGCTCACAGTCGACTTTCGACTGCTTTGTACCAATAACTCTATGGACCCAGCTTGGTGACATCGCTGCCGCCATCATGTGTGTCATGCCTACGTGACCCTCAGCTTCGCACCACTTGCGAACTCATCACCATACAAACACTAAGAACTACCCATAAACGCCCGTAGTAATACCGGACACCCCCTGCTGACGTTGACTCATCCCTGCCCCAGCGTCACAACTCCCCTCAATTTCCGGATAAGGGGAGACATCCATGAAAAAGGTATATGCAAATGCCGCCGAGGCGCTGGACGGCGTTCTGAGCGACGGCATGTTCATTGCCTCAGGCGGCTTTGGCCTCTGCGGCATTCCCGAGCTTTTGCTTGATGCAATCAAAGACAGCGGCGTCAAAGATCTGACCTTCGCCTCCAACAACGCAGGCGTCGATGACTTCGGCATCGGCATCTTGTTGCAGACCAAACAGGTCAAAAAGATGATCAGCTCCTATGTGGGCGAAAACGCAGAATTCATGCGCCAGTATCTCTCCGGTGAGCTGGAGCTGGAGTTCAACCCACAGGGTACCCTGGCCGAACGCATGCGCGCTGGCGGCGCGGGCATCCCGGGCTTCTTCACCAAGACCGGCGTCGGCACCGTGATTGCCGAAGGCAAGCTGGAAAAGCAATTCCCCACCGGCCCGGATGGCGCGATGGAAGACTACATCATGGAAGAAGGCATCTTTGCCGATCTCGCCATAGTGAAAGCTTGGAAAGCGGATGAAACCGGCAACCTCGTGTTCCGCAAAACCGCCCGCAACTTCAACGCCCCAGCGGCGACCTGCGGCAAAATCTGCATCGTGGAAGTTGAGGAAATCGTGCCCACCGGCTCGCTGGACCCGGACAGCATCCACCTGCCCGGCATCTACGTTCACCGCATCATTCAGGGTGATCACGAAAAACGTATCGAACAGCGCACCGTGCGCCCGCGTGAGGAGGCATAATCATGGCTTGGGATCGCAATCAAATGGCGGCACGCGCCGCACAGGAACTGCAAGACGGCTGGTATGTGAACCTCGGCATCGGCATCCCGACGCTGGTCTCCAACCACATCCCCGAAGGCGTTGAAGTCACGCTGCAGTCGGAAAACGGCATGCTGGGCATGGGGCCTTTCCCGATCGAAGGTGAGGAAGACGCCGACCTGATCAACGCCGGCAAGCAAACCATCACCGAACTGCCCCAGACCGCGTATTTCGACTCTGCGCAGTCTTTTGCGATGATCCGCGGCGGGAAAATCGCTATGGCCATCCTCGGCGCGATGGAAGTGGCGGAAAACGGCGATCTGGCCAACTGGATGATCCCCGGCAAGCTTGTCAAAGGCATGGGCGGCGCGATGGATCTGGTGGCCGGCGTGGGCCGCGTGGTGGTTGTGATGGATCACGCCAACAAACACGGCGTTTCCAAAGTGCTGAAAGAGTGCACCCTGCCCCTGACCGGCAAAGGCGTGGTCGACCGCATCATCACCAACCTGGGTGTGCTGGACGTGGTCGAGGGCGGTCTGAAAATCGTCGAATGCGCCGATGGTGTGTCCGAGGACGAACTGCGCGCCGCAACCGAGGCGACCATCGTCAACTAAGCGCGATGCACCGACAAAATGACAAAGCCCCGCCAGATTTGGCGGGGCTTTTTGCATCTTAGGGCACCAGCCCGCCCCCAATCGGGACCAAAACACCAAGGGTCTTGCCTGCTTGTAAGCGCCCACAAAAAGCACGTTTTGTGGCCCCAATTCGGCTTTCAAAGGCTTTAAGTCTTCAAACGTATTCCAGACACAAAACGATCACATCCGACTAACGGCTTATTAGCATTCTCATGCTCAGGTGGCGCCGGAACTTAAATGCTCATTTCACTTTTGGAGTCACCATGCAAAAATCCACGCTTTTTGCTGCTGCTCTTGCAGCGCTTGCAACGACGGCTTCCGCCGAAACCGTCAAACTTACCACTCTTGAATGGCCGCCATACGTCAACGCCGACGGCACAGGCACATCCACGGATGCCGTCACCAGTGCCTTCGCCGCGGCAGGCGATGACGTTGTTGCCGAGGTTTTCCCATGGAACCGTGCCGTCAACTTGGCCGCCAAAAACCCCGACTATCTGGGTCTGTACCCGGAATACTATGACGCAGGCGCCGACGCCGAAAAAGGCGGCGATCGCTGCGTCTACTCCGCCCCGTTTGGCACCTCCCCCGTGGGCTTCATTCATCGCAAGGACAACGCCTTTGACTGGTCCGATCACGCCAGCCTGGGCAACTACCGCATTGGCGTCGTTGAAGGCTACATCAACGAAGCCCGCTTTGATGCGATGGTCGCAGACGGCTCCTTGAAAGTTGACGCCGGTCCCACCGACGCCTCAAACGTTGAAAAAGTGGCCGCAGGTCGCATGGATGCGGCTGTGATTGACCGCAACGTATTTGAGCACATGCTGGCAACCGAACCGCGTCTGGCGAAACATGCCGACACGCTGGTGTTCCACGAAACACCGCTGGCCAATCACAACCTGCTGGTCTGCTTTGAAAACTCCGACGCCGGCCGCGCCGCGCGCGACCGCTTCAACTCCGGCCTCTAAAACACCTGCGCACAAAACGGCGCGCCCCAGCGCGCGCCGTTTCTTATTGCACCTTCCCCTTTGGCCGCGCCTGTGCCATCACTGCGCCCCATGGAACTGCACGCACTCGCCTTTGATCATGCCCCCGTCGGGCTTTGCATCCTCGAAAACCGGATCATCCAACGGGTGAACCTGCGCTTTGGCGAGATGTTTGGTATCGCGCCGGAAGACTGCGCCAACCGCTCCATCGCCGACTTCTACGCCTCTGATGAGGATTTCCAGAAACTGGGCGAAAAGGTCTACAGCGCCATGGGCAGCACCGGTCGGTATAGCGACGAACGGGTGATGCAACGCCGCGATGGTACGCTCTTCTGGTGCCGTGTACGGGGACAGTCCACCTCACCGGAAAACCCTTTTTACAAAAGTGTTTGGTCCTTTGCTGACCTGTCTGACGATCGCCCCGTCGTGGAGCTCACCCAACGCGAACGTCAGGTTGCCATTCTGACCTGCCGTGGCATGACGTCCAAAGAAATCGGGTTGGAGCTGGACCTCTCATATCGCACCGTCGAAGAGTACCGCGCGCGGCTGTTGCGCAAGTTTGGCGCCCGCAAACTGGCCGAACTGGTGGCCAAATTGTCCGGAATGCCACTCTAGGGCGGATTCAGGGCTGGAAACTGCGTCCATTTCCCCCCATCTGCCACCCAGTTCAGCTTTCCTAGGGGCAGCTTTTTCTCTATAAGCGCCGCAGGGGAAACCAATAAGACTCAACAGCGCATAAGCGCGTAGGGGATAGAAACGTAAAATGAGCAACAAAAATCACGACTCTGATGTGGCCTTTATCTCTGCTTTGGCAGAGCTGCTGCGCGATAACGACCTGACGGAACTGGAAGTGATGCGCGAATACGGCGAAGACGACAGCCTGAACGTGCGCGTCAGCCGTCAGACCCAAATGGTCGCCGCAGCCCCCGTGGCCGTCGCAGCCCCAGCCGCCGCTCCGGCCCCTGCCGCAGCTGCAGCACCTGCCGCAGCCCCTGCTGCCGCACCGGTCGCCTCTGACGACGATCCAGCAAGCCACCCGGGTGCCGTGACCTCGCCAATGGTGGGCACCGTGTACCTCGCACCAGAGCCAGGCGCCGCGCCGTTTGTGACCGTCGGCCAATCCGTGTCCGAAGGCGACACCCTGCTGATCGTGGAAGCCATGAAAACCATGAACCACATCCCGGCGCCAAAATCCGGTACCGTGAAGCGCATTCTGGTCGGCGATGCCGACACTGTTGAATACGGCGCACCTCTGGTGATCATCGAATAAGGCGGTCTCATGTTTGACAAAATCCTGATCGCAAACCGCGGAGAGATCGCCCTGCGCGTGATCCGTGCGTGCCGCGAAATGGGCATCAAATCGGTCGCGGTGCACTCCACCGCAGACGCCGACGCGATGCACGTGCGCATGGCGGATGAGGCCATCTGCATTGGCCCGGCTGCTGGCACCGACAGCTACCTGAACATGGCGTCTATCATTGCCGCCTGCGAAGTGACCGGCGCGCAAGCGATCCACCCGGGCTATGGCTTCCTCTCCGAGAACGCCAACTTTGTGCAGATCGTCGAAGACCACGGCCTGACCTTCATCGGCCCAACTGCGGAACACATCCGCATCATGGGCGACAAGATCACCGCCAAAGACACCATGATCAAACTGGGCGTGCCTTGCGTGCCTGGCTCTGACGGTGGTGTGCCCGATCTCGACGCCGCCAAGAAACTTGGCGAAGAGATGGGCTATCCGGTGATCATCAAAGCCACTGCTGGTGGTGGTGGTCGCGGCATGAAAGTGGCCCAGACGGCTGCTGACATGGAAAGCGCGTTTATGACCGCCCGTGCAGAAGGCAAAGCCGCCTTTGGCAACGATGAAGTCTACATCGAAAAGTACCTCACCACGCCGCGCCACATCGAGATTCAGGTCTTCGGGGACGGCAAAGGCAAGGCGGTACACCTTGGGGAACGCGACTGCTCTCTGCAGCGCCGTCACCAGAAGGTTTTTGAAGAGGCCCCCGGCCCCTCCATCACACCGGAAGAGCGTGCCGCCATCGGTAAAGTCTGTGCGGATGCGGTTGCCAAAATCAACTACATCGGTGCAGGCACCATCGAGTTCCTGTATGAAAACGGCGAGTTCTATTTCATCGAAATGAACACCCGTCTTCAGGTGGAACACCCGGTGACCGAAGGCATCTTCGGTGTGGACCTCGTACGCGAGCAAATCCGCGTCGCCGCCGGCTTGGACATGTCCTTTGAGCAAGATGAGCTGGAAATCAACGGCCACGCCATTGAGGTGCGCATCAACGCGGAGAAACTGCCAGAGTTCGCCCCGCGTCCCGGCAAGATCACCGCGTATCACGCGCCAGGTGGCCTTGGCGTGCGCATGGATAGCGCACTCTATGACGGCTACAACATCCCGCCCTACTACGACAGCTTGATCGGCAAGCTGATTGTGCACGGGCGCGACCGGGCCGAGGCGCTGGCGCGTCTGGATCGGGCTTTGGGTGAGCTGATCATCGACGGCATCGACACCACGACTCCGCTGTTCCACGCCCTGCTTCAGGAAAAAGACATCCACACCGGCGACTACAACATTCACTGGTTGGAAAAATGGCTCGAAGCCAACATGGCTGAGGGCTAATCCTGCATGGGCGCGCATCATGAGTGAGGTCACTCCAGACCTCTTGATGCGCGCCTACGGCATGGGTGTCTTTCCCATGTCCGAAAACCGCGACGATCCGGACATCTTCTGGGTGGACCCGATCCGCCGCGGTATCTTCCCCCTCGACAGTTTCCACATCTCCCGCAGCCTCGCCAAGCGAATCCGCCGTGGCGGCTACACAGTGTCGCTCAACGCGGACTTCGAAGGTGTGCTGGACGGCTGTGCCGATCGGGAAGAAACTTGGATCAACGCCCAAATCCGCGCGCTTTACGTGGCGCTCTATGCACGTGGGGAGGCGCACTCTTTAGAGGTTTGGGACCGCGACAAGTTAATCGGTGGGGTCTACGGCGTCACCTTGGGCGGGGCCTTCTTCGGCGAGAGCATGTTTTCGCGCAAAACTGACGCCTCCAAAATCGCCCTCGCCTATTTGATCGAACACCTGCGTCGCTGTGGCTTCACACTGTTTGACACACAGTTTGTCACCGATCACCTCATCTCATTGGGGGCCATCGAAATCCCACGTGCGGATTATCACAAGATGCTGACATGGGCGCTGCGGCATGACGCAGACATCACGGCTCACTCGTTGCCGTCGCCCTCAGAGGTGCTGTCTGCGTCCGCCTGAGCCATGCCGGTACAGCGCAGCACCCAGACGTCATAGCGGGCATGATCCAGCGCGCTCAACGCGGGCGAGGACGCCACCATCCAGCCTTGGAACACATTGGCGCCCTCTCCCTGATCTTCATAAACCGAGATAAAGGCAAAGGCGTCGCCATTAGGGTTTTCGCTTGGGTGACGGCATTGCGCCATATCCACGCGCAGCGTGCCAAAATTCACCGAATACCCATTGTCGAGCTCAAAGTCCGCCACCTGCCCGGTCAGCTTATCCAGCCCCCGCAGCAACGCGCCCTTGCCCACCGTGGCGGCCACCACGCTCTCGCTCTTCACATCGCCCAGCGGGATGTCCAGCGGCTCATATTGCAGCGGCTGAATATCGAGCATCTCGATCTGGATGTCCTGCGCCTGCGCCATCACCGGCAGCATCAGCGCCCCGGCCAAGGTTGCCCACTTAGTCATCGTCACCACCGCTCACAAATTTCAGAAGCAGCGAAATCAAGCTGACAGAACTCTGCGTATCTTCAATTTCATCGCCCGCTTCGAACACAAACGGCGAACCACCGGGCAGAATTTCCACAAAGTTCCCGCCCAGCAGGCCTTCGGATGAAATCACCACAGCACTGTCATCGGGCAACTCGACCCCATCCAGCACACTGAATGTCGTCTCTGCGCGGAAGGTTTGCGGATCAAGCTGAATATCGGTCACAGTGCCGATCTTCACCCCGGCGAGCCGCACATCCGTGCCCACGCTCACGCCCTCAATCGAGCGGAAGGACGCATTGAGCGCATAGCCCCCGCTGCTCTGCCCGACGGAGGCAAATTGTGCGCTATAGAAAAGGAACCCAGCGGCCACAGCCACCACTGCAGCGCCGACAAACGTCTCTGTACGAACCGCAGACATCAGATTTACTCGGGGCTCCAGGCCTCATAGTCCGACCGCTCTACTGGCGCCTTGCCATGCGCGCGGATGGTGCCCGCAGGCGCATAGGCCAGCGCGGTGCCGGTCACGTTTTCCTGATGCGGGATTTCCCACTCTTTGTGCTTCAGCGGCTTTTCGCTTGGCACCTCATCAAAGGTCCGGTGCAGCCAGCCGTGCCAATCCGCACTCACGCGGCTGGCCTCAACTTCGCCGTTGAAAATCACCCAGCGTTTGGAATCATTGGCGGTGCGGTAATAGACGTTGCCTTGCGCGTCTTCCCCCACCTTCACGCCCTTGCGCATGGTAAACAGCTTGGTGTTCAGCGTCCCGCCGTTCCACCAGGTCAAAACATTGTTGATTGTGCTCAGAATGCCCATGGGAGTCTCCGCAAATTCTTCCTTCATATGGACCATTTGGCCGCAAAGGTCCAGTGGGCGAAACCGCCAGATCAGACCAATGCTATCGACCGTCAACTGGCCGCGCGCCCGCGCCACATGATCACAAGGCCGGACAGCACAATCAACGCGCTGCCGATCAACATAAAGCTGTCCAACCGTTCGCCAAACACCACCACCCCAAGAGCCACCCCAAACAGCAGCCGCGAGTAGCGGAAGGGCGTCACCGCAGACACCTCTCCCGTGCGCATCGCCCGCATCAACGCGCTGTAGGCAAACACACCGCAGGCCACCGCGCCGACCACAGACAGCAATGCCATCGGCGGTGGCGTGTGAAACGGCACCTGCTCCCAGATCACGCCATAGGCCGCCCCTGCCACCACAATTGCAAGAAACCCGTAAAGCCCCAACACGGCTGTGCTCAGACTTGCTGGCGCCGCCCGACTGGCCAAATCTCTCCCGGCAAAGCCCAGCATCCCCGCCACGGCCAAAAGCGACAACCAGCTAAAGCTGTCCCCAACGGGCCGCACAATCAGCACCACGCCAATCAGGCCAATGACAATCGCCAGCCAGCGCCGCCAGCCCACCTTTTCGCCCAGCACCAGCGCCGCAAAAGCCACCACCACCAAAGGCGTCGCCTGCAAGATCACGGTTGTGGAGCTCAGCGCGGTCAACGCCAACGACAGGGTGAAAAACAGACGGCCAATAATCTCAAACACCACCCGCACCTGCATCGGGCGCGACACCACTTCTTTGGGGGCCAAGGGCTGTGACTTGGCCCGCAACCACAGCGCAAAGACCATCGCACCACCCGCACCAAACAGCACCATCACCTGCGCAATCGGCAAGCTTTGGGCCGCGGCTTTGAGGAAGGCATCCTCCACCGCAAACCCGGCCATGGCCGCAACCATAAAGAGCGCGCCCAGCCGATTGGCGGCGCGGTCGGTGGCAATGTGAGACGTCATGGGGCGCGCGCTCCTGTCGCTTAGTCAATCGCAGGTATGAGCGAGCCTCCGGTCGGAAACAAGCGTTAGCGCGCCCCTGCGACCAAGGCACGCGCCATTTTGTCTTCCAGCTTGGTCACGCGCTGCGCAGTGGCGTGGTTTGAGGCTGTCGCCACCACAAGATCGCGCTCCGGATAGATCGCGAGAACCGCAAACCACCGGTTGTTTGACCCATTGTGCCAGCGCTTGGGTCCAAGCCCATTTTTCTCCTCAAGGATCCAACCCAACCCGTAGTTTTTGGACACCGGTGTCCAAAGCCGCTGACAATTGGCAGCACTCAAGAACCGCGGCGCTGCGCCATTACACGCCTGCAAATGCACCTGCCCCCACCGGGCCAAATCGCCCATGGTCATATGGATCGTGCCCGCAGGCCCAATCCAGGCGGGGTTGTCGGCCTCCGGCGCGTCGGCAGCGAGCGGCTTTTTCACGCCCATGAGGCCGACATGTCCCAACGGCGCGTTTGCCGCCTCCGGCGCCCCAAAACCCAACGAACGCAGTCCCAGCTTACGTCCAAACCGCGCTTGTATCTGCTCTTCCCATGACTGCCCCGTGACCTCTTCGGCCACCACACCCGCCAGCACATACCCCAGGTTGGAATAACGCGACTTACCTGCCCGATGCGGCACCGGATCCTGCCACAGCGCAGACAAAATCCGCACCCGCCCCTCCGCAGGCGTCTCTGCACGGCGCTGCGTCATCTCGCGCATCGGCGCGTTGGCCTTAAGCCCGGCGGTGTGGCTCAACAGCTGCTCCAGAGTCAGCGCCGCCCAAGTGGGATGCAGCGGATACTTCGCCCCTTTGAGGTAGGTGCCAATCGGCGCGGTGAGCGACAGCCGCCCTTCT
The DNA here is from genome assembly GCA_014872815.1 of Paracoccaceae bacterium. GTDB lineage: Bacteria > Pseudomonadota > Alphaproteobacteria > Rhodobacterales > Rhodobacteraceae > Shimia. Next base: position 377,038 of record WKFK01000012.1, read on the forward strand.
TGGTCCAACTGCATCAATAACGTCGCCGTAAAGCTCTTGCTGATGGACCCGATATGAAACGGCGAGTCAGGCTGAACCGTGCCGCCGCCATCTCGCGTGCGCGGCCCGGCCACCATCACCTGCGGCGCCTCTGCGCCAAAGGAATAGGCCGCGCCAAAAGCCTGCTTAGGCGCCTTCTGAGCCACCTGCGAAAACACATCCGCCGCGCTGGCATCCTGCGCCACGCCCCAATGGGGCAAACACCCTAACAAAACTGCTCCAAAAACTTGGGCAAAACGGTTTCCCATTACACAATGTTGGGCCCACCCTGTGCCGCCAGATGGCCGCCAGAACGCCCCACTCTCCTTATTTTAAGATTTGGACACCCGCGCCGTGACTTCGATCTCAATCTTCATGGCCTTTTCCATCAGATTGGCAATGATCATCGTCGCCGCCGGCTTTGCCTTGGCAAACACCTCACTGGTCACAGGCCAGCATTTCTCAAAATCGTCACCATTGGGCAGAATGTAATTCACCCTTACCACGTCATCGAGCGAACTGCCCGCCTCTGCCAGCGCCTTACCAATGGTGCTGAGTGTATTGCGACACTGATCGGCCACATCCTCAGGCATGGTCATGGTTTCATAATCATAGCCTGTTGTTCCGGCCACAAAGACCCAGCCATCGGCCACAACCGCGCGAGAATACCCGATTTTTTCTTCAAACGGCGATCCGGTGGAGATGTGACGTACAGACATGGGGAGGCTCCTTGATGTGAGATGCCCAAGACATCCTCCGGTGGTGCGGCGGTGTCAATGACCGGAATCTCACATCTTCTTAAGCCCCACTTGAATTCGGCGAGCTCTAGGTTTTCAACGTACTCCGAAAACGAGCGGCATTTCTTTACTTTCGACATAACCCATTTTAAACGCTCACAAAAATATGAAAGATTCAATTGTGGCAACAGAGATTTTGACAGGGCGCTCCCATATTCTTAGAGAGATGAGGCCGCTACAACGACAGGTTTCACACGCAATTGTCTCGGATGTTCTTGATGACAACCCGCCATCGAGCAAGCGCGAAGCTATCGACCGGTACAAAAGCCAGCTCGGAACAGCGGTCTTCTTTGATGACGGAAAAGGGTGGACAGGCGACCTGCGCGAAGCGGCTATTATCTGCTTGATTCACTATGGTTTCAAAAAGGCGAAGGTTGTCCAACTCGACGAGGAAACTGACACCTTAAGCAATTGGAGCAAGAGCAAGGACAAACTGCAAAATGCAGCCGCGCTTGAATACGAATTCGGCAGCAACGCGCGCCGCGCAAAAATGCTTGACGAACTCTTGGACCAGTGTTCTGTTTTGGGCGATGGCCGCGAAGCAGTCTATGTCTATACAGACAGCTTGTTAGACACTTTGGACATTCCCTACACAAAAATTGGTAAACACTTGAGCAGTGAGCTTGGGTCAGTCGCCAGTCGAGTACTTGACCAATACGGCACCGCCAATCCAGGCAGACCTGTTTTACGCAACGTGTTTAAGACCGCCGACTCTTCCGCTCTTGAAACTCTCCTTCACAGAGCATTCCAAGAACACCGCGTAAAAGACGGCATTGGTACTGAGTGGTTTTTGGTTACGCACCAAGCGGTTGAAAATGAGTTTTTGTCGCATTTGGCCACGGAAGAAAGCCGATAACCGAAACGGCGCGGCTCATAAAGGTTGAGGGTCGCCAAAGCTGGCGGCGAAAACGTATTAGATCAATCTTGGTGCAGCCGCCCCCAACACAAAAAAGGCGCCCCACCGGGACGCCTTCCTAATCTCGCTCAGCCAGTGGCCAGACCTTAGCCCGCCTCAGCAGGCTCTTTCTCGCCCTCGCCGTGGATCATCAACGGAGCTGCCGCGCTGGTCGCTTGAACAAGCATCAACCGGCATCGGCTCACATCGCCGCGGCCAAACCGTGATCGAGGCACCCTCGCCCTGTTCGACCAAATTCTTAAAAATCACCCACCGCTCAGAAAATTTGACCTGTACATCATGATCCGGCGCGAGTCTTTGAAGCCGAATTTTGAATAGAACCTGGTCAAAAACTGATCCGCTTCGGCCTCCGGCGTGATGATCAAAATGGTCTCCGACGCCCCCTGCGCCTCCGCCCATTGCAAAACGGCAGCCAGCAGCGGGCGCGCCCAGCCACGCCCGCGGTATTGCGGACAGACATAAAGGTCTTCAAGTTCCGCCGCACAGCCAAACTCAACGCCAAACGTAAGGATGCCGGAGGCAAATCCAGCGATCCGGCCGTCCACTGCAATAACGAAGATACAGGCCCTGTTGTCCGCCAGTATCTTGCGCAGGTTCGCCGCAATAGCGTCTGTGGGCGTGTCGATTCCGTCCTCATCAAAAAACGCACGGAAAAGTGGGGCCAGAGTATCGGCATCGGACTGTGTGGCAGGTCTTATGAACATCACGGTCAAACGTCGTTGAAAGGCTCTTGCAGTTTTCTAAAATCAACACCGTAGCGCGAGCGAGCCAACATCTTTTTTAAAAAAAACGCGCCACACGAGGCAGTCAGACGTCAGCTGCCGGGTGCTCATGAGGGACAAGCCCCCCCAAAGACCACCCGACTGAGAGCGCGTCTATGAACACAACCGTTCATACCCCCGGCCCCAAATATGCGCGTCAACCGCAAACCCGGCACTCGCAAAACTTCTTGTTCACCTCTGTACTGGCAGAGCAAGAGACACCTACGCGCGGCTCTTACACCTTTCTAGGAAGCTGTCTGCGCGAACACGAACTGTCTCACTACGCCCCGCACCGACAAATTCCATCACTTGCTCTAGAGGAAATTCTGCTCGGATCACCTGACGGTGCCGCTCTGTCGCCGGATCATTTGGATGCGTAAAACGAAGCTGTGCAAAACACTGCACGATTTGTCCCTGCTGCTCGAAACGGTAATCTGTGAAACGTTTACCCGGTTCCAAAAAATATTCGTAAACCTCGTCACCAAACTCAATGTGTTCCGCAATGATCTTGGAAAAACTGTAGCCAAGACGGTCACGATTTTGCCATTGCCACACATGCACGAGTTCGTGAGCCATAAGCCAGCGGTCACTCTCATAAATGCTTGTAGAAAAATCCCAAAGGAATTGGTCAAAGAATACTTTATTCCCAATTGCCAGGGCATCTGCCCCAAACAACCCGGGAAGGGACGCAGCCAGGCTTTCCGACCCGGCAAAACGATCCGTCAGCTCATCTTCACGCGCCACCAGCTCAAAAGCTTCTCGCGCTTTTGCTTTCTCCGACGCCCAACCGACAAACGACACCTGACTAAAATCCAAGTTACGCGTCAGAATGTCTTGGCTGTAATCAATTTCACCCTCAGTCATGTCTCTCGAACAAGACGCCAGGGCCAACACAATACCAGTAAGTGAAAACAATCTTGAAAACATATTGGGCAAAACAAACACCTCTAAAAATAAATACGCTTAAACTAAACACAGCCCATACATTTTTGTCCAACAATTTGAGTTATCGCATGCTCAGTTAGAACAAAACGATATGTCCCATTGCCTCCAGCTGCTCTCAACGGTCTCGGGCGTATGACAGTGCTCGCCCCCGTCAACATACTCATCTGGCGTACTTTCAAGTTGCAAACTGCTCCGCATTTTCTACTATTTAACAAGCATTTCCAGCCGAGCTCGGAGCCCTTTATGACCAATCGCATTTTCAGCACGCTTTGCATCGCAACCGCCTCTCTCCTGCTCACCACTTTCCCCGCATTGGCGCACGGTGAAGTCGGCTATGGCGGCGGCTTTGTCGCCGGATTCACCCACCCCATACTCGGATGGGATCACGTGGCCGCCATGGTGGCTGTGGGCCTCTGGGGCGCGTTTCTAGGCACCCCGGCCATCTGGATCCTGCCCGTGGTCTTCCCGCTCGTCATGGCGCTTGGCGCGGTGCTCGGCATCCTCGGCACCCCCGTGCCCGCCATTGAAACCGGCATCGCTCTGTCTGCCGTGGTGTTGGGGGGCATGATCGCCTTTGCCGTGAAGGCCCCGATATGGGTCGCCGCAGTGATCGTCGGTGCCTTTGCCATCTTCCACGGCTATGCCCACGGCACAGAGTTGCCCGGCTCGGTGAATGCCTTTGCCTATGCCGCTGGGTTTGTGATCTCCACCGGCATCCTGCATCTCATTGGCATCGCCTTCGGGTTGCTGATCAAATGGCCCGCCGGTCGTATGGCCGTGCGCGGCGCAGGCGGGCTGATCTCGCTGGCGGGCGTGGCTTTTCTGACCGGCATGGCATGATCCGACAAACCCTGAAACACATGCTCTGGACGCCGGTGCTGCTGGTCGCCAATCCGGCCTACGCCCACGCCCCCGTACCGGGCCTCAAAGGCTTTTACGTCGGCCTGCTGCACCCGTATTCCACGCCACCGCAAGCGCTTATGCTGCTGGGCCTTGGTCTGCTGATAGGCAGTTTCGCCACCTCCAAAGGCCTGCTCTTTCTCGCCAGCTTCTGCACGCTGAGCCTGCTTGGCGTGTTCACCGGCAGCACGGCCTGGGCGCTGGACAGCGCACTCCTGGTGATGGCGATCACCACCTGCACGCTGGCCGCCTTGATCCCGGGCAGAGCCCTGCCCCTTGGAGTCCTTCTGTCCGCTGTCAGCGGCTATCTGATCGGCGTCATGTCCATCCCCGACCCCGGCCCGTTAAGCGACCGCCTCTTCACCATCACCGGCGCGCTGTTTGGGGCCAACATCGGCCTGCTCTACCTCTGGGGCGCCCGCAACCTGATCCCCGCGCGCTTTGCCTACGCCTGGGTTCCCCTCGCCTTCCGCATCACCGCCGCCTGGCTCAGCGCCATAGCGCTATTGATGCTGGCTTTGGGTATTGCGGGAGTCGAATAAACCTACAACATCCGACAGGCCAGCTCAGCACGGATACTGTTACTGAGAACGTTGAAGAATATTCTTAATTTCAACCGTATTCTCGGCGGCACCCCGAATTCCATGTAGTGCATAGCCCTGATTACTTTGAATTTCCCCTAGCGCCGAAAGTATCTGATTATTGGTCATCCAAACTGCGCAAAGTACCGCGAGCTCGTCGTCTACGGTATCGTCAAAACATACGTTTTCAGCCAGCCTCAGCACTTGGCTAGAAGCCTGCGCAAGAACCGGGTTTTGGGGCAGCCAAGCCAGAATTATAGAAGTGATCACAACAACACGTAACATCAACAAATTCCTCATTAAGCGAACACAAGCCTGATCATACAACCAATGTGGAACAAAAAAAAGGCGCCCCACCGGGACGCCCTTCAAATCTCTGAACTCAAGCGCTGACCTCAGCCCGCCTCAGCTGGCTCTTTCTCGCCTTCGCCGTGGATCATCAACGGCGCCGCCGCGCAGGTCGCCGCTTCTTCGTTCACAACCACTTCGGTCACGCTCTCCTGACCCGGCAGCTCAAACATGGTGTCGAGCAGGATCTCTTCGAGGATGGAGCGCAGACCACGGGCACCGGTCTTGCGTTCGATCGCGCGGTTGGCAATCGCCTTCAACGCATCGTCGGTAAAGGTCAGCTGCACATCTTCCAGCTCAAACAGACGTTGATACTGTTTCACCAGCGCGTTTTTCGGCTCGGTCAGGATGATCACCAACGCATCCGCGTCCAGATCTTCCAGCGTTGCCAGAACCGGCAGACGGCCAACAAATTCCGGAATAAGGCCAAATTTAAGAAGGTCTTCCGGCTCAAGATCCTGGAAGATCTCGCCGACGCCGCGCTCATCATTGTCGCGCACATCGGCACCAAAGCCCATGGCCGATCCTTTGCCACGCTGCGCGATGATCTTGTCCAGACCCGCAAAGGCGCCGCCACAGACAAACAGGATGTTGGTGGTGTCCACCTGCAGGAATTCCTGCTGCGGATGTTTTCGGCCACCTTGCGGCGGCACAGAGGCCACGGTGCCTTCCATCAGTTTCAGCAGCGCCTGCTGCACACCCTCGCCGGACACGTCACGGGTGATGGACGGGTTCTCAGATTTGCGGGTGATCTTGTCGACTTCGTCGATATAGACGATGCCACGCTGCGCGCGTTCCACGTTGTACTCAGACGCCTGCAACAGCTTGAGAATGATGTTCTCCACATCCTCGCCCACATAACCGGCCTCGGTCAGTGTGGTTGCATCCGCCATGGTGAACGGCACGTCCAGAATCCGCGCCAGCGTCTGCGCCAGCAGGGTCTTACCGCAACCGGTTGGACCAATCAGCAGGATGTTGGATTTCGCCAGCTCAATATCGCCGGTTTTGGCCGCGTGGTTCAGACGTTTGTAGTGGTTGTGCACCGCCACAGACAGCACGCGTTTCGCGGTGGCCTGACCAATCACATAGTCGTCCAGCACGTCGCAAATCTCACGTGGTGTTGGCACGCCTTCGGAAGATTTCAGGCCACTGGCCTTGGTCTCTTCGCGGATGATGTCCATGCACAACTCAACGCATTCATCACAGATGAACACGGTTGGGCCCGCAATAAGCTTGCGCACCTCGTGCTGGCTCTTTCCACAGAAGCTGCAGTAAAGCGTGTTCTTGCTGTCACCACCGGACGTGTTCGACATATCGTACCTTTCAGGCCAAATCTCGCCCCCATTTGGAGAGGGCCACCCACCGTCTTGCCAGCTTAGGCCAGCGTCAAAGTGGGCACAATGCGAAAGTGCCCAGCGGCGTCTTTGCGCCGCCGGGCACGCACTAGTTAGCTTTCTTCGTCATCACCTTTGGCGCGGTTTTCCACGATCTCATCGATGAGACCCCACTCCTTGGCCTCTTCCGGGCTCATGAAGTTGTCGCGCTCAAGACCGGCTTCCACCTCTTCGTAGGTGCGGCCCGTGTGTTTGACATAGATTTCGTTCAGACGCTTCTTCAGCTTCAGCGTCTCTTCGGCGTGGATCATGATGTCCGTCGCCTGACCCTGATAACCACCGGACGGCTGGTGCACCATCACGCGGCTGTTTGGCAGGGAGAACCGCATACCGGCCTCCCCCGCAGTCAGCAGCAGCGAGCCCATGGAGGCCGCCTGACCAATCACCAGCGTGCTCACCTTCGGCTTGATGTACTGCATGGTGTCATAGATCGACAGACCAGAGGTCACCACACCACCAGGGCTGTTGATGTACATGCTGATCTCTTTGGACGGGTTTTCCGCCTCCAGGTGCAAAAGCTGTGCCACGATCAGGGACGACATGCCGTCATGCACCGGACCGTTGAGGAAAATGATGCGCTCTTTGAGCAGGCGCGAGAAAATGTCATACGCGCGTTCGCCCCGGCTGGTCTGTTCCACAACCATGGGCACCAAGGTATTCATATACGTTTCATAAGGGTCGTTCATATCGCCTGCCTGTTGATCGCTTTGCGGCCCGCCCGTCGGACCCTACCACGAGAGTCTTAGTCTTGGGTTCAGGGGGCTGCAAGGCCACCTAAGGATTTTTGGGTTAAGGGGAGGTAAAGATGCGGGGCTTGGGCGATCAAATCTACGGGGATCAAATCTACGTGGCTAGTTTTGATCAGCCGTACCGGCTTCGGCTGCTGGCTTCCGCCTCTCACCCCAAGTGAAGTGGCAGTTCAAATACAATGTCATCGATGCCGATTGGAGCACCGCCTGTATTGATAAACTCAATACCTTTAACCTTTCGCTCCAAATCTTTGGTCGCAAATGTGAAGCGCCCAAATCGAGTCAGTCGCATTGGTGTGCCGATGAGCGCGCCGTCTTCCCCAAAGAAGCTCACAACCGCAACAGGGTCGGCGCGTTCCTTGTCGTCGAGCGGTTCAAGATCAAATCCAAAAACAAACTGCCTGTTCACAAACTTGACCACAATGGTACCGAAACCAACAGCGCGATCACGTGTTTGGATCGTTGGTTCAAACACTCGGGAAGTGAGGATAACGTCGCCCGATCCATCATCCGTCAGTATAGTTTGAAGCGTGGATTTCCCGGATCTGGTCTGCCCGACTTTAAGTGGATTGGAAGGGGCCCCATAATTCACACCAAACGTGCGATTGCCTTCCAAGCGCAAAACCGGAATTTGTCCCAGAAAACGGTTGTGAACCGTCAAACCAGAATATGGAATCCTTGCAGTATAACTTGTGCCTGGGAAAGGCTTCGCTGCCGTCTTTTGAAAATCAACAATGTCATGCAAGCAACCGCGAAAGTCGCGTCGGTTTACCTGAATAATCTCACCGGCCACCAACTGCGACGGCAACGAAACGATCATCACCGCCAGTACTTTTCTAAGACTGTTCATTTTCCCAAGCTTATGCACAGGTTTTACCCGCCTCCGAGAAGCAAGGCTGTTGTAACAACTAACGACCGTGAGTTGTACCACTACTTGCCAAAACACCCAATTTGGCGCCGCACGATTGACAGTCTACGCTTGCCCATAAGGCACTACAAAGGTCTCCCACCTTAACGTCTTGTCAAACCCCGTTCGCCCTCTGGCAACTCGCCAAGAAACTCGGGTTTTCTGACGTGCTGGTTCACCTCCCTGCGCGCGTCGGTTAGCTCCACGCGGTTCATCTTTTCGACAAGCTGGATACAGGCTTCTTGAAAGGCCATTAACTCCTGGCGACGTTCTTGCTGACTCCCGGCATTGGACGCACGCTCCAAGGCCCTCTGTGCAATTTCAGCCAGCAAGAACGCCCGCTCTAGAAGCTGGTTCGGGGTACTATGCATTGCGCATACTCGCTACTTAATCGCCGTCGAAAGGCCCCTTTTCTCCGTTAGGGAGAAAACCCACCTCATTACTCGCTTAACATGGCCAAATCCGGCATCGATTTGCGCATCTCTCTCGCCAAACACTCCGGCAATCCAGAGCGCAACCACTTGATAAACAACAAATTTACCCCAAACCAAACTCTTCTGGAGTACCCAAAACGCTAATTCGTCTTGCGCCGTGTAACAACTTCAATAAATACTCAGAATATAAGCAAAAAAAGAACACGTTTTATGAAGCGAAACCTTCCTCCGCTTAACGCTCTAAAAGCCTTCGAAGCCACGGCACGGCATTCGAGCTTTTCCAAAGCAGGGGAAGAACTCAGAGTCACCCACACCTCTGTTGCCCGCCACGTTCGCAATCTGGAAGACTGGCTGAGAGCGCCTCTGGTGCATAAATCCGGACGCAACATTTCGCTCACCAATCTGGGCAAGGCCTACCATGCGGAGGTTGAGCGTATCTTCACAAACTTGGAGCACGTGACAGATCGGCTGGTCGCCAGCGTCTCAAAAACCGTGAGATTGAGCGTTGAACCTTTCTTTGCGCATCAATGGCTGGCGCAGAAACTCGCTGAGACGCCTGATGCCACAACTAACGCAGATTTCGAGCTCTCGGCCGAACTCAGCGCGGATGTGATTGATCTGGACAACAGTGACTTTGACCTCGCGGTGCGATTTGTCTCAAACGAAAACCAGACAAAGGACATGCACATCTTCAGCCAGGAGACCATGTATCCCTATGTCTCCCGATCACTCGTGACAGAAGACGACAGCCCTGAGGAAAAACTGGAGGCCCTTTACGCTCTGGACCTGATGTATTCGTATCGCAAAGAACGATGGGACCAATGGTTTCAAGCCGCCGGGATTACACCAAAGTCGGCCCTCAAGTATTACAGGCAAACTGACTTTCGCTTGGGCATGTTGTCGGTTCTGACAGGCAAGGCCGCCATGATTGTCACACCCAGCCTTGTTCAGGAAGAACTCCGGGGCGGCTTGCTCTGCCGGGTAAGCGAGGTCGGCATTGACACGGGGGGATTTGCGCTGCTTGTGTCCAAACGCGCCCAAACCCGCCCTGCCGTTCAACACGCCCTGGCGTTTCTTAAACCCCTTCTCGCCACCTACACCGTGAAATAACAGGACCCACCTGATGCGCAGCTTCGAAGACCTCTTCGCCATTTCCGCCGAGCGCAAGGGCGGTACCGACGCGCTCGAAGCTTTGCTCACAAAGCCCAAATCCGCCGCAGACCTCGCGCAAATCCCCGAAGACCGCTGGCTGGCGCAATTCACCAAGGGCGTCTTTCAGGCGGGCTTCAACTGGCAGGTCATCGAAAACAAATGGGACGGGTTTGAAGCCGCCTTCCACGGTTTTGACGTCGACCGCTGCGCCTTCATGCATGACGAAGACATGGACCGCCTGATGTCCAACACAGACATCGTGCGCAATGGCCCAAAAATCCGCACCGTGCTGGAAAACGCCCATTTCATCCAATCCCTGCGCGCGGACGGCGGCGCGGGCAAAGTGCTCGGCGGCTGGGCCAGCACCGATTACGTGAACCAACTCGAGTTCATGAAAAAAGGCGGCTCCCGCATCGGCGGCGCCACTGGGCAATATGCGCTGCGGTTCCTCGGCAAAGACAGCTTTATCCTGTCCCGCGATGTGGTGGCCCGCCTGATTGCCGAAGGCATCATCGACAAACACCCCACCTCCAAAGGCGCGATGAAAAAGGTCCAGGAGGCCTTCAACATCTGGATGGATCAATCTGGCCGCAGCCTGACCGAAATCAGCCGCGTGTTGGCGATGAGCCTTTAAGCCCGCCTAACGCTGAATACTCTCCAGATAGGCCAGCAACGCCGCCAACGGCCGTGGCGTCGGGGTGAACACACCATCGCCCACATCAATTGGCACAAGCGGTCCCTCCAGCAGCAGACCAAACTCTGGCATTTCCGCCCCCGTCACCGGATCGCGGTGATAGCCGTCAATCTCGCTCAACACCGCCGCCACCGGAAACGCTCCGCCCGCGCGTCGCGAAATCGTGGTCAAGTCCGTTGGCTTGGGAGACATATCGGCGGCCAGCGCCCCATCCCCGCGTCCGCCCGGACCGTGACACATCGCACAGTTCTCCGCAAAAAGCGCCGCTCCCTCCGGGGCCTCCGGCATCTCCGCCTCCGTACAGGCCAGCACCACGCCCGCCAGCGCCACTAAACCAACCAAGTGCTTCATGGCTGCACGCTCTGCAAATAGGCCACCAGATCCGCCACTGGCTTAGAGGTCATGATCGGCTGGCCACTCGCGGTCTTCAGTGCAACGTCCTGCCCCTCAAAGAAGTCGCCATACACCGGCATCGGGCTGCCGTGGCTCACCAGCGGGTCACGCCCGTCAATGCGCTTGATCACCCGCACCAATGGAAACTCTCCCCCGTTGCCGGCGCTCAAACGCAAGAGGTCGTCCGGCTTGATCATCAAGACCCCCGACATCGGCCCATTGCCATCCATGTCAATGCCGTGACAGGTCGCGCAATGCGTCAGATAGAGCGCCTCACCATCCTTGATCTCGTCTGCCGCCAAAGCTCCAGCCATCATCGAGATCGCCAACACACCCAACAGTCTCTTCATTGCAATGTCCTCCTTGCTCGCGATCCACATCCGCGGACCGCTTTGCTTGTCACGCATGAGGCATCATTGCACGGCCGCCACCCGCCCACCTTGATCCGGATCATGGCGCGTGACACAACCGAACCGCCCGCTATAGGAGAGCCTCCCATGATCTACGCCGAAGATGTCACGCCCAACACAGACGCCATCATCCGGCTTTTTGCGGAGACCTTTGCCGCCTCTGAAGGCGCGGCCGAGGGCGGGCTGATCGGCGATCTGGTCACAAACCTGCTAAAAGACCGCCCCACCGACGGCTCTCAGGTCTTCACCGCAACCGACGACGGCACGCTCGTGGCCGCCGTGCTGTTCTCCCCCATGCCGTATTCCGACGATCCACGCCGCGTTGTGTTGCTCTCGCCGATGGCTGTCACCACCGACCGGCACGGCGAGGGCATTGGTCAGGCGCTGATCACCCACGCACTCACCACCCTGCGGGACCAAGGCGCAGAGGTGGCGATCACCTACGGCAGCCCGGATTTCTATGGCAAAACCGGCTTTTTGCCCCTTACCGAGGACACCGCCCCTGCCCCGCAGCCCCTCAGCTTCCCGCACGGCTGGATCGGTCAATCGCTGACCGACGCACCGCTCACCCCGCTCAAAGGCACGCCACGCTGCGTCGCTGCGCTCAATGATCCTCAGTTCTGGTAGGTCGCAAAATCAGTGACAGACGGCCCACCGCGGTGCATCCTGCGCCAAAAAACCGGAGCCGCCCATGCCTCTCACCCCAACCGACGCCCAAGCCATGCTTGCCAAAGGCTTCGCCCCATGGGTGCAGGCGCTGGACCTCACCATCACCGACATCTCGCCCAAGGGCGCGACGCTCACCATGCCAATCACCGAGGATCTCGCCCGCATCGGCGGCATTATCTCCGGTCAGGCGCTCGCCGCGATGGCCGACACCGCCATGGTCTTCGCCTGCTTCGGACACCTCGACGCCTTCACACCGGTCGCCACGACAAATCTGGACACGCAATTCCTCCGCCCGGGCACCGGAGACCATATCCGCTGTGATGCGGAAATCGTCCGCGCCGGCAAAGCGCTGATTTTCGCCCGCGCCACCATGATCGCCCTGCCCGCGGACAAGCCTGTCGCCACCGCCACCGCGACCTTTTATGTGCCATAGCAACAGCAGCGTGCCTTGTAGTTACGTTTGACAGCACCACAAAAGACCCACCACCGCGAAACAGTCACGATACCGACGTAATACCGACGTGGATTAAACGCGGCTCAGGACGTTAACCCCTGACGCAACGGGCCAGTTTTACCCGTCCACCAAAATCCCGTTTTCCAGCCGCACCACCCGGTCCATCCGCGCCGCGAGCTCCATATTGTGGGTGGCCACCAACGCCGCCAATCCGGTCTCCCGCACCAGCGTCATCAGCGCGTCAAACACCTGATCGCTGGTCGCTGGGTCAAGGTTGCCCGTCGGCTCATCTGCCAACAAAATCCTTGGCTTATTGGCCAAAGCCCGACAAAACGCCACCCGCTGCTGCTCACCACCGGACAACTCCGCGGGACGGTGCTTGGCGCGATGCGCCACTCCAACAGTTTCCAACAACTCCTTGCCGCGTTTCTCGGCATCCAACTTGCTGACCCCATTGGCCATCTGCGGCAATGCAATATTTTCTAAAGCACTGAATTCAGGCAATAAATGATGGAACTGATAGACAAAGCCAATGTCCTCCCGCCGTGCTCTGGTGCGCCGCCGATCCGACTTTCCGCTTAGGATTTGGCCGCCAATTTCGACCGCACCGGTGTCGGCTTCATCCAACAATCCCGCAATGTGCAAAAGCGTCGATTTCCCCGCCCCAGACGGCGCCACCAGCGCGACCATTTCTCCAGCTTTCAGCGACAGTTCTGCCCCACGCAAGACGTGGACCTCACCCGCTAAGCCCTTGTTATATAACTTCTCTACGCCATCCAGCTTCAGCACAACATCATTCATAGCGCAGCGCCTCCACAGGGTTCATCCGCGCCGCCCGACGCGCCGGAAAGATCGTCACCACAAAAGCCAATCCAAGCGACAGGCTCATGGCCGACATCACATCGCCAAACTCCAGTTTGGCCGGCAGACGGTAAATACCCCGGATCGACGGATCCCAGGCCTCCCCGCCTAAGAGCACGTTCACAAAGGAAAAAATCGGATCAATGTAGAGCGCAAACAGGCATCCCAACGCCACTCCAAACACCGTTCCCAACACGCCGGTGAAGGCCCCACAAATGAAAAACACCCGCAGCACCGACCCTTCGGTCAGCCCCATGGTGCGCAGAATACCAATGTCACGCCCCTTATTTTTCACCAGCATAATCAAGCCACTAACAATATTCATCGTGGCGATCAGCACCAGAATGGAGAGGATCACAAACATCACATTGTCCTCCACTTCCAGCGCATTGAGAAACCCGCCCGACGCCTGCTTCCAGGTCCACACCAGCGCACGATCCCCAGCAGCCATCATCAACGGGACAGCAAGCGCTTCCACCTTCTCTGGTTCCGCCACCATCACCTCAATTTCATCGGCCACGCCATCGCGATCAAAGAACAGCTGCGCCTCAGTAAAAGGCAGATAGACCCGTGTGCGATCAATGTCATAGCGGCCCGCAGAGAAGATATAGACCACCTCATAGCTGCTGATCCGCGGCGAAGTACCAAAGGCGGTTTTCACCCCATTCGGCGAGATCAATTTGATGCGGTCGCCCACCCGCGCGCCCAGCTCTCGTGCCACGCCGGAGCCAATTGCGATACCTTCGTTATAGCGCCCGATGTCACCATCACTTGTGGTTGGATCAGCAATCCGGGGCAGCTCGGCCAAGTCCTCCGCACGCATGCCAAAGACTTCGACGCCCGCATTGCGGCTGCGCAGGTTGCCCATGACCTGTCCTTTGACCAGCGGCGCCGCCCGTGTCACCCCCGGCACTTCGCGCAGCTTTGCCGCCATTGCATCAAAGTCTTTGATGGTGCGATCAATCACACCGGTCTCAGAAATTTCTCCGCTTTGATAAACGGTTACATGGGCGTTGGCGCCCAGAATTGTCCCGACAAACTCGGACCGAAATCCGGCGCGAACGGCCAAGGTGGCGATCAAGGCAAACACCGCCAAAGTGATGCCGATCAGGCTGATCCAGGTCATCGTACTGACTCCGCCCTCGGCCTTGCGCGCGCGCAAATAGCGCCAGGCGATCATCCATTCAAAACGCGAAAAAGGGGCTGTGCGACCTGCCATAACTGCTCCGGCTTCTTTAATTGGCGCGACCCTATGAGGCCACCCGCTTAGGGTCAAGCGATCCCGGCGCGTCCAATCCCAACGGGCATGCCTCAGCCAACCGCCGCGCCACGACCGCGCGCAGATTGCTGAGTTCCTTCATCCGGGCGTCGATCTCGGCCAGTTTACCGCGCAAAAGCTGCTCCACTTCCACTTGCGACAAACCGCCCCCAAGCCCTTGCACCAGCGCGCCAATTTCCTTGAGTGAAAACCCCAGCGACTGCCCCTGCCGGATCAGCCGCACCAATTCCACCATGCCCTCCGGATAGTCCCGATACCCGTTGGGCCACCGATCCGCCCGGATCAGCCCCTGTTTTTCATAATATCGCAGCGTGTCCCGGCTTACGCCGCTGGCTTCAGCCAAACGTCCGATGCGCATCAAATTTCTCCTTGACCTTAGACTTAACTCCAAGGTTTACACCTCTGTGCATCCAACGCAACTGACAAAGGATGCACCATGTCACCTACCGCATTTCACCGCCTATATCGGATCTCCTCCTGGTATGATCTGTTGATCACCTGGCCCTTCATGACCCCGGTCACGCTTGGCTTGTTCTGGGCCGCCATGAACGGCGCCCATGCGGCCACTGGCCTCGCGCCGATGCCCGAACTCAACACCTACGCCATTCTCTTCGCCAACTTCACAGGCTCCGTGGTGATCGTATGGTCGATTGTGCGCATACGCCTCAATGATCCAAAGCTCGCGCGGTATGACGCCATTGGCCGCTGGCTCTTTTCCGCGTGGATGCTCAATGCGCTGCTCAACGGTGCCAGCCCGTTGATTTGGGGCTTCCTGGCGATTGAGCTGACCTTTGCGGTACTGCAATCCCTGCCAGTGCGAGAGCCAGCCCAAACCGTTGCTGCATAAATATAAAAAGGCCCTCGCATATCGCGGGGGCCTTTCCAATTTCATTCCGTCACGGTGCTTGGATCAGAGACCGGTCACACGGTGATCCGCATAAATCTCGATCAGCTTAGCCACGGCTGCCTCTGGCGCCAGCTCTTCGCTTTCGCCTGTCCGGCGGCTGGTCAGCTCGACCACACCGTTTTTCAGGCCACGTGGACCAACGGTGATGCGCCATGGCAAACCGATCAGGTCCATAGTGGCAAACTTACCGCCCGCGCGCTCTTTGCGGTCGTCATAGAGTGGCTCCAGACCCGCAGCAACCAGCGCCTTCTCAAGCGCCTCACAGGCGGCATCTGCGGCTTCGTCGCCCTGCTTCAGATTCACGATACCCGCATGGAACGGCGTAACCCCTTCCGGCCAGATGATGCCGTTGTCATCATGGTTGGCTTCGATGATCGCGCCCAACAAGCGGCTCACACCAATGCCGTGGCTGCCCATATGCACGGACACTTTCTCGCCGTCAGCGGTCTGAACCTGCGCGCCCAGCGCGTCAGAGTATTTGGTGCCAAAGTAGAAGATCTGACCCACTTCGATGCCCCGCGCGGTACGGCGGCGCTCCTCTGGCACTTCGTTGAAAAGCGCCTCGTCATGCGTTTCATCGGTGCGCGCGTATTTGGTGGTGAACTCTTCCAGCACACCCTGACATTGCGCCACGCTGTCATAGTCGATCTCGCGGTCGCCAAACGTCAGGTCTGTCACAGCGGAATCATAAAACACTTCGGACTCGCCGGTTTCGGCCAGCACCAAGAACTCGTGGGTATAGTCGCCGCCAATCGGGCCACCGTCCGCGCGCATCGGGATCGCCTGAAGCCCCATGCGCTCATAGGTGCGCAGGTAGCTCACCAGGTGGCGGTTGTAGGCATGCAGCGCGTCTTCTTTGGTCAGGTCGAAGTTGTAGCCGTCTTTCATGTAAAATTCGCGCCCCCGCATCACACCAAAGCGCGGGCGGATCTCGTCGCGGAACTTCCACTGAATCTGATACATCGTCAGCGGCAAGTCTTTGTAAGAGCTCACATTGCTGCGGAAAATATCGGTGATCAACTCTTCCGCGGTTGGCGTGTAGAGCATGTCGCGATCATGGCGATCCTTGATGCGCAGCATCTCTTCGCCATAGGCATCATACCGACCGCTCTCTCTCCAAAGCTCTGCTGACTGCAGCGTTGGCATCTGCATCGGAATGTGGCCCGCGCGGATCTGCTCTTCGTGCACAATGTTCTCGATTTTGCGCAACACTTTGAACCCCAGCGGCAACCAGGAATAAATCCCTGCGCTGGACTGTTTGATCATGCCAGCACGCAGCATCAAACGGTGGCTGACAATCTGTGCGTCTGCAGGGGTTTCCTTCAGCACAGGCAGAAAATAGCGGGACAGGCGCATCGGCACTTACTCTCTCGGCTTGGGCCGCACATAGGTCTGGCGGCCGTCTCAAAACATCTGCCTTGGGCTAGCTTAATCACGCTAAGGAGGCAAGCCGTGCGACAGCGGCTGCAGTTTGCCCAGCTTCTCAGGGTGCCCAAAAACCGCTCATAACGCCAACAATTTTGCGCATTTTTTGAGCAATTTTGTTTTTGTTAGGTGACTGTTAACTTTTGTGGCTTTTGATCAAACTTGGCAGAGGTGCCCCAAATACACATGCACGACCCGGGTCAGGAGTTACACCCACTTTGAACGGGTCGGTTATGTGTGCGTAAGTCGCCACGACATTGGGACCTTCTCCGCGTGGTAACAAGTGAGCAAGATGATGAACACATCGGTGGCCTCCAGGATGGACATTAAGCCTGCGGATGACCGCGTGCTGGCCGATCTAGAGCTGGTCGATGCGAAGTCTGATGCAGCATTTGACAACATCACGTCGCTGACCTGCACCGTTCTGAATGTGCCTGTGGCATTGGTATCCATCGTTCAACCCAGCCTTGATCGTCAGTATTTCAAGAGCCAACTCGGCTTGCCAGAAAACTGGGCCAAAGCAGGTCAAACCCCTTTAAGCCATTCATTTTGTCAACACGTGCGCGCCTACAATCAGCCTTTGAACGTCGCAAATTCCCGCCAACATCCGGTGCTTCAACACAATGACGCTGTGGCAGAGCTAAACGTCATTGCGTACCTCGGCATGCCAATTCATCTGCCGGACGGAACATGTATTGGCGCGCTTTGTGCAATCGACGACAAGCCCCGCGACTGGAGCGAAGAAGACCAACAAAAGCTCGGCCAACTTGCGTTATGCGTGAACGATCAGATTGCCCTCAAACAGGCCCTGCGCAGCGCTGAACAGGCAAAATCCGACGCCCAGCATGCCGCCCGGGCGCGCGAGGACTTCCTTGCACATATGGCGCACGAAATCCGAACGCCGCTAAATGGCATCATTGGATCTGTTGACCTTCTGGCCGCAGAATTGGACGACGGCGCGCGCAGTGAAAAGGTGCCAGACCTGCTCCGCATTATGGACAGCTCCACGCAAGGGCTGCTGCGCACGCTGAACGATTCTCTCGACCTCAGTAAGATCGATGCGGGCAAAATGGACCTTGAACACCGCCCCTACAATCTTCGCGCGGCAATTTCCGATGTCATTGCGTTGCATCGGGCCTCCGCAGAATGCAAAGGCGTGAAGCTGATCGTTGAAGCCACCGACACCGAGAACGGCGCCCCACGCCTTGGGGACGAATTCCGCATGCGCCAAATCCTGGGCAACGTACTAAGCAATGCGGTGAAGTTCACCGACTCCGGGACAATTCACGTCACGCTCGAAGCGCTCCCCGAGACCATTCGCGCGACAGTCACCGATTCTGGCTGCGGCATGGATGCTGATCAACTGGCCGAAGCCTTCTCTGCCTACGCCCAGGGCGACACCACAGTCGCCCGCCGCAAAGGCGGCACAGGTCTCGGCCTGCCAATTGTGAAACGCTTGATCAGCCTCATGAACGGGGAAGTTTCCGTGCAAAGCACCCCGGGTAAGGGCACGACCTTCACGGCTTGGGTGCCAATGCCTGTCGCATCAGAAGTAGAAGAAAAAGACTTGCGCGTCGCAAAAATGGGCAACGCGTTTGCCGGGCAACGCGCTCTGGTCGCAGACGACAGTCCCGTAAACCGCCTAATACTCTCCCGCATGCTGGAGAGTATGGGCGCTGAAGTGATCTGCGCCTCCAATGGTAAAACTGCCTTGCAGGCGGCCCAGTCGCAGGGGTTTGACACGCTCTTCATCGATATACGCATGCCAGACATCACCGGAGATCAAATCGCACGCACACTGCGCTCTCAAAACGCTGATGGCGCGTTGCCTCAATTGATCGCAGTCACCGCCAACGTGCTGCCCAAACACATCGCCAGCTATCTGGATGCCGGATTTGACCACTGTTTGGCCAAGCCGATCCGGCGCGCGGATCTCTGCGCATTGGCGCCAAGCTAACAGGCCAGCAACCTCAAAGGCTTGCAACCCTTGGCCGCTTGCGCGATCACTGTCACCAACGCGACAGACCGGAGTGCACCGCATATGGCCCTTCCCGCCCACAAACAGTTTCAGTTCTGGGGAATTTTTGTAGTTGTCTTTGCCGTGGTGCTTTGGGCCCTTGGTGATGTCCTTCTGCCCTTTGTTTTGGGCGGTGCCATCGCTTATTTCCTAGATCCGCTGGCCGACAAACTGGAGGCCAAGGGCCTCTCACGCGCCGCCTCGACCACGGTCATCACACTCTTTGGTGTTTTGATCTTTGTGGTGGGTATCCTTGCGATCATCCCCTCTTTGATCCAACAAACCGAGGAATTGGTCAAAACCCTTCCAGAGGCCTTCGCACAGCTGCGCGCCTTTGTGGCGGACCGCTTCCCCAGCCTTCTGCAACCAGACTCAATGATGCACCAATCCCTGCAAAAAGTTGGTGACTTCCTGCAGGAACGTGGCGGTGAGTTTGTCCAGACGGCTCTGAGTTCCGCAGCCTCTCTGATCAACGTCGTGGTGCTGCTGGTGATTGTGCCCGTTGTGGCTTTCTACCTGTTGCTGGATTGGGACCGCATGGTGGCCGAAGTGGACAAGCTTTTGCCGCGCGACCACGCCCCCACCATCCGCCGCCTCGCCAAAGACATCGACAAAACGCTCGCCTCTTTTGTACGTGGCATGGGCACCGTTTGCCTGATCCTTGGCACTTACTACGCCGTCGCGCTCATTCTTGTCGGCTTGAACTTTGGCCTCGTTGTCGGCTTCATAGCTGGCCTTGTGACCTTCATCCCCTATCTCGGCGCGCTGATTGGCGGCGTTCTGGCGATCGGTCTCGCGCTGTTCCAATTCTGGGGCGACTGGCTGCAAATCGGCCTTGTGGCCGCGATTTTTGCCACCGGACAAATGGTCGAAGGTAACATCCTGACCCCCAAATTGGTGGGCAAATCCGTTGGTCTGCACCCAGTTTGGCTGCTTCTGGCCCTCTCCGTGTTTGGCGCGCTCTTTGGCTTTGTCGGCATGTTGGTCGCCGTCCCAGTGGCCGCCGCCATCGGAGTGCTTGCACGTTTTGTCACCGGACAATACATGTCCTCCACGCTCTACAAGGGGCGTAGCGAGACGGACCAAGCAAGCGCACAGGACGCCGAATAATTTCAAATGGCTGAGCAGCTAAACTTTGACCTGCCCGTCCGGGCAGCCCTTGGGCGTGATGATTTCTTCGTCAGCCCAGCCAACGCCATGGCGCTTGGCCTGGTGGATCTGTGGCCCAACTGGGCGGGTGGCAAGCTGGTACTTTCCGGCCCAGCTGGCGCGGGCAAAACCCACCTGACACAGGTCTGGGCCGCCCTCGCAAACGCACAAGTGGTTGCAGCCGCCGACCTCACCAAAGACGATGTGCCCGCTTTGGCAAAGACCCCGGTCGCCGTGGAAGACGTGCATCTGATTGCCGACAAGCCAGACGCGCAAACCGCGCTCTTTCACCTGCACAATCTGACTCTGGCAGAAGGCAACACGCTCTTGCTCACCGGCATAGGCGCGCCACTGCAATGGGGACTGACCCTGCCGGACCTCTTGTCCCGCATGCAGGGCACCACCGTAGCCACATTGGACCAGCCGGACGACGTTTTATTGATGGCAGTGATGGCCAAACAGTTCGGCGACCGCCAACTGATGCCCACACCGGACGTTCTGAGCTACATCGCCAAACACATGGACCGCAGCTTTGCCAACCTTGCCCATGTGGTCGAGGCCCTGGATCAGCTGTCATTGAGCGAAAAACGCCCCATCACCAAGGCGCTCGCCAAACGCGTGCTTGAGCAAAAGTAACGCCGCCGCGACACCCTGTCTTGCACGCCTCTCTGGACCCCCCGGCCATTCCCGCCTAAAGTCATCTTCTCGTTACCTGCCAATGGCATGAGAGTGACATGACCCAAGCTGACTTTCTGAAATCCGACTTCCCCGCCCCCGTTGAGCTGCCCGATCTGGATCGCAGCGGCCCTGACCGTTTCTTCAACCGTGAACTGAGCTGGCTCAGCTTCAACTGGCGTGTCTTGGAAGAAAGCGAAAACCCGCGTGTGCCTTTGCTGGAACGCCTACGCTTCCTGTCGATCTCCGCCACCAACCTAGATGAATTCTACACGGTCCGCGTGGCCGGACTGCGGGAGTTGGTCCGCGAAGGTCATAACAACCCGGCCCAAGACGGCCTGTCCCCCGCAGAACAGCTTGTCCTGATCAACGCCGACGCCCGCAACCTGTTGCAAGAACAACAACGCATGTTCAACAGCCTGCGCGACGAGTTGGAAACCCAGAACATTCACATCCTGCAACGCGACGACCTCACCGAAGCAGACCGAGAGTTTCTCGCGGATGTCTTCATGAACCGCGTCTTTCCGATGCTCTCGCCGCTGGCCATCGACCCGGCGCACCCCTTCCCGTTTATCCCCAACGCCGGCTTCTCTTTGGCGCTGCAACTGGAACGCAAAAAAAACAAACGCAGCCTCAAGGCGCTCTTACCGATCCCGCATCAGATCGACCGTTTTGTCTTCCTGCCCTCTCCCGACGGCACCTTACGCGCCTTGCCTCTTGAGGAACTTCTGATCCTGCATCTGGACAGCGTCTTCCCCGGCTATAAGGCCAAAGGCCACTGTGCCTTCCGCGTGTTGCGGGACAGCGATCTGGAGGTTGAAGACGAGGCCGAAGACCTTGTGCGTGAGTTTGAGGTGGCCCTAAAACGCCGCCGCCGTGGCGAAGTTGTGCGCCTGAAAATCACCGCCGACGCACCGACCAGTCTTAAAAAACTCATCATGGAAGAGCTTGAGGTCACCGGCGACGAAGTGGTCGACATCGACGGGATGATTGGCCTCGCGGATCTCAAAGAAATGGTGGTGGATGACCGTCCAGACCTGCTGTGGCCGTCGTTCACACCGCGCGTGCCCGAACGCGTACAGGACTTTGACGGAGATATGTTTGCCGCCATCCGTCAGAAAGACATGCTGCTGCACCACCCCTATGAAACCTTCGACATGGTGGTGCGCTTCCTACAGCAGGCCGCGCGCGACCCCAATGTCGTGGCGATCAAACAGACACTCTATCGCACCTCTAAGCGTTCCCCGATTGTCGAAGCCCTTTGTGAGGCAGCCGAAGACGGCAAATCCGTCACGGCGTTGGTGGAACTCAAAGCCCGCTTTGACGAAGCCGCCAACATTCGCCAATCCCGTCGTCTGGAGCGCGCGGGCGCGCATGTGGTCTATGGCTTCTTGGATCTGAAAACCCACGCCAAAATCTCCACCGTGGTGCGCCGCGAAGGCGACAAGCTGGTGACCTATACCCACTACGGCACCGGCAACTACCACCCGATCACTGCGAAAATTTACACCGACGTCAGCCTGTTCACCTGCGACGCCGCTCTGGGGCGCGACGCCAACCGCGTGTTCAACTATCTCTCAGGTTACGTCGAACCCGACACTCTGGAAAATCTCGCGATTTCCCCCATCAGCCTCAAACCAAAGCTGTTGGACCTGATTGCGCAAGAAGCCGAAAATGCCCGCGCCGGCAAACCTGCCGCGATCTGGGCCAAGATGAATTCGCTGGTCGAAGCCGAAGTCATTGACGCGCTGTATGCGGCCTCTGAAGCGGGTGTGAAAATCTCGTTGGTGGTACGCGGCATCTGCTGTCTGCGTCCGGGCATCAAAGGCCTGTCGGAAAACATCCGCGTGAAATCTGTGGTCGGTCGCTTTCTGGAGCACTCCCGCCTTGTATGCTTTGCCAATGGGCAGGACTTGCCCAACAAAAAGGCGCGGGTCTTCATGTCTTCTGCCGATTGGATGGGCCGCAATCTCAACCGCCGCGTGGAAACCCTCGTAGAAGTCAAAAACGCCACCGTTAAGGCGCAGATCATGTCACAGGTCATGGCCGCCAACATGGCCGACGTAGCCCAAAGCTGGGTGATGAATGCCGACGGCAGTTTTGACCGCACACCGGTGCCTGAGGGCGAGTTTGCCTTCAATTGCCACCGCTTCTTTATGGAAAACCCATCGCTGTCCGGCCGTGGCTCTGCCGGGGCGTCCGATGTGCCCAAACTGACCCATACGGATGATTGACCCACTCCGCATTGCGGCGCAAACTTGCGCCGTGACGCCCAACTACCCCTGACGTAAGACGACCCTATGCCCAACGATCCGCAGCAGGACATTAGCCTGTTTGAACGCCCGATTTTTGAAGACCTCGAGGCCCGCGCGCTGTCACGCGTCGGCGTGGTGGATGTGGGATCTAACTCCGTCCGTCTGGTGGTGTTTGATGGCGCGGCGCGCAGCCCGGCCTATTTCTACAACGAGAAAATCATGTGTGCCTTGGGCGCGGGCATCGCCGACACAGGCATGCTCAATCCCACAGGCCGTGAGCGTGCCTTGGCGGCCCTGTCGCGGTTTGCACGTCTGGCCGACTCGATGCGCCTGAACGGATTGACCGCCGTGGCCACCGCCGCCGTGCGCGAGGCCACCGACGGCCCGGATTTTTGCGCCGAAGTGCTCGCCAAAACCGGGGTGCATATTCACGTGATCGACGGCGCCGAAGAGGCCCGCCTGTCCGCGCAGGGCGTGCTCACCGGCTGGCCTGGGGCTTATGGTCTGATCTGCGATATTGGCGGTGCCTCCATGGAACTGGCCGAAATCAACGACGGTCAGGTCGGCAAACGCGTGACCTCTTCGCTCGGCCCGCTCAAACTGCGCGACGTCAAAGGCGGCAAAAAAGGCCGCCGCGCCTTCATCAACGACACGCTCGATGACCTCTACCAACAGATGGGCAATCAGCGAAATCGCCTGTTTCTGGTGGGCGGCTCTTGGCGTGCCATTGCCCGCATCGACATGGAGCGCCGTGGCTATCCGCTCAAAGTGCTGCACGAATACCGCATGACGGCCACGTCCGTGCGCGACACCGCACGCTACATTCAGGAACACGACCCGGACGCGTTGCGTGCCCGCTGTGGTGTGTCCAGCTCACGTATGGCGCTGGTGCCCCTTGCCATTGAAGTGCTCAAAGGCGTGCTGCGCCGCTTCAAACCCCATGACATCGCCATCAGCTCCTATGGCATCCGCGAAGGCGTGCTTTATGAACAAATGCCGGATCGTATCCGAGAGCGGGATCCGCTGATCGAAGCCTGCCGCTTCATGGAAGCCAAGGACGCTCGCATCCCCGGCTTTGGCAAATCGCTCTACAAATTCATCTTTCCACTGTTCAAATCCGCCAAACCGGAACAACTGCGCCTGATCAAAGCCGCCTGTTACCTGCATGACGTGAGCTGGCGCGCGCATCCTGATTACCGTGCCGAAACCGTGTTTGACAGCACCACCCGCGCCAATCTGGGCGGCCTAAAACATGCAGAACGGGTCTTCCTCGGCCTGTCGCTCCTGCACCGCTACCGCAACAAGGCTGAAGGCACCCGATTTGAGGACCTCGCCCAGTTGCTCAACGAAAAAGAGCGCCATCAGGCGGAGGTGATCGGCAAAGCCATGCGCTTTGGCGCCATGTTGTGGCAACAAGATCGCGACAATATGGGCACGCTCAAGTACCACCCGAAAAAGGCCGAGTTGCATCTGAAACTGCCCACCTCCACAGGCCCGCTTTATGGCGAAGTGGCCGAGGCGCGCTTCAATGCTCTGGCCGGAGCGCTTGGTGCAACGCCCACGGTCCGCCTGAAAGACTGAGCCCCTACAACAGCCCTATAGTTCAACGCCACCGGAGGCCTCATCGTCCACCGGAGTGCCGATTTCGGCAGGGGTTTTCTTGCGCATTATGATGTCGCCATTGGGCAGCATTTCCGGCGCGTGATAACTGCTCCAATCCTCCACCTTAGAGAACACCGCCCCCAGTTTTGGCCCCATCTCCTCCAGGAAGCTCTGCAACCCAGGCCCAATTTCATCCATCAACGACGTGAACTCATCCAGCGTGGGGGCAATCTCGTCCTGCAACCCCTTCAGGAACAGCTCCATGCCTTCGGCCATCAAACTGCGGCCGGTCTCTTCTTCGGCTGAGGCAAACCCCACAGGCACACAGAGCCCCACAATCACAGCGCAGGTTTTCAAGAGTTTCACGGGCTACCCCTCCCAAACACAGGTCAAATATCGATGTCCAAAACCACTGGGAAGTGATCTGACGCCGTCAACAACGCCTCACGCAGTTCCGGCACCTCCCAGCATGTATGATCTTCAAACGGATGCCAAATCCGCCAGCGCGGGTTTGCCGATCGCAGTTTCTCTGACACCATAATGTAATCCAACAACGCGTTCAGATACCGCCCTTCGCGCTCAATATGAAACCGCGCCGTGGTGGGTTGCGCCGCCAGCTTATGGCGCAGCGCCATTTCCGCGTGCGGATCATACATGCGCGGGCTGCTGTTGCTGCCCAGCAGGATTTCCACGGAAGACCGCCCAAACAAGTCCTCAAAAGCATCCAAGCCGGGCCCGTCGTTCAAATCGCCCAGCAGGATCACATCTTCACCCGCAGCCAACTCTTCATCGATACGCCGCCGCAACCAAATCGCCTGCGCCAGTTGCTTGCGGCGGTTGGCGATGGAGATCTTCATGACCTCATCCCGGTTGCGGGCACCATGTGGCGCCTTGGACTTCAGGTGTGCGCCGATCAGCCGGAGCTGGCGCCCGCCTGCCGTGGTGACATCCAGCTCCAGAGGCGGCTTGGAGAACATCACCAGATCCTCTTTCGCGTCCACATCCAGATCCAACCGCAAGGTGCCGTCAAACCGTGGCGCGCCATTGGCGCCCTCCTGCCCGGTTGGCACACCGCGCGGATCATGCTCGGGCGTCAAAGCGTCCGGATCATAGAGCAGCGCAATTTCCTGCTGTGTATTATTGGCAAACCCCAACACCGCCTTGTTCGCCCGCACCTCAAAAGCCGCGGCAAACCGCTCCAGCGCCAGCACCGTATCGCGTTTACTGCCTTGGTCTGGCGCCTCTACCACCATCACCGCGTCCGCATCCAGCGCGGCGAACACCGTCCCCACGGCCTCAAGTTGCTGTGCGCGTGTCACACCCTGACGGCCAGACCAGCCGTCATCCATCAACACCTGATTTTGATCATCAAACAGGCTTGAGAACCACTCCACGTTATACGTGGCGATCCGCATCACGCCGCCTCGTTGATCTGATCCCAGGCGCGATTGATATCAATCATGCGCTTCTCGGCAATCTTTACCGCCTCTTCCGGCACGCCACGGGCAATCATCGCGTCCGGATGGGTCTCCCGCACCAAACGCCGCCACTCTTTGCGAATGTCCTCCATCGGCGTTTCTGGCGTTACGCCAAGCACCGTATAAGGATCGGCTTCTGCATCCGGCACAAACCGCGCGCGCATCGCTTTGAACGCATGGTCCTCCACACCAAGGATCTCCGCCACGCGCGCGAGGAAGGCATCCTCATTAGGGTGATACTCCCCATCCGCCACCGCGATGTGAAACAACCCTTCCATCAGGTCGTCAGGCCGGCCGAGCACCGCACCGAACATGCCCTTGATGCGCGCGGCATATTCCTCAAATCCCGCAACATCCTGACGCGCCATATTGAAGACCTTGGCCGCATTGGCCTCGTCTTTCTGCGCAATCTGAAACACCTCACGAAACGCGGTCACTTCGTCCCGTGTCACCAACCCGTCAGCCTTGGCCATCTTCGCGCCCAGCGCAATAACAGCAATGGTAAAAGCCACCGAGCGTTCTGGCGGCGCACGCAGATGATCAAACACCGTCGAAAGCGACTCGCCCTGACTGAGTGCGGATAAGGCTTGGGAAATACGGGACCAAATCGACATGGCGTCACCTTAGCGGTTCTTTGGGGAATGGCTAGTGCCGCATCACAACCGCTTTTGCAACAACACCAAATCCATCCAGCGCTCAAATTTGCGGCCCACTTCCGGCATTCGCCCCACTTCGACAAAACCCATCGCCTTGTGAAACGCTATTCCCGCGCTGTTTTCGCCGCCAACGCCCGCGACCAAAACATGTACGTTCCGATCCTGGGCTTCGGCTTCCAATGCTGCCATCAGCTTACGGCCAACGCCTTTGCCCCGTGCGGCTTCGTCCAAGTAGATCGTATGCTCCATCGTATGGACATAGCCCGACCCACCGCGAAACGGACCAAAGGTGGCAAACCCCACCACCTCGCGGTCTAATTCGGCCACCACATACACCGCGTCTGAGGCAATCGCCGCTTTGAGCGCGCCCAGGTCTTTCTCCACTGTGTTAAACGTGCTGACACCATCCCGGATTTCGCGGTTCCAGATCGCCGCAATCGCGCCGGCATCTGCCGATGTCGCGTCGCGCAGGATCACCGCAAAACCCGTCGTCCATGAGGTGTATCAAAGGTCGCCTGCAACGCGGGCGCGCCCGCGACATACTCCACCCTTGGATCGTCCAGCCCAACACTGGCCTGCAAGGTCTCTGCCTCCGGATGCGCCACCTCAAGCTGCACCAGCGCCACACCGGAAGGTTTCAATATCTCCGCTGGCGTCACCACCACATCCCACTGAATGAGCGCCGGAAACCGGTTGTCAAACGGAAGCACGCCACTGTCCGGCACGGCCATCCGCCACCGCAAATCCCCGCGGGTTAGATGCACCACTTTACCTGCATCCACATCCAGCCGCGCCAATTCCGCGTCCATATCATCGGTCCGGCAAATCCAGTTTCCCAACCGTGGCGCGCCTTCCAAACGGTCCAAATCAAACCAGCGCGGATAGGGTAAGTCCGCCGCTGCAGGATTCGCTGCAATCGCTTCCAAATACAGCCCGTCTGCCAGACCAATCAATTGATTATGCGTGCCAAAATGCGCGTGCTCACCCCCCGGCCCCATCTTCACGCCCAGCGCCGTTTCCACATGCGCCACCGCCTCTGCCAGCGTTTCGCCCGCCACCGCCAAATGGTCCAGTTCCATGCCTCACTCCCCTTCAAAGTCGCACTACGCCATGCGATCCATGTCTCGATTTGTCAGTTTTATTGCCTCTTAACCAAATATGGTGATTGGGAACTGTTGCTAAACAGTGCCCGCCAAATAATCATACAGTCGACCAAGTGCCATACGAGTGTTTGAAAGTGGCTTGGCCTGAGCAGACCGCAACAGCAACTCAAACTTTGCTCAAAGATACGTATAAGTAGACAGCGTCAAATGACTATGGTTAACTATTTGTCAATCGGGGAGTTAGGAGGATACTCTTGTTTCCGACCTCAAAACTCGCTCATCTTTGCCACACTTTAGAAAACAAGCTTGAGACATCGAAATGAATTACTTGAGAAAAATTTTATCCCAAACGGCCGCGGCGGCCTTTCTTTTGACAGCTGGAATCCTAGGCACACCTCATTCTGCCCAAGCACAATCTGAGCCTTTCCTTGGGCAAGTATCATTGTTCGGGTTCAATTTTTGTCCAAGAGGATGGGCCGCAGCCGAGGGCCAACTGCTGCCAATCTCGAGCAATTCCGCTCTATTTTCTCTCTTCGGCACGATCTATGGCGGTGACGGGCGCACAACATTTGCGCTTCCGGATTTGCGGGGGCGCGTGCCATTGCACCACGGAGCAGGCCCCGGGCTGAGCAATTTGCGCCAAGGTTCAAGAGGGGGCGCCGAAACGCACACCATGACAGTGGCGGAAATGCCGTCACACAATCACATGGTCAACGCCAACAATGGCCAGGGCCCGAATGGCTTCGCAGATCGAAAAGGTCCAGCAAACGATTTCCTTGGGTCTCCCAGCTACAATGATCCAACAAACCCAGCCGAGGACATTTATATCTATTCAGATCATGATCCGACTGTTCAGATGGATCCGCGCATGATCGCAAATACAGGCGGGAATGTCGCGTTTAACATTCGCGACCCATATTTGACTATGAATTGGTGTGTCGCGCTACAAGGCATCTTCCCGTCGCGTAGCTAATTCTCACAGTGGAACAATGGTTTCATTGAGGGGTGGGGATTTCCCACCCTTCAGTTTTTTAAGCCCGCGCTTCGCGGATCAAGCCGAGAATGTTCTCCGCCGCTTCCGGAATATTGGTGCCCGGCCCAAAGATCGCCTTCACACCCGCGTTTTGCAGGAACTCATAATCCTGCTGCGGAATGACCCCGCCACAGATCACGATGATGTCTTCCGCGTCTTTGCCTTTCAGCGCCTCGATCAGCTGCGGTGCCAAGGTCTTGTGCCCTGCCGCCTGCGAGGAAATCCCCACCACATGCACGTCGTTGTCCACCGCATCCTGCGCCGCCTCTTCCGGCGTCTGGAACAGCGGGCCTACATCGACGTCAAACCCGATGTCAGCAAAGGCAGTTGCAATCACCTTGGCACCCCGGTCATGCCCGTCCTGACCCATTTTTACCACCAGCAAACGCGGACGGCGGCCTTCTTCCTCGGCAAAATCCTCAATGGACTTCTGGATCGCCGCAAAGCCTTCGTCGCCTTCATAGGCGGCGCCATAAACGCCCGCCAATGTCTTCACCTCGGCCCGATGGCGGCCGAATTCCTTTTCCATCGCCATGCTGATTTCTCCTACCGAGGCACGCGCCCGCGCCGCTTCCACAGCCGCCGCCAACAGGTTGCCGCCTTCCTTCGCCACTTTGGTCAGGTTCGCCAATGCCGCCTCACAGGCCGCACTGTCCCGATCCGCGCGGATCTGCGCCAAACGCGCCACCTGGCTTTCCCGCACGGCCACGTTGTCCACGTCCAGAATGTCGATCGGGTCTTCATTGTCTTTGCGGTATTTGTTCACGCCCACAATGACTTCGTCACCTTTGTCGATCATCGCCTGACGGGTTGCCGCGCTTTCCTCAATGCGCAGCTTCGGCATGCCGCTGGCCACAGCCTTGGTCATGCCGCCCATCTCCTCAACCTCTTCCATCAGAGCCCAAGCTTTCTGGATCAGATCATCGGTCAGCGCCTCCACATAGTAAGAGCCCGCCAATGGGTCGACCACATTGGTCACCCCGGTCTCTTCCTGCAGGATCAGCTGCGTGTTGCGCGCAATGCGGGCTGAGAAATCCGTTGGCAGCGCAATTGCCTCATCCAACGCATTGGTGTGCAGCGACTGGGTTCCGCCCAGAACCGCAGACATCGCCTCATAAGCGGTGCGGATCACGTTGTTGTACGGGTCCTGCTCCTGCAAGCTCACGCCAGACGTCTGACAGTGGGTGCGCAGCATCTTGGACCGCTCGTTTTGGGCGCCAAACTCGGTCATCACCCGATGCCACAGAGTCCGTGCCGCGCGCAGTTTCGCCGCTTCCATGAAGAAGTTCATACCAATCGCAAAGAAGAAGCTCAGACGCCCGGCAAACTTGTCCACATCCATGCCCGCGTTCATCGCCGCTCGCACATATTCGCGGCCGTCCGCCAGCGTATAGGCCAACTCCTGCACCAAGTTCGCGCCCGCTTCCTGCATGTGATAGCCGGAAATCGAAATGCTGTTGAACTTCGGCATCTCATTGGAGGTGTACTCAATGATGTCGCTGATGATCCGCATGCTCGGCTCAGGCGGATAGATATAGGTGTTGCGCACCATGAACTCTTTCAGAATGTCGTTCTGAATGGTGCCCGCCAGCAGGCTTTTGTCATGGCCCTGCTCTTCGCCCGCCACAATGAAGTTCGCCAAAATCGGAATAACCGCCCCGTTCATGGTCATCGACACCGAGACCTTGTCGAGCGGAATACCGTCAAACAGAATCTTCATGTCCTCAACGGAGTCAATTGCCACACCGGCTTTGCCAACGTCGCCGACCACGCGTTCGTGGTCGCTGTCATAGCCGCGGTGCGTCGCCAGATCGAAGGCCACCGAGACACCCTGCTGACCGGCGGCCAGGTTGCGACGGTAAAAGGCGTTGGATTCTTCTGCGGTGGAGAAGCCCGCATACTGACGGATGGTCCAAGGACGGCCCGCATACATCGTGGCCTTGGGGCCGCGTGTGAACGGGCCAAACCCTGGCATAGAGCCCATGTGATCAAGCCCTTCAGTGTCTTCCGCCGTGTAGAGCGGCTTGACGTCAATGCCTTCCAGCGTCTTCCAGGTCAGATCCTCAAGCGGCTTTCCGCGCAGCTCTTTCTCTGCCAGTTCGGCCCATTTCTTGGTGTCCGTCATTGGTGTCATCCTCGTCTGTGTTCGTCAGGGGCCAAAACGCCCGGCGTGTCGTGCCGAGCTGGTCCCGTTTTCTTCTATGAGAAACGCCATGCCATCCGCCCCGGCGCGCAGCCAAGCCAAATCCTCAACGTAAATCTCGCGTAAAATATCCACTTGAAACGCGCTGAACGGATGCCAGCGCGCAGTTCCATCTGGCAGGCTTGCCGGGTTCAGCCCGCGATCGGCCAAAACCTGGCGCAGCTGCGGCAACTCCGGCACCTGCGCCAAGCCGTGCACGCGGAAGTTGGTCGGGGCGCCAAACCGTCCGCTCACCGCAAATTCCACAACCCGCGCAGGCTGCTCGCCAAGCCGCTCATAGGGCAGCACCAAAATCTCCGCATCAGGTGCAGCACAAGCCACGTCCTGCACCACTTTGCGCCAGCTGCGCGGCTGCGTGACCAACCGGTCCATCATCGCCTCATCGGGCATATCTGCGCCCATCTGCAGCGCGTGGGCCATCGCCCCACCCCAGTAGTCTTCCAGCGCGCGCATGCCCAACACCACCCGCTTCACACGCCCGCCAAAGGCATGCACCATACGGGCCAAGCGCTCCCCCGCTGCGGGGTAGAGCCGTTCGCTGGCAATGTTGTTCTCCATCGAGCCCAGCATATGCGGCTCCAGTACCAAAAGCTCCCGGACCCTTTGCCGCTCCAACATGGCGCAGCGCAGCTGCACCCGTCCGGCCCCGCGCGCGCGACGCCGCGCCACACCGTCCAGACCGGATTTCAGCGTCAGCCCGTCAAACAGACCCTTGCGAGTGATCTCCGGCGTCCAGACCTTCAGCCCATGGGCCTCTAGCGGACGGCGGTTGCGGTTGAGATAGCTGGCGAGCGTGGATACCCCACTTAGATGGGCCCCGACATGTAGGATGACGTCCATGGCTTTGCACACCTTTTTGAGGGCCACACCCTCAAGGCTGGCCGGATATACAGAGACCGCCATCATGCCCCATCACCCGTGCAAATGCTGTTAACCGACGTTAAAATTTGACCGACTTTGCCAAAGGGGTTCGTATTGGGGAAAACACCCCCTATATTGGTCTCAACAGGAGAACCGATGACCCACCGCTTAGCCCTTGTTCTGACTGGCTTTCTAGCCGCTACTGGCGTTGCCGCGCAAACCACAGACACCGCTGAAAATGAGGCCTCTGCCACCGTGGAAACCGTGGCGGAAAATGCACCGGAGTTAATACAATCTGGTTTGAATGCCGACCTTAACGAGTATCTCTGGAAAAACCGGGTTCTGGTGGTCTTTGCAGACACCGACCGCGACCCGCGGTATCTCCAGCAACTCGAGCTGATCGAGGCCTTTCCCGACGACCTGATTGAGCGCGATGTGATTGTGCTCACCGACACAGATCCGTCCGCCAAATCCGCCCTGCGCAAGCAGCTCCGCCCGCGCGGCTTCATGATGGCCTTGGTGGAAAAAGACGGTGTTGTGTACCTGCGCAAACCCAAGCCCTGGACGGTGCGGGAACTCTCCGCCTCCATCGACAAACACCCGCTGCGCCAGCAGGAAATCCGCGACCGCCGCCAGCCATAGGCGACGGTGCAAACCGGGATATGACACCCGCGTCGTATCACGGCATCGGCGCTCCACGCGCCGCGACCAGCACGTCGTACCAGTCCTGTCGGCTCAACTTCACGTCGTAGGCCTTGGCGCTGTCAGTGATCCGCGCCACATTCTGCGTGCCGATCAAGGCCATACTCACCGCCGGATGCGCCAACACCCAAGCCAGCGCCACGTGATCCACGCCGACGCCTTCGCGTGTGGCAATGCCATCAAGCACCGACAAAACCCGCGCCTCCTGCGTGCCCGCTTCCGGCTGATGCGCAGCTGTCAAGCGCCCGCCACCCAGTGGAGACCACGCCATAATTGCGAGGTTCAACTCCTGCGCAATGTCCAGCGTGCCATCTTCCAGCGGCGCAATGGCCAGGGGTGAAAACTCCGGCTGATTGGCCACCAGCGCAAAATCCAGCTTGGCCTGCAGCGCCCGGATTTGCGTGTGCGTGAAGTTGCTCACCCCTGCCTCGCGGATTTTCCCCGCCGCCCGCAACTGCGTCAACGCTTCGGCCACCTCGTCATAAGAGGCCAAAAGATCCGGGCGATGCACCAGAAACACGTCGATCACATCGGTCTTGAGCCGCGCGAGCGAGGCCTCGCAGCTCTCAATCAAGTTGGGCGCGCGGCTGTCATAGGGCACAGGCGGGTGAATCCCGCCTTTGGTGACCAGAACAGTCTTCTCCCGCAGCCCCTTCTGGGCGGCGTAGACCTCTCCCAAAACAGCCTCGGCTGCGCCAAAACCCTCTTCGCCAAACCCATAGATCGCCGCCGTATCCACCAGATTGGCACCAATTTGGAGTGCCGCCTCGATCTTCGCCGTGGCGTCCGCAACCGGGCTGCCAGAAAACCGCCAGCAGCCATAGGCCAACCGACCCACCTCAAACGGGCCGATGTTTGTCGTTCGGGAAATAGCGAGCTTACTATCAGACATCACACAAACCGTTTAAGGCGGCCCCCGGCCGCGGGTGGGGGTGAAGCCCCCGCCCAAGGGGGACGGTCGGGGGCTGCCCGGCCAATGGCCGGGCCACTAGATTTCAAGCGTTATTCAAATTCCATGATCACATCGTCCACCGCGAGGCTGTCACCCGCCGCCGCGTTGATCTTTGTAACCACGGTGGTCTTCTCCGCCCGCAGGATGTTTTCCATCTTCATGGCTTCCACGGTGCACAACGCCTGACCTTCCTGCACCTCATCGCCCACTTCCACGTCGACTTTCACGATCAGACCCGGCATCGGGCAGAGCAACATCTTAGAAGTGTCCGGCGCGACTTTCTCAGGCATCAGCTTGGCCAGCTCCGCCTGACGCGGACTGCGCACATGCACCACCAGATCGGCACCGCGGGTGCGCAAACGGAAGCCGCTCGGCACTTTGCCAACCTTCAGCACCAGTTTCTCGCCACCCACCTTAAGGCGCGCCAGTTGGTCACCCGGCGTCCAGTCTGAGGACACACGCAGCTTGCTGCCATCCTCAAACTTAATTGTGGAGCCTTTCTTGTCGGCTTTCACCTTCACAGGGAACTCTTGCCCCTGAAGTGTCACGACCCACTTCTTGCCAACGCGACGCTCGTGGTTGTCCATCCGGCCCGACACGCGGGTCCGACGGATTTCCGCCACGCGGTACATCGCAGCAGCAGCCGCCGCCACGCGCTTCAGCTGATCTTCGGGTAGCTCCACACCTTCAAAGCCCTCGGGATATTCCTCCTCGATGAAGGCCGTGGTCATGTCACCGGAGACGAACTTCGGATGATCCATCACCGCGCTCACAAACGGCAGGTTGTGGCCAATGCCTTCCAACTCAAACCCATCCAGCGCCTGACGCATCGCCTCAATCGCCTCTTCACGGGTCGGCGCCCAGGTACAGAGCTTCGCGATCATCGGATCGTAATACATGCTGATCTCGCCGCCTTCATAGACACCAGTGTCATTGCGCACAGCAAAACCCTTGCCCTCTTTCGCGTCATCCGCCCATTTGCCGTTCTCCAGCATCGGTCCGGCGGCAATCTCGGCTGGCGGACGATAACGGGTCAGACGGCCAATCGACGGCAGGAAGTTGCGATAGGGGTCTTCCGCATAAACCCGGTTCTCAATCGCCCAGCCATTGATGGTCACATCGTCCTGCGTGATGGACAGCGGTTCGCCCGCCGCCACGCGGATCATCTGCTCCACAAGGTCCACACCGGTGATCAGCTCGGTCACAGGGTGTTCCACCTGCAAACGGGTGTTCATCTCAAGGAAGTAGAAGTTCTTATCGCCATCCACGATGAATTCCACCGTACCGGCGGAGGCATAGCCCACGGCTTTCGCAAGCGCGACAGACTGCTCCCCCATCGCCTTGCGGGTGGCTTCATCCAGGAACGGGCTCGGCGCCTCCTCAACCACTTTCTGGTTCCGGCGCTGGATCGAGCATTCGCGCTCGTTCAGGTAGATCCCGTTGCCATACGCATCACACAGCACCTGAATTTCAATGTGCCGTGGCTGGGTCACAAACTTCTCGATGAAGATACGGTCATCGCCAAAGCTGTTCGCGGCTTCGTTCTTGGAGGACTGGAACCCTTCGCGCGCTTCCTGATCGTTCCACGCGATCCGCATGCCTTTCCCGCCGCCACCGGCGGAGGCTTTGATCATCACCGGGTAGCCGATCTCGTTGGAGATCTTCACCGCCTCATCCGCGTCTTCGATCAGGCCCATGTAACCCGGCACGGTGGAGACTTTGGCCTCCTGCGCGATTTTCTTGGAGGTGATCTTGTCCCCCATGCTCTCAATCGCGCCTTTAGGCGGACCAACAAAAGCCACGCCAGCCGCTTCCAGCGCCTCAGCAAATTTGGCGTTTTCCGACAGGAAACCATAGCCCGGGTGCACGGCCTGCGCGCCGGATTGTTTGATCGCGTCCATGACCTTGTCGATCACGATGTAAGACTGATTGGCAGGCGGCGGGCCAATATGGATGGCCTCATCTGCCATCTGCACATGCAGCGCCTGTTTGTCGGCATCCGAATAAATCGCCACCGTCTTGATGCCCATCTTGCGGGCGGTCTTGATCACACGGCAGGCGATCTCGCCCCGGTTGGCAATCAGGATCTTGTCAAACATCTCATCGTCCTTCTTGGTCAGGGCCTGCGACAGGAGTCGCAGACACAGGCAACAAAAAAGCCACCGCCGCGCTTCCGCACGTCGATGGCTTTGGGTTTGGAACCGGCTGAATCTCAGCCGGACAATTCAGGTCACCCTGCGGCGCGCAAACGCGCTCAGCAGCTGGTGGCGAATTCTTGACAATAGATCGTGTTGGCTGCACCGCCGACAACGGCGCCGGCCGCCAGGCTGCCGCCAACGGCTGCCGCGGCCACGGTGCCCGCGCCTGCCCCAATGAGCGCTTGCTCGCCCATGGTCCGGCCACAGGCCGAAAGCCCAAGGAGTGCAATAATGGAAACTGCTGCTGTGATACGCATGTGTCTGTGCCTCTTCCCTCTGTGGGGTTTTGAGCGGGTCTTTTGCCCGCTTGGTCTGCTTTAGTGCCCGCAATGTCACCCGTTTTGCCCATCAACGCAAGTGTTGTGGAAAAAACGGGTGATCCTGAAGGGACAGAACAGGACCACCCGAAAGGGGAAGGGTAACGGAATACACTGTTACAGGAAGTACGCGGATCGTGGCGCGCTTCCATGACAGCGACCTTGCCACGACAAGTCACGGAAAACAGGGGCAATTTCGCCTCCGCTCCGTTTTGGGCAATGGCTCGCCCATTATGTCGTGACATCGGCAACATTACGCCCAATCGTCCTCAAATGCGTCCGGGAAAGACACCCGGGCCACCGCTTCATCGATGACCAGCAGCGCCTCATAGTCTTCGGGATCAAAGTCTTCCTCGACCGCGACCACCTCGCGGCCAAACAGCCAGCTCAACCGGCCGGCATCCAGATTGCCCCGCTCAAACGGCTGGTCGCCAAAATGCTCCCAAAGCGCCTGCATGAACGCCGCATCCGCACGACGATCCGGTGGACGACGGTCTTTAAACCGCTCCCGACGGGTGATCGGCGTCACCCCCTTTGGGTTGGCGCGACGAATGGTGAACTGGAAATCCGTGCCCGGAAGACGTCCGGGGAACCCGCGATGCTTGATCATGCCACGGCCCTCCGGATCTGCGAGGATGTGGCGCGGGTGTGAACAGGCCGCACGGCCTGTCCACCTGTCAGGCGGATCGCCTTACTTGTATTTGCCGGTGTAGGTCGGCTCAGTCGAGATCGGCTCTGGGTCGACCACAACATATTCTTCCAGCGGCTCGTCTTGGCCACAGGCAGCAACCAGGGCCACGAGGCCGATTGCCAGGAATGACTTGATGCTCTTGGACATCTTGTTCTCCATTCATTGTTTAACGTCCAAACCGGGCGGTTTTGCCCGGCCTGCCTCACTGCCCCACGTTGGGGACATGCGCGCAGGTTACGCAAATCTTCTGCAAAAAGATACAGATACGCGCCCAAGCTCATGCGCTGTGACCGCAAAGTCGCAATGTCTTGCTCACCGGCCTTAACGTTAACAATATCTAGTGGTGTCATCAGAAGCCCTCCCAGATACAGGTGCCGTCCTGCACGCTGAATGCCTCAAAAAACTGCGTCGCCACCTGTGTGGTCTCGCCAAATGTGGTTTCTCTGTCCGCCATGGAAATAATCACCTGATCGACTGTTTCATCCTGAATGGCGAGATAAGGCACCGCGACGCCAATGCACAGGTGAAAGAAGTCGTCTTCGATTTCCGCAAACTCGACGCCCTGCCGAATAAGCGGCATGACATAGCGAAACCGCGCCACACGGCTCTCGTCGGCGCGCACTTCGTAAAGAATTTCCTGAAGATGGAGATCGTTGCCTGAGGGCACGACCGGGGTCTCCTCCAAAACCCCGGCCGTGGCCGCGCCCGTTAGGGCCCCTCCAAACGCGGCGGAAAGCATAAGTTGAGTCGCACGCTTGCACAGATTTTCTGTAAAAGCTCCAAAAAATGTGCTCTGAGGCAAAGTTTTTTGCGCTAAAGCATGACGTAGCGTCACAAAACTCATGAAGACGCCCCCCGATGTTGCGCAAACCGAATCCATCTTTGACGCCGTTCCGGGCATTCCAGAATCTCTGAGATCACAGCCTGCGCGTGTGCTTTGGGCACGGCGCCATCCACGGCGCCCCCGGCCATTACATGCAGCTGCCCAGCCTCTCGACGCACCTCCACAGTTGGCGCAAAGCCCCGCAAATCCTGCAACGCCCGCCACATATCCTGGCGCACCTGCTGCGCTGTGCGCAGCAAGCCCGCATCCGGCAA
The DNA here is from genome assembly GCA_014872815.1 of Paracoccaceae bacterium. Lineage (GTDB taxonomy): Bacteria > Pseudomonadota > Alphaproteobacteria > Rhodobacterales > Rhodobacteraceae > Shimia. The sequence goes on from WKFK01000012.1 coordinate 415,022, forward strand.
AGACGTCTCCGCCACCACGTCCCAACGCACTGGCAAGCGCCGACTCATGGTCAGCGCATCGCCCTCGCGTTGGATATGCCAGCGGCTCCGGCTCATAGCCACCTCCGTGTCTGTGTGAGAAACGCCTGATAGTCCGCCCCAAAGAGGTCGGTGAGATAAGCTTCTTCGCGCAGCACAACACCAAAGTGCAGTAGCACAAACACAACCGCCGCGCCCAGCACCGCCCAATCCAGTGAAAACGTCAGCGCCAAGCCCAACTGCAGCACAACCATGCCCAGGTACATCGGGTTACGCGTGAACCGGTACGGCCCGCTGCGCACAAGTTTCAGCACCGGTTGCGTAGGATCCACATTGGTCCCCGCCGCCCGGAACGCCCGCGCCCCGGACATGGCCAACCACCCGGCAGCCCCCAGCAGCACCACACCGGGCACCACGCTGGTAAACGTGCCCGCCGCAGGCAACACCGCTAACGGTACCAACCACTCCAACGCAACCGCCGTCACAGGGGCGATCACCGAAACGGCGGGCGGGTACACCGCAATATTGGGGCCAGCGCGGGTCATATGGCCCAGCATCCACTGGAAATTCCACCGCACCGAGCCAGGTCCGCGACATCAGCCGCGAACCCGAAAGCAACGTGATATGTCGCTTTAGCTGGCAAAGAACCGGAATCCTTTACAATTATCGGACGAGAAGCCAGCCTGAACCTTGCCGCCTGCCTTGGTCCAGTCCTGAATCAAGATGACGCGGTTGTACTTCTTGCCGGCAAATTGCTTAGCGACCTTGGCTTGCGTCGCCTTGCACATCGCCAGCATTTGCTTTTTGACCGTGGCCCGCTTGGCCGGGACAGGCCCGGTCATCGACGCACCAACCATCGGCTGCGCCCGCGTGTGTTTTTGCGAACTGGCATAGTCATCCCGCGTTCTTGTTGTCGTGATCGCGCCTTCTTCGATCTTAACAACACAAGCCTTCGTGCCGTTGCCCAGATCAAGCGACTGAACACCACGGCAGCTCTGCGCCTGCGCTGCCAGTGGCAACGCAAACAAAATGCAGGAGGCGAAAGTAAGGGTACGCATATTCAATTTTTCCTTGTGATGAATCGTTAGTGGATCCACCTATAGGTCATTACAGCGGGATGTTGTCGTGCTTTTTCCACGGGTTCTCGAGCTTCTTGTTGCGTAGGCTCGCAAACGCCCGGCTCACCCGCTTGCGCGTGCTCTGAGGCATGATCACCTCGTCAATGAAGCCCCGTTCCGCTGCCACAAACGGCGTCGCAAACCGGTCTTCATAATCCTTGGTGTGCGCCGCAATCTTCTCCGCATCGCCCAGATCGGCACGGTGAATGATTTCTGTTGCACCTTTCGCGCCCATCACCGCGATCTCCGCCGTTGGCCAGGCGTAGTTGAAATCGCCCCGCAGGTGCTTGGACGCCATCACGTCATAAGCCCCGCCATAGGCTTTCCGGGTGATCACGGTCACTTTCGGCACGGTCGCTTCGCCATAAGCAAACAGCAGCTTCGCCCCGTGTTTGATCACACCGCCGTATTCTTGGCTGGTCCCCGGCAGGAAGCCCGGCACATCCACCAGCGTCAGGATTGGGATTTCAAAACAGTCACAGAAGCGCACAAACCGCGCCGCCTTGCGGGAGCTGTCAATGTCCAGACAGCCCGCCAGCACCATCGGCTGGTTCGCCACAACACCCACGGTCTGCCCTTCCAGACGGATGAAGCCGGTGATGATGTTCTTGGCGTAGTCTTCCTGAATCTCGTAGAAGTCGCCTTCATCCGCCACTTTGGTGATCAGCTCTTTCATGTCATAGGGCGTGTTGGGGTTCTCTGGCACCAATGTGTCGAGCGACTTCTCAACGCGACCCGGCTCATCAAAGAACGGACGCACCGGCGGTTTCTCACGGTTGTTAAGCGGCAGGAAGTCCACCAGCCGGCGTACTTCGGTCAGCGCTTCCACGTCATTCTCAAACGCGCCATCCGCGACCGAGGACTTCTTGGTGTGGGTCGACGCCCCGCCCAGCTCTTCGGCGGTCACAACCTCATTGGTCACCGTCTTCACAACATCCGGACCGGTCACAAACATATAAGAGGTGTCTTTCACCATGAAGATGAAGTCAGTCATCGCAGGCGAATACACCGCACCACCAGCACATGGGCCCATGATCACGGAAATCTGCGGCACCACACCGGACGCCATGATGTTGCGCTGGAACACTTCTGCGTAGCCCGCGAGCGAGTCAACACCTTCCTGAATACGCGCGCCGCCTGAGTCGTTCAGGCCGATAATGGGCGCGCCATTCTGCACCGCCATGTCCTGAATTTTGCAGATCTTCTGCGCGTGGGTCTCGGACAGCGAGCCACCAAACACTGTGAAGTCCTGGGAGAAGACATAGACCATACGGCCGTTAATAGTCCCCCAGCCGGTGATCACACCGTCGCCCGCAGGCTTTTGCTTTTCCATGCCAAATTCGGTGCAGCGATGGGTTTTGAACATGTCAAACTCTTCAAAGCTGCCTTCATCCAGAAGCAGTTCGATCCGCTCCCGCGCGGTCAGCTTGCCCTTGGCGTGCTGACTGTCGATCCGGCGCTGACCGCCCCCCAAACGCGCGATCTCGCGGCGCTCTTCCAACTGTTCTAGAATGTCTTTCATGGCAGGGCCCTCATTCGTCGATTTGGGCAGGCATTAGATGCACCGCCCCCAAAAGCTTTGCGTGACAGCATAGGCCCGCTGCAGCACCCGTAAAAGGATTTTCCGGCAAATTTGCAAACTCTGGAAAATAGGTCGAGTGCGAATTGCAAACCAGCAAATACTTCACAAATGAAATTCATCCATGGACATTTGCCAACCGCGCTCCTACCTCTTAACGCATGAGCAGCCTAGCCCGTGGTCAATTTCTCGACCGAAGCACACCACCAAACATCTTTACATTGATCCTGCTGGCCGGGGTCTCAGCCCTGTGCATGAACATCTTCCTGCCCAGCCTGCCGTCGATGACCAAGTACTTCGACACAGATTATGGCGTGATGCAGCTCTCAATTGCGGTGTACCTCGGCGTCAATGCTGTGTTGCAAATTGTCGTTGGCCCGATCAGCGACAAATTGGGCCGCCGCCCCGTAATCCTCGCAGGGCTTGCAATCTTTCTGGCCGCCACCATCGGCTGTATTTACGCCCCCAACGCCGCCGTGTTCCTGACCTTCCGCATGCTGCAGGCCGCCGTTGTGGTCGCCATGGTGCTGTCACGCGCCGTGGTGCGCGACATGGTCTCCGCCGACGAGGCCGCCTCGATGATTGGCTATGTCACGATGGGCATGACCGTTGTGCCAATGCTGGGCCCGGCCCTTGGCGGCATTTTGGACAGCGCATTTGGTTGGCAGGCCAGCTTCTGGCTCCTCTTTGCCACCGGCGCCGCCATCTTCTGGCTCACATGGCGGGACCTCGGCGAAACCAAATCCAGCAGCGGCCTGACCCTGGGCCAACAATTCCGCGAATATCCGGAACTCCTGACCAGTCCGCGTTTCTGGGGCTACTCTCTGGCCAATTGTTTCACCTCCGGCGCCTTCTTTGCCTACCTTGGCGGTGCGCCGTTTGTGGCCACCGAACTCTTTGGCATGAGCGCCGCGCAAATGGGCATCTACTTTGGTGCCCCAGCTGTGGGGTATTTCATCGGCAACTTCCTCTCCGGCCGCTACTCTGCTCGGATCGGCATCAACCGCATGGTGACCGCAGGCTGTATCATCTGTGGCTTGGGCGTCGCTGCCTCCCTGTCCCTCTTCGCCGTAGGCTTCGGCTCCGCCGAAATCTTCTTCGGCTTCATGACCTTTGTTGGCATCGGCAACGGCCTCGCCATCCCCAACGCCACCGCAGGCGCGCTGTCCGTGCGACCGCATCTCGCAGGAACCGCCTCCGGCCTCACCGGCGCGATCATGATTGGCGGCGGCGCGGCCCTGTCCGCGCTCGCAGGCGCGCTCCTGACCCCAGAGACCGGCGCCTTCCCGCTTCTGTGGTTGATGCTTGCAACCTCCGTGCTCGGCGTCACCTCAATCCTCATGGTGGTCCGCCGCGAAAAGCACATCGGCGTTTAATCCCAAAATTGAGAGTCAAACACCGCCCGCCGCCACCTCCTCTGGTGTCGGCACGTTAATGCTTGGGGCGTCAAAATCTGCACCTCCGCGATACAGTCGCGATACCGACGTAATACCGACGTGAAAATCGCCTTCCCAATGACCGGTTAACGACCAAACGCCGCACCGCGGATATCCCTATGGATTGATCGACTTTGCAAAGCTATCTTTGCAGCTATGCAACCGGGAGGAATCGCATGCCCACGCAGAAGCTCTACGCAGGCGCCAAACTTCGCGAAATCCGCACGCGGCTTACACTGACGCAGAAAGATTTTGCCCAAAAACTCGGTGTCTCCCTGCCCTATCTGAACCAGATGGAGAACAACAACCGCCCGGTGTCCACGACGGTTGTGCTCGCGTTAGCCCAAGAATTTGGGTTAGATGTCACAGAGTTAAGCACCGGCGACAGCGAACGCCTCGTCTCTGACATGCGCGAAGCCCTCGCCGACCCGGTCCTCGCCGAAACCTCCGCGCCTTTGGCAGACCTCCGCCTCACAGCCTCCAACGCGCCAGCCCTGGCCCGCGCCTTTCTGGAACTGCACCGCGCCTACCGCCAAACCCACGAACGCCTCGCCTCTCTGGACGAGGCTCTGGGCCGCCAAGATGTGCAAATGCAAGCCAGCCCCTGGGATGAGGTCAGAGACTTTTTTCACTACTGTGACAACTACATAGACGCCGTTGACCACGCCGCCGAACGCTTCGCACAAGCCGCCGTTGAGCACGGTGGCATTCGCGCTGCCGCCCTCGCAAACCTCAAAGACTCCGGCATCACCGTCGCCTTCACCGACATCGACCAACTGCGCCACTACGATGCCGAGCACCAACGCCTGCAAATCTCCCGCTACGCACAGCCAGAAACCCAAACATTTCAACTCCTTCTGCAGGTTGCCCTGCTACAAAACGGCAAGCTTCTAGAGGCCACACTAGACTTCGCCCGCTTCCAATCCGACGCGGCACGATCAATTGCCAAAATCGGCCTCGCCAACTACTACGCCGGCGCCGCGCTCATGCCCTACGGTACCTTCCTCGAGGTCGCCCGCGAAACCCGCCACGACTTGGAGCTCCTCTCCAACCGGTTCGGGGCCTCCATCGAACAAGTTGCCCACCGCCTTTCGACCCTGCAACGCCCTGGAAACAAAGGCATTCCCTTCTTCTTTGTCCGCGTTGATCAGGCTGGAACGATCACCAAACGCCACTCCGCAACCCGCTTGCAATTCGCCCGTTTTGGCGGCGCCTGCCCACTCTGGAACGTCCACCGCGCGTTTGAAACACCCGGCCGTTTCTTGCGCCAATTGGCCGAAACCCCAGATGGTGTGCGCTACATCTCGCTGGCCCGAGATGTCTCAAAATCCGGCGGCCACTTCGGTGCCCCCGTGCGCCGCTACGCGATTGCTTTGGGCTGCGAAATCCGCCACGCCGACGCGCTGGTCTATGCCGACCATATGGAGCTCGACAACCCCCAGGCCTTTGAGCCCATTGGCATTTCCTGCCGCATCTGCGAACGCACGCATTGTCACCAGCGCTCTGTCCCCCCGCTTGAGCGTCGCTTAACGATCAACGAAAACACCCGAGGTGTGCTGCCTTACGATGTGGGCTAAAAAGAAAAGGCGACCGCATCAGCGGCCGCCTCTTGTAAGGAAACTGGTCCCGACGAAACGTCAGTTGGCTTTCAGATAGGCGTAGATCTCATCTTTCAACGCACCACGCCGCTTACGCAGATCCACTTCGGCCAGCTCTTCACGTGGCGCCACATTGGTTTCCGCCGCATGCACTTTACGGTTCAGCTCGTGGTATTCGTCAGCCATCTTGGAAAAATGCGCATCATTGACTTTCAAGTCATGCATTTTTTCAATGAATTCAGGGAATTCAGCGGCCAGTTCGTGTGGGGTATTGGACATGTGTTCGCTCCTTTTCTCTAGGTCGCGAACACCATAGACCAGCCGAATCCCCGCGCACTTTGACCCGGATCAAGTCCGGCTCAAAAACAAACATTATCGCTGCGCATTTTCCCATGCAGGGTGAAACCAAGGCTCCGCATTGGAGGACGGCAACCGACGCCCCAAAATGTGGTCGGATGCCTTCTCGCCAGTCATGATCGACGGCCCATTGAGGTTGCCGTTGGTAATGCGGGGGAAAATCGAACTGTCCGCCACCCGCAGACCATCGACGCCAATCACGCGGCACTCACTGTCCACCACCGCTTTCGGGTCATCCACGCTGCCCATCTTACAGGTGCCACAGGGGTGATAGGCGCTCTCGGCATGCTCACGAATGAAGCTGTCGATCTCATCATCCGTTTGTAAATCCGCACCCGGCTGGATCTCGATTTTGACAAAAGGCTGCATCGCCTCTTGCGCAAAGATCTCCCGGGTCAGACGAATGCAGGCGCGGAAATCTTCCCAGTCCTGTTCCGTCGACATGTAGTTGAAGAAGATATTTGGCGCGGCCTTCGGATCAGCCGACTGCAAGGTTACTTCACCGCGCGATGGCGATCGCATCGGCCCGACATGCGCTTGAAAGCCATGCCCTTCGGCTGCCGCTTGCCCGTCATAGCGCACCGCGATGGGCAAGAAATGATACTGAATATCGGGATAAGAAATTCCGGCCCGAGACCGAATAAAGCCAGCCGTTTCAAACTGGTTAGAGGCCCCAAGTCCGGTCTTGGTGAACAACCACTGCGCCCCAATCAGACCTTTGCCAATCAGGTTCCAGTATTTGTAAAGCGTGATCGGCTGCTTGCAGGCCATCTGCATATAGACCTCAAGGTGATCCTGCAGGTTTTGCCCAACACCGGCGCGATCCGCGACCACCTCAATGCCGTGTTCCGCCAGATGCGCCCCCGGCCCAATGCCCGACAGCATCAACAGCTTTGGTGAATTCAGCGAAGACGCCGCCAGGATCACCTCTGCATTGGCGCGAACCACCTGAACCTGCCCGCCGCGCTCAATCTCAACGCCCACGGCACGCCCGTTTTCCATGACAACCTTCCGCGCCAGCCCGCGCACAAGGTCACAGTTGTCGCGCTTCAACGCGGGCTTCAGATAGGCATTTGCCGCCGACCAGCGCTGACCTTTGTAGACAGTCATATCCATCGGGCCAAAGCCCTCTTGCTGCTGCCCGTTGTAGTCGTCCGTCACCGGGTAGCCCGCCTGTCGCCCGGCCTCCACAAACGCCCCATGCAGCGGGTTGTTGCGTGGTCCACGGCTGATATGCAGTGGCCCGTCTGAGCCACGCCAATCCGGATCGCCGCCCTGCCCGCTCTCGTGCCAGTTCTCCATGCGCTTGAAATACGGCAGCACGTCCGCATAAGACCACCCATCGGCACCGCTCTCGGCCCAATGGTCATAGTCGCCCGCATGCCCGCGCACATAGACCATACCGTTGATCGAGCTGGACCCGCCAATCACCTTGCCACGCGGACACACCAACGTCCGCCCGCCCAAATGCGGCTCCGGCAAGGTTTTGTAACCCCAGTCATACAGGCTCATGTTCATTGGATAGCTCAGCGCCGCGGGCATCTGAATAAACGGCCCCGCATCGGTGCCCCCGTGCTCAATCACCAGCACGGATTTACCTGCTTCACTCAGCCGGTACGCCATCGCGCATCCAGCCGAGCCCGCGCCAACAATCACATAATCTGCCTGCATCTTGTTCTTCCTGACAGAGCTATCAAAGGGAGGGTTAGTAAGGTGCTTCCACGTCACCCATGCGCACGTAGACCGACTTCACCTGACTGTAGTGGTTGATCGCTTCTTTGGAGTTTTCACGCCCGACACCGGAGTTTTTCACCCCACCAAAAGGCGCTTCGACCGGCGCATCGTTGTAGGAGTTGATGAAACAGCTGCCTGCTTCGAGCTGCCCGATCACGCGATGTCCACGAGACAGATCAGACGTGAACACACCAGCCGACAAGCCATACTCGGTGTCATTGGCCCGCGCGATCACCTCTTCCTCGGTGTCAAAATCCAGCACCGACATCACGGGGCCAAAAATCTCTTCCCGCGCAATGGTCATATCATCGGTCACATCTGCAAACACGGTTGGCTCCAGAAAAAAGCCGTCGCGATCCATACGTTTGCCACCGCAGACCAGTCGCGCGCCCTCTTCGACGCCCTTCTCCATATAGCCCAGCACAATGTTCATCTGACGCTCAGACACCATCGGGCCAAAGCTGGTCGCCTCATCCAACGGATCCCCAATCACCGCCGTGCCCAGACGTTCTGCCAGACGGGCAAGGAACTTCTCCTTGATGCCCTTCTGCACAAACACCCGCGTGCCGTTGGAACAGACCTGACCGGAACTGTAGAAGTTGCCCAAAATGGCCCCACCGACGGCGTTCTCAACATCCGCGTCATCAAAGATGATCAACGGGGACTTCCCGCCCAACTCCATGGTCACATGCTTCATGTGGCTGGCCGCCGCCGCGTAGACCTTCTTGCCGGTTGGAACCGAGCCGGTGAGACTCACTTTGTCCACACGCGGGTCATTGACCAGCGCCGCTCCGACGTCCCCCAAACCTTGGATCACATTGTAAACGCCAGCCGGCACACCGGCTTCATGCAGGATTTCCGCGACTTTCAAGGCGCACATCGGTGTGGTCTCAGATGGCTTGAACACCATCGCATTGCCACATGCCAAAGCCGGTGCCCCTTTCCAGCAGGCGATCTGGGTCGGATAGTTCCACGCCCCAATGCCAACACAGACACCCAGTGGCTCGCGCACGGTGTAAACCCAGTCCTCACCCAGGGGGATATGCTCTCCGGTTAGGCTACCCGCCAAGCCGCCAAAATACTCCAACGCGTCCGCGCCTGAGGTCGCATCCACGGCAATGGTCTCCTGATACGGCTTGCCCGTGTCATACGTCTCTAGCACCGAAAGCTCGTGGTTGCGCTCCATGATCATCGCTGCCGCCCGGCTCATGATGCGACCCCGCTCGCGGCCCGTCATCGCCGCCCAGACCTTTTGGCCCGCTTTTGCGCTCTCAAGCGCCTGATCGATGATCGCCGGTGTTGCCGCATGCACCGTACCAATCACCTCGCCCGTCGCCGGGTAAACAATCTCGATCGGCGCGCCAGATGTGTCCTCCACATAGGCTCCGTTGATGAAATGGCTGGCCGTCGGTTGCAGTTGCATCGCGCGTTCCTTTCCTGTGCCGGCCACACTCACGGGGGCCGCGGATTCTCGATCTGACAGCCAAATTAGCACCACAGTCAAAATTTTTAAATGACCATTTAAAAATTTTATTGATACAACAACATTGCCCCTGAGAGCGATCACGCTAAAGTGGCGCCATGGGCCGAACACGTATCCGCGATATCCGACATGAAGAGTTGATCAACGCCACCATCACGGCAGTGCACAAGCGTGGCTATGCCGTTGTCACCATGGCAGAAATCGCAGCCGAAGCTGGCGCTTCCGCGGCCTCGATCAACTATTATTTTGGCTCCAAGGAAAAGCTGATGGAGGCGACCATGCGCCGCCTGCTGACCTTGCTGAAACAGGCGATGTTGGAACGCTATGCTACTGCCAAAACACCGCACGAGCGGCTGATGGCGGTGATAGACGCCAACTTTTCGGACCGTCTCTTCACCAACGAACAGTGCTCGATCTGGATGCAATTCTGGGCCAACGCGCCCTACGCGGAAAGCCTGCAACGTCTGCACCGCATCAACCGCGCCCGCGTGACCGCCCACTTCCGCGCGGAACTGCGCGCACTTGTCTCTGACGATCGGCGTGAAACGCTACGCGAAGCGCTGCAATGCTACATGGACGGCGTGTGGTTGGAGGCCGCGCAGTCCGACGCGCCTCTCAACCCCGCCTTGGCACGCAAAGAGGCCCGCGAAGTGGCGGACCTCATGCTCAAGTCGGAAAGCTGATCCCGTTAGGGCCGCACATATTTGTAAAGCGTGCCGTCCCCCCCAGCCAATTGCATGATCATTTTGTCGGCCGTAACAGCCTCAATAATCATGCAGGGCGGTTCATCCCACGGATTGATGTGCGCGATCATCACTGGCCCTTGCCCATTGGATTTCTCACAACTGTCCGCCAGCTGCAATTTATACTCTGAAGAGTACTCTCCATTGACCTTTTCTGTCACCCGATCCCCCCAGACGCTTGAGGTGTAAGCCGGATCAGCGGCGAACACCCAATCCCCTTGGAGGTTGGCTCGAATGTCCGCATAGGGGTCTAGCGAGGGATCCAATCGCATGGCATGCACAGCCAACTCCGCCGACATGTCCCCCATGTTAACAAGATCACCCCTGAGCCAGATCGGCGCGCTCACATAAAGCGTGCCCAATGCCTCAACGATGTAACTGGGCGTCGGCTCATTCCACCTGACGTAATAGCTGAACCCGTTGCTGGAGAGCTCACAGGTCGGCACCTCTTGTTCAAAGATACAGCCCTGCAACAGAGCAACATCCTCAATCGGCTCCCCGTAGGTGCCGCTCTCCACACCGCTATCAATGAACATCTGCGCCTGCGCCGCGCCAGCAAGCATGCAAGCGACACCAGCGAACTTCAGTGTTTTCAAGATCATAAACCTATCCCCTTCGCGTTGGGTGCAGCCTAGGGGGATAGGCCTTAATAATCTACTCCCACGTGTGGCGCCCTACTCGCCACGCGGGAAGCGCTGGTTTTCCTCCACCACATTCAGGTCCATGTGGTTGCGCATGTAGCGCTCTGAAGCCTTCTGTAACGGCTGATAATCCCACGGGAAATACCCGCCCTCCCGCAGCGCCTCATAGACCACCCAACGCCGTGCCTGACTTTCCCGCACCGCCGCGTCAAACGCCGCCAGATCCCAGCGCGCCTCGGATTTGGCACGCAAACTCTGCAGCGTGCCCTGATGCGCAGCTTCCTCCGCCAGATTTGTCAACTCATGCGGATCCGCTTCCAAATCAAACAGCTGATCCGGGTCCAGCGCGCAGCGGTTGTACTTCCACTTGCCATAACGCAGCGACACCATCGGCGCGTAAGAGGCTTCGGCGGCATATTCCATCGCCACCGGCGTATCGCGCTGCCCACCTTGCCCCAGATGCACCAGGCTCTCGCCTGTGGTCCAAGGCATGACCTCTTCCATGCTCACCCCCGCCAACTCACAAAGCGTAGGACAAACGTCAATATTACTCACCGGAGTTGTAACAAGCCCCGGCTCCATCGACGGCGCGGACACCATCATCGGCACCCGGCTGGAACCTTCATAAAAACTCATCTTGAACCACAACCCGCGCTCGCCCAGCATGTCGCCATGGTCACTGACAAACAGGATCACCGCCTCTTGCCGCGTGGCTTCCAGCGCCTCCATCACCTCGCCAATCTTGTCATCCAGATAGCTGATGTTGGCAAAGTACGCACGGCGGGAGCGGCGAATATCTTCTTCACTGATGTCAAAACTGCGCCAGTCGTTGGCGTCAAAAATGCGTTTGGAATGCGCATCCTGCTCCTCATATGGAATCGCCCCGACCTCCGGCAGAAGATGCGCGCAGTCTTCATACAAATCCCAATACTTCTTGCGCGCCACATAGGGATCATGCGGGTGGGTAAAACTCACAGTGAGGCACCATGGCCGATCATCATGCCCCCGCGCCAGATCATAGACTTTGCGCGTGGCGTGATAGGCCACTTCGTCGTCGTACTCCATCTGATTGGAAATCTCGGCCACACCCGCCCCAGTCACACTGCCCATATTGTGGTACCACCACTCGATGCGCTCGCCCGGCTTGCGATAGTCCGGCGTCCAGCCAAAATCCGGCGGGTAGATGTCTGTGGTCAGCCGCTCCTCAAAGCCGTGTAACTGATCCGGCCCGACAAAGTGCATCTTGCCGGACAGACAGGTCTGATACCCGGCGCGCCGCAGATGGTGGGCATAGGTCGGAATGGAGGAGGCAAACTCCGCCGCATTATCATAGACCCCTGTCCCGCTCGGCAACTGTCCTGACATAAACGCCGCCCGCCCCGGCGCGCACAGCGGGCTGGCGGTATAGGCGTTTTGAAACCGCGTCGACCGCGCCGCCAGCTTTTTCAGGTTCGGCGCGTGCAGCCAGTCTGCAGGCCCGTCCGGGAAAAATGTCCCGTTAAGCTGATCCACCATAAAAATCAGGATGTTGGGACGGGACATGCGCAGGCTCCTTGGACAATGTCTCACACCCTAGGAACACCTCCGCCCCAAGCTCAAGAGGTTTCGCGACACATCATCGCCGATAAACGAAGGGCTCCGGGTTGCCGTAATAATACAGCACCATCTCATCGTCCGTGACGCTATCGATCATATAGCAATAGGGCTCGCGGTCCTCAGGATTGGTCTGCAACAACACCGGCCCGCCCGGCCCAGCATCACACCCCGAAACAATTTGCAGAAAATAGGTCGCCATTTGCTCGCCGCCGTAAATATCCGTCCACTCGGCACCTTCGATCAAAACTTGCGAGTTTCGATCCCCCTGATCCACCCACATCCCCATCATCGCTTCTCGAATGTGCTGATATGGGTCCAACTCCGGAAAATAGCTCACCTCGCGGATCACCGTGTCCACCGTGATATCGCCATAACCAATCATATCGCCACCAAAGGCCACCGGCGTGCCCACCGGCAAAAATTCCAATGCGTCCAGCAAAGCGTCTTCGGTGCCATTGCCGTAACTGACGTAATACTTCCAACCTTCCGCATGGAAGCTGCAAAACGCGTCCTCATATTCATAGTCGCAGCCCTGGAAGACGCCGACTTGAGAAAACGGCTCCCCAAAGAAACCGGAGTTCTCCATCGGCATATAGAGTGGCAAAATCCGCCGCGCCTCAGCCTCCGTTGTGTAAACACTCTCCGCCGGCGGCGTTGTGGACGCTCCACCTGAGCCCCCTGTATCGAGCGCCGTGAAAATCCCCGCTTTGATATTCAACCGATAGTCTTTGGCCGTTTTGCCGGTGTCGATCTTGGCAAACATGGATGTGTCATAGCCACGCGCCTCACAATCCTCGTCCCCGACAATCGAAAAGCCGGAGAGTTCGGTGCAAAAACTATACGGCTCCGCCGGATCAAACGCATACCCCCGCGCGGTGGCAAAAACGTAGTAATACCGTCGTTTCAGATCGCCGGTGACCGGCGTATCGCACTCGCCCGGATCAAGGTTCCACCACCCGCGCGAGCGATAGGCGTCCCCGTCTTTGTAGGCCACCGCCACACTTTGCGAGAAACCGGCTTCGTTGCAGATTTCCAGCCCCGCCCGCGCAGCCACCGGCAGGGTCACTGCCACTGCAAACCCGACCATCCAGAAAGTTGATCTCATAGTGTCCCCCTCCCGATTTTCATTAGGATAGGCGCACTTACGGCGCTGTGGCAAATCTCAGAGCTTGGTCTGCCCCACAAGCGGCGTGATCTGACGCCGCTTCAACATGGCCTCACGCCAGGTAATAAAGCTGATCGCGCCAATGATTGTGAGCGCCCCGACCAGCACCCAAACATCAGGCTGCTCGCCAAAGCCAATCCAGCCAAGCAATACGGCCCAGACCATCTGCAAAAAACTCACCGGCTGTGTCACCGTCACCGGCGCGGCCTTGAAGGCCAAAGTCATCGTATAGTGTCCCGCCGTGGCAAAACAGGCCACGCCAAACAGGATCACCAACTCTTCCAACGTCGGCGTCACCCAGACCGACAACGCCAAGGGTGCCAGTCCAATCGTCACCGTCACCGACAACATACCGACCACCACCGTAGGACTCACCTCTTCGCTCAACCGTTTGGCAATCAGGTACCCACCAGCAAAGCCCAGCGCCGTGAACAGCATCGCAAAATGCCCCGGACTCAGCTCGCGAAAGCCCGGCCGCAAAATGATTGTCACGCCGATCAGCGCCACAATCACCGCCGCAATTCGCCGAAACGCCAGCTTTTCCCCAAGAAACAGCGCCGCGCCAATGGTAACATAGACCGGCGACAGGTAGTTCATCGCCGTGACTTCGGCGATGGGAATGCGCGCCATGGCAAAGAACCACGCCACCACCGCGCCGGTGTGCAGGACGCCCCGCAGGCTGAACAATCCCACCTGCCGCTTGGTGAGCTTCGCTTCCAGAATTGGCCGGATCATCGGGATCAGGAACACAATGCCCAGTGCATAGCGCAAAAATGCCGTCTCCGAGGCGGGCAACCGTGTGCCCACAATTTTCACAAGCGCGGTCACCGCCACAAAGCATAAGCCCGTGACCAGCATCCAAAACACGCCCTTCAAAGGGGAGTAGGCACTTTCATCCGTCATGCCGCCACATAGACATGACGCAGCGGCAGTGTCGAGGTAGGAAACCTGTTAAGCATCAACTTTGCCGCGGCGTTACCGCAGCCGCTCGGGCAGTTTTATGAACTCTTCGTCATCCCCGGCAGGCAACTGAAAGCGCCCATGCGCCCAATCCCCCGCCACCCAATCTGCCTTGGCGGCCTCAATCTTCTCCTTGCTGGAACTGACAAAGTTCCACGAAATATACCGCGGCCCATTCATGGTTGCCCCGCCCAGCGCCATCACCCGCGCCCCCTGCGGCCCCGCTGTAACCGTGATCGCGTCACCCGGTCGGAATATCACCATGCGGCCCGGCTCAAACACATCTCCGGCAATCTCCACCGCACCATCCACCACATACAATCCCCGATCCTCGTGATTGTCGGGCATCGGTAGCTTCGCCCCGGCTTGCAAGGCCACATCCGCATAAAACGTCTCCGACAGCATGGTCACAGGGGCCCGCTCGCCCCAAGCATCCCCAAGGATCAACCGCACCTCTTTCCCTTCACCTTCCAGAAACGGCAGCACCTCTTTGCCATGATGCTCAAACGCCGCCGGATCATCTTCGCGCTCTTCCGGCAAAGCAATCCAGGTCTGAATGCCAAACAGCGAGCTTGGTGCCTGACGAGTGGCCTCGGACGTGCGCTCCGAATGGGTTACGCCGTTCCCGGCCACCATCCAGTTCACCTCACCGGGATAGATCATCTGATGTGTGCCCAGACTATCGCGATGCTCAAACTCGCCACTATACAGATAGGTCACGGTCCCAAGCCCGATGTGCGGATGAGGCCGCACATCAATGCCCTGTCCGGTCAAAAACTCCACCGGCCCCATCTCGTCAAAAAAGATAAAAGGTCCCACCATCTGCCGCTTGGGCGCAGGCAAGGCCCGCCGCACGGAAAACCCACCCAAATCTCGGGAACGCGGCACAACGACCGTTTCAATCGCGTCCAAAGCGGTGGCGTCTGGCAATGTTGGCTCTAAGGCTGGGTTCCAACTCATGGCATCCTCCTGACTTGCTACCAGAAGGATATGTGCATTCGCCCGCCGCACAAAACAGGCGCCAGACCACAACCTATGTGCAAAAACTCACGGTAGCACGATCTCTTGATACCCCATGGCCGGATCATCCACTGACAAGACATCACCGTTTAGCGACCATTCCACCGGATCGCAGCCCTCCATCAAGGTGCCCCGTAAAAGCTCTTTGCCATCGATAGACATGTCAAAAACGATCCGCTCGGTGATGGGAACAAGCACGGACGTGCCAGGCGAGCCCGCATAATACACCAGTGACGCCACCATTGGACTATCGCCGATACCACGCTCAAAACTCAGGATTTTCGGCTTGGATGGGGCCTGCATGTAGAGCGGTAGCTTAATCCACGGATAGTCATCACTGACGGCAAAGGGCGCGTCATCCTCATAGATGATCTCCCATCTGTAAGCCTCGACACTGGGCGACTGCCATCCGGTGTAACACTCCGCAATGGCCCCTCCTGCAACCGCCATTGCCATTACCGCGACAGCGCCTCCCAAAAACGTCCGCATTCTCAATGTGATCCCTGTTACACCTTGAGAAGCAAACTGGCGGCAATCCCCCACATGGTCAAGCCAACCAAGCCGTCTAACGCCTGCCAGGCACGCGGACTGGTGAACATCGGCCGCAACAACTGTGCGCCAAACCCTAGGCTAAAGAAGAAGGCAAAGCTGGCAATCGCCGCGCCCAATCCAAACGCCCAGGACGGCTCATACTGCGCTGAGATTCCCCCCAACAGGATCACTGTATCCAGATACACATGTGGATTGGCCCAGGTCAGCAACAGGCAAGTGGTCAGCGCCGCCACAAGGCTGCCCGCCGTACGCCCCTTATCGTCAAGCTTACCGCCCCCTGCGAAAGCCGCCTTAAAATTCATAGCGCCATACACAAACAAGAACGCCGCCCCGGTATAGAGCACGATTGTCAGCACCCAGTCATTGGCCGAGATCAACGCGCCAAATCCGGCCACTCCGAGAGTGATCAAAAGCGCGTCACTCACTGCACAGGTCAGCACCAGCGGCAGCACGTATTCGCCCCGAAGCCCTTGGCGCAGCACAAATGCGTTCTGCGCGCCAATCGCCATAATCAGCGAGAACCCCAACGCAAAGCCTGCCAAAGCTGGTCCCAGAATGCCTGTGTCGCCCATATCGTCTTGTCCTTGTCGGTTATCCGTTGCAGGGTTTGACTACGGTCTCCGGCTCAATTAATCCAATTAAGAAACTTGCGACTGCATTAGGGAAACTTATGGCGCTTCCAAGCTACAAATCGCTGCCCCCTGCCAAAGCGGAAAGCAACCTGGACTACTGCCGCCGCCTTGAGGCTGCCGGCTATGACGAGCTGTTCTTACGCAACGCCCTGGCCTTCCATTTCCAGCTGTCACAAGAAGACCTCAAACGCTGTCTGGACCAATTCCCAGAGGCACGCTTGCGCCATGTTGAACGGCTCACCAAGTTGCATCCCTCCCGCTCCGCTTATGCGCTGGCAGACAAATTGGCGATGAATCTTGGCATGTCTATCAGTGAGGCCAAAGATTGGGCTCTGGCCCATGATGGCTCGGCGTTAAACGCGCATCAGTACCGGATCAAACCCACGCATGGCACCGCAGCCAAGCTGCAATGACCCTTGACTATGCCCATCTCGCCGCTCTGGCAGCGATCCTGCGCACCGGCAGCTTTGAGGGGGCCGCACAGGAACTTGGCGTCACCCAATCCGCCGTATCGCAACGGCTCAAGGCGCTGGAAGAACGGATTGGCATGCCTTTGGTCCTGCGCGGCACGCCTTGCGAAGGCACGGAAACCGGCCGCCGCCTCGCGGCACACCTCGACCAGGTCGGCATGCTCGAAGGCGCTCTCGCTCGAGATCTCGCACAACTCTCTCCACGTACCGCTCGTCTTCGCATTGCCGTTACAGCAGACAGCCTTGCCACATGGTTTTTGAAAGCCGCCGCGCAGGTTCCCGACCTGCTCTTTGATCTGGTGGTCGATGATCAGGATTTCTCCGCCGACTGGCTGCGCCGCGGCGAAGTGGTCGCGGCCGTCACGTCGCACGAAGCCCCTATCGCAGGGTGCGACAGCACCCCATTGGGACCCATGCGCTATGTCCCTTCTGCCAGTCCCGCCTATATCGCCAAACACTTCCCCAATGGCGTCACCGCAGAGGCCATCGCAACCGCACCGATCCTCATCTTTGACGCCAAGGACCGCCTGCAAGATACCTGGATGGCGCAAAATCTCGGCGTTACGCCATCACCACCTAGCCACCATCTGCCCTCTTCAAACGGATTTGTGGAAGCCTGTCTGTTGGGCCTTGGCTGGGGCATGAACCCGGAACCGCTTGTGCGGCCCCATCTGGACAGCGGTGCCTTGGTGCCCTTGATCGAAAACACCACCTACGACACGCCGCTGTTCTGGCAATCCAGCCGCCTGCTGGCCCCGGCCCTTGCTCCGCTGACCAAAGCGGTGCGCAACACCGCACGGCAATACCAATAACCAAGACAGACAATCCTGATCCAGCTAGGCTGAAACCAACCGCGTATGCCGCGTTACATGAGACCGCAACATGACACCCAAGCCAGCCCAATCCTGCGCGCAAATGCGTGCCGAAATTGACACCCTGCGCGCCATAGTCTGCTTGGTTTTGGTGTTGCACCATATGGTTGGGATATCACCGGAATACGGCATGGAGTTGCCGCTTGATCACCCCATCAGCCTCCTAAGCCATTCTGCCGCAGATATGCGGATGCCTGTGTTCAGCTTCATTTCAGGTATGGTGTTTGCCCGCGCCACCGGCCTGTGGCCCGATGCGCGCACCACGATCCGCAAAAAGGCCCGACGCCTGCTTTTGCCAATGGTGAGTGTTGGCACGCTTTTCTGGATCGCCCGCGAGGCGACCGGTGGAGAGCAACCGCCGCTCTTACTGACCTATGTCACCAGCTATGCCCACTTCTGGTTCCTCCAAGCCACCTTTCTCATCATGGCGGCCACAGTCATCTTGGTCTGCTGCACAGGTGCAACTTGGCACCGTCATGTGGCCGCGGCACTTGGCACACTGGGCCTGTGTTGTTGGGGACTGGGGCTCCTCCCCCTCCCGGCGACCAATTGGTTCTCAATCAGCAACGCCGCATTCCTTCTGCCATTTTTTGCAAGTGGCTATCTGCTTTCTCAAACACCCGCGCTCCGACACACCCTGCGCTCGGCGCCTTGGACACGCCCCTTGGGTGCCCTTTTGCTCGCCACTGGCCTCTACATTGGATTCCGCCTGGCCAACCAAGATTTGGTCCTAGAGGACATGCCCCGCCGTTTGCTCGCCATTCTACTTGGATTTTCGGCCTGCTTTGGTCTGCTTATGCTGCGCCCAAACCAGTCACGCCTCGCTCGGATCGGGGTATACTCCTACGCGATCTATCTGTTTCACGTCTTCTTCACCGCCGCAGTGACGCAACTCTGGTGGCACCTTGAAGCCCCAGGTTCGATCTGGGCCTTAACAGCACTTGGCGTGATCTTGGGCACCATGGGCCCCATCCTTCTGCAGTCTCTCATTCTGAAAAGCCCCGTCTGCGCCCAACTGTGTCTCGGCCTATCAGCCGCGACCCTGCGCACAGCACGACGCAAAGAAAAAGAGCGTGCACTGTCCAGCACACGCTCTTCTCATTCCTAACAGAACCGCTGCTTACAGCTGCTCCATCACCTCGTCAGAGGCTTCAAAGTTCGTGGTCACACGTTGAACGTCGTCGTCATCTTCCAGCGCATCAATCAACCGCATCAGCTTCTGCATACCTTCCAGGTCCAGCTCAGTGGTGGTGGTTGGCTTCCACACCAGCTTGGTGCTGACAGACTCGCCCAAAGTGGCTTCCAACGCGTTGGAGACCTCGTTCAGGTCGGTGTCCTCACACCAGATGATGTGACCATCCTCAGAGCTTTCCACGTCTTCCGCACCGGCTTCAATTGCCGCCTCAAACACGGAGTCCGCATCGCCAGCGTCCGCGCCGTAGGTCACTTCACCTTTGCGATCAAACATGAACCCAACAGAGCCGGTCTCGCCAAGGTTGCCGCCACTCTTGGTGAAAGTGGAGCGCACAGTCGAAGCGGTCCGGTTGCGGTTGTCGGTCATGGTTTCAACAATCACCGCCACGCCATTGGGGCCATAGCCCTCGTAGCGGATTTCTTCATAATCGTCGCCTTCACCCGCAACAGACTTTTTGATCGCGCGTTCGATCACGTCTTTTGGCACGGACTGGCTCTTGGCTTCTTTCACCGCCAGACGCAGGCGCGGGTTTTTGTCTGGATCAGGGTCGCCCATCTTTGCGGCAACGGTGATCTCTTTGGAAAGTTTGGAAAACAGCTTGGAGCGCGCGGCGTCCTGACGCCCTTTGCGGTGCTGAATGTTTGCCCATTTACTATGGCCGGCCATGTTCGCCTCCGGTTGTCTTTTCGCAGTATCGTAGTGTTGGGGCTCTCTATACGTCACAGCAGGCAAAATCCGCAACCCGCTTGCGTTTCCGTGGCCTGTAAGATTGACTTCCACCCAAACAAATTTGCGCACAGGCCTTTTCATGACCACAGATCAGATCATTTTGTTCAGCCTTTTTGGCGGTGTGTTTGTGATGCTGCTCTGGGGCCGCTTCCGCTATGACATGGTCGCTTTTGCCGCCCTCATGATCGCCGTTGTGCTTGGCGTTGTGCCCACCAAAGACGCCTTTTCCGGCTTCGGCCATCCCGCTACACTCATTGTGGCGCTGGTCCTGATTGTCTCCGCAGGTCTCGTCCGCTCTGGCGCTGTCGGGCTGATCACCCGCACCCTGGTGGACAGCGCGCGCTCACTTGGCAATCACATCGCCATCATCGGCGCTGTGGGGGCTGTGCTCTCTGCCTTCATGAACAACGTCGCCGCGCTGGCTCTGCTGATGCCCGTGGACATCCAAACCGCCCGCAAGGCCGGCCGCAGCCCATCCAAGTCCTTGATGCCATTATCGTTTGCCACCATCCTCGGTGGCATGGCCACGCTCATCGGCACGCCGCCCAACATCATCATCGCCTCCATTCGTGAGGAAAGCTTAGGCGAGCCGTTCAAGATGTTTGACTTCGCCCCTGTTGGTGGCCTCACAGCCATCGCAGGGCTGCTGTTTGTCGCCCTCATTGGCTGGCGCCTTATCCCGGATCGAGAGGACGCAGGCAAAAAGGTTGCCGACCTCGGACAATACATCGCCGAACTCACGATTCCGGCGGAAAGCAAGCTGATTGGCAAGCGTCTGGGCGAGCTGGAACCAAACGCCGAAGAGGCCGATGTGCAAATCCTCGGCCTGATGCGCGACGGCAAACGGCTCTATGGCTCCGCCCGCACCATCCTGCTGCGCGAAGGCGACGCCATGGTGCTCGAAGCCACACCAGACGCGCTGGATGAGTTCAGAACGGCATTGTCCCTGAACTTCTCCGACGAAAAACGCGAGGAACAACTCAAAGCCGCCGGGGACGGCCTGGACGTCATCGAAGTCGTCGTACCAGAAACCGCCCGCATCGCAGGCAAAACCGCAGCGGCCCTTGGTCTCGCATGGCGACAAGGTGCGGTGCTCATGGGAATCTCCCGCGAGGGCCGGCGCATCCGCAGCCAAATCCGCAAAACCGTGGTTCAGCCCGGCGACATCCTCCTGATCCTCGTGCACAAAGACCGCGGCCCGGACGTGACCAAGTGGCTCGGCTGCCTCCCTCTCGCAGATCGCGGGTTGACCGTGACCGCCAACAGCAAGATGTGGCTCGCTATTGGCCTGTTTGTCGGCGCCGTCGCCGCCGCCTCCTTTGGCCTGATCTACCTGCCCATCGCCTTGGGGCTCGTGGTCATCGCCTATGTGCTCGCCAAAATTGTCCCGCTCTCCGAACTTTATGATCACGTCGAATGGCCCGTAGTGGTGCTCCTCGGTTCGATGATCCCGCTCGGCGCCGCGCTGGACAGCTCTGGCGGCACGGCTTTAATCGCCAACGGTCTTGTTGGCCTCACCTCTGGCCTGCCTGCCTGGGCGGTGCTCACCGTGCTGATGCTCGTGACCATGACGCTCAGCGACGTGCTCAACAACACCGCCACCACCATTGTCGCCGCCCCCGTGGGTATACAAATGGCCAACGCGCTTGGGGTGTCTGCTGATCCATTCCTTATGGCTGTGGCCGTCGCCGCCTCTTCGGCCTTCCTCACGCCCATCGGTCACAAGAACAACACCCTGATCCTTGGCCCTGGTGGCTATCACTTTGGGGACTACTGGCGCATCGGCCTGCCGCTGGAGGTGTTGGTGGTCGCCGTGTCGGTTCCGGCGATTCTGGTGTTCTGGCCGCTGTAAGCGTTGCGAGGTGCAACACCTGCGCAACGCGCTTTGTGTTTACCTGCATCCCGCAACACAAGACCCACACCAACGCGATACCGACGTTATACCGACATAAAACAGACCCCGAAAACCATGGTTAACGGGGCCTGTTGCATCGCTTCAAATGTGACTTAGCCGTAGGTCGACACCTCGGTGCCCGCCAGCGCGGCAATGTTGAGCAAACCACGCACAGTGATGGACGGGGTCACGATGTGCGCGCGGTTGCCCATGCCCATCAGGATTGGCCCAACTTCCAAACCATCTGATACGGATTTCAAGATGTTACGGGTCGCGCCCGCCGCATCCGTGTTGGAATACACCAACACATTGGCTTTGCCCGTCAAACGACCGCCGGGGAACAACCGCTCACGCAGCTCCGGATCAAGGGCCGCATCCGTGTGCATTTCCCCTTCATATTCAAAGTCATAGTCGTTCTGATCCAGCAGTTCCAACGCCCCGCGCATCACCCGACCAGAGCGGGAGTCCAGGTTGCCAAACTGGCTTCCAGAGCAGAGCGCAATCTTCGGATCCACCCCAAAGCGTCGCACGTGACGTGCCGCCGCAATCACCGTTTCCGCCACCTGCTCGGAGGTCGGCTCGATGTGAATATGCGTGTCCGCAAGGAACAGCGGGCCCTTGTCCAGAATGATCAAAGACAGCGATCCAACCGGATGCAACTCTTTGTTCTGCAACACTTCTGTGACGTAGCGAAGGTGCCAACGGTACTCACCAAAGGTGCCGCAAATCATGCTATCGGCATCACCGCGATCAACCGCCATCGCCGCAATCGCGGTGTTGTTGGTGCGCAAAATCGCCTTTGCACTGTCCGGGCTCACCCCTTTCCGGCGCAGCTTGGCGTGATAATGCGTCCAGTAGTCCCGATAGCGGTCATCCTGCTCCGGATTGACCAGCTCAAAATCCACACCTGGCTTGATCTTTAATCCAGCCTTTTCAAGACGATGCGCCACAACTTCCGGACGACCAATCAACATCGGGGTATCTACCGTGTCTTCCAGCATTGCCTGCGCCGTCCGCAGCACCCGCTCATCTTCTCCTTCCGCAAACACAATCCGGCGACGGCTCATGCTGGAGGCTTCATATACCGGGCGCATGATCATGGAGGAGCGGAACACCTGCGCCTGCAGCTTGTTCTCATAGGCGTGCAGATCGAGGTCTTTGGTCGCCACACCAGAGTCAATGGCCGCCTTGGCCACCGCCACTGCAATGGTAGGCAGCAAACGCGGATCAAACGGCTTTGGGATCAGGTAGTTAGGACCGAACGTCAGGGTTTCACCTTTATAGGCTACCCCCACCTCAGCCGACGTCGTTTCGCGCGCCAGAGACGCAATCGCCTCAACACAAGCCAGCTTCATCGCGTCATTGATTTCTGTCGCACCAGCATCCAGCGCGCCGCGGAAGATGAACGGGAAACACAGCACGTTGTTCACCTGGTTCGGATAGTCCGAACGCCCTGTGGCGATCAATGCACCTGGAGCCGCCTCTCGCGCCTCTTCCGGCATAATCTCTGGAGTTGGGTTCGCCAGCGCAAAGATGATCGGATCATCCGCCATCTGCTCAACCATTTCTTTGGTCAGCAGGCCCGGACCAGACACACCGAGGAACAGGTCGGCGCCCTCCATGGCCTCCATTGTGGTACGCTTATCAGTGGCTTGCGCGAACTCCGCTTTCTCGGCGGTCAAGTCGTTGCGCTGCTTATGAACTACGCCTTTGCTGTCCAGCATCAGGATGTTTTCGTGCTGAACCCCCATGGTCATCAACATTTTGAGACAGGCAATCCCCGCCGCCCCCGCGCCCAGCGCCACAACCTTGATGTCTTCGACGTTTTTCTTCGCCACGATCAGCGCGTTATACGCCGCAGCCGCAGCCACAATCGCGGTGCCGTGCTGGTCATCGTGGAACACCGGAATGTTCATACGCTCTTTGCAGAGACGCTCCACGAGGAAGCAGTCCGGCGCTTTAATATCTTCTAAATTGATTGCCCCGAAAGTGGGTTCCAGACGACAGACCAAATCGGCGAGTTTTTCCGGATCAGGCTCGTTCACTTCGATGTCAAAACAATCGATACCGGCAAATTTTTTGAAAAGAACCGCCTTGCCTTCCATCACCGGCTTGGACGCTTGTGCACCAATATCGCCAAGACCAAGCACGGCAGTACCGTTGGAAATCACCGCCACCAAGTTGCCCTTGGCGGTGTAACGTGTTGCATCGGCAGGGTTCTTTTCGATCTCGATACAGGCCTCGGCCACACCGGGGCTATACGCCCGGCTCAGGTCACGGCCTGTTGCCATGGGTTTGGTCGCGCGGATTTCCAGCTTACCGGGCTTGGGAAATTCGTGGTAATTTAGTGCGGCCTGACGGGCGCGGTCCTGATCCTTGGTGTTTGTCATCTCTTCTATTCTCCCAATTCCCCTCACGCAGCTCAGCGCCGCCCCATTGCTCTGGCCATATCCAACATGCGGTTGGAAAAGCCCCATTCATTGTCATACCAGCCAAAGACGCGCAACAGCCCGCCCACGGAAACGCTGGTTTCTCGCTCACTCACAATCAGCGATTCCGGGCGCGCCCGCAGGTCGGTCGAGACAAGTGGCTTGGTGCTCCAACCCAAGATACCATCTCGTTCCGCCGCTGCTTTCAAGCAGGCGTTAACCGTCTCAACTGTCACATCTTTTTCAGTCTGAATTGTCAGATCAATGGCAGACACACTTGCCGTTGGCACCCGAATGGCACGCGCCTCAACACGGCCTTTCAGATGCGGCAAAACCTTATCAATCATGCGCTGCGCCGAGGTGGTGGTCGGCACCATCGACAGCGCCGCCGCCCGGCTCCGCGCCAGGTCGGCGCGCGGCTTGTCCACCGTTGGCTGACTGCCGGTGTAGCAATGCACTGTGGTCATGTGCCCACTGATAAGGCCAAATTTCTCATCCAACACCCGCATCAAAGGCGCCAAAGCGTTTGTTGTACAAGAGGCATTGGATAGGATTTTCTGATCCTTCAAGAGCTCCTGATTGGCACCTAGTACAATGGTGTCGTCAGCCTCATCAGACGGACCGGAAATCAACACCTTAGCCGCTCCGGCCGCAAGCCCCCGCTCTGCCACTGCCCGTGCACCAGCCATGCCAGTACATTCCAACACCACGTCGACGTCGCTCAAATCGAGACCACTCAGGTCGCTCACGGCATGAAACGGAATGGTTAGACCGTCAACGGTAAGCGCCTTGTCTCCCGCCGCAACGTCCCCCGGATACGCGCCAAAAACACTATCAAACTCAAACAGATAGGCACAGGTCTCCAATGGCTCGATGTCATTGATCCCGACAATCTCAAACTCGGGGTGCTGCCCCTTCGCCAAAATGCGCAAAACCGTCCGGCCAATACGACCAAACCCATTGATAAAAATCTTGATCTTACGCTCACTCATACCACGCTTTCCATATTGTTCTGAAAGGCCAATTGATAGGGTTTGTTCTGCGATTGCCACCCCAAAAGGGGCGGAAAATCCGCCCACATGCAACTGTTACCGCTATCAATCAAAGGTATTTTGCCACACCCCAATCGGTTACTGGCAAAACGCCTTCTGAGACGCCTTAAAGCGCCATATGGCGGTTCACATCTTTATAAAGCAGATAGCGGAACTTACCCGGCCCGCCCGCGTAACAAGCCTGAGGGCAGAAAGCGCGCAGCCACATGTAATCCCCCGCCTCGACCTCTACCCAATCCTGATTGAGTTTATAGACCGCCTTGCCTTCCAACACGTAGAGGCCGTGCTCCATCACGTGGGTTTCCAAAAACGGGATCACACCGCCCGGCTCAAAGGTCACGATATTAACGTGCATGTCATGGCGCAGATCATCAGGCTCAACAAAGCGCGTGGTGCCCCACTTTCCATCTGTGTCCGGCATGTATGTGATAGGTGTATCCGCATCGGACGTAACAAAGGCCTCCGGCGCCTCGATCCCCTCAACCGCTTCATATTTCTTGCGAATCCAATGGAATTTGGCCGGCGCATCGCTACCGTTCTTCAAAGTCCAGTCGCTGCCCGCCGGCAAATAAGCGTAACCGCCACTCCCAAGCTCGTGGCGCGCACCTTCAATAGTAACGGCGACACTGCCCTCAACCACGAACAAAACGCCCTGCGCTTCTGGATTAAGCTCCGGCTTCTCACTGCCACCGCCAGGCGCGACCTCGGCAATGTAGTGCGAAAACGTCTCCGAAAACCCACTCATCGGTCGCGCAATCACCCAGACCCGCGTGCCGCTCCAGAATGGCAGGTTGGACGTCACAATATCCGTAAGCGTGCCTTTCGGAATCACCGCGAAGCTTTCGGTGAACATCGCTCTGTCGGTGAGCAGCTGGGTTTGCGGCGGCAAGCCACCTTGGGGTGCGTAATACGACGACCGGGACATGGGACCCTCCAAAAAGTTCATCCCATCATCTCAGGCCAACCGCGTGACGCCAAGGCACTACCGGCCCTTCTGAAGCTGAAGGATTGTCGCAGATTTCTTGAAAATCCGAAGTCGATCTTCGTCAAAAATCGAATTCTAGATGGGGTCTATCAACGCAGACCCAGCTGCACGATTGGAATTCACCGCACGATCAACCTGATGAAAGGACAGCAGATCCTCGTCCGCCGCCTTCATTAAAGTTGCCGCCCCATGCCCCTGCTCCCCCAGCCACAGTCCCCAGTCTTCTTCGTCAATCACCACGGGCATTCGGTGGTGGACTTGGGACATGGTTTCATTGGCAGTGGTGGTCACAATCGCACAGGTGCTCATGACATCATCGCCCTGCCCCCACTCCTGCCACACCCCAGCCAAAGCCAAGGGCGCTCCTGCGGAGATGTACCAAGGCCAGCGCAGACCCTCACTGTCTTTGGTCCATTCATAAAACCCTGTCACCGGAATCAAGCAGCGCCGCTCCCGACAGGCTTGTCGAAACGCAGGCTTTTCCGCCAAAGTCTCCGCCCGCGCATTGATCAGCAAAGGTCCGTCAGAAGCCGTTTTGTACCAATGGGGAATAAAGCCCCAGCGCATGGATACCAAGCGCCGCGCCGCGTCCCCTTCACCCAAGACCACATTAATTTGATTGGTGGGACACACATTGAAGTTGGGCACGGCAGGCAGATTGTTGGCAGGCGTGGCCGCAAACAGCTGCGCCATTGCGTCGATAGGCAAGGTGATCGCAAAACGTCCGCACATCAGCGGTGCGCCTTTCGCGCCAGCTCGATCCTGGCGTCCATCATCGACATCTCTTTCATGATCTCCTGCCGCCGAGTCCGATCTCCTGTTTCTCGCAATTCTTCGCGCAATTTTGCCAACTCACGCGATAACGACACAAACTCCGGCACGCCGCCGGATTCCTTTACCAGCCGGTTGAGCAACGCATTTTCCGGATCGTCTTCTTTAGGCAGCGGTTTCCCCGCACCCTCCAGATTGTCGAAGTCGCCAGCCTCCTCCGCCTCACGGATTTTCTGGTTGATCAAATCAATGAGCGGATGATCCATACCTGCCTCAAAAGAAAGCCCCCGCCAGTTTCCCGGCGAGGGTTCAAAACGTCAAGCGACCAAGTGCTTACTTCTTGCTAATACGGCCGTCCAGAACAGCACCGGCTGCGCCTTTCTCAGCGATGTACTCTGCAGTCACATCAGCCAAGTCTGGGCCATAGTCATAGGCGTTTTCTGCGTCACGGAACATTTTGTAACCGTCACCGCCGTTGCGCACATAGTTATTGGACACGACACCGTAAGTCTTGGCGAGATCGATTGGCGCACCGCCGACCATCACGTCACTGATGCGGCTGCCTGCTTCTGCAGCGGCATCAAAGGTGTAGGTCATACCCGCTACTTGTGGGAAGCGGCCCGCGCCATCTTCTAGTTTACTCACACCGTTTTCCAGTGCTGCGACGATGGTTTCACCCGTCACTTGGAAAGTGGAGAGCGTGTTCTGGAACGGCAGCACGGTCAGCACTTCGCCCATGGTCACTTCACCTGCATCGATGGAGGCTCGAATACCGCCACCGTTTTGAATTGCAATTTCAATACCTTGATCTTTCACACGATCCAGCATCGCATCAGCAATCAAATTACCCATTGCACATTCGCCTGCACGACAAGAGCCGCGGTCGCCATCAATCGCTGCATCGGTGGACGCAACTACGCGAGACTTCATCTCTTCAATTGGACCTGCAAGCTCTTTGACGCGCGCCACGATGGACTCGTCTTCAGGTACCGAAGCATCCAGTAGGATGGTGTCACCGGTTGCCGCAGTCACGTTACCTTCATCGTCAAAGGTCAGTACGAGATGCCCAACATACTTGGAATAGGCATAGGCTTGCACCACAGGCACATTGCCCACCATGGTTGGGTACGCCATCGCACCTTCTTCGGTGTTGGAGAACTTGGTGTGCGAGTGGCCGCCGACAACCGCATCAACACCGGAAACAGCGCCTGCGATTTCCATGTCTTTCTTCACGCCAACGTGGTTCAGCGCGATGATTTTGGTCACGCCCTCTGCGGTCAGCGCGTCCACGTCTGCTTGCAAAGACTGAATTTCATCCTGGAAGATCACCGCTTCGCCCGGGCTGGACGTTTCAGCAGTGTCAGTCGCCAGCGCGGAGATAATGCCGATTTTCTCGCCACCGACTTCCAGAACAACGTGATTGCCAACTTTGCCAGCCAGAATGTTGGACTGCGACACATCAAGGTTGCCGGAGATCACCGGAAAGGAGACACCCTCTACCAGCTTCAAGAGACCTTCTGGGCCATCGTCGAACTCGTGGTTGCCCACAGCCATGACATCAAAACCGATCTTCTCCATCATCTCGATTTCGACATCACCCTTATAGGTAGTGTACATCAGAGAGCCTTGGTACTGGTCACCGGCATCCAAAACGACAACATTTTGACCGGCAAGCTCTTCGCGAAGCTGCGCGATTTTAGTCGCTACGCGCGCATAGCCGCCAAAACACTTACCTTCTGCGTTATCTTCCGCTTTACAGGTGGAGTCGTATTTGTTGATCGGCTCAATACGGCTGTGCAAGTCGTTGATGTGAATAACGTTCAATGTATAGTCAGCTGCCGCAACACCAGCTGTGAGCGCCAATGCCGCCGCCCCTGTCATCAATCGAGTAATCATGGAGAATCCCCTCTCTTTTTATAGTTCAGTCAATATCGTGCCGTTTAATCGGCTCAAATGTCAAAGATTTAACAATTCTTGTCGTGCTTGACCTTGCGCCGTGTCCGTTGCATGAGCAGGCCATGCTGATCTTCAAGATATTCCGCTCCGAAGAATGGGCGGCGCTACGAGCCGAAGGGCGCTCCGTGGGCGCGCCTGTTGATGTGGCCGATGGCTACGTGCATTTCTCCACCGCCGCGCAAGCCGCCGAGACCGCCGCCAAACACTTTGCGGGCGAGGAAAACCTTTTCTTGCTGGCCTGTGAAAGCAACCCGATGGGAGATGATCTGAAGTGGGAGGTCTCCCGCGGGGGTGCCGAGTTCCCGCATCTCTATCGCGAACTTCGCCTGAGCGATGTGACTTGGGCACAGCCTCTGCCGCTAGTTGACGGCAAACACGAGTTCCCAGCCGGAGTATTGTCATGAGCCTGAAACGCAGCCTTGAAATTGTTGGCATGAATGTCTTGCGCAGTATGGACCCGGAAAAATCTCACGGCATGGCATTGAAAGCTCTGGAAATGGGCTTGGGCAATGCTCCGGGAGAGATCACCTCGCCGCGTCTCAAAACCACGCTCGCGGGCCTCGATCTGCCCAACCCTGTTGGGCTGGCTGCGGGCTTTGACAAAAACGCCACCGCATTGGACGCGCTTTCCAAATCCGGCTTTGGCTTTGTGGAAGTCGGCGCCGCAACGCCAAGACCTCAACCTGGCAACCCAAAACCCCGCCTGTTTCGGTTGTCCGAAGACAAAGCCGCCATCAACCGCTTTGGTTTTAACAACGACGGCATGGAGGCCATTGGCACCCGTCTTGCGAAACGCCCACGAAATGCTGTGATTGGTCTCAATCTTGGGGCCAACAAAGACAGCGAAAACCGCGCCGAAGACTTCGCACGCGTGCTGGCCCATTGTGGCGCGAACCTAGACTTTGCCACCGTCAACGTCAGCTCGCCTAATACGGAGAAACTGCGTGATTTGCAGGGCAAAGCCGCCCTGTCAGCACTCCTAGCTGGCGTGATGGAAACCCGGAACAGCCTCGAGCATAAAATCCCAGTTTTCTTGAAGATCGCGCCCGACCTAACGACAGACGAATTGGCAGAAATTGCGGAAGTGGCGACGGAAAGCCAGTTGGATGCCATCATCGCAACCAATACGACGTTGTCCCGCGAAGGTCTGCAAAGCGCCCAGAAGGAACAGGCCGGTGGTCTGTCCGGCGCACCGTTATTTGAGAAGTCCACTCGGGTTTTGGCGCAGCTGTCCAAGCTCACGGAGGGCTCCATTCCGCTCGTAGGCGTTGGCGGGGTTGGCTCTGCCGAGCAGGCTTACGCCAAAATCTGCGCCGGTGCGAGCGCGGTGCAACTCTATACAGCCTTGGTTTATGGCGGCTTCTCCTTGGCGGAAACCATCATTCGGGACCTGGATAAACTGCTGCAAAAAGACGGCTTCACTAACGTGGCCGAGGCCGTTGGAAGCAAACGGGAGGACTGGCTATGATCACAATCTGGCACAACCCACGCTGTTCCAAATCACGCCAAACCCTCGCGATGGTGGAAGCCAAGGGTGAGGTCACGGTACGCCGTTACCTTGAGGACGCCCCAACCTTGCAAGAGCTGGTCGAAGTGCAAGCACTTCTGGGCGTGCCTGTGATCGACATGATGCGCCCCAAAGAGGCGCTGTTCAAAGAGTTGGGTTTGTCAAAATCCGATGACGAAGCGACACTTCTCGCGGCGATGGCCGAAAATCCCAAACTGATCGAGCGCCCAATTGTATTGGCCAACGACAAGGCTGCCCTGGGCCGCCCACCGGAGGCTGTGCTCGACATTCTTTGAATTGGGTTCAGCCTGCCTGAAACACCGCGCTGACTTCCGACCGAATGATGCGCGCGATCAATGCGCAGTCCGCCTCGGAGAACGTCAGCGGAATGCGCATATCAACGATGCCTTTTAGAATGCGGTCGGTTGCGGGCATCGCCTCAGACGGCGCATAGCGCCAACTGTCATAACGCGATGTGAAGGCCACCGGCTCAGCGCCGCCGAACCACTTGAGCTCAACACCGCGATCAGCGCAGCGGCGCAAAGCCTCGCCGATCTGCGCTTCGGTCCAATCCAACAGCAGAAATTGAATGGAACTTCCGACGTAGGCTTCCCCTTCCGGCCGCTCAACCACTGTCAATCCAGGGGTGTCTCGCAACCCTGCCAGCAAGATGTCATGCCGCGCGTTCCATTTGTTCACCTGCGCATCCAGGCCCTGTAGCTGCGGCCGCAATATCGCGGCGCGCAGATGATCCATGCGGCCAGAAACATTCGGCGTGTGATACTTGATCTGCTCAAAAACTTCTGCAGAAGGCGCCGCGCCATGCCTCTCATAGAGCATATAGCTGCCAGAGAGCATGACCGCCCGCGCCATCAACTCCTCATCATCGCTGATCAGAAATCCACCTTCCCCAGAGTTGATATGCTTGTAAGTCTGAGTGGAATAACACGCCATGCCTCCATGGCGACCTGACGCCACCCCCTTCCAGCCCCCGCCCATAGTATGTGCGCAGTCTTCAATCACTTTGATGCCATGCGCATCACAAATCGCCATCAGGGCATCCATGTCGCAAATATGCCCCCGCATATGGGACAGCATGAGCACATCGGCCTGATCAGCTTTGGCCTTTAGGTCGTCAAGATCGATGACCAAACCTTCCGTAACGCCCACAAAAACCGGAACAGCGCCAACACTGGCAATCGCCCCCGGCACAGGCGCTAAAGTAAAGGCGTTGGTGAGCACTCGGTCTCCAGGCTGCGCCTGCATCGCCCGCAAAGCACAGGCCAGAGCATAGCCCCCAGAAGCAACGGCCAAACAGAATTTGCTTCCCACCAGGGCTGCAAACTCCTGCTCAAGCAGCGAAACTTCACCAAGCTCGCCGTCTGACAGATTATAACGGTGCAACCGCCCGCTCCGCATAACAGAAACCGCAGCGTCAATAGCTTCTTCAGAGATCGGCTCCTGCTGCGTGAAGTTCCCGGTGAATGTCTCGCTCATGTCGATAATCTCAATCTCTCAAGCCTAGCTAGGTAACAGTCAAACAGCCTCGTCCGAATTTCAGGAAGGGTTACGCCCAATCAACGCCGCCACAACTTGCGGCAAAGCCTCATAGTCATGCAACAAGGCTTCAGGTTCCAAAGCCGCCATGTCCTCACCGCTTGGGCCAAACGTCACCAAAACGCTTGGAACACCCGCCGCCCGAGCTGTGTTCCTGTCCGTATCACTATCGCCAACCAACAACGTTTGCGCCGGATCGCCGTTCAATCGCGTCACCGTTTCAACCAGCGGCAGAGGATCCGGCTTACGCACCGGCAAAGTGTCCGCCCCGACCAACGCGCCAAAGGCCTCCCGAACGCCCAGCGCTTGCAGAAGCTGTTCCGCCAAGCCCTCAGGCTTGTTAGTGCAAATACCGACTCCATAGCCTTGAGACTTGAGCACCTCGACTGCGTCCATAGCACCGCCATACATCACTGTGTGTTCGGCAATGGAACTGCCATAAGCCTCTAGGAGCACGGGATAATACTTTGCGACCACTGCTTCTTCCATGGCCCCGAGCCGGGTCAGCCCTTCGGTCAACATACGGTGCCCACCGCGTAGAGCAACACCGGCGTCAGCTTCTACAGATAAAACATCTCCGTGCCCCATATCGCGGAAGCAAACATTGGCCGCCGCGATTAAATCACCGCTCGTGTCTGCAAGTGTCCCGTCCAAGTCAAAAACCACGGTCTTCATGTCGTGCTCCCTGCCGCCTGCGCAAGTTCCCGCGCACCGCTGTTACAAGGCGCAACCTGAATTGATGGCCCTTGGCCTTGCACCCTTCCTGCACTCGGATAAAACGGGCACAATCGAAATAAAAGAGAAATCAGATGAGCATCGCACTTGTCATCCTAGCCGCGGGCAAAGGCACACGGATGAATTCTGACCTACCGAAGGTCCTTCATCCCATCGCAAACGCGCCAATGCTGGTTCACGCCATGCAAGCAGGCGCCGCCTTGTCGCCCTCCCGAACCGTGGTTGTGGCCGGTCATGGATTTGACGCGGTGCAAGCCGCAGCCAAAGAGTTTGACGAAAACGTCATTGTGGTGGAGCAGAAAGAGCAAAATGGCACAGCGCATGCAGTTGATGTCTGCCGCGAAGCGCTGCAGGATTTTGATGGCGATGTGATTGTCCTCTTTGGGGACACTCCATTTGTCAGTGCGCAAACACTTGAAAAAATGGTGGCGGCCAAAGCAGAAAATGCTGTCGTGGTGCTTGGTTTCGAAGCCACAGACCCGGGGAAATACGGGCGCCTGATCATGTCCGGGACACAGCTCGAGCAAATCGTCGAGTTCGCTGACGCCTCTGACGAGGAGCGTGCTGTAACCTTCTGTAATTCGGGCGTGATGCTGGCCGATCGCGAGACACTGTTTTCCCTGATCAACGAGATCACCCCACAAAACGCGCAAGGGGAATACTATCTGACAGACGCAGTGGAATTGGCCCGCAAACGTGAGCTTGGTGTGACGGCTGTGTCATGTGACGAAAGCGAAACGCTTGGCATCAACTCGCGGGAACACTTGGCACAAGCGGAAGCTGTGTTTCAGGCAAATGCGCGTCTGGAATTGATGGAACTAGGCGTAACTTTGCAGCAACCAGAAACAGTGATGCTGTCGTTTGACACGGTGATAGGCCGTGACACGCTTATCGAACCAAACGTCTATTTTGGCCCCGGCGTTACTGTTGAATCCAGCACACGCATTCGTGCCTTCTCGCACCTGGAAGGCTGTCATGTTTCTCGTGGCGCAATTGTTGGCCCTTATGCCCGCTTGCGCCCTGGGGCGGAACTGTCCGAGAATGTGCACGTAGGTAACTTTGTAGAAATTAAAAACGCCGAAGTTGGCGAAGGAACCAAGGTCAATCACCTATCCTACATTGGCGACGCAACCTTGGGCGCGGGCACAAACATTGGCGCAGGTACCATAACCTGCAACTACGATGGCGTGATGAAACATCACACAACCATCGGCGACAACGCCTTTATCGGGTCCAACACCATGCTGGTGGCACCGGTGAGCGTGGGCAACGAAGCGATGACCGGCTCCGGTTCGGTGATCACCAAAGACGTTCCTGAAGCGGCACTAGCCATCGCACGCGCAGAGCAACAGACAAAACCTGGCGTCGCGCGCAAGTTGTTCGAAATCTTAAAAAAGAAAAAACAAAAACGCGCATTGGAGAGCAAATAATGTGTGGAATTGTTGGGGTCCTTGGCAGCCACGAAGTCGCGCCAATTTTGGTGGAAGCCTTAAAACGGCTTGAATACCGCGGCTATGACAGCGCCGGCATCGCAACCGTCAATGACGGAATTCTGGATCGCCGTCGCGCGGTGGGCAAACTTGTGAACCTCTCCGACCTGCTGGTGCATGAACCACTGCGTGGAAAATCCGGCATCGGCCACACACGCTGGGCTACCCACGGCGCACCAAGCGTGACCAACGCGCACCCGCACCAAGCAGGACCAGTGGCCGTTGTACACAACGGCATTGTCGAGAATTTCCGCGAGCTGCGTGCCGAGCTGGCAGATAAGGGCATCTCCTTCGTCACGGAAACCGATACAGAAACGATTGCTTTGATGGCGCAAAGCCACATACAGTCCGGCCTTCAACCCGTTGATGCCGCTCTCAAAACCATCTCCCAGCTTGAAGGTGCCTTTGCCTTGGCATTCTTGTTTGAGGGCGAGGAGGATCTGATCGTCGCAGCTCGGAAGGGCTCCCCGTTGGCCATCGGCCACGGGGATTGTGAGATGTTTGTCGGATCCGATGCAATCGCGCTCTCCCCGCTCACCGATCGCATTACCTACCTTGAGGAAGGCGACAGCGCCGTTGTTACGCGCAACAGTCTTACCATTCGCGACCTTGACGGTTTCGAGGTTCAGCGAGAGTGTAAAACCATCAACATCGACCAAACTCAGGTCGACAAAGGTGGGCATAAGCATTTCATGGCGAAAGAAATTGCCGAGCAACCCACAGTTTTGGGCGAAGCCATTCGCCATTACCTGCCAAATGACGGCACCGAAATCACTCTTCCCGGAGGCGACATCGATTTCGCCAAGGTGAACCGACTGATGATGGTCGCTTGCGGCACTGCCTCCTACGCCTGCCTTACCGCCAAATACTGGTTTGAACAAATCGCGGGCATACCCGTAGAAGTCGACGTGGCCTCCGAGTTCCGCTACCGCGAGCCTCCCATCACCGACGGAACGGTTGCGCTGTTTGTCTCCCAGTCTGGCGAGACCGCAGACACGCTTGCAGCGTTGCGCTATTGCGCTGGAAAAGCTGAAAAAATTGTGTCCGTTGTGAACGTCGCAGAAAGCTCCATCGCCCGCGAAAGTGATTTGGCTCTGCCAATTCTAGCGGGTGCGGAGATTGGCGTAGCTTCGACCAAAGCCTTCACTTGCCAATTGAGCGTTCTTCTTATCCTCGCCTTGAAAGCGGCCAACGACCGTGGGCGCCTCTCCTCCGAGGCACTGGAGGCGCATCTGTCTGACCTGCGTGCATTACCCGGACTGGTGAACCAAGCCTTGGGTTCCGAAACTCAAATTGCACAGGTCGCCGCCAAGCTGGCAGAAGCGCGAGACATCCTGTTTTTGGGTCGTGGCCGTATGTTCCCCCTCGCGTTGGAAGGTGCACTAAAACTCAAAGAAATCAGCTACATTCACGCCGAAGCTTATGCCTCTGGCGAACTCAAACACGGTCCAATTGCGCTCATCGACCAACATGTGCCTGTGGTGGTTCTGGCCCCGCATGATGAGCTTTACGACAAGTCGATTTCTAACATGCAGGAAGTGATGGCCCGCGCTGGCAAAGTGCTGCTCATAACAGACGGCCAAGGCCTGAAAGACGGGGCAGAAGGCACATGGGAAACAATCCAGATGCCGCAAGTGTCCGATATTCTGTCACCGATCCTCTACGCGGTTCCGGCCCAATTGCTGGCCTACCACACGGCGATTGCGAAGGGCACTGATGTGGACCAACCACGTAATCTCGCCAAATCCGTAACGGTGGAATGATGCAGCTTGAGGATGCTTTAGCCGCGCTTGAAGCGCTGATTGAACCCGGGCGCGCCGAAGGCATGGCCGCTTACCACAAACAATCGCGTCAAGTTGTGGGCATCCCGAACCCTGCGCTCAACGACATCACCAAGACCTGGCGGCAAACTCTTTCAGTGGAACAGCGCGTTCAACTTGCCTCCGAGCTGTGGCAGACTGACATATTTGAAGCCCGCATTGCCGCCTCAAAAGTTCTGACGCAGGCCCGCCTGCGCCCCGACGTAGAGGCTTGGAACCTGATTGCCAGTTGGACCACCGATTTTGACAGCTGGGCCATTGCGGACCACGCCTGTATGGCTGGCCAAAAGCGTCTGATTGCTGATCCGACGCGACTGGACCAAGTGGAGACCTGGACAACATCCGAACACATGTGGACGCGCCGGGCAGCCTTGGTCATCACATTGCCTTGGACCAAACAAAACCACCCCAAGCCGGAAGAGTTGCAAGCGCGTGATCGCATTCTGGGTTGGGCCGCAAGCTATGTCCCTGACCACGCTTGGTTTATCCAAAAGGCGATCGGCTGGTGGTTGCGCGACCTGTCAAAGCACGACCCAGAACGCGTTCGCCTCTTTTTGGACAAGCACGCCGACGAGATGAAACCGTTTGCTGTGAAAGAAGCCAAAAGACATTTGAACTCACGTAAGGTCTAGAGTGCCTGCCGGACGTCTGACTTCACAAAGATGTTTTCCGACTACAACTTTAGGCGGCCTTGCCCATCTGGAATTTGACCACTACCAATGCAGTATGACTGCACCATTGATCGATCCGTTTCACCGCGCCGTGTCTTATCTGCGTGTATCCGTCACAGACAGATGCGACTTCCGTTGTGTCTATTGCATGGCGGAGAACATGACGTTCCTTCCCAAAAAGGAACTGTTGACGCTCGAAGAACTGGATCGCATGTGCTCCACGTTTATCCGACTGGGTGTTGAAAAACTGCGCATTACCGGGGGAGAGCCTTTGGTGCGGCGCGATATCATGACCTTCTTCAAAGGCATGAAGCGACATCTGGACAGCGGCGCACTTAAGGAACTGACGCTGACGACCAATGGTTCTCAACTGGAGCGCTTCGCCGAAGAGCTATATTCCTATGGCGTGCGGCGCGTGAACATCTCGATGGACACCATCGACGACAAAAAATTTGCCGACATCACCCGCTGGGGTCGTCTTGAGCAAGTGATGCGCGGTATCGACGCCGCACAGGCCGCGGGTCTGCGCATCAAGATCAACGCGGTTGCTCTGAAAGGCTTCAACGAGGACGAGCTCTTCACGTTGGCTGAGTGGTGCGCGGAGCGTGACATGGACATGACCTGGATTGAAGTTATGCCGATGGGGGATCTCGGTAACGAGGATCGCATCGACCAATATTGGTCACTTGATGATCTGCGCAGCCGACTGGCAGAGCGATATACGCTGACCGATCTTGCCGAACGCACCGGTGGGCCTGCACGTTATGTGCGCATAGAAGAAACAGGTCAAAAAATTGGCTTCATCACCCCGATGACTCACAACTTTTGCGAAAGCTGCAACCGTGTGCGCCTAACCTGCACCGGTCAGTTGTTCATGTGCTTGGGGCAAGAAGATATGGCCGATCTGCGCGGCGCGCTACGCGGAAGCGAAAGTGACGCAGTCCTTGAAGATGCCATCCGGGCCGCCATTGCGCTGAAACCCAAAGGCCACGACTTTGACTACTCCCGGCAGGTCGTTGAAGGGCAAATGTCTCGACACATGAGCCACACTGGCGGCTGACGACGAAATGTGGTCCTGCGCTATATGATGCTGAACTGCTGAACCACGCTTGCACCACAGATCCATGAGAACTCCGGCTCAGCACTCCAAAAGCAGTTCGTTCTAAGTGCTTTGGGTACAGTGAACCTTAAAACCCAGCTCGGTAAGCGCGTGGCGACACTCCCCGCACACGCTTGAAATCCCGACTGAAATGGAAAGGGTCTTGATAGCCGCTCTGAAGAGCCACCTGAGAGACCGGCAAATCGGTTGTACGCAATAGGTAGCTTGCCAAAACCATCCGTTCTTGACGAAGCCACCCCATAGGGCTCGAGCCTGTTTCCAATTTAAAACGCCTAAACAGCTGAGATGGACTTAGACCGGATATTTTCGTGAATTCCGGGATACTCCACGCGCGATGCAGTTCCTTTCGGACTTGATTTACCACCTGGGATACCGCAGCCGACTGAGCGGAGTGCTGAAGACCTCCTCGCTTGCTCGAGACCATTGCAAGCATCGCCGAAACCAAGGCGTTCAAGCTGCCAGCATCGCTGGCTTGAGGTTCAGAGAGCTCATCGAAAACCGCTTGGAACAACGAACTCAGATCATCGCAATCGTTCACTACAGGCTTGCCATCGAACCCAAGTTGCAGGCGCAATGCATCCAGCCCATGTCCAGAAACCGCGGCCCAAAGGTACAGCCATTTTTGGCCCTGCTCTGCGCCATGCGCATAGATTTGGGCTGTGTCGATCCACGCCAAATCCCCCGGAACCGCCTCATGCGTTGACTGCCCAACGGTGATACGCCCCGCACCGCGAAGCGTTAGAATAAACACGTGTTCGTGGTAATTCTGACGCACCTCGCCA
The DNA here is from genome assembly GCA_014872815.1 of Paracoccaceae bacterium. GTDB lineage: Bacteria > Pseudomonadota > Alphaproteobacteria > Rhodobacterales > Rhodobacteraceae > Shimia. The sequence goes on from WKFK01000012.1 coordinate 453,689, forward strand.
TCTTCAGGCCGCGCGACTGTACGCCCTGCCACCGGAACGTAGTAGGGCCATATTTCAGCATTCGATGGCACTGAATTAAAAACTATCCGTGTGCTAGCGAACTCGGCAGACGACACTCGGGGTTACACCTGAGTATCCGGCACATTTACCTCCATGCCCTGCATCTCTTTGGTGACCACCACCTGACAACTCAAACGGCTGGTGGGCTGCGGATCAATCACAAACTCCAACATGTCAACTTCATCCGCTTCCGGCGCGGCCACGCGTTCGAACCACTCTTGAGGCAGCACACAATGGCAAGTCCCGCAAGCGCAGGCACCGCCGCATTCCGCGGCAATCGCATCAACACCGGCATTCACAGCCGCTTGCATCAGCGAAGTGCCAGGCGATGCCTCTGCCTCTATCCGCGAGCCGTCAGCCTGCACAAAAGTCAACTTAATCATAGTCCCGTCCTGTTCTTACGCCCGTTTCCACTCAATGCGCAGCGCCTGAGGTCCGCGCACAGAAAGCCCGCGTTTGTACGCCACTTCTGTTTCCGTCAACACGATGTCGGAGAACCGCGCGTTGATCGTGGTGAAAATCACATCCATATCCAGACGCGCGAGGTGGTTACCTAGACAAAAATGCCCGCCACCGCCAAAAGCCATATGCCGGTTCGGCGTCCTGCCAACGTCAAATACATCTGGATTTTCAAACCGCGCTGGATCGCGATTGGCCGCGCCGTAAAGTAACCCAAATCGCGTTCCAGCCGGGAACATCCTGCCACCAACCTCAGTGTCGTCCGTGGCAAACCGGTGAAAATACGGCAGTGGTGATTCAAAACGGAACATCTCCTGCACAGCCGTCTTCATCAACGTGCCATCGTCCCGTAGCTTTTGATGTTCAGCTGGATATCGCAGCAACGCGTGCATACCGCTGCCCAAGACATCAATCGTAGACCCATGCCCAGCCATCAGGATCAACATGGCCGTGGAGATGAGTTCGTCCTGGCTCAACTGCCCGGCATCGCGGCGCGCGATCAAGCGACTGAGCAAATCTTCCTGCGGAGCTGCCTCACGGTCCGCTAACAGGTTAAGCAGGTACTCATAGAACTCCTTTGTCGCGAGTTCCGCGCGCGCCTTGTCCGCATCGTCCCGCCCTGGGTCAAAAAAACGGACCACTTCTTCAGACCAATGCCGCAATCTTGGCGCGTCTTCATCCGGGACACCCAATACCCGCCCAATAATATGCCCCGGCACATGCGCGGCAAAGTCACTAACAAAATCAATCTCATCCTGTTCGGATAACTCATCAAGCAACCCGTCGACAAAGGTCTGAATCGCGTCTCTCTGACGTGCAATCATCGCGGGCGTAAACTCACGAAACACCACCTTGCGCAAACGGTCGTGTGTCTCTCCCTCGCTTTCCAGCAAGTTCACCTGCACGTAGCGCTCGTGGAAGGGCATGTCGTGAAAGTTAATCGCGCGTTGCTGCGCCTTACGATCCGCCTCAGTGATAAACGCTTCATTGTTGCGCAACATGGTTTTGTTGAGCGCGACCGCCTCAACGTCCGCCATCTTGGTCAGCATCCACGTATCTGCCTCTTCCCAATAGTAAGGCGCGTCCATCGCCCGCATCGCAGCATACACGTCGTATGGGTTTGCGGCGAAGGCCGCACTATGGGGATCCAAGACAAACTTGTTCGCTGGGTCAGGTGACATATCTTCCTCGCGCAAATCGAAGCTGGACATTACTACCACCAAACTCAAAGTAAATGCTCACAGTCATCAAAGTAATGGACAAAAGTCGCATCTAATCCACGCAAACACCCACGCACGGAGCCCAGTCTTTCACCGACAAGCCGATGAAATCACAACCCAAAATTGTGAATTCTGAAACTTTCGTAACGCGTGACGAAAATATTTGACCAAATGATACATTCCCCCCATGGTAGCGGCACCAAAACACCAAAGAAAAATCCCAGGGGGATATGTTCCATGAAAAATCAATCATTTAAGCTGTCTGCGACCATTGCCGTTGCTGCCACTCTTGGCGCCGGTGCCGCGTCCGCGGACACTCTGCGTCTTTTGACCTGGGGCGGCTACGCGCCAGAAGAAGTTGTTGCCAAATTTGAAGCCGAAACCGGCCACACCGTTGAAGTGACCAAGTCCAACAACGAAGAGATGATCGCAAAGCTGCGCGCCACTGGCGGCGGTGGTTTTGACCTGGCTCAGCCCAGCCAGGACCGTATCGCAGGCCCTCAGGAAGAGTTCGGCATCTACAAGCCAATCGACCTGTCCAAGATTGACGCCTCCCTCTTCATCCCGTCCATGCTGGACGCAACCAAAGGCAACACCACCGTAGGTGGCGACGTCTACGGCGTGCCACATGTTTGGGGCACCTCCGGCCTGGTTGTCGACACGGCCAAAGCCTCCATGGTTCAGGACTACACCGACCTCTGCGCCTCTGACGTCGCAGGCAAAGTGTCCTACCGCCTGAAGCGCCCAACCCTGATCGGTTTTGCATATTCCATGGGGCTGGACCCGTTCGCAGCCTACGGCGACGCAGCTGCTTATGAAGACATCATGAAGCAGGTCGAAGCCAAGCTGATCGAATGTAAAGCAGGCGTAAAAACCTACTGGGGTGGCGGCGACGAGTTGATGGGCCTGATGCGTTCCGGTGAGGTTGTAGCCTCCATGGCGTGGGACACCGGCGGATGGAAGCTGAACGCTGACAACGCCGACATCACCTTTGTGGCACCAGCTTCTGGCGCACTGGGCTGGGTTGACACCTTCGTACTGCCAGCCAAAGGCAAAGCGGACGACGCGGCGTATGCGTGGATCAACTTCGTGATGCAGCCTGAAGTCGCGGCGATGATCACCGCAGCCGCAGGCAACTTCACCGCCTCCAAAGGCGCAGACGCTTTCGCAGCAGACGATCTGAAAGCCCGCTATCAGGCGTCCTTCCCAGCCGAAGCCATCGACAACATCAAGTGGTACCCACCAGTGCCAGCAGGCCTGGAAGCCATCGAAGGTGGCGTTCTGGATCGCGTTAAAGCGGCCAAGTAAGCCCTACCATTTTTGAAACAAAAACAGCGTGTGCCCAAACCGGGCGCACGCTTTTGACGACTTTAAAGGACCTCACCCAATGACGCCTGATCTGCAGTGCACCAACCTCACCAAGCAATTTGGCGACAGCAAAGCGGTGGACAACGTGTCCTTCTCCGTGCCAGCGGGGTCCTTCTTCTCGATCCTTGGGCCATCCGGCTGCGGCAAAACCACGATCATGCGTATGATCGCCGGGTTTCTGGAACCAACCAGCGGAGACATCCAGATCAAAGGTAACTCGGTTCTGAACGTGCCGCCAAACAAGCGCCACGTGAACATGGTATTCCAACACCTCGCCCTGTTCCCGATGATGAACATCGCTGACAACATCGGCTACGGTCTGCGCCGCGCGGGCATGCACAAGAAGGACATCGGCCTCAAAGTCGACGAAGCCCTGGAACGTATCGGCCTGCCCGGCATCGGCCATCGTCGGGTCGACGAGCTGTCCGGCGGTCAGAAACAGCGTGTGGCCATCGCCCGCTGCATGGTGCTGGAGCCCGACGTGCTTTTGCTTGACGAGCCTCTCGGCGCGCTTGATCTCAAGTTGCGTGAACACATGAAGGTGGAGCTCAAAAACCTCCAGGCCGCGTTTGACACCACCTTTGTCTACATCACCCACGACCAGTCCGAGGCATTGGTGATGTCTGACAACATCGCCGTAATGAACGCCGGCCGCTTTGAGCAAGTTGGCAGCGCACAAGACCTGTACTATCGCCCAGACACAGCCTTCGTTGCCGGTTTTGTGGGCGATAGCAACCGCTGGTCCGGCAAGGTTGTGAAACAAGACGGCGGCAACGCCCTTGTGCAAACCACCTCCGGCCTCACCCTGCGCGGCGCAACACATGGGCGTGCTTTGTCGGAAGGCGACACCATTGACGCTTTTGTCCGCCCGGAAGCAATCCGCATTGCCCACAACGCAGAAGAGCTTGCCAATTTCGACAACCAAATCTCTGGCACTGTGACCTCGATCCTGTTCAATGGCGCGGCCTCCCGTGTAATGGTCCGCGACACGGCCGGGCACGAAGAGGTTGCAGTCAATCTGCCGCAATCCGGTGAGTTTGCAAACCTGTCCAAAGGCGCGCCAATCCACATTGGCTGGGCCAGTGATCAGGCCAATTGTTTTGCCGCAGGAGCCGCCTGATGCACCGCGAAGCCAAACTTGGATTAATCCTTCTACTCACCCCGCTACTACTGTGGCTGGTGCTCCTTATCTTCATCCCGCACATTGACCTGTTTCTGGTCTCGATGCGGGAACGGGTTGGCGTTGGACAGTATGACCTGAGCTTCGCTAACTATCTGACGTTCTTTCAGGAACCGCTTTATCTGGTGACGTTTTTGCGCACCGCCGTGATGTCGATCTTCGCAACCATTCTAACCTTGCTGATTGGCTTTCCTGTGGCGTACTACATTGCAAAAATGGCCAAAGGCCGCACCCAATCAGCGTTGTTCCTGCTCTGCCTTGTACCGTTTTGGGTCTCCGAGCTGGTGCGCACCTTTGGTTGGATGATCCTTCTGCGCGAAACCGGCATCATCTCCAATCTGTTGCAGTCTGTAGGACTGGCCAACGGCCCGGTAGAAATGCTCTACAACGACGCCGCAATCATGGTCGGTCTCGTTTATACCTCAATGCTGTTCATGGTTGTGCCATTGGTCACCACTCTGGAAAGCCTGCCAGACGAAGTTGTCGAAGCGGGCTACGATCTAGGCGGCAACGGGCTCAGCGTTCTGCGCGAGATCATCATCCCACATGCGATGCCCGGCATCGTTTCCGGCTCCATCGTGGTCTTCATGCTCTGTTTGGGCAACTACCTCACCCCCACCATGCTGGGCGGCAAAGAAAGCCTCTGGTTCACCGAGTTGATCTACTCGCAGTTCATTGTGCGTTTCAACTGGGAGCTTGGCGCCGCCTTCGGCTTCCTCTTGTTGATCCTCTCTTCCGTGATTGTCTGGGGCATGTTGCGCCTGACCGGTCAGTCGCTTGAAAAGACCATGGGATAAGGAGCCGACACGATGATCCCTTCAATCCCACAGTCCCGTCTGCTCACCACGGCCTATGCGGCCTACGTTGTGCTGTTCTTCATCTTTCTCGCATTGCCCCTGATCGTTGTCGCAGGATTTGCTTTCAACGACAGCCAGTTCCCATCCCTGCCTTGGGAAGGCTTCACTTGGAACTGGTTCTTCGGCGCGGAACGACCGATGATTGGTGTGTTTCACGAGCGCAGTATCCTACGCGCCATTGGCACGTCGGTGTTTGTGGCGTTCTGCGTTTCTGCACTGTCCATGGTGGTTGGCCTGTCCAACGCCTTCCTGTTTAACCGCTACAAGTTCCGTGGTCAGGGCCTGCTCTATGTCTTCATGCTATTGCCGCTGGTGATCCCAGGCATCGTTCTGGGCATCTCCATTTTGGTGGCCTCCAGCCGACTGGCCAATGGCCTCTGGGATGGCTTCCAATGGGATGTCGAAGCACTGCGCCCCGGCCTTTGGCTGGTGATCTTGGGGCAGTTCTCTTTCATCACAACCATCGCCACGCTGGTGATTGGTGCGCGCCTTCAGAAATTTGACCGCACGCTGGAAGAGGCCGCGCTCAATCTTGGCGCTGGCCGCCTCACAGCGATCCGCACCATCACCCTGCCCTATCTGGCCCCTGCCATGATTGGTGCCTTTGTGGTGGCCTTTCTGATGAGCTTTGAGAACTTCAACACGACCTTGATGCTCGTTGGCTCTGATGCCCCCCTGACGATTGCCATGTTTGACCGACTCAAAGAAGGCTCTACGCCCCTCTTAAATGCGGTCAGTCTGCTTCTGATGCTGGGGTCGTCTCTGCTGGCGTTGATCATGATCGCCTTTCAAAAGAGAAGCTAACCCGAGGCCTTTGGCTTCAACAGGCGCGCCGCGATTGGCGCGCCTAAAATCACCAACACAATCCGAGTCAGGTGATGGGCGATGACAAATCCCAGGTCCGCCCCAACGACAATGGCCAACACCGTCATTTCCGCCTGACCTCCCGGCGCAAAGGCCAAAAACGCTTCCATTGCGGGCGCGAGGCCCAACAGCGTAGCGATTTCCGCAAAACAAGCTGCGAGCACCGCCAATACCACCATAAAAGCCAGGCCGGACAGCACCACGCTGCGCAACTCGCGCAGGGTGACACCAACGTAATACACGCCGATCACCACACCGATAAAGAACTGCGCCGTCCAGATTGCTTCTTGCGGCGGACGTGAGTGGAGCACGCCGCCCATGGTTAAAGCTGCAGAAACAATCATCGGCCCCAGTATAGACGCGCCAAACAGCCCGATCCGTTCGCCTCCCTTCCAGCCTACCAACGCGGCCACCACCATAACAACCATTTCATGCATCGGCAGTTCAGAGGCAGGCTGCCCGATCGGATTGGACAGGCTCACGCCATAAACTGAAATCAACATGATTGGCGCCACTGTCACGATCACCAAAACCCGCGTCGCATGGATCAACGACAGCACGCGCGCATTGCCTCCCGCTTCCTCCCCAAACAGGATCATATCCTGCAATCCCCCGGGCATCGCTGCGTAGTAAGAGGTCACCGGATCAAACTTGCAAATCTTGTGGAAGAACGGCACGCCGATCAGCGCGATCAGGAATATATAGACCGGCATCAACGCGATGGACCCGACCATGCTTGGCAACTGGGCGGCGACCTCCGGCGTGATCGACGTGCCAACTGCAACGCCTAGGATGGTCCGCGCGCCCGCCGTGACCTGACCAAATCCCGCAAACTTGGCCCCGCCCAGCGCCGCAACGAGACAGGCCGCCATCGGCCCAAACAGGAACGGCAACGGCAAGTCCAGCATCCAGAAGAAAAAAGCCCCAAACGCCGCCACCGCAAATGTGGTGGCCCGAAGTCGTAGCATAGTCACGGGTGATTCCAATCTTGATTGACTGATTGCACCCACCTGTATACATTTGGATACAATAACTCAAGTTACGGCAAAAACCACTATGGGCGACGACTTCACATCCGGGGAAAACCTACAGGGCAATGCCGCCTATAGCGCACTGCTTGTAGAAATCCGCGAAGGCCGTCTTTCTCCAGGCGACCGTCTCCGGGAAACCGATCTTGCTGCGCGCTTTGGGGTGAGCCGTACACCGGTCCGCGAAGCCATTCGCCAGCTTGAAGCCGACGGGCTGGTCACCCACCTGCCCCGCGTTGGGGCCACTGTCCGTAAACTGGGTTACTCCGAAGTCATGGAACTCTACGAGATGCGCAGCGTTCTGGAATGCGCCGCAGCGCGCATGGCAGCGAGCGTGGCTTCCGATGCGGAAATCTCTGAGCTTAAAGCCATCAGCGACGAGATTGCCAACTCCGGCAGGGGAATCGACGCGTCGCACCTCAATCGTCAATTCCACCGCGCTCTCTTAGAAACCGCCAAGAACCGCTTCTTGATCAAATCGATGCTCGCGTTGCAAAAAACCATGCTCATATTGGGGCGCACAACACTCGCCGATGAAGACCGATACAAAAGCGCGCTCTTGGAGCATAAAGAAATCCTAGACGCCCTCAAAGCAAGAGATGGCGAGGCGGCCGAACGTGCAATGCGTGCGCACATTGCTTCAGGCCAACGCGCGCGTATTCGTGCCTTGCGTTCCGAGCTGGATGACGACACGCACATCTGAATTTGCTCCCGGCTCTCCCCCAGGGACGCCGAAATGGCACAACTGTCGCCGCGTCTTCATTCTCCCCAACAATAACGCAAAGCACGTCTACTGCAGATAATCACTCAACGGTTGCCTTACCGGCCACCTATTTTAAGAGAATACTCACGGATTTCAGCCATCTTAGTCGCCAGATTGCGCAACAAAGCGCCCCAGGCAGAAGGCTTGAAATGCAGAGATACCTTTTTGCCCCATTGGTTTTGGGCCTGTCCGGCTTGGCCTTGGCTGGCATCACCTCGTCACCTGACGCGGCGTGGGTTTCCTACACAATTGTTGCTGCAACTCTTGTGGCGCATGCGCCTGCCATTCTGCCTGTTTCATTGCACGGGGCATTGTTGCCTGGAAACCTAACGTATTTCCGTCAGTACCCCGAGATTACCGCGTTTGTCGCAATTCTGATTGTTTGGACGATTGGGGTGGCAGCAATTGAGTTCGCTCCAATCAACTTTATGTCCGCGCTGATACTTCTTTGCGCACTAGCCTCTTGCTACGCTGCTGTCCGCGGCATCTCGATATTGTCGAGCAAAATACGGGCGAGGGTCTGTCACCCTTCCTACTTCTCCCAGCCCAACACCGCCAGCCTGGCTTCAACGGCGATCTTCCAATTCCGCCTTTTGGTCGCATGTGTTTCGGCAGCCTCTCTGATTTTATTATCTCAAGGCAACTCTCTTCCTTACTGGCTGCCTGCCATCCCAATCGTTGTCACATTCTTCGTTGCCGCAATTGCTGGTCTGGCATGGAAAATCGAAGAAAATGCCTCAATGGAGTTCAGCAAAATCGTGTGGGATGTTCTGGCTCGGCAACTCAAAAAAAAGCCGACTTCAGTGGCCGTCTATCACGCGGGAACCCGCCCAGACCAAACAGATGCAACCATTGCCCTTTGTAGAGAACTTCAAGAGACCAACCAACCGTATGTACTTATTGTAAGAGAAAAAGCTGCGCTGGAGGCACTAGAAGCTCTGTCACCACTCCACCTGTGGCGAGCTGAAAACTTGTCGTCGCTCTCTCCCTGCGCTCAACCTACGCTGACCTCGGTGCTCTATGCCCATGACACCCCCAAAAACAGCCACTTTACCCGCAACAGCCAGTATCGACATGTCCTGTTTCTGAAGCAAAATGAGTACGCACATGCGCACGTCCTCCCCAAAAACCTCGCGCTGTATACAAACATTGTAGCCGCCTCCGAGGCACACGCCCACGCCCTGACCCAAACCTCCTCTGTCGATATGGCGTCGCGCGTGACCACGATTGAGAGTTCATTTGCCCGCCCCAAAGGGTACACACCCGCCCGCCCTCGGCTCAGCCTACATGTTGCGCCACAGTTTGATGCCACCAAAAACCCAGGCAGCACTCTGCCAAAAAAAGCGCTTCACGACCTGATAGCCGCGGTCAAAAAAGATGGACGTGCCGACCTGCAAATTTGGTTTCCCCCGGCCAGTATTGCAGCCACTGATCCGGAACTAAGATCCCTGTATCACGATCAAATAAAGATAGACGAGGCAACTGAAAATCGTTGTTCACCTCAGTCTCAAAAAACAGAACCTGGCGCTTCAATTACGCTGCATATTGGCAGCGAGTCTGAGTCATGTGCGCATGCTGACATGCTGATTGCGGCGCGCGAAAACAATTTGGATGGTTTACTATCAACCACGTTACCGATCGTTTGGTTTGATACCAAAAAATGCCCACCCTTTCTGAAGCGGGTTGAGAGTTCCGAAGACAGTATAGGCGAGATTCTGGACGCAGCATTTGGCAGAACAGCGAACAGCTCTGCCGCCCTACAACAACCAAAACCGCAGCGCACGTTCCGTAGCTTGGACGAGCTGTTGGCAACGCCATTGGCCACTCCCCGTACGCCGGAGATAAAGCAATGATGACGCTTCTAATCTGTTTCGCGGCCTTCCTCGCGGGCGCGGTCTTCACACTGCTAATACATCAAAAAATCAAGAAGCTTGCCGGTCAAACAGCAGTTTCGCGGCGACCGGAAGACAGGTTTGTTCCATCAAAGCCCCTTGGACACTTGATCACCGTGAGCGCTGCAATCGGGACCATCAGTCTTTTGTGCATAGCCGTGTTTTCCCTGCCCGCATGGACCGTTGCTGGCGTAGCTGTTTCCCATATCATCGTGGTTTCTTATGCATGGAAGAGTAACCAGTCAGCGGCGAAGCGCGGTGCTCCTAGTCGTTACTTACAGGCCCTGCGAGCTCCTGTTCCAAGCACCGCCAAAATCGCCCTCTACTTTTCAGAGCCACGCCTCCTAACTCCCTATCAAGTCACAATGTGGCTGGAGCCTTTGCTCTCGCTTGGCGAACCGTTTGTTATCTTGCTGAAAGAGCGCAAACACATGAAGCACTTCCCGAAAAATGCTAACTTTGACGTGCTCGTGGTGTCGGATATGCCCGCCTCCACACCATTTTTGCCGCCGCGCACCGAAGTCCTGTTCTTTGTTAATAACAGCATGGTCAACTTGGGGGTCATTGAGGCCAATCCTCACGTGAAGCACATTCAACTGCTTCATGGGGACAGCGACAAGCCACCAAGCTACAACCCAATGTCTGCGGTGTATGATAAACTGTTTGTAGCGGGAGAGATGGCCATTGATAGATACGCCAGGAACGGGGTGTCGATTGCCAGGGAAAAGTTCGAAATTGTCGGTCGCCCCCAACTAGAAGCGCACTGCCTAGGCGCCGCAAGCGATCGAAAAACGATCGTATATATGACCACATGGGCGGGCATGTTTGAGGACAGCAACTTTTGTTCTCTCGATCAAGCTCACGAAATTCTACATCAAACGGTTACGTCTGACCTCAATATCGACGTAATTTTTAAACCTCACCCGATATCCATGAAGGATGCGAACTGGAACACGGTCTCTGCTCAAATTGATGCAGTCATGGGAAGCTTACCAGAGGGCGTCTCCTTCCGTTACGCCCCGCACGATGAGAGCCCGTTCGACCTTTACAAAATGGCCGACGTCCTAATCACCGACGTATCCTCGACACTGATTGATTATCTCCATACCGGCAAACCATATCTGGTGACCAATCCGCACGGCTTCACAATTCAGGACATTGAAAAACACCCATCGATAAATGGAGGCGGTTTACTCAAACAAGATTGCTCAAACATGCAGGAGCTTCTGCGGGATGCCCTTGGCAAAGATCAGCTAAAGGAGACAAGATTGGCGCTGCGTTCTTACGCTTTTGGTGACTACGGACGACCGCAAGGCGATGCGTTTCGAGAAGCTTGTGAAGCTTTATTGAATCCAGCCGCCAATGAGGACGCCTCCAAAATGTCGTCAATAGGTAAATAAGCTACACGGTCAACGAAGCAAATTCTTGATAGGGCAAGTCGAGCATATGGCGGATATCCGCAGCGCTCATATAAACCATCACACCTTCCAAAGCATCAGGCTGACCGCGAACGACCCATCTCAAGGCCTTGGGCTCCGCGTGCATGTAACCTAGACGAAGGCACAAACCTTTGTACGCGTCCGGCGCGGCAATCAAGCCGACGACGTAATCTGCAGAGAGTTCCTTCAACGCAGTCATTAGCACAAATTGGCCCAAAAGCTTCGAAAGACCGGTCCCACGGTACTGGCCTGGTGCGCCTCCGATCCAAGTTTCCCCAGAATACACGATGCGGCCACGCATATTAAAAGCACCGGGGCCTGGTCGATAACTTGAGCTGTCCAGATCAATATCCATGTCAGGGGGAGGGAAACCCCGGAAGTTGTTTTGAAAATATGACGCCACAGTCATACTTTCTGTCGGCAACACCCTAAGCGCATGCAAGAACATGACATCCCCATTCCGATCAAGCCCGACAAACCAACACGCCTTGCTTGGCTGCATATCATGGACTTTGTGATCGAAGGGAGCGCCTATTGTGTGCTCTGGCCGCCCAAGTGCCGCATACTGTCGAAACTTGTCAAAATCTGTTCCGGTAAGAAGCGTGACCCCGTAACGATCCAAGGTATCGTTCGCAGCGGTATTGAACGTATTCTCTGATGTCCGGTCCAATAATGACATGTCGCGCTCCTTTAGTTCCAATTTAGAACAATTTAGCCACACAACGTTATGGTGTCATTGATTCTGAAAACTCGCCAGAAAGAGAAAGGCATCTTAGGTCTCCAAGGAGACCAAGTGGTCCCGACGTCTGTGGTCACTTAAGCCTGACCCGCCCCATTAAAATGCGCCTTTGTGGGCAACACAGATTTAGCCACCTGATGAGCAAAAACAAAAAGCGACCGACACTTAGCGTCGGTCGCTTTTTTCTTTTTTACAGGCTTCACACAGGACGCATTGCATCCAATTTTTCGATTGTTGGCTAAACCGTGAAACCAAACAAGCTGCGGAAATTGGATCTATGCGCCGACACATACCCGTTTTTGAGCGCGATCCTTGGCGTGCCTTCTTCTGTCCAAACCAGTTTTGGCGCTTTGATGTTAATACCTTTGGCCAGAACCTGTTCCGTTTTTGTATCATCCGAAAATTCCGGGTTGGCATAAACGGCAAGTGGTTTCCGAAGCTTCAAGGACTTCACTGGCTTACTAAGGTACATATGCAGATCGGCGCGCGTTGGACGCACCAATTCCCGGCTGGCTGTGATAAAACCACGTGCCGTTTTTAAGCGCGGCGTTCCATTCGCCGTAAAAACCACACCAAGGACAGGAACGCAGGTTCCTTTGGTGATCACCTCACTTGTGCGATGCCGGTCTTCAAATACAGTCGAAGAGTAGACTGCAATTTTTGCGAGGGCCAACACATGTTTTGGAGGCTCTGAGATGTAGTGCGGTAGATCCGCACGAGGCAAAACAAACTGATCCGCGGAAAGCTCAACGACGCCTTCCAATGTGTGGAAACGCGTCACGTCATCACTCACGTTTTCCGCATCCAGAATGGAGACCAACTTTCCGTAGCGCGAATGATCGGACACGGATTGCCTTCGAGTCGCCTGACTTGCGTCCACGCGCCAGATGTGTTCACAACTTGCAACAAATCCGCGGTTCAGCGTGACGTAACCCAGACTTGTTTTTGCGCGCGGGGTCCCACCTTGGTTCCAGGCAACCTCCTCCACTCTCAGAATTGTGCCTGCTGGAATTGTTTTGCCGGTTTTCGTACCGCCACCAAACGACAAACACCAGTGCACAGCTAATTCCTTGCGGGCAATAATCTTTTGACCCGCTTGGACTTTGACATAGCGCTCTAGAGGCAGCTTTGGGAACACCGATTTTCGAGAGGCGGGAAGCTTTCTTTTGGGGAACTTACGAGCAAAGGCCTCACGAGCAGCTTGATCACTCCTAGACAAGGAAATCGGCACTGATTTGGTCAATTGTTTGAGGTCTTGAGCGCCAATCCGGTCGATTTGTTTTGCAGACAGGATTGGGGCTTGCGCCATAACTTCCGCATAAACGCCGTGGTTGTCAGTGAACTCTCCATAAACGTCACAGATGTACTGATCAGACGGCGTAGATCTCAAGTAACGATATGTCGAATTCGCCACGCCACGTTCCAGTCTTTCACGGTCCTCAAACTTTGTATTCAGAAAATCCTCGGTAAAGTCCAAGAGACCCGCGCGCAGTTCTTCAAATCCTTCTTTTTCAATAGCTTGGTATACAGGTTCGACGCGACCATCGACCACTTCATACGCGGTGACCGTTGTTTGCGGAACACAAGCCAAGACCGGCTCCAGAAAGTTAAAATCTACCGCAAGCTCGCTGAACCGGTGACGCGGACAGTTGGACTCGTCCCCCCAAATGGATCGCACATAATAGAATGGCGTGTTGACTGGTTTGGCGGCGACTTCCTCCAAAAGCTTGGCGAGCTGCCCTTGTGTGACCCCCCGTCCCCAGAACTCAACGATGCCAAACGGCTCGGTGAGATCCATTTCTTGGGATAGGTATGTGAGGCAGCGGTCCTTTTTCGACGCTTCTTCCGCACGCAAAAAGTCCATATAAGCGTCACTCGCGATCAAAATGGTACCCGCCATAGACCGGACTTCAGGATCCGCAAAGTCTGCATCGGTCATGTCCGCCAACAACGGCACCATGTCCAACAGCGCATCCTCTGCCAATCCAGCCGCTTGAGCGAGCTCTGAGAAGGTCGCAATACCTCCTAACCGACCGTAGAACTTTGTGAAGTCCCGCTTGATGTCGTCATCTGACGCCATTGACCGCCAAACCCGACGCGAGCCATAGAGAAGTTTGGTGTTTAACTCTAACCCACGTGTTTCGATGATTTTGTCGGCGATCTCCTTCAAGAGGATGCCGTCGCGCGTGACAAAATATAGGGTTTTATAGCCCCGCTTCAACGCATCCTTGATCGCCCAGCTGACGTAGAACACAAGCGATGGCCCTGCATAAGCATAACCGAAATATCTCTGATCGTTGAAATGATAGGCCTGTTTGTCCAACATCTTCCAGCGATAGCGCTGCATATTCGTGGCCAGTAGGTACGTATCCAAGAAGCGGTTTTCTTGGATCAGCTTCGCTTCATACGGAGAAAATGCATCTATGTCGTGCGCAATGCCTTGAATGCCCAACTCTCGCGGTTTTGCACCATCTGCTTTGCTGTTGTCGCCAAAGTGCACCCATTCCGCATACTGGTAATCAAGTTCAAAAAAGAGATGTTTGAACAACTCGCCACTGTCTTTTTTGTGTCCGTATTCAGAAGACACATACAGAGGAATGTCTCCGAGAGATGGGTCAACGCCATGCAAGAACTTGGCAATCTCTTCTTTGGGCAAATACATGTCCGAGATCAAAATGACGTCCTCACCTGCGGCAACAAGCGATTTTAACCGCGCCATTTGATCTGGCCGGACTTCAAGCATTTCCGCGTCAATTTCCAGCTCCATCGACTGAAGCTGTTTCAGCTGTTCCGGGCTGAGGTGGAAAATAGCCTGCATGCGCGCAAAGATTTCTACAAAGGTCACTTCAAGTTGACCGCTGCCAGCCTCTTTCACGGCTTGAGCCTTTTGGATGCGAACGTCGCGTTCGCACGAGCGCCGAACCTCAACATAGTTCTCAACCAAATAAGAAGGGAACTCGTCAGCTAAAAGCGTTAGACGCTCCTGGACACGATGAAATACCGCCACAGGAGAAAGGCACTTTCGACGCAGGATCGTGTCAAAAATATCGAAAGAGTACAGCGTCTTCAGATCTGCTTTTTGAGGTTCATAGGCGCGCGCGGCCTCAATAATCGCGTCAATATCTGCTTGGCGACCGGTCAGAGGATCCTGACTGAGTTGTGACGGCTCAAGGTGCCCAAAGAAATACTGCATGATATTCGCATCATCGCCAACTTTGGCAATAGGGCCAGACAACACGTCATTTAAGGCTTCAAAGCTGTCTGCAATTGGCCCGGCTGTAAGAGACCAGTAATCATCCGTAAAGCCCTCGTTTTCCAGGTGCTTTTCGTAATCCGGAACATAGCGGATGAACTGATCAACACCAGCAGCCAACAGGTCATAGTAGATCGAGGAATAATCCACGATCGCAATATCGATCTGGCTGAAAATCTCATAGATATCCACACCATCCGGCCAAAACACGACATGGCTATGGTCGCCATATTGGTCCCGTGTCATTTTGAACTTCAGATCGTTTTCCATAAATGGATGAACTTTCACGATCAGAACTGTGTTTTGAGCTTCCACAGTTTCAACGAGCGCGCCGAAGTCCGGCATCAACTCAGCGAAACTGTCGGAAATATTGTGACGGCGCCAAGTTGGCGCATAGAGCGCCACCCTATCAAACTCCGCAAAATCGTGCCCAAGCACTTCTTTAAGATCAAATGTGCGCAGCTCTGGGTCGCGATACACTTGGTTCCTTGGATAGGGTCCACGCACAATCTGATGATCCAAGAGCTTCATTTCCGGACTGAAGCGTTCCTCCATCTTCTCAGATGTCGCCAAGAACAGATGGTTCTCCCGATAGGAGCGGAAGTAACGGATGTACTTACGCGCAATCCTGTTGGAAAACTCCGAATTTGGCCCGACACCGATTTCGACGGGTTTTAGTCCGACACCATGCCAAAGATTCAAGACAACCGCATTGGCATTCAGCGCCTCAGGATAAGCTTCACGGAAGTTCTCGACCACGAACACATCGCACGCAGACAACAGCTCATCTGCCCCATGCGACTTGGGGGATATCGCATTGATGCCTTGCGATTGAAGATACTCCGCCTGCCCCTCGTTTTGCGCCAACCACGTACATCTGGTTTCTGGGTGATAGGCGCGCATGTACAGAAACAGCGCTTTCGGATTGCCTTGCCACTTGTACGATGCGAAAATCCACGTCTCTGCGCGTGCGGTCATATCGGAATTCTTCCATTTCTTCCCGAGTGCATTTTGCCCTCAGGTTGTTGGCGTTTTGGGACCAGCTGATTTCGAAAAAATGCTGGCTAAGTGTTGCGACATCGAAGCCTGATCAACGGCCTTGACGACACACACTTATAAAGTTGCCCAATGAACCAATGGTTAATCTCCATCGGAAACCCTAGACGCTTTAAGTTGGAGGTTTACCGCCGCTCCCCTTAGGATCGAACAAAAGCCAAGCGCTCTGCGAATTGCGTGCTAATCGACGAAAGAAATGTGAACTTAATCAACCTGGGACGACAAGAATAACGACCTGTGCAAGGATGTTACCGATGATTGCCGCTTGGTCCAACAAATCAGCTAATTCCTCAAGGGCTTCGTTTGCGCGTTCGGCTTGTGCTTTCATTTGACAAAGTTGGAATATGACCGGCCCAAGGGAACTGACGTTAATGATTTTTTTTCGCTTGTTCCAGATCAATAGGTTCTGTCTACTCATTTCCGCAATCTTGACGGTGAGCTGTTTTTTCTCGCCATCTTCCGCGCTAGCTTTTTGCTTGGCTTGTAGGCGGGTCACTGTTTCTTTGAGCACCTCAATGATCGCATCAAGTTCCGATAGACCTGAATGCGCCTGAGGCCCCAGTCGACCAACAAGTGAGGGGACGGGTAAAATACGAGTTGGATCATAATGACGAACTGCAATACGGTGGCAGCGTCTATGACTTGGATAACCTTGTTGTTCAAACGCCATTAAACCATTTCCGGGGCAAGTAATGGGTGGCAATTTCCCTTAGAAAGATGATCCAATTAAATCTCTGATTAGAGAACTGCGGTTGCTTCCTAGTAGAGGGCTGGATTGCGAGGATTTCGAAAAAAGAGAAGCACTGCTGCGTAGCAGGATCGACAACTTAACTCATGATCCTTACTGGTCTGACTATGTTATTCATCCAGGCAAACACGGAAGAAAGGATTGTATGGTTTTTCTGAACTGGGAGAATTTGAAGTCATTGAGCAGGCACTTGACGTTTTAGTGAAGAAGTTCGCGCCCACAAACCCATTATCCTGTGACTTCCCCCTTGTTGATTTTACATCGCAATGGCACCTTAATCACCACTGTCATGGGAATTGCAGAAGTTTTGACGTAGTGATGTCGCTAACACAAGGTTAATCGCAGCGGAAGCGCCCCCACTGGCAAGCCACAATATTCCGAGTTTGAAAAATGCATCTCGCTAGCAAGAAGGCGTCGCATGTCTAAGAACAGAGCCTCCGTTTTCGAATTGTACTGATATGAAACCGCGGCGAGGCAAGATTTTCGAAATCCAAAGCATTTACAGTAAAAAATGAAGTTATTTGGCAAGTCAGCGGTGGAAAGCGTCGCCTATACTGCGAGAGTTTCAAGGCCCGTCTTAGGGATCAACTGCAAACCCCAAAGCGCTCGGATCTCCCGCCGGTAATCCTCGGTCATCGTATCAGGTACGAAAACCATGCCCTAACGTTTGTTAGAACTATCCGCCCCCTTGGCCCTTGCGTATGCAGAGCCTCTCTTTACCGCCGCACCAGCGTACTTATTGCTTGTCCAGACCTTAGCGCCTCCAGACCTTGGTTTGGTTCTATCCAACAGCTGCTTCACACGACTATTTGACTTTGGGGTGCGCAGAATACCCGCTACCGTGACAAGCGGCTGTCTCAAAGGAGGATTGATATGCTCACGCGCCGACATTTCCTAATCACCAGCGCCGCATTGTTCTCGATGCCAATCTCAACACAGGCCAACGCAGGACCGGTTTCAGACAGCTCAAAATGGAATAGCTGGGACATGCAGGTCACCCCTGCGAACTATGATCCTGCGACCTCCAATCCCTGGGGGCTGCACGCCAGATTCCTGCCTCAGCGCGTGAAGGCCAACGACGGTCTCACCCCCGGTGACATCCATGTCGATGCGGTGGCACGGTATCTGTACCACATTCAAAGCGATGGCACTGCCATGCGCTACGGAGTCGCGATTGCCAAGGGTAACCTGTATGAGCCGGGCACCTATACAATCCGCCGCAAAACCAAATGGCCCACTTGGACTCCCACTGCGCAAATGATCAAGCGGGAGCCATCGGTCTACAAGCAGCACGAAAACGGTATGAATGGCGGTCCTTCCAACCCTCTGGGGTCAAGGGCTTTCTATTTGTATGTCGGAAACCGCGACACCTACCTACGCATCCACGGCTCCCCTTCGCCTAGTTCCATTGGCGGGCGGGCAAGTTCGGGGTGTGTACGTATGGTCATGCCCCACATCAACGACCTCTACGAGCATGTTGCCATCGGATCCACTGCCATTTTACACCCGCCGGAGGACAAAGTAACCGCGAACACCTAACTCTGGAACGTTCATTCTGGCGGTCTAGAACACAATGGATTACCCGCTTTCGCTCTCAAAGGAAGATAGGTCGTTTCAACCGGCCCTACATGCCGGTACTCATAACACCCGTCTTCAGGATTGATCCGAACTGTGGAGAGATCTTGATACGGCGCGGCAATAGCGATCAGGTTGTCAGAGAGGTTGGTCAAATGGCCTTCGGAATTCGTTCCACTCAATTCGGTACATCCCGCCAGCAAGACCACCAAACACACTGCCCCACGCCCACATTTTATCATAACTGCCCCCTGTGTGTTCATACCAGTTTTTGGCTCAAAGTGACCATTCGCAACATACACAACAATTCGAAACCGTTAATCACTCTTTTGACTACCCCCAATTCGCAATGAGCGCGCCTCAAACCTTTAGACATTACCAAAACCAGACGCCCCCTGGCTTCGGCGACGCCGAACAGACGCATCCAGAGCGAAGTCGCAGATGAATACTCCCACCCGAGCCTACCCGCGAGGGAGACAAAAAATAAGCTGGCAAACCACATTTTTGAGAATGTGGCACCGCCTGTAGCCAACCTGCGCCCACTTCAAGGGACTAGGGTTTCTCAAATCGGACACGGATTGGTCAAACGGATGACAGCCGTATCCATCCGGGCAAATCCACTTGAGACACTCAATTCACGCGCAAAATGCGATCTCTTCAGTCTCTGTCACACCGAGCGGAAAGAGACCGAAGCCGCAAATTACTCTGCCCAGTCAAGATGTTGAGAGCCTCTTACCCACACGCTACCTAGGCGCCCTGCACTTAAGCTCTGACCACGGATATGATCGTCTGCTAGAGCAAACTGTTTAGGTCCCCCAGGGGCAGAGTTCTTCGACGCGCCGCCGCCCAAGGTTCTTTAGTGTTTCTATATTATCTAAATAGATCTTATCTGGGTCCGAGACGTGGGCGAGGATCCGGGCCATCTGATCTTGGCGCAAAAGATGTATCGTTGGATAGGGTGAGCGATTGGTAAAATGACTAAGATCGTCTTCAGCCACGCCCTCAAATTGATACTGAGGATGAAAAGACGCCAATTGCACGTGCTCGATAAGGTCCGCTTGTTCCAACAGTTGCTGGTACCATTCCAGCAAAGTGAGATAGTCTCCGAAGTCATCAAGACCTTGGGGAAACATAAGTAAACTCGTAGCAACATCGCGTTCGTCAGCCCCAAGCAGTATCTGCAATTCATTCACAAAAAATTGCTTTAGTTGCTCATCGGTGATGGCGTCACATACGGCATAACGGACTTGATCCCGGGCGATGACGCTCGAAGAAAATGGGCAAAGGTTTAATCCTACCACCATTTGATCTAGCCATTGACGGGTGGTGTTGACCACGTCGTGATGTGATGGTGCTAGTTTTTGCAGGTCGAGCGTATTGATCGGAAAAATCCTTTCATGTTTAGACCGCTTAAACCAGTTATTGCTCATATTTCCAATGCATTTGCAGATGCCAAAAACTGCGTCCAAATGAGGAAATTACAGCCTGATGCATCAAACCATCCTTCCAACCTGATAGGCGCCGCGCAGCGGACATTCGCAAGCGCAGAAAGATGTTAACTTATTTGAGTGACTGCTGGCGGGTCAATGCGCTCAGCGATTGAACGACATCACAGCCCCTTGATACAGGCTAGGAGCGCGATACCCTATGCGGTCCGCGCACCTGCTTAATTTGCGTCAGGAAACCGGCTCTTCCGCCATCACATCCGCGAAGGACTTGAAGAACTTGGCCGCAAGCTTTTTGGCGGTGCTTTGGATCAACCGGCTGCCCAACTGCGCCAATTTGCCGCCAATTGCGGCCTTCGCGTCATAGCGCAGGATGGTTTGGTCTCCATCGGCGGTCAGCGTGACATCAGCGCCGCCTTTGGCATGGCCCGCGGCCCCGCCATTGCCCTGGCCAGACAGGGAAAACGCGTCTGGCGCACCCGAAGTGTCCAGCACCACATCGCCGGAAAATTTGGCTTTCACCGGCCCGACTTTGAGCACCACTTTGGCTTCCAATTCGGTATCCGAGGTCTTGATCAATTCTTCACATCCGGGGATGCAGCGTTTGAGGATTTCTGGATCATTCAGCGCGGCATAGACCACCTCTTTGGGTGCATTGATGGTGATTTCATCTGCCAATTCCATGGCGGTTCCTTTCGTCGTTCAGCAACAGGGAAATTTAATTTTGGCCAGCAGCTCAGCCTGCTCCGGGGAGGGCGCGCAGCGGCGAGCGAGACGGTGCAACAGTTTGCGCATCACGATCCCCTTTCGACCGATTGGCGGCGGTGTTGGATCAACTCGCCCAATATCGAGAGCGCAATTTCTTCGGGCGTGACCGCTCCGATGTCCAAACCTGCCGGCGCAGAAACGCGGGTGATATCCGCTTGCGCGATGCCCGCATCAGACAACTTGCTGGACAGCGCGGCGTATTTTTTATGACTGCCGACAAAAGCCACATAGCTGGCATCTTGTGTGAGCGCGTTTTTCAGTGCGTCGAGGTCCCCCTGCCCCTGCGTGGCGACCACAATGGCGCGCAGTCTTCCGGAGAAAGCGGGGGCGTCGCCAGAGCGAGACACAGACCAATGGAACTGAGGCGCCAACTGCGCAAGCGCCTCGGCCACCGGGGATGTGCCCAGCACCGCAAGCTGCGGCATTGGCAAGCAAGGCTCAATAAAGATGTCCACGGTGCCGCGTGACGGGCAGCCGTTACGGGCGTAGGTCACGCCGTCCACCATCGCCCCTGCGCTCACGCCAATTTCGTTAAGGAAATCTTCGGGCGCTACGGACACCAACTGTGGTGCACCGGTTTTAAGTGACTCGAGCGTGGCACGGCGTACAGCCCCCCGCGTGCATCCGCCCCCCAGAAAGCCCTGAAGTATGGTGCCGTCCGCGCCGATGATCGCCTTAGCACCGGGTTTGGCGGCGGTGGTGCCAGCGGTGCGCACGATGGTGGCAAAGGCGAAGGGTTCGTCTTTGCCACGCAGGTCAGTTGCGGTTTGGGCGAGGTCGGTGGACAAAAGCTCAGCTGGGGTCATAACGTGACAAGCTCCTTTTCCAAAGCCGCCAGATCGGCCAGCGTGTTGGCGGCGACAAATCGATCAAGGTGCGGCAAGGCTGCAGCCATGCCTGCAGCCACAGGCTCGTAGTCACGCCAACCTTTGAGGGGGTTCAGCCAGATGATGCGGCAGCCGCGTTTGCGCAACGTGGCAAGGGCGGCGTCGATATGCGCGGGCGGCGACGTGTCGTAGCCATCTGAGAAAATCATCACGACGGAACGGCCATCTACAAATTTGCGGGCATACGTATGAGCGAAGGTATCGAGGCTTTCGCCAATTTTTGACCCGCCGCCAAAGCCATCTGCCATCAACGACATCCGGCCAATGGCGCGCATGGCGTCTTTGTCACGCAGGGCTTCGGTGATGCGCACAAGGCGGGTGTGGAACAAATATGCATCGGCCGTGAAGTCGCCCCGCATGAGCCCCGCCAAAAAGGCGAGATAGACCTGCGCATAAACGGTCATGGAGCCAGACACGTCGCAGAGCGCGACAATTTTGCGGCTGCGATCCGGACGTTTGCGTTGGATCAACCGGATGGGTTCGCCCCCTGTCGCCAAGCTGCGCCGGATGGTTTTGCGAAAATGCAGGCGGTCGCCTTTGTTGGCCGCGACACGGCGACGGGATCGCCGGTCGCGTAGTGCAAGCCCGAGGCGGCGGGCAATGGCTTCGGCTTCGGCAATGTCTTCGGGCTGTATCAGATCACGCAAGTCGCGACGCGAGAGATTGCGCATCTCGGTGGCGATGAGCTTACCTTCACCGTCGCTCTCAGACTCACCTTGCCCCGCTTCTGGCGCGGTTGCGTCCCCTGCACCGCCAGCGTCTTCCCCTTTGGCGTTGCGGGAGGAGTGTACACTATCGTCGCCTTTGTTTGGCGCAGTCATTTTTGGCATAACTCTGGTGCGCACGCGTCCCGCGTCCATCCAGAAGGCGTCAAACAACGCGTCAAACTGCTGTGCATCGTCTTTGCACCCTGTGCATATGGCTTTAAGCGCACGGCGCGTTTCGGCCGGATGCGCCGCGTCCACAAACGTAAGAGCGGTGAGAGCCGCTTCGGTTTCCTGAACCCCAAGGCGCAGACCGTTTTCGCGTAGATGCGCCATGAACCCCGCCATGCGCGCGGTTGCGCCGGGGTCGCGGCCTGCAAAACGGGTAACGCGGCTCATGCAGCCTTCCCCGCGATACGCTGCGCCACCTCGGTGGTGATATGCGCGCGATCGCTTTGTGTTTTTAGGAGTGTGGTGAGTGTGGCTTGCAAAGCAGCGGGATCGGCGGTCAGGTCAGCGATGCCCAGCCCCATGAGCGCTGCGGCGAAGTCCAGCGTTTCGGCGATGCCCGGCACTTTCCCTAGGTCTTCTTTGCGCAAGGTCTGTACAAATCCGATAATCTGTTCGGCCAGGTGCGCTTCAATCCCGGCACAGCGGGCTTGTAGGATGGCCAGTTCTGTTTCCCGGTCGGGGTAGTCGACATAAGCAAAGAGGCAGCGACGACGCAACGCATCCGACAGGTCACGTGTACCGTTGGAGGTCAGGATCACGGTGGGCACCGTGGTGGCCGTGATGGTGCCAAGTTCCGGCACCGTGACTTGATAGTCGGCGAGTATTTCCAGCAAGAAAGCTTCGAACTCTTCATCCGCGCGGTCAATCTCGTCGATCAGCAGCACCGGCGCTTGATCCTGCGTGATCGCTGCGAGCAAAGGCCGCTCCAGAAGATATTCGCGCGAGAAGATGCGGTCTTCGACCTGTTTGCCCGTTTCGTCTGCTTCAGAACTGGCCCGGATGGCGAGCAGTTGCCGTTGGTAGTTCCATTCGTAAATGGCTTGGGCCGCATCAAGCCCTTCGTAACATTGCAAACGGATCAGCTTGGTATTCTGTGCCGCCGCCAACACTCGCGCGACCTCTGTTTTGCCCACACCCGCGGCGCCTTCGAGCAGCAAAGGACGCTGCAGCGACAGGGCAAGGTGCAAGGACACCGCAAGGTCGTCAGATGCCACATAGTTCTGCGCCGCGAGGGCAGATTTAAGGTCGGTCCAAGAAGTCATGAGTGCCTCAAAGTGTATTGGCGCGCGCCACCGCGGAGCAGCGCGCGCCAGTCTGTTACCCGTGCAGGCCAAGCCCGTTGGCCGTCTTCCAAATCCGCCAGTGGTCATGCGGCATATGCGTATGGCGCAAGCCAAAGGCGCGGAAAGCATCGTTCACGGCGTTGGAGAAACAGGGCACGCCGCCCACATGTGGACTTTCACCCACGCCCTTGGCACCAATTGGGTGGTGCGGGCTTGGGGTCACTGTGTGATCGGTTTCGTAGTTCGGCACTTCCCACGCGGTGGGCAGGAAGAAGTCCATCAGAGTGCCGGTCTTGACGTTGCCCATGTCGTCATAGGCAATCTCTTGCCCCAACGCGACGGCCAGCGCTTCGGTCAGACCGCCATGCACCTGCCCTTCGATGATCATCGGGTTGATGCGCGTGCCGCAATCATCCAGCGCATAGAAGCGGCGGATCTCGGTAACGCCGGTATCCACATCGATGTCCATGACACAGACGTAGGCGCCAAACGGATAGGTCATGTTGGGCGGATCATAGTAGCTGACCGCTTCGAGACCCGGCTCGATGCCCGGAATGGCCTGATTGTAGGCGGCAAAGGCGATTTCCTTCATCGTCTTAAACTTCTCAGGCGCGCCTTTGACCACAAAACGATCCACGTCGAACTCGACGTCATCGTCGTGCACTTCTAAGAGGTAAGCCGCGATCATCTGTGCCTTGGCACGGATTTTGCGCCCGGCCATGGCCGTTGCGGCTCCGGCCACAGGCGTGGAGCGCGAGCCGTAGGTGCCGAGACCATAGGGTGCCGTATCAGTGTCGCCTTCCTCAATGGTGATGCTGTCAGCTGGCAGGCCAATCTCGGTTGCGAGGATTTGCGCAAAGGTGGTCGCGTGCCCCTGCCCTTGCGAAATCGTGCCAAGACGCGCAATCGCGGAGCCAGTTGGGTGGATGCGGATTTCGCAGCTATCAAACATGCCCAGACCAAGAATGTCACAATTCTTGACCGGACCGGCACCGACGATTTCGGTGAAATGCGTCAGACCAATGCCCATCAGCTTACGGGTTTTGCCCGCTTTGTAGTCCTCTACCCGCTGCGCCTGTTCCGCGCGCAGACCGTCATAGTCCACCGCCTTCAGCGCCTTGTCCCAAGCGGTGTGGTAATCACCGGAGTCATATTCCCAACCCAGCGCGGACTGATACGGGAACTGTTCCTTCTTGATGAAGTTGATCCGCCGCAGCTCGGCCGCGTCCATGTTCAGCTCAATCGCGAGGATCTCGATCATGCGTTCAATGAAATACGCCGCCTCGGTCACGCGGAAGGAACAGCGATAGCTGACGCCTCCCGGAGCTTTGTTGGTGTAAACGCCATCCACAGCCAGATAGGCAGTTGGGATGTCATAAGACCCGGTACAGATGTTCATGAACCCAGCCGGGAACTTGGTTGGGTCGGCGCAGGCGTCAAAGCCGCCGTGGTCCGCCGTGGTGTGACACCACAGGCCGGTGATCTTGCCTTCTTTGGTGGCGGAGATCTTGCCCTTCATCCAATAATCGCGGGCAAAGGCGGTGGTCATCAGGTTTTCCATACGGTCTTCGACCCATTTCACCGGCACGCCGGTGACGATGGAGGCCACAACCGAACAGACATAACCCGGGTACGCACCCACTTTGTTGCCAAAGCCGCCACCGATATCTGGCGAGATCACACGGATGTTGTGTTCTTCAATACCGGAAATCAGGCTCACGACGGTGCGGATCGCGTGTGGTGCTTGAAACGTGCCATGCAAGGTTAGTTTGCCGTTCACCTTGTCCATAGACGCGACACAGCCGCAGGTTTCCAGCGGGCATGGATGGGTGCGATGGTAGTAGACCATTTCCTCGGCCACCACATCGGCCTCTTGCAGCACCTGTTCGGTGGCGTCTTTTTCACCAACTTCCCAGGTGAAGATATGGTTGTGATGTTTGCGCGGACCGTGTGCGCCATCGGGCAGCGAACCGCCCTCTCCCAGCAGATCTTCGCGCAGAACCACATCGGACTCCATCGCGGCGAAAGGGTCGGTCAGAACGGGAAGCTCTTCATACTCGACCTCGACCAGTTCCACAGCATCCGCCGCGATGTAGCGGTCTTTGGCGACCACAAAGGCCACCTCTTGCCCTTGGAACAGCACTTTCCCATCGGCCAACACCATCTGCTTGTCGCCCGCCAAGGTGGGCATCCAGTGCAGCCCCAGTGGCGCTAGGTCTTCGGCAGTCAAAACGGCGACCACACCGTCAAGCGCCAGGGCAGCAGACGCGTCAATTGAGACAATTTTCGCATGCGCATATGGCGAGCGCACAAAGTCCCCCTGCAGCATGCCGGGCAGCTTGATGTCATCGACGTAGTTGCCTTTGCCTTGGGTAAAGCGGGCGTCTTCAACGCGCTTGCGCTTACAGCCCATGCCGCCCAGTGCGTCGGCACGTTCCTCGCGGGTAAGCTCCTTGTTCATTCTGCCGCCTCCTTGGCTGCATTCATCTCGCTCGCGGCTGCGAGGATGGATTTCACGATGTTCTGATAGCCGGTGCAGCGGCAGATATTTCCCGCCATGCCAAAGCGCACGTCTTCTTCGGTTGGGTTCGGGTTCTCTTCGAGCAGCTTGGACGCGCGGGTGATCATACCCGGCGTGCAGAAGCCGCATTGCAGCCCGTGATGCTCTTTGAACGACTCCTGCAGCACGTGCAGGCTGTCGGGATTGCCGAGTCCTTCGATGGTGGTGATGTCGGCCCCATCGGCTTGCGCCACAAAGACGGTGCAAGATTTCACCGATTTGCCGTTCAGCGTCACGGTGCAGGCGCCGCAATGGGATGTTTCGCACCCGATGTGCGGACCGGTGATGTTCAGACGTTCCCGCAATGTGTGGATCAGCAGCTCACGTGGCTCGGCGAGGAATTCTTGCTCTTCACCATTCACGGTCATTTTGATGTGTTTCTTATTGGACATGTGTCTCTCCCTCAGGCTCGCGACCAAGCGGTTTCAATGGCGCGGCGCAGGATGATGGATGCGGCGTGGCGTTTGAATTCGACCGGCCCCCGGTTGTCGTCGGTCGGGTCGATGTCGCCCAGCATGGCGGCAACGGCCGCGGCAATGGCCGCGTCGTCCAGCGATGTGCCCACGAGCGCCTCGGCTGCAGCTTCGGACCAGATCGGCGTGTCACTCAGGTTGGTCATCGCGATGGAGGCTGCAGAGCATTTGCCATCCGTCTTGGTGATCAACACAGCGGCTGCGGCAGTGGCATAGTCACCGATTTTGCGCTTCTGCTTTTCGTAGGCGTAGCCGCCCTTCGGCGCTTTGAAGGACACGGCGGTGAGGATCTCATCATCCTCCCGGTCGGTCATATATGCAGCTTCATAGAAGTCGCGCGCCTCCACGGTGCGCTCGCCATCCGGGCCCACCAACGTAAATGTGGCGTCAAGACACTGCATCAGACCGGGCATGTCATTGCCCGGGTCTCCATTGGCGACGTTACCACCGACCGTCCCCATGTAGCGCACTTGTGGGTCCGCGATTTGCAAAGACGCTTCGCGCATGATCGGCGCGGCAGCGGCAAGCGCGGCGTTGTCGATGATGTCGTGTTGCGTGGTCATGGCGCCGATACGAACGGTGTCGCCGTCGACCGAAATACCGCCGAGCCCCTCCACATCTTGAAGATCTATCAGATGCGGCACCTCCGCCATGCGCAGCTTCATCATCGGGATCAGGCTGTGCCCGCCCGCGAGCACGCGCGCGTCATCGCCGTGCTCCTGCAAAACGGACAAGACGCCCGCCATGTCCTTGGGCCTGTAATATTCAAAGGCAGCTGGAATCATTGCCTCTCCTCCCTTCAGCAATTGTTCTGGCTAGAAAAGAGGCTGGCCCGAGGCAGCGTGATTTTCTCGGAGAAACGCTTTGTTTTCGCGTGTTTTGCACGAAATGCGCCAGTTACCGCACGAGTTGCGCCTGTGAATGACTGACGTGTTAGCCGAAAGCGGTCTGAGCAGCCTTTAGGTTAGATCGACTGACCGGCACTGGCGGTAAATCAGCCGCTCCAAAGCTGCATTGGCCTTTGTCCTTGGTGCGTTCAAACCGAGTGACACGCTTTGGATTCACGATATAGCTGCGGTGCACACGCAAAAAGCCCGTGGGTTCCAGTCGCTTCACGGCTTCCGTGATTGGCCAGACGCAAAAGTACTTCTCACTTAGGGTGTAAACTTGGGTGTAGTGACCATCGGCGCGTACAAATGCCACGTCTGTCGCGGACACGAACACTTTGCCTCCATCTCGCTCACAGGGGATGCGAGGCGTTGTAGGGAGAACTGGCGTGGGTGTCTCTTCCGCGGCGTCCCCTTCGGTAGCAGAAGCCTGCGCAGGAACTAGATATGTGGTTCCAACCCAAAGAAACGCCCCAAAGATAACGAAGCTTGAAAGGATGACACCAATTGCCATGGCCTCATTGCTGATCACCGGACCAAACTCGCGTATGGTCTCCAACGCAACAAAATTTGTGCTCGCCATGGCCAGAAAGTGTACTGAAAACACTGCAGCGCCGAAGCAAAGCGTTCCGATCAAAATCGTTTTGTTGGACCGCACATTGTAGGCAATGCCTATCGCCAAGATGCAGAGAACAATCGCAAGCGCCGACGACCCAAGCACACCTGAGACAGTGTAGACGGGTTTGCACAATTGCATGCCTGCCATACCGACATAGTGCATTGCCAAAATCCCTGCACCAACAATGGCACCAGCCGCCACGATGATCCCCTTCGAGCGGTCCGTGAAATGCAAAAGTACAAGGGCAAGAGCCACCATCAGGATGGCAATCAGCGCTGAAGCGAGCGTGATTGCGGCATCATAATAGAACAGGATAGGCAGCTTAAGTCCCAACATGGCCACGAAGTGCATTGACCAAATACCACCGCCAAGGGCAATGGAGCCCAAAGCGATTGCGAGCCTTCGCTGCGAAAGAGACCTTTCAGACAAATCCCTTGTCAAGGATAGCCCAGTGGCCCCAGCCACCAGAGCTACAATGAGCGAAATCGCCACCAGCCAGGGGTTATGTCCAAAGTCCAAAAATTCCATGAGCCGGACAATGCCGCAGCGCATTTTTTATTTCAATCCTTGCCTTTATCCCACGTCGGCCGTTTCAAGTGGGAGCAGATCTCCAACGTCAAATCGGTCCTCTGGTTTTCAAACACGGCTCTGAGCCCGTTTGTTTGGGCTGAATGCACAGCGAACATCCCAATAGCTCAGGGAATTGGATCCGTTATTAGAACAGTTCATTAGACACGGAATGTGCTTGTGCGACCATACCGGAGTACCCGAAGCCCCTCAAATGCCGATGGTCATTTAGCCCTGAGGTTGGCTGACTGGCCCAACTCCTTGTAATTGTCGCGGACAGTGTCAAACGGCCTCAACTCACGAAGTGGGTCTACGCAAGTAGAGCCTGATGTTGGCGCCCATAGGCTCAAGTATCGGGTATTCGAAGGCATAGGTATGTACGGTCCGAATGGGGTGGCCGTCCAATAACGTCAAGGTGGGACATCGTTGTCGTCGTTCTTGGACATCACTTCAAGGCTGAATGACTGCACCTCTGGCAAGCTTTTCTTCTTTTTGGTCACTGGATTTGGCTAGGCGTCTTTGCGCTCGAAC
This sequence comes from Paracoccaceae bacterium, assembly GCA_014872815.1. Lineage (GTDB taxonomy): Bacteria > Pseudomonadota > Alphaproteobacteria > Rhodobacterales > Rhodobacteraceae > Shimia. The sequence continues at coordinate 482,926 of WKFK01000012.1, forward strand.
GACTGTAAGTGTAATGTTTCTGAGATTTTGGGGGACCGTTTTTTGATCTGCCAAAGGCCCAGCGACGCATTAGACATGGCGTAGGCACGCAATTCGGGCAGCAAGACCTCTATAGTCATTGCTGCGCTATAACTTTGGCATTTGCCTGTTGAACCGGAGCACGCGTCATACTGGGTACTTTAAGAGAAAGGTGCGTCGACTGCCAATGGGGTCGTCTTATTCAAGTCGTGTAGATAGGATATCCGTTTGATGGTCCCATCGTTCCGCTCGACGGCTACACGGAAGTTTACGGCTCAATTCGGCTATGTCACTGGAGGGAGCCCTTGCTGTCTTGTTGACATTGGCAAATCCCAATGGGGACCATAACGACACAGTGCTTGCTTCAAGCGCATCGCTCAAAACTCATGACGTTGTAATTTGGTGTATTTTTTGGTTGCGGGAGCAGGATTTGAACCTGC
>WKFK01000016.1 GCA_014872815.1 Paracoccaceae bacterium
GGTGTTCTTCACCTTGGTGTAAGGCTTGATCCAGTCCACACGCTGGCCATGCTCCCGCCAAAACCCCTCAGGATCAGACACTGAGGCCGCGTACATTTCGTTGTATTTGGCGGTATCAATATGTGCGTCTTTGGTCAGCTCTGCGGATGGCAACGGGCTGGCGGATACATTGGTGTCCAACGACATGAAGGCTCCTCCCTCGGTCAAAAACTTTAAAATCTCCTCACTCAAGCCAATTGGCTCAAGACCCCGAGGTCAGAATAGGGATTTGTGAAAACAAGGGAACAAAGCACGGAAATAAAACAAAAAATCTGTAAATATTTTTCCGGCCACCCGCACAGCGCTGTAAAGTTCTTTCTAACGAAAGCCAGAAAACCCATGTTCTTAAGGACTTGGAAAGAAGTTGTTAACGTATTGAAACACAGCAAAATCGCCCCCCGCAGTCATGCGGGCGCTAACATTTGCATTCCCGAAGGTGTGACAATTCGTACCGGCCAAATTTTGCGAAAACAGATCATGCGCTAACAGCGCCGACTCACAAACACGCAGACTGGCTTTAAAACACCAATCGGGTGCGCAGCCCCAGCACGGTCACTGCGCCCAACCCCGGATTATCCAAGGGGGTGTCGATCACCTGAATTGAAGGCGTAATCTGAAGACCCGACGACAGCGAGAAACGGTAAAACAGTTCCGCTGTAAACTGCGTCTGGGTGGAAGTGGCACTCTCCGCCCAATTCAACCCAACCCCAGCCGCATCGGTGTTACGTCCGTAATACGCCAGGCCAGTAGACAAAGAGCGTTTGTATAATCCCGTACCTTGATCCGCGACACCGGCGCGCAAGAATGGCAACCATGTATTGTCGACAAACCAAGCCGCCGAGAAACTTGCGCCATAGTCTTCTGCCCTGTTTTTACTGGCATCCGCATCAATGTGCCAAAGCGTCAAATGCACATTGTCAAAATAAATCCGGTCCCGCGCGCTGGTGACACCCAACTCCAAGCTTTTGAACAGCTTGCCGTGATCAAAAACATCAAACCCTGGATCAGATGGGTCCGCATTGGCATCAGCCACGCTGCCCACCGCATAGACGGTATCGCCAAGCCAAACGCCGCCAGCCAAGCCCAATCCAGGACTCGGTGCATTGATTGTTGGGTTGGTATTAAACGACAGGTTCTGGAATGCGGAATAGGGGCTCACCGCGCCGTAGATATCCAAGAAGTCCGTCACATCAATCTGCCCCGCCTGGAAGCTCCAACCACCTTCGGGCGCACGCTGCGTCCAGAACAAGTTGGTCAACAACGTGCCATTGTCGTTAAACGCCGTGCCCGGCATAAACGTTGCCCCAGCTGCAAACCCAAGGTTCTGCGGCGCCACATCAGTATAGGCGTGCCGATGCTCCAGCTTGAACGTCAGGCTGCCATTCTCGGTCGCCGCCCAATTGCCGTAAAACCGAAACATACCGCCAGCAGAACTGTCTTCCGCTGCGTTCAAATCGCTCCACTGGCCCAGCGCGAGATAGTCAAAGTTGAACTTGAAGCCATTCTCGGCCAGCCCGTCTTTCCAGGCAAACCAGCTTGGCGCCACATTCCTCGGAAAATTGGAGCGCAGCTGCGGATCGGTCAAACCGTCGCCCGGCTCCAGCTCCGCCGCAACCGATGACGGACCAGACAATCCGCGCTCCTGTGCAGACAAGGCACCTGCGGTAGAGAGCGCCATTGCGGTGATCAAACAAACTGGCTTGAAGGTCACGCCCCATCTCCATCAGAAAAACATGCGCCCACCTTGTCGCAGCGGGCGCAACATCGCAATTAGTCCAGCGTGTTCTTATAAATCACACCATCTTTCATGATGATCCGCAGGGTTTCGGGACTCGCTGGACGCGGATCCGCGCCAAACCATTTGTCCCCGGTGCCAACCACTGAGAAATCCTCCAGAGGATTGCCGTCCATCAAGAGGATGTCCGCATACGCTCCTTCTTCGATCACGCCCAGCTTGCCTGCGGTATAGGGGTTGGTGAAGTCCCCGGACAAGCCAACCAACTCGCCACCAACCGAAGTTAAGGTTACCAAGGACGCGTAGGGTCCAAAGAAGTCATTGTTCAGTTTCTTTTCATAGGCAATCTGAATATTACAGGCCTCTACCGAGCCCACACAATCGGTCTGGAACGCGCGCTTGACGGGGCATTCCTGCATATTGGGAATGTAGTTTGCAAAAGTCGCAGACGCGGATTTTGCTTTTGCCAAACTGCTGGGCACATTGGCAACCGCAGGAATGCTAAGCAGCCCCGGATCAAATGCCGTGAGATTGGTGGTGATAAAAGCGCCTTTGGCGTTCATGACTTCGGCAATTTCGCAGTCAAACGAGAAACCGTGTTCGATCGACATCACGCCCGCTTCCAATGCCCCCAAAATCGCCTCTTTACGGTAAGAGTGAGCCATCACATAGCTGCCATACTCATTGGCAACTTGCACCGCCGCTTCAATTTCTTCGGGTGAGCCTGCCAGCAATTGCCACGGGTCAAAAGCGGAAACAACGCCACCGGACTGCATATACTTGAGCTGCGTCGCGCCCATGCGGAAGTTGTTGCGGCCGAACTTTTGCACATCGCCGACATTATCGGCCTCTTGCGCCATATTGAGACGTCCAAGGTTTGTCGAAGATCCCGGAGGCGCTGTGAAATTGGCAAAATCCGCGTGCCCGCCGCGCGTGCCGATGAAGGCCGCGGATGGATAATAGCGCGGACCTACAATTTGTCCGCTGTCAATGGCACGTCGCAAGCCGCCATTGCCGCCACCGGCATCCCGCACAGTTGTGAACCCTTGCATGAGATACATCTCGGCCATCCGCGTGCCATGAATGGCAAAATCTTCCCAAGTGGTGTTGGCCTCCATTGCGGGCAAGCTTGGGCCCATCAGCATCAAATGCGCATGCGCCTCAACAAACCCAGGCGTCAGCGTCCGCCCGCCGCCATCAATCACCGTGGCGTCCGGCGCATCAATCGCCTCCGTGCTCACAGCCTTGATCAGGTTGCCTTCCACCAGCACAGACGCATTCTCAATCCGCGCCTCGTTTACACCGTCAAACACATGAACATTGGTAAAAAGTGTTTGTGGTGCAGCCTCTTGCGCCGCCAAAGACGAGGCAAACAAACCGACAACAGCAGATACAAAACCTGAGACAATTCGATTAGACATAATGGCGCTCCCTGTAGAATTCTCCACAATACTACTTGAGCGTGTTGCGCAGTTCCGGCCAGTTTCGATCAATTTTCCGCACAACCTGCAAAAAAATGGCCGACAAGCTCGCCAAAACTGGCCTAAAAGTGACTGTATAACAAACTGGAGCGCGTTCCATGCCGACCAAACATGACGGCTTTGTCAAAGCCCAGCTGCTCCGCCCCTTTGTTGAGCTCGCCAAAGCGCGCGGCGCCAATGTCGAAGCCACGCTAAAATCCTTTGGTCTTGTTGCCGAAGATTTGCGTGATCCTGAAAAAGCCGTACACGCCGAAATCATCTATGGACTCACAAACAGCCTCGCGGATAAAGCCAAGGACCCGCACCTCGGGTACCACGTGGCCGATAGCTTCGACATGAAAGCCTGGCTGCCCGCCCAGGACGCTTTCGATAATGCTCGCACCATTGGCGACTACTACACGCGGTTCTTGCTAAGCGTTCCACAACAAGCCAGCTCTGTACGCCACACTCTGAAGATCGACGCGCTTCAAGCTACCTACACCGTGAACCGCACGGTTCAAACCCACCAAGCCCCCGTGCAAGTTGAGGGTTTTGGCATGGGCCTGCACATCCGAACGCTGCAGTATCTGGCGCAATCCCACTGGCTGCCCAAGCACGTCACATTGGCGACAGCCTTTCCGGAGGCTTTGCCGGAAACCCTCTCCGATGTTGTTGTAGAGCACGCCACGATTTCCGGCCTGGCCTTGTCTTTCCCAAGCGCCTGGCTCACGTTGCCGGTGCGCGCACAAGACACGCGATCCAATGATGCGCCAGCATCGCGAAACACGGACCTTTCGATTGTCAGCGCCCTGCGCGCCGCGGCACGTCCCACTTTGGCAGACCGTTCTCAAACCGTCGCAGACCACGCACAGGCCCTCGGCATCTCACCGGCACGCCTCACGTCCTCCCTGAAACTGCAAAACACCACTCTGGCGCGCGAAATCAAACGCCTGCGCATCGATGTCGCCAAACAAATGTTTTCTGATCCTGCCCATAATGTGTCTAGCGTCGCAGAAGCTCTTGGCTACACCGACCAGTCGCATTTTGCCCGTTTCTTTCGCTCGCAAACCGGGCTCTCTCCACGTGAATACCGCCGCACGCACAAATCAGAATGACGCAAACCGCGGATCCTCACCCAAATCCGGTTGCAATTGGCGGTCAAATCGTTTCTGGATTTGACCCTGACGCGCCTCTCAGGCAATTAGACAGAAATCATTTTCCGCTGCGGGCGATTTGGCCCTGCACGACCACAGAAGACAGAAAGACACAATGGAACAGTCTATCCCTCTGACACACCTGCCCGACAACACGCTTTATGGCGAAGGTGACGTGTTTGTCCTCTTTGGCGAGCTCTTTGGCCGCGGCTACGCCACCGGCCTGATCGACTCCGCCAAAGCGGCCGGAATGACCATTGTCGGCATCACCGTGGGCCGCCGCGAAGACGACGGCACCCTGCGCGCGCTGACCGACGAAGAGCTGGCCCAGGCCGAAGAGAACCTTGGAGGCAAGATCATCAACATCCCGCTGATGGCGGGCTTTGACATGGACGCGCCTGAAGGCGGAGAAACCCCAACCGACATGCTCAAAGAGATGACCCTGGACAACTGGCAGGAGTTCAAACTCGACTGGGACAAGGTTGACGCTTGCCGCGAGATCGGAACCGCCCGTTTCACCGGTGCGCTGAAAGAAGTGATGGGCGCGGTTGCCGCACACATTCCTGCCGGCAAAAACGTGCACTTTGCCCACACTATGGCGGGCGGCATTCCTCGCGCCAAAGCCTTCTTGGCAATTGCCAACCGCATCTACAAAGGCCGCGGCGCACGTCACATGTCCTCTCAAGCCCTGCTGGACGCCGACCTCGGCAAGCTGATCCTGCAGAACTTTGACGAAGTGACCGCCAACAGCTTTGGCCACCTGCTGGAACACAGCGCCGACCTGCGCGGCAAGATCGAGGCCAACGGTGGTCAGGTCCGCTATTCAGCATATGGCTACCACGGCACCCGTGTGCTGATCGGTGGCGAGTACCGCTGGCAGACCTACACCAGTTACACCCAGGGCTACGCCAAAATGCGCCTGGAGCAGTTTGCCCAAACGGCATGGGACAACGGCGTGAAAGCCACTGTCTACAACTGCCCGGAGATCCGCACCAACTCTTCCGATGTTTTTGCGGGCATCGAGCTGTCCCTGCTGCCGCTACTAGAAGCGCTGCGCCATGAAGGCGGCGGTGCCTGGGTCGACGCGCTCTGGGCAGAGTGCCAAGGTCTGCTCAAAGACGACGTGTCGTTGGAAAGCGTGCTGAAAACCGTTCAGGACTATCAGCAGAGCGACGCCATGCAGCCGTTCTATAACTTCACCGCGTGGCCCATGGCCAACTCCGCCGATCAGGTCGACATGACTGTGGGCACGTCTCAAGATATCGTGGCGCTGCACAGCAACCGCAAGGTGCTCGTGAGTGATGTGCTCAGCCAGCATGTTGTGAACGCCACCGGCGCGCTGATCTTTGGCTCTTCCGGCGCACCGGATGGCCCGGTTCTGTGGCTCGATCACGATATGGTTGCCCAGCACCTGATCAAAGTGAACTGATCTCTCCCATACCAATTCTCGAAAAGCCCCGGCGCACCGCGTTGGGGCTTTTTGTTTTGGGACAAAACTTTGCACCCCTGCGGCTAGATCAAGGTTAACTCTTAGAAGTGTTAACCAACGGTCACCGCCCTCGCTTCCAGACATATCTCGAAAAAGGTAGATCAAATTATTACCAAATGATTAACGACCGCACGCAGGGACACGAGGGACAGGGCATGAACAACGACATCGCACAGGCCTATGAGCTGCTGGGAGTGACCCCTGATGTATCTGACAAAGAGATGCGGTCTGCCTGGCGTAAACTGGTCCGCAGTTACCACCCTGACTTGGCCCGCACCGATCCGGAGGAAGCCTCCCGCCGCATGGGGGAAATCAACGCGGCCTATGACGCCGTCGCGCACCACCGCCTGCAAAAAGACAAAATGGGCGCCACCACAGCAGGTCGCGACCCACGTCCCAAAACTGTACGCCCTAAACGACGCTCCCCCCGCGCAACAGCGAACCCGCGCCGCTCACATCGCACCGAAAACACCCAACGCGAAGCAAAACAGGAACAACCTCGAGAAACGCTGGCAAAGCGGCGCACCTACCGCAGCCCACAGGAACAACGCCTGATCGACGCCGCCTGCGCCGTGTTTGAAGAGACACGTCGCCACCTCAACGCAGCAGCGCGCCAACCGGCTTTTTCCACCTGTCGCTAACCCCCAAACCAAAGCACCTGCAACCCCTTGGGTAACGGAGGCACATTTTTTGAGCGGTTCTAGTCGCTTAGAAGTCGACCTCAATAGCGATGCCATTTTTGACGGCGAGGTCCACAAC
>WKFK01000004.1 GCA_014872815.1 Paracoccaceae bacterium
GGAGCCCAAAAACAGTGTCGCGGGATGGAGCAGCCCGGTAGCTCGTCAGGCTCATAACCTGAAGGTCGCAGGTTCAAATCCTGCTCCCGCAACCAAAAATTCCAAACAATAAAATCAGTGTCCTCGCAAAGGGGCAAATGCCCTCTGGCGCTCAGTGGCGAGACAGGGGCTGACATCGCCAAAAAGACGGCAATAGACACTTCCACAGACAGCTTCCAAACATCCGCATTTGCGGGCAGCACAATGCAATCAATCAGACCCCGCACCGCCGACTTGGAGACAGCGTAAGAAGCCGCTTACTATAAAGTAAGAAGAACTCAAGACGGTTGCGATAGGTGTTTGTATGACAAGATTGATCGATATCGTCGCGACAACGAGGCAACGGATTTGTGGGTGGACTACCTCGGTATGGGAGCTCAAGACAGGCAGTCTTTTGTTCCCAATGCCTCTGGATGATTTGCCATAAGCTGACTGCTGTGCGCGAAACCCTCATTGGGGTCGCGCGAAACCATCCGCCTGCAGAGGGAGACTCCACAGAGTCTCCTGACCAGTTTTGACATCCAAAACAACGCCCTGTGGGCGACTCAACGCCTCTATCTCTTGACGGCTTAATCCGCGAATAAGCCCGCGGATCATGCACAAAGTGACGGAGTGGGAAACAAGGATCGTTGGGTGTTCAAGTTGATTGAGAAACGTCACACACCTGTCGCGCAAGCCGTCAAAACCTTCGCCGCCAGGCGCCGTCAAAAACATCCTCATGAGATCTTTTTCGTCAAACTGAGGATAAGCGCTATAGATATCTTTGAAGGTTTTGCCTTCCCAGTCTCCGGCATTGATTTCGGCAACGTTTGAATCCAGTCGGGGTAGCTTGCTGACCGCACCCAGCGCAATCCGGGCGGTTTCTTGTGCTCGCCCCAAAGGGCTGCACACCGCATCAAAGGTCTCAATACCGGGGATCTTTTTCAGAATCTCTCCCTGTTGGCGGGCTTGCGCCCGCCCCAGGTCCGTGAGGGGGGAGTTTTTGCGGCCCTGAAGCCGACCCTGCCGGTTCCATTCCGTTTCGCCATGGCGCAACAGGAGCAGGCGCGGGCCGGTGTAGGTGAAGCTCATGAGGCGACAATTACCGCTTCGTTGGTGTTGACCTTCAGGTGTACATCACTGCCGGTATCACGCCAGTCATGGCCGACATGGTGGAACTGATCGACAATCATTTCCGTGCCGGAGGTGCGCACGATGTAGCGTACCTGGCTACCCATGAACTCGCGATGCAAAATGGTGCCGGGCAGGGTGTCGGCTGCCGCCTGATCGACGATCTGCATGTTTTGCGGCCGAAGAACAATAGAGCCGGCCCCGGCGTGCCCTTCACTCAATGGAAGTACATCACCTGCGCTTGTGCGAAAGCGTTTGGCGCTGCCGTCTGTTTCCACCTGACCGCCAAGAATATTGGCCGTGCCCAGAAACTCCGCCACAAACAGGTTTTGCGGGGTGTCATAGAGCTCTTGTGGGGTGCCGATTTGTTGGATCACGCCTTTGTCGAGCACCGCCATCCGGTCTGCGGTGGTGTTGGCCTCTTCTTGATCGTGGGTCACAAAGATGGTGGTCAGGCCAAGTTTGCGCTGCAACGCCAGAAGCTCCCGGCGCATTTGTACTCTTAGGCTGGCGTCCAGATTGGACAACGGTTCATCCAGCAGCAGGACCTCAGGCTCCACCACCACGGTTCGGGCCAATGCGATCCGTTGTTGCTGACCGCCGGAAAGCTGGTTGGGCATGCGGTCTGCCAAATGGGACAGCCCGACAAGCTCCAGCGCGGCATCCACGCGGGGGGCAATTTCAGTGCTCGGCACTTTGCGTTCCTTGAGGCCAAAGCCAACATTGTCGCGCACCGACATATGCGGCCACAGCGCGTAGGACTGAAACACCATACCGACATTGCGCTTCCAGGGCGGCAGGTTGACCACATCACGTCCGCCAATGCGGATGCTGCCACGTGGGGTCGGACCGAAGCCCGCGATGGAACGCAGCAGGGTGGATTTACCGGAGCCGGAGGGGCCGAGAAAGGCGAAGAACTCGCCGGGCTGGATGTCGAGGTTTACCCCGGTCAGCACTTCTGTTTCACCAAAGGAAAGGTGCAGATCGTTGATTTCAATTCCGACCAATTGATTTGTCATAGTTCTTTACTCCCGCACCTTTAGTGCGACTGATCCGTGGATTTGAATTTCTTGTCGCGCTCAATCATCAGCTGCGACAGGAAGGTGCCGAGGCCGACGATGATGACCGCAACCACACCAAGGGCTGCGCCTGCGCCACGTCCGGACGGCGTTTGCATGAAGAGGTAGATGCCATAGGCCAACGGCGCGTCACTTTCCGAGCTCACCAGCATGATGGTGGCAGAGAGTTCCACCGCGGCAGTGGCAAAGGAGGTCACAAAGCCTGCGAGAATGCCGCCCGACATCAGCGGGATGACAATCCGGCGGATGGTGGAGCTTTTGGTCGCGCCAAGGCTTTCCGCTGCTTCTTCCAGTGCCAACGACACCTGTTGTAGGGCCGCGGTACAGGCCCGCAGAGCATAGGGCAAACGCCGGATCATCAGGGCAAGCGCAATGATCACCCACCAGCTGGCCATCGGCTTGTCCGTGAACGGGATGTCGATGGAATGGAACACGCGCAGGTAGCCAATGCCCAGCACCACACCCGGCACAGCCAGCGCGGCGGTGGCGAGGTAGTCAAGCGATTTGCGGCCCCAGATGCCAGTGCGGATCACGATATAGGCAATTGCGGTGCCAATGATCACGTCCAGCACGGCTGCGATACCCGCATAGATCACCGTGTTGGCAATGAACTGCTTCGAGTTCTCCCACATCACGATGTAGTTCTGGATGGTAAACCCGTCCGGCAGCGGTGCAAAGCTCCAGATGGTGGCAAAGCTGAGCAGGGTCAAGCCGATGTGCGGGCTGAGCACCAGCAACAAGATCAGGCCAACCACCGCATAGGCTGCGACTTTTTCACCGGTGCGCAGGTCACGTTTCGACAGGCCACCGCCGCCTTTTTGCACGGTGGAGTAGTCTTTGCCGCGCATCACCAGGAAGGACGCCCAGAGCGAAAAGATCGAGAAAGCCACCAGGATGAAGCTGATCACATACCCCATCGGGTCGCTGATCCCGATCGAGCTGATCCGCAAAAAGGCCTGGGGCGCGAGCATGTTGTTCACGTTAAGCAGCAGCGGCGTGCCAAGATCGTCAAACACCTTAATGAAGACAAGCGCGGCACCTGCGATGTAGCCCGGCATGGCCAGCGGGAACACAATCCGGCGGAACAGGCGCATGCCTTGGGAACCCAGGTTTTGTGCGGCCTCTTCCATCGAACGATCGATGTTGCGTAGGCTGGTGGAGAGGTTGATCAGGATAAACGGGAAGTAGTGGATCGACTGCACCAGAATGACGCCGTTCAGCCCCTCCATGAAAGGGATGTTGATGCCAAACTTCTCTTCCATCAGCAGGTTGAGCGTGCCGTTGCGGCCAAAGATCAGCTGCATCGCCACCGCGCCGACAAAGGGCGGCATGATCAGCGGGATGAAGCCCAGACTTTGGATCACCACAGACCCGGCAAAGTTAAAGCGGGTGGTGATATAGGCCAGCGGCAGAGCGATGACGGTGGCGACCACCACGGACATGGCGGAGACGTAAAATGAGTTCCAGAAGCTTTCGCGGAACAGTGAGGTGCGGAAGAAGTCCACAAAGTTCTGCAGCGTCAGGGCCCCGGTGTTGGGGTCCAGAAAGGCAACGTAGATCACCTGAAGGACGGGAATGATCAGCAGGCCGATCAGCAGGATGGCAATGATCAGCGCGGCGGCATGAAGCCCAGACACGCGCGGAAAGATCGACGCCGGAAGACGGTCAAGCAGAGACGGACCGCCGTTTGAGTGCGGCGAGGCATTCGACATGGGAAATTACCCGAGAATTTAGAGGAGAGTGGCTTTGGTGCCGGGGAGTGACCTGCACCAAAGCGCGGGAAACGAGGCGGCAGAGTGCCGCCTCGGGGAGGGGGCCTTTACAGGGCGGCGGCTTTGTCCGCCAGTTCCTTGGCTTTGCGGTAGTTTTCCACCACCATGGCGTCCCACTGCTGTTCAACTTCAGCCTGACGCTCGCCCACGGTGTCGGTCGCTTTCTTGCGCTTCTTGGTGAAGATGCCCGCAAAATCCGCATCCAAAGACTTGGCTTCGTCAATCGGGTTGGCATCAATCAAGGCGCGCGCTTCTGCAATCAGCGCTTTGGCCTCGGCATTGTCGCCACCGGCGTGTTTGGCTTCGGCCTGCTGCACCGCGCCAACTGCGGCCCGCAGGTCGTCCAGACGGTAGGTGATCATCACGTCAAACATAGAGTTCACCAGATTGTAACGCGCCCCGGATTTGGCCACGTCAAACTTCACCGCCGCCCCAATCGAGCCGTCCTCAAACGGGTTCGGGAAGCCCTCTGGCGCGTTTGCATAAGTTGCCGGGTTGATCGGCAGACGCATGATCGCCGGGTCCAGCAATACTTCTTGGCCTTCCGGGGTAAGCAGGTATTCAACAAAGGTCTTTGCCGCCGCCTCGTTTGGTGCATTGTTCACCACAGCGATGTTGGCAGGCACCAATGCGGTCACATCTGGGTAGGCAAAGTCCACCGGGAAACCGGAGGCTTTGGAGCTGAAGCCAAAGAAGTCGATCACAATACCAAGGCCGAAGTTACCTGTGTTCACCCCATCTGGCACCCCAAACGAGCGCTCGGTCACGGTGGAGAAGTTGCCAGCGATCCATTTCCATTCGGACCAGCCCTTGTCCCAGCCTTCGCCCTGTAGAACGGTTTCTACGGTCAGGTGGGTGGTGCCAGAACGGGATGGTGCGGACATGCCCACGTGGCCGTGATAGGCGGCGTCTTTCAGGTCCGCCCAGTTCTTGGCAGGCTCCAGCTTCTTGGCCTTCAGGTAGCGCTCGTTCCACATGATGCCGTACCCAGCGGCGGCAAAGCCGTAGTATTTGCCATCGGGGTCGTTCATTGGATAGGCACCGATTTTTTCCGGGATGCCGTCAGAGTTGATCTCGACAGAGGCCAGCAGCCCGTCGCCCTTGAGCACTTCAAACGCGTCCGGCGCGGAAGCCCAGAAGATGTCCGCTGTGTTGGCGTCCGAAATCTCTTGAATGTATTTCACACCTGCGGAGGTCTTCTTGTTCAGGATCTCCAGATCAATGCCCGGGTTGGCCGCTTCAAAAGCCGCCTCAATTGGGCCGGTCATTGAGTTGGGGAACGAGGTGACCACAACCACCGTGTCCGCCGCAAAAGCTGCGGATGCAGAGCTCAGGGCCAGAGCGGCCACAGATGCGCGAAAAGTTCTTTTCATTTTTTCCTCCCATGGATGGGCCAAGTTAGTATAGCCCAACAATGGTCAAACCCTAGTCAGCCAATCTCAAAAGGCTCAACGGATGATTTTGAAACTGTTTGGATTGTGGGTTTGGGTCAATTTTGACACGTGAAATTGTGTCAAAATTGACTGATTTTCAATCGATGCCGCAGTGCTTCAGACGCAGGTAAAGCCGCTTGCGCGGGATGCCGAGCAACTCTGCCGCTGCCGCCTTGCGCCCACCGCTTTGAAGCAGCGCGTTGCTGAGTAGGTCGCGCTCGTGCCGAAGCATGGCTTCGTCATAGGTTTCCGTGACTGTCGCTGAGGCGCGCTCGTCCAGTCGAACCGTCAAGCCGACCACCAGCTTCTCGGCCACATTGCGCAACTCTCGCACGTTTCCGGGCCAGGTGTATTTGCCAAGTGCATCGAGATCCGGCACTGGCAGCGCCTTTTGGGATTTGCCATGTCGGGCAGCTGCGCGTTGAATGAAGTGGTCCAGCAGGACAAACACATCCCGCCCACGTTCCTTAAGTGGCGGCATTTCAATCTGGGCCACGTTGATCCGATACAACAAATCACTGCGCAGTTTGCCCTCGGCCAGAAGGTCCTCCGGCTTCCGACTGACAGAGGCCACCACGCGCGGCGCATCGGCGCTGTCAAAAATTCGCAGTAGCTGCGCTTGCAATTGATCTGACAAGGCTTCCACGTCCTGCAAATGTAGCGTGCCGCCCGATGCCCGCGTGACCGCGCCGCCGTCTTCAAACAGCGTGCGCTCAATAGTGTCCTTTGAGACAGCAGAGCAGTTCACCACAACAAATGTGCCGCTGGCATTGGGGGACAAGTCGTGGATCGCCCGCGCAGCGGCGGTCTTGCCGGTGCCATCCTGCCCCCACAGCAGCACATCCACTTGCAACGGCGCGACCGCTTGCAGGTCACGCCGCACAAACCGCATGACTTTGGAACGCCCCACAAGCCGTTCTTCCAACGGTAGTGTATCGCGCGTCTTGTGTTGCAGGTTGGTCAGTTCCACCTGCAGGTTGCGCATTTTCAAGGCCCGCAAAACCACCTGATGCAGGTGATCCGGATGCACGGGTTTTTCCAGAAACTCAAAGGCCCCATTGCGCATCGCCTGCACGGCAACCGGCACATCCCCGTGCCCGGTGAACAGGATCACAGGCACATCCGGCGCAAGGCGTTTGACTTCTTTCTGAAAGGCCAAGCCGTCCATCCCGGGCATGCGAATATCGCTGAGCACCACACCGAGCCACTCCGGGTCCAATGCTTCCAAGGCATCGGCTGCGCGGGCGAACCCTTTGGCGGGCAGCTGTTGTTTTTCAAAGGTATCCAGAACCGCTTCGCGCAGGTCGTCGTCGTCATCTACCAAGATTATCTGCGGCTGCATCTGCATCCCCCCTGCGTAGAACAAGCGTTGCCGTTGCACCCGGCCCATCCGTGTTGGGGCTCAATTGCAAGTCGCCGTTCAGGTCTTTCATGATGTTGTAGGAAATCGACAAGCCCAGTCCCAGCCCTTTGCCAACCTCTTTGGTGGTCACAAAAGGGTCCAGCGCCTCGGCAGCTGGGATCAGGTCAAACCCCGCACCATTGTCGCGCACCGCGAGATGCACGGCGTTGTCGACCAATTGGGCGCCGATGGAGATCTGGCTCGGTCGCTCTGCCTGCTGGGTGGCGTCCAACGCGTTGGACAGGATGTTGACCAGCACCTGTTCGATCAGGATTTTATCTCCGATCACAGTCAATTGGGGCAGATCTTCCGCCACCGTGATCTCGGTGGCCTCCTGCGCAATCCGTGCTTTTAAGAGCGCCAGAGAGTCGCTCACCAGTTCATCCAATGCGAGCCTGTCCTCGCTAAACTCCGAACGCCGTGCAAAGTTGCGCAGATAGGCAATCGTGCGGGTCATGCGTTCAATCAGACCGTCCAGACGGGACAGCTGCCGCGCAGTCATCTCGACATCGCCTTCGGCCACGTAGTCGTCCAGCAATTGCAAACGGTGCTGCATCGCGGCCAGAGGCTGGTTTAGCTCATGCGCAATGCCTGCCGACATCTGTCCCAGCGCGGCCATCTTCCCCGCCTGGATCAGTTCCATCTGGGTTTGTTTCAGAGTGTCCACTGCGCGGCGGCGTTCCTGCACCTCACTTTCCAGTGACGTTAGCGCCGCATCGCGAGTTTGAATGGAACGTTCAAACTCGGAAATCGCCACAGAGAGTTGCACGATTTCATCATCTTCCTTGTTGGGTGGCAGCATCAGGTTTTGCCCTTGCGCGATGTCACTCAACCGTTTGGTCATTCGCCGTAACGGCCGCACAATGCCGGTGCGGATATAGCCAAACAAAACGCCAAACCCGATCAAGGCCGCCAATGCAGTCAGGCCAATCAACCAGCGGATGGCTAATGTGGTGTCCTGCCGGGACCGCTCGGTTTGCGCCAAAATCCGTGTACGTTGTTCCCGTCCTGCTGCCGAAAGCACAAGTTGAAGATTACCGAGGTCGGTTTGCAGCGCTGCAAGGCTCGCAAGCATATCGGCCTGTGCGTCCAGCCACGCCAGACGCAAGCGAAAAACGCCGGTCTCGCTGGTCGCAACCGGCACCAAAGCCTCCACCGATTGCCGGAGTGTGGTCAACTCTGGTTTGTCTTGGAGCTGCGTTTGCAGGGACGCGATACGCACCAAGGCGTCGTCCGTTAGGCCTTGCAACTGCGCCAGCCGCTGCCGGTTTTCAGCCACCGCCGCCTGAAAAATCAACGTCACCGTGTTGGCCGTGCTGTCCCCCAACCGCCGCACGGTATCACGCTGTTGACCTTCGTCTTCGATCAATCGGGCCTGCCGCGCGCGAAAATCCGGATCGGCGCTGGTCACCAAACTGCTCATGGCGATCGAGATGTTGAAAGCAAAGTCGCTGAGCAGCGGGTCCACCTCGTCCTGCACATCCGCATTCAGCCAGCGTAAGGCATTGAGCTGCGTGCCCATATCGCGCTCGGACTGTCCAATGGCCCTCTGTAGCCTCTGAATGTCTGCCAATCCATCGCTCACCCGTCCAACAATCTCCGGCGCCTCCCCGGTGCCTCCGGTCTGCGAAATCGGGGCCAGGCTGGCCGTCAGACCAGAGACAATCTCATTCAACTCCAATTGCGCAGCTGTGTCTGGCGTCCCGCTTTGCCCAACAATCTGTGTTGCCACTGTTGAGAGCTGTGCCGAATACTCTGCCAAGGCGCTCACGGTTGTCAGCGCCGGGATCTGTTCTGACGCAATCGCCGCATAATCGCGCTGGGCCTTCAGGAAGAACAGGATCGACACCGCCAGCACCAGCCACACGGTTAGGATGATGCCCGAAATCGTCAGCAGCAGCCGGTTCCACACCGACGCGCGGGTCAAAACGGTTGGCAGTCTCATTCCTCACGCACCAAATCGCTGGTCTGTTCCGCTTCCAACACCTTCAACAAGCGGTCCGCCTCGTTCAGCAGAGCTTGCGACGCCGCGCGCCACTCTTGCAAACTGGTCTCTTGCCGTTCTGACAGGGTGGCAAAGGCATTGGCGTTGGTCGCGCGTCCTTCGTTGCCAACTGCGTCCTCGGCTATTGGCATGGTCGTCAGCAGCCGGCGAATGTCATGCATTGCCACGCTTGGCGCGGCCAGGTCCGCTTCGAGCACCCGCAGCCTGCGCCACGCCTCCCGGCGCGCGTCAAACACCTCAAACACAAAGGCGTCAAACAGCGCGTTCACCGCCCAATACCGCTCACTTGCCAGCGCGGCATCATATTCGAGCCAGTTCAGCGTCAACGCATCTTCCAAAACCTGATGATAGGGCGCTGTGGCCTCAGCTCGGATATGCGCCGCATGGGGCGTGCGGGCAATTTCCGGCGTCATCAACAGCCGTTGCCCCGCGTCTGAGACCACAAAGTCCACAAAGGTCCGGGCCTGTTCCGGCACCTTGCCATCCGCCAAAACCGCAATCCGCGCAGTGGTCACCATGACCGGCGTGCCATAGACAAAGCTCAGGTTTTCCTCGGCGCGTGAATGGGCGAGAAAATCGATGGTCAGTCCTATGTCAAAGCGCCCGTTTGCCACGCCATCCAGCACGGTGAAACTGCGCGCCGTGATGGTGCTGAGATTGCCGGCTAGCTCCAGCAAATAGGCCCAGCCCTCTTGCCAGCCCCGCACCTGCAACGACCGTTCCAGCACCATATGTGTGGACCCTGACCGCGAGGGGCGGGCCATGGCAATGGCGCCGGCCTTTTCCGGGGCCAAAAGCGCATCCCAACCTGCGGAGGCCGCAGTCGTGCCGGTTTGTTTTTGGGTCCACCCAAGCGCCGAATAGGCAAAAGAATGCACATCTGGGGCACCGGTGGCCGCCACGGTCGCCAGATGCCCGTTCTGTTGCAGCAATTCAAAGGCTTCGGGTGACGACGACCAAAACACATCGAATTGCCGCTCATTGCCGCGCAGGATTTCGTCCACTGAGGCGTTGGTGTTTTTGTTAAGCGTGATGACTTCGACGTCAGGATGCTTTTGGGAAAAGGTCGCCACAAACGGCTGGTAAAAACCGGGCGGCATGGAGGTCAAAACCCGGAGTTGATCAGCGCTGAGTTGCGTGCCCAGAAGGCTCACCCATAGCGCGGCCAAAGCGATTTTGCCGCTTCGCATACCTCGCCATTGCGTTTCCAAAAGTGTCACCTAGTCTCCCCCAAACGCGCCCGCCTCGGCTCCCTGCGTGGGGTTAAGAGGCGTGCCTTGGAAGCATAACGTGCGATCTTGGGGTGGCAACCGGCTACGTGAGACGTGCCTTGTATTGGGAAAAACTCAAATAGTTTGTGTGTTTGCATGTCGGGAGGGAGGTCGTGTACGCTGAAAACACGCTGGCAAATTACCGATATGATGAGGTCACACCATGGAAAAACGACGCATTGTTTCTTCGCGCCACCTTGCAGAAGGCGACGGATGGGAAGCCTCGGAAGTCGAGTATGGCATGATCATAGCCTATAACGCCTTTTCGCGTTGGATGACCCGCTGCATGGCGGCTGCAGGCAACGCTGATATGACGCCGCTGGAAATTCTTGTGCTTCACAATCTCAATCACCGGGATCGGGATAAGAGACTGACAGACATCGGATTTTTGCTCAATATTGAGGACAGTCACACCGTCAATTACGCGCTCAAAAAGCTACTGAAGATGGGGCTGATTGAATCCGAGAAACGCGGCAAAGAGGTGTTCTATCGCCCGTCCGAAGCCGGGATCGCGCTGTGCGAGGACTATCGCACCGTGCGCGATCGCTGCTTTGTCGAAGGGCTGTCGCGTTTGGATATGAGTGGAGACGACATGCGTGACATCGCCTCCAGTCTGCGTTTGTTGTCTGGCCAATATGATCAGGCCAGCCGGGCCGCGGCCTCGCTTTAGCGGCTCATCAGTTCGGGCAGATAGGTCACGATCTGCGGGAATACGGCGATCAGGCCTACGCCGACGAGCAACAACAAGAAGAAGGGGAAGGCCGCTTTGGCCACCTCTAGGATGTTGATGCCGGTCATGCCTTGTATGACAAACAGGTTGAAACCCACAGGCGGGGTGATCTGGCTCATCTCCACCACGATCACGAGGTAGATGCCAAACCACAGCGGGTCGATGCCAACGGCGGCGATCATCGGCATGATGATGGAGGTGGTCAACACCACCACAGAAATGCCGTCCAGAAAGCAGCCGAGGATGATAAAGAAGATGGTCAGCGCCAAAAGCAACATAGGCGCAGAGAGGTTCATCTCGGCAATCCATGTTGCGAGGTTGCGTGGCAAACCGGTGAAGCCCATCGCCACAGACAGGTAAGCTGCACCCAGCAGGATAAAGGCAATCATGCAGGACGTACGCGTGGCGGATAGCAGTGCGTCCATGAATAGCTTCCAACTAAACCCGCCGGAGAGCCACGCCAGCAATGTTGCCAGAACCACACCCAAAGCCGCTGCGTCTGTAGGAGATGCCAAACCTGTGTAAATTGAGCCAATCACACCAATGATCAGCAACGCCACTGGGATCAGGTTGCGGGAGGCTTTGATGCGCTCGACAAAGCTGAATTGTTTGGCCTCTTGTGGGATCAGCTCGGGGCTCATCCAGGCGCGCACGGCCACATAGCCTGCAAATAGAGTGATAAGCATGAAGCCCGGCAACACGCCTGCAATGAACAGGCGGGCAATCGATTGTTCTGTGGCCACCCCATAGACGATCAGGATGATCGATGGCGGGATCAAAAGGCCAAGTGTGGCCGAGCCCGCAAGCGTGCCGAGGATCAGGCTCTGGGGATAACCGCGTTCGGTCAACTCTGGTACGGACATTCGACCGATTGTGGCGGCCGTGGCAGCGGAAGAGCCGGATACAGCGGCAAAGATGGCGCAGCCAAAAACGTTTACATGCAAAAGCCGTCCCGGCGCGCGGCCCAGCCACGGTGCAAGCCCAGAGAACATGTCGTTGCTGAGGCGCGAGCGTAACAGGATTTCTCCCATCAGGATAAACAAGGGGAGAGCGGTCAAAGCCCAACTGTGCGAGTGGCCCCAGAATGTGGTGGCCAGCACCAGTCCGGCCGGGGCGTTGGAGAAGGCCAAGAGCGCCACGAGCGCGACCACGCCCAGCGAAATCGCCACCCACAGGCCTGCGGCGAGACAAATTAACAAAAGACCCAGCAGGATCAGGGCAATCAACGGATCAGCCATGGCTTAGACCTCATCTGGGGTGTTGAGCACCGAGGTGCCGGTGGTGATCAGCTCAATCAATGTGTGCAGCAGGGCAACCAACAGCAGGCCAATGCCAAAGGTCATAGCGGACTGGGGCAGCCAAAGCGGTACGGGAATGATGCCATTGGACACGTCGCCGTAGTGCAGGCTTTCCAATACAAGCGCACCACTGAAATAGAGCGCATAGCCGACAAATACGCTGGCCACGGTAAGTGTGAGAAGCTCCGCGATCAGTGTCGCGCGGGGAGACAAACGTTGCACGACGAGGTTCACCCGGATGTGCCCACCAGAGCGCAATGTGTAAGCCATTGCAAGGAAGGTCGCGCCCGCAAGCATAAAGCCCGCGAAATCTGCGTAAGATGGGATGGTTGAGGGCAATGCGCCCGGCATCAAACGGCCTACGCCATTGAGCACAATTTGCGCGCTGATCAACAGACAGATTGCCAGGATCAGAGAGGCGCTGAGCATCCCTGCGGCCTTATAAGTTGTGGTAAGAAAACGGTGCATGACAAACCTCTCCCCGTCGGTTTGGTGACACAAATAGACCGGCGGCACGGGGTGTCGCCGGTCTCTCGTGAATGGTGCTTATTGCTGGTATGTGGTCAAGATCGACAGCGCGGCGTCAGACGCGTTGGCTTTCCAGTTGTCCAGCATTTTGCTGCCGATGCCCTGCAGGCCTTCGACCAGTTCCGCGCTTGGCGCATAAACGGTAATGCCGTTTGCTGCGAGCTCGGCAGTTTTTGCTTCAGCTTCCGCCGCGGACATTTCCCAGCCGCGGGTTTCCGCGGTGGTTGCCGCCGCCAGAACAGCCGCTTTGGTGTCATCGCTCAGCTTGTCAAACACCCGCTGGTTCACAACCACGATGTTCTTTGGCACCCAAGCGTTGATCGGGCTGTAGTGGGTGACAAAGTCCCAGGCGGTGGAGTTCACGCCGGTGGACGGCGAAGTGATCATCGCCTGCACCTGACCGGTGGAGAACGCTTGCGGGATGTTGGAGGCCTCAACCTGTACCGGCGCGGCACCGGCCAGCGTGGCAAACTCTTCCAGCGCGGCGTTGTAGGCGCGGAAGCGCAGACCGTTCAGGTCTTCTACAGTGGCAATCTCACCGTTGGTATACAGACCCTGCGCCGGCCATGGCACGGAGAACAGCGGCATCAGGCCCTGCTCAGCCAGCAGTTCGGTCACAACCGGCTTCTGCGCATCCCAAAGCTTCTTAGCTTCGTCATAAGAGGTCGCCACCAGCGGTTGGCTGTCGATGCCAAAAGCCAGATCCTCGTTGGACAGGCGGGACAGGAAGAACTCGCCGGCTGGTACCTGGCGCGAGCGTACGGCGTTCTTGATTTCCGCGTGCGGGATCAACGAGCCCGCGCTGTGTAGGGTGATGTCCAGATCCCCATTGGTGGCTTCGCGCACGTCGTCCGCAAACTTGGCGATGTTCTGTGTGTGGAAGGTGCTGTCGCCATAAGGCGTTGGCATGTCCCAAGCATCTGCATACGCAGGGGCGGCGCAGACCAACGCCGCCGTAAAGGCGATTACATGTTTCATAAGGTGCTCCCTAGTCGTTTTT
Source organism: Paracoccaceae bacterium (assembly GCA_014872815.1). Taxonomy (GTDB): domain Bacteria; phylum Pseudomonadota; class Alphaproteobacteria; order Rhodobacterales; family Rhodobacteraceae; genus Shimia. The sequence continues at coordinate 13,668 of WKFK01000004.1, forward strand.
TGATTCTTACAATCACATAACGTTGACAAATTGTCAGCGTTATAAACATAAAGCAACAATAAAGTTGATTCGAGGAGAACGGCATGTCCACGCAACCAGCAGAGAAGTGGCAGTTTTGGGTCGACCGTGGCGGCACGTTCACGGATATTGTGGCCAAGGCCCCAGACGGCGCGCTACACAGCCATAAGCTCTTGTCCGAAAACCCAGAAATCTATCGGGACGCGGCGGTACACGGCATTCGTACCCTGCTCAAACTGGACACAGACATGGCGATTCCTGAAGGCAAAATCGCTGCTGTAAAAATGGGCACCACGGTGGCGACCAACGCGCTTTTGGAACGCAAAGGCGAACCAGTGGTGCTGCTGATCACCAAAGGTCTGCGGGATTTGCTGCGGATCGGGTACCAGAATCGCCCGAAACTTTTTGACCTCGACATCCAACTGCCGGAACTCCTCTACGATGAGGTCATCGAAATTGACGAACGTCTAGACGCGGACGGCAACATCATCACCGAACTGGACGAAAGTGCGGCCCGTGCCGCACTAGCTAAGGCGCACACCAAAGGCTTCCGCTCCGTTGCCATCGCCTTGATGCACGCCTATCGCTTCCCGGATCACGAGCAACGCCTTGGTAAATTGGCCGAGGAGATTGGCTTCTCCCAAATCTCTCTCAGCCATGAGGCCAGCCCCCTGATCAAACTGGTGGGTCGTGGCGACACCGCCGTGGTGGACGCCTACCTCTCGCCAATCCTGCGCCGTTATGTGGATCAGGTGGCTGACGCGCTGGGCACTGATCAAGGCGGCTGTGACCGTCTGATGTTCATGCAATCCAACGGTGGCCTCACCGACGCGAGCCTGTTTCAGGGCCGTGACGCCATTCTCTCCGGTCCCGCTGGGGGCGTTGTCGGCATGGTGCGCTCCGCCGCAGAACTGGGCTTTGATAAGCTCATCGGCTTTGACATGGGCGGCACCTCCACCGACGTCTGCCACTACGCAGGCGAATACGAACGCTCCTTTGAAACTGAGGTTGCCGGAGTGCGCATGCGCGCGCCAATGATGTCGATCCACACTGTGGCCGCAGGCGGCGGTTCGATCCTGTCCTATCGCGACGGCCGTATGCAGGTGGGCCCTGAAAGCGCCGGTGCCAATCCCGGACCGTGTGCGTACCGTCGCGGCGGCCCACTCACGGTCACAGACTGCAACGTGCTGTTGGGCAAACTGCACCCCGATCACTTCCCGCATGTCTTTGGCCCCAACGGCGATCTGCCACTGGATGCGGACGCCGTGCGCGCCAAGTTCGAAGCCTTGAAGGCCGAGATTGGCACCGACAAATCGGTGGAAGACCTAGCCGAAGGCTTCCTGCGTATCGCCGTGGAAAATATGGCCAACGCGATCAAGAAAATCTCTGTGCAACGTGGGTATGACGTGACCCGCTACACCATGAACTGCTTTGGCGGCGCAGGCGGTCAGCATGCCTGTCTGGTGGCCGATGCGCTGGGCATGGAAAGCATCTTTATCCACCCGTTTGCTGGCGTGCTCTCTGCCTTTGGTATGGGGCTGGCCGACATCCGCGCCATGCGCGAGGCGCAGCTGGGCTGTGCGTTGGAAGATAGCAACGCCGCGGCGCAGCTGGCAGAAATCGCCACCGCCGCCCGTGCAGAAGTGGCCAGTCAGGGCGTGGCCGAGGCGGACATCATCGTGGAGCAACGCGCCCACATCCGTCCACAAGGCGCACAGCAGAGCTTACCGGTGGAGTTTGGCAACGCCGACAAAATGCGGTCTGACTTTGTCACCGCCCACAAGCAACGCTTTGGCTTTGCGCCGGACACCGATGACCTGATCATCGATGTGTTGGAAGCTGAGGCTGTGGGCCAAACCGGTGAGCCGGTGACCATGCCAGACCCAACCGGTGCCGCGCGCACAGACGCAACTGTGCCATTCCACCTCAATGGCGCGTGGCAGGACATCCCATTGGTTGACCGCACCACATTGGCCGTGGGTGACAGCGTAACCGGCCCGGCGATCCTGACCGAACCCACCGGCACCAATATGATCGAAGACGGCTGGCAGGCGACCTGCGCGGCGGGCGGTAACCTTGTGCTCAAACGCATTGTTCCGCTGGCCCGCAAGGAGGCGATTGGCACCTCTGTTGATCCGGTCATGCTGGAGGTGTTCAACAACCTGTTCATGTCGATTGCCGAACAGATGGGCGCCACACTGGCCAACACCGCCTATTCGGTAAACATCAAAGAGCGCTATGATTTCTCCTGCGCGATCTTTGACCAAAACGGCGACCTGGTGGCCAACGCTCCCCACGTGCCGGTGCATCTCGGTTCGATGTCCGAAAGCGTGCGCACCGTGTTGCACGCCAACGCAGGCAAAATCCGTCCCGGCGACGTGTTCATGATGAACAACCCGTTCAATGGCGGCACGCATTTGCCGGATGTGACTGTCATCACTCCGGTGTTTGACGCGGCGGGGGAAAACATCCTCTACACCGTGGCGTCTCGTGGGCACCATGCAGATATTGGCGGCAAAACCCCGGGTTCCGCGCCGCCCGACAGCCGCACGATTGATGAAGAAGGCATCGTGATCGACAACTTCTTGCTGGTGGATCGTGGGACCCTGCGTGAAGAGGCAGCCCGTGACCTGCTCGCGTCTGGCCCATACCCCTGTCGCAACGTCGATCAGAACATGGCCGACCTTGCCGCACAGATTGCGGCCAACGAGACCGGCGCAACAGAGCTGCGCAAGATCACCACGCAGTTTGGCCACGGCACGGTGCAGGCATACATGGGGCATGTGCAGGACAACGCCGAAGAAAGCGTGCGCCGCGTGCTCGACGTGCTGCACGATTGCAGCTTCTCCTATCCGCTGGATGATGGTGCCAAAATCGAAGTGGCCATTTCCGTCGATAAGGCCGCGCGCAGCGCCACTATCGACTTCACCGGCACCTCCGATCAAAGCCCGCTAAACTACAACGCGCCTATGGCGATCTGTCGGGCGGTGGTGCTTTATGTCTTCCGCACCATGGTGGGCAGCGACATCCCGATGAACGAAGGCTGTCTGAAGCCGCTGAGCCTAATTGTGCCCGAGGGCAGTATGATCAATCCGCACTATCCGGCGGCCGTGATCTCCGGCAACACCGAAGTCAGTCAAGCGATCTGTGACACGCTCTACGGCGCGCTGGGGGTGATTGCGGGTAGCCAAGGCACCATGAACAACTTTGTCTATGGCAACGACACCCATCAGAACTACGAAACCATTTGCGGTGGCACCGGGGCCGGGGACGGCTTTGATGGTACCAGTGCGGTGCACAGTCATATGACCAACACTCGGATGACCGATCCGGAAGTTCTGGAAACCCGCTTTCCGGTTCGGGTAGACGAGTTCTCGATCCGCCACGGGTCAGGTGGGCAAGGACAGACGTCTGGTGGCAACGGCATTGTGCGTCGGCTGCGGTTTAACGAGCCGATGACCGTCACCGTCCTGTCCTCGCATCGCGTGGTGCCGCCTCATGGTGCGCAGGGCGGTGGCGCTGGTGCCGTTGGTGAAAACAGCGTTGTGCGTGCTGGTGGCGAAGTGCTTGAGTTGCAAGGCAACGATCAAGCGTCTCTTGACGTGGGCGATGTGTTTGTCATGAAAACACCGGGTGGCGGCGGCTTTGGCGCGCTTTGAGCGCCAAAATTCGCACCGACGCGATACAGTCGCGATACCGACGTCCCAAGTTCGTATATTTGGGGCGTCTTTTGAGAGGCAAAATGACAGAAAAACCAACCATCCTGGTCACTGGATACGGCGCTTGGGCTGTTGCTGAAAACAATCCAGCCGCACAGGTCGCCGCACGCCTCGCGCAAGAAGAGTTTGAGTGCTGTAATCTGGTCACGGCTGAGTTGGATGTGGACACTAACGCACTGCAAGATAACGTGAATTATCTACTGGATGAACATCAGCCGGATGGATGGATTGGCCTAGGTGTGTCCCGCTCAGCGGTCATAAAGCCAGAAATGGTGGGCATCAATTGGCGTCACTTTGGCGTTCCGGATGCCACCGGTGCGCGTCTTCAGGCCACCCCAATCGTCGAAAACGGCCCCGCCGCCTACAACGCCACGCTCCCCTGCGCCGAAATGGTGGAGAACCTCCGCGCCAACCACATCCCGGCAATGCTGTCGTTCTCTGCGGGTACGCATCTGTGTAATCAACTGATTTATGTTCTCGGACACACGACGAAAACACGTGGAATTCCTCTTAAGAGTGGGTTTGTGCATATTCCTCAATCCCCTGAAAATATTGCGGAAAAATGCGGTGTGAGCGATGGCTTTGCGTCCATGGATCTTGCCATTTCGACCCGCGCGGTCAGGATTTGTGTGCAAGTCTTGGCAGCCGAATTGGCCGCATAGTTTAGAACTTCTAGTCCGCAAAAAGGTACTCTGTGCGGGCTATCTCTCGGGCTTGATCTTCGGTGATGTGCAGGAAACTCATCAACGATGCCACATGCTCGTCTTCGGTGCCTGATTGGAGCATACGGTTCACGTTTTCGAATTCGGCATCCCGAATACGGTCGCTTTCGCTCAAGATATCGCGGCGAATGGTCGGCAGCAGTCGCTCAAGCGTTTCTGGCGAGGTTTGTTCCCCTGCTAGTCCGATGCGAATGGCGTGACCAGTGAGGTATTCATCGGTAAAATCACACTGTATTTCCAACATCCTAGTTGTGGAGCGGTCACCAAAGAAATCTTGCATCAGGTCCATGGCTTCGGGGTCCAGGCACACCACAAGGCGGTTGGTATCGAAGTAGTCAAAAAGCATACGCATCAGCGCGCGACGGTGCCGAGTCCGCTTGTTCAAAGTGGATTGAATTCCCCCCAAGTCAGGCAGTGGTGTGCTTTCTTCGTTGAAGAGATAAGCAATTGTAGGAAGGCCCGTAACTTGGCCGATCTTCTCCAGTAACCGTTTGGCAACATGCCATTTTTTGCAAACGATCAGCATCAATTCCCGGTCACGCCCCAGCGTACTTTCTGTCTCCCAGAACCGACTTGCAAAGCGTTTTCCTTGGCGACCACGCCCAGTCAGAAATTTAAACAGACTTGGGCCTTCCGCCGAGATTTGGAAGTTTACGCCCTCTTCGGCATAAAGCTGTCCCAAACGTTCTTTGAGGTCCAATGCGTCTGGGCTGATTTTTCGTGCAAAGAGATAGTCTTGGCTGATCAGCAAGTCATAATGGTCGTTATAAAATGTCAGCGGCATCCCGTAGTCTGTGAACATTAGAAATGTGAGGGTGCGCGTGCGGATTTCATTGGCAGGGACTAGGTGCCGAACGATGGTTTGAAAGAAGGTTTCGTCCGGAATCCAGGTTGTGCGGAAGAAGCGCATCACGTCACGGCGGGATTCCGTGAAATGTAGAACCGCTTCAATGGTTTGACGACGCAGGCACCACCATTGGCTGCCGATCATAACTTGGATGTCCGCAGGGATGTCGCGTGTCAAACCAAGCTTTTTCTGGAAGTTGTAAGTCGCATAGAACCGGCGTTTTTGTGTGCGTTCATTAAACCAGTGTCGGTAGATCAAGCGCTCGGACTTCATCCCGGTCTTGATCCAATCGCTTTCGAAAAAGTCAAAGCTTTCAATGAAATCGACGTCATTGTCGTCGAGAAATTCGTGGATGTACTCCGACGATTTGATCACCATACAGTCGCCGGACAACATGTAGAAGTGGGAGGCTCGGGGGAACTTTTTGACTGCCGTCTGCACCGCGTAGAGCGTTGCCTCGACAAGGCTCCATTCCCCCCAGCCGCATTTTATGCGCTTTTCAGAAAACGCAACATTCGGATTAGGGCCAAGCACCTCTTGCAGCATCGCAAAATGCTCGGATTTGGCTCGGGCATCAAAATGGATGGAGATGTAGTCCCCAGTTGCTGTAAGCCGCTCTGCCTGCTTGATGATCGCCTCGGGATCTTTGTGGCACAGAAGAATGTAAGCAATTCTCGCCATCTAGCTTCTATGATCCCCACTTTGACGTCTTGTATTTATCCATTTAAAGATGAAAGTGCGTTGAATAAACAGGCTTTGTTTGGAATTTTTTGAAACGCGCTAAGACCGTGATAAAGGCAATAACCACGGCGGCTATGGAGGCAGAAACATGGGATTTCCCGGCACTTGGATGACGGAAAGCGAAAGTGTGGTGTATCGAGTTGTGCCCAAGTGTGCATGCTCCACCATCGGTCAGATCATGTTCTACTCGGACCATGGCGAGTTCTTTGATGGTGACATCCACGATGCCAAAGGTGGAATGCACAAATGGGCCATTGAGGAAAGCCATCAGCCGATCATCGACAATGTGCGTGAGCACCGGTCCTACGCTTTCACATGTGTGCGCAACCCGTATACGCGTATCCTGTCCTCGTTCTTTGACAAGATTTGCGGTATCCAGCGGAACGGCAAACGTTACCGCGGGAACTTGGTGCCGATGCTGATCCAGAAATACGGGATTGAGGTTGGCGGCGATGACGGCAAGCAGGAGTTTGACCAGATTCAGAGCTTCCGTCGTTTTCTATTGTTTGCGCGGGACACCATCCGTTGGCGTCGCCCGATGGATCCGGATATTCATTGGTCTGCCATGTCAGGCCACGTGTCGACCTTTATTGTGAACGGCGGCACTTACGATAAAATTTTCTGGACGGAACAGTTCAATGACGGGATGCAGGGCGTTTTGGACAATATTGAAACGCCTCATGCTGTTGATCTGAAACAGATTCCCCGGTTCAATGAGTCCGAAGGACACGGTCCAAAGCGGGCGCATCCGGTGGAGGACTACTTTGACGATCTGTCGATGCATTTGGTCTACGAAATCTACAAGCGCGATTTCCAGCTGTTCAAATATGACTTCGAAAACCCGGGCAACAAAATGCCAACTGGCGAAATTGACTTGGATGAAGTTCACGCCAAATTGGGCGATTGAGTCAGCCAGGTTAGGGTTTTGAAACTATAGAGGCCGCGCTTTTGATCGAGCGCGGCATTTTGATGTTTGTGTGACGTTTTGGTTGCCAAGAGGAGCCTCACCTTGCCCATTGGCACCCCATTCGCTAAAGGCACTGACGTAATTATTTCACAAGGACCATAGCGATGGCCAAGCAGAAGAAAGCCCCGCGCCCTAAGGCAATCACGCCGAAGGGCTTCCGCGACTATTTTGGTGTTGAGGTGACCGAGCGCACCGAGATGCTGCATCAGATCGCTGGGGTGTATCATCGCTATGGCTTTGAAGCTTTGGAAAGCAGCGCGGTAGAAACCGTTGAGGCGCTTGGGAAGTTCTTGCCGGATGTAGACCGCCCGAACGAAGGCGTGTTTGCCTGGCAAGAATTTGACGAGAAGGACAATGGCGACTGGATGGCGCTGCGTTATGATCTGACCGCGCCACTGGCGCGGGTCTACGCGCAGCACCGCAATGATTTGCCGAACCCGTATCGCCGTTATGCAATGGGTCCGGTGTGGCGAAATGAAAAGCCAGGACCGGGGCGGTATCGTCAGTTTTATCAATGTGACGCGGATACCGTTGGTACTGCTTCGATGGCGGCAGATGCGGAGATTTGCGCCATGCTGTCGGATACGCTTGAGACCGTAGGCATTCCACGTGGGGACTATCTTGTGCGGGTGAACAACCGCAAAGTCATGAACGGCGTGCTGGAAGTAATGGGGCTTGGTGAAGATCAAGCGGCCAAGGACAACGTGCTGCGCACCATCGACAAGTTCGACAAAGTTGGCGAGAGCGGTGTACGTGAGCTTTTGGGCAAGGGACGTCTTGACGCTTCTGGCGCCTATATTGATGGCGTTGGCCTGTCAGAGGATCAAATCGAGCCAGTGATTGCGTTTTTGACGTCAAAAGCGGACGACGTGGCCAAGACCTTTGAAAACTTGCGCGGTGCTGTTGGTGCGTCGAGCGTCGGGGCTGAAGGAATTGGCGAGCTGGAACAGATCGGCGATCTGTTGGCGGCAGGCGGCTATGGCAGTGACCGGATTGAAATCGATCCGAGCATTGTACGCGGTTTGGGTTATTATACCGGGCCGGTCTTCGAGGCGGAATTGACCTTTGAAATCTTTGATGAAAAAGGCCGTAAGCGTCAGTTTGGCTCTGTGTCCGGCGGTGGCCGGTACGACGATTTGGTGAAGCGTTTCACCGGTCAGGCTGTGCCGGCGACCGGCCTATCGATTGGTGTGGATCGCTTGTTGGCGGCTTTGCGTGAAAAAGGTCGCATGGGCGGCGCGTCTGTTGGACCGGTTGTTGTGACCGTGATGGACCGCGATCGGATGGCGGACTATCAAGCGATGGTGGCCGAGTTGCGCAATGCGGGTATTCGCGCCGAAGTATATCTTGGCAATCCGAAAAACTTCGGCAACCAGCTGAAATATGCGGACAAACGCAACTCTCCAGTCGCTGTGATCGAAGGCGGCGACGAGAAAGACCGTGGCGTGGTTCAGATCAAGGATTTGATCCTCGGCGCCAAAATTGCGGAAACGGCAACGCACGAAGAGTGGAAAGAGCGCCCAAGCCAGTTTGAAGTACCACGCGGCGAGCTGGTTGAGAAAGTACGCGAAATTCTGGCCAGTCAGAGCGAAGAGTGAGCGCAATAATGTCTGAGAAAGCAAAAATCCGGGCGCGGGCTGCGGCCCTGACCTCCGGTTTTGAGGCGGCTGGCGCTGTGGCAGTGGAAACGCCTGTCTTGCTGCCTGCCGAAGCCTTGCTCGACTTATATGGCGAGGACATTCGTGGGCGGGCCTATGTGACGTCTGACGCCTTGCGTGGGGAGCAGATGCTGCGCCCCGACTTCACGGTACCTGTCGTGCAGATGCATATGGCGCATGGTGCCGAACCCGCGCGCTACACTTATGCGGGGGAAGTTTTCCGCCGGCAGGAAGAAGATCAGAGTCGCGCAAATGAGTATATGCAGGTCGGCTACGAGGTTTTTGACCGGGAGAACCCTGCGGCAAGCGATGCTGAGGTCTTTGCGGTTATGCAGGAGGCGTTGAAAGGTGTCGAGTTGCGAGCCGCGACAGGGGATATTGGCATTCTGGCCGCCGCTGTGGCCGGGTTGGAAACGACCGAGCGCCGTAAGCGTGCGCTGGCGCGTCATATCTGGCGGCCGCGCAAGTTTAAGGCACTTTTGGATCGTTACTCCGGCAAGGCTGAAATGCCTGCGAGCCGCGCGGCGTTGTTGGCCGCGGACGATCCTATGGAGCACGACTACCCGGATATTGGCCTAAGGTCGCAAGCCGAGGTGACTGAGCGTATCGATGGGCTGCGGGCAGATGCCGCTGCTGATCCGATTTCGCCGCTGCAGGTTGAGTTGATTGAAGCGCTTCTGAATGTACGGGAAACTTTGCCCAACGCGTTGGAGCACATCCGCGATTTGGCGGTGGACATGCCGGCCATCACCGAGGCAGCCTTTCGCCTGCGGGATCGCATGCATGCGCTAGAGGCGCATGGGGTTGACGTGGAAACCTTGGAGTTCGAGGCCAGCTATGGGCGCACGTCGATGGAATATTACGACGGTTTTGTCTTTGGCTTCTACGTGCCCGGCCGTGCGGATCTGCCGCCGGTCGCCACTGGCGGGCGATATGACGCGCTGACGCAAGTTCTTGGTCAAGGACGTGAAATTCCGGCGGTTGGTGGTGTTATTCGCCCCGGAATCTTGGTGCAATTGGAGGATGCGGCATGACCATCAAGCTTGGTGTGCCCTCCAAGGGGCGTCTGATGGAGAAGACCTTTGACTGGTTTGGCGCGCGGGGCGTGACCATGAGCCGTACCGGATCGGACCGTGAATATGCGGGCGCGGTGGAAGGCGTGGACGGCGTTGAACTGGTGTTGCTGTCCGCAGGGGAAATCCCGCGCGAGCTGGCGGCGGGACGGATTCACCTTGGTGTGACTGGCACGGACCTCGTCCGCGAAAAGCTGGGCCAGTGGGAACAGCAGGTGGCGGAACTGGCGACGCTGGGTTTTGGACATGCGGATTTGATTATCGCTGTGCCGGGCTGTTGGGTCGACGTGGATACGCTGGAAGACTTGGATGCGGCAGCGGCCGCCTTCCGGAGCAAACACGGTTTCCGGATGCGGATTGCCACCAAGTATCACCGTCTGGTGCGGGAATTCCTGCAGGACAGCGGCGTGGCTGACTACCAACTGGTGGACAGTCAGGGCGCGACCGAAGGTACAATCAAGAACCTCACTGCGGAAGCGATTGCTGACATCACCTCGACCGGTGACACGCTGCGGGCCAACCACCTCAAGATTCTGTCCGATGCGCTGGTGCTGCAGTCGCAGGCCACGTTGTTCAGGAGCCGAAAGGCGGAGATGGACGACGCAGAGCGCGCCGTGATGGGGGCCTTGCTGGAGCGGCTCGGGCTGGACAGGTGACGCGGAGCGGACGGCAGGTTTTTGCATCCTGACGAAATCCGCTCTTGGCCCTGCTGTGGGCAATGATATGAAGGGCCTCCCAAGGTTTTGAGGAGACCCGTTCCGTGGACACGAGCACCCGCATTTTCCGCACAATTGCAGGCGAGATTACAGCCAAACCAGAGCAGGTTGGCGCTGCTGTAAAGCTGTTGGATGAAGGCGCAACCGTGCCGTTTGTGGCGCGCTACCGGAAGGAGGTCACCGGGGGGCTGGACGACACCCAGCTGCGGACACTGGCGGATCGTTTGTCTTATCTGCGTGAACTGGAGGCGCGGCGCGAAACCGTTGCCGCCTCGATTAAGGAGCAGGGCAAGATGACCGACGATTTGGCCAAGGCCATTGTCGGAGCGGAAACCAAAGCCGCGCTGGAAGATATTTACCTGCCATACAAACCCAAGCGCCGCACAAAGGCGATGATTGCGCGTGAGAACGGGCTGGAGCCACTGGCGGAGGCGATTTTGGCGGATCGGTCCGCAGATCCGGAAATGCTGGCGGCGGGGTATTTGTCTGAGGCGGTGGCCGATGTGAAGACGGCGCTGGATGGCGCGCGGGACATTATTGCAGAGGGACTGACAGAAAACGCCACGCTGCTGGGTGAGTTGCGCAAGTTCTTGCAGGATGAGGCGATTGTGGCGGCCAAGGTGATTGCGGGGCAAGAGCAGGCTGGCGCCAAATTTTCTGATTACTTTGAACATTCTGAGCCCTGGTCTAAAGTGCCAAGTCATCGCGCGCTGGCGATGATGCGGGCGTCCAAAGAGGGTGTGATCACACTGGATATTGGTCCTGATCCTGACGGTGGTAAGGAACGTGCTGAGGCGATGGTGGCAAGCTATCTGGATACCCGCACGGATTGTCCTGGCGATGTGTGGTTGCGTAAAATTGCCGGGTGGACATGGCGCGTGAAGTTGAGCCTGACGATGACCGTAGACCTGATGGGGGAGCTTCGCGCGCGGGCGCAGGAAGAGGCGATTCAGGTATTTGCACGCAACCTCAAAGATTTGTTGCTGGCAGCACCGGCAGGCGCCAAAGCAACGCTGGGCCTTGATCCAGGTATTCGCACCGGCTGCAAAGTGGCTGTGGTGGATGCCACCGGTAAGTTGCTGGATACGGCAACGATTTATCCGTTCCAGCCCAAGAATGACGTGCGCGGTGCAGAGGCAACTCTGATGGCGTTGATTGCCAAGCATGGCGTTGAGCTGATAGCGATTGGTAATGGCACGGCGAGCCGGGAGAGCGAAAAGCTTGTGGGGGAAACGCTGAAGCTGTTGCCCAAAGGCGTGAAAGCGCCCACTAAAGTGGTGGTGAGTGAAGCTGGCGCGTCTGTTTATTCGGCAAGTGAACTGGCGGCGCGGGAGTTCCCGGAGTTGGACGTGTCTTTGCGCGGCGCGGTGTCAATTGCACGCCGCCTGCAGGATCCGCTCGCTGAACTGGTGAAGATCGAGCCAAAGTCGATTGGCGTGGGTCAGTATCAGCACGACGTGGATCAGCACCGCTTGGGCAAATCACTTGAGGCTGTGGTTGAGGATGCGGTGAACGCAGTTGGCGTTGATCTCAACATGGCTTCCGCGCCGCTCTTGGCGCATGTGTCGGGCCTTGGGCCATCTTTGGCGGAGGCGATTGTGGCGCATCGTGATGCCAACGGCGCTTTTGGCTCACGCAAAGCTCTGTTGGATGTGGCACGGCTGGGCCCTGCAGCCTTTGAACAGTGTGCTGGCTTCTTGCGGATCACCGAAGGGGAGGAGCCGCTGGACGCCAGCGCAGTGCATCCGGAAGCCTATGACGTGGCCCGCAAGATTGTTTCCGTCTGTGGTCGAGATGTGCGGACACTTATGGGGGATGGCACGGCCCTGAAGCGTCTGCGTGCAGAGGATTTTGTCTCTGAGCAATTTGGTTTACCGACTGTGCGCGACATCCTCTCCGAATTGGAAAAGCCGGGGCGCGATCCTCGACCATCCTTTAAGACCGCGACCTTTGCCGATGGTGTTGAGGAAATCTCCGACCTGAAGCCTGGAATGGCTTTGGAAGGGACTGTAACCAACGTGGCGGCATTCGGGGCTTTTGTGGATGTTGGCGTGCATCAGGATGGCTTGGTGCATGTGAGCCAGTTGGCGGATCGGTTTGTGAAAGACCCGCACGAAGTGGTCAAGGCCGGCGATGTGGTGAAGGTCACCGTCACTGAGGTGGATGTGCCACGTAAGCGTATTGGTTTGTCGATGCGCAAGGACGGCGGCGCGTCAGCCAAAGAAGACCGCAATGCGCGTTCGGGGTTCGGAAGTAAGGGACGTGGTGGTCCTAGCGGCAGCCCCCGCGGTAAGGGGCCACGCGGAGGTGGCGGCAATTTCAGCGCTAAGCCTAAGCAGCAGGATAACGGAAATGGTGCGCTGGGCGCGGCGTTGTTGGATGCGATGCGGAAGAAATGAGGTTTAGGCTCGGACAGTTTTGTCCGAGCCTTTTTTCTGTGCTTTGAGCGTTGGGGTCAGCTGAGCAGAGCGCCCATATGACGCATCGCGAGCGCGTAGCCATTAACGCCAAAGCCGGCGATCACTCCTTCAGCCCGTTCAGAGACAAAACTGTGGTGACGGAAGGCTTCGCGTTTGTGGATGTTGGAAATATGCACCTCCAACACGGGACCTTCAAAGGTGTTGAGCGCGTCAAGAATGGCCACCGAGGTATGGCTGTAGGCGGCGGGGTTGATGATGATGCCCGCCGCCTCTTCGCGCGCGTCGTGGATCATCTCGACAATTTCACCTTCGTGGTTGGACTGCAGCAGCTTCACAGACAAGCCAACCTCTTTGCCGACCTTGGCGCAATCGGATACGATGTCTTCAAGCGTCTCCGTCCCGTAAATGTCAGTTTGCCGCTTGCCCAAGAGGTTCAGGTTGGGGCCGTTCAGAATGTAGATTGTCTTGCTCATATCCGAGCCTCGCTTCTGCTGTCGGCTTCGAAGTAGACGGAAAACCCCTCTGGGAGCAAGGTTTAGGACTTCAGGTCGCGCAGGATCACATTGGTTTGTGCCGAACTTACCGCAGGCAGGGTGAAGAGAAACTCCTCCAGAAAACGGTTGTAGGCCTCGATATCCGTACACCGCACGCGCATGTGGTAATCTGCCGTGCCGGTAGTAGCAAAACACATGCGGATTTCCTCGCGTGCGGTCACCGCTTCGATGAAGCGTTTAAGGTTTGCGGGATCATGACGGGTGAGTTGTACGTGCACAATGGCGTGGAACGTGAAGCCGAGTTTTTCCTGGCTGAGACGCGCACCATATCCCGCGATCAGCCCGGCCTCCTCAAAGGCACGAATGCGGCGCCAGCACGCGGAGGTCGACATGCCCACTTCAGCTGCCAAATCCGCATTGGATAGGCGGCAATCCTTTTCCAATAGGGCGAGAAGTTTGCGATCTTTCGAATCGAGATTCATGGCATTACGTTCCGTTTTTCCGTTCTAACGCGAAACAGTAATTCGGTACTTGCACGAAATCCAGGGGAACTGAAACGGAAAACCGCCTGTCTTGTGAGACAATGCCACAATTCAGGAGGAGCGCGCGATGACCCAAGCCAGCCACGATTTTCAAAGCTATGCCCTATCGGATCGGTACGACCAAACAGAGGGGCGGGTGTTTCTGACCGGCACGCAAGCCCTTGTGCGGATCATGTTCGACCAGGCGCGGCGTGACCGAGACGCCGGGCTCAACACCGGCGGCTTCGTGTCCGGTTATCGTGGCTCTCCTCTGGGCGGTTTGGATTTGGAGTTCTGGCGGGAGCGCAATCGCACCAAAGAACAAAACATCACCTTCATGCCCGCGGTGAACGAAGACCTTGGCGCCACAGCTGTTTTGGGAGCCCAGCAAGCCACGCTGGACCCGAATTGCGACGTCGAGGGGCTGTTCTCCATGTGGTACGGCAAAGGCCCGGGCGTTGATCGCTCTGGCGACGCTCTCAAACACGGCAATGCCTATGGTTCCTCCCCCAAAGGCGGTGTGCTGGTTGTGGCGGGTGACGACCACGGATGTGTCAGTTCCTCGATGCCGCATCAATCCGATGTGGCCTTCATGTCTTGGTTCATGCCGACGCTAAACCCGGCGAGCGTGGATGAATATCTCGCGTTTGGCGAATACGGCATCGCGCTCAGTCGTTTTTCTGGCACCTGGGTTGGTTTTAAGGCGATTTCTGAAACGGTGGAGTCCGGCCGGTCTGTGGAGTTGCAGGCCGACCGCAAGTTCGTACTTCCAGAATTCAACATGCCAGCGGGGGGGCTGCACGTACGCCCGAGCGATCTGCCCAGCCCTGAAATCGAGACACGCATTGGGCACAAGCTACGCGCGGTGGAGGCCTTTGTGGAGGCCAACCCAATTGACCAGCGGATTTACGATATCCCGGAGGCGACGTTCGGGTTCGTGACCACCGGCAAGGGCCATCTGGATTTGATGGAGGCGCTGCGCCTCTTGGGGCTCGACGAGGCGGCTTGTCGCCGCCTTGGTATCGACATCTATAAGGTCGGCATGGTTTGGCCGCTTGCGCGTCGCGATGCGTTGGCCTTTGTGCGCGGCAAGACTGAGGTGCTGGTTGTCGAGGAAAAACGCGGCATTATCGAGAGCCAGTTTAAGGAATATTTCTATGACTGGCCGGGAGATAAACCCAAGAAGATGGTTGGCAAACATCGCGCCGTTGGTGATCCGCTTTTGCCATGGACCGGTGAGCTGTCCCCCAAGATGCTGGTGCCAGTGGTGGCTGAGCGGTTGGCACGTCTTTTCCCAGATGAAGGTCTGCTTGAAAAGGCCGCCGCACTCACCGAAGAACAGCCGCCGGTGTTGCACGTGGAAGGTGCCAACCGAACGCCCTATTTCTGCTCCGGCTGTCCACACAACACCTCCACCAAATTGCCCGATGGGTCTAAGGCTATGAGCGGCATTGGCTGCCACGTCATGGCAAGCTGGATGAACCGTGAAACCGGGGGCTATGCCCAGATGGGTGGCGAGGGTGTGCCTGTAGCAGTTGCGCAAAAGTACAACGGCAACAAACATATCTTCCAGAATCTCGGGGAAGGTACCTGGTATCATTCGGGTTCTTTGGCCATTCGTCAGGCCGTAGCCGCCAATGCCAACATCACGTACAAAGTGTTATTCAATGACGCAGTTGCCATGACTGGTGGACAGCCTGTGGATGGCCCGGTGTCGGTACACGGCATCGCCTGGAACGCCCGCGCCGAAGGCGTTGCGCGGATCGCCCTGGTCAGTGACGACATCTCCAAGTTTTCCAAAGCAGACTTCCCGCCAGACACGTCCTTCCACGATCGTAAAGACATGGATCCTGTGCAGCGCGAATTGCGCGACATCGAAGGCGTGACCCTGCTGATTTACGAGCAAACTTGCGCGACGGAAAAACGCCGTCGCCGCAAACGCGGAAAGATGGAAGATCCCGATACGTTTGCGTTCATCAACGAGTTGGTTTGTGAGGGCTGCGGCGACTGTTCCAAAGCCTCCAACTGTCTTAGCGTGGAGCCGGTGGAAACCGAGTTTGGACGTAAACGTCAGATCAATTTGAGCACTTGCAACAAGGACTATTCCTGCGTGGACGGTTTCTGTCCGAGTTTTGTGACTGTAACCGGTGCAAGGCGGCGCAAGAAGGACGGCGCGAATGTCGATGTGGTTAACCTGCTGTCTAAGGTGCCTGCACCTAGCGTGCCCTTGCTAGACAAGCCGTTTGACCTGCTCGTCACAGGTGTGGGTGGCACAGGAGTTGTGACCGTTGGTGCGTTGATCACCATGGGGGCGCATCTGGAAGGGCTGGGCAGTTCCGTGCTCGACTTCACTGGTTTCGCACAGAAGTTTGGCACTGTCCTGAGCTACATCCGTCTTGGAACCAGTCCTGCAGCGGTCAATCAGGTGCGTATCGAAAGCGGTGCGGCGGACGCGGTTATCGGCTGTGACGTGGTGGTGAGTTCCGCGCCCAAAGCCAGTGTGCATTATCGCAAAGGCGCGCAGGTGGTGCTTAACACCGCAGAGATGCCAACGGGTGATCTGGTCCTGAACCGAGACGCCGACCTGAAAGTAGGTGTGCGGGAAGAGATTATTCGTAAGGCAGTGGGCACCGAAAATGTGCGCGCGCTGGACGCGAATAAGATGGCCGAGTTGATCATGGGAGACAGCGTGTTTGCCAACGTGATGATGCTTGGTTTTGCCTATCAGCGAGGATTGGTGCCAGTGAGCGAAGTGGCATTGAAGCAGGCAATCCTGCTCAACGGTGTCGCCGTTGAGAAAAACACCAAGGCCTTCGATATTGGCCGTGTTTTGGCCCATGACCCGGAGGCCATCCCGCTGGAAACGCCGCGTGTTGCGGAAACGGCGGCCACAGTGATTGCCAAGCGGGTAGCGTTTTTGGCTGACTACCAAAATGCCAAATATGCTGCGCGGTTTGAGGCACGCATGACTAAACTGGCGCAAGTGCTGCCGGAGGATTTGCTGATCGAAGCGGCAAAGTCCCTATGTAAGCTCATGGCTTACAAAGACGAATACGAAGTTGCACGCTTGCACATGGATGCCGCATTTGCAGAGCGGCTGAACGAAGAGTTCGAGGGCGATTTCAAGGTGAACTATCATATGGCGCCGCCGTTGTTGCCATTGGGTCGTGATGCGCAGGGGCGATCTAGGAAGGTCAAATTGGGGGCATGGATGCAGCCTTTGTTAGGGGCGCTTTCCAAGGCGCGCGGGGTGCGTGGATCGCTCTTGGATCCGTTCCGTTTCAGTGCGGACAGAAAGCTGGATCGGGAGCTACTTGAGTGGTTTGAGTGCGTATTGGATCTCGTTGAGCGCGGATACAGCAAAAAGGACCGTGATACGTGCTGGGCGCTTTTGACCGCGCCGAAGGAAATTCGCGGATATGGCGTTGTGCGCGAAGAAGCCGCAGAAGGCGTACGCAAGAGTGCAATGATGCTGGAAACCATGCTGTCGGCGAAAGTCTAAGAGCGGTTCGCGAGAAATAGGCAGGCGGTGAGGCAGAGATGTCCGCCGCCTTTTTTCGTGCGCGCATGTTCAAAAAGTAAAGCCCGGATGGCGGTCCATCCGGGCTTTGGAATTCTTGGTGGCGGTACAGGGACTTGAACCCCGGACACGCGGATTATGATTCCGCTGCTCTAACCAACTGAGCTATACCGCCGTAAGTGAGGTGCGATTTAGGCCGTTCCTGGGGTGGGGTCAAGAGAGAAATCGCATCCGGTGCACAGGTTTTTGGTTTCGTAGATATCCGGCTCGTGACGGGTTTGTTGCGGTTGGTCTTGTGAGCTGTTCTTAGACCCTAAAGCTGTCTCATTGTGCCGCTAAAAACGAAAAGCCCCGACGATTGTCGGGGCTTTTAAAGCTGCGCGCCTGTTTGAACTAGCCGATCGCTGCTGCTTTCACGTCCGCATCGATATATGGCAGGTATTGTTCGAAATTGTCAGCAAACATGCCAACCAGCTTGGCCGCTTGCGCATCGTAGGCGTCTTTGTCCGCCCAGGTTCCGCGTGGATCCAGCAGCGCATCGTCTACGCCCGGCACAGAGACCGGAACCTCGAAGCCGAAGTTGGCATCCTTGCGGAACTCAACGTGATTCAGGGAACCATCCAGAGCCGCTGTCAGCAGCGCACGGGTGGCCTTGATTGGCATACGGGAGCCCGTGCCGTAAGCACCGCCGGTCCAGCCTGTGTTCACCAGCCAGCATGTGGTGCCAAATTCAGCAATCTTTTTCCGCAAAAGCGCACCGTAAACTTCAGGGCGACGGGGCATAAATGGCGCGCCAAAACATGTCGAGAAAGCCGGGGTTGGCTCGGTCAAGCCACGCTCGGTGCCTGCCATTTTGGCGGTGAAGCCGGACAGGAAGTGGTACTCTGCCTGCGCCGGTGTCAGACGGGCCACAGGAGGCAGTACACCAAAGGCGTCACATGTCAGCATGATGACGTTTTTGGGGTGGCCGCCAAGGCCATTGTCCGACGCGTTCGGGATCGACTCCAGCGGATACGCACAGCGCATGTTCTCTGTGAGGCTCTTGTCCTCAAAGTCGAGCTCTTTGGTTTCTTCGTCAAAAACCATGTTCTCGATGACAGTGCCGAACATCTTAGTGGTGGCGTAGATTTCTGGCTCGGCTTCCGAGTTCAGACCAATGGTCTTAGCATAACAGCCGCCCTCGAAGTTGAAGGTGCCTCGATCGGACCAACCATGTTCGTCGTCACCAATCAGGGTGCGGTTGGGATCTGCGGACAGGGTAGTTTTACCGGTGCCAGACAGGCCAAAGAACACAGCACTGTCGACCGGGTTATCTTTGGCGTGGTTGGCAGAACAGTGCATCGGCATGATGCCTTTTTCAGGCAGCAAGTAGTTCAGCAGACCAAAGACGGATTTCTTGTTTTCACCGGCGTATTCGGTGTTGCCGATCAGGATCATCTTTTTCTCGATGTTCACGGCGATCACAGTTTCGGTGCGGCAGCCGTGCTTGGCAGGATCCGCCTTGAAGCTCGGGCAATTGATAATTGTGTAATCGGCCACAAAGCTGTCAAGCGCGTCCCGGTCCGGACGGCGCAGCAGGTGACGGATGAAGAGGTTATGCCATGCCAGTTCGTTCACGACACGTACGTTGATGGCGTGGGTTGGATCGGCGCCAGCAGTCAGGTCCTGCACAAAATAGTCGCGGCCCTTCATGTGCTCCAGCATATCAGCATGCAGGCGGTCGAAGGCGTCAGATTCCATCGGGGCGTTGTTGTCCCACCAGATCGTGTCCTCGGTCATCGGGGTGCGGACGGTGAACTTGTCTTTAGGAGAGCGCCCTGTGAATTCGCCGGTGCTGACCAGAAAGGTGCCGCCGTTGCCGAGAGTACCCTCGCCACGCTTCAGCGCGGACTCAATGAGGGCTGGCTCCATAAAGTTGTAATAGACATTTCCCAGACCTTCGATCCCTTGATCTTGCAGGCGGAATTGCGGGTTTACCCGTCCAAATGTCATTATCTTACTCCTGTAGCCGCGTGTCCTGTTGCGGCGGTCCTTGATAGTCCTCGGGGAGAAATATTCTTGCGCGTCAGAACACCCCGAAGTGCGACAACGGCCTCATAACATGTCGAATATTAATAAGAACAGGACGGTTTGGCGCAGTTAGCGCAACCAAATGCAGGTTAGCGCAATCAAGTGTTCCGATCGGAAAGGGCGTACAGAGATTGTCGCCAAAAGTGAGACAATTTAGCCATTGCTCAAGGAATTTCTGGCCAAATAAGTCCGGTTTGTTACCCGAATCGCACTTTTGCGTTGATTGCCACAGCTTCAATTGCGCATAATACCGCAAAAAAAGCAGACATAAAAAGAGCAGTAATAAGGATCCGTCGAATGTCGAAAATTGCCCTTGTGGATGACGACAGGAATATCCTGACGTCGGTTTCTATCACCCTTGAGGCAGAGGGGTTTGAAGTCGAGACCTACAATGATGGCCAGCAAGCGCTGGACGCATTCAATAAAAAACTTCCCGACATGGCCGTGTTGGATATCAAGATGCCGCGCATGGATGGAATGGATCTGTTGCAGCGTTTGCGCCAGAAAACCAGTATGCCGGTTATTTTTCTCACCTCAAAAGATGATGAGATCGACGAGGTGCTTGGCCTGCGCATGGGCGCGGACGACTACGTGAAAAAGCCTTTCAGTCAGCGGCTGCTTGTGGAGCGCATTCGGGCATTGCTGCGTCGGCAGGAGGCCGTTGACGGGGAGATCGTTGGTGACACGGAAGACACCAAGATCATGGAGCGTGGTGAACTGACTATGGATCCGTTGCGCCACTCGGTGAGCTGGAAAGGTCAAGATGTCACGCTGACGGTGACTGAATTCCTTTTGTTACAAGCTCTTGCGCAGCGTCCAGGCTTTGTAAAAAGCCGTGACCAATTGATGGATGTGGCCTACGACGATCAGGTCTACGTAGACGACCGTACAATTGACAGCCACATCAAGCGCCTTCGCAAGAAAATGCGCTCAGTGGACCGGGACTTCTCGGCAATTGAGACGCTCTACGGCATCGGTTATAGATACAACGAAGAGTAACGACACAAGGCCGGAAGGACCAACGTGCAAGACATGGCCCAAGGGCGGGACGGAGACGTTGTTTTGGGCGATGATTGGGTCGCTCCAGAAGCCAACGTTGAAGAAGAGCTGCAAGGCCGGCGCGAACGTCGCCGGCTTTTGCCGCTTGGGAAGTCGCCGCTAACCCGAAAAATCATTACCTTCAACATGATCGCGCTACTCGTGCTGGTTGCAGGTATTTTGTTTCTCAACAGCGCGCGCGACAGTTTCGCAGTGCAGCGTGCCACTGGCCTTGTCACTGAGGCGCGCTTGATCGCCGGGGCAATTGAGGCGCAATTGCCGTCTGGCGCTCCTGTGAATTTGGCGACGAATGACGGAGTGGATGTCGGTGCAACGCTTGAAAAGCTTCCGCTACAAGTCGGCACCACCGTCCATGTTTTTGATACGGCCGGTCGCGTTTCCGGGCAGAAAGAAGGAAAAGCCTCTGCGGAGGCGGCCGAGGTTTTCGCTGAACGTCCAGACGGCGCGCCGCTAACTTCGGCGCTAAACAAGATTTGGAGTTCTATCTCTGGTAAAGGGGATGTGTCAGAAGCCTCGGCTGATCAATTGAACAATCAGCTCAAAGGTATGGCGCAATCTGCTATCGCAGGTTCTGAAGCATTGGAGACGCTTGTCGCTTCCGATGGGGGGCATGTCTTTGCCATGGCCGTGCCTATTGAGCACAATGACGCTTCAGTTGGGGCGGTTGTCTTGACCAGTGCCTCCGGGGAGCTGGATCGCATGGTGAGTTCGGAGCGTGAGCGCGTCTTACAGATGTTCTTGATCGCAACCGTGGTCTCTGTCGGGCTGTCCATGGTTCTTGCGTCGACCATTTCCAATCCATTGTCGGACTTGGCTGCTGCAGCTGAACTAGGCAGGGATAGCGATAGTCGAAAGGTGAATCCTGGACGCGTGCGCATTCCCGATTTGACGGCGCGCCCTGACGAGATTGGGCGTTTATCCGGAGCCTTGCGTGGCATGGTTTCTGCTCTTTATGAACGTATCGACAGTAACGAACAGTTTGCCGCAGACGTGGCGCATGAAATCAAAAACCCACTGGCGTCGCTTAGGTCTGCCGTTGGATCATTGCGCATGGTTAAGAAGGCAGAGCATCGCGATAAACTGCTCGATGTAATTGAGCACGATGTACGCCGACTTGACCGTTTGGTGAGTGACATATCCAACGCGTCCCGTCTGGACAGCGAGTTGGTCAAGGAGGAAGAAGAGGTATTTAACCTTCTGGGCATGGTTAACAACTTGTCTCAGTATTTGGGAGAAGACGCGAAAGGCAAGGGCATCGACTTCATTACTGATCTGCCAGACACTCCAATTGAAATCACCGGTCTGGAGGCGCGTCTTGCGCAGGTGTTTGTGAATCTGATTACGAATGCGATCAGTTTTTGTGAAGACGGCGATGCCATTCGCGTTTGGGCGCGTAAACGCGAAAATAGAGTATTAGTCGTGGTTGAGGACACTGGTCCAGGTATCCCGGAACAGGCGCTAAATAAGATTTTTAATCGCTTCTATTCGCACCGTCCGGAAGCGCAGTTCGGCAACAACTCCGGTTTGGGGCTCGCAATTTCCAAGCAAATTGTCGAAGCACATGGCGGGGTCATTTGGGCCGAGAATATCCGGCCGACCGATGCTGATGTTACATCTGAGCCGCTCGGCGCGCGGTTTGTCGTAGGATTGCCTGTGTGACCTATGACGCAGCGAGAGGATCTTTTCTCTGACAGGATAGGTGAAACCGCGGCAGAGAGTTTGTTGCATGGATCCTGTGTGTCAGATGATGGCCGCGCAGTTCTCATTGTTGGTGCTTCTGGCCGTGGTAAATCTGGCTTAGCTCTGCAATTGATGGGGTACGGTGCGAAATTGGTTTCTGATGATCAAACACTTGTGCGTCGGGAGGGCGCAAAGGTCATGGTCTCAGCGCCTGATACGACACGGGGTTTGATAGAGGCTCGAAGCGTGGGCATTCTTCGAGCCGATCCGATTCAAAACATTCCGTTGCATTTGGTCGTTGATCTGGACCAAACCGAGAGTCAGCGGCTACCTCACCCAAGGCAAGTTCACGTTCTAGGAATGGGTTTTCCTTTGTTGTTTGGTGTTGATGCACCTCACTTCGCGGCTGCAATTCTACAGTTCCTGCGTCATGGGAGGCATACATAAATGCTCTGTGCAGAACCTTCGGACAAGCTGCCATTGGTGCTTCTCACCGGCCCTTCGGGTGCCGGACGTTCTACTGCGATCAAAGCTCTGGAAGATTCAGGCTTTGAAACGATCGACAATCTTCCGTTGGGGTTGTTGCCGAGGCTATTGTCCGGGCAGCCGCTCAAACGGCCTATGGCGCTGAGTCTAGACGTTCGAAATCGAGACTTTTCTCCGGCGGCAATCCTGGATGCATTGAAGCTGGTGGATGAATTGCCCAATGTGCGTCCGGAGTTGTTGTATCTGGACTGCCGTGCGGAGGTGCTTCGCCGTCGCTTCAATGAAACCCGGCGCAGCCACCCATTGGACCGGCAAGAAGATCCCAACGCTGGCATTGAGGCGGAGTTATCCCTTTTGCAAGAGGTGCGGGGCAGCGCCACCGTGTTGATTGATACCTCTGAGCTAACGCCGCACGAGCTTCGCCACGCTGTTCAAAGCCGGTTTGCGCAACAAGGTGATCAACCGATTGGCCTGACATTGCAGTCATTCAGTTATAAACGTGGCATTCCCCAAGGCGCCGATTTGGTTTTCGATTGCCGGTTCTTGCACAATCCACATTGGCAGTCCGAACTTCGCGCAATGGATGGCGGAGATGCGCCGGTGGGGGATTTTATCTCCACCGATACCGGCTACGCGCCATTTGTTTCCAATTTACAAGAGATGTTGAAGCATGCGTTGCCTGGGTATGTGCGAGAAGGACGTAGCCATCTTCACATCGCATTCGGGTGCACTGGCGGCAAACATCGGTCCGTTTTCCTGACAGAGACTATTGCCGAATCCCTTGCAAATAGGGGCTGGCGGGTGTCTATAAGACATCGCGAACTCAATCGGTACGCAGTGCTAAGTCCGCGTACGCAGATCGCAGAAGATGGGGAAGAGATAGCTTGATCGGTATCGTGATCGTGGCACATGGTGGTTTGGCCAATGAATATTTGGCGGCCATGGAACATGTCGTTGGCGCCCAAAATGGCGTCGACGCGATCACTATTGAACCGGATCATGATCGCGGCCAGAAGCAGCGCGAAATTTGCGCAGCGGCTGACGCTGTTGATCAAGGTGATGGAGTTGTTGTTGTCACAGATATGTTTGGTGGCTCGCCATCAAATTTGAGCTTGCGCGCCTGTGCCCCTGCCAATCGCCGCATTCTATATGGTGCAAATTTGCCAATGTTGATTAAGCTTGCCAAAAGTCGTCACCTTGATGTCGCCGATGCGGTTAGGGTCGCGCTTGAGGCAGGACGTAAGTACATCGATAGCCAAAATATTCAGACAGGGTAAACAGATGAGCGATGTTATCCAGCGCACGATGCAAATCGTGAATGAAAAAGGGCTGCATGCAAGGGCGTCTGCAAAGCTAGTTGAGGTGGTCGAAGGATTTGACGCTTCGGCAGAAGTGTCAAAGGATGGCTTGAGCGCAGGTGGCGACAGTATTATGGGATTGCTGATGCTGGCGGCTTCCAAAGGGACCAGCATTGATGTGGAAACCAGCGGGCCAGACGCAGGGCCCTTGGCCGATGCCATCGAGGCGCTTGTTGCGGACAAGTTTGGCGAAGGGTTTTGAGCTTAGCGGCATAGGAAGACAAATTTGGTAGATACAGTGCCAGAGGCGCGGGTTGCAAAGCCTGCATCAGAGACGGAAGGTCAGATCTATGACCGCCGCACGTTGACCTATGCCAACTCTTTTGATGACCGTTGGACCTCTTTTGCTATTCGCGCGATCGAGTGGATGACTGGCAAGCTAAAGATCTTGCGCATGGTCAATAAGTTCGAGCGCGACAACGAAAAGTATCGCGGCCAGAAGTTCTGGCGCGGTGCGCTCAACGTGATGGGTATTGAGCTTCAAACGCCGCTTGAACAACTTCAGAATATCCCGTCCGATGGCCCAGTTGTGGTTGTAGCCAATCATCCGCACGGGATGGTTGACGGTATGATTTTTGCGGATTTGATCGGTCGTGTGCGCCAAGACTATCGCATTTTGACGCGCTCCGTGCTGACCGGGCTTGATGAAGCCGCATCCAGTTTCATGATTCCGGTGCCGTTTCCGCATGATCCGGACGCACAGCGCAAAATGGTAGAGATGCGTGGCAAGGCAATGGCGCATCTGAAAGACGGTGGCGTGGTTGCACTGTTTCCCTCTGGCGTTGTCATGAGTTCGGACACTTGGTTTGGTCCTGCGGTGGAGCAAGAGTGGAACGTTTTTACCGCGCAGTTGATCCGCCGATCTGGCGCCCGAGTGGTCCCGATTTTTTACCCAGGTCAGAATAGCCGTGCCTATCAGATCGCGAACAAGCTGTCGCCAATCTTGCGGCAGGGATTGTTGTTGCATGAGATTGTGCGGTCTTGTGACAAACCGCAGGCACCTATCATAGGTGCGCCACTGACAGACGAGCAGATGGAGAGGCTTCAGACAGATCCGCGTGGGTTTATGGCGTGGCTGCGCCAGCATACATTAGACTTGGGCAAGAGCGCCTGAGTTTATTAGATCACCCCGAAACAGAAACGCGAGGCCACGGCCTCGCGTTTTTCTTTTTGGCTTAGCGCGTGGGTACCGGAGCATCGCCTCTGTAGTCGTAAAAGCCGCGCTTGGTTTTGCGGCCAAGCCATCCCGCTTCGACATATTTGGTAAGAAGAGGGCAGGGGCGGTATTTGGTGTCTGCGAGGCCGTCGTGCAGAACATGCATGATCGCGAGACAGGTATCCAATCCGATAAAGTCGGCAAGTTCCAGCGGTCCCATGGGGTGGTTCGCGCCCAGCTTCATGGCGTTATCGATGGAAGCCACATTGCCGACACCCTCATAGAGCGTGTAGCAGGCTTCATTGATCATAGGGATCAGGATGCGGTTGACGATAAATGCAGGAAAGTCCTCTGCGCTGGCGGCGGTCTTTCCAAGGCGCTCTACAATACCCAAGCAAGTCTGGTAAGTGTCTTCGTCCGTTGCGATCCCGCGGATCAGTTCGACCAGCTTCATCATCGGAACGGGGTTCATGAAATGGAACCCCATAAACCGTTCAGGTCGATCCGTGCGAGAGGCTAGCCGGGTGATGGAGATCGAAGAAGTGTTGGAGGTGAGTAAGGTATCTGGCCCGAGGTGGGGCTTCAAAGTATCAAAAATTTGATGCTTGATGTCTTCACGTTCTGTTGCAGCTTCGATAATCAAATCCGTCCCGCCAAGCGCCGGGAGCTCCAGTGTGGTTTGGACACGTCTCATTGCTGCGGCTTTGTCGTCGGCAGAGATCATTTCGCGGCCAACTTGCCGTTCTAGGTTTTTATCGATACGGGCGACAGCAGCTTCTAGGGCGTTCTGGTTGATATCATTCAATAGTACATCATATCCGGCCAGCGCCATTACATGCGCAATACCGTTTCCCATTTGGCCCGCACCCACAACGCCAATCGATTTGATGTCCATTGATCATACCCTCTCAGAAAAGTTGGCTGACCATAGGCCCGCCTGTACAGGGGCTGCAAGGGGATATGGCCTCTAAAACTTAGCGTAAAATTGCGCATTAGCTTTTTCGCAAGGGCTTTCGGCGATTCTCTCTAGTGGGTGAGAAAATTAGGGTGAGAAAATGTCTTACGAAAAGATGTCTGGCGCTGAGCTCAATTATGAGCCGTGCCAATACGGAGAATCGCGATTATTGTTCCGCGGTCCTGCGAAGGAGCTTGATGCTCCGTTTGTTGCGTTTCTTGGGGGTACTGAAACCTATGGCAAATTTGTCCCGCAGCCGTTTGTGAGCCTGCTGGATGAGGCACTGTCGATTAACTGTGTGAATTTTGGCTATGTAAATGCGGGTATCGACGCATTTCTCGCAGAGCCGTCGGTGTTGCATATTGCGCAGCAATCGAAAGTGACCGTTGTGCAAGTCATGGGCGCGCAAAACATGTCTAATCGGTACTATAAGGTACATCCACGCCGAAACGACCGGTTCATCGGCGCTTCCAACATGATGCAGATGGTGTTCAACGAGATCGACTTTTCCGAGTTTCATTTCACGCGCCATATGCTGGGCACGCTGTGCGCGCGGGCGCCAGATCGTTACGCCATGGTGCGCGATGAGTTGCGGATGGCATGGAGCGCACGCATGAAGTTGTTGCTCAATACCATTGGCGGAAAGATTGTGCTGCTTTGGGTGGCAGATCATGCGCCGGAAACGGCGATGGGCACCAGTGGGCTGGGGCCGGACCCATTGTTTGTTGATCGTTTGATGCTCGAAGAGCTACGACCAATGGTTGATGATATTGTTGAGGTCGTCGTGAGTAAGGAGGCTCAGGCTGAAGGTATCACGGGTATGCAGTGCACGGACATGGAGCGCGTCGCTGCACAGCGCATGTTGGGGGTGGCGGCGCATCAGGAAGCTGCAGAGGCGTTGGCAAAGCCCCTAAGAAAGCTGGTATAAAACTTCAAAGAACCCAAGAAAAAGGCCCGCCTGAATTGGCGGGCCTTCGAAATTTTTTTTGAGGCGTGCGGTTTAGCCGAGTTTTTCGGTCAACGCTGGAACGGCCTCAAACAGATCAGCAACCAGACCAAAGTCCGCAACCTGGAAGATAGGCGCTTCTTCATCTTTGTTGATCGCAACGATGATCTTGGAGTCTTTCATGCCTGCAAGGTGCTGGATCGCGCCGGAAATACCCGCAGCGATGTAGAGTTCAGGCGCAACCACCTTACCGGTCTGGCCAACCTGCCAGTCGTTTGGTGCATAGCCAGAGTCAACGGCCGCGCGGGATGCGCCAACTGCTGCGCCTAGCTTGTCTGCCAGAGCTTCGATAATTTTGAAGTCTTCTTCAGAGCCAACACCACGGCCACCGGAGACAACCACGCCAGCGGAGGTCAGCTCTGGACGGTCGCTTTCGGCAACCTTGTCCTCAACCCACTCGGACAGGCCTGGGTTGTCGGCAGCACCAACGGTTTCCACAGAAGCGGAACCGCCCTCGCCTGCCGCGTCGAAAGTTGAGGTGCGGAAGGTGATGACTTTGGTGGAGTCGTTGGACTTCACAGTCTGGATCGCATTGCCTGCGTAAATCGGACGCTCGAACGTGTCTGCGTCAACCACAGCGGTCACGTCGGACAGTACCATTACGTCCAGAAGCGCGGCCACGCGTGGCATCACGTTTTTGGCGTCGGTGGTCGCTGGCGCAACGATGTGGCTATAGTCGCTAGCCAGAGACACGATCAGCGCCGCTGTTGGTTCCGCTAGGCGGTGGCCCAGCGATGCGTCTTCGGCAACCAGAACTTTAGCAACACCGTCGATTTTTGCTGCAGCTTCGCCTGCTGCAGCAGCAGATGCGCCAGCGGCCAAAACGGTCACGTCACCCAGTGCTTTGGCAGCGGTGACAGCTTTGGCGGTGGCGTCCAGCGCCAGCTCGCCGTTGTTGACTTCTGCGAGAAGAAGAACAGCCATTATACAGCCCCCGCTTCTTTGAGTTTCTCAACCAGCTCGTCCACGGAGCCTACGATGATGCCTGCGGCACGCTCAGATGGCTCAGAAGTTTTCACAACTTCCAAACGCGGGGTGACATCCACGCCGTAGTCGGCAGCGGTTTTCTCATCCAGTGGCTTTTTCTTTGCCTTCATGATGTTTGGCAAAGACGCATAACGCGGCTCGTTCAAACGCAGGTCTACGGTGATGATGGTCGGCGTGTTGACCTTGATGGTCTGTAGACCGCCATCCACTTCGCGGGTCACAACAGCTTTGTCGCCGTCAATGTCCACTTCGGAGGCAAAGGTCGCTTGAGACCAGCCCAGCAGCGCAGACAGCATCTGGCCGGTGGCGTTCATGTCGTTGTCGATAGCTTGCTTGCCGCAGAGAACAACACCAGGCTGTTCTTCTTCAACCACTTTGGCGAGGATTTTGGCAACGGCCAGGGGCTCGATGTCTTGATCAACGCTGTCGGCGGCAACCACCAGAATGGCGCGGTCGGCACCCATGGCGAGTGCGGTGCGCAGGGTTTCCTGAGCTTGCTTCACGCCAATGGAAACTGCGACGATTTCGTCCGCTTTGCCCGCTTCCTTCAGACGGATGGCCTCTTCAACGGCGATCTCATCAAACGGGTTCATGGACATTTTCACGTTGGCGAGATCGACACCTGTGCCATCCGCTTTCACACGGACCTTCACGTTGTAGTCAATCACGCGCTTGACAGGTACTAGTACCTTCATGGGCGTAGGACTCCTCAAAGTTTGTCAAAGCCGCCTGAAGGCAGCTCATCGGAATGCTCTCACCGCGTTGATATAGTGTGCGGGGCGGCGGAAACAGTGCAAAATCGTCACGTTTGAGCGCAACGACGTCGCGTCCATGCGTTTTCACGCGACGTTTTTTGCAAGAATGTTTCCGCGACGCAGAAAAGTTACGTAAGCGGCATTTGCGTCAACAAACTTGTGGTCGCTGATGGCTTCGCTCAACCATTTAGCGATTCGCGCCAGGGATCCACAGAACGTCTGCACGACCTTCATCGTTGGCGATACGCGCTGCCACAAAGAACCAGTCGCTGAGGCGATTGAGGTAGGTGACCGCATCGGCATTAATGTCTTCAGATTGCGCCAGCTCTACGGATAAGCGCTCTGCACGTCGAGCAACCGTGCGACACACATGTAGCTGGGCAGCCAGTGCAGAGCCGCCGGGTAGGATGAAGCTGCGCAAAGGCTCCAGTTGGGCATTCATTACGTCAATTTCGTTTTCCAGGCGGGACACTTGGCTGGCGGCAATCCGTAGCGGTGGGTACTCAGCCTCGGCATCTTTAGCCATGTCAGGGCGGCACAGGTCTGCGCCCAAATCGAACAGATCGTTCTGAATGCGGGCAAGTGCCGTGTCCATGTCGCCGTCGGCATGAAGGCGGGCGACACCAAGGAACGCGTTGAGCTCGTCGGTGGTGCCATAGGCGGCAACGCGGGCGTCGTGTTTGGCGACTCTATCGCCATTGCCCAAGGCGGTGGTGCCTTTGTCGCCGGTGCGTGTGTAGATTTTGTTGAGAACAACCATGTGCTCAGCCTCCGCTGCGAAGCCAGACAAAACCGACGATCAAAATGACCGCAATGAACTGTGCCAGTAGTCTCAGCCGCATGATTTTGTTGGCGTACTTCTTGTTAAACTCGCCACCTTTGGCAAATCCTCCAATGCCAACCAGAAGGATGAACAATACGGCCAAGCAAGTAACTGCGATTAGCCAAAAGAGGGGGTCATTTGCCATTGGGGTCTCCATGTTCAGCGGTGGCTCTGGTGTAACGGGTCCTTGTCCAAAACTGAACCACCTCAGACACTACGTCGCATCAGGCCTTCGCGATCACCCAGTCTAGCAACGAAGTTGGCAATAAGCGCCGGAGCACATTCATTATGTGAGCGGGTTTGGTGATGCGGTAGCGTGCTCGAGGACGATTGGCTTCCAAGGCGTGGATCAGTTTTTTGCAAACTGCCTCTGCTGGGAGTTCAAAAGGATCGAGGCCTTCTTGTTTTTCGGTAAAGCGTTTGACCAAGCCGTTCCTGTAGTCTTCTGCAAAGGCGGAGTTTTCCCAATCGATCCACTCAAAGAACTGTGCGGCGTTGTTCTTGCGCATGTCGGATGTGATCGGTCCTGGTTCAATTAGGCTCACATGAATTGGGGTGTCGCGAAGCTCGATGCGCATACTATCCGTGAGCCCTTCGAGTGCGTGCTTGCTGGCCACATACGCGCCGCGGTAGCGCATAGACACATAGCCCAAGACGGAGGAGTTCTGCACAATTCGCCCATGGCCCTGCGCGCGCATGATGGGGATCACTTGCCTTGTGAGATCGTGCCAGCCAATGACATTGCTTTCCATAAGGTCTCGCA
The DNA here is from genome assembly GCA_014872815.1 of Paracoccaceae bacterium. Lineage (GTDB taxonomy): Bacteria > Pseudomonadota > Alphaproteobacteria > Rhodobacterales > Rhodobacteraceae > Shimia. The sequence goes on from WKFK01000004.1 coordinate 44,182, forward strand.
AGCCGGCCGCAGGCAGGTCTTCTATGGCGCCGGGCATGCCGCGTGCGCCGTTGTTGAAGAGGGCATCCAGCTTGCCGCCTGTGGCCGCCAAAACCTCTTGCAAGCCGGAGCGGATGCTTTCTGCGTCGCGCAATTCTATGCGAGGGCTGTCAAATCCCTCCGCAATTAAGCGGTTGCAGTCGTCAGGATTGCGGCATGAAGCAAACACGCGCCAGCCGCGAGCTCGTAAACTGCGCGCCGCTGCCAGGCCAATTCCGGACGAGCAGCCGGTGATCAAAATGGATTTCTGTGACATCGATGCCCCGTCGCGAAAAGAGTTTTCCGCAACTTAGGGGCCCGTTCAGTTCGACGCCACTAGCATTTTGCTTGCCATCCAGCCGATTCTGCCCGTCTCACTATCCTTGAGCTTGACCCAGCCGGAGCCATTTTCGCGCAACACTTCCACTTCGCGATCACGCGGTAGGACCATGAGAACGCTAAAAGACGTGCCTGGGCCGCCACGCATATTTACGCGAGAGCCGCGTACGCGGCGTAGGTCCGTCGCGCTTTGCGTTTCAAGCGCCAAAGCCAGCGTGTCCTGCACGGATGCGTCGGTCACGGTTGGCTTCACAAGCACAGGTGCTCCCGGCGTGGCAAAAGACTCAAGCCCTGTGGCAAGCGAGGCCACGACAACCGGTTGCGCCGGTTGCGCAGTGTCGGCTTCCTGCAAATTGGTGACTTCCGCGGATATCAACGCAGGCGTGGCAGCGCCTTGTGTGTCGGCGGGGGTTGCAGACGCCTTGATGATTGGTACAGACAAAGCCGCCTGCGCCATAACCGGCGCGTCTTCAACTTGCTTAGGTGCCTTCTTTTCGGCCGTTTGAGTGCGCGTTTTGGGTTCGAAATCCGACCCGCCGCTGAGCTCCCAAAATACAAAGCCTAGAAATGCAAAACTGATGATTACAAATTTGTTCACTTAATCAACCCCCGAGAGAATCACCTGTACTTGCAACACTGTCGCACTACAGGATCAAACAAAGGTTTACACTGCGCACAACATAGCACGTCGGGGAAAAAATCGCGAGAGTTCCCTCGCATCCGCTTTACCGGCGCATCGGCAAAAGCTATCAGCAGGGTATGACTGACCTGATCGATGACGACGAACTCCCTACACAGAATGTGACCGAGCCGCTGCGGCGGGCGATTGGTGATCGCTATCTGACCTATGCGCTTAGTACGATTATGCACCGGGCGCTGCCGGACGCGCGGGACGGGCTGAAACCTGTTCACCGGCGCATTCTTTACGCAATGCGTGAACTAAAGCTTAGCGCGACGGGCGGCTTCCGGAAATCGGCGAAGATTTCTGGTGACGTGATGGGTAACTATCACCCGCACGGCGATGCGGCGATTTATGACGCGATGGCGCGTTTGGCGCAGGACTTCAACGTGCGCTATCCGCTGGTCGACGGGCAGGGGAACTTCGGCAACATTGACGGAGATAACCCGGCAGCGAGCCGATACACAGAGGCTCGAATGACCTCTGTGGCGGAGGCCCTGCTGGAAGGTCTCAATGAGGATGCCGTTGATTTCAGAGAGAATTACGACGGCACGTTGAGTGAACCGGTGGTTCTTCCGGCGACCTTCCCGAACCTTTTGGCAAACGGCGCGTCTGGGATTGCCGTGGGCATGGCGACCAATATTCCGCCGCACAACATTAGCGAATTGTGTGACGCTTGCCTGCACATGATCAAGACGCCGGATGTGCGCGACGACACGCTGCTCAACTACGTGCCGGGGCCGGACTTCCCGACCGGCGGTGTGATTGTTGAGCCACCAGAAAGCATTGCGCAAGCCTATCGCACAGGACGCGGGTCGTTCCGTCTGCGCTGTAAGTGGGAGAAGGAAGATCTTGGGCGTGGGCAGTGGCAGATTGTTGTCACCGAGATCCCATATCAGGTTCAGAAGTCTAAGCTGATCGAGAAGCTGGCAGAGCTGATCCAGACCAAGAAGGTGCCCATTCTTGCCGATGTGCGCGATGAATCCGCCGATGACATTCGCGTGATCCTGGAGCCAAAGAGCAAGAATGTTGAGCCGGATGTGCTCATGAACATGCTCTATCGCAGCAGTGATCTGGAGATTCGATTCTCTTTGAACATGAACGTCTTGATTGATGGGGTGACGCCAAAAGTCTGCTCCATGAAAGAGGTTCTGCGGGCGTTTTTGGACTTCCGTCGTGAGGTTCTTATTCGCCGTTCCAAGCACCGGATGGAGAAGATTGACCACCGTCTGGAGGTCTTGGAAGGCTTCATCATCGCTTTCCTCAATCTGGATCGTGTGATCGACATCATCCGCTATGACGATGCGCCGAAGCAGGCGTTGATGGCGGAGGACTGGGATCAGGATCACCCACGCGCGCTGGATGAGAAAGACTACAAATCTCCGTTGCCGGGCTCTGGCGCGACGCAGCTAACCGAGGTGCAATCCGAGGCGATCCTCAACATGCGCCTGCGCAGCTTGCGGCGTTTGGAAGAGCTGGAGTTGATCCGGGAGCGGGATGCGCTTCAGGAAGAACGCGCTGGAATCGTTGCGCTTTTGGGCAGTGACGATCTGCAGTGGGAGCGGATTTCCGAACAACTGAAAGAAGCGAAGAAGACCTTTGGCAAGGGCTATGAGGCTGGTGCACGGCGCACGGTGTTTGCCGAAGCTGCGGAAGTCGAGGAGGTGCCGATTGAGGCGATGATCGACCGCGAGCCGGTGACGATTGTTTGCTCTCAGATGGGCTGGATTCGCGCTATGTCGGGTCATATTGATCTGAAGCGGGAGCTGAAGTTCAAGGATGGCGACGGGCCGCGGTTTATCTTCCATGCGGAGACGACGGACCGGCTTTTGATGTTTGGCTCCAACGGGCGGTTCTACACGCTGAGCGCGGCGAATTTGCCGGGCGGACGCGGCATGGGAGAACCTGTGCGGTTGATGGTGGATTTGCCGAATGAGTCTGAAATCATTGACATTTTTGTGCATAAGCCAGATCGCAAGCTGCTGGTGGCCAGCAGCGCGGGTGACGGGTTTGTAGTGCCGGAAAAAGACGTGATTGCGCAGACGCGGACGGGCAAACAGGTGCTGAACGTGAAAGATGACATTCGCGCGATGATCTGTAAGCCAGTGACGGGTGATCACGTCGCGGTGGTGTCCAAAAACGGCCGGTTCCTGGTGTTCCCGATTTCCGAAATGCCGGAGCTTGGGCGCGGTAAAGGTGTGCGAATTCAGAAGTATAACATGGCGCGCGGGCGTCAGGGGACGCTGGAGTTGGACGGCGGACTGTCTGACATCACCACCTTTGACTGGGAAAACGGTTTGACCTGGTCGATGGGCGGCAGTGGCAAAACGCGGCATGAGCCTGACATGTCAGATTGGCTTGGGAAACGGGCCGGGGTGGGTAAGAAAGCTCCCTACGGGTTCCCTAAAGACTACAAGTTCGACACATAAATTTCGGGGGCCGTTGCGCCCCCGTTTTTCGTTGAAAAAGCACGTCGGTATTACGTCGGTATCGCGACTGTTTTGCGGAGGTGCGCGGTTTTGACGAAAAACGACAGGCGCAACGGCCGCCGAGGTCACGAACCGTTGCGATTCTGCACGCCGGGGTGGAGTGATCAGGGGCTGGGTAAAATCCCAAGGCGGGGCTCCGTGAGCGAAGTCACGACGACACGTCCATCCGCCAAGTTTACAGCGCCGGTTGTCAGGGCGTAGGTTCCGGACGGGTCTTGTAGGGTCTCAATGACAGCGCCGCCTTCGTCCATCTTCAAGATGAAGCCGTACCGTGTTGGCGCAGGTTTCATGGCGTCTGGCAGCCGCATGACTACCTGTCGCAGGAAGGGTTTGTCTGACAGTTTGTCCATGATGTCGTTGCGTGGGCTGACAAGGCCGATCCAGAATGTGCCGTCCTCCGCGTTATTGATGTTGTCGGGAAAGCCCGGAAGATTGTGCAGTATCACTTCGCCGGGGCTACCATCCATCGGAAAACGCCACACGCGATAGTCGCCGGTTTCGACCACGAAGACCGCATCCTCTGCTGCGTTTATTGCGACGCCATTGGCAAAGGTGAGCCCATCGGCAAAGATCGTTGTCTGCATTGTGGCGGGATCGTATTTTAACACGCGACCATTTGCAGAGTGCTCGACAAGGTCGAGCACTGATGCGGCCAAGGTGCCGCCGTTGGACTGTGCGCCAAAGCGTGTGGATGCATCCGAGAAGTATATGACCCCATCCGACGTCACATCGAGATCATCGGCATAAAGAATGGGACTGCCGTCGACGGTCTTATCGGCCAGCAGGGTGACATCGCCTTCACGGTCTATGGAGAGAAGGCCACGATAGGCGTCCGCGACAAAAAGCGTGCCGTTCTGGGCAAATTCTATGCCAAGGGGGCGCCCATTGGTTTGGGCAAAGACCTCAGTGGTGTTGTCTGCGGCAATCCTGAGAATCTCGCCGTCATGGCTTGCGACATAGATCATGCCATCGGGTCCAATATCGGCATCTTCAGGACCGATGCGCGTGCCCAAATCCACCATGGTAAGATTTGCAAGTTTTTCGTTTGCGACAAAGTCGCCAGTGTAGCCGGTGTTGTTTGGGGCGTGCCAAGACTTTGGCTGAACCGAAACAGGCCAGAAAGCCAAGTAGAGCAGTAAAAATACCGCGGCGGCTCCAATAGTTCCTAAAACGATTTTCATTTTGAATGTCCTTGCGTGAAAATGGGTGCCTCGCGATTTTCACTTTTGTGCGCGAAGGCGTGGGGATCAAGTCAGGTTAGGCTGCGGGTGCTGTTCTATGGCCCGAAATCTCAAGAGCTTGACGGTAAGTCTCAAGGTAAAAGAACGCTGAAACCGCCACCTCTTTAACGAGGGGTTTTGAGCTCCTCGGTAGAAGTTTGGAGGTGGCGCATTGTCAGACTGGATCAAGAACGGTGCCGAAACGGCCTATTGGGACGCATGCCGGACTGAAGCCGAAGGCGCCTATTTTGTGGAAGGCTGCTGGGCGTGGACACAAGAGCAGGAGCCCTCTGACGTTATGTCTTTTGCGTTGGCGCCTTCTGCGGGCCAGACGGAGGCGGAAGTTATTCGGGCGCTGAATGCACAGTATATCGATTGGTGCGCGACGAGCGGCTTTATTCCCCGGCGGACATATGCCTTTGAGGGCCTCACCGATACCTTGGAAGGGCGTGCCGTGGATCTGCGCGCGTGAAGCGCACTAATCGACTTCTGGCACCACTGCTCGTTGATACAGATGCCATGTGGTGTGACCCAAAATCGGCAGGGTGAAAAGCAGGCCAAGGAAGGCAGGGACCAACGACAGCAGCATGGTTGCGGATATGATCGCGGCCCATGTCAGCATGACGACCGGGTTTTCTTTGACCACATGCACGGAGGTCAGCATGGCGGTCACAAAGTCGGTTTCCCGATCCAGCAGCATCGGCATGGCGATCACGGTCACGGAAAACAGCGCGGCGGAGAGCAGCGCGCCGGCGCAGGTGCCAATCGCGAGGAAGGTCCAGCCTTCAGGCGTGAGGAAGACCACGTTTAGGAACCCGGCGAAGTCAGAAAATGATGCGTCCTGAAGGATGATCGCGAGCCACAGGCGGATTTGGTAGACCCAGACCCAGAAGATGAACAGCGTCACAAAAGCCATCCAGCCCATCTCGCGTTTGCGCTGGCGGACCATGACGGAGAGGATATCGGACCAGGAGAAGTTCTGCCCTGCTTGGCGGCGGCGCGATATTTCATAGAGCCCGGCGGCGGCAAACGGCGCGACCAGCGGGAAGCCGACGGACGCGGGGATGATCATCCAAATTTTGCCAAGCCAAGCCAGACACCACACAAAAAAGAGGCCGAAGGTGGCGTAACATAAGCCAAAGAAGCCGCTCATGAACGGGTGGGCGAGGAAGTCGTCAAACCCGGCTTTGAGCGCCTCGGTAATGTCTTGCGGCGTTAGTTTGTTGGTGTCGGGAATGAGCTGCGGCCGTGGGGGCAGCTTTTCTTGCGCGTTGGGTTTGGTGGTCTCGGATGTCATAAGATGGGCCTCCCTTGCGACCAAGTGTGCGGCAAGGGAGAGGGATCCGGCAAGAGCTGTGTGCTCAGGTGTTGGGGGTTGCTTGCAGCCATACGCCACCTTCGGGGCGCAGGGTTAGGATCATCACCGGCTTGGGCGGCTTCCCTTCCACCAACTCAAAGCGAAAGCGCTTGAGCAGGGTGGCGAGAACGATCACCGCTTCCTGAATGGCGAAGCTGGCACCGATGCAGATGCGCGGACCGTCTCCAAAGGGCAGGTAGGCGTAGCGGTCGATGGATTTGCGGTCGGCAAAACGTTCTGGTTTGAAGGCATCCGGATCGTCCCAGAGCAGGCGATTGCGCTGTAAGGTGTAGATCGGGATCATGACGGTGTCGCCGGTGCGGATTTCGCGGGCGCAGAGCATGTCGTTGGCTTGTGCCGTGCGGGAGATGATGCCCGCGGGGGGGTAGAGCCTGAGCGTCTCGTCGATGATTTGGCGCACGAAGGTCAGTTGCATAGCTTGGTCGCCGGTAATCGGTGCGTCATCGCAGATGTCGGCGATTTCGGCGCGGGCTTTGGCCTGAACGTCCTGATCAAAGGCGCAGAGGTAAAGCGCCCAGGCGAGAGTGAGCGCGGTGGTCTCATGGCCGGCGACAATGAAGGTCAGCAGGTTGTCGCGCAGTTCCGCGGTGTTCATGGTTTTTTTGGTTTCCGGATCGACACCGGCGAGCAGCAGATCAAGCAAGTCCGGCGTGTCTTTGGCGCCGCGCGCTTTGCGGGCTTCAATGGCTCTGTCAGCAACCTGTTTCATGTCGCCCACGGCGTTGCCGGACATCATGCGGCCGGGACGCGGCACCCAGTCGGGCACACCCAGCATGTCCAGGAGCGAGATTTTGCCTGCCTCCGCGATGTAGTCGTCGATGGCCTGATGCACTTTGGAACTATCAAAGCTGCCGTCGCCGGAGAAGGTTACCTCGCTGATGACGTCAAAGGTGGTTTGCACCATTTCATTCATCATATCGACGGCGTGAGGGCCTTGGCCTGCGATGCGGTCCGCGGCGCGTTCGGCTGCTTGGGCCATGACCGGGGCAAGATTGGCAATGTTGCGGTGGGTGAAGACCGGGGCGGCGGCGCGGCGTTGCCAGCGCCAGTGGGCGCCTTCGGCGATGAACAGGCTGTCGCCAATCGCCGGGCGCAGGATGTTTTTGGTGGCTTTGGATTTGGGGTAGTCGTCAACTTTCTCAAGCAGAATGCGGCGGATCGCGCCCGGGTCCATGACCATATGCCAGCGCAATCCCGTGCGACCGGAGACCATGGGCTGGCGCACGGCGAGTTCCGGCAGGATCGAGAGCAGATTGCTGCGTGCCGCTTTGAGGGAGCCAAACAGGCCCAGAGGCTCTGTGGCCAGAGCGGCGTGAACCGGAAGCGGATTGGGTGTGTTGGCTGGGGCTTGGGCAGACTGTGGCATCATGCTTCTCCTTACGCATGAGAATAGGCGAGAGATCAGTGCGTACAAAGCCTTTGATTGCACGGGCGCGGGCAATCCGATATGCCAACGGCTAATTATTGAGGAAGAGTGGCGGAGAATAATGCCCATGTTCAGACTGGTTGCATGCATCGTGGCGTTGGCCGCGCTGGTGTCTTGTACGGCGCCGACCAAGGACGTTACTGATGAGGTGTTGGATCTGGGCGATTTTGTGCTTGGTCACAACATTGTCGTAGCGCCGGATATTCAGAAAGGCCCGCTGTCGCGGGAAGCGGATACCGAGGCCTTTATTGCCAGCATGAAAAATGCGATCGACGCCCGCATGGGGGCATCCCGCTATGACGGCACGCGATTGGTGCATTTTGGGGTGAACATCAATGGGTACGCGCTGGCGCAGAAAGGCGTGCCGTTGTTGCTGCAACCCAAGTCTGCGATCATCCTCACCGTGACCGCTTGGGACGATCGGGCAGGTGGCAAGTTCAACGAAGAAGCCAAAGAGATTTTTGTGCTGGAAACCTTCACGGGATCCAGCCTGTTTGCCTCCAGCGGCTTCTCCATGACCGCCGAGGAACAGATGGCCAATCTGACATACAATGCCGCGCGTCAGATCGAGAAATGGATGCACGAAAACCGGGCTTGTTTGGTGGATGAAGTGTCCAAGGAAGATCTGGAAAACTGCTGGAAAGACAACAAGAACGCGGAAATGCGCCGGCAGTTGGAAGAACAGCGGCGCGGTTAAAGGCAAAGTAAGCTTGATTTTTGGCGCGTAACGCAATATGTCGCGCGCGGTAGAGGAAAACGGGCCAATGTGGCCCCACCAAAATTAGAAGGCGCCCGAGATGGCTAAGGAAAAGTTTGAGCGCAGTAAACCGCACTGCAACATCGGCACCATTGGTCACGTTGACCACGGTAAAACCACGCTGACCGCTGCGATCACC
>WKFK01000003.1 GCA_014872815.1 Paracoccaceae bacterium
AGACGTAGGTAACACATCAGTATCGCGACAGTATCGCAGAGGTGCAGAAACAAGGACACAGAGACTGTCGTTTCGAGAGAGTGAAGACAAAGGGCGGGCCTTCTCGACGTGCAACAACAGCACTGGCTGCGCGGGTTAGGACGCTGGGAACACCCGCTCGAACTCCGTCCGCAAATGTGCCAATTGCGTCTGCCAAGGCCCTTCAGGGGCGTTTTGCACCGCTTGCAAGGCAGACCATAAATCCATCCACCCCAACACAGCCGCGGAACCGGACAACCGATGCGCCTCTTCCCGGTCAGCTTCGGCCAGCGGAACCGAGGGATCTTTCCCGGACAAGAAGCGGACAATTTCATCCTGTGTGTCTTGTACCGCTGCTGTGTAGCGCTCCAGACCAAAACGTTTCAGAAACTCCGGCTCCTCCTGGGGCGCAGCGACCGTCTCTGTCCCGTCAGGCACAAGATCAAACACCTGAACTAGGGTGCTGTGGATCGCGTGCCCCCGCACGGGTTTCATCACCAGGCTTTTGAAGTCCTGCGCCAGAATCGCGGCGTGATCCTTGGGGGAAGCATGAGCTGTTACCGCGACGGCGGGCGTGACTTGATTGAGGGCTGCGTCGGAGCGAATGCGCTTGAGTGTTTCGATGCCGTCGATACCCGGCATGCTGATATCCAATAGCAGGACGTCAAAGCGAGCCTCCTCACAGGCCGCAATCGCCTCATAGCCATTGCTGGCCACTTGGGTGATGCCTCCGAGCTGCTGGACGATGTCCACAAGAATGTCGCGGTTGATCTGGTTGTCATCCACGACCAAGGCTTGAAAACCTTTGGGCAGGGTTGGCAAGACCTGCACATCTCGGGGCCCTTCGCTGTCCTGCGAATCCTCTGCACTCGGCAACGGCAGGCGGAAAGTGAACAGGCTGCCCTCCCCCAAGAGACTGTCGGCCTCCAGCTCCCCGCCATTGCGGGCGACCAGACGCTGTGTGATCGCCAACCCCAATCCGGTGCCAGAATGCTCGCGATCAAAGGCGGTGTCGATTGTGACAAACTCCTCAAAAATCCGGCTGAGGTTTTCCGGGGCAATTCCTACGCCAGTATCCGCCACCCGAAACTCCACAACCTCGCGACCGGCCAGCCGCTCCACCTCGATCGTGACCGCGCCGTCGCGCGTGAACTTCACCGCATTGCCCGCGAGGTTGACCATGCAACGCTGCAAAGCACTCCGATCCCCAAGCACGGTCTGCAAATCCGACGTTAGGAAATCCACGGTGAGCACAGTGTCGTGTTGGGCGGCATTGCTTTGTAGGCTGTCCACCACATCTTGGACCAAATCCGTCAGGTTGAACGGTGCCCGTTTGGGCACATTAGCATCTGAGGTCAACGCGGAGAGGTCCAGCACATCGTTCACATGTGACAGCAGCAACTCGCCGGAAATCCCAATAGACGTCAGATGTCGTTTTTGTCCGTCGCTCAGGTTGGATCGATCAATCAGCTCCAACGATCCAAGGATACCATTGAGGGGCGTGCGCATCTCGTGGCTCATGACCGTGAGAAGGTTGGATTTGGCCTTCTCGCCGACCTGTGCCTTTTCAAGAGCCTCTTTTAGGTCCTCTTCGGCTTTCAGTTCACTGGTGATGTCGCGCAGGAAAGAGACAAACACGGTTTCCCCACTGGCCTCTGACAAGGAAATGGACAGCTCCACTGGGAAAACTTCACCGCCGTTGCGCATACCTTGCAAACGCAACCGTCCGGCGCCGATCACCTTCTTGTTGCCGGTCGCAAGGAAGCGCTTCAAGCCAGCACGATGGGCGGCACGGAGCTCTTCCGGGACAATGAGATCCGCCATGTCCGCGCCAATGACATCTTCACGGGCATAGCCAAAGACCGTTTCTGCGGCACCGTTGAATTCCACAATACGCCCATGCCGGTCCACCACCAAAACGGCGTCCAGGGAAGAGGACACCGCCGCCTCAAATCGCGCGCGGGCCTGTTCGCTTTTGCGGGAGGCCCGCTGCCCAAGACGGTACAACTGGATCAAACTGGCCAACGCCAGAAAAAGCACTGCAATCAGCGTGGTCAGCCCATAGGCCAATCGTTGCAGCGTCAGGGCCAGGCGATTGCGGTCTGCCGTTTCCTGGGTCGTGAAGTGATCCACGCCCGCCAAGGCCAGAGACCGCACTTGAGAGCGCAAAGCCTCAATTTCTGCGCGCATGGTGGGCAGATAGACAAGCAACGCGTCATCCGGTCCATCGATACGCGGGATGCTTCTGTCTAAAAACGCGGTGGCAGCGGCGGTGCTTTGAGCAATTGTTGGTTCCATGCTCATCGGTACAAAAAACGCACTTTGCCGCACCGTGGTGACGCGGCTGTAGAAGATGTCAAAACGTTTTCGGACCTCGCCCAGCGCCGAAGGGCCTTCCGCCTGCGCCGACAACACCGCATTTTGCAAGCGGAGCAACTCCACCTCTAACTGCGACATGGTCCAGCTGACATCGTCATTTTGCGCGGTGGAAATGGCCCTCAGGTCGGCGAACACCGTGCGCCCCAAGCCACCAACCAAAAGCAAGCTTGCGAGAAGCAAGCCTGCGAAGAGGACAAATGGCCATCTGCCATTCATAAGAATTTGCCGGATGCGCGGGATGGGGGCCTCAAATTACTCATTGGCAACCACTTCAATGCGATCAAGCTGCCAAATGCTGCGGGAATAATACTCTTCTGTTTTATAGGCATCGTTGCCTGAGAATGGGTAAACGATCCACAAAGGCCCCTTGTCACGCAAGGACATTTTCTCACCATTGCGCAGATATGCGATGATTGGGCCATTCTCGACTGCATCGGACGTCGGGATCGTGACCGTGTAGTCGTTGGCCGCGGTGGCCAACAGGTTCCCGTCGCCAGCTCCGACATGCGACAGCAGCGCGGCGAGAGAGACCCCTTCAAACACTTGTGTGCCTTCCGTCCAAATGGTGTCGGTTTCAAACTGCACCAACGGCAATGCGCGCAGATCACTTTCCTCAAAGTGCCATTTGTGACCACTGGCGGTTTCCGTGACATCCCCAGTCACCGTCAAAACGGTGTCCGCCATGGCCTGAGACGCCACCATCGCGAGCAGAATAATGCCGGTGAGAAAGCTTGGTGTGGTGGGGGCGACGAGCAGTTTTTTGAAACGTTGCATGGGACACTCCGAATGATGCGTTGTGGTGTCCTTTTGTGCCATGCAGGTGGCCGGCGCGTATGTGGGCATCGGGCTAGCCCCCTAACCTTTGGTATAGTTTCTGTGACCCTTCGCCGTCGCAGTGTCATCTGATGCACCGATAGGTTTTGCGCAAACTATGCGAATTTACCTGGAGTTATCCTGTTGATGCCAAAATCGGCACGTCAGGGCACATGACACAAAGGAGTTCGGTATGTCGCAAGGTTTGCAACAAAGTCAGGGTGTCACGACTGGTTTAAACGCGCAGGGCCTCGTAGGGTCCTCGCAGACCCCAAGAGTAGGACGTCCTGTTTCTATGCGTATTTTGCTAGCCGATGATCACGGAATGGTCCGTGAAACCATCTCCGCCTACCTGACCTCCGAAGGCCGTGCCGCGGTTGTGGCCGCATCGGATTATTTTGAAGCCATGAAATTGTTGGAGCTCAAAGGGCCGTTTGATCTGGTGCTGCTGGATTTTAGCATGCCGGGCATGAACGGACTACAAGGGCTGATCGATGCGGTGGCGTCATACCCCGACCAGGCCTTTGCTATTGTCAGCGGCACGGCCCCCAATAAGGTTGCGCAAGACGCGCTGGAGGCCGGCGCTATCGGTTTTTTGCCGAAGACTATGGGCGCGAAGTCCTTGGTGAACGCCGTACGCTTCATGATCGCCGGAGAAACCTTCGTTCCGGCCAGCGTGCTGGCCGCTGGTGGCGAAACCGAAGAAAGCGATTTTGAGAAACAGTTGAGTCAACGAGAGAAACAAGTGCTCACCGGTCTCTGCAAGGGATTGTCAAACAAAGAAATCGCGCGGGATCTTGATTTGCAGGAAGTGACCATCAAGCTGCACGTGCGCACCTTGTGTAAAAAGCTGAACGCCAAAAACCGCACGCAGGCGGCCTTGATCGCGAAAGAGGCAGGCTTTGAATAAGCCCGCCTCTGTCATTATCACTCAGAATACAAAGCTGTCGTAGAGAGTGGCGAGTTGATCCGCCGCATCTTCCAGCAGCAGCGTGGTGTTGTTGTCCAGTTGCACCGATACGTCGTCACCGACGGCTGTGACATTGCTTGCGAACCAAGCGAGATACTCATTTTCACTGCCGCCAAGATCAAGACGGCGCAGGTCCAGTCGGTCGCCTTCTGTGGTTGAAAAATCAAGGATGCTGTCTTGCGAGCCGTCCAGATCGTCGCTGCGGAAAATGAAGGTATCCGCACCGCTGCCACCAGAGGCCACATCGCTGCCCGCCCCCAGATAAAGTCGGTCTGAGGCCGCACCGCCATCCAGCGTATCATTCCCCGACGCGCCGCTGAGGTAGTCGCGCCCGTCACCGCCGGACAGAACGTCATTGCCACGATCACCGCGAAGGCTGTCATTGCCAGCGCCACCGGTCAGCACATCGTCATCAACGCCGCCGCGCAGGTTGTCGTCCCCTGCCCCGCCGGCGAGTATGTCGTCACCGGGACCACCCGACAGCCTATCATTGCCGTCGCCCCCGTTGAGCACATCGTTGCCAGACCCGCCGACCAAGTCATCCACATCGGCGCCACCATCCAGTGTGTCGTTGCCGCTGCCGCCAGCCAGTTGGTCCGCACCCTCACCACCTGACAGGCTGTCATCGCCAGAGCCGCCTTCCAACTGATCCATACCTGCATCGCCAGAGAGATCGTCATCGCCAGTCCCGCCACGCAGCACATCGTCACCAGTGCCGCCAGACAGCACATCATCCTGAGAGCCACCAGACAGGGTATCCGCACCTGCGCTGCCAAAGAGCACGTCAGAGCCGGTGCCGCCATTTAGCAGGTCAGATGCATCGCCCCCATCCAGCGTATCGTGCCCGGCAGACCCTTCCAGCGTGTCATTTCCAGCGCCACCCAACAAAAGATCGTCATTTTCCGGCAGAAGGTTGCCAAATGGGTCATAACGCAGCCCATCGCTGTCGTAGGTTGAAACCATTGTGCTGGTGCTATCTGGTCCGGCACCACCGTGCAGATAGTCATCTCCTTCCCCACCCAAAAGCGTGTCGCCAAGACCGCCGCCGATCAGGTCGTCTTCGCCAATCCCCCCTTCCAGCGTGTCATTGCCGCCGTTGCCTTCTAGCACGTCGTCGTAAGTCAGCTCCCCTTCGGTGGTCGCTACCAGGCTGAGATCCCGGATCAGGACCGAGGACGAGAGGTCCACTTCAACAAATGGGCTTTCTGCGGTCGGATCTGCGGCCCCATCGTTGGAATAGGAGCCAGGCGCGTCGGTCAGTAGCACCAAGCTGGCCTCACCTGTGTCCGGGTCGATCACCACTTGATAAATGCCACCGCTGTTGCCTGTGGCGTTGTTCATATCGTGGTCGCCGTTGTTGCCTCCGACAAACAGATTGCCGTCCGCATCCATAATCGCGGCGCCAAAAGTCACAGCAGGCACACCATCAAGGGTCACACCATCAACCACAGTCGAGGTCACAGGCACCAAGGAGAATTCCGGCGCACCGCTGGAGATATCAACGACCAGCAAAATGGTGTCTGCGCCTTCTGACGGCGGACGCGCCACGCCGTAAAAGCATTGTGTATTGGCATCAAAGGCCACGTCATACACGCGGTGGGTCACAAGGGCGCTGGGAAGCCTGTGCACCGTCACCTCGGGATTGCCATTTGCATCAAGCGCATCAACGTCAATTACGGAAATGCGATCCATACTGGAGTGGAAAGACCACAGGTTGCCCTGATCGTCAAAATCACCGGTCCATGAGCGATAAGGCGTTTCACCAATCCGGTAGCTGTTGCCTTCTGCGTCCAGCATGACCAGGTCAGACCGCGCCACAGCATTGCCAAGACTATCCACGCCTGTGCCAACGGCGATCGCATAGAGCAAATCGTCTTCGGCATTGTAGCCCATGGAATTGACATTCACGGTGCCTGCCGCCCCCGCGACTTCATAGGTCTGCGTCTCCACATCAAAAACGTGCAAAGTGCCATTGAGCACTTGATAGAGATTTGCCTGACCATCGGCAAAGGCGGCCACTTCCACCGTCTGCCCGCCGATCTCCACGTCGCGCGCATAGTGAAAAATTGGGCCGGACGTATCGATGACCGGACCAGAGTTGGGTCCGTCCAGCGATCTCAACGTGATTTCCGTTTCCCCTCCTGTTGCGGTGAAGCTGGTTTCAAACGCATTGTACGCACCGCTTTCCGTCGAATAGGTGCCCACCACTGCGCCATTGATCACAAGCTCGACGGTGGCGCCCGGTTGGCCCGCCGCAAAGTTGGCTGCCAAATCAAACGAGAGATTATACACGCCGCCTGCTTCGGTGGCGATGGTTTGGCTCATTTGTTGATGCCCACCATCCAGCGCCGACACGGTCCAGTTGCCGCTATTGGCGTAGTCGGTGAACCCTGTGGCCCCGCTGGTGCCTTCCAAAAGGTTCTCATTTTCATAATCACCGTACAGGGCATCATTGCCCCCACCTCCGGTTAAGGTGTCATCACCAGACAGGCCAATGATGCGGTCTGCGTCCCCCGCCCCTTCCAAAACATCGGACAGGCCGGTTCCCGTGATGAGATTCAAATTACTCGTCGGCATAACGTTTCCTCATCTGTATCTGAAAAGGCAAAGGCTGGGGTCACCAGCCGATACCGTTGATCGCGACGTCCTGCGGAGCGGCCTCAAAAAGGCGCACGACATCCACCACCGGCACGTGTTTGTTGCGACGCACGGCCGCGCGGTAGGTGTCACTGGCATGGCAGACAATGACCACGTCCGCCTCTTCCATGACGCTGTCCACGTCCTCCCGCAGCATGTCGGTCAGACCTTCTGCGAGCGCCGCCAAGCCCTGGCTGCCGTATTGGGTGTAGCTGGCCAATCCGTCCAGCGGCGTGTCTTTGGTGACAGCCGCATCATGCGCCACCAGCTCCACGCCCTGATTTTGCAAAGAGGCCATGGCCTCCAGAATGGGGCTTTCGCGCAGGTCATCCGTGCCCGGTTTGAACGCCAACCCCAAAATACCCACGCGCTTTGCACCGGTTTTCTGCACCATTTCCACGGCCTGCTGAATCTGTTCCGCATTGGACCGCTCCAGCGCGCCAATCATAGGCAGATCAACCCCCAATGTGCTGGCCACATGCTGTACCGCGCGTACCTCTTTGGGCAGGCAAGAGCCTCCATAGGCGAAGCCGGGCTTTAGGTAATAGGCAGACAGGTTCAGCTTCTGGTCTTGCGTGAAGATGTCCATCACCGCATGGCTGTCGACCCCGAGAGGCTTGCACAGACGCCCCACTTCATTGGCAAAGCAAACTTTGGTGGCGTGCCACACGTTGTCCACATATTTGATGGTTTCCGCCACTTCGATGGTGGTCAGGATCGGCTTGTCATCCACCGGCGCATAGATACGACGCATGATCTCTGCCGTGGCGAAATCCGTGGTGCCGATCACCGTCTTGGGCGGGTTGTGGAAATCATCAATTGCCACCCCTTCGCGCAAGAATTCCGGGTTGAAGCAGATGCCAAAGTCACGCCCCACCACTTTACCCGACACGGCCTCCAAAATCGGTGCCATAACCTTCATCGTGGTGCCCGGAGGAATGGAACAGCGCATGGCAAAGACATGAAAGCCTTCCTTGTCACGCAGGCCCTGGGCCATCGCATCGGATGCCATCTTGATGAAATTGTAGTCACATCCGCCATCAGCCGCCGTTGGCGTGCCGACAGACACAAAGGTCACATCCGTGTCCATCACCGCCTGACGCAAATCATCCGTCGCGCTGATCAAGCCCTCCTCGACACCTTGGGTCAGGGTCTCGGTAAGCTGGTCTTCGTGAATGGGGCTTTGGCCGCGTCCGATCTGCGCCACTTTGGTCTGGTCGAGATCCACACCAATCACCCGGTGCCCCAAAGAGGCCAGGCATGCGGTGGATACAGCACCAACATAGCCAAGACCAACAACACTGATACTGGATTTCTGGACTGGGGACGGGACGACGATCTGTACGTCCTGCGGCAAAAACTTACGGTATTCCATGACAATGTCCTCCTGACTGAGACCACTGTAGGATGATGATTTAAGTAAAATTTTCGGATTTTGGTCAGCGGGCGCACCCTGAGGGTCAGGCACCTATCCTTTCGAGAATCCCGCATTTCAACTGCAAAAACGACAAAACCTGCATGGGGGACCATGCAGGTTTGCCGCGTCCGGCGTACTGGGTGAGCTATAGAGTCCGACGGACGATCCGGGGGGGATCAGGCCACTTCAGCGCGGTCGTAGATGTCTTCGTAGCGGATGATATCGTCTTCGCCGAGGTAACAACCGGACTGCACCTCGATCAGATGCAGTGGCAATTTTCCGGGGTTTTCCAACCGGTGCACCGCGCCAAGTGGAATGTAGGTGCTTTCGTTTTCCGTCAGCAGTTTGACATCTTCATTCACTGTCACCTTGGCAGAGCCGCTGACCACCACCCAGTGTTCCGCGCGATGCACGTGACTTTGCAGGGACAGCTTGGCACCCGGCTCGACCATGATCCGCTTCACTTGGAACCGATCGCCCAAAGACAGCGTTTCGTAGTAGCCCCACGGGCGGTAGCAGCGCTTAAAGCCGTCTGCTTGCGTGGCGCCTTCGGCGCGCAGCGTTTCCACAACCTGGCCGACGTTGGCACTTTCGGAGCGGTCGGCGATCAGGATGCCATCATCCGTGGCCACGGCCATGATGTTTTTGAGGCCCAGCCCCACAAGCTTCACATCCGGGTTTTCCGATTTTAGCAAACTGCCCTCACAGTCAATGGCGGTGGCATTGCCGGCGGTCACTGTGTCTTGGCTGTTTGGCACTCCAATATCCTTGAGCGCCTGCCAGCTACCCAGATCAGACCAACCGCAGGTGAGCGGCAATGCTGCGCATTGCTGAATGTTCTCCATGATCGCATGATCAAAGGAGATATCCGCGCAGCGTTTGTAGGCTTCGGCGTCCAGACGCGTGAACCCGAGGTCCTCCCCGCCCAGCGCCATCGCCGCCTCTGCAGGGCCAATCAAGTCAGGCGCGTGGGTTTCAAAGGCTTTCAGAACCGTATCCACGCGGAACAGGAACATGCCTGAGTTCCAAAGCCAGTTGCCTTCCTCCAGCATCGCGGCGGCGCTGTCCTCATCAGGTTTTTCCGCAAAATGAGAGATCATCAAGGCGTCATCATTGCCGCCCTCGACGCGCAAATACCCAAAGCCTGTTGCAGGGAAATCCGGCTTGATACCCAAGGTCACGATCAGACCTTTTTGTGCCACCCGCGCCGCCTTCGCAATCACCTGGCGAAAAGTTCGATCATCGGTGATCTGATGATCGCTGGGCACCACGAGCAGCACCTTGTCCGGTGTGTCCTTGTGTGCCAATGCCGCCGTCAAAACGGCTGGCGCAGTGTTGCGACCCTCTGGTTCCACAATCAATGCACCGCAGGTGGCCTGCATCTCTGTCATCTGTTTCTGAGCGATGAAGCGGTAGTCCTCGCCGGTGATCACTGTTGGCTCTGCAAAACCGGGGGCCATGACACGATCCACGGTGTGCTGAAACAGGCTTGGACCATCGAGCAGGTTGGCAAACTGCTTAGGGAAACTCTTGCGAGACACGGGCCACAGGCGGGTACCAGAACCTCCAGCGAGAATGACAGGCGTGATCATGAAAACATCCTTTCGTTGCTTGTTGAGACCAGCCTAGCTGCGCAAATTACGTCGGCTGGTCTGTCGGAGGGGTATGCGGGCGCGCAAAAGGATAGGTGCACCTCAAAAGGGCAGGTCGATCAGACCCACATACAACATCAACAAGGTGAGAAACGCCGAGGTGGCCGTGATCAGTTGAAACAAGGCAAATCCATTGCGCAGCCGATCCACAAAACTTGTCCCCCCTCCGGCGCTTTGATTGCCGCGATTGGACCACTTTTGTTTGGAAAGGTGAAAGATCATGTAGATCTTCACAGACGCGTTAATCACCTGATTTAGATAGAGAATAAACGGCCACGTCATATCTGCACGACGACTGTAGCCCATCAAAAACAGGCACAGGACCACGCGGGAAAACAACACCCAGATCAGGCAATTCCAGAAGTATCCGGGGGCCACCATACTGCCCAAAACCGCCATGATCGGACTGACCATCATGGTCCACATGGCGATGCGTTGATCCACCACACACCACCAGATGAAAAACGGCATCCGGCGTGGGCCCAAGGCAATCGCCCGACTGCCGTTGCGCAGCATGTTTCCGGACCAGCGGCGGAAGTTCTGGATCATCCGCATCAGGCCGTTCTCTTTGATCACCTCAATGGTGTAGACTGTGGCATCCGGCACATAGGTCATCTTCGCGCCCACACTCAGAAGGCGGTACCAGGTCGATTTGTCATCCCCCGACAAGAAACGGAACCGGCCCCAAAGCCAGTGGTTCAGGTGATCGGCCTCAATGGTGCGGATGAACTTTGGGTCCACGATATGGCGGGCACGAAATACACTCATGCGGCCAGTCAATGTGAGAACACGATTAGACAGAGCATGGCTCTGCATCGCCAGTCGCCTCTGTGCAAAGCGCATGTCGAGCCATTTGGCGATCCATTGTGGGCCGTAACAGATCACCTCTTCGTCAGTGGTCAGCGCCTGCAGCTCCGGATCATAGGCAAACATCGACAGAGTTTTCTTGAGAACGTCATCGCCAAACAGAGCATCGCCGTCCATAAAGATCACCATGTCTTCCGGATCGGCGGCTGTGCGGCTGATGGCGCGCAGGATCAAGCCAATGGCCATGCGTTTGCCGGGTTGGTTTTGGCGTATGAACACCAGTTCGGCGAGATCATCCGGAATGTCTTGCGCGTAGGTTTCCACAAAGTCCCGGATAATCATCTCATCATAGGCGCTGCCGGTCCCGATATAGAGCGTCGTTGGAATGCGTTCGCGGCGGATCTGGCCGAGAATAGAGCCAATCACCCGCTTGGTGATAGAAGGCTCTTCATAATAGGTGGTCATTTGGATGTGCAGCCGCTTGGGGCGCCAGCCTGCCTCCCAAAGCGCGGTCGCCTGCTGGCGCATCCCCGGCCATTTGAAGCGGGCATAGATCATCGCGCGAATGGAATGGGTGAACCACCAGCCAAACCGCCACAGCCCCAAAGTGCCAAGTATAACGGTGATGTGCCTGGCGTTGGGGTCAAGGAAACGGTTCGGCACATTGGCAAGCAACCAATAGAGAAACGTAACCACCGCCATTAAGGCCAGCAGATGCGGAAAGGTCCAACGCGCCCAATAGGGTTTGATGGGAGTCTGCAAATCCCGCAAACGATTGGTCAGGTCCTTGTCAAAGGCATATTCGGACTCTGGTTCATACATCGGACGACCACAGCGCTTGGATCTGGTCAATCACCCGCTGCGCCCAAGGGCGGCGCACTTCGAGGTTCACTGGCGCATCACGGCGCAAAGCCCCTTTGCTTTCCGCCGAACTCAAATCGCGCGGTGTCACCGTGACAATGATGCCAAACTCTCCCGGACGACGTGGATCCGCACCGGCCTGCACGTCTGTCACCACCCCGGCTATGGTCTGTTTTTCCCCAAAAGCATTGATGCCGATAGAGGCGGGCATGCCCACAAAGATCATCTCGGCAAAACGTTCACTGACCCAGCCTTGCGCCACGCGGGGCGTATCGCTTTCAAACACCACCGCCAAATCATCATGATCATATGGTTGGCCTTTACGTACCAAAACCTCATGCACAACACCGTCGGTCGGCGCGCGCACGTGGCTTAGGGAGATGGCGGATTTATGCGCGTCACGTGTCGCACGCAGCCCGCGCACTTTGGCAATCTGCGCCGCCTCGACCTCTCTCAACCTCATCATCGCAAAGGCGAAGGGATCAAGGGCAACAGCCGCCTTAGGGTTGGTCTTCAACATTGCACGCCAACGGGTCCACAGATTTTCAAACCCACGGTCCCCAACAAATCGGGCATAGATTTGCCCCATGGCTGCGGCCCGTACATCTGGTGCATCCACAGTATGATAGACGCTCAACTCCTCTATGATTTTGCGCAGTTGGTTCAATTCTTTCTGTTCTTGGGACAGTTTGGCCCGCGCCAAATCCAACCGGCCTTGCGCCTCAGGGTTCTTGAGCCGCACCAAGATCTGCCCCGCCACCACTGCCTCTCCAGCCTCCACTGAGATGGATTTTACAAAGCCTTCGCTGGCAGGCAGATGGTCTGCAATCGGCGCTACGATACGACCATGCTGCACGTTGATGCGGGTGACGCTGTTGAACACAGACGCGCCAAGGATCGTGGCAACGGTCAGAGCAATCAGGCTGTAGATAAACACGTGCAAAGCCACGCGGATGGGCCGAGGCAAACGGCCCTTGATGCTGGCCTCCTTTTCCTCTTCGGTCTCTTCCATTGGAACGAGGTCCACAGGCGTGTCTAGGCTGGTGATCACATCTTCACTGCTGGCCATCTGTCCGGACAACAAAGCGCGGTAAAACAGGGCAAGCGTTTCCCTTTGGCGGCCACTCAGACCCTCAAATTGGGCGACTTTTTCCTCGTTGGGTTGGCTCAGGCGGACCGGGAAGCGCACATCCACACCTTGGAAAGGCACGCTCAGCACCCCAGTCTGAGGACAGTCGCCGGCCTCTTCCGGCCAATGCACCCCGGCCAAAGACCATGCCTCAATCCGCACCTGCTCCCCGGCTGGCGTCTCAAACGTCAGCGGCGCTTGCACAGTCCAGCTCATGTCAGAACCGGCGGGTTGATGGCGAATTTTCACAGTGACCTCGTCAGATGTTCGGGATCAAATTAAGTGAAAGCGCATTGGCTCCGGCCGCGCGGCTGTATGGAACCTTGATAAAAAGAGAAATCAACTAACCTAAAGGTTAGGAATTCAGGCGGAGTTTTCGAAATCCGGCGCGCATTGGGATAGGAGGCACCCCGTTTGAGTAGGTTGGCCCCAAATCGGGCCTGGTGCCCGTCCATCCCCCAGAAACCCAGCACGAACCTTTCAAAGAACAAAAAACAGCCCGTGCGGTCTGCACAGGCTGTTGGTTTTGCGCTCAAAGCTAAGAGCTGTGTGCCCTTCAGAAGTCCCAGTCTTCGTCTTCGGTCGCCACTGCTTTGCCGATGACATAGGACGAACCAGACCCAGAGAAAAAATCGTGGTTTTCGCTATCCGGACTAAGCGCAGCCAAGATCGCCGGGTTCACTTCAGACACTTCCGGCGGAAACAACGCCTCAAAACCGAGGTTCTGCAGCGCCTTGTTGGCGTTGTAGTGCAAGAAGACCTTCACGTCTTCTGTCAGCCCAAGCTCGTCGTACAGCTCTTCAGTGTACTCATTTTCGATGCCGTAGAGCTCAAACATCAGGTTGAAAGCGTAGTCTTTCAACTCTTGCTGCTTGTCCTCAGACAACTTCTCATAGGCGCGCTGGAATTTGTAGCCGACATAGTACCCATGCACCGCCTCGTCGCGAATGATCAGGCGGATCAGGTCAGCGGTGTTGGTCAGCTTAGCCCGGCTGGACCAGTACATCGGCAGGTAGAAGCCCGAATAGAACAGGAAACTCTCCAGGAACACCGACGCGATCTTGCGTTTCAGCGGGTCATTGCCCGGCCCATAGGTATCCAGAATGGTGCGCGCCTTGGCCTGCAAATGCGGGTTTTCTTCGGACCAGCGGAACGCCTCATCGATCTCTTTGGTCGAGCACAGCGTTGAGAAAATCGACGAGTAACTGCGCGCATGGACCGCTTCCATAAAGGCGATATTGGTCAGCACTGCCTCTTCGTGTGGCGTGACCGCGTCGGGCATCAATGCCGGTGCCCCGACAGTGTTCTGGATCGTGTCGAGCAAGGTCAGGCCAGTGAACACCCGGATGGTCAATTGCTTTTCATGATCGGTCAGCGTCGCCCAGCTTGGAATGTCATTGGACAGCGGCACTTTCTCCGGTAGCCAGAAATTCACGGTCAGACGGTTCCAGACCTCCAGGTCCTTCTCGTCCTCCATCCGGTTCCAGTTGATGGCGCGGGTGATCTTGGTTTCCACCATATCTTTCATGTTCTCTCTCCGATCACAGCGAGCAGGAAACGCAGCCCTGAACCTCAGTGCCCTCAAGGGCATCCTGGCGCAGGCGCACGTAGTAG
The DNA here is from genome assembly GCA_014872815.1 of Paracoccaceae bacterium. Taxonomy (GTDB): domain Bacteria; phylum Pseudomonadota; class Alphaproteobacteria; order Rhodobacterales; family Rhodobacteraceae; genus Shimia. Next base: position 14,298 of record WKFK01000003.1, read on the forward strand.
ATTGTTTTGATGCCTTTTTTCCACGCGTAAATCTGGGCGCGGTTGATGTCGCGGGTGGTGGCCTCTGCCGGGAAGAACAGGGTCAGTGACAGGCCCTGATCCACATGTTCCGTGGCCGCCGCATAGGTATCGATCAGCGCCTCCGGGCCGATTTCATAGGCATCGCGGTAATAGTCGAGATTGTCGTTGTTCATATAGGCCGCAGGGTAATACACCCGACCGATCTTGCCCTCTTTGCGGATTTCAACCTTGGACACGATCGGGTGGATCGAGGAGGTCGAGTTGTTGATGTAAGAGATCGATCCGGTAGGCGGCACCGCCTGAAGGTTGCGGTTAAACAGCCCGTGCTTCATCACATCCGCTTTCAAAGCCGCCCAGTCCGCCCGCGTCGGAAGCTCAATGCCGTCAAACAGCGCCTTAACCGTGTCACTTTCAGGCAACCAATCGCGCTCTGTGTATTTGTCAAAGAAGACGCCAGAGGCATAATCGGACTCTTCAAAGCCTTTGAAGCTTGCGCCCCGCTCTTGGGCGAGGTCACAAGACGTGCGGATCGCGTGATAGGCCACAGCGGCAAAATAAACCGACGTGAACTCTACTCCCTCGGCACTGCCATAGTGCACCCGCTCACGCGCGAGATAGCCGTGCAGGTTCATCTGCCCCAAGCCAATCGCATGGCTGTCATCATTGCCTTTGCGCACGGAAGGCACAGAGTCGATGGCTGACATTTCAGACACCGCGGTGAGCGCACGGATAGCAGCCCCTACTGTGCGGCCAAGATCATTGCCATCCATGGTTTTGGCGATGTTCAGCGAGCCCAGGTTACAGGAGATATCGCTGCCCATTTTGGCATAGCCAAGATCATCATTGAACTCAGACGCCTCGTTCACCTGCAGGATTTCGGAACACAGGTTGGACATGTTGATCCGGCCCGAAATCGGGTTCATCCGGTTCACCGTGTCCTCAAACATCACATAGGGGTAGCCGCTTTCAAACTGGATTTCAGCGATGGTCTGAAAGAACTCACGGGCATTGACTTTGGATTTGCGAATGCGCTTGTCGTCGACCATTTCCTCATATTTCTCGGTGACCGAGATTTCAGAAAACGGCACGCCGTAAACTTTTTCCACGTCATGCGGGGAGAACAGGTACATGTCGGCGTTTTTCTTGGCCAGCTCAAAGGTGATGTCCGGGATCACCACACCAAGCGATAGGGTTTTGATGCGAATTTTCTCATCCGCGTTTTCACGCTTGGTGTCCAAAAATCGCATGATGTCAGGGTGGTGCGCATTCAGATACACCGCACCGGCGCCCTGACGTGCGCCCAACTGATTGGCGTAGGAGAAGCTGTCTTCGAGCAGCTTCATCACCGGGATCACACCGGAGGATTGGTTTTCGATGCCTTTGATCGGCGCGCCATGTTCGCGAATGTTGGTGAGCAAAAGCGCCACGCCGCCACCACGCTTAGACAGCTGCAACGCCGAATTGATGCCACGCCCGATGCTCTCCATGTTGTCTTCCAGACGCAGCAGGAAGCAGGAGATCAACTCCCCACGAGAGGCCTTTCCGGCGTTCAGGAAAGTTGGTGTCGCAGGCTGGAACCGCCCTTCGAGGATTTCCTCCATAAAGGACATAGCCAGCGCTTCATCACCGCGCGCCAACGTCAGAGACGTCATCACAACGCGGTCTTCATAGCGCTCTAGGAACCGCTGCCCATCCCGGGTTTTGAGCGTGTAAGAGGTGTAATATTTGAACGCGCCAAGGAAGGTCGGGAAGCGGAACTTCTTTGCATAGGCCTCATCCCAAATCTTGCGCATGAAGTTCTTTGAGTACTGATCCAGCACCGCCTCTTCATAGTAGCCTTCGCTCACAAGGTAGCCGAGCTTCTCATCCAACGAGTGGAAGAACACCGTGTTTTGGTTGACGTGTTGCAAGAAATACTGCCGCGCCGCCATGCGGTCCGCGTCAAATCGGATTTTGCCGTCCCCGTCATAGAGGTTCAGCATCGCGTTCAACGCGTGATAATCCAAAGTGCTCAATTCACTGTCGAGCATAGGTTGTCCCCCAATTTGTGCAGCCCGTCTGTCACGCGGGCGATATCCGTGTCGGTGCCGGCCAGCTCCAAAGTGTAGAGCAGCGGCACGTTGCATTTTTCAGAGATGATGCGGCCCGCAAGCGCGTAGGTCGCACCGAAGTTTCGATTGCCTGTGCCGATCACGCCGCAAATGTGCGTGCGCCGTGCCGGGTCGTTGAGAAAGCGGATCACTTGTTTCGGCACCGCGCCTCGGCCCTGGCCATCCGCATAGGTCGGACACACCAAAACAAAAGGCGCATCCACCACCGGTAACGGCGCATCCGGCGCCACCGCGATACGCGTCGCAGCCCAACCAAGCCGCGTAACAAAGCGGTGCGTGTTGCCAGAAGCGGACGAGAAATAGACAAGTGCCGGATCGCGGCACACCACGTTAGGAAGCCAGACGGGCAATCATGTCTGGGCGGAAGCCAGACCAATGTTCTCCGTTGGCTTCCACAACCGGGGCTTGGCGATAACCCAGTTCGGTCACATGGGTCAGCGCGGAGGTGTCTTCGGTCAAATCCACCACGTCGTAGCTGATGCCCTTGGCATCCAGCGCGCGGGTTGTGGCAGTGCATTGTACGCAAGCGGGTTTGGAATAAACGATGATGCTCATCTGTCCTCTTTCTGTTGTCAAAGTCGAGGACGCAGTGCAAGGCAAGCCCCATTGCACGCCCCCGAACCCTCCGTTCGTGGTCTTTTTTTGTGCTGACGGCAGGTCTCCTGACTCGCGGATCGATGCTTGGCTGGCCTTCCCGAAAGCAGCACTTTCAGTGGCGTGATCAACCTTGCTCACCGCTTACAGTTGCGGGGGCAGTGCCGGAATTTCACCGGCTTCCCTCTTAGCCTTCGATCAGAATCGAAGGAACCGAAGCAACACTATATTGGGTGAAGTAAGGGAGCGAGGTCAACATATAGATTTTGGTTGACGTGCAGATTTTACAGCGCAACGGACGAAGCGCTTGAAAATTGGGCACCTTGAAAACACATGTAACCGCTGCACGAAAATCAGGAAGCACATCTTAAAAGCAGAGCCTCCGTCCCCGCGATGCGCGATGCGGGATGCAAACTGCACGCACCCGAAATTCCGGTGGTGACTTTGGCGAAGGATATCGGCGGGGCGACAGGCGCTCCCACGTAGGTTTGGACAATGCTAGTGCTGGCCGTAATGCCACCCATCTTATGTCTAAAGATTTGGGAGACCGATGCGGAGCGGTTTTAGCAACGAACATTTCTTGGGTGAAGAGAAGCGCGAACGTGCCTTCGCCGAGGCACTGTCACAGCTCAGCCCGAACTAGCAGGCCATTTCACTGCAAGTTGGGGGTCGGCGTCATCACCCGGAGCCTTCTGCACGAAACCTGCACAAAAGAACCTCATCCCCTGCATGACCAAGGAGGTCGAGCTGCACTTTAGGCGTCCATTTCTGTGCCAAGAAATCAATTTTCGAGGACAGACCAATGAGCAGACAAATAGAGATTAGCGGTGTGCCGGATTGCATTCGTTTGGACGGCTGGTGGCTGGAGAGCAGCACAGCGGATGCCAGTGCAAGAAACAAGGTTCAGGAACAGCCAAAGCCACGCGTGTCGCGGCTGCGAGATACGAAAGCGCTCGGGATCTTGGCCTTTTTGGTATTGCTGGCCGATTGGCTGTTTTGGCGCAAAACGCCGGGGATTTCCGTGGCGTTGTTCGTCATGTTCTTGTCCGTTGCTATTCTGGCGATGCGACAGAAACAGACCACACGGAGAGAATGGGTTGGCGCGCTGGCCTTCCAACTGGTCTGCAACCTCCCGGTCATTGAATTGCTGCAACCGCTGTCCTTGCTGTTTTCGGCTGCCGGTTTCATCGGCATTGCGGTGTGGGCCTTCTACGGGCGCCTTGTTGAAGGGCGGCAAATGGGCTGGCTCATGATGCGCGTCTCGACCATAGGGGCGATCCTGCTGCCCAGGAGTGTAATTGAGAATGTGCAGTCGACGCAGATCAAAGTGGGTTTCAAGCAGCGCCTGAAGGCTTTGGCCATGCCGGTGGTCGTTGGCGGGGTGTTTTTGATGCTATTGGCCACCGCCAATCCCCTTCTTGATCAGTTCTTGCAGCGTTTTACACAATTCGAGTTTGTTTCAGATATTGACGTGTTTCGGTTGGTCTTTTGGTCGGCCTGCGCCTGTGTGCTCTGGCCCTACCTTCACCTGAGCCATTGTTGGGTCGGAGAGATGCCGATACACACAAAATCGATGCAAGTTCACGCACCTTGGCGTGCTGCACTGATAAATGTCAGCTCCGTGCGCAACTCGCTGTTTTTGTTCAATGGTCTATTCTTGATCCAGACGATCATGGATTTGGGTGTGCTCTCTGGCGGTGTTGCGTTGCCAGACGGCATGACCTACGCCGAATACGCGCATCGCGGAGCCTACCCCCTTGTGGCAACTGCAATTCTGGCAGGTGTCTTTGCCATCACCACGCGCTCCATGGTTCAAGGCGACCGCATCCTGAAGAAGCTGATGTATCTCTGGCTGGGGCAAAACCTGTTTCTGGTGGTGACGGCGGCGTTCCGGCTCAGCCTCTACGTCGAAGTCTACACCCTCACCTACCTACGACTTGCCGCCTTTATCTGGATGGGGCTGGTGTTTGTGGGGATTTCCCTGATCCTCTTTCAGATTGCGCATGCCAAAAGTGTTGGCTGGCTTGTGCGCGGAAATCTCATCGCGTTGTCCGCGACGCTCTATATCTGCTGCTTTATAAATTTTGCCTGGGTAATTGCCGACCACAATTTGACGCGCAAAGCGCCCCAACACCAAATTGATACCTACTACATCTGTGCGTTGGGGGACTTTGCGATGCCAGCCATTCGCGCGTTTGAGGCGGAAAACGACACAACTCTGTGCGCCGGGCATGACACCTCTTTGCGCAGGCAGACCCGGATCCAGAATTGGCGTGATTGGGGCTTTCGCAAATGGCGGCTTCAGGTCTATCTTGCAGGATGATCAAGCAGGTATGTATTTGATGTCAGGTCACATTCTCATCGTCGATGACGACCCGAATATTCGTGAGGTGATAGGCTTTGCCGTCCAAAAGTCCGGGCTGACTACAGAGTTTGCAGAAGACGGCATCGCGGCACTTTCTGCCGCGACAGCCCGCCAACCGGACTTGATCGTTCTGGACATCGGATTGCCGGAAATGGACGGGCTGGAAGTCTGTCGCGAATTACGAAAATCCTCGGATGTGCCGATCCTTTTTCTGACCGCGCGAGATGATGAAATCGACCGGATCGTTGGCTTGGAACTCGGCGGCGACGACTATGTAACCAAACCCTTTTCGCCGCGGGAGTTGGTGGCTCGGATCAAAGCAATTCTCAAACGGACCCGAGTGGTCGCCAAGGTGGACAACAATGTGTTGTCACATGGTGACTTGATGATGGACGCAGATCAGCACATTTGCACATTTTCCGGACAACATATTGGCTTGACCGCATCCGAATTTACCTTGCTGAACACATTGGTGGCGCGGCCTGACCGGGTGATGTCTCGGCAATCTATTGTAGACGCCGTCTATGGTCACAACGTTCATGTTTCCAACCGGACAATTGACAGTCATATCCGCAACATTCGCGCCAAACTGGACCACGCGGGATGCACAGATAGCATCGTGACCGTTCATGGTGTTGGCTTGAGGATGGGCGCGTGCCGGAAAACGTGAGGCAAAAATGGCGACCGCGTTTGTGGACAGTGGTCACGATCGTTTTAGGCGTGGTTCTGTCCCTGCCGTTTGCTGGCTTGTACTTCTTCAAATTCTACGCCAACCAACTTGTACAGCAAACCGAAGAAAGCCTGCTGGCGCAAGCTTCCATCATGGCTGCGATTTATGCTCAATCCTATGAGGTTGCGAGCGGCACCGAAACAGCATCCGCTAAAACCAATCAAGAGTTCGATCCGACTTTTCCCTCCCTATCAATGAGTGCAGGCATTCTGCCTCAACGCCCGGATGCGGTGCCCAACGTGGTCAATCCATCGCCGATCTACTTAGACATTGGACCTGAGTTGTCTCGCGTGGCCTCAGCCGCGCAAATCAACACTTTGGCCGGGTATCGGTTTTTGGATGATCAAGGGAATGTCATAGGCGGGAGTGCGGAGGTCGGTCAGTCTCTGGCGCATGTCGAGGAGGTACAACGCGCTCTTGAAGGGGAAAACGTGTCGGTTGCCCGTGTGCGCGTTAGAGATACACCCGAACCTACTCTCTATTCCTTTAGCCGCGGCGCCCGTGTCAGAGTGTTTGTGGCGACACCTGTGCGATCTGGCGGTGATGTGATCGGCGCTGTTTACCTCAGCCGCACACCTAATCACATCTTCCGCTTCCTATATGGCGAGCGATTCAACCTCGCAAAAGCCAGCCTGTTTGTTTTGATTTCCACGAGCCTTATCGGCTTTGTGTTCTGGCGCTTCATAACACGCCCAATCCATGCCTTGATCGCCCGCACCCAGACCACGGGCAGCAATGGTCAACGCTGGCAACCCTTGGAGCACTACGGAACACGCGAGATAGAGACGCTCAGCCACAGTTTTCAATCTCTGACAGAGCGCCTTCAGAACAAGCAGGACGCATTAAAAACTTATACCGCCCATGTAACCCATGAGTTGAAATCCCCCTTAACAGCCGTAAAAGGCGCAGCTGAATTGCTTGCGGAAGAGGACATGACACCGTCGCAACGCAGGGTGTTCCTTGAAAACATCGCGCGGAATACGCAACGGATGGAAGAACTACTAACAAGCATGCGCGCTTTCAGCCTGGCAGACCAAAGCGCCATGGCTGGCGAAACACGCCTCAAGAGCATCGTTCCTGATCTCAGCAGTCGCTTTGACCCGGTGAGACTTTCCGTAAGAGGTGCCGAGACCGCCCTTCCGATCCATACTGACACATTGAAGATTATCCTGACGCACTTGCTGGAAAACGCACAGCAACATGGGGCGACAGAAGTCACCCTAATTGCAGACCGGGAAACTGCTGGTGCAACCTTGACCATCTCGGACAACGGAAACGGCATCAGCGACGGGAACCGAGACAAAGTGTTGACGCCGTTCTTCACAACCCGGCGCGAACAAGGCGGCACAGGCATGGGGCTAAATATCGTCACGTCAACTTTGGAAGCCCTGGGGGGAAGCCTCACACTATTAGCAACAGAGAGGGGCACCGCGTTTCGTATCTCCTTCCAGAACGCCCCGAAGTAGCCCCCGCGGCGACGGCGACGCTGCCATTCTACAGCAAAGACACTCACGCAGAATTCCGCGCTGCGCGCACAACCACCACATGAGCGTGGTCATCCACCCGCCGCTGGCGCTCCGCAATACTCAGTCGAACAGCCCCCCCGCTTGTGGCTGCGCCCCCCGTTTCAAATTACCAAGACTGTTTTTTGGGGGAGACGACATGGCAGCCTCCAAAATGGCCTCTGAGCACCTTGAGCCTAGGGACCATCGCCTCTTCGTTTTTCGGGAAGTGCTTACCGGTGACGTGCTACCGAACCTCTGCCATGAGGGATACCATAAAAGGCTGGCGGAATGTGCAGAGGAGTTGGCCGATTGACACAGCGCAGGCGAAGTCAGCGGCGGCACGGCAGAGCGCCTGTTCATAAACGGGCCACTGCTCGCCGCCTTCTTTTACTCAAATCATAACACCGATATTGGCGTGATCGCGGCCTTACGATTGCGCGATTCGATATACCGCGCCACCTCTGAATGGCCGTGAAGGACAAGGCACCTCGGAGAAAGGTGAGATGGGTCGGCGATCTGGTGTTTCGGCAAAGCAGCAGGCCTGCTGGGCGCAAATTGAACGCAACACATCACACTCGCGATGTCCCGCTACCGGTCCACTTTTAACCCACTAGGCACCTCTTCCGGAATGCGGCTTGCCTGTGCTTTGGCATTCGCCCCTGTCAAGCCTTCGAGAAAAGCCACCAACGCCGCAATCTCAGCATCAGAACGTGGCGGAATGTAGATGTCACGGTGCGTGGCCTGCCGCGCCATTTCGATACGGTCCTGCTGGATGACAAAATCGATGGAACTGAGCCAAGGCACATCGGGCAATGTCAGATCAGCGGTTGTCCACTTGGCACGCTCGAGAGGCGGATCAAGGTGATGCCGGATCATCCGCTCCAGCGTCGGATACGCGCCATTGTGTCCGTAAGGCCCTGTGAGGGTGACATTTCTCAACATCGGCGTCCGGAAGCGATACGCATCCGCAAGGTCATCGGTTTCCCCCATGCGCCCAACATCCCGCGCATAAGGGTCAAACCTTCGGGTGCGGCCTGGCCCGAAGGCCGGCAGCCCCAGCGCATGAAACTGTTGATTAGAAAACAAGTTTCCGGAGTGACAATTGCTACATCCCGCCTTGCCAAAAAACAGCTCCATGCCTTGAACTTGCGTCGCGGACAGCGCCTGATCATCCCCGGCCAAATAAGCATCAAACGGGCTGTCAAAAGACGTGAAGTCTTGCACCATGAAGTGCGCCAAGGCGTCGGCGATATGGACAATGGTCACACCTTCCGGTGCGTTGATCTCATCAAACGCGGAGACAAATCGAGCGCCATATCCCGGTAGTGTTCGAACACGTTTGGCAATGATTGGCCATGCTGCATCAATCCGGTCGCGCGTGGCGCCAACAACCTCATTTTCGCCGACATTCCCGGCCATCTCAAACCCGGATGTCATAGGGAACAGCGCCTGCGCCGCCAGAACGGACTGTAGCCCATCGGGAAGCCACTCTTCTGCGGGCGTATTGAAGCCATTTCCAAATATCGGGTCCACGCTGACCCGGCCATCGTGCATCAACGTTTCAATAGTTTTGGCACCCAGGTTCCATAACGCGGGCGCATTGCGCGGAATGCGTTTCTGGACCCTATTTGCACCCATGTCCGAGACCCGGTCCGGCCCAAGACCATGCCCGCCCTCCCCCAATCCGAGCGATAATCCATCAGAGGTTCCAAATCGCGGATGATGACAAGTTCCACAGCTGATATTTCTGTTCCCGGACAGGATCTTGTCGTAAAATAACAGGCGTCCCAGTTCCGCCTTTTTTGCATCCACCGCGATGAAGTCACTGGCACTCAGTGGTGTTGGCAACGCAGGCAATTCGGCGAAAGACGGGGCGGCAAACAAGATCACGGAGAGCGCATGCGACACCCCACAAAAAAGCTCCTTCTGGCGGCCGCGTTGGTCGTTGGAACGACCCAATTCAGCCTCGCTGAAATCGAAGCCGCGCGCGATCTTATGGAGGCTGGGGATTTTGAAGCCGCGCGTGAAGCGATGTGGCCCGCGGCCCGGTCGGGCAATGCCGACGCCGAGGAATTGATCGGCGTGATGTATGCCATGGGGCTTGGCGTAGAACGGGATGATCAGCGCGCGTTTGAATGGTATCTGCGCAGCGCCATGAAAGGCCATCCCGGCGCGCAATCCGGAATTGGATGGTACTATGAGATCGGGCGCGGCATGCCCGCGCCGGATTTGGTCCGGGCCTATATGTGGTACACGCTGTCGGCGATCGGCGGTGACCCCGACGCGGCGATCAGCCTTGAAGAGGTTGTGAAAAAAATGACCAAAGAAGAGATCGAGAAAGCGCATATTCTGGTCGAAGACTACCGCGTGTGGATGTATCCGTTCCGGTAAATGCCGGACAAAAAACGGCGCGAGGGTCACCCCCCGCGCCATCTGTGCTTAGTTCAGGTCCGCGTCACGTGCGCCATTCACATCTGCTTCTGCTGCGGCAACAGCATCGGTTAGCGCGGTGAACACCTCATCACCACGGGCCACGTTGGATTTGAACCAGTCATAAACTGGGGAAGCGGCCTGTTTGAACGCGTCCTTCTCTGCTGGGGTTGGAACATAGAGGTCCCCACCACCCGCAACGAAGTCTTCATAGGCTTGGATCGACTTACGCTTTGGCGATGCAAAGGTGGCCTGCTGAAGGGCATAGAATCCATCCACCACCACGCGGCGCATGTCTTCTGGCATGTCCATGAACTTCTGGTTGGACATCCACCACAGCGCTCCCATGTAGGCGTGGCCATCCAAGGTCACATACTGCAGGCCCGCATCTGGGAACTTCATGCCCATGATGTCGGTGATGCCATTCTTGGAGCCTTCAACAACACCGGTCTGGAAGCTGGTGAAGAGTTCTGGCCATGGGATTGGCGTTGGAGACGCGCCCAGCGCTTTCACAAGCTCTTGCGGCAGGTCAGCCACAACTGTCCGGATCTTCAGGCCTTCCATATCAGCCGGTGCGGCCACACGACGTTTGGTGTTGGCAAAGTTGCGCCAGCCACCGGTGTTGCCAATGGTCATCAGACGGATCGCATCACCACTGTCCTCAAGCGCCATCGCGCGCATTTTTCGGGTGAAATCGCCAGACAGCACATGTTCCGCAATCCGGTCATCTGCCATCAGGTACGGCAGGTCGAGAACTTGTACATAGGGGAACAGGCCGGACGCCCCGCCAGAGGTCGAGATGTAGACGTCAATGGACCCATCCGCCACGCCTTGCAGGCACTCCGCCCCGTTGGAGCACAGCTGCGTGCCGATGAACAGCTCAACCGCGATGGCGCCATTTGACGCCGCCTCTACATAATTCTTGAAAACAACAAGACCATCATAGTCTTCGTCATTTTCGTTTGAGTTTGCGGTCGCTCGGATCGTGTAATCTTGCGCACTCGCGGTCAGCGCGGTGCCAGCCATCAAGGCCGACAGTGCCACCGTCTTTGCCAGTTTAATAAACATGCGTGTTTCCTCCTGTTGCACGTCGTTTTTTGTCGTCAGTTCAAGAACCCCGTTAGTTTTGGAATGGTCAGTGAGATTTCGGGCACAAAGGTGATCAAGAAGATCACGGCAACCTCAATCGCCAAAAACGGTAAGATGGCTTTGGCGATGGTCGTCACCCGTTCGTGCGAGACAGACGCTGCGACAAAGAGCACAAGCCCCATGGGGGGCGTGGCCAAGCCCACGGTCAGATTCACGCACATGATGATTGCGAAGTGTACAGATTCGACACCAAGCCCTTCGAATACCGGTGCCAAAATAGGACCAAGAATGATGATCGCGGGGCCCGCGTCCAAGAACATGCCCACAATGAAGAGCAGCAGGTTGATCAGGAACAGCAGGATCAGAGGGTTTTCCGAGAGGGTCAGAATGAACTCGGCCAGAATTTCCGGTGCGTGGCTGAGGCTAACCACTGTTTTGAACGACATGGCCGCGCCCACCAGCAACAGCACCACAGCGGACGTGATACCGGCACGGGTGAAAACCTCTGGCAGGTCTTTCAACTTCATGGTTCGCAGCACCAGGAACCCAACCAACAGCGCATAGGCAACCGCAACCGCAGCGGCCTCGGTTGGCGTGAACACACCGGCCAAAATACCGCCCAAGATCAGGATCGGCGTCTGCAATGGCACTACGGCGCGTTTGCAGACGATGCGAAACTCCGAGCTGACCATTCGGCGCAGTCCCATCATCAACCCATGCGCCAGAAGCACCGCACCGAGGAAGGTCAGCCATTTGGATAGGGTGGTGTCAGCCGCCGGGGCAAACTGAGCCAGCAAAAGGCCAAGGTTCAGCCGCACCAGCGCAAAGGATACCCAGCTTTCCAAACCGCCGATCTCGACGTTCTCAAACGTGACACGGCGCGCCGCGGGCAGATCGTATGTGTCGGCCATGACACGAACCATGACCATCAGGCCAATACCCACCAAAATGCCCGGCACAATACCCGCCAGGAACAACGCAGCAACGCTTTCACCCATGACGTATGCGTAGATGATCATGATACCCGAGGGCGGAATGATCGGCCCAATAACAGAACTCGCAGCGGTCACGGCCGCAGCAAATTTCCGGGTGTAGCCTTCACGCTCCATCGCCGGGATCAGCATGGAACCAAGCGCAGAGGTGTCCGCCACCGCCGACCCGGACAGCCCTGCAAACAAGATCGACGACAGGATGTTCACCTGAGCAAGCCCGCCCCGCAAATGGCCCATCAAAGCCTGCGAGAACTCAACTAGGCGCACGGTGATCCCGCCTCGGTTCATCAGCTCACCCGCCAACATGAAGAACGGGATGGCCATCAGGGGGAAGCTGTCCATGCCGTTATAAAGGTTGCGGTACAGCAACGTGATGTCGCGCTCTTGCCCGTTGAGCCAAAGCAGCGCGCCGGGCGCGGCCAAAAGGCAGAAAAACACCGGCAACCCTACCAGAAGGAGGAACAGAAACAGCGGAAGGAACCAGATCAGCATTATTCAGATCCTCCGACGATCAAGCCCGGACGCGCAGGAAGGCGGTCGCCCATGCCCAGAAGCCGGACAAAGCGCTCCAGCAATAGCTCGATATTCACAAGGATCAGCAACACGATGCCCACCAGCAGGGACAGCATCATCCAACTGCGCGGGATCCGGTACCATTCGTCAAACGTCAGAGAGATCGGCAAATACAGAGACGCAGTGGCGAACCGCCCACCAAGGCCGGTGACCTCTTTATAGCCAATTTGCACCCCAACGATCAGCACGGTCAGGCAGATCAACAGCAAGACAAACTGCAGAAGATGCATCGCCTTGCCTTTGATCACCGCATCCGTGAAATCGATTGCCACAAAGCCACCATTTCGGAACGCCGTTGGCGCCATTAGGCCCGTCATCCACAACATGAAGAAGCGTGCGGCCTCGTCTGGCCAGGGCAATGCGCTGCCCAATACATAGCGGAAAAACACTTGGATCAGGATCGCCGCGACCATCACGCCAATGGCGAATACGCCCAACCAACGCCCGACTGCCAACAGCCCGGAGTTTAGTGGACGCAACAGATTCAAGACAGCAAAGACTGCCTTCATCGTGTTCTTCTCCTCCCGTTTTGCATTCTGTCCTCTTCAGAATGCAGACCGCCGATATTATTGTTTTACGGCGGCAATCTGGCCCATTTGGCCCTTGTAGAAAGTTAGTGCATCTCCGTCTTCGCGCATGGTCGCGCGGTCAACATGTCCCAGGACAATCGCATGATCGCCCCCTTCGTAAATCGCAGACCGGGTGCATTCGAACCGCGCGAGGCAGTTGTCCAAAATAGGCACGCCCCAGTCGTTTTCCTGGTGTTCCACTTCCGCCAAGCCAAACGCATCTTTGGCCACTGTCCAGCAAAGATCATCCTGTTCGGCCGACAGCACGTGGATCGCATAGTGATCTGCACGCTCAAAATGCGGAAACCGGCGCGAGTTCTTGTCAGGGGACCACAGCACCAAGGGCGGGGTCAACGATACTGAGGAAAAACTGTTGGCGGTGATCGCTACCGGACCGTTTTTCGATGCGGCCGTGACAATGGTCACTCCGGTGGCAAACCGTCCAAACGCATCACGCAGCAGCCGTGTGTTGTTCGGGTCGGGCACAAAGCTGAGCTTTCCCCCGACAGTGTGAGCAGACATCATGGGACCTCCTTGCCGAGCGCGGCTTCGTAGAGAGAGAACCAGGTTTCGCGGTCCAGTGTGACCTTCTCCGCGTCCGAAATCATCTTGATGCGATCAAGATTGTTGGTACCCAAAACCGGCAGGATACGGGCCGGATGGCGCAAAAGGAACGCCACAGCCACGGCAGCACGGTCCACGCCTTGCTCTGTCGCAATACGGTCCAAACGGTCCGCCACATCCCCTGTTCCGGTCATCAAGCTGCCGCCTCCAAGAGGCGACCATGCCATGACAGGCTGGTCATGCTGTTGATGAAAGGCCAAATCCCCATTTGTGAACGGGGATATCTCCGCCAGTGATATCTCGATCTGGTTGGTGGCCAGCGGCGTCTTCATCGCCGACTGCAAAAGCTGCCAATCCCAGGGGCGGAAGTTAGAGACGCCAACGGCGCGCACTTTGCCTGACGCCACCAGATCATCCAGCGCCGCCCCGGTTTCGTTGTGATCCATCAAAGGATCAGGCCGATGGATCAACAAAAGATCCACATGATCAACACCCATCTCACTCAATGACCGGTTCACTGAGGCTTCGATGTGGGCGCGTGACGTGTCGTAGTATTTGACCGGCTTGTCGGCATAAATCCCGATGGGCGCGACGATATCGCACTTGGTCACAATCTCGATCTGATTGCGCAACGCCGGGTTGGCTTTTAGCGCCCCGCCCAGCACGGCCTCGGCACCGTAGTCGCCATAGATGTCTGCCTGATCAATAGTGGTGATCCCTTGATCCAGACAGGCTTGGATTTTTGCCTCTACGTATTTAGGCGACGTGTCCGCATCATCGGCCACACGCCACATGCCATACACCAGACGGCTGAAGGTCAGCCCGTTTGCGATCTCCACACGGTTCATCAGCGACGTTCTCCGATACCAAGGGGGGTTTGCGGTGTGGATGCAGGCACGCGTCCATAAGCGTGTGGCAGCGACACGGTGTTGAGATGAGGCATCACGCGGGCGCCAAACTGCTTGGCCTCATCCACATGCGGATAGCCTGACAAAACAAAGGCCCGCATCCCCATCTTCTTATAGGCCTCAAGCTTGGACAAAACCTGATCGGTCGACCCGACCAGTGCCGCGCCACAGCCAGATCGCGCCCGGCCCACGCCGGTCCAGAGATGTGGCTCGATAAAGCCATCGTCGTCGGCCACATCACGGTTCTTTGCCTGATGCGACACACCCAGAGACTTGGCATCCAGCGCACGCTCGCGGATAGCGCGCCCTTGCTCGTCATCGAGTTTAGACACAATGTAGTCCGCATATTCGCGTGCTTCAGCCTCGGTGTCCCGGACAATCACATGCACGCGCAAGCCGTAATCGAGTGTCCGGCCATAGCGTTCCGCCACCGCGTTCACCGCCTTCATACGCCCGGCCAGCTCGTCCATCTTCTCCGGCCACATCAGGTAAACGTCGCAATGTTGACCACAGAGCTCCAAAGCATCTGGCGAATAGCCACCAAAATACAACAATGGCCCACCGGTCTGATACGGAACCACAGGATCGGTAGTCAGGCCCTGGAAGTTGTAGACCTCACCTTTGTGGTTGATCTCACCTTGGGTCCAAGCCTGTTTCAGAATTTCGACAACTTCACGCGACCGCTGGTAACGATAGCTGCTCTCAGCCTTTTCACCGGGAAAGTCAGACGAGATGATGTTCACCGTCAGCCGACCTTCTAGCATGTGATCCAACGTCGCCAGCGTACGCGCCAGCATGATCGGCTGCATCTCGCCGCAGCGCACGGCGGCCAGCATGTTGATCTTGCTGGTGATCGGCGCGCACCCCGCCACGAAGCTCAGCGTGTCCTGGCCTACCTGATAGGAAGACGGGCACAAAATGTTGCGGAACCCTTGTGCTTCGGCTTCCTTCACGATGCTCGAGCAATGCGCCCAGGAGGACCGTAAGTCGCCATCTGGCACGCCAAGAAACTGATAATCGTCTGAGCACAGCGCGGCAAACCACGACACTTCCACAGCATCCAGATCAGCAGATGTCACCGGCACGACGGTCATCGAGTTCCTCCCAAAATCTCGTTTTCCTTACCCCTTGAATAAACTGCGGTTTGATGTAGATCAATGGTGTATCAATTTTTCAGGATGATCTATGTCAAATCCAGACCTCTCCAGCTCAGCGCTGCCGCTCTATCTGCAGATCAGCGAAACCCTGATCAGAGAGATCGCGGCTGGTCGTCTGGTGGACGGAGAGCGCTTGCCGCCTGAACGGGAGTTGGCCAAGCAATACGGAACCACCGTGCGTACATTGCGCAAATCCCTTGCCGAGCTGGAGCAGCAAGGCATGCTGGAGCGCGTTCAAGGATCCGGCAACTACGTGCGCGCCACACAAAGCGGGCGCAGCGTCTACTCCATGTTTCGATTGGAGTTGCCGGAGGGTGGCGGATTGCCGACCGCGGACATCCTCTCGGTGCATGACATGGAGAAACCGTCCGATCTGCGCGCCTTTGGCAGCTCGAATCACGCCACACGGATTCGCAGGCTGCGGTATCTGGACGAGGTTGTGATCGCGGTCGAAGAAATCTGGCTGGACGGCGACGCGGGCAAAGTGGACCCGGCAAAACTGTCGGAGTCACTGTACCATTATTATCAAAAACAGCTCGGTTTCTGGATACGCCGCGCCGAAGACCGCGTCTCCATCGGGCGCGTGCCGGACTGGGCGCCAGAGGCCTTCGGCCAAACGCCGGGGGAAATCTCAGGCTACATCGAACGCCTGAGCTGGTCGCAAGCCGCCGCCCCGGTTGAGTTTTCCCGCACCTGGTTTGACCCGGAAAAATCCATCTACATCCAACGCCTGACTTAGGAGGCATTATGACGAAACCCACCACCTACGGGATCATCGGCTGCGGCATGATGGGACAAGAGCATCTGCGCAACATCGCACTCCTCCCGAACACGGAAGTTGGGGCCATCTTCGAACCCAACGCCCAAATGCGCACGGAGAGCGCGCGGTTCGCGCCCGATGCGCAGTTTGTCGACAGCCTGGAAGAACTGCTGGCCGTGGACACGCTGGACTGCCTGCTGATCGCCAGCCCGAATTTCTGCCATGTCGCGCAACTGCAAGAGATTGCCCGGATCCGCCCCCTGCCGATCCTTGTCGAGAAACCGTTGTACACAGATCCGCAGGATCTAGCCCAAATCAACGAATTCATCGCAAACTACCCCGCCCCGACATGGGTTGCGATGGAGTACCGCTATATGCCCCCGGTTGCGGCCTTCCTCGAAAACGCAGCGGATGTCACGGGTGGTATCAAGATGCTGACCATCCGCGAACACCGCTTCCCGTTTCTGGAGAAGGTCGACGATTGGAACCGCTTCAACGCGAAATCCGGCGGGACCTTTGTGGAAAAATGCTGCCACTTCTTTGACCTCATGCGCCTCACACTTGGAGCAGAACCTGTGCGCGTGATGGCCTCCGGCGGGCAGGACGCAAACCATCTGGACGAAAGTTATGACGGGCAAGTGCCGGACATTCTCGACAATGGATATGTCATCGTCGATTTCGAAAACGGCGCCCGCGCCATGCTCGAACTGTGCATGTTTGCCGAAGGCGCCGAATACCAGGAAGAAATCGCGGCCGTCGGTCCAAAAGGCAAAATCGAGGCACTGGTCCCCGGGCCGGGCCGCTTCTGGCCCGCGCACCTTGGTGCAGCTCCAACACCTAAACTCATCCTGTCTCCACGCGCTCCCAAAGGACCGATTAAAAAGGAAATCCCTGTGGATCCAGACATCCTCGATGCGGGGGACCACAACGGCTCAACTTTTTATCAGCACAAGTATTTTCTGGAGCTGGTGCGCGGTCAGCGCTCAACACCCGAGGTGAGCTTGATCGACGGAAAGATGGCCGTTCTGATGGGTATCGCGGCACAGACTTCCATACGGGAAAAGCGATCCGTGGAGATGTCAGAAATTACCTAAGCACATCTGCCCAGAGATGACCGATTGGCCTGCGCCTCAATGCCTCGCGCAGGTCAGGCTTCTCTAAATCCAACAGAGACGTCCTGACCAAAACAACGTCACCGCCGTTCAAAAAGGCTGCGCATCCTCTTACGTCACGCAGCGATGTTCTGTGGATGAGCCAAACCGCTATTCAAAGCGGCATAAACCTAACGAAGGTCAATCCAAGCCGATGTGTCCATGCTCGACCGTTGACAGGCGTCGACGAACCGAACCCCTTCGAGACCATCTTGCGCCCCAATGGAGGGGCTCTTGCCACCAGTCGACCTGATGACGTCAGCGGCCTCTCGGTAGAGGGTCGCGAAAGCTTCCAAATAACCTTCTGGGTGACCCGCCGGAATCCGTGTCACCGCAGAGGCCGCTTCGTTGCCCCCCCCTCCGCCACGCGTGATCTGCTGGGAGGCTTTTCCCAGCTCCGAGAACCAGAGGACATTTGGGTTCTCCTGCGCCCAGCGGAGGGACCCCTTGGAACCGTACACGGCCAAGGTGAGGTTGTTTTCATTGCCGATAGCCACCTGACTGGCCCAGATATGAGCACGCGCACCGCACGCGTATTGCAAGGCAATGCGGGCATCGTCGTCCACCATACGCCCATCGACATGCGTGCGCAGCGTGGCACTCAGGGATACCGCAGGTTTGCCAGTGACAAAACAAACGAGATTATAGGCATGCGTGCCAATATCGCCGATGGCCCCTCCACCCGACTGGGCTGGGTCAGTGCGCCATTTGGCTTGTTTATTGTCCTCGGCCGGGGCCTCACTCAACCAATCTTGCAGGTAATTTGCCTCGATGATCCGGATATTGCCCAAAGCCCCCTCAGAAACCATTTGCCGCGCCTGCCGGACCATCGGGTAGCCTGTGTAATTGTGGGTGAGGAAGAAATGCCCCTTGGAGGCTTCTGCAGCGCTCAAAAGGCTCTCAGCCTGTGCTACGGTCGCGGTCATGGGCTTGTCGCAAATGACAGAAATATCCTGCGCCAGGAAGGCTTCGGCAATAGGGCCGTGCAAGTGATTGGGCGTGACGATGGACACGGCGTCAATCCCATCTGTACGGGCGGCCTCGGCCTGAGCCATTTCGGTGAAATCCGCGTATGAGCGGTCCCCGTCGATACCAATCTCGGCGGCAGAGGCATGCGCCCGCGCGGGATCTGACGAGAAGGCCCCCGCGACCAGCTCGAAACACCCGTCCAATCGCGCCGCCATACGGTGAACACCACCGATGAACGCCCCTTGGCCACCACCCACCATGCCGAGTTTCAACGGAGCCATCTTAGAACCCCATCATGTCACGCAACGCGGCCGGATCAGATTGCCCGCCAGCAAAGTCATCAAAGGCCCGCTCGGTCTGACGGATCAGGTGTTCGGCGATGAAAGGTGCGCCTTCGGCAGCGCCCTGCTCTGGGTGTTTCAAGCAACACTCCCATTCAAGCACTGCCCAGCCATCAAAGCCGTATTGGGTGAGCTTTGAGAAAATACCTTTGAAATCAACCTGACCATCGCCCAGTGAGCGAAAACGACCAGCGCGCTCGGTCCAATCCGCGTAGCCGGAGTAGACACCTTGCCGTCCGGTCGGGTTGAACTCGGCATCTTTGACATGAAAGGCGCTGATGCGCTCATGGTAGATGTCGATAAAGGCCAAGTAGTCCATCTGCTGCAACAGGAAGTGAGAAGGATCATAGGTGATTTTGCACCGCGCATGATCGTCCAGCCTGTCGAGGAAGCGTTCAAACGTCGTACCGTCGAAAACGTCCTCGCCAGGATGGATTTCAAACCCTAGGTCGACGCCCGCATCGTCATAAACATCGAGGATCGGTTTCCAGCGGCGCGCCATCTCTCCAAAGGCTTCGTCTATCAGTCCCGCAGGGCGCTGTGGCCACGGATAAAGGTATGGAAAGGCAAGCGACCCCGTGAACCCAACGGCGCCTTTTAATCCAAGGTTCCTGGAGGCTTGTGCGACTTTGGTGACCTGATCGACGGCCCACTTCTGACGATCGGCGGGCTTGCCGTGCAAATGGTCCGGGGCGAAAGCGTCAAACGCCGTGTCATACGCCGGATGCACTGCGACCAGTTGGCTTTGCAGGTGGCAGGACAGCTCGGTAATCGCCACGCCATGCGCCGCGCAAATGTCGGCTACTTCTTCACAATAAGCTTTGCTGGACGCAGCCTTATCCAAATCAAACACCCGCGCATCCCATGACGGGATTTGAACGCCGTTGTACCCCAATCCAGCAGCCCACTCGACAATCGCAGGCAGAGAATTAAACGGCGCTTCGTCCCCCAGAAACTGGGCGAGAAACAGGGCAGGACCTTTGATGGAAGTAGACATTTTACTCTCCGGGATATGCGGTTATGCCAGCAGGTCTTGGGCCGCGTCGGGGCCAAGTACATCAGGCCGTTTGCAGCTGGTTTTCATCGTCATGACTTGGCCGGTCTCTCCCGCTTCAAGGATCGCGGTCATGACCTCAACGACGTGGGTCGCGAACTCATCGTTGCACCGATGTGGGCGTCCTTCAGAGATCGCCAGTGCCATGTCAGCCAACCCGGCACCGCGGTAGTTGGCTTGGGTCTCCTCGAAATTCGGGATGCTGAAAGGATGGTCCCATGATTTCTCGACCGGCTCTCTGCTACGGTCCTTCACGGTCAAAATGCCTCCAAAGAAATTGGGGTCCGGCACGTTCATCGTGCCTTCAGTGCCGTAAAGCTCCATGATCGGGTGATTGCTGTCCCAGACGTCCCAACTGGCCAGCAGCGTGATGATCGCCCCACTTTCGAAAGAGAGTACCGAGTGGATGGTCGTCGGCGTTTCAACCGGAACAGTCTCACCGTTTCTCGGACCATTCTGAATGGTGCGGGTGTCGTGGGCGGCGCCTGTGAAACTTGTGACCTTGGACACGGGCCCAAGCATCTGCACTAGGTTGCAAATGTAATAGGGGCCCAAATCAAGGATGGGGCCGCCGCCTTTTTGAAAGAAGAAATCCGGGTTCGGATGCCAATCTTCCATGCCGCTGGACATCACGACAGCCGCGCCAGATGTGACTTTGCCAATCGCACCGGAATCGATCAAGTTACGGGCCAATTGGTGGCTACCGCCCATAAAGGTATCCGGGGCTGAGCCGATCCGCAGGTTGTTTGCTGTCGCAATGTCGCTCAGCTGTTGCCCTTCGGCCAGGCTGAGAACAAAGGGTTTTTCGGAATAAACGTGCTTGCCTGCCTGCAGGATGGAGCGCGACACCTCAAAGTGAGCGGCCGGGATGGTCAGGTTGATGATCAGATCCACATCGTCCGCGGCCAGCAGCGCTTCGACAGTGTCTGCCCGCACACCAAAAGCCTCAGCTTGAGCACGGGCATTCTCCATGTTGATATCCGCGACGGCCACAATGTCATACCCCTTGAACATAGAAGCCAGACTCAGATAAGCCGTTGAAATGTTACCGCATCCGATGATGCCAACGCCAAGCGTCTTAGTCATGGGTGTTCTCCCACAGGGTTTTGAAAGCAGAAGCGGACCGGCTTGCATAGCCAACCGGATCTGCAGGTTTGTCGTGTTCCAGTGCGTAAACCAAATCGCTCGAAGCCAAACGGCATGCCTGCAACAGCCCCGCCCAATCCATGGTCCCTGCGCCAAGATCGGACCAGCCGTCTTCATCTAGGTTAGTGCCCTCAGCAGCGATGTCTTTCACGTGAATCGCCGACAAGCGGTCGCCATAGCGTTTGATGTAATGCAAAGGATCTTGCCCGCCGCGCACGATCCATGCCAGGTCAGCTTCCCACGCGATATTGGGCGCAGCTTCGAGCAACACGTCCATAGGCGTGCTGCCATCAGCCTGCTTCACGAACTCAAAATCATGATTGTGCCAGCCGAAGGTGATCCCATGATCCGCATATTTTTTGCCTGCCGCGCCAAGACGTTCGCCCAATGCCACCCAACCTTGTTCGGTTGACGGGCGGTCCTTCTCTTCTAGGTAGGGCGCAAAAACGCGAGACATTCCAAGCGCCGATGCAATCGCCAAAGTGCCTTCGAAGTCGTTTTCGATATCGTCCAACGCCATGTGCCCAGAAGGCATTGTGACGCCGTTGGCATCCATCGCTGCGCGGTAGCCTGCTGGATCACCATAAACGCCACCATAGCCTTCGACTTTGTGGATCCCCATCGCAGGCAGTTGAGCCAAGAGCGCGATCTGATCTTCACAATCACGCATGGAGTAAAGTTGGAGTGCTGTTGTCATAGATCTTTTTCCGGAATTAGAGGCGCATTTCTGTTTCTGCGTCGAACAAGTGAGTCCGGGCTACGTCGAACCCAATTGTCAGTTGGTCACCCGCTTTCAGGCCTGACTGCCCTTCGGTTCGGACCCGCAAAGACTGCCCCGCGAAGTTGGCCCAAACCAAAGTGTCCGACCCCATCGGTTCGACGATGTCGATTTCGGCATTGCCAGTGAAGGACGCCGCCTTCGCAGCGTCTCCCGTCAGGATGTGTTCAGGCCGGATGCCCAGCCAAACGGCTCCGTCTTGACGCGTCGTGCTGGCAAATTCATACCCCGCAACGTCGACGGAAAACCCCTCGCCGCGAAACTGGGTTCCAGATAATTGGCCTGTGAATTGGTTCATCGCGGGCGAGCCGATAAAGTCCGCAACGTATTTGTTGCACGGCTTGGCGTAGATCACCTCAGGGCTATCGAGTTGCTGGATGATCCCGTCCTTCATGATCGAAATCCGGTCAGCCAGTGTCATGGCTTCGACCTGATCGTGAGTCACATAGATCATCGTGTTCTTGAGTTTTTTGTGCAGGCGCTTCAACTCGACCCGCAGATCGGTACGCAACTTTGCATCAAGGTTTGAGAGCGGTTCATCAAAGAGGAACACATCCACATCCCGAACCAGGGCACGCCCAATGGCGACCCGCTGGCGTTGCCCGCCCGAAAGCGCACCCGGCTTGCGATCCAACAGCGGCTCGATTTGCAGCACCTTTGCCGCGTAGTCCACCCGTTCCTTGATTTCGGCCTTGGGGACTCTGGCGTTTTTCAGGCCAAAAGACAGATTTCCACGAACCGACATTTGCGGGTAGAGCGCGTAAGATTGAAACACCATGCCAATGCCGCGATCCGAAGGCTCAGCCCAGGTGACGTTTTTCCCTTTGATGAAAATCTGGCCGTCGGACACATCAAGCAACCCCGCGATGCAATTGAGCAAGGTCGATTTTCCGCATCCTGAGGAGCCGAGAAGCACAAGGAATTCACCCTCTGCAATATCGAGGTTCAGTTGTTTCAAGACTTTGACCGCACCGAAGTTCAGGTCCAAATCTTTGATTTCTACAGAGTTTGTCATGGTGGTATCAGCCTTTGACTGCGCCGGCCGCGATGCCGCGAACAAAGAGTTTGCCAGAGGCAAAATAGATGACGAGAGGGACCAATCCGGTCAGCAAGGTTGCTGCCATATTGACGTTGTATTCTTTGACGCCCTGCACCGAGTTGACGATGTTATTGAGCTGCACCGTCATCGGATAGGTGGCGGGTTTGGTGTAAATCACGCCAAACAGGAAGTCGTTCCAGATGCCCGTGACCTGCAAGATGATCGCGACCACAAAGATTGGCAGCGCCATGGGGATCATGATCTGAAAGTAGATCTGCCAGAACCCCGCCCCATCGACCCGTGCGGCCTTGAACAGCTCTTCCGGAACCGAGGCAAAATAGTTGCGGAATAGTAATGTCAGGATCGGCATTCCGAAAACTGTGTGCACCAATACCAGCCCGCCGATGGATCCCATCAAACCGATCTCGCGCAACATGATCACGATCGGGTACAGCATCGTCTGATATGGGATAAACGCGCCGATGATCAGAATGGTAAAGAAGGTTTCAGACCCTTTGAATTTCCAATTCGACAAGGCGTAGCCATTCACAGATGCAATGACGATCGACATCAACACGGACGGCACCAGAATGCGCACCGAGTTCCCGAAGCCGCGCGATAGACCGTCGCAATTGATGCCCGTACAGGCCTCTGACCAAGCTTTCACCCAAGGCTCAAACGTGATCTCCATGGGCGGGCCAAAAACGTTGCCCATTCGGATTTCCGGCATCCCCTTCAGCGAAGTGACAATCATCACGTAGAGCGGCAAAAGGTAGTACACGGAAACCATGATCAGCATGCCATACAAAAAGATATTGGCGCGTGAAAACGTCTTCTTCGGTTTAGGGCCGCGTGGTTCTTGGGCGGTGTTTGTCGTTGTATCAGCCACGTTTCCGGCCTCCGAATTCGAGGTAGGCCCAAGGGATCAGAATGATCACAACCGAGCACAGCATCATGGTTGAGGCAGCAAAACCTTGGCCCAGGTTCTGCGCACGAAACATATATTCGATGACGTATTTGGCTGGCACTTCCGAGCTTAGCCCCGGTCCGCCGCCAGTTTGTGCAACCACCAGGTCATAGAGTTTGATAATCCCAGACGCGATCAGCACCAGAGCGGTGATAAAAACCGGGCGCATCATCGGAATGATAACCATGACATAGGTTTTCACGGTACCGATCCCATCAACTCTGGCAGCCTTCCAGATGTCTTCATCAATGCCGCGCAGACCTGCGAGCATGATGCACATGATCAGTCCAGTTCCCTGCCAAAGTCCCGCTATCAGCAGACCGAACATGACCGTTTCGGGGTCGTTGAGTGGATTGAACGTAAAGCTCTCCCACCCCCAGCCGCGCACAACGCTTTGCAGGCCAAAGTCGGGGTTCAATATCCACTGCCAAACCAATCCCGTTACGACAAATGACAGCGCAAATGGGTAGAGGAAAATTGTGCGAAACGCGCTCTCAAATCTGATCTTTCGATCCAGACAGGCAGCCAGAGTGAAGCCCAGAACCAACGTCAAGATCAGCGAGCACCCGCCATAAACCGCCAGGTTCTTGATTGAGATAATCCAGCGGTCCGTTTCCCAAAGACGCTCGTATTGATCGAAACCGACCCATTTTATCTTGGGCAACATGCGCGATCCGGTAAAGGAATAGGTGATCGTCCAAGCGGTGCCGCCGACAAAAACGAAAAGAGCCGTCAAGATCATCGGAAGTGACGCTATTTTCGCCATCCAGTTCTTGAACAAGCGGTTCGGGGGCTTCGCTCGACGGTGAGAGCTGTCCGAGGCCACGGTCATCGTGTCGGCTCCAATGAGGTTAAATGTCAGGGAAGGGTCCGGCGCCCCATGACGCCGGGCCCGATGAACGTGGCGCTTAGTCCGCGTCTTCGATCAGCTTCGCATAGGCGGCCTGCGCGTCCGCTGCAGACATATCGCTGGACCAGAACTGCGCCATCAGATCTTCGATTTGAAGCGTGGTGTCCTGAGAGAACGAGATGTCGCCGGATGGCAGAACGCCACCGTCAGCCAGGATAGCAAGGCCCTTCTGCATGCAACCGTTGGCCGCGGACATGTCGATGTCACCGCGCACCGGCAGAGATCCTTTGGCAAGGTTGAACGACACTTGTACCTCTGGCGAGATCAGCAGTGCCGCCAATTCTTTCTGGGCTGCCGTGATCTCAGGATCTTCATTAACGGGGAAGTAGAAGGCATCGCCACCGGTATCCAAAACCGCATTGAGCCCCAGACCTGGCAGGCAGGAGTAGTCTTCGCCCTCGACGGCTCCGGCCACGGCAAATTCACCCTGCGCCCAATCGCCCATAATCTGTGCACCGGCCTGACCGGTGATGACCATATTCGTCGCTTGGTTCCAATCCTGCACGTTCGATTTTGCGGCCAGAGCCCGCGAAGCAGCTGCAGCTTCAAACGCCGCCGTGTATTCTGGACCGCGCGCCACGTCGGCGTTCTTGTTTACGTTCACTTCGGTCCAGGCGTCGAGCCCCGCAACCGCCAGGGTGATCGCACCAAACGCGATGTTTTGCTGCCATCCCTGTTGCCCCATAGCCAATGGAAGTGTTCCCGCAGCCTCAAGATCGCCAGAGGACGCGACAAACTCGTGCCAGTTAGTCGGAACAGTGAGACCCGCTTTTTCATAAGCGTCATGTGACAGCCAAATCCATTGCGCAGAGTGAATGTTCACCGGAACGCAATAGATGCGACCTTCCAGTGTACATGCGTCTAGCAAGGATGTTGGATTCACAATGTCCTTCCAGCCGCCGGCCTCGGCAACATCTGTCAGATCAAGCAGCAGCCCGGCTTCAATCAGTTCTTGCGCCTGACGGCCGTGGTTCAACTGAGTGGCCGCCATCGGGTCGCCACCCAAAATGCGAGAAATAATGATCGGGCGCGCTGTGCCACCCGAACCTGCAATTGCACCGTCAACCCAGGTGTTGCCCGTGGCATTCCACGCCTCAGCGAATTTGGACACGGCAGCAGCCTCACCGCCCGAGGTCCACCAATGCGTAACTTCGAGTTTTACGCCTTCGGCCAGTGCCATCGTCGCGGACGCCGCGGTCAGCGCGGTTCCAGCCACCAGTCTCTGCATGATCTTTGACATTGTTTCCTCCCAAAAAATGCGGGTTTCCGCATATAATTTCAGATCGCCATGCCGATCGTTGGGCCTGCAATCGATTACATCGTCATCCGGCATTGATGTTTCTGTCAATAAATAATGTAATCGATTACAAGGCGCGTACCGAGTTCGGAGACCAAACAGTGACAAAAACCTCGACACTTCAAGATGTTGCACGGGTTGCAAAGGTTTCGACGGCAACGGTCTCACGGACGTTATCAAATCCTGATGTCGTGTCCGAATCAACGCGCAGACGTGTGGCGGAGGCCGTGAAAGTCACCGGTTATCGCATCAATCGTGCGGCCCGAAACCTGCGCACGCGGCGGGCGCACTCGGTGCTCGTGTTGCTGCCTGACCTCGCCAATCCGTTCTTTTCAACCATCCTCGAAGGCATCTCTCGCAACCTATCCCAGCAAGGATACTCGATGCTGATTGCCAGCACCGCACAAGTGCACGCGAGTGGCGAGCGGCTGGTTGATTACCTTGATGATGCCCGCGCCGACGGAATGATTGTTCTTGACGGAGGCCTCGATCCCGACGTTGTCGAGACGCTCGAGAACTCCCCACAGGCAAAGCGCATTCTCTTTGCTTGCGAATGGATCGATGGCACAAGTTTTGCGTCCGTACGCTGCCAAAACCGCCAAGGCACACGGGCGGCCGTGAACCACCTTTTTGATCTTGGGCATCGTAAGATTGCCCATGTGACCGGCCCCGTGGGCAACGTGCTGATGCACACCCGCAAAGATGCCTTTGTCGAAGAGGTTCAGAAGCTGGGCCTGACATTGCGGCCAGAATGGTTGATTGCGGGAGATTTCTCTCTCGCAGCTGGGTGCCTGGCTGCGCAAGCTTGGATCGCATTGGACGACCGACCCACTGCGGTTTTCTGCGCGTCCGATCAACTCGCCATGGGGTTCATTGCCGAGCTGTCCCGTCATGAGTTCAGCGTGCCAAAGGATGTGTCCGTGATGGGCTTTGACGACATCGATCTGGCCGAGCAATTCATCCCTCCGCTAACCTCGGTGCGCCAGGACCGCTTGTTGATCGGCGAAACAGCCGCCAAAATGTTGATAGCCCGGATCAAAGCGCCAGACGACGGTCATTTGGAGCATGCCGCAGTCCTCCCTGTCTCACTTGTCACGCGCGAAAGTACCGCAGCACTTCAATGACTGCTGCCGCAAGAATGCGGTGCTATAATTGAAAAACCGTTCAGTATTGGTGCCGTACCGCGGCACCGGCAGCGCTTAGTCTTTGATACGAAGGTAGTTTAAACCAATGCTACCTCGTTACTGCGCTGCCCGTGCAGCTTCCCCTCAAAAGACCGTCTAGTCTGCGACGCAGAGGCTATCAGACGCCGCGTACTGAGACACACATTTGTGGTGGCACGTCTCAAATACAGAGCAAAAAACGGGGTCGTTGCCACGTCAGCTATGGCAAAACCCTAACGGCACACGATCAGCCCTAGGTCGCCAGCCAACAAAGCCAACCCAAACAATCAGATTATTATTGATATGATATAACATATACCATAAGGGAAGCTTCATCCTAAACTTGGTTCAAGGGAACTCCATAATGTCGACTGTATCGCCGAAAATTGGCCGGTCTTTGTCTGTATCTCTATTGGCAATTGCCACATCCATTGCCTCCCTTTCCGCCACCCAGCTTGCAGCAGAAAACACCATGATTGTTGCTGCGCCATTTGGTCCGAAAAGCAGCATTCCAGATCCGCGCGCGCGTCAAAACGGCTGGCTGAGCAACCGCGCCGGCGTGTCTGAAACTCTGATCGGTCTGGGCTATGACATGTCGATGCAGCCGCGCCTCGCGGTGTCTTATGAAAACTTATCTCCGACAGAATGGAAGCTCACACTGCGTGACGGCGTGACGTTCCATGATGGCACCCCCGTTACCGCACAATCTGTGAAAGACTCCTTTGCCAAACTGGACGTGGAAGGCCATGCGGCCCACAATCCGCGCCTGTCCAAGTTGCTTGGCATTGCCGACATCCAGACGCCGGACGACAAAACGCTGATCTTCACCACCAAGGCGCCGAACTCCGCCTTTCTGTGGTCCCTGACTGAGCCTTCCGCGGCTGTTATGAAAGAAGGCACCGACGCGCTTCCCTTGATCGGCACCGGCCCGTTTGTGTTTGTGAAGGCCGAGGCGGAGAAATCTTATGAAGTAAAAGGCTTTGCCGACTACTGGGGCGGCGCACCCAAATTGGACAAACTGAAAATCGACGCGATTTCCGATCCCTCCGTGGCTGCATTGGCACTTCAGGCAGGTGACGTGGACCTTGTGACCCACTACCCAGAACCTGATTTTGCAAAACTCAAGGAAAACGGTGAGGGGCAACTGTTTGCCGGTGCGACAACACGCTTGTTCTTCTTTCAGCCCAACATGACAACCGGTCCTCTGGCGAACCCCGCGCTGCGCGAAGCGGTGTCTCTGGGTTTAGATCGCGAGACCATCGTGGCGGCCTCCTTGGTGGGCGTTGGCGGCTCACCGGCAAACACCCTTTTCCCAGCCAATATGGCCTCTTGGTCCAATGCGGAGCTGTCTCTGCCGTATGACCCGGTGAAAGCGGCGGAAGTGCTGGATGCGGCGGGCATCAAAGACACCGATGGCAACGGTATTCGTGAGTTGGATGGCAAAGACGTGGTGCTGAAACTGCGCAGCTATGAAGGGCGCGCAGCCCTGCGTCCAACACTGGAGATCTCGCAAGTTCTGCTGCAGCAGATCGGCCTGGGTGCTGAGATCGCCATGGGGGAGTTTGGCGCAAACAACGATGCGCTGAAAGCGGGCGAAATCGACCTGCACCTGCAAGCCTGGGGCACAGCACCACAGGGCGACCCGGACTACTTCCCAAGCACGCTGGTTGCGACCGGCGCGAGCTACAACGTGTCGGGCTACTCCAACCCGGAGCTGGACGCGCTCTTGGAGAAAGGCCGCAGCCTGTTCACCACTGAGGAACGGCAGCCGATCTACGCGGAGGTACAGGAGATCATCAATCGCGATCTGCCTGTGATCCCCGTGTTCCACAAAACGCAGGTATCCGTGGGCAACGGCAAGGTGGAAGGCTACCAAATCCACCCGGCTGAGACCTATTTTGCCTCACCGGAGTTGGCGATTGCCAAGTAAACCCATGTCGCTTTTGACAATTGATGCCCTGTCTGCCGCGATTGGCAGGCAGGGTGTCCTGCATGATATCAATCTCACCCTTAATGACGGCGATTGGCTCGCCGTTGTCGGCAGGTCTGGCGCAGGTAAGTCGACCTTGTTGCGGTTGATCATGGGCTTGCGCAAACCTGCACGCCCCTCAGCAGGGCATATCACTTTTGATGGACAACACTGGAATTGCACTTCGCACTTTGTGCCGGATCGCCAAGGGATCGCCTTGGTCCCGCAAAGCCCTGCGCATGGGTTTGATCCGCTTAGGCGCCTCAACTGGCAATGGCGACAGGTTGCCAAGCGGAAATCACCGCTAAGTCTTGCAGAGCAACACGCAGTGATCGCATCCTTGGGCCTGCCTGCACTTGACGACAGCTATCCACATCAATGGAGCCGCGGCATGCAACAACGCCTGCTGCTCGCCATGGCCTTGATTGAACAGCCCAAGCTATTGATTTTGGATGAGCCCACCTCTGCGCTGGATCCGTTGATCGCCGCGCAGGTTCTGGAAGAAGTGCGCCAGATTTCGAAGGCACAGGGCATCTCCGTTTTGATAGTGACCCATGACCTTGGCATGGCCGCCCAATTTGCCAGCCACATCGCAGTGATGGCGGACGGGCGTCTAGTGGAAACAGGCCCAACCGAAGCCCTGCTGTCTCAACCACAAGCAAATTACACAAAAGACCTAGTCGCGCATCGCCATTGGCAAACCACCTCCGAGGACCTGTGCCGTGCAGCAGAATAAGCCGCTGATTTCTATCTCCAACTTGCAAGTGTCTGTGGGAGATAAACAGCTTCTTTCCGACGTGTCGTTTGACCTTTGCGAAGGCGAGATGCTCTGCATTGTTGGGGAAAGCGGCGCGGGCAAATCCACATTGGTCAAAGCGTTGCAAGGCATGATGCCCGCACACTGTGATCGCTTCACCTATGCCCGCTCCAGCACCGAGGTTTGTGGCGCGATACCTGCAGGACTTGGATTGGCCCAAGCCCGTTGGGTGATGCAAGATCCACTCGCCGCACTGAACCCACGCCAATCCCTTGGACGGTCCATTGCAGAGAGCTTGCACAAGGAAAACCTACCAAAGGACAAGCTGCGCAAACGCGTGCTTTCGGCGCTGGATGACGTTGAACTGTCGGCAGACTTCTACGACCGGCTGCCGTCCCAAGTGTCTTTGGGACAGGCGCAACGGGCGTGTTTGGCCCGCGCACTGATTGCGCAACCGAAGCTGATCTTCTTTGACGAGCCGCTCAGCGCGTTGGATGCTTTGGTGCAAAAGAAGATTGCCCAAAGGATGGAAAGTCTGCGCCGGGCCACAAACACTACCTACATTGCCGTCACACACGATCTTGGTTTCGCAGCCGCCTATGCCGACAAGGTGCTGCTTCTGCGCGAAGGCGCCGTCTCAGCGTATCAATCGCGCATGGCCTTTTTTGCCAACCCGCAAAGTGACTACGCCAAAGACTTGGTCGCCGCTGCGCAAAGCCTCGGCGCACTTCCGGAGGCCGCCGCATGAAGTCATTTCTTATTCGGTTTGTCGGTCTTTTGGCGGTCCTGTTCGGGATCACCCTGATCACCTTCACCATCAGCTACTTCGCACCCGGCGACAAAGCGGAGGCAATTGCCCATGCCCGCTACCCGGGTGATTTTGGCATCGCGCCAGAGGTGCTGCAGGGCATCCGCGAGGAGTTCAACCTCGATGCGTCGTTCTTTTCCCAATACACCCATTGGCTGGCAGACGTGTTGCGCGGAGATTTTGGCGTTTCTTACTCGTCACGCACTTCGGTTTGGGTGATCTTTGTCGACAACCTTGGTGAGACGGTCACGCTCACGCTGACCTCGTTGGCCATTGGGCTCACTGCTGCGTTCCTGCTGTCCGCTGTCGCGGTTCGTTACCCAAACACCTTCTGGGATCGCGGCGCGGTGATTATTTCCTCCATTGGCGCAGCGATGCCAAGCTACTGGCTGTCTTTGCTGCTCATTCTGGGCGTGTCCGTGCACCTCGGCTGGTTGCCCGCCTATGGAACGGGCACTTTTGCGCATCTGATCCTGCCTGCCGCGACTTTGGCCTTCTGGGTCATGGCCTCGCAAACTCGCCTCCTCCGTACATTCATGTTGGAAGCCTATGACCAGCCGTTTATCGAAACACTGCGTCTGCGCGGAATTCCGGAGCGGGAGATCTTTTCGCGGCATGTTTTGCGGCACTCCTTTGTCCCAGCGCTCACGATGATTGGCCTGGATATGGCCAGCCTGCTCGAAGGCGCCATCATCGTGGAACTGACGTTTGCCCGTTCTGGTCTTGGATCCCTGCTGGCTGGCGCAGTGCTGGCGCGAGATCTGCCGGTTGTGATGTTCCTCGTGATGTTCTTCGCCACCGCCTATGTGGTCATCAACTCCGTGATTGATGGGGTTCAACATATCTGCGACCCACGCAATCTAAATAAGGCCAAAACATCATGAGCCTGAGCCAGTCTATCCGCCTTTCAGACAGCCCCCCCGCGGATCCCTTGCGCCAATTCTCAAAACGCGTTGGCGTTGCGACGCTTGTTCTTTTGGGATTGTGGAGCCTCGCCCTTTGGCTGACACCGTATCAACCTGCCGCAGCCGACTTCCTCAACCGTTTGGCACCTCCCAGCGCCGCACATTGGGCAGGTACAGACCACCTCGGACGCGACATCGCCACGCGGCTTCTCTACGGCGCGGGCTGGTCCTTAGGCCTGTCACTTGCCATTTCGCTCACAGGATTTGTGGTCGGCACAGTGGTTGGCATCCTTGCCGCCCGCTCTGGCCCGGCAGGCGACTTTGCCGTGATGCGCGTGACCGACAGCTTCTTTGCTTTCCCCGAGTTGATCGCAGCCGTGACATTTGCAGGCCTGTTTGGTCCCAGCACCACCAACCTTGTGATCGCTCTGATGGTGGTCAGTTGGATGAAGTTTGCCCGCCTTGCCCGTGCGCTAACACTCAGCCTTGGCGACAGCGACTTCATCACCCAGGCGCGTTTGAACGGGCTGAGCAATGGCTTGATCCTGTGGCGGCACCTCTTGCCCAACATCCTGCCGTCCCTATTGGTGCTTTGGACAAACAGCTGGTCACGCACCATTTTGTCCGTCTCCGGCTTGAGCTTCCTTGGATTTGGCGTGCAACCGCCATCCGCTGAGTGGGGCGCCATGCTGTTGGATGGCAAAGCTTACATGCAAACCGCACCGCATATCATGATTTTCCCGGGCCTCGCCGTATTGTTGGCGGTGATGGTCATCAACCTCACCGGAGACCGCTTGCGCGATCTCATGGCAGGCAAAACCTAACCCAAAAAGAGCTCGTTATGGATACGACAGGCATTGCGCTGCGCATTGGCGCCACGTTCTTTTTCACGTTGATGGTTGTCTGCGTGAAGTTTTTATCAGGCACCGTTCCGCTTGGACAAATTGTCTTTTTCCGCAGCGCGGTGGCCTTGGTGCCATTGGTGCTTTTCCTCATGTGGACAGGCGACTTCCCCGGCGGTCTGCACACCAAACGCCCCCTTGGGCACGTCCTGCGTTGCCTGCTGGGCTGCGCTGCGCTATTCGCCTCCTTTGCCTCTTTGGAATACCTTCCACTGGCGCACGCCTCAATCATTGGCTACCTCGCGCCGATCCTGGCAGTGATCCTGGCGCAAATGTTTCTAGGCGAACAAATGACGCCCGCCCGTTGGGGCGCGGTGGCGCTCGGGTTCGTAGGCATGTTGGTATTGGTTGTCCCACAAGCCTCGGCGACCACTGTTGACACGTCTTATCTCATCGGTGCTGGGTTGGCTTTAACAATGGCCGTTTTCACCGCCGGTGCCAAAGTGCAAATTCGCAGCCTGGCCCAAACCGAAAACGCAGGTGCCATCGCTTTTTATTTTGCTGCAACATGCTCCTGTGCGGGACTGGCCACAATATTCTGGGGCTGGTCCACTCCTACACCAATGGCATGGGTCTGGCTCTGCGGCGCTGGTCTCGCTGGCGGCGTGGCGCACATCATGATGACACTGGCCTTGCAGCACAGCGAAGTGTCCAAGCTGGCCCCGTTTGAGTACTTATCACTTGTGTTTGCCGTCTTGGCAGACTTCGCCCTGTTTCAGATCGTCCCCGAAGCCGCATTCTACTTGTCCACGGCCCTCATCCTTGCAGCACTTTGGCTGAATGTGCGGCAAGTTAAGTTTGCCAACAAAACGGCGCGTCGACAGATTTAAGACAGGGTTAACTGAACTATTCTCTGGTAAAATACACAGAGAAACACTCCAACCAACGGGGGAAACCCAGTCTATCGTCAACTAGTTTAAGTGCCCAAGTTTTCTAGCTACGCGGCCATCAAGCCGGCGTCCAACTTCTCGAACATAGAAACGTCCCCCTCGGCGTTCTCAAACAAGTGCCCATACACATCCATCGTCATGGTGATCGACGCATGGCCCCACAAAGTTTGGATCTTCTTAGGGTTCCACCCCTGCTCGATGAACAGCGACTCCGCCGCGTGGCGAAGCGCGTGAATGCCAAACTTTGCTTCGCCGCTCTCATCAACGATGCCTTCATTGACGAGCATGGGCTTGAACACGCGATTGTAGATGTTTGAATAGTTCTGCACCTTTCCGACAGTGTTTGGGAAAACCTGTTTTAACGAGCTTTCTGGAGCGATATCCTTCCAAACTAAAAGTGCATCAAAAACTGTCGGCGCCATCGGAATTTCACGCGTCTCTGCACGACTCTTTGGCAATCCGATTTCGCAATGATCGGCCCCACCCAAGCGGTCCAGTTTGATTGTTAGTGCATGACTGGCCTCTGGTCCATCGGGACGACGGTTTCCGGCGCCGGTGGGCGGTAGCCCA
>WKFK01000002.1 GCA_014872815.1 Paracoccaceae bacterium
CAAAGGCCAAAACCAAGGTTAACAAACGCACCACACATCCACTTATCCACAGACTCACACAAAAGACTCACCAAAGACTCACACCGCAGCACACAGCAGCCACGCCAAAACCAACGTCGGTATCACAGCTGTATCGCAGAGGTGCGGAAACAAGGACATAGAGACTGTCGTTTCTAGAAAACGAAGAGACAGGACGATCCCCTCGACCCCGGCCAACACCCAACGCAGATGTGGTACAGTCATCGACCAATTTATCCCCTCACCTGTGATGAGGCTTTTGTTTGGACCCAGAGCGGTTAGTCTGCCCGGGACACCACACTTGAAGGGACGTGCTTTGACTTGGCTGCGCCGTTGGATTTTTCGCTTCTCGCTCCGCAGCTTTTTGCTGGGGCTTGCGTTTTTTGCTGCCTCCATGACGCCCTCGCTCATTCCCAGAGGCGCTGTGGAACAGGGAATTCTGGGTGGTGTGGTCATTGCGATTGGCTATTTGCTGGGACAAACCCTGAGCCTGATCTGGCAGGCGGCGGATTTACCGCGTCTTGGCGGCCGAATTGGCGCCGTCTTTGATAGCCTGCTGACGCTTGCTGTGATCGCGCTGACCATCTGGATCTTGGCCTACAGCCTAGAATGGCAGAATGAGCTGCGCGGCAAGATGGACATGCAGGCTGTGGAAGGGCTACATCTGACCCGCCTGATCGCTTTAACGTCGCTCACCTTTCTGGGACTCTATGTACTGGGCGCTTTGATCGCCGCACTGTTCCATTGGGTGCGGGGGAAGTTCTATCGCATCATGCCGCCGCGCCGCGCCAATGTGCTGGGTGTGGTGACTGTCTTCGCCATTCTGTTTGTTGTCACACGGGACGGGATTTTTGACCGCGTGGTTGCCTCTTTGGACCAGAGCTATGAAGCGGCGCAGGAGTTATTTGACGTGGCTCCGCCCCTGCCCCCACATGCACATCAATCCGGCTCTGCTGCGTCGCTGATCGATTGGGCGGCCATGGGGCAACCCGGACGGGATTTTGTTTTGACCGGCCCCACTGCCGAAACGATCTCTGCCTTTACCGGCCAGCCCGCCATGGAGCCACTGCGCGTCTATGTCGGGCGCGCCAATGGGGAAACACCACGCGAACGGGCCGAGTTGGCGTTGGCGGAACTCATCCGCGTAAATGCCTTTGAACGGGAAGTTCTGGTTGTCACCAGTCCAACCGGCACCGGCTGGATGGATCCGGGGTCGCATGATCCTGTGGAGTATATGCATAATGGCGACATCGCCACGGTGAGCGTGCAATATTCCTATTTGCAGTCTCCCCTGGCCTTGATCCTAGAAACCCGCACGGGATTGGATCAGGCCTCCGCGCTGCTAGAAGTGATCCATGACTATTGGTCCGGCTTGCCGGAAGACACCCGCCCTCGGCTTTATGCCCATGGGCTTAGTCTTGGGGCCTGGTCTTCGATGTATGCCACCAATCTGTTCCGGCTTTTAGACGATCCAATTGATGGGGCCTTTTGGGCTGGCCCGCCCTTCCCTTCGCGGTTCTGGCAAAGCATCCAAGTGGCGCGCAACGCGGGCAGCCCCTGGGTTCTGCCAGAAATTGGTCGGGGGTCGCTGGTGCGATACGCCAATCACGTCCATGATGCCGCGAATGCGCCTGCAGCTTGGGGGCAGATGCGGATTGTTTTCCTGCAATACTCCAGCGATCCGATTGTGTTTTACGATCCGTTCTCGCTGTTTCGAGCACCAGAATGGATGAATGATCCGCCTGCCGAGGATGTCTCACGCCATCTGGTGTTCATTCCCATTGTCACCCAGTTCCAACTGGCCCTGGATATGGCACTGTCCTTTGGCGCGCCACCCGGTCATGGCCATGCATACTATGCGCGGGATTACATCTCACCCTGGGCCGAAGTCACGGCGCCGGAGGGATGGACCCGTGAAGACACCGAGCGGCTACGCGCGCATTGTGACCTTGGGGTTGGGCTTGGCTGTCGCAATGAGGTGGGAGGCTGACGAAGCCTACTCCCATCGGCCCTGAATTCTTGGGGCCGATGGGGGAGCTCCCTTTGATTAGGCGTCTTCTGTTTCGCTGCTGTTCTGTTTCGGCGCGCCAACATAGCCGGAGACCGCTTGCAGGATGCGGAAGGCGGTGGAGGCGTCGTTTTCGACCACGGCCATAAACTCGCTTTCGCCCAAGCGCAGCATCTCCAGATCGGTTTTGGCATACATGTCCAGCGCACGCTTTTCTTTGCGGATCAGGGCCAATTCTCCCACAAGGGTACCTGCCCCCGCCTCGGCCACCACATGGGATTGGCCGTCCGGCGTACGGTAGCCCAGACCGGCCTCGCCTTCGAGGATCAGGTAGGCACCATCGGAGGGATCATCCCCCATGTGGAACACGTAGTCCCCCGCTGGGGCGCTGTGCCATTGCGCGCCGAAGGCCAAAAGACGCATTTGCCGCCGGGACAACCCGTTGAACATGTCGGCCGAGGCCAGCGCGCGCATTTTGCGACGCAGGTCAGCGCTGGCGGCGTTATCAGTCTCATCCACCGCAGCCACACCGCTGTCTTTCAGGCGGCCATGCTCCAGCTCTAGCACCAGATCAAAACTGTCGGCATCCTCGAACTCTTCCTCCAGATAGAGGAAAGTGGTGTTGGGCAGCAGTTCGCGCAGGTTGGCGATGGTGTGAGCCGCCTGCCCTTCCTCATAGTTGGCAAGGCACCGGTTGAGGATCATCACATCGGGCTTTTTGATCGCCGCGCGGCTGATCGCCAGCGGTTCGGCAAAGGCCGCTGGCAGGCCGGCGCCGCCGATGCCGGTGGGTACGGCAAACAGCAGCTCGGCAACCTCTTGCTTCATGCCCGCTTCCGCCAAGGTCTGCGCAACGATGTCCCGGATTTGCTCGGCACGTGGACCGGCCGAGGCGGCAAGTTTGCCGAAAATCGCGTTTTCCAACACCGTTAAGCCGGGGGCGTAGCGGTCTTCGCGCAGGGGGGCAAAATAGACGGCGGTCCACTCAGAGAGTTTTTGCGCCTCGGAATGGCGCAGTTCCAAAATGGATCGTTTCAGTTCCTCACTGAAGCCCGCGCCGATGCGTTCGGCGGACACCAAAAGCGGCAGCGAGATCATCTGCTCCAGCTCTTCTTGTGTCATATTGGCCAGCCGCACGTCGCGGCTCTTGGCAAAAAGCGCCACGTTGCGGGTAAAGTCATCCGGGTCAAAACCAAGCTGCTGGAACAGCGGGTGGTCAGTGCCGTCCACGCCAAAGGTCTGGTTCAGCATTTCCACCACTTCACGGCTCATGCGCAGGATGCTCTCTTCGATGCCCAGCTCTTGCAGCAGTTTCAGGAACTCGCTGATGCGCTCCTCGCGGCCGTCGGTGATCATCTGCCGCGGAGTGGCAAAGAAAAGGTTGGCGGCTACAGGAAGGGCCGGGTTGTACTGCTCGCGGTCAAAGCGGAAGTAAGCTTTGGTGAGGCCCGCTTTGTCCAGCGCCGCGCGGATTTGCGGGCGCAGGTCAACAAGGGCCTGCGCCAGTTCCGGGTGGTCGTTTTCGGCAAAGGGTTGATCCAGACCTTTGCGGAACAGCGCGTTGCCTGCGCCGGTGGCATCCATGACCGCCACCCACCAGGCGTGCACATCATCTTCATTGGCAAGGTCGCCGAGCGCTGGGTTCACCCAATTAGAATAGAGACGGTCACTGCTATTGCCTGTGCGGCTCGATTCATATGCGCGTTTTTTCTCTTCGGCCTCGCCCATCGGGTCAGGCAAGTCTGACAGAGGTTTCTGTTTGAGCGGCATCAGGACGTTGTCACCAAACGTGCCTTCAAACACGTAGGGCGACGGGTCGGCATAGCCCACGCGGGTGGCGATCACGCGTTGGTGCAGGTCGTTGAGTTTGACGTCACCAATGGAGAGGGAGCCGCTCAATGGGGTGATCTCACGCGTGAACAGCTCGGCCACGGCGCGCCGCTCCTCAGCGTCTTGGGAGCGGATGCCAATAACGGAGCCTTGGCGCACCGTCGTTGAGATGTTTTCCAGCACGCTGTCGCCATCGTGATCGCGCACGTAGACGTCTTTCAACGCAATGTCGCCGGTCAGGCGTGGGATGTCGTCGGGCTCATTGTCAATCAGCGCCTCATCAACCATGCCGGACGGGCCAAAGCGGTCGCCAATCAGGTGCCACCGCAGGGATAGGTCAGCGACGCGGTTGTAGTAGTTCAACAGTTCCTTCCACGGCGACGAGAGGTCTTTATATGCCGCCAAAGCCGCCACAAGCGCGCCCAAAGTGACTTGACCGCGGATCACCAGAAGGCCGCCCACGAGGTAGAAGAAGAACGGGGTCAACTGCGTGATGAAGTTGTTGAGGAACTTCATGAAGAACTTCTTCTTGTAGATCGACAGGCGGATCAGGAAGAGCGTTCCCAGACGGCGAGTGATTTGCGACAGGCGGAAGCGCCAACCGCCGTTGCCACGCAGTTCGGGTGTACCGGTGGCAGTTTCGCCGATTTCGGCGGCGAGATGGCGGACCTGCACGATGCGGTCTTTGTTCAGCAGGTTGATCTGACGTTGCAGCTTGGGAATGAGCCAAGCCTGCAAAGGGATCAACGCGATCGCCGCAAGGCCAAACCAGACGTTTTGCAAAAACAGAAAGGTCAGGATGGTGAGCATTTGCCCGGCCTGCATCACCGGCAGGCTGATGGCATCGCCCATCATGCCGCCCAGCGGCTCGGCTTCGGCCGTGACCATGCTGACCATCTCACCTTGCGAGGTGCGACGCAGGTAGGGCTGTGGAAAGCGTGTAATGCGCGAGATCAGCGTGAAACGGTACCGGCGCAGCATACGTTCTGAGAGCACACCTTTCATGGTGTTGATGCGCATTTTCATAAGGCCGTGAAACAAGACCGCCAGCAAAAACAGGAAGCTGAGCATGATCAGGTAGTTTTCCTGCGTCATCTCCCAATCAAGCACGTCGATGTAAGACGTGTCCGCATCAATCGCATCGTTGATGATCCGCTTAGGCAGTTCCAACGTCAGGAATTGCAAAGGAAAAAGACATACGGTCAGGACCAGAAGCACCATCTGGTCACGTTTTGAGTACTTCCAGATGAAGGCAAATAATGAGCGTTCGATACCGTATACTCCCGGTTTGCAGCGCGGTCCGCGCCGTCCCATTCGGTAAATGCTACCAACCGAAGTGGGACCTGTTCAAACGGTTTCTTACTGGAAGTAAAAGAGCAAGAAAATACAGGGACGCAGATACGTGTTCAGTGCACCAAACTTTCCGGGATGGTCGGATTCATAAGAGGGCGCTGAGTATTTCGACAAGGCCCACGTATTGCAGACCTTGCCGAAAAACCGAAGTGCCAACACCCATTCTGAGGCCGCACATGTCGATAAAAACGGCGCAAATTTGGCGCCGCTCTCAACTTACTTAGGCAGCGGGCATCCGCTTTTCAACGATCTCCGCCCACCAGGAGCAGCCCGCCGGAATGGCGTCGTCGTTAAAGTTATACTCTGGGTGATGCACCATCGCGCCATCTTCACCGTTGCCAACAAGGATATAAGCGCCCGGACGCTCTTCCAGCATGAAGGCAAAATCCTCGCCCCCCATCACCAACGGAGCTTCCGCGCACTGACCAGAAATGGACTTGGCAACCTCAGCAGCAAACTCTGTTTGCGCCTCAGAGTTCACCATGACCGGATACCCGCGGTGGTATTTCACTTCAACGGTGCCACCAAATGTCGCCGCGATACCGTCACAGATTTCGTTGATCCGCTGCTCCGCCAACTCACGCATCTCTTTGGACATCGTGCGCACGGTACCTTTGATGTGCACTTTCTGCGGGATCACGTTAAACGCCTTTGAAGAGGTCTCAAAGCTGGTCACAGACACAACCACCTGATCGATGGGGTCCGCGTTACGGCTGGCAATGGTCTGCAGCGCCAAAACCGCCTGTGCAGACATCACTGTGGTGTCCACAGTGTCGTGCGGTTTCGCGGCGTGACCACCACGGCCCTCAAAGTGAATATCAAACTGATCGGTTGCCGCAAAGAACGACCCAGGACGGATCGCAAAGGTGCCCAGAGGCACACCAGGCCAGTTGTGCATACCGTAGACTTCCTGAATGCCCCAGCGCTCCATCAGCCCGTCTTCGCACATTTCGCGACCACCGCCACCACCTTCTTCGGCAGGCTGGAAGATCACCACAACCGTGCCGTCAAAGTTGCGGGTCTCCGCCAGATACTTTGCCGCGCCGAGCAACATCGCCGTGTGCCCATCGTGGCCGCAGGCGTGCATCGCACCCGGTGTTTTGGAGGCATATTCCAGACCGGTCTGCTCGTGAATAGGCAGCGCGTCCATATCCGCGCGCAGGCCGATGACCTTACCAGAGCCGGTTTCTTTGCCCTTGATCACGCCGACCACACCGGTGCGGCCAATGCCAGTGGTCACTTCATCCAGCCCAAACTCTTTCAGCTTCTCTGCCACCAGCGCACTGGTGCGGTGTGTCTCAAACAAGATCTCCGGGTTTTCATGCAAATCACGGCGCCAGGCGGTGATTTCGTCGTGCAATTCTGCAAAACGGTTCTTAGTGGGCATAGTCAGTCCTCGCTCAATAGTACGTACTTAAGCCGCAGGCATGCGGCGTTCGATCACTTCCGACAGGTAGCTGCTCCCGTGTGGGATCGCGTCGTCGTTAAAGTTGTATTCGGGGTGATGCAACGCGGCGCTGTCGCCGTTGCCAATCATGATGAAAGCACCGGGACGTGCTTGCAGCATGTAAGAAAAATCCTCGCCACCCATCTTCAATGGGGCTTCCTGACAGCGCCCCGCCACAGCAGTTACCACCTCTTTGGCAAACTCTGCCTGTTCGTCCCAGTTGATGGTCGCTGGTGTGATGCGCTGGTAATCCACCTTTGCGGTGCCACCAAAGCTTGCCGCCACACCGGCGACAACCTCTTTCATCCGCGCTTCAACCATGTCCTGCACATCGGGGTTAAATGTGCGCACAGTGCCTTTGAGCGTCGCCGTGTGCGGGATCACGTTGTATACATCAGAGCCGGTCTGAAATGAGGTCACAGACAGCACCGCACGTTCCACCGGGTCTGCGTTGCGACTGACAATCGATTGAAGGGCCAAATGGATCTGGCTGCCCATCATCGTCGGATCGATGGTCTTGTTCGGTGCGGCCGCATGCCCCCCTTTGCCCTCAAGTTCGATGGTGAAGAAATCCACCGCCGCCAAAAGCGGCCCTTTGCGCACGGCAAACTCACCCACCGGCAAACCAGGGTTGTTGTGCATACCGTAGACCTCTTTGATGCCAAAGCGCTCCATCATGCCGTCTTCGACCATCGCCAGGGCGCCATTGCCGCCCTCTTCGGCTGGCTGGAAAATCAGCGCTACAGATCCGTTGAAATTGCGGGTCTCGCTCAGGTACTTTGCCGCCCCAAGCAACATCGCCGTGTGTCCGTCATGGCCGCAGGCATGCATGGCGCCTTCGTGTTTGGACGCATAGTCCAGACCGGTCTGCTCCGCCATCGGCAGCGCGTCCATATCTGCGCGCAGACCGATAACATCGCCTGTGGTATCCGTCTTTCCTTTGATCAGACCAACAACACCTGTGCGGCCAATGCCGGTGACCACCTCGTCACATCCAAACTCTTTGAGTTTTTCTGCCACCAAAGCAGAGGTGCGATGGGTTTCATACAACACCTCCGGGTGCGCATGGATATCCCGCCGCCATTCCGTGATTTCTGCGTGCAGTTCTGCAAAGCGGTTTTTGACCGGCATGTCTCTCTCCCCTGCCCCTGCTCAGTTCGCGCTCGGCATGCGCCGCTCGATCATTTCCACAAACCAGCTGCTGCCCAGCGGGATCGCATCGTCGTTGAAGTTGTATTCCGGGTGGTGGCACTGTGCGCTATCACCATTCCCCAAATGAATGTAGGCTCCCGGGCGCTCTTCCAACATGAAAGAGAAGTCCTCTGCCGGCATGATGGGATCAACGTCTGGGTCCACATTGGCCTCGCCC
This sequence comes from Paracoccaceae bacterium, assembly GCA_014872815.1. Classification (GTDB taxonomy): domain Bacteria; phylum Pseudomonadota; class Alphaproteobacteria; order Rhodobacterales; family Rhodobacteraceae; genus Shimia. The sequence continues at coordinate 8,026 of WKFK01000002.1, forward strand.
GCCACCGCTTGCGCAGCTTCAACAGCAAACTCGGTTTCACGATCATGATTGACCGTCACCGGATAGCCCTCTTCCCAGATCACGTCCGCCGTTGCACCAAAGGCCAACGCCGTGTGCGTCGCTACCTCGCGAATGCGGCGTTCGGCCAACTCCCGGTTGTTGTTGTCAAGCGTGCGCACGGTGCCTTTCATCCGCACGGTATGCGCGATCACATTGGAGGCGTTGCTGTCAGTCTCCAATGTCCCAACCGTCAACACGACCCGTTCGATTGGCTTCACATTGCGTGACACAATGCTTTGCAAAGATACCAAAATCTGCGCGGCCACCAAGGTGGTGTCCACCGCTGCCGCAGGCTCCGCGGCGTGACCGCCCTTGCCCGTAACCACGATTTCGAATTCATCTGCCGACGCCATGAGCGCCCCGGGACGAATGCCAAATTCTCCAACCGGTACGCCCGGCGCATTGTGCATGCCGTAGACTTCCTGAATGTTCCAGCGATCCATCATCCCGTCACGGCACATCTCACGGCCACCACCGCCGCCCTCTTCAGCGGGTTGGAAGATCATCACCGCCGTGCCGTCAAAGTTCCGCGTTTCCGCTAGATACTTCGCCGCGCCCAGCAACATCGCCGTATGGCCGTGATGCCCACAGGCGTGCATTTTGCCATCTATCTTGGAGGCATATTCCAGCCCGGTCGCCTCATGAATGGGCAGCGCGTCCATATCCGCGCGCAGGCCAATGACGCGACCTTTGGTGTCCGTCTTGCCTTTGATGACCGCAACAACGCCGGTGCGCCCAATGCCCGGTGTGACCTCATCCACGCCAAATTCTTTTAGGCGCGCCTGCACAAACTCCGCTGTCTCATGCACATCAAACATCAACTCCGGATTCTCATGCAGATGGCGCCGCCACCCGGTGATCTCTTCGTGCATTTGCGCAATACGATTGCGGACGGGCATGGGCACTTCCTCCAAAATGACATGATGTTCTGATCGCTGCGGCGAGACTGAACGATTGTTCAATGACTGACAAGAGCCCCATTCAAAATAATTCACTTATCAAGCAAAGCTTTCATTAACCCTGCGTCAACATGATCCAAAAATCAGGCGTTCCCACGCTCGCGCCCGCAGAAACAACGCGCTAATGTCGCGAAATGCGCACATGGATACGCCACCGGGCAACGATTCTTCTTCTCTTCTTCATCCTGCTCCTCGCCCTCGCCAGCGGCGTTTGGCGCTATGGCTATGTACAGGCCCTTGATCAACTGGCCCGACGGGGCGAAGCCGACCTGGCGCTGGCCGCCGACAGGCTCACCGCGCAGCTGCAACGGTATCAAGAACTTGCAGTCCTGATGGCCGAGCATCCGACGCTACTCGCCCTGAGCAAATATCAGACGAACCCTCAGCCCAGCGCCGACTTACTGTTAGAAGTGGCGGATAAAACCGCAGCGCTGGATCTGATCTACGCCAGCGCAGATGGCACCATCTTGGCGACAGCACAAGAAAAGGCTGCGCCCTCGCAAAACCTGACTGGAGCGCCTTATTTTGCCCGCGCCCTGCACGGCGCCATCGGCACCCATCACGCGGTTGATCCACGCTTTGATCAAAGAGCTTTTTACTTTTCCGCCCCCAGCTTTGGGCCTGACGGCAAGGTCTCTGCGGTCCTGACGGTGGTTGTCGACATGGCAGATGTGGAAAGTAACTGGCGTGGTGACGGCCCTGCTGTCTACTTTGTAGACGACGCCAAAGAGGTCTTTATCACCAACCGCTCCGAACTCTTGTTTTGGCAGCGTCCGGAAGGCAGCACCGGCCTCGCTCCCCCTGATGCCCCTGCCCCCGCTTTTTCGAGCCAATTCACGGCAGGCTATGAGCTCTGGAAAATGGACTGGGGGCCCTACATTCCCGCTCGCGGCCTGCACATCGTAAAAGACCTGCCGATCATCGATCTGGTTGCAGAAGCCATTGTTGATGTCAGCTTCGCACGCCGCATCGCGGGCCTGCAAGCCGGAGCCATCGCAGCCGTGGTCATGGTCTTTGGCCTGATCCTTCTACAAGTTCTCGAGCGCCGCCGCGTGCTTGCGCAGGCCAACGCCGAACTCGAAGAACGCGTGACACACCGCACCAAAGCTCTGTCCGCCACCAACGAAGCCCTGCGCCGTGAGATTAGTGAACGTGAAGAGGCCGAAGCCGCCCTCAAAAAAGCCCAAGCTGATCTGGTGCAGGCAGGAAAACTCTCCGCCCTTGGTCAAATGAGCGCCGGCATCAGCCATGAACTCAACCAGCCCCTTCAGGCCATTCAAACTTTTGCCGACAACGGCACCCGCTTCTTGACGCGCAAGAATATCGAAAAAGCGGGCGAGAACCTCATCCGTATTTCGCAAATGGCCACCCGCATGGCCCGTATCATCAAAAACCTGCGCGCATTTGCCCGCAATGAAAACGAGCCCATGGGCAAGGTCGATCTTGTCGCCACGATCAGCCAGGCCGTCGAACTCACGGAGCTCCGCCTCAATCAAGACAACATCAGCCTCAGCTGGGCGGCACATTCCTACAACCACCCGATCTATGCTTTGGGTGGCGAAGTCCGCCTTGCTCAGGTTTTCGTAAACCTGATCAACAACGCCGCCGACGCCATGTCAGACAGCGAAACCCGCCAAATCGACATCTCCATCATGACAGCCCCGCGCCTCTGCGTGCACATTCGCGACACAGGCCCCGGCATCGACGCCCCCGATAAGATCTTCGAACCGTTTTACACCACCAAGGAAGTGGGCAGTTCCGAAGGCATGGGCCTCGGCCTCTCCATCAGCTATGGCTTGGTGCAAAGCTTCGGCGGGAACATCCGTGGCACCAACCTGCCGTCAGGCGGCGCCCTGTTCACCGTCGAGCTGGACCAATGGCAAGAGGAGAGCCAGCCATGACAGCGCCTGTTCTGGTGGTGGATGACGACCCCATCGTGCGCGAAGCCCTGACCCAGACGCTGGAGCTTGAAGAGTTCCCGGTGATCTCCGCAGGCTCTTTTGTTGAGGCCAAAGACCACATCACCGCGACGTTCGCCGGCGTGATCCTCTCGGACATGCGCATGCCGGGCCGCGACGGCTTTCACCTGCTGCAATTCACCCGCGACACCGACGCGGAACTGCCGGTGATCCTGCTCACCGGCGAAGGCGACATTCCCATGGCCGTGCGTGCCATGACCCAGGGCGCCTTTGGTTTCCTGGAAAAACCCTGCGCTCCGGCGGAACTCATCGCCGTGATCGAACGCGCCCAAAGGGCCCGCGCCATGGCGCTGGAAAACCGCCGCCTCAAAGCACAGCTGGAAACCGGCGACGCCGCGGCCCGTATCATCTACGGCACCTCCCCCCAAGCCGAGGCCCTGCGCCATCGCGCCCGCTCGGTCGCCCGCATCAACGCCGAAGTGCTGATCTCTGGCCCGCCCGGCGCGGGTATCTCCAAGGTGGCCGAGGTCATCCACCTCTGTGGCGCTCACCCCGAGGGCCCTTTTGCCAAACACACTGCCGCAGGCATGGACCCCGCCGACTTTGCCGCACTCATTGAGGACACCCAAGGCGGCAGTCTCTTTTTGGACGAAGTGCAATCCATGCCGATGCAGACGCAATTTGCCCTGCTGACCCTGCTGGAAACCGGCGAACACCCGCGCCTGATCTTTGGCAGCGCCACACCGCTGGATGACGCCGTGCAATCCGGTGCCCTACACGCCGACCTCTACTACCGGCTCGAAGCGCTGCAAGTCCGAATTCCGGCGCTGTCCGAGCGCCCCGAGGACATCCCTGTGCTCTTCCGTCACTACGTGGCACAGGCCGCTGAACAGGCCGGAATCGCCGCACCCGAGATCACACCCGAGGTGATCTCATCGCTGATGGCACAGGACTGGCCCGGCAACGCACGCGCCCTAATGAGCGCCGCCATGCGCTTCACCCTCGGCCTACCGGGCGAGGAAACCCAAACCGCTGGCCTGGGCTTGGCCGATCAGATGGCGCAGGTTGAGCGCTCTTTGCTGGCAGAGGCGCTGCGCAAGCACCGAGGTCGGGCCGCAGCCGCCGCCGAAGCGCTCAGGCTGCCGCGCAAAACCATGTACGACAAACTTGCCAAATACGGCCTCAAGCCCGAAAGCTTCCGATGACCCGCCCGGCCAGCCCAGCGCCAGAGACATTGACCCGCCGCGCCGGGTGGCTGGCGATTGCCGCCATGTTTGGCCTCAACGGCGCGCTTTTTGGCCTCTGGGCCAGCCGCATCCCCGCTTTCAAGGCCACCCATGAGCTGAGCCATGCGGGGCTCGGCGCGCTCCTGCTGCTGCTGGCCGGTGGGGCGATCTGCGCCTTCCCCCTAGCGGGCCGTCTGGCCGACCACTATGGCGCGGCACGTGTGACCAAAACCTTGGCAATTATCAAAATCACCGCACTGTTAGCGCTCGCAATCGCCCCCAACGTGCCCATGCTCGCCATCGCGCTTTTCTTCTTTGGGGCGATCCACGGCGGCATGGATGTCACCATGAACGCCTGGGGCGCAGAGGTCGAACGTTGGGCCAAACGCCCACAGATGTCCTCATATCATGCTATGTGGAGCCTTGGCGCCGGGCTGGCGGCAGGCACCGGCTTTGTGGCGATCTCTCTTGGCGCAACCCCGCTTGTGCATTTTGCTCTAATCGGCCTGCCGGTTGTGGCCCTGCTCTGCTGGCTGGGCAATATTTCTTGGACCTCCCCCACCAACCGTGACAGCAAGGCGCCGATCTTCTCCATTCCAAAAGGTCAGCTTGTGCTGGTCGGCCTGCTGGCGTTTGGGGCCTCGATGGGGGAGGGTGCAATCGCTGACTGGAGCGCCGTCTATCTGGTGGATATCGGCGGCGCGCCTGAAAACTGGGCCGCCATGGGCTATGCAATCTTCTCGGTGACCATGGTGGCAATGCGCCTGCTTGGCGACATGATCACCCGCATGACTTCCCCGGAAATGGCCGCCCGCGTCAGCGGCCTCATCGCGGCCGGCGGCGCCGCGCTCACCGTGCTCTTCCCGACACCCCCGCTCATCCTAACGGGCTTTGTGCTGATGGGCATCGGCTACGCCCTGATCTTCCCCCTCGCCTTCAGCCGCGCCGCCAACGACCCCCACGAAAGCCCCGGCAAAGCCCTCGCGGGCACAGCCACCTTCGGCTATGGCGGCATGTTGTTGGGCCCGCCGGTGATTGGTTTCATCGCCAACGCGACCTCGCTAAGGGTGTCGTTTGGTGTGTTGGCCGTGCTGGCGCTGATGATTGCGGCGCTGAGTGGGGCGTTGAAGCGGGACGAGTGAGCCTTTTCGCTACTGATTTGGGGGAATATACGGATCCGGAGTTCCAGGCGGAATGGGCGGATAAGTCACAAATGTTGCCAAGTGCTCCTGCAACTGAGGCAGCGCCTTTTCGGCTGCCCAGGTATGGGGGAACAGAACGCTTTCACGTTCATGCGGATCATTTAGAAGGTTGTATACGCGAGGTGTATCGAATGTCTCAGTTGGACTGAAAGCTGTTGTGTTCTCTTTAAACAGCACCTTCCAGTCCTTCCATTTCACCCCAAAAATTTGCTCCCCCATATAAACAATCACACCTTCACGGCCAGAGTTGGGCTGATCCCCCACAAAAAACGCGGACTGGTCAATTCCATCAAACGCTCTATCTGTTGGAACCTCTCCACCGGCAAAAGCTGCCAGTGTTGGAAATAAGTCCATGGAATGCACGACGTCATTGCTGACAGATCCCGCCGGAATTCTTCCCGGCCATTTGATAGCAAAGGGCACCCGAAGGCTCCCTTCGAGACTCGTGAAAAGCGTCCCGCGCCAAGGGCCAGCGCTGCCTTGAACAGGCGGCGTGGGCGACACATTGGCATTGCCAACTGGTACAGCTTCCGGTCCGTTGTCCGCCGTGAAGATCACTACCGTGTTTTCCGCTACACCGGCATCCTCCAAAGCCTGAACCACGCGCCCGATATACGTATCCGTTTGATGCAAAATATCTGCCCAAACCCCGTTTCCGGTCACCCCATCAAAATCCGGATGGGGGATATTTGGGTAGTGGGTATTGGTATATGCGAGGTAGATGAAAAACGGATCATCCTCATTGCTTTTCCGACCTATGTAGTCGATCGCCATTTCGGTGAGGTCACCATCGATGAGACCACGGTAGTCGATGTCATAATCCCGCGCCACAGTCGCTGGTTCACCAGCTTTCCCCTGCATCACCACGGGGTTCTCCATCCCTGCTTCTGCAAACCCCGCCAATTGACGCCAGACTGTAACGTCTGTGGTTTCTACAGCGTAGAATTCATCAAAGCCCTGATTGCTGGGATAGCGCCCTTCAGACCACCCAAGATGCCACTTCCCATACATTGCGGTGCTGTACCCGGCGTCCTTGAGCATTTCCGCCATCGTGACTTCCCATTGCGTCAAGCCATAGACGCCGCCGCCTAAAGGCACTGTGTGGTTGCCACTACGCACGCCGTAGCGCCCGGTCATGGTAGCCGCACGCGAAGGGGTGCACTGGCTTTCAACGTTGAAGTTGGTGAGACGAAGGCCTTCTGCCGCCAATGCATCCATGGCCGGTGTTGGCGCACCACGAATAATGCCGCCCCCATTAAAGCCAGGTTCGCCCCAGCCAAAATTATCGAGAAAAATGAAAACGACGTTTGGTTTTTCCTGCGCCCACACACCTGAGGCGAAAGCAAGCGAAGCACAGAATGACGCAATCCAAGACTTTAGTGAGTTCATAGTCAAACTCCGATCAATAAATGGAATGCATCTCAATAGACGCGCCAAATCACCTTTGGTCAACTCCTGCTAAGTTGGCGCAGCCCCCGTTAACCTCTCCCCTCCCCAAAACGCACCTCCGTAAAACAGACGCGATACCGACGTTATACCGACGTGATTTTTAGCGGTTTTGCCAAAACGGCCAAACCTTAACGCTCAGAGCGGTAGCATGCTGGTAGACTTGATTTCTTCCATAGATAACAAAGCGGTAACATTGTGCACCTTCACCTCTGAAATCAGAGCTTGATAAAAGGTGTCATAAGCGCGCGCATTCTGCACCTGAACTTTCAGGATATAGTCTATGTCCCCCGCCAGCCGGTGCGCTTCCAAAACTTCAGGGCGCTCGCGTAGGGCTTTGAGGAACTTCTGCTGCCAATCCGCCTCATGCTCGCTGGTGCGGATCAAAACAAAGAAACAGGCATCAAAACCAAGGGCTTCCGCATCCAGTAGCACCGTCTGCTGCCGGATCACCCCGGCCTCTTTGAGTTTGCGAATGCGATTCCACACTGGCGTCTTGGAAGAGCCCACACGTTTGGCAATTTCATCCAAAGATTGCGCGGCATCCCGTTGCAGCTCGCCGAGAATTTTCTTATCCATATCGTCAATACGCAACGCCATCCCATTTTCCCCGTTCTTCGTGGAACACCGGCGCCTCACCCACAGCACACCGGAACATACGTTTCTATTTTCGCCAGTATCTGGCGGTTATGCGGGACAATTTCCTATATTCACCTGGAAGTCAAACCCCGGGAGAGTCTCATGCCACGCGCATTCACACCCAAAGTCATCACCGCCAACGCCCTCATCGAAGGCGACGTGATTTATTTCACCAAAGACGACACTTGGACCCGTGATCTGGCCTGTGCCGAGTATCTCACGGATGAGGCGCACGCGCAGGTGCGTCTGTTGGAAGCAGCACAGCAAGTGGAATTGGTGGTTGGCGCCTATCTGGCGGATGCCGCCGAGGGCGAAAACGGCCCTGAACCGACACACTTCCGCGAAGAATTCCGCCGGACCGGGCCGTCAAACTACTTCCACGGCAAGCAAGCAGAAACACAGCAACAGGATGGTCAGGCCGCCTGATCGGCCTCTCCTGCAGCAAACAAAAGGGTTTCCCCATGTATCAGTACAACGACTTTGACAAAGCCTTCCTGGCAGAGCGCAATCGTCAGTTCCGTGCACAGGTAGAACGCCGCATCGCTGGCAACCTGACCGAAGATGAATTCAAGCCCCTACGCCTGATGAATGGTCTGTATCTGCAGTTGCACGCCTATATGCTGCGCGTTGCAATCCCTTACGGCACGCTCAGCTCCAAGCAAATGGACACGCTCGCTCTCCTGGCGGAGAAGTGGGACAAAGGCTACGGCCATTTCACCACCCGCCAGAACATCCAGTACAACTGGCCCAAGTTGACCGACGTGCCAGACATGCTCGACGCGTTGGGCGAGGTTGGCATGCACGCCATCCAAACCTCCGGCAACACCATCCGCAACGTGACCGCAGATCACTTTGCAGGTGCCGCCGCTGACGAATTGGAAGACCCCCGCCCTATCGCTGAACTGATCCGTCAGTGGTCCACCGATCACCCAGAATTCCAGTTCATGGGCCGCAAGTTCAAGATCGCCGTGAGCGCTGGCGCACAGGACCGCGCCGTGCTGAAAGCGCACGATCTGGCCGTGCGTATTGTGCAAAACGACGCGGGCGAGATTGGCTATCAGGTGCTGGTGGGCGGTGGCCTTGGCCGCACCCCGATGATTGGCAAGGTTCTCAATGACTTCCTGCCGCGCGAAGATCTTCTGCCTTACATTGAAGCAACTGTCTCTGTGTGGAATCAAATCGGTCGCCGCGACAACAAATACAAAGCCCGCATCAAGATCACCGTGCATGAAACCGGCCTTGAAGAATTCCGCGCAATGGTAGAGGAACGCTTCGAAAGCGTGCGCCAAAGCTTCTCCGGCATCGATCAAGACCTGCTGCAAGACATCAAAGCTCATTTTGCTCCTCCGGCATTCCGCAACGCACCCACTGTCGAGTTCGACCGCGCGTACGATACCAACCCTCTGTTTCGCAGCTGGGTCGATACCAATCTGACAACGCACCGCGCGCCGGGGTATGCAATTGTTACCGTTTCGATCAAAAAGCACGGTCAAACGCCGGGTGACGCCACCTCAGATCAGATGCGGGCACTGGCCGAAATCGCGCGCCAATACGGCCACGACGAACTGCGTATTAGCCACGAGCAAAACGTGATCCTGCCACATGTGCACAAGTCTGACTTGCCAGCGGTCTATGACGCGCTGCGTGAGGCGGACCTACACACCGCCAACATCGGCCTTGTAAGCGATATCATCGCCTGCCCAGGAATGGATTACTGCGCCTTGGCGACAGCCCGGTCCATTCCAGTGGCGCAACAGATCGCAACCCGTTTTGACGAGTTAAAGCTGGAACATGACATTGGCCATCTACAGATCAAGATCTCAGGCTGCATCAATGCCTGTGGGCACCATCATGTGGGTCATATCGGCATTCTCGGCCTCGATCGCGCAGGCGTAGAAAACTACCAGATCACTCTGGGTGGTGACGCGACTTGGGATGCAGAAATTGGTCAGCGCGCTGGTCCGGGCTTTGCCTATGACGAAATCGTACCTGCCATCGAACGTCTGGTGAACGGCTATTTGGAGCTGCGCGAAGGTCCGGAAGAAACCTTCCTGCAGGCCTATCGTCGCCTCGGGCTCGCGCCATTTAAGGCGCACCTCTATCCAGAGACGCAGGCCAATGCAGCATAATGGCATAACCCCTTTGACCTCCCCTCTGACGTCGGCGATTTCGCCCGCGTCAGAGCGCAAAGACCCGTTGCAAGCCAAGGTGGACGTGCTCAACGAACGCTACCGCCACCATTCTGCAACGTCGGTCATGGAGGCCGCACTGACAGACCCGCAGGCTGGTAAACTGGCCTTGGTGTCTTCATTTGGAGCGGAGTCTGTCGTGCTTCTACATATGGCCGCCGTGGTGGACCGCAGCATTCCTGTGATCTTTGTCGATACAGAGATGCTGTTCACTGAAACCCTTGTCTACCAACAAGACGTCGCCGAGCGCCTGCATCTGGACAATGTTCAGGTTATCCGCGCCAGCGACGCTACCTTGTCGGCAGAGGACCCAGACGGAACGCTGCACCAGTTTGACACCGACGCCTGCTGCTCCCTGCGCAAAACGCGTCCCTTGCAAAAGGCGTTGCGCGGCTATGACGGCTGGATCACCGGCCGCAAGCGGTTCCAATCCGGCACCCGCGCCGCTTTGGATTTCTTTGAGGTCGAGGACTTCACCGGCCGCATCAAGGTCAACCCTTTGGCCCATTGGGCGCCAGAAGATGTGCGCGCCTACATGGAAGAAAACCGCCTACCGCGCCACCCGCTCGTCGCGCAAGGCTACCCTTCAATTGGCTGCGCGCCCTGCACCTCCCCGGTGGCAGAAGGCGAAGACCCTCGCTCCGGGCGCTGGCGCGGCCAGGACAAAGACGAATGTGGCATTCATTTTGTGGACGGCAAAATGGTGCGGACAGGAGAAAAGACATGACTGTGATAGTAACAGACACCGGCTTTGGCGCTGATGACTGGACACTGGGCTTTGTGCCGCTGGACGAAGCCGCCAATGACGTAGCAGCGCTCGATGTGCCATCCAGCGCCGATCCCGCGGATGTGATCGCGCAAATGGCCGGAGCAAAAATGATCCGTGTGGATTTCCCCAGCTTCGCAGATGGCCGTGGCTTCACCATTGCCCGCCAACTGCGTCTGGCCGGTTACAAAGGGCGCTTGCGCGCCAAAGGTCACGTGATTTCCGACCAGTACGCCATGGCCCGCCGCTGTGGTTTTGACGAAGTGGAGATCTCCGACGATCTCGCCGCGCGCCAGCCAGAAGGCGAATGGCAGTTCCGCGCCAATTGGCAGGCCAACAACTATCAGGCCCGCATGCGCGGATAACACATCGCAAAAAAGCAATGCGACCTTGCGATATGTCAAAGCCGCATTGCCGATTAACCTTCAAAACCGCACCAGAGATGTTACATGAGGGGCGAGGCATTCCCGCCCAGTAGTTGATATGACCGAGCAAAAACCTGTGACCGAATCCACCGCCCAGAAAGTGCCCGCCCTGCCTGACGCTCAAACCGTCACCGAGGTGAAGCACTACACCGACCGTCTGTTTTCTTTCAAATGCACCCGTCCCGCCTCCCTGCGGTTCCGCTCCGGTGAGTTTGTGATGATTGGCCTGATGGGCGACCCAGACCCAAAGACTGGCAAGCAAAAGCCGCTCCTGCGCGCCTATTCCATTGCCTCCCCAAGCTGGGACGAAGAGATGGAATTCTACTCCATCAAGGTGCAAGATGGCCCGCTGACCTCCAAGCTGCAGCACATCCAGCCGGGTGACGAGGTGATCTTACGTCCAAAACCCGTCGGCACGCTGGTGCATGACGCCCTGATCCCCGGAAAACGCATCTGGTTCTTCGCCACCGGGACAGGTTTTGCCCCCTTTGCATCGCTGTTGCGCGAGCCGCAAACCTATCAGGACTACGACGAAGTCATCATCACACACACCTGCCGCGAAGCGGGTGAACTGACCTATGGTCGCGACCTGATCGAAGCCCTCAAAGATGACGAGTTGCTCAACGAAGTGATCGGCGAAGGTTTCTGGAAGAAGATCAAGTACTATCCAACCACCACCCGCGAAGAGAGCGCCAAGATGGGCCGGATCACCGACTTGATCCGCTCTGGCGAGGCCTATGCCGATTTGGGTGTTGAACCGTTGAACCCGGAGCATGACCGCGCGATGATTTGCGGCAATCTGGCGTTCAACTTGGAACTCAAGGAAATGCTGGAAGGCGCCGGTCTTGAAGAAGGCGCCAACTCCAAGCCAGCGCAATACGTGGTTGAGAAGGCCTTCCTCGACTAGAGGCTTTCATCTTCATACAAAAAAACGCCCCGACACTGGTCGGGGCGTTTTTCGTTTAAAGATCAGCTTCTTATAGGCCCAGCGCCTGCTTTGCCGTGTCTAGCGCCTGTGTCAGCATCTCCGGGTTGTCCACTGCACTCTGAATGGCCGTTTTCAGAGAGGCTTTCTGCAACGCCCCCAGAGACGAACCGTCAATCACCTCAGACACTTTGGCCATATCAAAGCCGTCAGCCGTAAAAAGGCTCGCCAGATCCGCAACACCGGTCGCAGCTGCTTCACCAGCCTGTGCCGCGACGTCGGTGGCAACTTCCGTTTCCTCAGTCACCGCTTCGGTTGCCGCATCAGTCGCTTCGCTAGCGACGTCTGCTGCGGCAGTAGCTGCCTCTTCAGCAACTTCTGTGGCCGCCGCAGTGGCGTCACTTGCCGCGTCTGCGGCGCCTTCAACTGCTTCGGTTACGGCCGTTTCGACTGCGTCTGCCGCTGCATTGGCCGCGTCCTGCACCTCTTCGACCTGCTCGGTCACAGCCTGCAAAGCCTCATCTGCGGCCTCTTGTGCCGCGTCAGTTGCCGCCGCAACACCAGCCGCGGCCTCATCAACAGCCTCTTCCGCGGCCTGCTGCACCTCTTCATCCGCTTCAACAACCGGTGAGGTTTCAACCACAGGCGCCTCGGTCACGACATAGTCTTGGCCCTTCCCCAAAACAAAATACGCCACCACAGCAACCGCGCCCGCAATCACAACAAAAATAAGATTCTTCATAGAAATCTCCATCACTAACTCTCCCACCCGAACGGCTCGGGCCCTTCGCCTTGTCTATTTCTGCCGCCAGAGCACCACTCTCAAGGGGGAAACCTGCCAGATTCACATCAAGGACAAGGATTCGGCGGTTGTATCGTCCGAAAAGGCCGAATAAATTAGCCATCCAAAGGCATTCACCATTGAAGGAAGAAAACCATAGCCCGCAGACCTCATAACGCACCGCCTCAGCGTGACACTGGACCTCGAGTCAACGGACGCATTCGCGCTCCTGAAATCCGCTTGATTGGCGCAGACGGCGAAAACGTCGGTGTCGTGCACCCAGCCAAAGCCATGGCCATGGCTGACGAAGCTGGTTTGGATCTCGTGGAGATTTCTCCAAACGCAAACCCACCGGTTTGCAAGATCATGGACTTCGGCAAGTTCAAATATGAACAGCAGAAGCGTGAATCCGAAGCCCGGAAAAAACAGAAGACCATCGAGGTCAAAGAGGTCAAATTCCGTCCAAACACGGATACGCATGACTATGGCGTGAAAATGCGCAACGTTTTCAAATTTTTGGAAAACGGCGACAAAGTCAAAGTTACCCTGCGGTTCCGGGGCCGTGAAATGGCCCACCAGAACCTCGGTCGCGAGCTGCTGGAACGCGTCGCAGAAGACGTGAAAGAGATCGGCAAAGTTGAAAACATGCCGAAGATGGAGGGCCGCCAAATGATCATGATGATCGGCCCGCTATCCAAGTAGTCTAAAGACCTGACGATTTTGTGATCAACCCCGCGCCTTGCGCGGGGTTTCTTTTTGCCGAACCACACCCTTAGAGTGAACAAAATCTTCATAAATCGCGTCAATTGTGTCGCGCACAACGCTTTCAACCTCACCAAAACAGGACGTTTCATGAAACTCACACCTGCCATTTTTGCAGCAAGCCTAGCTCTTGCAACCACAGCAAAAGCCGCCACTTTTGAAAGCGGTGATTGGGGCGCAGCCAAAGTAGGCCATGCCTGCCACGTCTTTTCCACCCGCGCCGCGCGCCACACCTCTGGTGCCCTGGTGCTGACGTTCTACCAAAACGGCTACAATGCGAGTTTTGGCTACGATTACCATCCATGGCCTGGCGAAACCGGAGCACCTTGGGGCGAAGAGGACTATCCCGCGCTTGCTTTTGATGACGAAACAAGCTGGCTCGGGGACGAAATGTTCAAAGACGATGGATTGGGCGGATACGGCATGTATTTGACAGGTGGTATGGTACCCGATGTGATCAGCAGCCTTCGCAATGCCAACCGTTCGATCGATGTCATGATTGAGCGCAGCAGCCCTAATGAACTAGTTGTGCTTGGTCAGTTTTCACCAGAGGGATTTGAACCGGCCCTGCAAAGGGCTGGAGAATGGTGCGCATTTGATCCCAACAGCCTGCCTTCATCGTAACTTGGCCAACAAAAAAACCCCGGACCATCAGCCGGGGTTTTTCAATTTTGTTTTGCTAGGAAATCAGTTCGCCGCGGCAACAGCGCGGCGCGTTAGAACGCTCACGAGATGTGCGCGATAGGCCGCAGAGCCATGCAGATCGGAAATCAAACCATCCGCACTTGGCGCCATATCGGCAACAGCATCTGCCGAGAAATTACCTGACAGAGCCGCCTCGGCCTCCGACCAACGGAACACGCCGTCCTCAGACGCACCTGTAACGGCAACGCGCACCCCGTCAGCGTATTTGGCAACAAACACCCCAACCAGCGCAAAACGTGAAGCCGGCTGCTCAAACTTCTGATAGTTTGACGCCTCAGGTACAGGGAAACGCACTTCGGTGATGATCTCCCCTTCCTCCAAGGCCGTGGTGAACATGCCTTGGAAGTAGTCATCCGCCGCAATCTCACGTGCATTGGTGACAATCGTGGCACCAGAAGCCAAAGCTCCAGCCGGATAGCACGCCGCCGGATCATTGTTGGCCAAAGAGCCGCCAATGGTACCGCGGGCACGGACCGCTGGGTCGCCGATGCCGGCCGCCAGACCAGCCAGGCCAGCGTAGGCACCCGCACCTGCGGCAACGTCCGCGTGCGTTGTGGCACCGCCGATGCACAATGCGCCATCATCCCCAGTGCAGATGCCTTGCATCTCGGCAATGCCTTTCAGGCTCACCAGTTTGGAGGGACTGGCCAAGCGCTGCTTCATCGTAGGGAGCAACGTTTGCCCCCCGCCCAATGCCTGCGCATCTTCTGTGCCCAGCGCCGATACCGCATCCGCAATTGTGGAGGGTTTTTCGAAGTCGAAATTATACATGATAGATCCTCCGCTTATCCGTTCATCGCCTGCCAGACGCGCGATGGCGACACAGGCATATCGATATGATGAATGTCATGCCCACCAGAACGCAACGCGTCAACAACAGCATTCACTACCGCAGGCGGCGAACCAATGGCGCCGGCCTCACCGCAGCCCTTCACCCCAAGCGGGTTGTGGGTGCAGGGTGTTTGGCTGGAATGATCAACACCATAGAAAGGCACATCGCTGGCACGAGGCATCGCGTAATCCATGTAGGACGCACTCAGCAACTGGCCATTCTCATCATAAGCCGCGTTTTCAAGCAATGCTTGACCAATCCCTTGGCCAATGCCGCCATGCACCTGACCGTCCACGATCATCGGGTTGATGATGTTGCCAAAGTCATCCGCGGCATTAAATGCCTCAATGGTGACTTTGCCGGTGTCCGGATCGACCTCAACCTCACAAGCATAGGCGCCTGATGGATAGGTAAAGTTCGCAGGATCGTAGAAAGCGGTCTCTTCAAGGCCAGGCTCGATGTCTTCCAGCGGGTAGTTGTGCGGTACATAGGCTGCAAGGGTCACATCTCCCCAGGCCACGGACTTGTCAGTCCCGGCTACGCTGAACGCACCATCCTTGAGTTCGATGTCGGCTTCCGCAGCTTCCATCAGGTGAGCCGCAATCTTCTTCGCTTTGGCGATGATCTTCTCGGTCGCTCTCACCATGGCAGAGCCACCAACCGCAATCGAGCGAGAGCCATAGGTGCCCATGCCCATTGGTGTATTCGCAGTATCGCCATGCTCGATTTCAACCATGCTTTCGTCGATACCGATCATCTCCGCAATCACTTGAGGAAAAGAGGTCTCGTGTCCCTGACCATGGCTGTGCGAGCCGGTCATGACCACAATGCCTCCTGTCGCGTTCACACGCACAGTCGCACTTTCATACAGGCCAGCACGGGCGCCAAGTTGCCCCACGAGGTTGGAAGGCGCAATGCCACAAGCTTCGATGTAGCAGTTCACGCCAAAGCCACGCAGCTTGCCGCGTGCTTCGCTTTCTTTGCGGCGCGTTTCAAAGCCTGACAGGTCCGCCATTTTCTCAAGCGCATCCATAGTGCCGTGATAGTCACCCGTGTCATATTCAACCGCCACTGGAGTGGCATAGGGGAACTCTGTGATGAAGTTCTGACGACGCAAGGCAATTGGGTCGACTCCCAGTTCACGCGCGGCTTTGTCGATCACGCGTTCAAGCTGATACGTGGCTTCGGGGCGGCCTGCGCCGCGATAAGCATCCACCGGCACCGTATTTGTAAAGACCGCCTTCACGTTAACGTAAATCAGAGGCGTCTTGTAGTTGCCCGCCATCAGTGTGCCGTGTAGCCAAGTTGGAACGGATGGCGCAAAGGTCGACAGATATGCGCCCATATTGGCGTACGTATCAGTACGCAGCGCGGTGAAGTTGTTGTCGGCATCCAAGGCCAACTCGATCTTAGTCACATGATCGCGACCGTGCGCATCGGAAATAAAGGCTTCCGAGCGGGTAGAGGTCCATTTGACTGCGCGGTTCAGTGCTTTGGCGGCGAAGGTGCAGAAGGCTTCTTCGGCGTAGTGGAAGATTTTGGTGCCGAAACCACCGCCAACATCCGGTGCCACCACCCGGAGCTTATGCTCAGGAATGCCTAAGACAAACGCGCCCATCAACAAGCGGATAACATGCGGGTTCTGGCTAGTGGTGTAGAGTGTGCTTTCACCGGTCGCGCGGTTAAAATCGCCAATCGCAACACGAGGCTCCATTGGGTTTGCAACCAAACGGTTGTTGCGCAGTTCTAGCGTTGTGACATGTGCCGCCGCTTCAAACGCAGCATCGACGGCAGGCTTATTTTCTTCAACAAACCCCCAGTCATAACAGAGGTTGCTCGTCAGATCGTCGTGAACCTTGGTGGCACCCTCAGCCAACGCCGCTTTCATATCCACTACGGCGGGCAGTTCCTCCAAATCCACTTCAATGGCCTCAGCTGCATCGCGCGCTTGCTCGAGAGTTTCGGCAACAACCGCCGCAATCTGATCGCCGACGTAGCGCACTTTGCCTTGTGCCAAGACCGGATGGGCGGGCTCCTGCATCGGTTCGCCGTGGCGATCCGTCACTTGCCAACCACAAGGGATACCACCAACACCTTCAAAATCCGCACCTGTGAAAATCTTGATCACACCAGGCATGGCCGAGGCTGCATCCAGGTTGATGCCAATGATTTTCGCATGGGCAATGTCAGAGCGCAGGAAATGCACGTAAGCCTGCCCGTTAACCTGAATGTCGTCAGTATAATTGCCGGTTCCGCTTAGAAACCGGACGTCTTCGCGCCGCTTTGGGCTGGCGCCGATGCCACTATCCTTAGGCATGTCTTTCCTCCCTAAAACCGGAGCGGGCGAAAGCCTCAAGCATCCGGCTTGAAATCAAAACCAGTTGTGCCCGCGCCTCCTCCAACGCGGTCAAAACGGCTCACTCGGCTGCAATGCTGCTCACATCCTGCCCACTGGCAGCCATGATCGCCTTGACGATGTTGTGGTAGCCCGTGCAGCGGCAAATGTTGCCTTCCAGATGATGACGCACTTCTGCCTCGGTAGGCTTCGGATTGTTTTTTAAAAGATCCGCAGCAGACATGATCATGCCGGGGGTACAGAACCCGCACTGCAAACCGTGATGATCCTGAAACGCCTGTTGCAGCGCATTCAAAGTTCCGTCCGGCGCGGCCTGACCTTCAATGGTGTCAACTGATGCGCCGTCCGCTTCCATCGCCAGCATCGTACAGGCTTTTACGGCAACGCCATCTACATGCACGACGCACGCTCCACACTGGCTCGTATCACAACCGACGTGCGTGCCGGTTAGTCCAAGAGTTTCTCGAAGAAATTGACTGAGCAAAGTGCGTCCTTCGGCATCGCCGGACATTTCTTTGCCGTTCACGGTCATGGTGACCTGTGACATTGGCTCCTCCCACATTGGCTATTGTCATTGGGAACGAGTAAAGCAGTCGCCCCATCGCTTGAGAAGTTGATATTTGCGCCTTTTCGAAGGAGCGGCGTAGACATTGGTCGTAGCTGCGCATGCAGCACGTCGCCACGGTTTTGCTCAAATCCCCTTTTCGCGGGGCATTGGACGGATCGGGATTTCCTTCAACAATCCTCCAACGCCCATGGCTGCGATATCATCATGAGACACCTCAAGACCGCAGATCACGCGCTCTAAAACCCAATCCGCACCATTCAGCGCAGGCGAACGCGCACAGCCGGGCAAACCGATAACGGGCTTCTCCCCTAAGCGACCCAAAAATAACAAGTTTCCTGGATCAACCGGCATGCCAAATCGTTCCACGCTACCACCCGCTGCCCGCAAGGCCCGCGGCGCAACATCCATAACGTCCGAGGTGGCGGAGGCTGTAAGTACGAAGATCACCTCTCCCGGCGCATCCGCTATTGCCTGCGCCAACGGCGCTTCCTGATGTGGCACCAAGACACGCTCGCTAAGCCTCATGCCCATACGTTCCACCCTGCCCGCCATGGCGCGACGGCCTTTGTCAGAGGGCGTGTCACCAATTGTTGTCTCAATCAAAGTCGCACTTGAGAAATCTGGGCGCAACAACGAAACGGCGCCGGTCGCAACTGCCGTCGCCCTTTCTAGCGCAGTTGATGGCACAGCGTATGCAATGATCTTGAGAGTCGCGATCATGCCATCCGCGTCAACACGATGATAATCAGGCACCGTGGCCACAGTGATCATTGGGTCTATCGCGTTAATTTTGTGCACGATTTCGGCATTGATCCGCATCAAACCACAGTGATCCGCATAAAGATTGACGCGCCCTGCCCCGGCACCTGTGGCACGAACGCCTTGCACGCCCGCCAACATTGCCTGCGCCAAGCGGGCGGCAGCCGTGTCTTCGTCAATGTCTCCCTTTTCCAATCGGGCGACCGTTACGTCTCGAAAACCGGCGTTAATCAGAGCTGCGACGTGATCTGCCTCCAATACTGTGCCTTTAGGGATCCGACGCCCAGCCACCAGCGAATGTGCCAATACAGCGCCCAACGCCTCAGCAATAGGAACCGTACCAAATTTCATGCCCCAGCCCTCAGAACTGACACCATCTCACTAAGGATGGAAACGCCAATCTCAGCAGGGCTTGCCGCCCTAATATTAAGACCTATAGGGCCATGGATGCGTGCAATTTCATCGTCAGAGAACCCAGCGTCTGCCAAACGTTCCACCCGTTTGGCATGTGTGCGCGTGCTGCCCAGCGCCCCAATGTAAAACGCCTCAGACTTTAATCCAATGTGCAGTGCCGGATCATCAAGCTTTGGGTCATGGGTCAACAGAACCAAAGCCGTGCGCGCGTCCAGAGCGATCTTTTTCATGGCCTCGTCAGGCCAATCGTCCAGAATGGCTTCGCCCGGAAAACGTTCCTCAGAACCAAAAGCGGCGCGAGGATCAACGATGATGGGATCAAATCCTGCAATCCGCGCCATGGGAACCAACGCCTGCGCAATATGAACGGCGCCCACGACCACCAAACGCAGGGGGGGATTGTGAATGGCGACAAAGCGGCCGTCTTCCTCCACTCCGGATCGGTCCATACGAAACCGATCCTCAAACCCCTCTTGTGTCAGCGAGCCGCCCCCGGTTTCTGCGTGCGCCACATAAGCGATAGCTTTTCTAGCGGCTCTTGCGGCAACCAGATCGGCGAGCACATCCTCTGACAAAACCGCACCAACCGGCTCCACCAAGACCTTAATTGTGCCGCCACAAGCCAAACCGACCGCAAAAGCGTCGCCATCGCTCACTCCAAATTCCAGCAGGGTGCCTTTACCACTGTCGATGGCTTCCATGGCTTCCACCATGACCGCACCTTCTACACATCCGCCCGAAACCGATCCTTCGATCTGTCCATCGCCGGAGACAACCATTTGCGCCCCAACACGGCGTGGCGCCGAACCCCAAGTCTGCACGACTGTTGCCAATGCTGCACCGCGCCCGGCTTGGTGCCACTCCAGCGCCAATTCCGGCGCGCCTTTTAAGGTTTGGTTCATGTCATCCTCCCACAGCGCAGAAACATGGGTGCAGGCCTGAAAAACAACAAGAGACAATTCCCAGAAAGTGAGGTTTGGGTGTGCGGCATCTTATTGAACTCCCTGAAGAAGTCTTGCCTTCTCGCCAATATCATCAGGCCGAGAGAGCGCCTCTGCCAGCGCTTCGATTGAGGCAATCGAATGCCCAGCCCGGAAACTGTCTACATGGGGCAACATCGCACGAATGCCTTGTGCTTTGGCGGCAAACCCTTCCCACCGGAGCAGCGGATTCAGCCAGATCAAACGTCGTGCGGACAAGTGCAGCCGCTGCATCTCTTTGGAGAGCGCTTCAGGCGTTCCACGGTCCAAACCATCTGTTATCAACAAGACAACAGCCCCTTGCCCCATAACCCGCCGGGACCAATCCCGATTAAATTCGTGCAAGCACTCGCCAATCCGCGTTCCACCTTCCCAATCCTGCGCTTCCGCTCCGGCTGATGCCATGGCCGCATCAACATCCCGTGTGGCTAAATGCCGGGTGATGTTGGTGAGGCGTGTGCCAAAAGTGAACCCATGCACACGCGCCCAGCCCGCGCCTTTCTGATTTGCTACAGCATGCAAGAAATGCAGCACCATGCGGCTATATTGGCTCATAGACCCGGAAATATCACAAATCACCACCAGATTTGGCCACCTGATGCGCTGACTTTTGCGTGCCAATTCAGACAGATCTCCACCTTGGCGCATGGAGTGTCGCATGGTATTTCGCCAATCCACTTTCGTGCCAAGCCGATCTGCCTTGGTGCGCCGAGACGCAATCGGTTTCACCGGCAAAGTCAGCCGAGCAAGCATGCGCTTGGCCTGCGCAATTTCGTCTGTGCTCATTTGCTCAAAGTCCAAGGTGCGCAGATTTTCCTCGGAAGACATTGTCAAAGACGCATCTATTTCGATTTCTGTACCAGCCTCTTCCTGCTCCAGTCCTTCAGGAAGGTCTTGGTTCGCGCCATCCAGCAGAGCTTCCGCCGCTCGTTTTTCGCCGGCCTGCCCCGCCCGATCTTCCTGAACGCCCTTAACGGCGGGAAGCATCATCGACATCATATGTTCCAAGTATCGCGGATCACGCCAGTAGAGCCGAAAGACTTGTGAGAAAACAGTGCGCTGCTCAGGACGTGACACAAAACAAGCGTGCAAGGTCCAGTAGAAGTCTTGCTTGCTGGTGAAGCCAGAGGCCTCGACCGCACGAATGGCATCAATCACCCGCCCCGGCCCAATGGGCAAACCGGCCTTTCGCAAAGCCCGCGCAAACCAGGTGATGTTTTGGGTCAGTTTTGGATTGTCCGGAATTTCGAGCGGGAGGTATTCAGCCATCGTTCAAGACGGGGGGCCAGCCCCCCGTTCCCCCCGGGATATTTAATACCAATTGAAGCATCAGGCGGGTTCTAAAGAGGCGCGTGCCTCATCCAACAGCCGTTTTGCCTCTGAGCCTTGCAGCTTTGCTATGTCGTCCTGGTATTTGAGCACAGCGCCCAACGTGTCCGCGATCACTTCCGGACTGAGCGTCAGAACATCCAACGCCAACAAACACTTGGCCCAATCAATGGTTTCCGCCACACCGGGTTTTTTGAAGAGGTCTTCCGTGCGTAAACGCTGCACAAATGCCACCACCTCACGGCTAAGGCTTTCTGCAGCCTCTGGCGCGCGCGCCTGCAAAATGGCCATCTCTCGGTCAAAATCAGGGTAATCGACCCAGTGATAGAGACAACGGCGCTTGAGCGCGTCGTGCACCTCTCGGGTCCGATTTGACGTCACAATCACGATCGGCGGTTGGGGGGCTTTGATGGTCCCAATCTCAGGGATCGTCACTTGAAAGTCACTGAGCGCTTCAAGCAGGAAGGCCTCAAACGGTTCGTCGGTGCGGTCCAATTCGTCGATCAACAAAACCGGGGCACCGGCGGGGTCCGGCTGCATGGCTTTGAGCAGTGGACGTTCAACCAGGTAATCCGGCCCAAACAACTCTTCCTGCAGGGCGCCACGGTCAGTACCGCCGCTGGCTTCGGCAGTGCGAATGGCCACCATCTGGGCAGCGAAGTTCCACTCATAAACCGCGCTGGAGGCATCGAGACCTTCGTAACACTGCAAACGTATCAAGCTTCGGCCAAGGGCAGATGACAACGCTTTGGCGATTTCTGTTTTTCCGACCCCAGCCTCCCCTTCCAGAAAAATGGGCCTACCAAGCCGTAGCGCCAAAAAAACAACGGTCGCCAATGGGCGGCCACACACGTATCCCTCGGCAGCCAAAAGCCTTTGAACGTGATCGATGCTTTGAATGTTCTGCATGGGTAGGCCTTTGGCTAAATCTGCTCTGCTCACGCTGCATCTCGGGCCAACGCACGTCAAGCGCCCCGCCCCGCGACAAAAGTTGTAGAAAATCGCAAGGCGCTCCCAATTTTCGCCGCAAATGGGCTATAGGGTTTCGTCAAAGGCCGCAAAACAAGGCCAGTTCATCAGGCCAACGCGGCCAGGGGCGTAAGGAAAAACATCGATATGCAGGACACCGCCAACGGCTTTGACACGCCGATGCTTGGATTGTCACGGGATGAATGGCTGGCTCAATTGGAGCAGGTTGCCGAGGCCAACGGGCATTTTCAGCCTCTTGGGAAGCGTCATTGGGCCACTCTGGTGCAAGAAAAACCCGTGTTGCTGGTCACCTTTGAAACCATTGATAGCATTCATAAACGCGGCGACACCGGCCACCCGCTGGGCTGGGAACTGGTGCGCGAGTTGGGGTGGTCTCATCTGTGCATCCTGAGTGACGGTGACACGTGGTTTCGCGACCCGGAGGTCATGGCCTATTTTGACCGTTTGTCGAATGACGGCTTCTTTGATGAGTTCGACGAAGTGGTGTTCTATGGCGCTGGCTCGTGCGGCTATGCGGCGGCGGCGTTTTCAATTGTCGCAGAGGATGCACAAGTGGTTGCGATCCGCCCTCAAGCCACCCTGTCCCCGCGTATTGCAGGATGGGACAAACGCTTCCCGCAGACGCGCAAAATTGCTTTTGAAGGGCAATATGGGTTTGCACCAGAGATGGCGGCAGCAGCAGACAGATGTTTTATTATCTACGATCCCAATCAGAGCTTTGACGCGATCCATGCGGCGCTTTTTGCGCGTGAAAACACAGTTTTGCTGCCGACTCCCAATCTTGGCATGAAACCGGAAGAGGACTTGCTGGACATGCAAATCCTGTACCGGGTTTTGGTGAAAGCTGGGGCTGGCACGTTGAGCCGCGCGGCATTTTATAAGCTTTACCGCGCCCGTCGGGCACATATGCCCTATTTGGACCGGATTTTGCGTAAGGTGTCGCAAAAGAAACGTCCGTTTATGACCGCCCTTTTGTGTGCCAACGTGGCGCGCCGCCTCAAAGACCCACGATATCTCCGTCATTTGGATGCGTTGGCTCAGGAGGCTGATCAAGGACGGCTGGCGAGCTAAAACCTGCGCAAAACCACTCAGTTTTGCGCACAAAGGCTAGCCACTGGTCGCGGCTTTGTGTAAGCCGCGCCTATGACCCAAAATCTGACCATTGCCCGCCCCGATGATTGGCATCTGCATCTGCGCGATGGCGCGATGCTGCAAGCTGTCCTGCCTGAAACCGCGCGTCACTTTGCCCGTGCAATCATTATGCCCAATTTGGTGCCGCCGGTTGTGACCGGGGCGCAGGCTGCGGCCTACAAAGACCGCATAATGGCCGCTCTGCCAGATGGCATGAACTTTGAGCCTCTGATGACGCTGTACCTGACCGAGGACAGCGATCCAGAAGATATTGCGGCGGCCCATGCGACCGGTTTGATCAAGGCCGTCAAACTCTACCCCGCAGGCGCAACCACCAACTCTGCCAGCGGCGTGTCAGATTTCAAAAACGTGCGCGCATCGCTGGAAAAAATGGCCGAGATTGGCCTGCCGCTCTGTGTGCATGGTGAAGTCACCCATCATGACGTCGATATTTTTGACCGCGAGGCGGTCTTTATCGACAAGGTACTTGATCCAATTCGCAAAGCGACACCGGGTCTGCGCGTGATTATGGAGCATATCACAACCAAGGACGGTGTTGCGTATGTGCAGGATCATGCGACCGATCTGGGCGCAACAATCACAACGCACCACCTGATCATCAACCGCAACCATATCCTCGTGGGCGGGATCAAACCGCACTATTACTGCCTGCCTGTGGCGAAGCGCGAAGAACACCGTTTGGCGCTGCGTGCAGCGGCAACCTCTGGCGATGCGCGTTTCTTCCTTGGCACCGACAGCGCACCGCATCTGGATGGCGACAAAGAGAGTGCTTGTGGATGCGCCGGGTGTTTCACCGCGACCAACACCATGGCGCTTTTGGCACATGTTTTTGAAGAAGACGGCGCGCTCGACAAGCTGGAAGGCTTTGCGAGCCGCAATGGTCCTAACTTCTACGGCCTGCCGGTGAACGAGGAGACCATCACGCTGGTGAAGAACGAACAAGCCACTGACTTCCCCGACAAAATCGAGAGCGCCAATGGGCCGGTCACCGTGTTTGATCCGGGCTACGACGTGTTCTGGACTGTTGCTGACTAAAAAATCCGCTGCCAAAGGATATCCAAATGATCCCAACCGCCTTCCCGCCTAAAGAAGAAATCGCCCGTCTGACAGCCCGCATGTTGCTGGAAATTGGTGCCGTGAACTTCAACACCGACGAGCCATATACGCTGGCCTCTGGTCTGCCGAGCCCAAGCTATATCGACTGCCGCAAGCTGATTTCCTTCCCGCGCATCCGTGCGACTTTGATGGATTTCATGACCGTCACTGTGATGCGCGAAGCTGGGTTTGAGGCGTTTGACAACATCGCAGGTGGGGAGACCGCAGGCATTCCTTTTGCCGCGTTGGTGGCCGAGCGCATGGCGCTCCCGATGACTTATGTCAGAAAGAAACCAAAAGGTTACGGCAAAAACGCGCGTATCGAAGGCGCGATGAGCGAAAGCGAGCGCGTGCTGTTGGTGGAAGACCTGACCACCGATGGCGGCTCCAAACTGTCCTTTGTCGATGCGATCCGTGAAACTGGCGCGACCTGTGGCAACACAGCGGTGATTTTCTACTACGACATCTTCCCGGAAACGGAGAAGACGTTGGGCGATCACGGCGTGGCGCTGCACTACCTCTGCACCTGGTGGGATGTTCTGGCGGAAGCCAAGGCGCAAGGTGTTTTCTCGGAAGAGACGCTGAACGAAGTAGAGAGCTTCCTAAAAGGCCCACGCGCCTGGCAGGAAGCCCGCAAAAACGCCTAGGGTTTCGGCGGAAAACTGACCATTATTGAGGTTTAATCACGCCTCAAAACCACAAGATGTTGACGCAACAGCGCCCGTCCTGACAATATCGGGGCGGGCGAAGTTATCCACAGGCGATCCACAAAAACATACAAGTTGCCCAGTTTGAGACCGCTGGTTTAGAACCTGTCGGGTGGGGCAATTGGGGACAGAGATGAACGAAATCGCAAGCATCAATCCAGGCGAAACCGCAGCGGCAGAAATGGAAGCATTGCCGCACTCCATCGAGGCTGAACAACAGCTTTTGGGCGCAATCCTGACCAACAATGATATCTTCGATCGCGTTGCCTCGATTATCAACTCGTCCCATTTTTATGAGCCTGTGCATTCACGCATTTACGAAATTGCGGCAGCCCGGATTGCGAAGAACAATCTGGCCTCTCCTGTGACGCTCAAAGCCTTCTTGGAAGACGACCCTGGCCTGATCGAATTGGGCGGCCCTGCCTATCTTGTCCGCTTGGCCGGATCGGCAATTTCTTCTTTTGCCGCGGCGGATTACGCGCAGATGATCTACGACATGGCGATGCGCCGTGAGTTGATTGATCTAGGCAATAACATCGTATCCAAGGCCAAGAAGGCAGACATCAAGCTGGAGCCAAAAGAGCAGATCGTGGAGGCCGAACAGGCGCTCTATAAGCTGTCTGAGCAAGGTTCGGCCGAGCGCGGGTATGTGTCCTTCCTCAAGGCGGTGACCGAGGCGGTGAACACGGCAAACGCAGCCTATCAGCGGGACGGTGGTCTGGCCGGAATTTCTACCGGTTTGATCGACCTTGATAAAAAGCTTGGCGGCCTGCACCCCTCGGACCTTTTGATCCTCGCCGGACGTCCCTCGATGGGAAAAACCTCGCTGGCGACCAACCTCGCGTTTAACGTGGCAAAGGCTTATAAAAAAGGCATAAAACCGGATGGCACCGAAGGAGCAATCGAA
Organism: Paracoccaceae bacterium; assembly: GCA_014872815.1. GTDB lineage: Bacteria > Pseudomonadota > Alphaproteobacteria > Rhodobacterales > Rhodobacteraceae > Shimia. The sequence goes on from WKFK01000002.1 coordinate 34,119, forward strand.
GGTGGTGTTGTCGCATTCTGTAGCCTCGAAATGTCAGCCGAGCAGCTTGCGGCGCGTATTCTTTCGGAAGCGGCGGAGATCCCGTCGGAGCAAATCCGGAAAGGGGACATGACCGAGGAGGAGTTCCGGCGGTTTGTTCAAGCAGCCAAAGACCTTGAGGCCTGTCCGCTCTTCATCGATGACACTCCTGCCCTGCCGATTGCGCAACTCGCGGCACGGGCCCGGCGGCTGAAACGGACCCATGGTCTGGACCTGTTGATCATCGACTATTTGCAGCTGTGTCGCGGTACCTCCGACAACCGTGTGCAGGAGATCGGTGAGATTTCCATGGGCATGAAGGCCATTGCCAAGGAACTCAATATTCCGGTGATTGGCCTGTCCCAGCTGTCGCGTACGGTGGAAAGCCGAGACGATAAACGCCCTCAACTCAGTGACTTGCGGGAATCTGGCTCGATCGAACAGGATGCCGACGTGGTGATGTTTGTGTTCCGCGAAGAGTACTACGTGGAACGTGAAAAGCCCTCTGATGACCGGCTGGATGAGATGGCCGCCTGGCAGGAACGTATGGAGCGGCTGCACGGCAAAGCCGAGGTGATCCTTGGCAAGCAGCGTCACGGTCCGATTGGGACAGTGGAGCTCTCGTTTGAAGGCCAATACACCCGCTTTGGCAACCTTGTGCAACCTTGGCAACAAGGTGGTGGCGGAGACGAATTCTAAGCCCAAGTGTCGACCAATCGAATCGCTGCGTTAACCTTAGGTTTTCGCAGCGGTTTGAACGTCGGTATTACGTCGGTATCACGACTGTTTTGCGAAGGTGCACCTTTCTGACGCGCCGCAATCGGCAATTGTTAAGCCACAGTTCGCAGCAACGGGGAAAACGCGCGGCCTTTGGCCTTGACCTTGCGGGGTCAGACGTCAACAAACACCGTCATGGCTACTGCAACTTTGACAATCGACCTCGACGCCCTGATCAGCAACTGGCGGGCGCTGGATGCACAGACGGAAGTGACCACCGCCGCGGTGGTAAAAGCGGACGGGTATGGACTTGGCGCAGACCGCGTAGCGCGGGCCTTGATGCGCGCCGGAGTGACCCGCTTTTTTGTCGCCGCCGCCGAAGAAGGCGCCAGTTTGCGTCAAGCCGTTGGACCGGACCCGGAGATCAACATCTTTGGCGGCCACATGCGCGGCGACACTGATATGATCAGTGACATGCATCTCACTCCGATGCTGAATTCAATGGATCAGATTGTGCGCCATTTCGAGGCGCTGCCAGCGCATCCCTTCGGCATTCAGCTGGACACCGGCATGAACCGCTTGGGTCTTGAGGCGCCGGAATGGGACGCGGTGAAGGAACTGGTCCTGCAACGCGGGCCAAACTTGATCATGTCGCATCTGGCCTGTGCCGATGAGCCTGAACACCCGATGAACCCGCAGCAATTGGCGGCGTTCAAAGAGATGACCGACGGCTTGGATGTTCCGCGTTCACTCGCCGCAACGGGCGGCATTCTGTTGGGCGATGACTATCATTTTGATCTGACCCGCCCCGGTGTTGGCTTGTATGGCGGCATGCCGTTTGTGGACGCCACCCCAGTTGTCAGCCTGCGTATTCCGGTGATTCAGGTGCGCGACGTGGCCGAGGGAGAGAGCGTCGGCTATGGCAACGCTTGGATCGCAGAGCGAGACAGCAAGGTTGCGACAATTGCAGCAGGCTATGCCGATGGCATTCTGCGTGCCATGAGCGGCAAGGTCTTCACATTTGCCGGCGAGGACCGCTGTCCCCTGATTGGGCGGATATCCATGGACCTGATTGGCATCGACGTGACAGACCTGTCGGAAATGCCCCATGAGGTTGAGCTGCTTGGTCAACATCAGTCGGTGGACACGCTGGCAGATGCTGCCGGCACCATTGGCTATGAAATCCTGACCTCGATGGGGCAACGCTATCACCGGCGGTACAAATCTTCATGAAGCTGATTGTGGCTCCTCTCAATGCAATTGGGCGCAGCACGCTTGGTATGCTGACCTCTTTGGGAGAGGTGGTGCTGTTTATCTGGGGCGCGCTGAGCCATATGTTTCGCCCGCCGTTCTATGGCCGCGAGTTTCTGAGTGCGTTGTTTAACATTGGCTGGCTGAGCTTGCCGGTCGTTGGCATGACCGCGATCTTTACCGGCGGGGCATTGGCCTTGCAGATCTACGACGGCTCTTCGCGATTCTCCGTGGAAAGCGTGGTGCCACAGATTGTGGCAATTGGCATGGTGCGCGAGTTGGGGCCGGTTTTGGTAGGCTTGATGGTGGCCGCGCGCGTGACCAGCTCAATTGCTGCGGAGATTGCCACCATGAAGGTGACCGAGCAAATCGACGCGCTGGTGACGCTCTCGACCCATCCGATGAAATACTTGGTCGCCCCACGTGTTTTGGCCGCCATTCTGGTGGTGCCAGCGTTGGTGGGCATTGGCGATATCATCGGTATTTATGGCGGGTTTCTGGTGGCCACCGAGACCTTGGGGTTCAACCCGGCAACCTATATCCGGAACACGGCTGACTTCCTGCAGACCAATGACGTGGTGTCCAGCCTGGTGAAAGGGTCTGTGTTCGGCGGGATTGCCGCCGTGATGGGCTGTTACGCCGGGATGAATTCTGGGCGCGGAGCTCAAGGCGTGGGCCGTGCCACCAAAAGCTCCGTACAAGCCGCAGCGGTTCTTATCTTGGCCGCCAACTTCCTCCTGACCAGTCTGTTCTTTGCCTCATGATCCAGTTTGACAACGTGCATAAGAGCTTTGGCCCCAAGCGGGTGCTGCAAGGGGTGAACCTCGAGATTGCCAAAGGCAGCTCGATGGTGATCATTGGCGGGTCAGGCACCGGAAAATCGGTGATGCTAAAGTCTGTTCTTGGGCTTATCTCGCCAGACAGGGGCACCATTACGGTAGATGGGCAAAACGCCACACAGGGCGACCGGGATGCGTTTTTGGCGCGCTTTGGCATGTTGTTTCAAGGCGGTGCGTTGTTTGACAGTATGACTGTCTGGCAAAACGTCGCCTTCCGTCTTCTGCGTGGCAGTTTGAAACGCCCGAAAGACGAAGCGCGTGAGATCGCCATTGAGAAGTTGCGGCGCGTGGGTTTGACGCCAGATGTGGCGGACCTTTATACGTCTGAGCTCTCTGGAGGGATGCAGAAGCGCGTTGGTCTGGCGCGTGCCATTGCCGCGGAGCCCGAGATCATCTTTTTTGACGAACCCACCACCGGGCTCGATCCGATTATGTCCGGTGTGATCAATGACTTGATCCGTGAGATCGTGGTGGAGATGGGCGCCACGGCGATGACCATCACCCACGATATGGGCTCGGTGCGGGCGATCGCTGACAATGTTGCTATGCTGCACGGCGGGGTGATCCAATGGACCGGTCCGGTGAGCCAGATGGACGCCAGCGGCGATCCCTATCTGACGCAGTTTATTTCCGGATCGGCAGAAGGCCCGATTGAGGCGGTGCGGTAGGACACAACTGCCGCAAACCCGGCAATTTTTGGAAAAGGCGCACCCCCCCAGAAAAGCAATTTACGTTTCCATAACCTTTTGTTCGCACAATGTTCGCCGTGTTTTGGTAAAAGGTTTTTGGGTATGCCTGAGAATGAACCGCAAGGTCCAGTCAATCAGATTGTGGGGACAACCGGCGATGACAGCATCGCCACCGGAGACAACGTCGATCATGTAAACGGCCACGCGGGCAGTGATACGCTCACTTCCGGCGAAGGAAACGATCTTGTGGCAGGCGACATGGTTGGGCGCGAGTGGGTTTTTGTCGATGGACAGTGGGTTTTTATCCCCGATGCAATTTCCTCCAACGGTGACGCGGAAGATCGCGCCTATGACGATATCATTTCAGCGGGTGCTGGCAATGACGTGGTGCTTGGCAATGGCGGTAATGATCACCTGTCGGCGGGAGCTGGCGCGGATACGGTCAACGCGGGCACAGGACGTGATACCGTTGACGGTGGTGCTGGGCATGATCTTCTGAATTTGGAAGATGGCAACGACCTGGCACAGGGGGGATTGGGGGCGGACACCATCAATGCAGGTGACGGCAACGATCTGGTCTATGGCGATCTACAAAATGGCAACCTGCTAACGTCATCTGGCGCCGGTGCGGCCACATTTGGACAAATGGAGGATGGCCCAGGGTGGACCGCTACGGGTGACAACGGCATTTCCCAAACGGTCGATACCGCAAGTGGAGAGACCTATACCATCAGCTTTGATTTGGTCGCCAATCTGGCAGGCGGAGCCACCTCCGGCAGTGTGGAGGTGCTCTGGAATGGTGAAGTAATCGGCACAGTGACCACCACCTCCGGTGTGTTTGAAACCCATAGCTTTGAGGTGAGCGGCGACGGCGGAACCGGTGGTCTGACCTTGCGCGAAATTGCCCCGGAAGCCTCCGGCCCAGAGATCAACATGGATGGGCCCATTTTTAGCTATTCCAAGGACGTGGAAATGGGGGGCGACACTGTTGAGGTCGCGGCGTTTGCGCCGGGTCAGTCAAAGCTGTTTCAAATGATTGACGGGCAGCTGAACGTCTTTGATCCCGAAACAGAGCAATATGAGGTTGCCGGGGACCCAACCGGCCTGCGCATCAATGCGATAGGTTTCAACACAGAGGACGATCTGATTTACGGCATTGCCAAGGCCAATGGCGTGGACGCCTTGGGCAATCCGGTGTCCATCCGCGATCTGGTCATGGTGGATGCAGAAGGCAACGCCTATCGTGTCGGTGAAACGCCGGTGGCCGATTATGTTGGTGATTTTGACGACGCTGGCAATCTTTGGACGTTCCAGAGCAGCCTCAATCGCGTCACCATGATTGATGTCAACACACTGGACGCAAACGGGAACCCGGTTGCGACCAACTATGACCTCCCCAACGGATTGTTTGGCGGCCGCGCCTATGACGTGGCCTATAACGCCGACGAGGGTGTGTTTTACGCAGTCGAATCTCCCGGGCGCAACGGAGAGCCTGGCGCGGTCCATCGCATAGACTTGTCTGATGTGCCCAGTGGAGGCGCGCCGACAATCAGTTCGGTCACAATCTCTGCCACCCTCTATGATGACGGCATGACCGCAGGAATGCCGAAAGGCGCCTATGGTGCGGTGTTTCTGGATGGTGAGGGAAATCTGTATTTTGGCCTGAACCGTGGCGACCACGATCTAGACGGCGGAACCGACGCAACAGGCGGGATCTACCGTGTCGACGTGGACTGGACTGAGGGCACAGCCTATGCGGAATTCATGGCAGCAGCGCAAAGCACAGGCAGCAATGACGGCGCCGTGGACCCGCGCGCGCCAGATCCATTTGCACCGGTGGACCCAGACGGCACCGTTTTGATCCGCGACCCCGCAATCATCAGCACAGAGGGCGGCAATGATGACTTAAGGGGGGGAGACGGAAACGACACGATGTTTGGCGGCGGAGGGGACGACACTCTCCATGGCGGCAACGATGATGATCAGCTTTCCGGCGACAGCGGCGATGATGTTTTGATGGGCGGCCTAGGCGACGACACCTTGTCTGGCGGCACTGGAGACGACAGGCTCATGCTTGGCGACGGCAATGATGTCGGATCTGGCGATGAGGGCCGCGACTATATCCATGGCGGCGCTGGCAATGACGCGTTGGATGGTGGGGCCGGCGCCGACAAGCTGGTGGGCGGCGCGGGGTCTGACACACTCTCCGGCGGCGCGGGTGATGATCACCTTTGGGGCGGCAATTGGTGGCGGGATGGAGATGCGGACACCTTTGTCACACAAGCAGGAGGCGGACGCGACATGATCCATGACTTTGAAGTCGATCATGACGTCATCGACCTCAGCAGCTATGGCATCGAATACGCGGACCTCGTTACTCATATACAGGACCAAGGTTGGGCAACGGTCATCGACCTCAGCGCACTCACGGGAGGCGAAAGTGGCGATCGACTGATCCTCAAGTCAGTGGACCCAAGCGACCTGGACGAGACCAACTTCCTATTGTGAGGCAGGTATGTCGATGTCACCCTCCTCTCGGCTGCCTCCCACAGAAGCGGCACAAGACAGTTTGGCACCCATACACCATTTGCACAAATTGGTGGCCCCTCTGCTGGTGTTAAGCTGCATCTCCAACCTGGCCATCCTGGTAAGCCCGATTTTCATGATGCAAGTTTTGGACCGGGTTGTCCCGACCGGCAATTTGCACACATTGTTGATGCTGCTATTGGTCGCAACACTCGTTTTGTTACTTCAGGCCGTGGTTGATGGCCTTTGTGATCTCAGCCTGCAACGGGCCGCGCGGTGGTGTGAGCGGCTCAGTGCTCCAGCCGTATTGTCCCGCCCACCAGAGCAGCAAGCAGAAATTTTAACGCACCTAACAGCCCTAAAAGCCAGCTTGCTAAGCGCGCCTGCAAAAGCGGCTCTTAGCCTGCCTTGGTTGCCTTTGTTTGTTGGTATTTTATGGGCAATCCACCCGTGGTTCGCCGCCTTGGCCGCCGGATTGCTGGCCGTCGCAGCAATCATCCGTATCCTGGAACAAACCGCAAATGCCCCTTTTGCCCAGCACCTGATCGCAGCTCGGACTGCGGAGCAACGCGCCATGGGAGATGCACAAACGGTTTCAATGCACCCGGGCATGAGCGGGCTTTCGCAAAACATACGCACCCGCTTAGGCCAAGCGCTCCGCAAACGTAGCAAGCTGGAAGATAAAGTCGCCCCTCTACAGGTCGGCACGCAGGCCGCGGAGAGCTATCTGCGATCTTTGTCCCAGTTGCTTGGCTTGAGCCTGGGCGCTGCACTGGTGGTGGATGGCGCCTTAAGCGCTGGCGGGATGATTGCGGCCAGCCTCATTCTCACCAAAACAGTCAGCAGCTTTGAAAGCGTCATTGGCAGCTACACGGCTCTAAAATCTGGCTTGGCCGGGCAGCGTTTTTTAAAGAATCTGCCGGTCCGTCCAATGCAGCCACTCACGGAGGTCACCGATTTGCAGGGCCGGTTGCGATGCGAAGGTTTGATTTTCCCGCGCGGCGGCGGCGCTCCCCCCAGGTTGGACAGAATTAGCTTTGATCTCGCTCCGTCAGAATGCTTGATCATTGTCGGAGCATCCGGCAGCGGAAAATCAACGCTGCTAGAGGCATTGGCTGGGATACACCCCTGTCCAATTGGCACTGTCTGGCTTGATGACACCGAAGTGAAAACGCTGCCCAGCGCCAGTCAGGCCCGTCTTATTGGCTACCTGCCACAACAAGCTCAGCTCTATCATGGCACATTGGCCCAGAACATTGCGGGCTTTGCCCCCGATGCGACCGATGCCGCTATCATCGCAGCAGCGCAAATCTCTGGCGTACATGGATTAATTTCCGCGCTGCCAAAGTCCTATGACACAGACATTGGCGCAACGCCCCATGTCCTGTCCGCCGGGCAAAAACAACGGATCGCACTGGCCCGAGCCATTTTCAATCGCCCCAAGTATCTTTTTCTCGATGAACCAAATGCCCTTTTGGATGCCGCTGGTGAGCGCCAACTCTGCGCAGTTTTGGCCCGCCTGAAGAAACAAGGCACAACCTTGGTCATGGTGATCCATCGCTCCGGACTGATGGGACTGGCAGACCATATATTGGCCTTAGAAAACGGGCGTGTGGCCGACTATGGCCCCCGCAGTGATGTCCTTGGGCGCATGAGTGGCGGGCGTAGGCGGCTTGAGGTGCCGCTCCAAACAGCCAGTTTGCAAGACCTGGCGGATTGGGTTTGCGCGCAGTTCAGCCGTGGCTCAGACGCAGACCTGTCAAAACGGGCGGAGCTCATTGCCACGGAACTCTTCAACCTAGCAATGGCCAGCGGCCCCCAGGACACCCCCCGAAAATGCGTTTTTCAGTTTCGTTTTCTGAATGCCCGCAGCTGTGAAATCAGTTTAACCGAAGACCGTGCCACCGGGGCCGCACAGAAAATACAGAAAGTTGCAACGCTGTTGCGGCAAGAGGATGCCAATATGGGCAGTCTGCCAAAAGATGAGGCAGCGATGGCAGTGATCACGCAATTGAGCGACGGATTCGACATCCAAAATATCGACGGAAAAGCGATGTACCGCGCAGCCGTTTCGATGCGCAACCTGACATTGCCAAAGGCGATACAGCATTGACCATGGGATCTACAGTTACCGAGACGGGAGACACTACCGGCCTCCCGTCAAGCATCCAAAAACCGCTTTTAATGGGATTTTGGAGCGTCCTTATCGTGGTGCTGGGTTTTGTCGCTTGGGCGGTTTTCGCCCCGTTGTCGACGTCGATCCCTGCGATGGGGCACCTTAATGCCCAAAAGCCAAGCTACGACATTCAGCATCCGTTTGGTGGCAAGATTTCCCATGTTTACGTTGCCCCCCACATGCAGGTGCAAAAAGGGCAGGTTTTATTGAGATTGGACGTCGAAGACGTGAGAGCAGAACATCAGCAGATTCAGGCTGCTCTAACCCCCATGCAAGAGGAGCGAACAGCCCTGCAATCCGCGTTGCTTGGCACCTTACCGGACGGAAACCAATCAAAGATCGGTCCGCAAGCTCGGCTCGCATTGGATCGCATGAAAAATATGCAAGATGCGCTTATTTTGCGGGAGGAAATGAACCGGCAGCTGGAAATCACGCTACATGACCGCGCCGCAAATTTGCAGACAAGCATGTCCTTTCTGGAGGCACGACGCCAATCAATGCAAGCGCGACTGGCGCGCTACACCACATTAGCCGATCAGGGGGCGCTACGCGTGGCCGAGACGGATGCGCTGAAGGAAAACATTCTGGAAGTGGAAGCCAGCTTATCCCGAGAACAGGCTGAACTAGCAGCGCTCGAAAGTCAGGCCACGCAGGCAAAGCTGCAAACGGAGCAGGAAAAACTGCAATTTCGTCAAAAAATCTTGGACCGTTTGGCCCAACTGGAAGAGGCGATTCCGAAATTGCGGTTGCAGGCATTACGCCTGTCAGCCGAGATTGAACATGCCGATATTCGCGCTCCTGATGATGGCGTTGTAACGTCGCTAAAGTATGATACGGCCGCAATGGTGGTCGGCAGGGGCGACACAGTGCTAACACTTGCGCGCGCGACTGCGGCGCTTGACGTCGCCTTTGTCGCCACGCCCCAAACCATCGATCAATTGCACGTTGGGATGCAGGGGGTCCTGACCGTGACCAGCCTGCCACAACGCCAACACCCGAAAGTCCGCGTGACCATTTCCGCACTATCGCCAGAGGCTCGACGCGATCGCGACGGTCGCATTCTCGGGTATGACGGGATCGCAATTATGAATCCAAATGATCGGCACGCTCTTCAAGAGGAACTTGGCGACAATCTTTCACTCAGCACGGACATGCCGGTGCATCTTGTTTTTACCGGGCGTCAAATGACCTTTGGGGATTACCTGATCGAGCCTTTCTGGGCTTTCCTAAGACAAGCGATGCAAGATTAACATGACGCGGCAGGCAACGGTCACTCCAGCGTGTCATTGATATGTGCGTACTCGTTTCAGCGGGAAAGGTGACTTCAAATTCCCCGAGGCAACTGACTTGCGATGCGGCTTGCCGGCGCATAGCACTTACACATGCGCTTGCTCCTTAAACTTTCGAACCTGTCCTTGCTCGTTCTCTTTCCCATCGCATGGTTTGCCCCTCTGATGCGCGCAGGCTTGTTACCGCTTTTTGGTCTCAGTGAGATCTCTATTGTGTCTGGCCTGCAATCACTGTGGGACACAGATGTGGCGCTGGCGTTGCTGGTCACGTTTCTGGCGATTTTTGCGCCCTATTTGAAAGTTATCGGCGTGTCCTTGATCCAATTCGGCTTGATGCGGCGCAAGGTACTGCCGGTTTTGGAGTGGCTCGGCAAGTTGGCGATGGCAGATGTGTTCCTGATCGCGCTTTATATTGTGCTGGTGAAGGGCGCAGGCCATGTCACGGTGGAAACCGGCTGGGGACTTTATCTTTTCACGGCCTGTGTTTTGGCCTCATTGGCGATTAGTCATTTGACCCGCAAGCGGTAGTGGGCCAAAACGAGAACATGGCAAAGAGCAAAACCCAATTCAGCTGCTCCAGTTGTGGCGCGCAGTTTTCAAAATGGTCCGGCCGGTGTGAAGGCTGTGGCGAGTGGAACACCATTGTGGAAGAGGCGCCATTTGGCGCCGGCCCGGCAGGATCATCACTCGGCACCGCCAAGGGGCGGCGCATTGAGCTGTCGGACCTTCGCACGGAAGAGGCCCCGCCCCCGCGCACGATGAGCAACGTCAAAGAGCTCGACCGGGTACTTGGCGGCGGATTGGTGCCAGCAAGCGCCATTCTGGTGGGCGGCGATCCGGGCATCGGGAAATCCACACTTTTGCTGCAAGCGGCGGCGCGGTTTGCCCGCCAAGGTGTAAAAACCATCTATGTCAGCGGCGAGGAAGCCAGCGCGCAGGTGCGCATGCGGGCGCAGCGATTGGGATTGACCGAAAGCCCGGTGTTGCTCGCGGCAGATACCAATTTGCGAGATATTCTGACCACGTTGGAAGCTGAGAAACCACAGCTGGCCATTATCGACTCGATCCAGACCATGTGGAGCGACTCTGTGGCGAGTGCGCCGGGCTCCGTCAGTCAGGTGCGGGCCGCAGCGCATGAGTTGACGGCTTTTGCCAAGCGCAAGGGCATGGCGATTGTTCTGGTGGGGCATGTGACCAAAGAAGGACAGATTGCGGGCCCCCGCGTTGTAGAACATATGGTCGATACAGTGCTCTATTTCGAAGGCGAGCGCGGACATCAGTTCCGGATTTTGCGCGCGGTCAAAAACCGCTTTGGCCCCGCAGATGAAATCGGTGTGTTTGAAATGACCGGGCGCGGGCTGGCGGAGGTTGGCAACCCAAGCGCCTTGTTTTTGGCAGACCGTGGTGCGCCCAGCCCGGGCAGCGTGGTTTTTGCCGGGATCGAAGGCACACGACCGGTGTTGATCGAATTGCAAGCGTTGGTGGCGCCGTCGCCACACAGCCAGTCGCGCCGCACGGTGGTGGGCTGGGACAGCGGGCGGCTGGCGATGATTCTCGCCGTGTTAGAATCACGCTGCGGAATTCCCTTTGCCGGGCTCGATGTGTACCTAAATGTCGCCGGCGGCATGAAGATTTCCGAACCGGCGGCGGACCTCGCCGTGGCCTGTGCGCTGATCTCCGCGCGTGAGGACAGTGCGCTTCCTGCGGAGACCGTGGTTTTTGGCGAAATCAGCCTCTCAGGCGCGCTGCGATCGGTCAGTCAGACGGAAAATAGGTTGAAAGAAGCCCAAAAACTTGGTTTCACGTCGGCAATCGCTCCGAAAGGTGGCAAGTCCGCAACGGTTGATGGGATCAATCTCAACCGTATTGGGGATTTGGCAAGCTTTGTGGGAGAGGTATTCGGAGCGGGCTAACAGGCCGACAGTTAAAAGAGTAGAATTCTGGCCGGGGGCGGTCGAAGGGGACGAGAATACATGGAAGGCTTCACAATTATTGATGCCGTGGTCGCGGGCGTGATCATCATTTCCGCGCTGCTGGCATACAGTCGCGGTGTTGTGCGCGAAGGCATGGCCATCGCAGGATGGATCGCAGCGGCCGTTTTGGCCTTTATGTTTGCAGGCACCCTGCAACCGATGGTCAAAGAGATTCCGGTTCTAGGACCATACCTGACGGACAGCTGTGAACTGTCGATCATCGCGGCCTTTGCAGGCGTCTTTGCGCTGGCCTTGATTGTGGTCTCACTGTTCACGCCTCTGTTTTCCTCGATTGTGCAGCGCTCTGCACTTGGCGGTATTGATCAAGGGCTTGGCTTCATCTTCGGGGTGCTGCGCGGCATCCTGCTCGTGGCGATTGCCTTCTTTGTTTATGAAACCGTGATCACCAGCCAGTCTGTGGCGATGGTCGATGACAGCCGCTCTGCTGCTGTTTTCAGCCGCATTACCCGTCAAATTGATGATCGCGACCCGCAGCAGGCTCTCGGTTGGATCACCACCCAGTACGAAGAGTTGGTTGGCGTCTGCGAACAATAAGCGCGACCAGCTCAGAAACGCTCAAGCCCGCGCCACATGGTTGCGGGCTTTTTGCTGCGCGATGACCTGCACCCTTGTTTGCGGGTCACCTGAGGGCTACCGTCACAAAAAGCGGAATGTTTTGGCAGCCTTACCATGCGACTTTGGATATTCATCACCACATTGAGCCTCGCATTTTGTGTGTCGATGGTGCTGTATTTGTTGCTTCCACCCGACCGGCTCAAACTGGCGGCTGGCACACAGGGCGGCGCCTACACTCTGATGGCGGAGCGCTATCAGAAGATACTGGCCCGAGACGGAATTGACGTGCAGATCGTGCACACCAACGGATCCGTGGATAATGCGGAACTGATCTCCAAAGGTTTGGTGGATGCTGCATTCTTGCAGGCAGGCGTCGGTGTTGCAGATGGCACAGCCGAAGCCATCGGCGGCGTGTTCTATGAGCCGATGATTTTCCTAGCCCACAGCGGGCACGACATCCCGACCAACCCAGCGCTGTGGCGGGGCCTGACAATTGCGGCAGGCAAACGCGGGTCAGGCACGGCTGTGGCTTTTGCGGATTTTCAGAACGCCGTTGGCATGGAGCAGAATGCAAATACCCTGGTTGATCTCGGCTTTTCGCAAGCGATTTTTGCCCTGCGCGCCGGGGAAATTGATATGGCCTTTTTTGTCAGCAGCATTGAAGCGCCGTATTTGCGGCAGGCGTTTGGCTATGAAGACATCGACATTCTGCGCCTGTCGTACACGGATGCAATTGCCCGGCACCTGGACTACGCCGATCTTGTGGAGGTGCCGACTGGAGGTGTGTCCTTAAATCCGGTGCAACCAAGCGAAGCCCGGCAACTTTTGGCACTTAAAGCCCAATTGGTTATTGAGCCCAAGTTGCACCCTGCCCTTGTAAACCGGCTGACAATGGCAGCCAAAGAACTTCATCGCGGACATGACGTGCTGACACCCCGCGGGACATTTCCAGAGCCACGGGGCATTGGTATTCCTGAAAACAATGTGGCGCGTCAACTGATCGAGGATGGGCCAAGCACATGGCACAACCTGTTGCCGTATTGGATGGCGGCCCAGGTCAATCGTGTCTTTCTGCTGACCTTACCAATTCTGTTTCTGCTGCTCCCGCTGTTGCGGGTCTTACCGATGGTCTATGCCTATTTCCGAGGCTGGCAGGTGTGGAAACACTATGGCCGCATTCGCGAAATTGAGGCCCAGATGGGCCCCATGTGTACCGCGGCGGAACTGGCAGGCATGTCCGAAGAGCTGGACGAGGTAGATCACCGTATTTCGCAACTAAAACTGCCGCCAGCCTATCGACAGACGGCGTACCACGCGCGCATGCACATTGATTTGGTACAGAAACGCATCAAACATCTGGAAACGCAGCTGAGTTGAGCTGCACGCAAGGAGTAAATCATGGACGGCACAACGGAAGCGCAATTGTTCTCGGGAATTTTCAGCGCGGTGATTATTGGAGGCTTGGCCGGATGGCTCGCTGGTAAAATTGTACAAGGCGGCGGATTTGGCCTTGTGGGCAACGTCATCCTTGGGATTGGCGGGGCGATCTTGGCGAATTTTGTTATGCCTGTTTTGGGGTTTTCCTTTGGCGGTGGTTTCTTCAGCTCAGTGTTTCAATCGATGCTGGGCGCGGCGGTGGTGCTTGTTTTGATCCGTATCGTGAAGAAGGTTTGATGGTCTGTGAATGGTAATAAAGTGCGGTCGCGGTTAGGCATGTGGCTAAGAACAGTATTTGGGAGCGTTCTGCTACTTTTGCAGACTTCGATTTCCCAAGCAGACACTGGAAACTTTCTGCATCCGGATTATGGCAGCCTCGGCGCGGGTGTGGTCGTTGCAACCGGGGACGTGGAAATTGTGACCGATCAGGACACCATCGACGGGGAAGTGCTGTCTGGTGTGGCAACCACATTGGATGTTGTCGATGACAGTGGCTTTGTTCCGGCGAAAATCGGCACGTCGTTTGGTGTGGTACTGTATGTCAAAAAGCCTATGGAACAGGTCCCGCTTATGGCGACCGTGACACATCCGCCGATGGGATCAGAAGGCCGCGTCCTTCAAACCTGGCCCGTGCGCACCCCTCAGTGGGGCGCGGCGCTCTATGTAGGCTATACTCTGGAAGACCCTTTTGAGCTTGTTCCCGGGGATTGGACGTTCCGGCTTTATGATGGCGCCACCCAGATTATGGAGCATAGGTTCGAAGTATTATCACCCCAAAGCTAGAAGGCGGGAAATGGCCGCCTAAATTGTTTCGCGCAGCTTTTGTGATCCTTTCGTGACATGCGGTGCACAAGCCCTTATGAGAGGCCGTAGCACGAGAACAGGATTCGGAGCCTCCCTGTGGACAGTGGTTTTTCCCACCCTTTCAGCTGGCGCAGACTGCGCACCGAGAAGGCTTGTCTACCTGCGAAGCGCCCGTCCACGACCAACACCTATGGTGCCTCGCCGTGCAACCTCACTCACATTAGCCTAACCTGACGAAGGGAGCCCTGACCGTGTGCGGAATTTTGGGGATCGCCAACCGAAACCATGACGTCTTTGGAGAGATCTATGATGGTCTTTTGATGTTGCAGCACCGGGGGCAGGATGCCTCTGGCGTGGTGACTTACACTGGCGGCTTCTTTCGTGAACGCAAAGCCAACGGCTTGGTCAAAGACGTGTTTCAGCCGTCTGATGCTGAGACCCTGACGGGCCGCATTGGCATGGGCCATGTGCGCTACCCAACGGCGGGCAGCCTGTCTGCCTCTGAAGCGCAACCGTTTTTTGTGAACGCGCCTTATGGCATTTACTTGGTGCACAACGGCAATATCACCAACACCGAGGCGCAGCGTGAAAAGGTGACTGGCAAGTACTCCCGTCATCTGCGGACCACTTCTGACAGTGAAATCCTGCTCAACGTTTTGGCCGACAAAGTGGCCGATGCGATCAAAGTGAACGGCAGCGCCGATGCAATCCGCAACATCTTTGCCGGTGTGAAGATGACCATGGAGCGCGTGCAAGGCGCCTATTCCGTGGTTTGCTTGATTGCCGGTGTCGGTATGCTGGCC
The DNA here is from genome assembly GCA_014872815.1 of Paracoccaceae bacterium. Taxonomy (GTDB): domain Bacteria; phylum Pseudomonadota; class Alphaproteobacteria; order Rhodobacterales; family Rhodobacteraceae; genus Shimia. The sequence continues at coordinate 49,217 of WKFK01000002.1, forward strand.
TTCCGCGATCCGCACGGCATCCGCCCTTTGTCGGTGGCAAAGCGTGAGGCAGAGGGGGATGGTGACGATTATGCCTTTGCCTCTGAGGATGTGGCTTTTGGCATCAATGGCTTTGAAAAGCTGCGCGACGTGAAACCGGGCGAAGCCTTGTTGGTGGATCTGGACGGCAAGCTGCATGAGTTTCAAGCGGTCGAGGGTAAGCTGACGCCGTGTATTTTTGAATACGTCTATCTCGCCCGCCCAGACAGTGTTTTGGACGGGGTCTCGGTGTATCAGTCGCAAATCCGCATGGGCAAAACGCTTGCCAAACAGGTGCAAGAGAGCGGGTTGGACATCGATGCGATTATTCCGGTGCCAGACAGCGCGCGCCCAGTGGCGCTGGAGGTGAGCAACATCACCGGTATCCGCTATCGGGAGGCACTGGTGAAAAACCGCTACGTGGGCCGGACGTTTATTATGCCGGGTCAGGAAGAGCGTCAGAAGTCCGTACGCCGGAAGCTGAACGCCATCCCACGTGAGATGGAAGGCCGCAACATCCTGTTGATTGACGACAGCATTGTGCGCGGCAACACCATCAAAAAGATCGTGCAGATGTGCCGTGAGGCCGGTGCCAAGAAGGTCTACATTGCGTCGGCTTCCCCACCCGTGTCGCACCCCAACGTCTATGGCATCGACATGCCGACCACGCATGAGCTGATTGCCAATGGCATGAGCGTTGAGGAAATCCGCCAAGAGTTGGGGGCAGATGCGCTGTTCTATCAAAAGCTTGAAGACCTGATCTGGGCGGCCAAGGAAGGCAACCCGGAGATTGAACGGTTCGATTGCTCCTGCTTTGACGGCAACTACATCACCGGTGGCGTGACGCCGGAGTATCTGGCCGCGCTCGAAGGCAGCAGCCGGGTGAGCAAGAAGATCGAAGAGGCTCCAACGCCCGGCGCAAGCTGGAACGGTGCCACTTTGGCAACCTCTCAGGGGTGAGCGCGTGAACCTGCTGGCGCTTGATAGCCGCTGGCAGCGGTTGAACGATCCCACCTACGCCTGCAAATGTTGTGGGCGCAGTTTTGGCGGCCTCGTCGATATGGGCTTTGGGCAACCGGACTGCTGGCCGCATGGCGCCTTAACAGACGGCGACACCCTGACGGTGGGCGACGATGTATTGACCGCCGACCTGTGTGTGTTTGACGATCTGCGCTTTGTCCATTGTGTCGTCCCCCTGCCCATTCGCGGCAGCGACGAGGTTTTTCTGTTCGGCGTATGGGCCAGCCTATCATTGGAAGACTTCAAAGCCTACGTGCTGGATGCAACAGGCGAGAAAACCGGCTTTGCAGGTGCTGCGGCCTGGTTGATGAATGACCTGCCGTTGTTTGAAAACGACGAGCCTTTGGAGTGTAGCTTAAAACCCGCAGAATCAGACGCGGAAAGGCCTCGGCTTATGGCCACTTCCGGGCCTTTGGCACAAGCACAGGCGGAAGGTATTTCCTTCGATCAACTTCTTGAAATTTACGCGGCATGCGGCGAGGACCTGCGTCCGCACCTGATGGGCTGAAATCCGCCGCATTTGCCTTTTTTGTTTGGCAATCGACCGCCTGTTTAGCGGTCCTTAACTATAAATGCGCTACGCCTGTCTGGCGGCTCATGTCCCTCCGACTATATAGCCGCCACTGCTCACAAACACAGGCAATCTCATGTCCTCTAAGACCCCCGCTCACGTGGCCGCGCAGGCCACGCAATCCGGTGTGCTGAAAAACCGCTCCCGCCTGACCCTCATCGGTGTGATGGGCAGCCCCAAGAATCCGCGCGCGCTTTTGATGACCGCGGGCGGCAAGACGCTGCGCGTTGAACTGGGGGATCGTACGCCTTCAGGCAAAGTGGTGGCCATCGGCGAAGACAACATCGTGCTCAACGCCGGTCATGGCACCACGCGCCTGTCCATGCCAAACTAGGACGGTACGTAGCATCGGGCGAAACTTGTGTTCGCCCAGCACCTGCGACGCGCTTGCCCCTTGACGTTAAGCCGCTTTGGCCGCATTGCATCGGCCTATGAGCGATACGTCCAACACCCCCGACGCCTCCGGCGAAAAAATCGCGCTGATCACTGGCGCTTCCCGCGGCCTTGGCGCCGCATTTGCAGAGGCGCTTGTGCCGAACTTCCACGTGGTGGCGGTGGCCCGCACCACCGGCGCATTGGAAGAGCTGGACGATCGCATTCAGGCCAAAGGTGGCAAGTCCACGTTGGCCCCCATGGACATCACCAATGCGGACGCCATGGCTCAGCTATGCCGGTCTATCCATGACCGCTGGGGCAAGGTGGATTTGTGGATCCACACCGCGGCGCATGGCGCGCCTTTAACGCCTACTGATCACATTGACGCCAAGGACTGGCAGAAATCGCTGTCAATCAACGTGGACGCAGTGGCCCGCTTGATCCCGTTTATGAGCCCCCTTCTGGGCGACACAGGCCAGGCGGTGTTCTTTGAGGACAACCACGCCGGTGAAAAGTTCTTTGGTTCTTATGGCGCCACCAAAGCCGCGCAAATCGCATTGGCAAAAAGCTGGCAGGCGGAAACCACAATTATCGGCCCGACCGTGTCCATCCTGAGCCCTCGCGGCATGCCCACCGGCACCCGCGCGCGGTTCTTCCCAGGCGAGGACAAGGGCAGCCTCGTGCGTCCACGCGACGAAGCGGCGCGTTTGATGGCCGAGATCGGCCTATAAGGCTCAAAACACTGGCATCACCGCAACGGTTGGTGCCGGCAACACCACGTGCCTTGCCCCCTTTGCATGGCTCCACTAGACAGGATGTCAGCAGATAAATGGGGCAGGTACATGCGTATTCTCATCACCAATGACGACGGCATCAACGCACCGGGACTGGCCATTCTGGAACGGATCGCAGCGGAGCTGGCCGGACCGGATGGCGAAGTCTGGTGTGTGGCCCCTGCGTTTGAGCAATCTGGTGTGGGCCACTGCATCAGCTACACCCACCCGACGATGATTGCCCAGATGGGAGACCGCCGCTTTGCCGCCGAGGGCAGCCCAGCGGATTGTGTCCTGGCCGGTGTGCATGACGTTATGAAAGACACGCCGCCGGAATTGATCCTTTCTGGTGTGAACCGTGGCAACAACTCAGCAGAGAATGCGCTTTATTCGGGCACGCTGGGTGCGGCCATAGAGGGCGCTTTGCAGGGGATCCCGTCGTTTGCATTGTCGCAATTTTTGGGGCCGAAGAATTTTCATGCAGAGGATCCGTTTGAGGCGGCGGGTGCTTATGGCGCGGATGTGGTGCGCAAAGTGCTGGACGCAAATCCAAGCAACGATCACGCTTACGGGCTGTTTTACAACGTGAACTTCCCGCCGGTCCTCGCGGCGGACGTCAAAGGTACGCGCGTTGTGGCGCAAGGCCTGCGGCAAGGCACGCGGTTCTCTGTAGAGCCGCACAACGCACCGTCGGGCCGTCGGTTCCTTTGGGCCAAAGGCGGCGATCAGACAGTGATGACTGGCGAAGGCACCGATGCCGCGGCCAATCTCGACGGCTTTATCTCGGTCACACCCATGCGGGCCGATCTGACAGCGCATGACACGCTTGCCGCACTGAAAGGCATTGAATGACCGACCCTGACGCGCTTGCTGAACGCAAAATGCAGTTCCTGTTTGCTCTGCGCTCGCGCGGAGTGACGGATCCGGCTGTGCTGACCGCAATGGAACAGGTGGACCGCGGGCTGTTTGTCCGTGGGCTGTTTGCCGAGCGCGCGTATGAAGACACGCCGCTGCCAATTGCATGTGGGCAGACCATTTCCCAACCGTCTGTGGTGGGTTTGATGACGCAGGCGTTGGAACTGACCCCACGGGATAAAGTGCTCGAGGTGGGCACCGGATCCGGCTATCAAGCCGCGATCCTGAGCCACCTGGCGCGGCGCATCTATACGGTGGATCGGCATAAGCGGCTGGTTCAGGAAGCGCGCGGTGTATTTGATCAGTTGGGCATTGTTAATATCACCTCCCTCATCAGCGATGGCAGCTTTGGCCTGCCCGATCAGGCGCCGTTTGATAAGATCATCGTGACAGCGGCCGCCGAGGACCCGCCCGGCCCCCTCTTGGCGCAACTCAAGATCGGCGGTATCATGGTGGTGCCTGTTGGGCAGTCGGATGCGGTTCAAAGCCTCATTCGGGTGCGTAAGACGGAAAGCGGGCTGGACTATGACGAATTGCGCTCGGTGCGTTTTGTGCCATTGCTTGAGGGCGTCGCGCGCGAGAATGATTGATTTTAAAGTGCTTTCCCCTTGGCAATTGGGGGCGGCTTGCCCATTTGGGACACTAACGTAGCGAACAACAGACGCGGCTTTGGCAACAGACCCCCGGTAACAGGGCGCCGCATGTGAGGACATCGAGATGGCAGTTTTCTCATTCCAGAACACCCGATGGATTGGCGCAGGAGTGGCGTTGACCATGATGAGCGGCTGTTTGGATACGCTTGACTACGACCTCCGGGGAGACTTTGGTGGCGGGTTGGACACGACTGCAGCCGCGCAAACTGCCACCGCAGAACGCCCCAAACCGGATGATCGCGGTGTAATCTCTTATCCAAGCTATCAGGTCGTGGTGGCCAAGCGTGGCGATACACTTGCAGATGTGTCCCAAAGGGTTGGCATCCCGGCGGAAGAGTTGGGCAAGTCCAACGGCATCGCGGTGGACGCGCAATTGCGAGAGGGGGAAGTGATCACCCTACCCCGCCGTGTTGCAGAGCCTTCGGCGGCAACAGGTGGCAGCGGCATGGTAACGGCACCCGGGGGCGTCGACATCGCAACTCTGGCTGGAGGCGCGATTAACAACGCCGACACTTCAGTTGAGACCGAAACACTGCAACCTGTGGCAACACCGCAATCCGGTGGTCAGACTGGCGTGGAGCCGGTCCGTCACAAAGTGAAGCGTGGCGAGACTGCCTTTACCATTGCGCGGCTTTACAACGTGTCTGTGCGCTCCCTTGCGGAATGGAACGGATTGGGGAGCGATTTCACCATCCGGGAGAACCAGATTTTGTTGATCCCTCCGGTGGATCCTACTGCGGAAGCAAAGCGCCAAGCCGCTGCGGCCACTGCGGCGGCCACCACAACCAAACCAGGGGAAGGATCGCCAACCCCCACACCGCCAAGTGCGTCTAAGCCATTGCCAGAAGACAATACCGTGGCGGCCACGACACCGGTCGAAAAGCCGGAAAGCCCGAATCTGGCGGAGCAGCAAAGCGCCAGCAAGGCGGCGATGAGTTATCCCGTATCCGGCAAAGTCATCCGGCCTTATTCCAAAGGCAAAAACAACGGTATCGACATTGCAGGAGAGGCCGGAGCGCCGGTGTCTGCGGCGGCTGATGGTACCGTAGCGGCGATCACCAAAGACGCGGATGACGTGACCATTTTGGTAGTGCGCCACCCCAACAATCTGATGACGGTCTACTACAACGTGGACGGTGTGAAGGTTAAAAAGGGCGCCAGTGTGAAGCGCGGGCAAAGCATGGCGGTGTTGCCTGCAGAGAACAGCTTTGTGCACTTTGAGGTGCGCGAGGGCTTCGACAGCGTCGATCCAGCCCCCTACCTGAAATAACGCAGAGAGGCGTCGACGTTAGTCTAACGCGACGCCTTCGCGCCCAGCCAAGTCCACAAAGAACTGCCATGCGACACGGCCGGAGCGGGCCCCGCGTGTGGCTTGCCATTCGATGGCCTCCGCGCGCAGCCGATCTGCGTCCACAGTGACACCATGGGCGGCGCAATAACCGTCGATCATCGCCAGGTACTGGTCCTGAGAGCATGGGTGAAAACCCAGCCAGAGGCCAAAGCGATCTGACAGCGAGACTTTTTCCTCGACCGCTTCAGACGGGTTGATCGCAGAGCTGCGCTCGTTTTCGATCATGTCCCGCGGCATCAGGTGACGGCGATTGGAGGTGGCATAGAACACCACGTTGTCAGGGCGGCCTTCAATGCCGCCGTCCAGCACGGCCTTGAGCGATTTGTAGTGCTGATCATCGTGGCTGAAGCTGAGGTCGTCACAGAACAGCAGGAAGCGCTCCTCGCTGGCGCGCAGAAGGTTCAGGAGCCGCGCCACGGACGGCAGGTCCTCGCGTTGCAGTTCTACGATTTTAAGCGGCAGGCCTTCAGCGATGACTTGGGCGTGCACGGCCTTCACGATAGAGGATTTGCCCATGCCTCGCGCGCCCCACAGCAAGGCGTTGTTTGCCGGAAGACCGCGCGCAAATTGGCGGGTGTTGTCCAGAAGCGTGTCACGGGAGCGGTCGATGCCCACCAGCAAATCTAGTGATACGCGGTTGATCTTGGTCACAGGCTCCAGCCGGTCCGGCTCCACATGCCAGACAAAGCCATCGGCAGCAGCGAAGTCTGGAGCGGCCATGGGGGCCGGTGCCATGCGTTCCAGCGCTTCGGCGATGCGGGTCAAAGTGGTGTCATCCATGGCGGGTCTCCTGCTGTCTTGCGCGATACAGACCATGTTCACGGCGGGACAACAAGAGGCCAAAGAAAAAGGCGCATCCCAAAGGGGATGCGCCGGATTTCTTAGCTATAGATCGCATTACTTGTGGCTTTCCGCGTCGGCTATGTCTGCCTCGTCTTCGCCTTCTTCGTCGTCCTCAAAGTAGACGCCTTCGGCTTTCAACTTGGCGACCCGTTGACGGTCCACGCGACGCACCAAGAAGATCGAGACTTCGTAGAGGCCATAGACCACCGTGAAGAGGATCAGCTGTGTAGTGACATCCGGCGGTGTAACCAATGCTGCCAGAACCAGAATGCCCACCATGGCATATTTGCGCACGCGTCCAAGGCCTTCGGCGTTCACCAGACCAGCCTTGCCCATCAGGGTCAGAAGCACTGGCAACTGGAAGCAGAGGCCAAAAGCCATGATGAACTTCAGCGAAATATCCAGACTTTCGTTCACCTTACCAAAGAAGGTGATTTTGATGCCGCTGTCGGTTTCCGGGACCACAACAGAGCCTGCAGGCATGTCGCTTGTGGTGTTGGCAAGCAAATTCGCAAAGATCGAGCTCACATCGGTGAAGCCAAGGAAAAAGGCCATCGCCAAAGGGGTTACCACAAAGTGCGCAAAAGCGGCGCCAAGCAGGAACATAAACGGCGACGCGATCATGAAAGGCAGAAACGCACCACGCTCGTTTTTGTAAAGCCCTGGCGCCACGAACCGCCACAATTGAAACGCGATCACCGGGAAGGCAAGGATAAACCCACCGACCATGGAGATGCGGAACAGTGTGAAGAGGTATTCCTGCGGCGAGGTATACTGCATTGTTGGTGATGGGTCGCCCAGCGCCCGCAGGGTTTCCTCAATTGGCCCCAACAGGAATTGCAGCGTTGGTTCGGCAACCACAAAAGCCAGCACCATGCCCACCAGAAACGCGAGCACGGAGCGGATGAGCCGCGTGCGCAACTCCGCCAGATGCTCGATCAGCGGGGCAGAGCTGTCTTCGATTTCGTCGTTTGCGCTCATGCCTCATCCTTCTTCTCGGCCGTCTCGGCGGCGGCTTTCTCAGCGGCTTCCCGGTCAAGACGTTCTTGCGCCATCTCGGCGGATTTTTGACGAATCTTCTCCGCCGCTTCCGCGCGCTCCTTGGACAAGCGTGTGGTTTCGGCACCCGGTTCATAGGACATGGAGCGCTTCACCTCACCCACAGAATCGTTGAGTGCATTGGTGGCGGATTTCAAAGGGTTGGTGACCTTGTCCAATCCGTCTGTTGCACCCTTGATAGTGTCCGTCACATCCTTGACGCCCGCCTGATCCGCCGCCTGATTCATGGCAGAAGAAAATTCCCGCGCCATGCCCTTGGCTTTGCCGACAAAACGCCCGACCGTCCGGAACATCACCGGCAGGTCTTTGGGCCCCACAACAATGAGCGCCACGATGCCAATGAGCAGAAGCTCGGTCCATCCCAGATCAAACATCTTGGATCGCCCGGCTTAGGCTTTGTCTTTTTCGTCAGCCGGCGTCACGTCCTTGGCCGCGTCTGCCGCTTCTTCCTCAAGTTCTTTGGCGCCTTCGTTCACGCCTTTTTTGAACGAGGTGATGCCTTTGCCAACTTCGCCCATGATGCCGCTGATTTTACCGCGTCCAAACAGGACAAGAACCACAACTGCGATCAGAAGGATGCCGGGCAGGCCGATATTGTTCAACATGACTTTGTCTCCCTTGGTCGGTGGCACAAAGGCCGCCTAAGTCTCATAGCAAAGTCCTAGCGCGCCGGGCGCAGGGGCAAAAGGCGGATTTGCGGAGGTGCGGCGAGATATTTGGGGTTTTTACGGCCCAATTTGACACTATTGTGTCAGTTGTCATTATTTTGGTAGGAAGTTGGAGAATCACCCGCTATGGCCAGCTCTCAAAACCGCTCGGACCGGCTCTATGCATTGATGGAAATTCTGAAGGACGGCGGCTTGCACCGCGCAGAGGATTTGGCGGCGGCGATGCAGGTGTCATTGCGTACGATCTATCGCGACATGCAAACCCTGGCGAACAGCGGTGTGGCCATCGAAGGCGAGCGTGGCACAGGGTATCGCGCGAAAGCAGTTTTAACGTTGCCGCCGTTGAACCTGACCGAGGAGGAGTTGGAAGCACTGCATATTGGATTGGAAGTGGTCGGCGCTGGCATGGAGGGGCCATTGCGGGAGGCGGCTGAAAGCCTGAGTGCGAAGATCGATGCGGTTTTGCCCGAGGAGATTGGCGGCGTGAGCCGAGGGTTTGGTTTTGCGGCCTACCCGTTTGCGGAAACAACTCAGGCGCTTCAATACTTGGAACCGCTGCGCGAAGCCATTCGGGCACGACAGAAGCTGCGGATCACCAATACGGATGAAGTGGCGCGGGACGTGCGGCCGCTAAAACTTGATTATTGGGGGCGCGTGTGGACATTGGCTGTCTGGGACGAAACTCTTGGTGGGTTTGCGAAAATCCGGGTGGATCAGATTGCAGAGCTGACTGTGTTGCCAAGCTTGTTTGTCGAGGAACCGGGCAAGAGCCTAAAGGATTTCCTCGCGCAGACCTAAAGCGTTTCAGGTTTCGGCAGGGAAGACAAAACAGCGGTCGCGGCGGATAGTGAGCCAGAGCGGCGTGCCTTCTTTGGGCAAAAACACATTGGGCACAGTGACCTTAAGCGCGGAACCATCATGGTCCATTTTGAACTCCACCAGGCTCTCGTTGCCCATGAAGCGCGCACGTGTCACAATACCACGCGCGGCAACGCCATCTGAAGGCGTTGGCAAAGGGCCTTTGCCTTGGCGATCAAAGTCGAGTTTCAGGTGCTGCGGACGAATGACAATTTCGACCGGCGCGCCGTCTGCAAGGCCGGGGGTCAGGAACTGGCCAAAAGGGGTTTCGGTGAGCGCGCCGTTACTGACCGAGCGGATCACGTTGATATCGCTAAAAAACGCCACCGCCTGTTTGTCTTTGGGGGCGTTGTAGATGTTGTAGGGCGCGCCCTGCTGCACAATTTTGCCGTTGCGCATAAGGGCAATCTCATCCGCCATGCGCATGGCCTCTTCCGGCTCATGCGTCACCAGCAACACCGCTGTGTCTTCTTCCTTCAGAACCGCGAGAGTTTCATCGCGAATGCCGTCGCGCAGGCGGTTATCGAGACCAGAGAACGGCTCGTCCATCAGCATGATGCGTGGGCGTGGCGCCAATGCGCGGGCCAAGGCGATGCGTTGTTGCTCGCCCCCGGACAGCAGGTGCGGATATTTGTCGATCGCCCAGCCAAGGTTCACCTTGGCCAACAGTTCCTCAACGCGGGCGCGCTTTTCGTCTTTGCTGCCTTTGAGGCCAAAGGCGACGTTGTCGCTCACCGAGAGGTGCGGAAAGAGCGCAAAGTCTTGAAACATCAAGCCAATCTGGCGGCGTTCCGGCGGGATGCGGAACACGGTGTCACAGATCAATTTGCCGTCCACATAGATTTCGCCGCTGTCTTGCATGTCCACACCGGCAATCATGCGCAGGGTGGTGGACTTGCCACAGCCCGAGGGGCCAAGCAGGCAGGTGACCTTGCCCGATTGCAGAGTCAGAGACACATCGTCCACGACCTGCCGGTTGCCAAAGCGGCGGCGCAGGTTGCGGATTTCCAAACGTGGTGGCGTCGAAGTGGATGTCGGCTGCACGGGAGGCCTCTTGCAATCCCCGATGTTTTTCATCGGGTTTCGCAGTGGTGTATCAGCCCCCTACCCGCGCTTCAACCCTGCGGCTCCCGATCAGAACTGCGGCAAACCCGACGGCCAGAACGATGACGCAGATCTGCAGGAGCTGCTCGTATTTGTGCCCGTCATACAGAAATTGTGCCACAAATTCGGTGTCGCGGAACATGTATGCGACAGCACCGTAAAGCGCGGTGAAGAAGCAGGCCATGTAAGACCAGAGCGGCACATCGCGCCCGCCAATCAGGCTGGCAACCAATACAGGGGTGAGGAACATTGAGGCGGTGCCGGATACGGCGACGGCGTCAAACAGAGTTTGATTGCCCCAAAGTGTCAGGGCGCCACCTGCAAGAGCAAAAACCAACATGGAAACGCGGCCGCCAGCCAGAGTGCGCGGAGCGAGTTTGAGTTCCTCGACCACCAGACGGGCGGCGGAGCTCAGCGCAGAGTCCAATGTAGACAGCGCGGACACCAGGAGCGAGAGGATCAGCAGGGTGAAAACCCATGTGGGGAACATGGCACTCCAAGTGCCGATCAACTGGCCTTCATAGGCGGCACCCTCAAGCGAGGCCTGGATGCCAAAGAAACCAAAGGCGATGATGCAGAGTGTGGACAGCCAGAAAGCGTACAGGAAGCTTTTGCGAGTGGTGTCGCGGTCCGCAAGGAAGCCGCGGTCCATCATCACCGGGTCATGTACCGGATAGGAAAACACCTGAAGCGCGGCGACGACCAGAAGCACCCAGCCATTGTGCGGTCCAGAGGCGCCGGGCGCTGTTAGGACGGCGCTGAAGTTGAATTCGGGGCGCAGCACCATTGCAACAAAGGCGATGCCGAACACAACAAGAAACAGCAGCATCTGTACCACGTCTGTGCGCAAAGCTGCGGAGAGGCCGCCCCAAGCGGAGTAAGCCAGCGCGACCACACCAACGATCAGGATGGAGATTGTGCCCGCATTAGCAACCTCCGGAAGCGCGGCGCTGAAGATCAAGCCAACCACCAGCAAATTGGCGAACACTTCGGACAAAAGCCGCAAGGCGATCACCACATTATAGGCAGTGGTGCCAGCGGTGCCAAAGCGCGAGGTGAGCCAGTCCTGTACCGAGCCAGCGCCCTGCCCGCGCATACGATTTACAATGTAGCCGCCCGTCAGGAACGACGCGTAGTAAGCCGCATAGGCCAAGGTGCCTGCAATTCCGTAGTAGAAACCTAGAATGGCAGCATTCATGAGCGAGCGGGCGAAGATCCAGGTGGTGACCTGCGACAGCACCAAGGTCCACAGCGAGGGCGCCTGTCCTTCTGCGGACTGCCCGCCAAAGAAGCCCACAACTGTGGCTCGCTTGGGGGCGACAACGAGGCTGAGCAAAAGAATGGCGGCAAAGATGGTGATAAGTGTGGCAGCGTGCATGGTCGTGTCCCGTTCAGATTTGGGGACGGCCTAGCAGGCGGCCCACCGTCAAGCTAGCCGCCCCACAGAAACGTGATGAAACGTCAGAGGGTTACGTGGGTTCCGTCAGATCAAACGCCACATCACCCAGCACGCGCCCGTTGACCTGAATGGCCAGTTTGTGTGGACCGGGATGCAATTGAAACGTGCTCGCGTTGGCTTTGAGCGGGTGCTTTTTGGCCAGTGTAAGGGGCTTTCCAGCAGGGATTTTGCCTTGCTTGAGTTTAAAGACCTTGTCACTGCCACGCCCGTTGGGGCGATGGAAACTCAACACATAGTCGACCATCACCGGCACGGGGGATGGACCGTCCGTCGACAGTGTTGTTTCGACCTGTAGCGCATCGCCGATTTGGATGCTGTCGCCACCCACCGAAAGACTGTCCAATGTGATGGGCGCGTCTGCGTGGAACCCAAGCATCGACAGCGCGCCAGAATGGCCGGCCTTGACGGCTGTACGCAAAGAATGACGCGTCATCCAGTCCAGTTCTTTTGGGGCCTGCTTACCCTGCTCTTTCCAGTCGGCCAATTGGCTGACCACTGTGTCGGTGGAGAGTTTGGAAATATCGTTGAGGTGATTGGACACCGACCGGGTCACGTAGCGCGTTGGATCGGCGTGCAGTTTTGCCAGTAAGGGCAACGTCGACAAAGGATCGATGTCGATTTTCTTGGCCCAGGGCAGCTTTGGACGTGTGCCTTCACTCACCAGACGGCGGACGTGGTAATTGTCATTCTCGGCCCAGTCATGCAGACGGGCAAAGGTCTCGTCGGGCCAGCGGTTGATGAAGGCGCGGATGTAGAACTCCATGGAGAAGCGCTTTGTCGCCTCTTCCAGCAAGTCAAGCGCCCGATCCCGATGCTCTTCAACGCCATGGCGGGTGGCCAGAATACCAGGCACCGCATGGATAAAGCGGCCAAAGTCATCATCCTTCAGAGACGGATCAAGCGCGGGCGGCATGGCCGCCTCAAGCTGGTCCGCCATTTCAGGGAAGTCTGGCGCGAGGCGTTTTTCGATGCAGTCGGCAATCCATTCCATGCGCTCCATGAGCTCACGCCCCTGAAGCCCAGCCACAACTTCTTGATGAAAACCCTCGCGATCAAACCCCGGCACGCCAGCGGCAAATTCCGCCGCCAGATCGCCAAGGCTATCTGCGTTAAACAATTCATCTTTCAGTGAAAAACCCTGGGACACACCCACACCTCGCGCCATTTAGTCTACTACTCGCGCTTACATAGCAGATGCAAAGGCACCGCCGTCCAGCAGAACATTCTGCCCGACGATAAAGCCTGCGTGATGCGAGCAAAGGAACGCACAGGTTGCGCCAAATTCATCCGGCGTGCCATAGCGCCCTGCAGGGATTGTGGCGGCCCGTTGCGCTTTGGCTTCGTCCATAGAAATGCCCTGCTGCTCGGTCACGGCCTTGTCCAATGACACGGCGCGGTCGGTGGCATGAATGCCTGGCAAAAGGTTATTGATGGTCACGCCTTTGCCTGCGACCTGACGGGCGGTGCCAGCCACGTAGCCGGTGAGGCCTGCGCGTGCGGCGTTGGACAGACCCAGCACCGGAATCGGCGATTTCACCGACACCGAGGTGATGTTCACCACACGGCCCCAGCCGCGTTCCATCATGCCCGGCACCAGCGCTTTAATCAGCGCGATGGGTGCCAGCATGTTGGCGTCCAAGGCGGAAATGAAATCGTCGCGATCCCAATCCGTCCACATGCCAGGAGGCGGGCCGCCAGCATTGTTGACCAGAATATCGACGCCTTGCGCGGCCTCGATAAGTTTGGCCTGGCCTTCGGCGGTGGTCACATCACAAGCAATCGCCTGCACGTCCACGCCAAATTCAGATCGGATGTCAGCGGCAGCGGTCTCGAGCGCCTCAACGCCGCGTGCGTTCATGATCAGATCAACACCTTCCGCAGCCAAAGCGCGAGCACAGCCCAAACCGAGACCCTTTGAGGACGCGCAAACCAGTGCACGTTTACCCTTTATTCCCAATTCCATGCGATTCTCCCCTTTGTTGTGGGGGTAAGAAATACCCAAATTTGACAGGATGCCAGCATAATGCCGGGGCCGTGGCCTTGTGTTGCCACATTTACGTGTCACTTCACGGTTTCAAAGACCCTTTGCAGTGGACTAAAGTAGGCAAGTAATGACCAGCCAAGTACAAGACAGCTCCCAACCTTCTCAGCGCCTGCCTGTTTATCCGGCAGACGCGCTTATTGTGACGGATGGGGCCAACCTTGGGGATTCTTTGTCCTTCGCTGAAGAGCTGGTTCCGGACGACATCTACACGCTGAGTTTTGATGCCGAAGAAAAGAGCCTTGCCCTGCGGACCGACAGCGAGGGGCAGCACTTCATTGCGAGCGAATACAGCCTGGGCACTTTAGGTGCACGGGTTTACTTGGATTGCGTTGCGACTTTCATGCCGCCCAGCGGCGACACGATTGAAATTCTGGTGTTGGTCGAAGTTGACGAGCACGGCGGTGTCGTTGAGGTCTACGGCGCGCCGTTGGCCCCCCTGACCCCCAAAGGCGAGTATGTTTTGGTGGGTGTGGATCGTGGGGCGGCTTCCACCAAATTGGCCCAGTTGGCATGTGTCAGTTTCACCGGCGGCACGCGCATCACAATGGCGACGGGCGAGCAACGTCGCGTGGAAGATTTGTCTGTGGGCGATCGTGTCCTAACGCGGGATGACGGACCACAGGAAGTACGCTGGATCGGCCATGCCGTACAGCGGGCAAGCGGCGAGTTTGCTCCGATTGTGATCACCGCGGGCACGCTCAACAACACACAAGACCTTCGTGTGAGCCCGGATCACCGGCTCTTTGTCTATCAACGTCACGATCATATCGGTGTGGGGCGTAGCGAGTTGCTAATCAAGGCGCGGCATCTGGTGAATGGGGACACGGTCTACGCCGACGAAGGCGGGTTTGTGGACTACTACCAGATCATGTTTGACACCCATCAAATCATCTTTGCAGAAGGTATTTCTGCCGAGACCATGCAGATGGACACCCGCACCCGCCCTGCGGTGCCGGAAGAAGTGAAAAAGCGCCTCCGTCCGGTCTCCAACGCGGCACGCGGTATGCCGCAGGCGCATTTGGAAGTACACGAAAGCCTGTTGGATCGTCCTGATGCGGTCGAGCTTTTGAAACGCGCTTCCTCCAAGTAGGACCCACCGCTTTTCCTTGCGAATTGGCGCTGTGCGACCTATACGCGCGGACATGTTGGACACGCAGACAAACCGCCCCGAGTTGCCGCCCGAGATTGCGCGCCGTCGCACCTTTGCGATCATCTCGCACCCGGACGCCGGTAAGACCACGCTGACTGAAAAGTTCCTCCTTTATGGTGGTGCGATTCAGATGGCCGGACAGGTGCGGGCCAAAGGCGAAGCACGCCGCACGCGCTCTGACTTTATGCAGATGGAAAAAGACCGCGGAATTTCCGTGTCGGCCTCTGCGATGTCGTTTGATTTTGGCACGTTTCGCTTCAATCTGGTGGACACACCAGGCCACAGCGACTTCTCCGAAGACACTTATCGCACGCTGACCGCCGTGGACGCCGCGGTGATGGTGATTGACGGCGCGAAAGGTGTGGAAAGCCAGACGCAAAAACTGTTTGAAGTGTGCCGCCTGCGTGATCTGCCGATCCTGACCTTCTGTAACAAGATGGACCGGGAAAGCCGAGATACCTTTGACATCATTGATGAGATTCAAGAGAACCTGGCCATTGATGTGACACCAGCAAGCTGGCCCATTGGCGTAGGACGGGACTTCTTGGGCACCTATGACATGCTCAACGACCGACTGGAACTGATGGATCGCGCCGACCGGAACGTTGTGGCCGAAAGCGTGCAGATTGACGGGTTGGACGACCCGAAGCTGGCCGATCACGTGCCGGAGCATCTGCTGGAACAGCTGCGGGAAGAAATTGAGATGGCAAAAGAGCTGCTGCCGGCGCTGGACCCGCAGGCCGTGCTTGAGGGGCATATGACCCCGATCTGGTTTGGCTCGGCGATCAACTCCTTTGGCGTCAAAGAACTGATGGACGGGATTGGCACCTATGGGCCGGAGCCGCAGGTTCAGAGCGCTGAACCCCGTAAGATTGCCCCGGAAGAGAAGAAAGTCGCCGGGTTTGTGTTTAAGGTTCAGGCCAATATGGACCCGAAACACCGCGACCGTGTGGCCTTTGTACGGATGGCCTCAGGGCACTTTAAGCGCGGCATGAAGCTGACCCACGTGCGCACCAAAAAGCCGATGGCGATCTCCAACCCTGTGCTGTTCCTCGCGTCTGACCGTGAGTTGGCCGAAGAGGCTTGGGCGGGCGATATCATTGGTATCCCAAACCACGGCCAACTGCGCATTGGCGACACGCTGACCGAAGGCGAAGCATTGCGTGTGTCCGGCATTCCGAGCTTTGCCCCAGAACTGTTGCAAGGCATCCGCGCTGGCGATCCGCTCAAGGCCAAACACCTCGAAAAAGCGCTGATGCAATTTGCCGAGGAAGGCGCGGCGAAGGTCTTCAAACCAATGATAGGCTCAGGATTTATTGTGGGCGTAGTGGGCCAGCTTCAGTTTGAAGTGCTCGCCAGCCGGATCGAGATGGAATACGGCCTGCCTGTTCGATTTGAACAGAGCCAATTCACCTCGGCCCGCTGGGTACATGGTGAGCGGCAAGCGGTTGAAAAGTTTGCGGATATGAACAAGCAACACATCAGCTACGATAACGATGGTGATGTGGTGTTCCTGACCCGTTTGCAGTGGGACATCGACCGCGTGGCCCGTGATTATCCGGATGTCACGCTGAGCGCGACGAAGGAAATGATGGTCTGACACACTCTGCGATTGCACGGGGGTGCGCCCCGTGCAAACATCGCGCCATGTCAGAAAAAAACCTCACCTATCCGGGCGGTT
Source organism: Paracoccaceae bacterium (assembly GCA_014872815.1). Lineage (GTDB taxonomy): Bacteria > Pseudomonadota > Alphaproteobacteria > Rhodobacterales > Rhodobacteraceae > Shimia. The sequence goes on from WKFK01000002.1 coordinate 65,759, forward strand.
ACGCCTACATGATGGAGCGCTACCATGGGCGCCGCGATCCATTTGACTTTGGCCCTGAAGACCTACCGCCATTAGATGTGAACCTATCGGTTCTGAGAAATGCGATTGTGCCGGAAAGGGCCGCGCAAAAGGGGCCAGCCGATCCAAACACCAGTTGGGCCCGTAAGCGTCGTCAGATTGCCGAAGAATTTGTGGGGTTGAGCGAATTGGCATTCCTGAATGCACAGCTGATTTCCAACCTGCGCAAGCGGGAACAGCCCCCCCAAACTGCTGCGCTGTTTTGCCGGATATGGGCCGAGGAGTCCGCGCATCTGATTTCGGAATTGAACCTGCGCTGGTTGGTCAGCTCAGTGCAGACATTTGCCGATCATGGGGAGACCCCGGCGCAACGCGAGGTTGGTCAAGGGCTGCGCATGCTGTTTGGCATGATGAAGCTTTACGAATTTGAGCGCACGTTTGGGGGACTGAAGCCCAGCAAGGAATATGGCTTTGGCAAACGCGTGAAAACACGCCTGCCACTGGACATGGAAGCGTTTTCGTTGATGCATGGCGGGCTGGATATCAACGTGATCGCACCGATCTGGGAGAGGGGCAAAAGCGATCCGGTAATTGCGCCGTTGGTGGATCATCTGTTGCAGGAACTGATTGAGGAACCTGGCGGCGTGTTCCGCCGCTTGGCACAGATGCGGGCCAAAAAAGAACGCCAACAGGCCCGCAAATGAGCACAACGCCGACATGGGGCGTGGTGGCAACGATCAAAGCCTCGGCTATCGATATTCTGAACTTCGTCGCGCACCATTTGGAACTTGGCGCAACCCATGTCTGGATTTACCTAGATGCCGCCAATCCCGAAGCCAAAGCACAACTCAAACCGCATCCCCAACTGACGGTTGTCCGCACCGGTGACAACTACTGGCAAAAGACGCGCGGTAAGAAACCGCCCATGCATCAGCCTCGGCAATCGTTCAACGTGCGCCACGCCTACAATCGCGCCAAGAAGGTGGATTGGCTGTTGCATATCGATGTGGACGAGTTTCTTTGGCCGGATCGGTCAATCACCGAACAGCTTGCCGAGCTGCCGGAGGAGTGCTTGGTCGCCCGTGTGCGTCCGGCGGAAGCGATGGCTTCAGAGGACAAGACCGACGTGATCCACTTCAAGTCGTTTATCGCCGACAGCACATTGCGAAAACGGATCGTTGCGGAGATCTATCCCAATTTCGCACCGTACCTGAATAACGGCTTTGTCAGCCATGTCGCGGGCAAGATGTTCCTGCGCACAGGGCAAAAAGACATGGCGATCAAAATCCACAATGTGATGCAGAACGGACAGCAAAATCCGGGCCAAGTGGAGCTTCGAGATATGGCGCTGCTGCACTTGCACACCACAGGCTGGGACCATTGGATGCAGAGCTTTGCCTACCGGCACAAGAAAGGCTCTTACCGAGATGAGCTGGGCTCGGCGGTGCCGGAGGATCAGGGCGGGCTGAACCTGCACAAGTTGTTTGTACATTTGGCTGAGGAGCCGGACGGCTTGCGGCAGTTTTTTCAGGAAGTCTGCGTCGCGACCCCCGAGTTGCGGGCGAAGCTCGCGGCACATGGGCTGTTGCGCAGCCATCAACTGGATTTGGATGCAAAGCGGCGGAAACACTTCCCCGCCTTTGACATGTAGTGTTTTCCAAACAACGCCAAAGACTTGATACATATTCGGTTTTATTGACCTGACGCTGCGCTTGCGATAGAAGGCCCCGTGGATCAAAAACGCCATCGACGCGGGGCCAGCCGGGCCCGATCCGAGACGCCGCTACGGGCCAAAGAGTGTCCGTAAACCACGGATACATATGACAAAATTCTCTGACCTGAACCTCAACCCGAAGGTACTCAAAGCGATTACCGAAGCGGGATATGAAACGCCAACCCCAATCCAGGCCGGTGCGATTCCTTCGGCATTGGAAGGCCGCGACGTGCTTGGCATTGCGCAAACCGGGACCGGTAAGACCGCAAGCTTCACGCTGCCGATGCTGTCGCTGCTGGCGCGTGGGCGCGCACGCGCACGCATGCCGCGCAGCCTGGTATTGTGCCCAACACGGGAGTTGGCGGCGCAGGTTGCCGAAAACTTTGACACCTATTCCAAACACCTGAAGCTGACCAAGGCGCTGTTGATTGGTGGGGTGAGCTTCAAAGAACAAGAGCTGATCATCGACAAAGGTGTCGATGTTCTGATCGCCACACCAGGCCGTTTGCTGGACCATTTCGAGCGCGGCAAGCTGATCCTGTCCGACGTAAAAGTCATGGTGGTGGACGAAGCCGACCGCATGCTGGATATGGGATTTATTCCCGATATCGAACGCATCTTCGGCCTGACGCCATTCACCCGCCAGACGTTGTTCTTCTCTGCAACCATGGCGCCCGAGATTGAACGGATCACCAATACGTTCCTGTCCAACCCGGAGCGGGTAGAAGTGGCACGTCAGGCGACCGCAAGTGAGACCATTGAGCAGAACGTTGTAATGTTCAAAGCCTCCCGCCGTGACCGCGAAGGTAGCGAAAAGCGTAAAGTTCTGCGAGCGCTGATCGATGCGGAAGGTGACAAATGCACCAACGCTGTGATCTTCTGTAATCGCAAAACAGACGTAGATATCTGCGCCAAGTCGTTGAAGAAATACGGCTATGACGCTGCGCCGATCCATGGCGATCTGGATCAGTCCCAACGTACCAAAACGCTGGATGCGTTCCGCAATGGCGAGCTGCGCCTGCTGGTGGCCTCTGATGTGGCAGCCCGTGGCTTGGATGTGCCAAGCGTGAGCCACGTATTCAACTTTGATGTGCCCGGCCACGCCGAAGACTATGTGCACCGTATTGGGCGCACCGGTCGTGCGGGGCGTGAAGGCAAGGCGATCACGATTTGCAGCCCGCGCGACGAAAAGCAGTTTGATGCGGTTGAGGCGCTGATCCAAAAAGAGATCCCGCGTATTGAAAATCCGGTGAAGGTCGAGCCACGCAAGTCTCGTAAGCGCAAGGAAGACGACGCGCCGAAGGTGGGCACCAAGCCGGAAGTGGTGGAAGCGGCAGAAGCGCCGGTCAAGGAAGACAAGCGCAAGCGAGACGACAGCCGTGGGCGTGATCGGGACGACAACAACCGTCGTGGTCGTGGCCGGGGGCGCAATGACCGCCGCGATGACGGCAACAAGGTTGTTGGCATGGGCGATCATATGCCGAGCTTCATCGCCATGAGCTTTGAAGAGCGCCGCGAACAGGGCGCGCAATGATACCAGCACGGTTTGAGCCCATCCTGTTTGGGCTCATACTGTCTGGCATGATGACCAATGTGGTCACGTTCATCTCAACCTTTTTGGTCGGTGGGTTGGTGCCTGGCTTTGTCGCGATGTGGCTAAGCGCGTGGGTCGCCAGTTGGATGGTCGCCTTTCCGCTGGTGTTGGTTCTGGCGCCGCTGACACGGCGGATCGTCAAAAAATTGGTCCGCAAGCCATAGGCAAGCGGACCAAAATATTCCTCAATTTTGTGCTGGTGAGCGCCTAGCTCAGGCGGCTGACAATCACCGTGACTTCCGGCTTTTTGCCAATCTCGTCACGCGCGGAGTTGCGCACGATGCGGCGAATGTCGCCTTCGATCTTGTCATCATCCGCCAAAGTTTTCTCTTTGGCGCGGCCCAAGAACTGGGTGACATCTTCTTCGAGCACATCCACCAGTGGCGCCTGTGAACGGCCCAGTTCCGGCAACCCCATCAGCTCGCACCAAGCGTCGCCCAGCGGCTCGTCGTCCTCGTCCAGCAGCACGGTCACAATCACATGGCCATTGAGCGCCATGCGGATACGGTCCCGAATGATGCCATCGAGCGCGCCGATTTGTGTGTGACCGTCCAGATAGGTGCGGCCTGTTTCCACATAGCCAGCAATGGAAGGCTGCTCGCCGGTCAGGTCCAGCATGGTGCCATTCACCGCGACGATGGACCCGCGACCGGCCTCGTTGGCCAGTTTGGCGTGTTCGCGCAAATGACGATGTTCACCGTGGTTTGGGATCACCATGGTGGGGTTCACGATGTCATGCAGACGCGCAAGGTCAGGCCGGTTGGCATGCCCTGACACGTGGTATTTGCCAGAGCTGTCGTCGACCACATCCACACCCATTTCGGAGAATTGGTTGATGATGCGGATAACGCCCTTTTCATTGCCCGGAATGGTTTTCGAGCTGAAGAGGAACAGGTCACCTTCTTTCAGCGTGATGCCGTTGTATTTGCCACGGGCCAACTGTGCGCTAGCAGCGCGGCGCTCGCCTTGAGAGCCAGTCACCAGCAGCATCAGATTTTCACGTGGAATGCTCGCGGCATCTTCCGGGCTGACCACTTTGGGGAAATCAGACAGCACGCCTGTTTGGATCGCGGCCTCGATCATGCGGCGCATGGCGCGGCCCATCAGGCAGATGGAGCGCCCTGCCCGTTCGCCCGCCTCCGCCAGCGTTTTGACACGGGCGACATTGGAGGCGAAGGTTGTGGCAACCACCATGTTCGGCGCTGCCGCCACCAACTTTTCGATCTCAGGACCAACAGAGGCCTCGGAACGGCCTTCGTGGGGTGAAAACACGTTGGTGGAGTCACAGATTAGAGCCTTGACGCCGTCTTTGGAAACCTCGGCCCAAAGCACCGGGTCAAAGGGTTCGCCCACCAATGGGGTTTCATCCAGTTTGAAGTCGCCAGAATGGATCACACGGCCTGCGGGCGTGTCGATGACCAGGGCGGCGCTTTCCGGGATGGAGTGGCTGATCGGCAGGAAGCCGACTTTGAACGGACCGGCGTCGGTCGTTTCCGGCCATGCGGAGACGGTGCGGACGACCTCTTCGGGCTGACCGCGATCTGCCATTTTGTGGCGCGCCAGGTTGGCGGTAAAGGCGCGGGCGTAGACCGGCACGCCGAGGCGCTCCCAATAGTGGCCGACGGCACCGATGTGGTCTTCGTGGCCGTGGGTGATGAACACCGCCTCAAGGCGGGATTTGTTTTCCTCCAGCCACGTGATGTCGGCAAAGATCAGGTCTACTCCAGGGCTGGTTTCCATGTCGGAAAAGGCCACGCCGATGTCGACCAAGATGAGGCGCTCATTGTCAGCCGGGCCGTAGCCGTAGACATAGGCGTTCATGCCGATTTCGCCGGAGCCGCCCAGCGGCAGATAGATCAAGCGGTCGCTCATGCGCCCTGCTCCTTGTTGTAATCATGGATCACGGTCAAGCCGTGCATCGTCAAATCGTCTTCGATGGTGTCAAACAGGTGATCGCCCTGCTCAAACAGCGGCGCGAGGCCACCTGTACCCACCACTTTCATTGGGGCGCCGTACTCGGCCTTGATGCGGGCGATGATGCCCTCAATCAGGCCGGTGTATCCCCAGAACACCCCAGACTGAATACAGCCGACAGTGTTGGTTCCGATCACTTTTTCCGGCTGGCTGATGTCCACATGTGGCAAAGCTGCCGCGCCGGAGTGCAACGCCTCGAGGCTCAAGTTAACGCCCGGCGCGATCACGCCGCCGACATAGGCGCCGTCTTCGGCAACAACGTCAAAGTTTGTCGCCGTGCCAAAGTCGACCACCACCACATTACCGCCATGCCGGTCAAACGCCGCCACAGCATTGGCCAGGCGGTCCGGGCCAGGCTGAGTTCCTTGATCCACACGCGGTTGATGCGGCAATTTGCATTCCGGCTTGCCCACCACGAGAGGCCGACAGTTGAAGAAGCGGTCTGCGAACACACGCAGGTTCCACACAACTCGCGGTACGGTGGAGGAGATGATCACATCGGTGATCTCGGCCTTGATGCCATAATGGTTGATCAGCGTCGAATACCACGTGAAGTAGGCATCAGCTGTGCGGGCATGGTGGGTCGACGTGCGCAGGGTGCAGAGGAATTGCTCCCCATCCCAAATTGAGAACACGGTGTTGGTGTTGCCGCAGTCAATGGCCAGAAGCATAGGTCTTGGTCCCTCTTTGCGCGGGTCAGAAAAAGATGTCGGCTGCGGGGATAGCCACGCGGCCCTTCGCGGTCTTCAACACCAGATTGCCTGCGCTGTCTACCGTTTCGAAGGTTCCGGTCGTTTCGTCACGGGTGGTTCGGGCGGTGATGACCTCCCCAATCCGTGCAGCACGAGTCAGCCACGCCGTGCGGATCGGCTCAAAGCCATAGGTGCTGAACTGGGCTTCCCAATGAGCGTAGGCCGGTGCCAGCGCATCGAGAAAGTCTTCCGGCGTAACGGCTGCGCCGGTTTCGTTGAGCAAGGACACAGGACGCGTGGCTTGTGCTTCAACTGCGCCGGTGTCGGGTGCGTGGGCGAGGTTGACGCCAATCCCAATCGCAATATGGCTGACCGCCCCACCGGCCATGCCTGCGCTTTCTAGAAGAATGCCAGCGACTTTGCCACCATTAAGCAGCACGTCGTTGGGCCATTTGAGCGCAAGCCCATCAGAGCGGCCAGTGACACCAACAAATGCATCATACAGTGCCAAAGACGCCACGAAGGAGCGTAGCGCAACCTGATCGGGGGCTTCTGCCGGGCGCATTACCAGAGTGCCCGCAAAATTGCCCACGGGATCGACCCATGCCCTGCCGCGGCGGCCTCGACCTTGAGTTTGTCGCAGGCCAAGAATCCATTCGGGGCCAGCCAGTTCTGGCGCGATGCGGGCGGCTTCGGCATTGGTGCTGTCGACTTCAGCCAGCACGCGACGTCCGTATCCTTCAGGCCAGTTGCTCATCGTCAATCCGTCTCTCAGCGGTTGGTCTAAAACAGCAACGCGCCCCAGTGGGGCGCGTCACATGTGGTGTCCTTACTTGGGGATCAATGCGGCATCAATGCTGCGGCAGCGGCTTGGGCGGCAGAGTCCACACCAAAGAAGTTGACGATGCCAAGCAACATGATCGCGGCGCTCGCCATCAGCATCACTTGCTGTACCGGCGACCGAGGCGTGTCGAGTTTGTCGCCTTCTTCACCGAAGTACATGAAGTAAACGATACGGAGGTAGTAGAAGGCACCGATTACCGACGCGACCACACCTGCGATGGCAAGCCAAGCAAGTCCCGCATCTACGGCAGCGAGCAGGACACTCAACTTACCAAAGAAGCCCAGGAATGGTGGCACGCCTGCTAGTGAGAACAGCAGAACCAGGAGCGCCAAAGCACGCCCAGAGGACTGCTTGCTGTACTGGTTCAGTGACGCGATATCGGTGACAGGCTGACCGTCTTTTTCCATCGACAGGATGAAGGCAAAGGTACCCACGTTCATGGTCACGTAAATCGCCATGTAGATCAGCATGGCCTCGACACCCAGCGCAGTGCCTGCGGCAAGGCCCATAAGAGCGTAGCCCATATGCGCGATGGAGGAATAGGCCATCAGACGCTTGATGTTGGTCTGACCAATGGCGGCCACAGCGCCGAGGAACATGGACAGCACGGACAGAAGCGCGATGATTTGTTGCCAGTCGCCAATCACACCACCAAAGGCGTCAAACAGCACGCGGGCAAACAGGCCCATAGCGGCCAACTTTGGCGCGGTTGCAAAGAACGCGGTGATAGGGGTCGGAGCACCCTCGTAAACATCCGGCGTCCACATGTGGAACGGAACGGCAGAGACTTTGAATGCCAGACCGGAGATCACAAAGGTCAGACCAAATAGAAGACCCAGTGGCGTGTGCCCGTGGCCAACCGCTTCGATGATGCCGGCAAATGTTGTGGTGCCCGCAAAGCCGTAGACCAGCGAGGAACCGTAGAGCAGCAAACCGGAAGACAGCGCACCAAGCAGGAAATACTTCATCCCAGCTTCGGTGGATTTCACGCCATCACGGCGCAGGGTGGCAACGACGTAGAGCGACAGGGACTGCAGCTCAAGGCCCATGTAAAGCGCCATCAGGTCGCCAGCAGATACCATCACCATCATGCCAACCATCGCCAGAGCGACAAGGATTGGATACTCAAAGCGCAGCATGTTGCGGCGTTTCATATAGTCCGCGCCCATCACCAGCACCGCGGCACCGGCCAGCAGCATCGCGACTTTGGCGAAACGAGAGAAAGCGTCGTCGTGGAACATGCCGTTGAAGGCGATGTTATCACCGTCGCCTGACATGCCAATCCACACGGCGAGGATGGCAAACACACCGGCGGTCAGCCAAGTCAGCATCGACGCCATTTTGTCCTTGCCAGTGTAAACCACCGTCACCAACGCCAGCATGGCGAAGAGCGCCAGCAGGATTTCCGGCAAGATGATATTCAGGTCAGCCTGGATCATATCTCAAGCGCTCCTTAGTGCGATGCTGTCTGGCTGGCGGACGCGCCATGAGCCAGTGCGGTGTCATAGTTGGAAATCAGGTTCTCGACCGAGGGACCGATGATGTCGGTGACCAGGGATGGGTAGACACCCAAGATCAGCGTCATGGCGACCAGCGGTGCAAAGATCATCTTTTCGCGGCTGGTCATGTCGGAGATGGTCTTCAGGCTTTCCTTGATCAAATCCCCCATCACCACGCGGCGATAGAGCCACAGCGCATAGGCCGCGGACAGGATCACGCCGGAGGTGGCGATCAGTGCGACCCAAGTGTTGGCCTGGAACACGCCCATGAGGGTCAAGAATTCGCCGACAAAGCCAGAAGTGCCCGGAAGGCCAACGTTGGCCATGGTGAAGAACATGAAGATCAGCGCATAAGCGGGCATGCGGTTCACAAGACCACCGTAGGCGTCGATCTCACGGGTGTGCATCCGGTCATAGATCACGCCCACACACAGGAAGAGCGCGCCGGAGATGAAACCGTGGCTGATCATCTGGAAAATCGCACCGTCGATGCCCTGTTGGTTCGCTGCAAAGATGCCCATGGTCACATAGCCCATGTGGGCCACCGAGGAATAGGCGATCAGCTTTTTCATGTCTTCCTGCACAAGGGCGACCAGCGAGGTATAGACAATCGCGATGGCCGACATCCAAAGAACCAGCGGGGTCAGAACCTCTGCACCGATTGGGAACATTGGCAGGCTGAAGCGCAGGAAGCCGTAGCCGCCCATCTTCAAGAGGATCGCTGCCAGAACCACGGAGCCAGCTGTGGGCGCCTGAACGTGCGCGTCCGGCAACCAGGTGTGTACTGGCCACATTGGCATTTTCACCGCGAAGGACGCAAAGAACGCCAGGAACATCAGAGTCTGCATACCGCCAATGACGGTGATGCCCATAATGTTCATGGTGCCAGAGGCAAAGCTGTGGCTCATCAATGTTGGAATATCGGTCGTCCCCGCATCCACATACATTGCAATCATCGCCACCAGCATCAGCACCGAGCCAAGGAAGGTGTAGAGGAAGAACTTGAAGGAGGCGTAGATGCGGTTCGCACCGCCCCAAATGCCGATGATCAGGAACATCGGGATCAGGCCTGCCTCAAAGAACAGGTAGAAGAGCACCAGATCCAGCGCCATGAACACGCCGAGCATCAGCGTTTCCAAGAGCAGGAAAGCAACCATATATTCCTTCACCCGCACTTTCACGTCCCAAGACGCCCAGATCACAAGCGGCATGATGAAGGTGGTGAGCATCACAAACAGGATCGAAATACCATCGACACCCATTTTGTACTTCAGGCCCATCAGCCAATCGCGTTCTTCCACAAACTGGAAGCCCGTGTCGCTTGGATCAAACCCAGCGAGCACGAAGAGTGAGGTCAAGAAGGTGATGCTGGTCGCAGTGAGCGCCACGCGTTTGGCATTACGCTGAGCCATTTCGTCCTCGCCCCGCAGAAAGACCACCAGGATCAGCGCTGCGAAGGTCGGGATAAACGTGACCAGAGAGAGCAACATATCGTTCATTAGTGCGCTCCTCCGGTGAGCGTCATCAGGGTGATGAGGGCAACGATGCCTATCACCATGGCAAGGGCGTAGGTAAAGACGTAACCGGTCTGTGCGCGGCCTGCGAGGCGGGTGACCCAAGGCACGAAGCCAATGGCCACTCCGTTGATGGATCCATCGATCACATCGCCATCACCGCGTTTCCACAGGAAGCGTCCGATGGCTTTGGCTGGGCGCACAAACAGGAAGTCGTAGAGTTCATCAAAGTACCACTTGTTCAGCAGGAACAGGTAGAGCGGACGCTGTGCCTCAGCGAGCTTCTTCGGCATTGCAGGGTTCCAGATGTAGAACCAGAGCGCGAAAACCAGACCAATGACCATGGCGATGAACGGGCTAACCTTGACCCATTTCGGCGCGTGGTGCGCATCGTCCATCACATGGTTATCCGGGTGGGTGAAGATCGCTCCTTTGGGCGCCTCACCGTGATGCGCGGCTTCTACCGCTGCATGGCTTTCATCACCGTGGGACGCGGCATGATCATCGCCATGTGCGTCGTCTTTGGCGTGCTCGTCACCGTGGCTTTCCTCTTCGTCGTGGCCTTCGCTGCTTTCCGCATGATGCGATGGCACGCCGTAGAATTTGTTCACAGTGTCGTGGTCGCCAAAGAACGAACCAAACCAGATCATCCCGGCAAAGATGGCACCCAAGGACAGAACGCCCAGCGGGATCAGCATAACCATAGGGCTTTCATGCGCGTGATCATGGGTGTGTTTGTTGCCGCGGGGCTCTCCGTAGAAGGTCAGGAAGATAAGGCGCCAGCTATAGAAGCTGGTGAGCATGGCTGCAACAACCAGCATCCAGAAGCCATAGCCACCTGCGGTACCGGCCCAGGCGCTTTCGATGATCGCGTCTTTGGACAGGAAGCCTGCAAAACCGATGTGTGTAAGCGGAATGCCGACACCGGTTATGGCCAGCGTGCCGATCATCATCGCCCAGTAGGTGTATGGGATTTTCTTCCGCAGGCCGCCGTAGTTGCGCATGTCCTGCTCGTGGTGCATCGCGTGGATCACAGAGCCCGCGCCCAAGAAGAGCATCGCTTTGAAGAAGGCATGGGTGAAGAGGTGGAACATGGCCGCCGAGTAGACGCCCACACCTGCTGCCACAAACATGTAGCCCAGCTGGGACATGGTTGAGTAGGCGATCACGCGTTTGATGTCGTTTTGTACGAGGCCGATGGTCGCCGCGACAAAGGCGGTTGAGGCGCCAAGGAAAACGATGAACGCTTTGGTGTCGTTGGCGTATTCGATCAGCGGCGACATGCGGGATACAAGGAACACTCCTGCGGTCACCATGGTGGCGGCGTGGATCAGCGCGGACACAGGGGTCGGGCCTTCCATTGCGTCTGGCAACCAAGTGTGCAGGAAGAGCTGCGCCGATTTACCCATCGCGCCGATAAACAGCAGGAAGGCCAGCAAGTTGGCGGCGTTCCAGTCACGCCACAGGAAGTGCAGCTCCATCTCAGCCAGTGCTGGCGCGGCGGCAAAGATGTCATCAAACTTGATGCTGTCAGTCAGCATATAGATGCCAAAGATGCCCAACAGGAAGCCAAAGTCACCGACGCGGTTCACGACAAACGCTTTGATTGCAGCTGCGTTGGCCGATGGCTTTTTGTAGTAGAACCCGATCAGAAGGTAGGATGCGACGCCCACACCTTCCCAGCCGAAGAACATTTGCAGCAGGTTGTCGGCGGTCACCAGCATCAGCATGGTGAAGGTAAAGAAAGACAGGTACGCGAAAAAACGCGCCTTATAGTGCTCGCCTTCGCCCCAGTTCTCGTCATGGGCCATGTAGCCCATGGAGTAGAGGTGCACGAGGGCGGAGACCGAGGTAACAACAATCAGCATGATCGCGGTCAAGCGATCCACGCGGATCGACCAGGCGGTGTCGAGGTGGCCGGATTGAATGAAGTCCAGAACATGGATCTGTTTGACTTGCTCGGCGTCAAGGCCAAGGAAGACAATCCAGCTCAGGAAGCAGGCCCAGAACAGGATCGCGGTGGTGACGTATTGCGCCGCTTTTTCGCCAATCACGCGCCATCCGAAGCCAGCGATCAGGGCACCAACAAGTGGCCCGAAGAGAATGAACGTTTCCATGATCGCTTAGCCTTTCATCACGTTGACGTCTTCGACCGCGATGGTGCCACGGTTCCGGAAGAAGGAGACCAGGATCGCCAGGCCGATGGCAGCTTCTGCGGCGGCCACAGTCATTACGAAGAGCGCAAAGACCTGGCCGGTGAGGTCACCGAGGTAAGACGAAAACGCCACCAGGTTGATGTTCACAGACAGCAGGATGAGTTCAATCGACATCAACAGAATGATGATGTTCTTCCGGTTCAGGAAGAGGCCGAAAATGCCGATGACGAAAAGCGTCGCCGCCACGCCTAGGTAGTGTTCAAGTCCGATCATTTTTTCGCCCCTCGCGAATTCGGATAGTAGAGTTTGCATCCGCATCTGTAATCGATGCGTTTCATGCTAGAGTTTTTGCGATAAAACGCCCGAAGGTCCGTTGAGGCATCCAGGCCACTATCTTGAGCTATTTTCCGAAGGCCATCGATTGTGCTCTCAGACGACAAATCAATGGGGCCTCTTGGTTTCAGGATATTTTCAACATCGGTGTGCCATGCGCCAGCGATGACAGGCCCATCTAGCGTCGCTTTTCCATCAACTAGAACGCCTTGCCCACTTGGACAATCAATCACGACCAAGGTTTCGTGACTGTTGCAAGCGTCACTGCCAATTGTCACATCCTGGCGTACCATCCCATTACCCATATCCACAACTGGATCGCCGTCAGCGTGAGCGCTGGCTCCGCGGCCTGCATTTTTGAAGCTGCAGTCTTTTGCGACGGATTTGAAAGTGAACAATTTGCTTGAGGGAAAGGACGTGCAGGCCATCGTCTGCGTTGCTGCAGATACAGAAATCGCAGCCAATGCAGAAACTAGGAGGTACATTTTGCGCTTCACAGCCCCTGCCCCGGTTTTACGTCTTTCAATTCCATCGCCTGTGCCGGGTCACGCCACATCTGCTCCAGCACATTCTGGCGCTTGATATCTTTGCGGTGGCGCAGGGTCAGCACAATGGCGCCAATCATCGCAACCAGCAGGATCAGCCCCGCGAGTTGGAACAGCAGGAAGTACTGATCGTACAGGATCAGACCCAGCGCTGCGGTGTTGTGGGTGTCGGTTGGTGTGGGGGCTGCGCGCAGGCTTTGCGCCGTGTCAGAAAACTCCCAAGGGCCAAACACCATACCAAGTTGCATCAGGAGAATGGCACCGATCAGCAAGGACAGCGGCAGGTATTGCGCCATGCCAGCCTTAAGCTCGGCAAAGTCCACATCCAGCATCATCACCACAAAGAGGAAGAGCACGGCCACCGCGCCCACGTAGACGATGATCAAAAGCATTGCTACGAACTCGGCGCCCAGCAGCACAAAGAGCCCGGCAGAGCTCAGAAACGCCAGGATGAGCCAGAGCACGGAGTGCACCGGGTTGCGGCTGATCACGGTGAAGAACCCACCGGTGATCACGCAGATCGAAAACAGCCAAAACGCATATGCCGCGATGGTCATGTGTCACTTCCCTCTTGTTCCGCCAGAACCTCTTGCACCAAGTCCATGGCACGGGTGGTGGCGGGAATACCGGCGAACATCGACATTTGGCCGATGGTCTCCACAATTTCCTGTTTTGTGGCCCCGACTTCCACCAAATGGCGGACGGTGAGCCGAATTTGTGCATCTGCCTGCGCGCCCAGCATTGTGAGAGCGCCAAGTGTCAGCAGCAGGCGGGTTTTGGCATCCAAGCCGCCTTTGTTCATCGTGTTTCCAAAGAACATCTCCATGACGTCTTTGGGCATGGTGGGCCAGAGCGCTTCAAACCCTTTGGGCGTGAAGCTTTCCAGCGCAGGATTGAAGGCTTTTGCCATCTCCTGATACTGGGCGAACATCGCCTCATATGGGTTTTTGCTGTCGCTCATGGTCCTTGGTTCCTTGATCAGCGATACGGCGCGTCGATTTCGAGGTTGCGCGCGATTTCGGCTTCCCAGCGGGCACCGTTTTCAAGCAGCTTCTCTTTGTCGTAGAACAGCTCTTCGCGGGTCTCGGTGGCAAATTCGAAGTTTGGACCTTCGACAATCGCGTCCACCGGGCAGGCTTCCTGGCAGAAGCCGCAGTAGATGCATTTGGTCATGTCGATGTCATAGCGCGTGGTTCGACGGGAGCCATCTTCGCGAGGTTCGGCGTCAATGGTTATCGCCTGAGCCGGACAAATCGCTTCGCACAGCTTACAGGCAATACAGCGCTCTTCGCCGTTTGGATAGCGGCGCAGGGCGTGTTCGCCACGGAAACGTGGGGACAGCGGGCCTTTTTCGTGCGGGTAGTTCACGGTGGCTTTGGGTTTGAAGAAATACTTCATGCCCAGTTTGAAGCCGCCCAAGAAATCCTTCAGCAGGAAGTAGCCAGCTGCGCGTTTGTAATCGATATGGGTCATTGGAGAGCCACCTTAAATGCTGCGCCGCAGTTCATCAGCGGGTTCATATTTGTTTCAAACAGTGAGAGCGCCGAGTTCGGCGGCGTAGATGGGGTCCGGATTTCGTCAGCGAATGCCGCCAAAGTTTTGGTGTAACCGCATAGCTCTTCATAGCGAAGAGTCCAAACTGCTTCTTGCGGCAAGTCCATTTCATGGGATTTCATGCAATCGATCAATTCGATCACATTTGTCATCTCGCTCGCCAACTCCGGGTCAGCCTCAGTGTGTGCGTTTGTCACATCAATCGCTTCGATAAGGCTATCAATTACAAAGACTAAACTGGCCGTTGCTGCCAGAACATTCTCGTCTTTTACCTTGCCCTCGCCCTTAACGGTGAACCCAAAGTCTTGTTGCCAAAACGCCTGCGCGGCATCCTCTGCGGAGGCCTCACCATCTCCGGGTTGGCCGAGATTGGTTTCCACCGTTTTCAGTTGCACTGGACATAGGTCGACCAGCACATCCCTCGCACTCGCGAAAGACGGTTGTGCCGTCAGGCCCGCCAAAGCAACGGCAATGGAAAAGGCGAATGAAGATCGCATCGCCATCAGCCTCCAATCGCCCAGCGGGCATAGGCACCGCCGAAGAGTTCGAATTTTGCCAAGAACGCCACCAGCACAACCCAGACGAGGGACATGGGCAGGAAGACTTTCCAACCAATGCGCATCAGCTGGTCGTAGCGGTAGCGCGGGGAGATGGCTTTCACCATCGAGAAGATGAAGAACACGAAGCAGATCTTCAGCAGCATCCACAGGATGCCGTCGGGCAGGAAGCCCACTGGGGACAGCCAGCCGCCCAAGAACAGCAGCGAGACCAGCGCGCACATCAGAACGATGGCCACATATTCTCCGATCATGAACAGCAGGAACGGTGTGGAGGAGTATTCCACCTGATAGCCTGCCACCAATTCGGATTCCGCTTCTGGAAGGTCAAACGGTGGGCGGTTGGTTTCCGCCATGGCAGAGATCAGGAAGAGGAACATCATTGGGAAGTGCGGCAGCCAGTACCAGCTGAAGATGCCGTAGCTTCCGTCTTGCGCGGCAACAATATCTCCAAAGTTCATCGAGCCGGTGGTGATGATCACGCCGATGATGATCAGGCCCAGAGACACTTCGTAAGAAATCATCTGTGCCGCAGAGCGCAGGGAGCCAAGGAACGGGTATTTGGAGTTGGACGCCCAACCGCCCATGATCACGCCATAAACTTCCAGCGAGCTCACTGCCATCACGTAAAGGATCGCAACGTTGATGTCAGAGACCACCCAACCGTCGTTGAATGGGATCACTGCCCAAGCAATCAGCGCCATGACCAAGCTGATCATCGGGGCGAGCAGGAAGACCACTTTGTCCGAGCCCGCCGGATAGACGATCTCTTTAACAGCGTATTTGATGAAGTCCGCAAAACTTTGCAGCAAGCCAAAGGCGCCCACAACGTTTGGACCGCGACGCAGCTGCACCGCCGCCCAGACCTTACGGTCGGCGTAAAGCAGGAATGCCAGTGCCACCAAGAGAGGCACGACAACCGCCAGCACCTGCCCCAATGTCAGGAGAGTGATGCCGAGGTATGTGGTGGTAAAGAATTCAGTCATGGGTCCTCACACCGTAGGTATTCCGTTGTCTTCGCAGTTCGCGACAATGACTTCGGCGTCGATTGTCTTGAGACCGCGGGGCAGCGCGGCGGAGATGGTGTAAACCGCATCTCCGGACCACAGGTCGCCCTGATTGTCTGTTGTTGTGCGCACATGCCGGGCAAAGCCAAAGCCGCGAATGAGCGCGTATTGTGCTGCGGCGCATTCTGCATAGGCATGGACGTCTCTTTCGTCCCGCGCGCCGGTCATGGCGACATGGAAGTTCACCAGATCGCCCTCGAGAAGACGCGTATCGACGCCTGCGTACTTTGGTTCAAACCCACCGCCCTCACGCGTCACATCCGCGCCGGGCTGCGGAGCGCAGGCCGACAGCCCGGCCAAAGTGGCCGAGGCAAACAGGATATGAGGGCGCGTACAGGTCATTCGATTGGCTTATTCCGCAGCGATTTTGGCGTTGGTGCGCGCTTTGGCGGCGGCAGAGAGTTCCGCCATCAGCGTGCTTGCACGTGCGATTGGGTTGGTTAGGTAGAAATCAGAGATGGTCGCCGGGAAGCGACCCTTTTTCAGCTCGATTGGGGTTATCGGCTGCCACTCGTTTTCCACGACCTGGTCGATCTGTTTCAGGTGCGGCACCGCAGCAACCAGCGCCTGACGCAGTTGCGCAAGGCTGTCATAGGCCAACGGAGCACCAAGCTCGGCGCTCAAGGCCCGCAGGATCGCCCAGTTTTCTTTGGCTTGGCCCGGTGCAAAACCGGCGCGCATGGACAGTTGCGGGCGACCTTCGGTGTTCACAAACAAGCCGTTTTCTTCCGTGTAAGCCGCAGCGGGCAGGATAATGTCCGCACGGTGCGCACCACGATCTCCGTGGCTGCATTGATAGATCACTGTTGGGCCGTCGGCGATTTCCACCTCGTCCGCGCCCAAGTTGAAGACGACCTCCGCGCCGTCAAGCGCTTTGGTCATGCCACCTTCGGTCACTGCCCCCACATCCAGAGCGCCAACGCGGGAGGCGGCGGTGTGCAGAACCAACATTTTGCCGCCCATCTTCTCGGTGGCTGCCATACACTGGCTAAGCACTGCCACGGCGTCACCTTCACCAAGTGCTCCTTGGCCTACAATAACGACAACTCCGTCTTGGGGCTCCGCACAGCTT
Organism: Paracoccaceae bacterium; assembly: GCA_014872815.1. GTDB lineage: Bacteria > Pseudomonadota > Alphaproteobacteria > Rhodobacterales > Rhodobacteraceae > Shimia. The sequence continues at coordinate 82,892 of WKFK01000002.1, forward strand.
GTCAACTGCGCCAAAGCTTCACGGCCGGCGCCAGCAACCGCATGATCGTAAGTCAAATCCATGTCGGCTTGACCAATTACGGTCACATTGGCGCCTTTGGTCCATGCTTTGCGGATGCGTGCGTTCAGAACAGGAGCCTCATCGCGCGGGTTGGTACCGATCAGGTAGATTTCTTTGGCGTTGTCGATGTCTTCAATGGAGGCGTTGCCCACATAAGCCGAACGGTTGTCCGCTGGCAGTGGCGCGCCGTTGGTGCGGCATTCGATAGAGCCTTCCAGCCCTTCAACCAACTGTTTGAGGGCGAAGACGGCCTCCGTTGGCGCCAGATCGCCAACCAGCGCAGCAACTTTTTTGCCTTTCATCGCTTCGGCAGCGGCGGACAGCGCCTCGCCCCAAGTAGCAGGCTTCAACTTGCCATCCACGCGCACGTAAGGCTGATCCAAACGCTGGCGGCGCAAGCCATCCCAGACAAAACGGGTTTTGTCGGAAATCCACTCTTCGTTCACGCCATCGTGGTTGCGTGGCAGAATGCGCATCACTTCGCGGCCCTTGGTGTCCACGCGGATGTTTGAGCCAAGCGCATCCATCACGTCGATGGTTTCAGTCTTGGACAGTTCCCACGGACGGGCGGTAAAGCTGTAAGGCTTGGAGGTCAGCGCGCCAACCGGGCACAGATCAATGATGTTGCCCTGCAGGTTGCTGTCCAGAGTCTGGTTCAGATAGCTGGTGATCTCTGCGTCTTCGCCACGGCCGGTTTGGCCCATCTGAGTGATGCCAGCCACCTCAGTGGTGAAACGCACACAGCGCGTGCAGGAAATACAACGGGTCATGGTCGTGGACACCAATGGACCAAGGTCCAAATCATCCACGGCACGTTTGGCTTCGTTGAAACGGTTTTCGCTGATGCCATAGGCCATGGCCTGATCCTGAAGATCGCACTCGCCCCCCTGGTCGCAGATCGGGCAATCCAGCGGGTGGTTGATCAGCATGAATTCCATCACGCCTTCACGCGCCTTTTTCACCATAGGCGAATTGGTTTTCACCACCGGCGGTTGCCCTTCAGGGCCAGGACGCAGATCGCGCACTTGCATGGCGCAAGAGGCAGCTGGCTTTGGCGGGCCGCCCACGACCTCGACAAGACACATGCGGCAGTTGCCAGCGATCGAGAGGCGCTCGTGGTAGCAGAAGCGCGGGATTTCCACGCCTGCTTCTTCGCAGGCCTGGATCAGGGTCATTGCGCCCTCTACCTCGACTTCGGTCTCGTCGATGATGATCTTGCGGAGGTCAGACATCGCTTATTTCGCCCTCAAATACACGCCGATCGCGCTGTTTCTTTCGATTTCTGCACGTCCAAGCGCGCAGACAGATTCCTGGTTGTCCAAAGACACACCTTTGTGCTTGAGATAGGCCTCGCCGCGCTGACGCATACGCTCTTTCTCTTCATCAGATTTGATGAAAGCCTTGATCTCATCGTCGCTGTAGCCAAGCTTGCGCGCTTTGCGGATCAAACCCCAACCATCTGCCACGCCTTTGAGTTTGCGGGGCTCCAAGGTGTCGCAGTTTTCGCTGAGTTCATAAGCCACCAACGCCCAATACAGGGGATCGTTGATTTCCTTCACCTCACGCAGAGGCGGCTTGGCGACAGCCGCGCTGCTTAACACCAGCGTTGCGGCCACAAAAACAGATGTCAGACGGATCATTTGCTCACTCCTTTAGCAACGGCAAAGCCACCCTTTGCCAAGGAGGACAGAGGCAGACACCCCTGTGATAGGCAATAACACCCAGGATATGTCGGATAACCGATCACGGACGGCAGTATCCCTCGAGCCTGATTTTGTCATCCACTGGGATGATGGTTTCCGTTTCAGGACCAATCACCCAATCCATTTTGGACGTCCCATATTCTTTGATGCAGTACTTCACCGCCTCATAGCCCCCAGCCTGGCGCGCACCATCCAAACTTTGAGTGGCGCGCGAGACGACCACCTCAAAATGGTCCCGCTCATCTTTGGAGACCTGTTTCGCTTTCGCCTTGTACTGGAAACCATCAAAGGTAATCCGTTCGCGCTTGCTCTTGAAGCTCGCACGCCAGTTGTCGCCACAAGCCGAAAGTGCCGTGGTCGCAATGAGCAACCCGGTGATGATGGCTGGCGTCTTCCGCTGGCATGAGATCTTCAAGTCAAGCATTCTTCGCACTTACTCCGCGGCAAAGGCGCCCATGCGCCCAGTTTGGTTGGCTTTGATGCGGTCTTCGATTTCTTCGCGGAAGTTGCGAATAAGACCCTGAATGGGCCATGCCGCCGCATCACCCAGCGCACAGATGGTGTGGCCTTCGACCTGTTTGGTGACATCCCACAACATATCGATCTCTTCGATCTCAGCTTCGCCGCGTACCAGACGATCCATAACACGCATCATCCAGCCGGTGCCTTCACGGCAAGGCGTGCACTGGCCACAGCTTTCATGCTTGTAGAATTTGGATAGACGCCAGATCGCTTTGATGATGTCGGTCTGTTTGTCCATGACAATCACAGCGGCAGTGCCAAGGCCAGAACCAAGATCGTTGCGCAAGTAGTCAAAGTCCATAATCGCGTCGCGCATGTTCTCACCACGCACACATGGCACGGAAGACCCGCCCGGAATCACCGCCAAAAGGTTGTCCCAACCGCCGCGGATGCCGCCGCAGTGTTTTTCGATCAGTTCCTCAAAGGAGATAGACATTTCCTCTTCAACCACACATGGGTTGTTCACGTGACCGGAAATGCCAAAGAGCTTGGTGCCCGCGTTGTTTGGACGGCCAAAGCCAGCAAACCACTCACCGCCGCGCCGCAGAATGGTCGGCACAACAGCAATCGACTCCACGTTGTTCACCGTGGTCGGGCAGCCATAGAGACCCGCCCCTGCCGGGAACGGCGGCTTCATGCGCGGCATGCCCTTTTTGCCTTCCAGGCTTTCAAGCAGCGCGGTTTCTTCGCCGCAGATATAGGCGCCAGCCCCGTGGTGCAGGAAGAGATCAAAGTCCCAGCCAGACCCAGCCGCGTTTTTGCCCAGAAGACCTGCGTCATAGGCTTCATCGATGGCAGCTTGAAGCGCTTCGCGCTCACGGATGTACTCACCACGGATGTAAATGTAGCAAGTGTGCGCGTTCATCGCGAATGAGGCAATCAAGGCCCCTTCGATCAGCGTATGCGGATCGTGGCGCATGATTTCGCGGTCTTTACAGGTGCCAGGCTCGGATTCATCGGCGTTGATCACCAGATACGCCGGGCGACCATCGCTTTCCTTCGGCATGAAGGACCACTTCAAACCGGTAGGGAAACCCGCGCCGCCGCGCCCGCGCAGGCCGGAGGCCTTCATGGTGTCGATGATCGCATCCCGCCCTTGCTGGATCAGCTTGGCGGTGCCATCCCAATGACCGCGCGCTTTTGCGCCCGCCAATGTACGGTCATGCATGCCGTAGAGGTTGGTAAAGATACGGTCTTGATCTTTGAGCATCCCGTTACCCTTTATCTGCCTGACGCGCGCGCCAAATTCTAAAAATCAGCACAAAGGCGAACACGAAGCCCGCCAAGGCTATCAGATCGAGAAGAGCGCGCGTCCGTTGCGGCAGCGCCAACCACTCCCCAATCAAAATGGCCGCAATCCAGAACAGTCCTGTGCCCGCGATCACAAGCGCCGCGGTGCGGCCTTGTTTGGCAGTGTCCGGTGTCTGGTTGTTGGCCTGCATCGCTTAGTCCTCGTAGACGTCGCCTTTGGCGACTTTCTTGGAGAACTCGGTTTCTTCGCCAGCGGCCAAAAGCTTGGCCTGATCGACCCAGCCATCACGCTCGATACGACCTTTGAACGACAGTTTGTCATCCATGTCCGCGATATCTTCTGCGTTCCAAGCCGCGATCTGTGCAAAGGATGTCACGCCGTTGTCGTGCAACTTCTTCTCCAGCGCCGGGCCAACGCCCTTGAGCTTTTTCAGGTCGTCGGCGCCGCTTTCGACGGGGGCTTTCTTAGCAGCAGGCTTCTTTGCCTTTGGCTTTTCAGTCTTGGTCTCAGCCTTTTTGGCCTCTTCAGCCTGCTTCACGGCCGGTTTCGGCGTGGGGGCGGGCTTTGGTGGCTGACCTTCGGCGGCGCGGCCTGCAACCACGCCGTCTTTGCCAACCCAAGGCGTAAGGATGGGCACTTCGGTGCCATCAATGCGCTTGATGGTGTCGCCGATGTCCGTCGCGAGTTGCGCGGAGGCATTGTACTGCGTCTTGCCGCTGTCGTATTCGGTTAGGCTAGTAAGGCCAGACAGAGGCTCGGAGGCATAGCGCCCGTTCTGTGGACCCGGCGTTGGCACCTTGCCAGCGGCCATCTCGTCCAACATTTTGGCAAAACCGTCTGCGGTCAGGTCCTCGTAGTAATCTTTGCCGATCTGGGCCATGGGCGCGTTGGTACAGGCCCCGAGGCATTCGACCTCTTCCCAAGAGAATTTGCCGTCCGCGCTCAGCTGATGCGGTTTATTGGCTATTTTCTCTTTGCAAACCGCAATCAGATCCTCGGCGCCGCATATCATGCAGGAGGTGGTGCCGCAAATCTGGATATGGGCCACCGAGCCGACCGGCTGCAATTGGAACATGAAGTAGAAAGACGCCACTTCCAGCACACGGATGTAGGCCATGTCGAGCATGTCAGCGACAGCTTCAATCGCAGGCTTGGACAGCCAGCCTTCTTGTTCCTGCGCGCGCCACAAAAGTGGAATAACCGCAGAGGCCTGACGGCCCTCAGGATATTTCGTGATCTGAGCCTCGGCCCAGGTCTGGTTTGCCTCGGTGAAAGCAAAGCTTTCCGGCTGTTCGTGATACAAACGACGGAGCATTAGTTTTCGAACTCCTCAAACGGAATGCAGGTCGCGGAGACCGCGTCCTCCGGAATGTCTTTGCCCTGTTCTTGCGCGTCAAACGCAGCGTCAGTGACGTTCATACGGCAGATAAACCCGCCGTCATCTGTCTCTACAAGCACGACGTTTTCACGGATGTTTAGGTAGCCGTTGGAAGTGGCAATCATTTCCGGAAAAGAGGTCTCTGCCCAAGCAGGTGCGGCCAGCGACAAGAGAGTAGCTGCAACAATAGCGTGTGATTTCATCGGTCGATCTCCCCGAACACGATGTCCATGGTGCCAATGATGGCCGCTACGTCGGCGAGTTGGTGCCCCGTTGCGATGTGGTCCATCGCTTGCAGGTGCAGGTAGCCCGGCGCGCGCAGTTTGGCGCGGTATGGCTTGTTGGTGCCATCGGCAACCATGTAGACGCCAAACTCGCCTTTGGGCGCTTCAACAGCGGCGTACACTTCGCCGGCTGGCACGTGGAAACCTTCCGTGTAAAGCTTGAAGTGGTGGATCAGGCTTTCCATCGAAGTTTTCATGTCGCCACGCTTGGGCGGGGTCAGTTTGCCGCGAGACAGCACGTCGCCAGTGGCTTCGCGCAGTTTCACAATCGCCTGACGCATGATCGACACCGACTGGCGCATTTCTTCCATGCGCATGAGGTAACGGTCATAGCAGTCGCCGTTTTTGCCGACGGGGATCTGGAACTCAAACTCGTCGTAGCACTCGTATGGCTGCGCGCGGCGCAGGTCCCATGCGAGGCCAGCCGAGCGCGCCATCACGCCAGACATGCCGAACTGCAGCACTTCTTCTTCGTTCACGACGCCGATGTCGACGTTACGCTGTTTGAAAACGCGGTTTTCGGTCAGCAAGCCGTCAATATCGTCGATGACTTCCGGGAACTCAATGGCCCATTCTTCGATGTCATCCACCAACTGATCCGGCAGATCCTGGTGCACACCGCCGGGGCGGAAGTAGTTGGCGTGCAGACGCGCACCACAGGCACGTTCATAAAACACCATCAGCTTCTCGCGCTCTTCAAAGCCCCACAGCGGCGGGGTGAGCGCGCCAACGTCCATCGCCTGTGTGGTGATGTTCATCAGGTGGTTCAGAATGCGGCCGATTTCGCAGAACAGCACACGGATGAGTTGCGCGCGACGCGGCACTTCGGTGCCGGTCAGCTTCTCAATCGCCAAGCACCATGCGTGTTCCTGGTTCATCGGCGCCACGTAGTCGAGGCGGTCGAGATACGGCAGGTTTTGCAGGTAGGTGCGGCTTTCCATCAGTTTTTCGGTGCCACGGTGCAAGAGGCCAACGTGCGGGTCGCAGCGTTCGACGATCTCGCCGTCCAGCTCAAGCACCAGACGCAGCACGCCATGGGCCGCAGGGTGTTGTGGACCGAAGTTGATGTTGAAATTGCGGATCTGCTGTTCACCGCTCAACGCATCCACGCTGCCGTCGTCAAATTTGGAGCCGTCCATCATTTCGCGTCCCCTTTCTCGTCACCGGGCAGAATGTAGTTGGCCCCTTCCCATGGCGACATGAAATCAAACTGGCGGTAGTCCTGTGTCAGCTGCACAGGCTCATAGACCACGCGTTTTTGTACTTCGTCGTACCGGACTTCGGTGTACCCGGTGGTTGGGAAGTCCTTGCGCAGCGGGTGGCCGCGGAAGCCGTAGTCCGTCAGCAGGCGGCGCAGGTCCGGGTGGTCGGAGAAGATGATGCCAAACATGTCGAAGACTTCACGCTCGAACCAATTGGCCGATGGGTGCACCGGCACAATGGAGGGCACCATTTCATCTTCACGCACCGACACGCGCAAACGCACGCGTTGGTTCTGATACATGCTCAGGAAGTGATAAACGACGTCAAAGCGCTTAGACCTCTCCGGATAATCCACGGCGGTCACGTCCACGAGGGTGGAGAAGCGGCAGGTTGGGTCGTTGCGCAGGAACTCTACGAACGGCGCGATGTTGGCGGGCGTGACGTTGATGGTCAGCTCGTCAAAGGCCACGTCCCAGCCCAGCACGCAGTCCGGGCGCTTGAGTTCGATGTGGGCGCCAAGTTCTTTCAGGGCTTCGGTCATCGTTCAATGGTCCCCGTGCGGCGAATTTTGCGTTGCAGCTGCAACAGGCCATAAAGCAGTGCTTCTGCGGTGGGCGGGCAGCCCGGGACATAGATGTCGACCGGTACGATACGGTCACAGCCGCGCACAACGGAATAGCTGTAGTGGTAGTAACCGCCACCATTGGCGCAGGAGCCCATGGAGATCACATAACGCGGCTCTGGCATCTGGTCGTAAACCTTGCGCAGCGCAGGCGCCATTTTGTTGGTCAGGGTACCCGCCACGATCATCACATCAGACTGACGTGGGGATGCGCGCGGCGCGATGCCAAAGCGCTCTGCGTCGTAGCGCGGCATGGAAGTGTGCATCATTTCAACCGCGCAGCAGGCCAGACCAAAGGTCATCCAGTGCAAAGAGCCAGTCCGGCCCCAGTTGATCAGGTCTTCGGCGTTGGTCAGCAGGAAGCCTTTGTCCTGCAGCTCGGAATTCAGCGCCTGGGTGACAACTTCCTTGTCCACACCGGCGGTGTTTGCGCCCGTCATCACTCCCATTCCAGAGCTCCCTTCTTCCATTCATAGGCAAAGCCAATGGTAAGTACGGCGAGGAACACCATCATGGACCAAAAACCGACCATCGAGACGTCCTTGAAAGCCACGGCCCATGGGAACAGGAAGGCAATCTCCAGATCGAAGATGATGAAAAGAATCGAAACGAGGTAGAACCGAACGTCAAATTTCATACGCGCGTCATCAAATGCGTTGAAACCACATTCATACGCAGAGACCTTCTCAGGATCAGGCTTGCGTACGGCCAAGACAACGGCTGCGAGAATGAAAACAAGACCGAGACCGATGGCAACGGCAGCGAAGATGAGGATGGGAAAGTATTCCCGAAGCATCTCTTCCAAGGGTAGCTCCTTTCATGCACGCCAGCACGGTGCAGTCAGATGGCTGTATAGACTCCCTGCGGGGTTTACCCCTGCCCCATGGCGGGGTCAATATTTAGCGCAAGTTTTGAGCGAGACGTGACATTGGTGTTTTTGAAGCAAATTCAAAAACTTAAATGGTTTTCACATCTATGTGCGGCATTAAGCCGGTGTCATTTTTTCCCGGCCACCTCTTGAAACAGGACAAATTGACCCGTTGATTCCGCACGCCGTGGAAATCCTATGAAATCACTTGGGAACAAGCGCCCCTACAGCGACTGGATCAGCAACCAGTAAGGATCACAAAAATCGTGATCTATCTGTTATTTAGAGGTTAACGGCCTTGAAGGCGCACAGACGTCTTCACAGGGAAGACCTCAACGTCAAGATACCCAAGATGGCTTTTGCTTTGCAAAGAAAGCGCCAATACCATCCTTGGCCTCTGGCCCGTCCCAACACGCGACGAGTTCGCCAATGGTGTGGTCGATCACGTCATCGTCAATCCTTGGCCCCAACGCCCGAGCAAGCGCTTTGGCCCGAGCCACGGCTTGTGGAGCGCAAGCCAAATACGGTGTAACTTCCGCCTCTACCGCAGCGTCCAGGTCCTCGGCAGGCACTGCTTCCGCCAAGAGACCCAAAGTGACCGCTTCTGGCGCTTTGAACAGGCGGGCCGACATAAACACACGACGCGCCATGGCCTCGCCCATACGCGACAAAACGTAAGGGCCAATGGTGGCCGGGATCAAACCCAGTTTGGTTTCGGTCAACCCCATGGTCAGGCTGTCTACACCAACAGCTACATCACAAACGCTGGCCATGCCAACGCCGCCTCCAAAGGCATTGCCTTGCAACTTGCCAATCAGAGGCTTGGGCATGGTGTTCAGCGCGTGCAACGCCTCGGCCAGCTTACGTGCCTCTACAAAACGCGTGTCCGGGTCAGCTGCCATCTGCGCCTGCATCCAACCGAGGTCGCCTCCGGCACAGAAGCTCTTACCCGCACCGGTCAGCACAACCACACGCACAGCGTCATCCGCGCCCAGCGCCTCTGCGGCCTGTTTGAGCTCGACAATCATTTGCCCGGACATCGCGTTGTGCTTTTCCGGGCGGTTCAGAGTGAGCGTGGCAACACCGCGGTCATCGGTGGTGATGGCGAGGGTTTCGTATGTCATTCTATTTCCTCTCACTTGGCGTCGACTGCACGCATGGCCCGCGCCATCTCTGCGGCTTGCGCCAATACAGTTATATCGAGACCCGTCTCATAGCCCAGCGCCTTGAGGCGCGCATCTACAGCCTCTGTGGCCACATTGCCTTTGGCCCCCGGTGCATAGGGACAGCCCCCAAGACCGCCAACGGCGGCATCAAACACTCGCACGCCGAGATCCAGTGACGCTTCGATATTCGCCAAGGCGCGGCCAGCCGTGTCGTGATAGTGGCCTGCCAGCTTGTCCGCAGGGACCAGGTCCAAAACAGCTTTTAACATTGCAGAGATGCTCTCCGGCGTGCCTTGGCCAATGGTGTCGCCCAGGCTGATCTCATAGCAGCCTGCGTCAAACAGATGTTTCGCGACCTGCGCGACTTTCTCTGGCGATGTTGGGCCATCATACGGACAATCGGTTACACAGCTTACATAGCCGCGCACAGGCAGGCCGATTTCTTTTGCGGCCGTCACCACCGGCGCAAACCGGTCCAGACTCTCTGCGATGGTGGCGTTGATATTGGCTTTTGAAAAGCCCTCAGAGGCAGAGCCGAAGATCGCAACTTCATCTGCTTTGGCCGCAACCGCGCCCTCAAAACCGCGCATATTGGGCGTTAGGGCCGCGTAACTGACGCCTTCGGCGCGAGTGATCCCTGCAAGGACATCCGCCGAGTCGGCCATTTGCGGCACCCATTTCGGGCTGACAAAGCTGGCCACCTCGATGCGTTTGAACCCTGCCTTGGACAAGCAATCCACCAGCGCAACTTTCTCAGCGGTCGGGATTTGGCGCTTTTCGTTTTGCAACCCGTCTCGCGGACCCATCTCGAAAATCTCAACGGTTTTGGACATGGTTACGCCCCCTGTTCCGGCAAGTCATAGAAGTCTTGCGTGTAAAACTGCTGTTCCCCTTCAGCGGCCTGCGCAGCCTGATAGGCCGGACGCGCTTCAATCCGGCGCAGATAGGCGGTGGTCAAAGGATAGCCGTCAAACCGCACGTAGCGGCTGGCGCTTTCCAGCGTAAATCCCATCATCACATCCGCAGCGGAAAACCCGCTGGCCAGAAGAAACTCCCGTCCGTCAGCCAACGTGCCCTCAACAGCTTTCAAAGCAATTGCCAGTCGTTTGGTTTCAATCCCCATCACAGTGGGCGACTTCATCCAATCTTTGGGCAGGAAGAGATGCTGCATGTTGAGGTTCTGAATCCCCGCCGCGATGGTTTCGGCGTAGTGCAGCCATTGCAGCCAGTCAGCCCGTTCTTCGCTGCCAACCTCTGGCATTAAGCCATGCCCCTCACGGGTTTCGCAGAGGTACTGCACGATCGCACCGCTTTCATAGAGAACCCGTCCGTCGATTTCCAACGCCGGTACGCGACGGGCCGGCGACATGGCTTTGAATGCAGGCTGTTGCAGTGACCCATCCATGATCTGATACGACACAATCTCCACCGCTTCATCCAGTTCATGCAGCAGCCAGTTCACCCGAAAGGACCGGCTGCCCGCGATGGAATGCAGGACCGCGCTCATGCCTCGTCTTCTTCCAGCAGGATCAGGGCGGTACCGTCTTCAACCTGCGCTCCCTCGGCGGCCAAGACATCCGCCACCACGCCATCGCGCGGTGAAAGCAGAGAGTGCTCCATTTTCATCGCTTCAAGAATGGCCAGGCGATCGCCTTCGGAGACCTCTTGTCCGGCTTCTGCAAAAATCGCTTTCACCAACCCTGGCATTGGCGCGGCAATCACGTTGCCCCCTGACCCACCCTCATCTTCGCGGTCAAGCGGGTCCACGACAGTGAAACGATAGCCGTTGCCCCAGAACACGGTCAGTTCATCGCCGTTCTGCGCGGTGCGCGCGGGAACCTTGGTGGTGTCGACCCACCAGCTGCCACCTTTGTGGGTGAAGGTGTGTTCTGCTTCACCAACCTGAACGCTGTAGTTGCCGGTGTCGTTCACCCGCACAGCTACATCGATACGCTCTTCATTGTGGATCAGAGACACGCTGTGCGTCAGCGGAGACCACAGTACCAGCGTTTCGGCCGGCGCGGATCCATCCAATGGCCGTAATCCCAACGCTGTCAGCGCCGCCACCGAGCGCGCCTTGGTACAGGCCGACGGCTGCACCGCCAGCGCATCAATGTGGCGCTCGATCAAACCGGTGTCGACATCGCCCTCCACAAAGTTGGGTTGCGCCGCCAGCAAGGCCAGAAAGCTCACGTTGGTCACGGTGCCCCCAATGTCGGTCCAGCGCAGAGCGCGCTCCAACTGCTTGAGGGCAATCTCGCGCGTTGATCCATGCACCACCAGCTTGGCAATCATCGGGTCATACCACGGGCTGATGGTGTCCCCTGCCCTTACGCCGCTGTCGATACGGGCGTCAGCCGGGAACGCGAGATGCGAAAGCGTACCGGTGGCAGGCAGGAAGCCTTTGGGCACATCTTCAGCATAGATACGCGCTTCAAAGGAATGGCCGGTGATGGTCAGCTCATCTTGCTGTTTCGGCAAGGATTCGCCCGACGCAACGCGCAACTGCCATTCCACCAGATCCACACCGGTGATCGCCTCGGTGACCGGGTGCTCCACCTGCAGGCGGGTGTTCATTTCCATGAACCAGAACCCATCCGGGCGCAGGCCGTCAGAACCGTCCACGATAAACTCGATGGTGCCCGCACCTTTGTAGTTGATCGCCTCTGCCGCACGCACAGCGGCATCGCCCATTGCTGCGCGCATCTCTTCGGTCATGCCGGGCGCCGGGGCTTCTTCGATAACCTTCTGGTGGCGGCGTTGCAGTGAACAGTCACGTTCAAACAGGTGCACGGCCTTTTCGCCGTCGCCAAAGACCTGCACTTCGATGTGGCGCGGGCTGGTGACGTATTTTTCGATCAGCACATCGGGGTTGCCAAAAGCGGTGGTCGCTTCGCCCTGAGCGGAGGCTAGCGCATCGGCGAAGTCGGCGGCTTTCTCAACAAGGCGCATGCCTTTGCCACCGCCGCCTGCGACGGCTTTGATCAACACCGGATAACCGATGACCTCTGCTTGTTCGGCCAAAAACGCACCGTCTTGATTGTCGCCGTGATAACCCGGCACAACCGGCACATTGGCGTCTTCCATCAACGCCTTGGCGGCGTCTTTGAGGCCCATGGCGCGAATGGCTTTGACGGATGGGCCAATGAAAGTCAGGCCAGCGGCCTCCACCGCCTCCACAAACTCCGGGTTTTCCGACAAGAAGCCGTAGCCGGGGTGGATGCCTTGCGCCCCGGTGTCCAGCGCAGCCTGGATGATCACGTCACCTTTGAGATAGCTGTCGGCGGGCGCGGCGCCACCAATGTGCACGGCTTGATCTGCCAGCGCGACGTGTTTCGCGGTCGCGTCCGCATCGGAATACACAGCAACGGTTTTCACACCCATCAAGCGAGCGGTTTCCATCACGCGGCAGGCGATCTCGCCACGGTTGGCAATCAGGATTTTTTCAAACATCGGGCGGTCCTTTGCGTTGAGACGTCGGACCGGGGGCTGCCTGCCCCCGGACCCCCGGGGATATTTTGGGCCAAGAGGAGATTACATCCGGAACACGCCGAACTTGGTCTCCTCAATTGGTGCGTTGAGAGAAGCCGTTAGGCTCAGGTGCAGCACGTCACGGGTTTTGCGCGGGTCGACAATGCCGTCGTCCCACAGGCGCGCTGAAGCATAGAGCGGGTGGCTTTGTTCTTCGAACATGTCCAGCGTGGGTTGTTTGAAGGCGGCTTCTTCCTCGGCCGACCATTCGCCTCCCTGCCGCTCAATGGCGTCGCGTTTGACCGTTGCGAGAACACCCGCCGCCTGTTCGCCGCCCATCACGGAAATGCGGCTGTTGGGCCAGCTCCACAGGAACCGCGGAGAGTAGGCACGACCGGCCATACCGTAGTTGCCCGCGCCAAAGGAGCCGCCAACCAGCATGGTGATTTTTGGCACTTTGGTGGTGGCCACAGCCGTCACCATTTTGGCACCGTGGCGTGCAATGCCTTCGGCCTCGTATTTCTGCCCCACCATAAAGCCGGTGATGTTTTGAAGGAACACCAGAGGAATGCCACGTTGCGAGCAAAGTTCCACAAAATGTGCGCCCTTGGCAGCGCTTTCAGAATAGAGCACGCCGTTGTTGGCGATGATGCCGACGGGGCAGCCTTTCACATGGGCAAAGCCACAGACCAGCGTTTCGCCAAAACGTTTTTTGAATTCGTCAAAGCGCGAGCCGTCGACCACGCGGGCAATTACCTCACGAATATCGTAAGGCGTCCGCAGGCCACCTGGCACCACGCCGAGGATTTCCTCGGGATCGTAGGCGGGCTCTTCTGGCGTTTGCCAATCTACGGTTTGAGGCTTGGTGCGGTTGAGATGTTTCAATGCGTCACGGGCCAGTGCCAGCGCGTGCGCATCGTCGTCGGCCAAATAGTCAGCAACGCCAGACAAACGGGTGTGCACATCGCCGCCACCAAGGTCTTCGGCGCTCACGACTTCGCCAGTCGCCGCTTTCACCAGAGGAGGCCCCGCAAGGAAGATGGTGCCCTGTTCTTTCACAATGATGGTTACGTCTGACATGGCGGGCACATAGGCACCACCCGCGGTGCAAGACCCCATCACCACAGCGACCTGTGGGATGCCTTTGGCAGACATGTTCGCCTGGTTGAAGAAAATGCGGCCAAAGTGGTCGCGATCCGGAAAGACTTCGTCTTGCTGCGGCAGGTTGGCGCCGCCGCTGTCCACCAGATAGACACACGGCAGATTGTTCTGCTCCGCGATCTCTTGAGCACGCAGGTGCTTTTTCACGGTCATCGGGTAATAGGTACCGCCTTTCACGGTGGCGTCGTTGCACACAACCATGACCTCTTGCCCGTGCACGCGACCAATCCCAGCCACGACACCGGCACAGGGCGCGGCACCGTCGTACATGCCATGCGCCGCTGTGGCACCCACTTCTAGGAATGGGGAGCCGGGATCGAGCAGTCCGGCCACACGCCGGCGCGGCAGCATTTTGCCGCGGCTTTCGTGGCGGGCACGGGGCTTTTCGCCACCGCCCATACGGGCCGCTTCCGCCACCTGACGCACATCGTCAATCATCTGAAGATGTGCTGCGCGATTGGCGGCAAAATCCTCCGATGAGGTGATCACCTTGGACTGCAACTTACTCATTGTCGTATCCCATTCTTGTGACGGACGCGGTGTGTGAACTCACTCCACCAGCCCATCCGCTTCCAGATAGAGCGCCTGTTCGGCGGTCATATACATCAGGCAACTCACCGTCGCCGGGCCACCGCCTGTGCCGCCGCCCCAAAGCGAGCGTTCGTAGTCACAGGTGGCGTCGCGATAGGCGATCCAGGCGCGTTGCATGTTCTTGAGAGCATCGCCTTGAGACGGCGCGGCCGAGCCCAAATCGGCCATTTCCTTGTCTGTGGCTTTGCGGGCCGCGCGCACTGTTTTGTAGGCGGCATTCAGGCGGGCGTCCCAATATTGCAACTCCCGATCAAGGCACTGGCTCATACCATATGTCGACCAACCTCCCTCGGTGGTCTCCATACAGTTATTGGCGGAACTGCCGACACATGTGGTGGGGTCTTGGGTGTCAGTCATTGCGGCCAGGCAAGCTTCAGTAACGGCAGGCGAGAAACCCGCCCCACCCTCTGCCAACGCCGCACAGGCAGTGGCCACGCCTGTCAAAAATGCCAAAATCTTCCACATGGTTTGGTACCTTTCAAAACGCTGATTTGCCTTGAGGGTACGCGAGAAGAGTGTTCCCGCCCAACCCCAGAAGGCAAATTGACGCTTCGGAGTCCTTATGCCTGCGCGGCCATCAGCTCGCGGCCAATCAGCATACGGCGGATTTCGCTGGTACCCGCGCCGATTTCCATCAACTTGGCATCGCGGAAGATCCGGCCCACAGGGTTATCGGACAGGTAGCCTGCACCGCCCATGGCCTGCACCGCTTGGTGGGCTTGGGTCATGGCGACCTCAGATGCGTATAGACAGCAAGCGGCCGCGTCCTGACGAGTAATGCGGCCTTCGTCACAGGCTTTGGCACATTCATAGACATAGGCCCGCGCGGAGTTCATTGCGGTGTACATGTCTGCGATCTTGCCCTGCATCAGTTGGAAGTTGCCGATGGATTGACCGAATTGTTTACGCTCTACCATGTATGGCATGATTTCATCCAAGCAGGCCGCGATGATGCCGGTGCCGATGCCTGCTAGAACCACGCGTTCGTAGTCCAAACCGGACATCAAAACCGCGACACCTTTGCCCTCTTCGCCGAGGACATTCTCAAATGGCACTTCAACGTCTTCAAAGACCAGCTCGGCGGTGTTGGAACCACGCATACCCAGCTTGTCGAAATGCGGAGAGGTAGAGAAGCCCTTCATCTCTTTCTCGATCAAGAAAGCGGTGATGCCGCGTGGGCCGGCGTCGGGATCAGTCTTGGCATATACAACCAGCGTGTCGGCATCCGGGCCGTTGGTGATCCAGTATTTGTTGCCGTTCAACACAAAGCGATCATTGCGTTTTTCTGCGCGCAGCTTCATCGACACCACGTCAGAACCTGCGGAAGGCTCAGACATTGCCAGCGCACCAACATGCTCGCCGGAAATCAGGCGCGGCAGGTATTTGGCTTTCTGTTCGTCGTTGCCGTTAAGTTTGATCTGGTTCACGCAGAGGTTGGAGTGTGCGCCGTAAGACAGCGACACGGAGGCCGATGCGCGGGCGATTTCTTCCACCGCAATCACATGCGCCAGATAGGACATGCCTGCTCCGCCGTACTCCTCCGGCACAGTCACACCCAGCAGCCCCAAATCACCAAACTCTTTCCAGAGTTCGTTGGGAAATTCGTTCTTCAGGTCGATATCTGCCGCCATCGGCTTGATGCGCTCTTGCGCAAAGCGATGCACCATCTCGCGCAGCGCGTTGACGTCTTCACCCAGGTCAAAATTCATCGTGTGCATGAACATGGGGCACCCTCTCCGATTATTGAACAGTTGTTCAATAACTAGACCGAGTCGGACGACGGATCAAGATTTTTTACCGCCATCCGAGCTGCAGCAACGCAAAAGGGCGACATGTCCCCATGCCGCCCCGCGAAATCCAATATTTTCTCAGGGACTTAGGTCATTGCTGCGCCGCGCGCGCCTCCAAGGCAGGGTAGCGCATAGCCAAAGTCGCGCCCCGCGCCACGAAGCTCACCATCAACGCCAGCCAAAGCCCATGATTGCCCCAAACCGGCACCAGCAGCGCGAGAGAAGCGAAGTAAATCACGGTCGAAAGGAGCATCATGTTGCGCATATCTTTGGTTTGGGTGGCTCCAATAAAAACGCCGTCTAACATAAATGGTGCAACGCCCAACAGGGGAGAGAGCACCACCCACGGCAAGTAAACCCGTGCCAGATTCCTCAAGGTTTCAGACGTTGTCATGAGGTCCACAATCCAGCCTCCGGCGATCCAGTAAACCACAGCAATCAGCACAGAGCCAACAACAGCCCAGACGGACGCCATATAGGTTGCGCGTCGGAGACCGACACGGTCCTTGCCACCAAAAGCCTGCCCTGCCAGCGTTTCAACCGCGAAGGCGAAGCCGTCCAGCGCGTAGGCTGTTATATATAGGAATTGCAGCAGCACTTGATTCGCCGCCAATGTGTCATCCCCAAAGTCAGCGCCAAGAAACAGGAACGACATAAAGATCGCCTGCAACATCAAAGACCGCAAAAGAATGTCGCCATTAACAGCCGCCATTTCACGCAGGGCCAACGGGTCAAAAACACGTGCCTTTTCTTTCCACGCAGGGTTTTGGAAAACATCGCGACACAACCACACCGCCAAGATGCAGCCTGTGACCTCAGCAAAGGCCGTGGCAATGGCCACGCCCTCCACGCCCCACCCCAGCCCCAGCACAAACCACAGGTCGAGCAGAATGTTGACGCCGTTCATCCAAAGCTGAATGACCAACACCGCCTTGGTACGCTCCTGGGCGATCAGCCAACCGGTCAGGCCGTAAATCGCAATGGCCGCAGGCGCTGACCAGATGCGGATTTGCAGATATTGGCGCGCGAGCGTTTCCACCTCGGGGGACGCCGGTGACAGCCAGAAAGCAGCACGGAAAAACCAGACTTGTCCGAGGATCAGTAGCAGCCCTGCCGCCACCCCAATCAACACGGCTCGAGTCAGCATCGCGGCCACCTCGCCGTGGCGCCCCTCACCTTTCGCGCGTGCTGTTAGGCCAGTGGTGCCCATGCGAAGGAAACCAAAAATCCAGTAGAGCCCGGCAAGGATGACCGCACCGATGCCGACCGCCCCAATGGGCGCGGCCTCGCCCATCTGCCCGACAACGCCTGTGTCCACCGTGCCAAGGATCGGTACGGTCGCGTTGGACAATACGATAGGCAGCGCGGTGTGAAGAATGCGCCGATGGGTGATCTCGCCAACGCCGCCAGACTGGGACGTATCAGTCATCTTTGGACGGCATCAAAAAATGGCCGGTGGCCTGGGCAAACAAAACGTCGCGCTGATCCTGCCAAGCTTCAACATGCACAGAAGCATAGCGCCGCCCAGACCGATTAACCCGCGCACGGGCATAGGCATCGCGCGGCAAGCCAGAACGTAGGTAGTCCACTGTGAAATCAATAGTTTTGGGCATACGTGGCAGATGGCCTTCGGTCAAGCGCTCCATAGAAATCTGACCACTCTCGATGTCATCCCAAAGCCCGGACCACGCCAGGCCAATGACAGCTGTTGTTTCAAGAAAACCCGCCGTCACGCCACCATGAATGGCAGGCAAAAGTGGGTTTCCGATTAGCTTGTCATCAAATGGCAGTATGGCGGTCAACTCATCGCCACGACGCTCAAACTCAATGCCTAGGAAATTGATATAGGGCACGCCATGCACAAGTGCGGAAAGCGCGGCGTCGCGGCGTTGTTTTACGACCTGAACAGGTTCCGGACGGGGACGCGGCATCGTTACTTCCTTTGCACAGTAAAGGCGCCGGTGGCGGTTGCCACGGGGCGACTGTCGTCATCATCAAAGGCTGTGGCCCGCACAAACGCGACTGAGCGCGTAATATGATAGCACTCCGCCTTAGTGCGCACATTTTGCCCCGGCGTCGCCGCACGCATGTAGTCGATCCGCAGGTCAATCGTGGCCGTCCCGGACGGTGAAGACGGATGGCACATAGCCGCCGCGCCACAGCAGGTATCCATCAGCGCAGATACAGCGCCGCCATGCAAAACACCGGTTTCCGGATCTCCCACAATCTTGTTGTCGTAGGGCAGTTCCATTTCGGCTTTGCCAGCTCCGAT
This sequence comes from Paracoccaceae bacterium, assembly GCA_014872815.1. Lineage (GTDB taxonomy): Bacteria > Pseudomonadota > Alphaproteobacteria > Rhodobacterales > Rhodobacteraceae > Shimia. The sequence goes on from WKFK01000002.1 coordinate 101,235, forward strand.
GTCGGTCAGCCGCATGTTCAGCGCCTTGCAATGGGGAATCGCATTTATAAAATGCTCCGCCATTCTTGCCTTGTCTGGTTCCATGCCCGTCCTCCGATTGTAGTGGCCCATTTATGAGCGCCATTTGGCGCTCGCTTCAAGGGGGCGGTTGCTCTTGCTGCGGATGCAAACTAAGTTTCGCGCTTAAGGAGGTCCCGCAAATGTCTGATACTCGCCTGTCTTTTAAGGAAATGTGCGCACGATTCGACGTCACGCCAAGGACGTTGCGTTACTACGAGTATATCGAGCTACTGCAACCTGAACGCGAAGGGCGCAGTCGTTTCTTTGGCCCACGCGAGATTGCCCGGATGACCTTGATCATGCGCGGACGTCGCTTTGGCATTAAGCTGGAGGACATCCGCCAGTGGCTGTTGATTTACGAAAATGACGGCACCTCGGCACAGATGCAGGCCTTTGTCGAAATGGCAGATCGCCAGATGGCAGAGTTGGAAGAACAGCGCCAGCAGTTGGACGAAGCGATGCGCGAGCTCAAAGAACTGCGGGATGAAACCGCCGGCTTCTTGACCAAAGCAAACTGAACTTCCAAGCTACAGCAAACTCGTGGAGGCGCCCTATGAGGCGCCTTTTGTTTTGCGATCGCGGCACTGCGCGTGGTGCGCAAGAGTCCGCCTAAGTAGAAAAAATTGATCCCACGTCACTTCAAAATGTGACGTGACGTCTTACTTACGTTAACGTCAAGCTGTATAGTATCTCAGTTCCCGAAGCCCATTTTGTAACCACCTTCCGACAAGAAAGGACGCAATGATGAGCGAAAAAACGATGACCATTCGCGAAATGTGTGACGCCTATGATGTCACCCCTCGCACCCTGCGTTTTTACGAGTCCAAGGAACTTTTGTTCCCCATTCGCGAGGGCCAGAAGCGTTTGTTCACCAAACGTGACCGTGCCCGTCTGAAACTGATCCTGCGCGGCAAACGCTTCGGCTTTTCTCTCGAGGAAATCCGCCAGTTGCTCGACCTCTACGACATGGGAGACCAGCAAGCGACTCAACTGCAACGCACCTATGAGGTGGCGCAACACCGCCTCAAGGACATGGAAGAGCAACGCGACGAGCTGAACGAAGCGATCGACGATCTGCGCGAACAGCTCAAATGGGGCGAACAGTTCCTCGCCGACCTCGCAAACCAGAAAGACGCCGCGCAATAAGCGGCGACAGCCAAATTCCGTCTCGGATCATCCAAAAGGGAACCCCTTATGCCAACCTATACCGCGCCCGTAAAAGACCTGCAGTTTGTGCTGCACGATATGCTGAACGTCTCCAGCTCTGACATTCCCGGCTACAACGAGCTTGAAGCGGACTTTACCTCCGCTGTCTTAGAGGAAGCTGGCAAGCTGACCAGCGAAGTTCTGTCCCCGCTCAACGTGGTGGGTGATCACGAGGGCTGCCGCCTGGAAAACGGTGTCGTCTATACACCAACCGGCTTCAAAGACGCGTTTGAACAAGTGAAAGAAGGCGGCTGGACCGGTTTGGACATGCCGGAAGAGTACGGCGGCCAAAACATGCCGGTGGTGCTGGGCACCGCGGTGGGCGAGATGTTCTCCGCCTCCAACCAGGCCTTCACCATGTATCAGGGCCTGACCCACGGTGCAGCGGCGGCCATTCTCGCACACGGCACCGACGAGCAGAAAAACAAATGGTTGCCGAAAATGATCTCCTGCGAGTGGACCGGCACCATGAACCTGACCGAACCACACTGCGGCACCGACCTGGGCCTGATGCGCACCAAAGCGGAGCCTCAGGACAACGGCACCTACAAAATCTCTGGTCAGAAGATCTTTATCTCCGCTGGCGACCACGACATGGCAGACAACATTGTGCACCTCGTGCTGGCCAAAGTGCCGGGCGGCCCGGAAGGCATCAAAGGCGTGTCTCTTTTCATCGTACCAAAGTTCCTGGTGGATGACGAAGGCAACATCGGTGCCCGCAATGGCGTGACCGTGGGCAGCATCGAAGAAAAGATGGGCATCCACGGCAACTCCACCTGCGTGCTGAACTATGACGAAGCCGAAGGCTATCTGATTGGCGACTTGAACAAAGGCATGCGCGCCATGTTCACCATGATGAACGAAGCGCGTCTGGGTGTAGGCATGCAGGGTCTGGCACAGGCTGAGGTCGCCTACCAGAACGCCCTGGCCTACGCCAAAGACCGCCTGCAGGGTCGCGCCGTGACCGGCGTTGAAAACCCAGATGGTCCTGCCGACCCGCTTATTGTGCATCCAGATATCCGTCGTTCGCTGATGGACCAGAAGTCCTTCGTGGAAGGTGCCCGCGCGTTCATCCTCTGGGGCGCCACCATGTTGGATGAATCCCACCGCAAAGGGGACAAGGATGCAGACGGCCTGGTCTCTCTTCTGACCCCGGTCATCAAAGGCTTCCTGACCGACGAAGGCTACGACATGACCGTAAAGGCCCAGCAGGTCTACGGCGGTCACGGCTACATCGAAGAATGGGGAATGAGCCAGTTCACTCGTGATGCGCGTATCGCAATGATCTACGAAGGCGCAAACGGCGTTCAAGCACTGGATCTTGTCGGCCGCAAACTGGCCGCAGACGGTGGCAAGCACGTGATGGCCTTCTTTGAGCTGGTGAAAACCTTCTGCAAAGAAAACGGCGAAGACGAAGCGCTGAAGGATTTTGTTGGACCTTTGAAGCAAGCCTCCAAGGATCTTCAGGCCGCGGGCATGTATTTCATGCAGGCTGGCATGAAGAACCCGAACGATGCGCTGTCCGGCTCCAACGACTTCATGCACTTGTTCGGCCACGTCTGCCTCGGCCTGATGTGGGCGCAGATGGCCAAAGCTGCCAACGCAGCGCTGGCATCCGGTGCAGAAGACAAAGACTTCTACGAGACCAAGCTGACCACTGGCCGCTATTACATGGCGCGTCGTCTGCCAGCGACCGGCATGCACCTGGCGCGTATCCAGTCCGGTGGCGACACTGTGATGGCGCTGACCGCAGACCAGTTCTGATCCGGTTGGGCGGGGACCTCCCCGCCCTTCCCTCGCTCTAGCGTCATTACGGAGGACAGATGCCCAAACGTTTTCGACTGACCCGCCGTTTCCCTGTCGCAATGACAGAGGATGGATACCGCAAGCTGCGCAGTTTTGCGACGGAGGCGGGTCTGGATGAAGGTGAGGCGCTCTCGTTTCTATTTGAGAACTTCGACGCTGTGACAGACGACGACCAACTGGCGCATCGCTTGCGCCAGTTCAACGCGACTTTGGATGACCGCAAACGGTGATCAAACCCGCGCAGAATTTTGCCAAGGGGAGGACGGCATGACAATCAAACTCTACTGTTTTGGGGAAAGCGGCCATTCCTACAAAGCCGCTCTGGCATTGGAACTTTCCGGTCTCGACTGGGAACCGGTGAAGGTGGATTTCTTTGCGGGAGAAACCCGTTCCGATGAATACCGCCAGAACGTCAACGAAATGGGTGAAGCCCCGGTGCTTGTGGATGGTGACTTTAGCCTGACGCAATCCTCGGTCATTCAGGACTACATTTCTGAGAAAACCGGCAAGTTTTCTGGCCGTGACAACGATGAACGCCGCGAAATCCTGCGTTGGCAGTTCTGGGACAACCACAAGCTTAGCTCGTTTGCAGGCATGACCCGTTTCCTGATCAACTTCATGCCCGAGGACAAACAGCCCAAAGAGGTGATTGCCTTCAACAAAGGCCGTCTCAAAGGCGCCTATGACATTCTAAACAAACATCTTGAGGGGCGTGATTGGATTGTCGGCGACGGCCTGACCAACGCGGACCTGACCTGTTGTTCTTACCTCTACTATCCTGAGCCCTTTGGCTTTGACCGTGCCGAGTGGTCCAACATTGATCGCTGGCTGACCAATATTTCCGAAACGCCGGGGTGGAAACACCCCTACGACCTGATGCCCGGTTCCCCTGCGGACCGCGCCTGATCTCGCCTGATAATAGGAGACCACAATGACCGAAGCCTATATCTATGACGCCGTGCGCACGCCGCGCGGCAAAGGCCGCAAAGATGGCAGCCTGCACGAGGTGACCTCTGTTGCCCTGTCCAAAACAGTTCTGAACAGCCTGAAGGAGCGCAACGGGCTGGAAGGCCACGCCGTTGAAGACGTGATCTGGGGCAACGTAACCCAGGTTAAAGAGCAAGGTGGGTGCCTCGCGCGGACCGCTGTACTCGCTTCCGATCTGGACGAAATCATTCCAGGCCTGTCGATCAACCGTTTCTGCGCCTCCGGCATGGAAGCGGTGAACCTCGCGGCGAACCAGGTTAAAGGCGGCGCGGGCGACGCGTATATCGCCGGCGGTGTGGAAATGATGGGCCGCGTGCCGATGGGCTCTGATGGCGCAGCCATCGCAGTGGACCCGTCTGTGGCCATGGACATGTACTTTGTCCCACAAGGTATCTCTGCCGACATCATCGCCACCGAATATGGCTTCACCCGTGATCAAGCAGACAAGCTGGCGGTGGAATCTCAACGCCGCGCCGCGCAGGCTTGGGAAGAAGGCCGGTTCGACAAGTCCATCGTCGCTGTGAAAGACATTAACGGCCTGACAATTCTGGACAAAGACGAGTACATGCGTCCGGGCACGGACATGCAATCCCTCGGCGGTCTGAAGCCTGCGTTCAAAGAGCAAGGCGAAGTGATGCCCGGCTTCGACAAGCTGGCGATCATGAAGTATCCGCACCTCGAAAAGATCAATCACATCCACCACGCCGGGAACTCTTCTGGCATCGTGGACGGTTCTGCCGGTGTGCTGATCGGCAACAAGGAGTTTGGCGAGAAGTACGGCATCAAGCCACGTGCGGTGATCAAGCAGACCTGCAAAGTTGGTCTGGATCCAACGATCATGCTGACTGGTCCGGTCCCTGCGACCCAGAAGATCCTCAAAGACTCCGGCATGGCAATCAGCGACATTGGCCTTTTTGAAGTCAACGAAGCCTTCGCCTCTGTGGTGATGCGCTTCCAGCAGGCGTTTGACGTTGATCCAGCGCTGGTGAACGTAAACGGCGGCTCGATCGCCATGGGGCACCCGCTGGGCGCAACCGGTGCCATTATCATCGGCACATTGCTGGACGAACTGGAACGTCAGGACAAAGAGACCGGTCTGGCCACCCTTTGCATCGCGTCCGGCATGGGCGCTGCCACCATCATCGAACGCGTGTAACCGGCTGACATTAGGATAAGAGACATGACTGATTTCACAATGAAAGTCGGCGACAACGGTGTCGCCATCATCACCTGGGACGTGAAGTCCAAATCGATGAACGTGCTGAGCCGTGAGGCCTTTGGCGACTTGGAAGCCTGCATTGACGAAGTGCTGGGCAACGACGACATCAAAGGTGCGGTGATCACCTCTGGCAAAGACACTTTTGCTGGTGGCATGGACCTGAACGTGCTTGGTTCCATCCGCGCGGACGCCGGTGACGAGCCTGCACAGGCGCTGTTTGACTTCACCATGATGGGCCACAAGTTCCTGCGCAAAATTGAACGCGCCGGTATGGACCCAAAGACCAACAAAGGCGGCAAGCCTATCGCTTCTGCCCTGCCAGGTACCGCACTTGGCATTGGCTTGGAATTGCCTTTGGCAACCCACCGCATCTTTGCGGCTGATAACCCAAAGGCCAAAATCGGCCTGCCAGAAATCATGGTGGGCATCTTCCCGGGCATGGGCGGCACCACACGTTTCATTCGCATGATGGGTGCGATGGCCGCGTCCCCGTTCTTGCTGCAAGGCAAGATGGTGGATCCGAAGAAAGCCAAAGCCGCGGGCATCATCCACGAGGTGGTGGACGATCCAGTCGCTGCCGCAACCGAATGGGTGCTGTCGGCCACGGACAAAGACATCCTGAAGCCATGGGATGCCAAAGGCTACAAGATGCCCGGTGGCGAACCGTATCACCCTGCCGGTTTCATGACCTACGCTGGCGCTTCGGCCATGGTGAACGGCAACACTTGGGGCGTGTACCCAGCGGCCAAAGCCTTGCTGTCCGCAGCCTATGAAGGCGCGCAGGTGCCGTTTGACACCGCGCTGAAGATCGAAGCGCGCTGGTTTGTCAACGTGCTGATGAACCCATCGTCCTCCGCGATGATCCAGTCCCTGTTCATCAATAAGGAGGCACTGGAAAAGGGTGCCAACCGTCCAGACGTTCCGGATCAGTCCGTCAAAAAAGTCGGCGTTCTCGGCGCAGGCATGATGGGCGCGGGCATCGCATTGGTCTCTGCGCAGGCTGGCATGGATGTCGTACTGATCGACACCACGCAGGAAGCGGCGGATCGCGGCAAGTCCTACTCCGAGACATATCTCGACAAGGGTATGAAGCGCGGCAAGGTCACGGCGGAAAAGAAGGAGGCCATGTTGGGGCGCATCAATGCCACGACCGATCTGGATAATCTTTCTGACGTCGACCTGATCATCGAAGCGGTGTTCGAAGACGTGGGTGTGAAAGCCGAAATGACCAAAAAGGTTGAGGCAATCATCCCAGAAGATGCGATCTTTGCGTCCAACACGTCGACCCTGCCGATCACCGGTCTGGCCGAAGCCTCTGCACGCAAAGAGCAATTCATCGGTATCCACTTCTTCTCCCCTGTGGAGAAGATGGCGCTGGTGGAGATCATCAAAGGCAAGGAAACCGGCGACCGTGCAGTGGCCAAGGCGCTCGACTATGTGCGCCAGATCCGCAAGACGCCGATTGTTGTAAACGACGAGCGCTTCTTCTACGCCAACCGCTGCATCATTCCTTACATCAACGAAGGTGTGATGATGGCTGGCGAAGGTGTGGGACGTCCGCTACTGGACCATGCAGCACAGTTGCTAGGCTTCCCTGTAGGGCCAATCCAGCTGGTCGACGAGACTTCCCTGGACCTCGGCGCCAAGATCGCCAAAGCCACCATGGCAGCGATGGGAGACGCCTATCCGAAGTCTGTCGCCGATGATGTAACCTTCTGGATGGTTGAAGAAGGCCGTTTGGGCCGCAAGGCGAAGGCTGGCTTCTTTGACTATGACGAAAAAGGCAAGCGTGGCGCTTACTGGACCGGCTTCAACGAGAAGTTCCCGCTGCTGGAAGAACAGCCAGACCTGATCGAAGTGCAGCACCGCCTGATCTTTGCGCAGGTTCTGGAAGCCGTGCGCGCGCTGGAAGCCGGTGTTCTGGAAGACATTCGCGAAGGTGACGTGGGCGCGATCCTGGGCTGGGGCTTCATGCCGTGGTCTGGCGGCCCATTCAGCTGGCTCGACATCGTCGGCGCCGCCTGGGCAGCGGAACGCTGTGATCAATTGGCGGAGAAATTCGGCGACCGCTTTGCATGCCCACCGCTGTTGCGTGAGATGGCAGACAAGGGCGAGACCTTCTATGGCCGCTTTGGGCCACAGGCAAAAGCCGCAGCCTAAGCGCTCTAACTGAAACAAGAAAACGCCCGATAGTTCTCGCTGTCGGGCGTTTTCCTTTCTGCGAGTTTTAAGCCGCAGCCAGCATCAGCTCTGGCTTCACAGTTACATTTCGCACTGTGCCGTTTTCCAGCATGGTCATGGCGGTTTGCACTGGCACCATATTGTAGTTCGCTGCCCGTCCAAAGCGCGGTTGCACACTTGCGTGAACGCCCCAGATGCATTGGGAAAACAACAGCGCACCACCGTTCACAAAGAGCATCTGATCCTCAGCAAACACAGGCAAAACAGCGTTGAGAGGTGTCGTGGGCTCTATGCGGTGGGTCCCGTCGAGCGCGTCTAATGCAGCCCCTGGAATAACCGCGTATGGATCGCCCCATTTGTCTCGGACAGAAGGGCTTTCCACAAGGACACCTTCCCCAGGCTGCACCAAAAGATCGTGCCGGTTCTCCAGCGCACCGGCGGGAACAAAGACCGGCCAAAGCTGGCGTGGCGTCACAAAGCTGTGGCTAAAAATCGGCGTGGTCACCAGGGCTGTGACACGCTGGAATCCGGCATCAAATGTGAGCACTTCATCGCCGACATGCAGGCTTTCCACAGAGGCCCATCCGCCGGGAGTTACCACGCGCGTACCGGCCACGAACCCACACCCCGTGGTCGTGTTAACCGGTCGCAGGTTGGCTTGGCGACGCTTGGCCGCCAAAGCCAACCGGGCTTTATCGCGAAGTGTTACCACCATCTATTCCACCACGGAGGGGACCAAAATACTCGTATGGTTCTCCTAAACTGCGTAGGGAACTCACGGCTCATTCTTTTGTGCCTGCCTCTACAATTCGTAAACAATCTCAGTTAGCTATCTGGCATTTAGCTCAACTTCGAGAAGGTCAAACTCAATGAAATTTGAGTAGAGCCATCGCGTCGGAACGATCGCGTGTCAAACGCACCCTAAGGCACGCAGCGCGCACTAATGTTTCAACATCACCACCCAAAGCACGCGTATTATTACCGACTTCCCTTTTAAACCGACATCCGCGAAATTGCAGGCAAGATTTTTTTGGGAGGGTTCGCCGATGGGCTGGATGTCTGATGAAACTGGATTGGAAAAATGCGAGGCAAACTATGTGCCCCTATCTCCCCTATCCGGATTAAAGCGCGCCGCGGCGGTGTTCCCAAACCGCTTGGCTCTGGTCGATGGAGAGATCCGTCGCACTTACAAAGACTATCACGCGCGTTGCAGCCAACTGGCGAGTGGCCTTGCCGGCTTGGGTGTTGAGCCCGGTGATGTGGTGGCCTCACTCCTGCCCAACACGCCTGCGGCCTGTGAAGCGCATTTTGGCGTTCCAGCTTGCGGTGCGGTGCTCAACGCGATCAATATCCGGCTGGACGTCGCGACGGTGACCTACATCTTTGAGCATGGTGAAGCCAAAGTCGCGCTGGTGGACAGTGCGTTTCTGGAGCTTGCCGAAGCGGCTTGTGCTGCGATGACCACGCCTGCGCCTACGCTGATTGAAGTGGCCGCACCGGAAGCGGGCCACCCGGCATCTGGACGGCACCAAACTTATGAAGACCTGCTGGCACAGGGTGATCCGGCGTTTGATTGGATCATGCCGCAAGATGAGTGGGAGAGCATCGCGCTCAACTATACCTCGGGCACCACGGGCCAACCCAAGGGCGTGGTGTATCACCACCGTGGCGCCTACCTGAACGCCATGGGGCAGGTGTTGAGCTGGCGGATGACATTGCACCCGGTTTACCTAACCATTGTGCCGCTGTTTCACTGCAATGGTTGGTGCCACACGTGGATGATGCCCATGGTAGGGGGCACCATCGTCTGTTGCCGTGACATCACCGCACCCGCGATCTTCGATGCCATTGCGGACGAAGGCGTGACCCACTTTGGCGGGGCGCCTATCGTGTTGAATATGTTGGTAAATGCCCCAAAAGAACAACGCCGGGACTTTGATCATGTGGTGGAAGTCTTCACCGCAGGTGCGCCCCCGGCCCCGGCGACACTGGCCAAAATCGAGCCAATGGGCTTTCACGTGACGCAGGTTTATGGACTGACCGAAGTATACGGTCCGGCGACAGAATGTCTGTGGGATGACAGCCGCTGGGACGATCTCGAAGGCCATGACCGCGCCGCAATCAAAGCCCGTCAGGGTGTGGCGATGCCGTTTATGGACGACATCACGGTGATGGATGACAAGATGCAGCAGATCGCGATGGACGGCGCTGCGGACGGCGAAATAATGATCCGGGGCAATGCGGTGATGAAGGGCTACCTAAAGAATCCGGACGCCACCAAAGCGGCCTTTGAGGGCGGCTATTTCCACTCCGGCGATATCGCGGTGCAGCACCCGGACAGCTACGTGCAGATCACCGACCGCGCCAAAGACATCATCATTTCTGGTGGCGAGAACATCAGTTCGGTTGAGGTCGAAGGCGTATTGATGCACCACCCGTCGGTAAATCTGGCGGCCGTGGTGGCGAAACCGGATGAGAAATGGGGCGAAGTACCTTGTGCTTTTGTCGAGTTACTGGACGGCCAGACGGCGGAGGAGAAGGAGATAATTTCCTTTGCACGGGAACACCTTGCGGGATTTAAGACGCCCAAGAAGGTGGTGTTTGGCGAACTGCCCAAAACCTCGACTGGTAAGATTCAGAAGTTTGCCCTGCGCGAAAAAGCCAAGAGCCTCTGAGCAGTTAAAACACTAAGGATGGGGGCGCTGCCCCCGCCCTGCCGTTGGCAGGCCTCCCCCGAGATATTTATGGCCAAATGAAGCCACCGGCATAAGCCCGCACGCGTGGCGCTGAACCGCAAAAAAGTTGCGGCATTTAGTTCAACGCTCTGATAAGGTCGACGCAACGACCAAAAATGGCGACGACATGAGCAGCACTCCAAAAATCGAAGATGACATGCGCGAGAAAATCATCTCGCAGCCCGACGTAATCCTAGAAGACCGCGATTTGATGCGGGCGTTGATTGCCGCCAACGAAAAGACCATGGGTGGCAACATCGTGGACTTGCGCGGCATCGCCATGGAGCGGCTTGAGGCGCGGTTGGATCGGCTGGAAGACACCCATCGCAGCGTGATTGCCGCCGCTTATGACAATCTGGCGGGTACCAATCAGGTGCATCGCGCCATTCTGCGGATGCTCGATCCGGTGGAATTTGAAGGTTTCCTGCACGATTTGGGCGGCGAGGTGGCCGATATTTTGCGCGTGGATGCGGTGCGATTGGTCCTGGAAACCGAGGCAGAGACCGAAGGCGACGCCAATATCGCGCGTTTGGGAGATGTGTTGTCGACAGCGGCTCCTGGGTTTGTGGAAGACTATTTGACCGGAGGACGCAATATACCACAGCGACAAGTCACGTTGCGCCAAGTGCAGGGTGGGGGTTCGGTGGTCTATGGTGAAGACGCCGACTGGATCCGGTCCGAAGCCTGTCTGAAACTCGATTTTGGCGCAGGTCGCTTGCCCGGGCTTCTGGTGATGGGGGCGGAGGACCCACATCAGTTCACCCCACAACAAGGCACTGATCTGTTGACGTTTTTCGCCGGTGTCTTTGAGCGCGCCATGCGCCGCTGGCTGGCGTGATCAGCCCGGCGGCCAGCGACGCGGTCACGCGGTTTCTGGCGCATAAGGCCGCGTTGCATGGGGCCTCTGACAACACCATCACAGCCTATCAACGTGACCTCATCGAGTTCATGACGTTTTTGACCCTCCACAAGGGGGAGCCGCAAGGGCTGGCACCCTTGATGGAAGTCGGGGTGTCGGACATGCGCAGTTGGATGGCGAGTGCGCGATCCAGCGGGATTTCGCCGCGGTCTCTTGCGCGTAAACTCTCGTCAGTAAAGAGTTTTTACCGCTGGCTGGCGGAAAACGAAGGCTGTGACCCGACGGCGGTTTTGGCCACTCGGTCCCCAAAGTTCCAAGCCAAATTGCCACGCCCGTTAAGTGAAGATGCCGCCAAGGATGTTATAGAAACGGTGGAGTTTCAATCGCAGGAAGACTGGATCGGCGCACGTGATATTGCGGTGATTACAATGCTTTATGGCTGTGGCCTGCGGATTTCCGAGGCCCTAGGACTGACCGGTGCGGATGTGCCTTTGCCCAATGCGCTCCGAATTGTTGGGAAGGGTGGCAAGGAACGCGTGGTGCCGGTGATTGACGCGGCACGGGAAGCGGTTGCGCGGTATATTCGTCTTTGCCCTCATGCACTTAGTGACGATCTCCCGCTGTTTCGCGGGGTGCGCGGTGGCGCGCTTAATCCGCGACAGGTGCAGAAGGTCATGCAGCAGACGCGGCAACAACTGGGATTGCCCGCAACAGCAACGCCACATGCGCTGCGGCACAGCTTTGCCACGCATTTGTTAAGCGCTGGCGGGGACTTACGGTCCATTCAAGAGCTATTGGGGCATGCATCTCTATCCACCACACAGGCCTATACACAGGTCGATGCGGCGCGGTTGATGGAAGTTTACAACAAGACCCACCCAAAGGCGTGAGTTAACCTTTGGGTTTTGGCCCCAAAACAACGTCGGTATCACGTCGGTATTGCGACTGTTTCGCGGAGGTGCGGGGTGTTGCGTGCAAAGCTTACCCCAGCGGGCGGTGCATGATGTCCTAATGCCCCCTTTACCGAACCGTGGGCCGCTTGTAGCGGTCATGGCGCAACATGCGCCCAGCATTTGCATCCCGCCGGCGGCGGTCCGGGACGCGCAGTTCTAGCCAAGTGGCCTGCGGATCCACCGTCAACGCCCCCAGCAGATGCCCCTCTGCCTTGATCGCAGCCAGAAACCGCAAATAGTCGCGTTCCAACACCGCGTTGAGCTTTTTATCGGCACGTTTCTTTGGCGGTGCGATCTCCACGGCATCTCCTGGACCGTAGAGGCGCAGGGTCGTGGTCTGATGTGCCGGAATTGGCAGGGGGGCGCTTTGCGGCAGCGAAATGGTCAGCGCCATGGTGGCATGCCCGCCCTGCATTAAACCGCCACCGGGGTGTGCGGCGTACATCAGGAGCAGCTTGAGGTCACCAAAGTTTAGGTCTTGTGCACTTGGGTTGTTCACTTCCGCCCACAGCGTGGGGCCACCAGCGCCGCTTTTCTTTTGCCGCAGCTTTAGGATTTCAACCTGTGGCACCTCTTTGGCCGACGCAGACGCCTGCTTCCCCGCCCCCATGGGAGCAAACAAGCTGCTGAGAAACTGCCACAGGTCTTTGAGCATATGGTCTGGTCCCTCCGTCGTTTCTGTTCAAAGAGCATGACGGGGAGCCGCGGGCAACACAAACAGAGGGTTATCGTCCCTTCGGGATGACCTCATAGCCGGGTTCTTCGGGTTCATCATCGACCATCTCTGGCGGGAAGCCGGGGGCGAGGACCGATAGGCCTGTGGCCTCTTCCAAGCGTTTGATGATATTCGGGCTGAGCTCGCGCGCGCCAAAGCGGGCGATGGCGTCGTCAAACATCGAAATCATCAAGGGGTTGAGTTCCAGCGGCACCCCTGCCCTGTCGGCGACCTCCTGAAATAGACCAATGTCCTTTTTCACCAGATCCATGGTGAAGGAGATGTCACGGGAGCCGTTCAAGATGACTTGGCTCTCGGTTTCGTGGCTGAAGGAATTGCCGGAGCTGATCCGGATCGCCTCATAAGCGGTGTTGAGATCCATACCGGCGGCTTTGCAGGTGGTGAGCGCTTCGGCGCTGGCCACGAGGTGCGCGGTGGCGAGGTAGTTGGTCACAACCTTCAAGACCGAAGCGGAGCCAAGCGGGCCAGTGTGCAGGATGCGGCGGCCCATAGTGGTCAAGAGCGGCAGGATACGCTCAAAGGTGGCGCGGTCGCAGCCTGCGAAGATGGCGATGTTGCCGGTGTCGGCGCGGTGACAGCCGCCAGAGACCGGGCAATCCACCGCCGCGCCGCCACGTGCGATGACCAATGCGCCGAGGCGTTTGACTTCGGCCTCATCCGTGGTGGACATCTCCATCCAGATTTTGCCCTCGGCGACCTCGGGCAGCATCTCTTGCATCACCGCGTCAGAGGCCGCGGGGGATGGCAAGCAGGTGATGACAGCATCACAGAGGCGCATCATTTCCTCAGGGCCGGAAACAGGCTTGGCTCCTGCGGCGGTTTTCTCTGCCACCAAATCTGCGTTGAGATCGTGCACATAGAGGTCTTTGCCGTTGCGCAGCAGGCTGCCAGACAGCTTGCCGCCGACGTTGCCCAATCCGATGAAGCCGATTTTCATGGCCATTCTCCCTGTTGTTGGGGTCAGCCTGCGCAAGGCGTGCCCCGGTGGCAGGCCCAATACCGACAGGGAAAGGACGTTTTTAGCGCTTCAGCAGACGGCCCGGGGCGTTGGACGCCAGTTTTGCACCGCAGAGCTTGGCCATATGCCAGGCGAGCGCAAGGTTGCTGCCAAAGACCGGCTTGTCGAGGTCGGCTTCCAGACTGTCGATCACATCCAGTGTTTGCAGGTTGGTGCAACTGAGGAACACCGCGTCGACATCCTGATGGCCCACATGCAGCGCGGCGGCTTTCACCGAGGCGGCATCAATGCGGGCGACGTTTTCCTCGCCGGCTTCGCCAAAAGACACCAAGTGCGGCACAGCAATACCTGCGGCTTCAAAGGCTTTCTGAACCGGCAAGGAAACACTTTCGACATAGGGCGTGACCATGCCAAGGCGGGTGATGCCCAGCGCCTTGCAGGCCGCGATGGATGCCGTGAGCGGGTCTGTCACGGTGGGGGTTTTTACGCCCTGTTTGACGAGGTCAGCCACTTTGGCGGCGCCGATCATGGTGGTGCCGGAGGTGCAACCGTAGCCAACGACATCGAAGCGGGCGGCGGGTGGGAAAAGCGCGGCGCTGGCGGGCAGGGTTTTGGACATCTCGGTGAGCGTGTCTTGGGTCACCTCTGCGCCGGAGGGCACACGGCTGGTGTAAAGCGAGAGATCACGGGATGGGAACAGGCGGCGGAAATCCTGTTCCAGCGTTTCATCGAACTGGAGCACAATGAGGCCCAAAGTGGTTTGACCGGATGCGGGCGCGCCAAGGGTGAAAGGGACGGTTTCCATGGGCATCACCTCAAAATGGGCAGTTGGGCGGCAGCGCGGGAGGAGAGGAGCTCCGGGCCATCTTCGCGTAAGACGATGTTTTCTTCGTGCACCTGATAGAGGCCGGGAGCAATCTCCACGCCGGGCTCAAGGGTGAGCACTATGCCCGCGCGCAGTTCTGTGTGATCATGCGGCGTGAAGCTGGGCCACTCGGTGAGCGTTATGCCAAGTCCATGGCCAAGACGACCACCGCCGACTTTAGCGCCTTGCTTGGTCAAGCTGTCAACAAACATGGCGTGCACATCGCTGGCCTTGTGACCGGGCCGGAGCGTGGCAAGCACGTGGTCGGTGGCGCTGTAGAGCTGATCATAGGCGCGTTTGGCGGCATCTTCGGCGTGGGTGATGGCGAAGTTGCGGTCAAAGTCACAGAAATAGCCATCCAAAACGGCGCCGGTGTCCAGCATCAGGATATCGCCAGCCATGAGGCGCTGATCCGTGGCCGGGGAGATCACATCGCCGTAGCCGCCGGGACCTGCGCCGCCTGCGGTGTAGCTGACCCAATCCGCGCCTTCTTCCAGCAGAGTGCGCTGGAAGTCGCGGAAGACCTCGGCGTGGGTACGGCCTTCGGCGGCAAATTCATGGATGCGTGCAAAGGTGCGGTCTGCGACGCCGCAGGCTGCGCGGATTTTGGCGACCTCGGCCTCGGATTTGATTTCGCGGGTGCGCTGCACGGTGTTGGTGGCGTCCACAAAGCGGCGCGGGGCGAGGTTTTCTTTGAGCTGGTGGTAATCCGCAAGCGGCATGCGCAGGTGGGTTTCCAACCCCATGGGCAGGCCGATGGTGCCGGTGTCTGGCACGATGTCGGCGAGGGTTTCGCAAAGCAGGCTGAGGCCGTCGTCGCCAGGAAACGGCGCATCCCAGGTGCGGATGTCGGTCAGCCAGGTTTTGGACATCAGGTCCGCACCGATGGCGGGGATCACGGCGATGGGAGCGCCTTGCGTCGGGATGATCACAAACCACGGGCGCGCGGGGCTTTCCCAGAAGCGGGTGAGGAAGCCGGTGGTGTAAAAGATGTCGGCCTGTGAGGTCAGAAGGAGCGCGGTTTCGCCCGCCTGCACCATGGCGGCTTGCAGGCGTGTTATCCGGCTGCGGAACTCTGCTGGCGGAAACCCACGGTCAGGCATCTTCGGGGCCCTCGGAGACAAAACACAGAATGCGGGCGTCAGACGACAGATTGGGACGTTTCAGAAGCGCGGCGGCAACACCGGCTACACCGGACGGGGTGCTGGCGATGCCGTGGGATTTGAGCGTCTCCACCGTATCGAGCGCTTCCTGCTCAGAGACGGTGACAAAGCTGTCAGCATCCATCGCAAGGCCATTGAGCGCCACCATGGAGGCGGTCTTGCAATCGAGCCGCCCCATGTCGGAGACGGGTCCGGTGGTGTCGACCAATTGACCTGCGCGAATGGATTCAATGAGTGCGGGCGCGGCTTCGGGTTCCACCACGGTGATATGAGGCGCGTCGCCCCACGTGGCGCGGGCATAGGCGGCCACGGCGGCGGCCAGCCCGCCAACGCCCGCTTGCAGGAAAATATGCGTAGGTGGTGCAGGAATTTGCGCAGCCGCCTCTGAGGCCATTTGCAGATAGCCTTCCATGACTCGGTATCCGCTGTCCTCATAGCCGGCCCAAGTGCTGTCGGACAGTAACGTCCAGCCGTTGTCTTTGGCGGCTTGGGCTGCGGCCTCCATGCTGGCCTCGTAGTCGTCTCCGGCCCAGGCAACTGTGGCGCCCTGCGCCTCCAGCCGTTTGCCAAAGGCTTGCGGCACGGTGTGAGACAGGTAGATCACGGCTTTGGCGCCGAACACCCGCGCGCCGGCGGCGACGGACATGCCGTGGTTGCCAGCCGAAGCGGTGACATAGGTGCGGCCCGTCAAGGCGGTGGCCCAGTCGGTGGGCTTCACGCGGGCCGCGTCATGAGCAATGGCGTAGGCGGCACCGAGGGCTTTGAAAGAGCCGAGGCCCATGCGGGGGCGCTCGTCTTTGATGTGGAAGCTTTGCACGCCCAAGCTTGCGGCGAGGTCTGACATGTCGTGCAGCGGCGTTTCGGTGTGGGCGGGGCATAGGGCGAGCAGCTTAGCGACGGCGGTGGCATCCCGGCTGGGCAGAGTGTCTGACAGGCGGTTTGGCAGGCCAGTGCCACGGTGGGGGTTTTGCAGGGTTTCGGTCATGGCTTGGAGAGGCTTTCGAGGTGAGTTTTGATGCGTGACACCTCCCCTGCCCGCATGCGACCGTCGCGCTGTTCAAACAGCGCACGGACCTCGGTGCCTTCAAACGCCAGATCATCGCCGACAAAACCCAGATGGATCAATCGGTAGGATTTGGCGGACCACTCGGTGATTTCCATGCGGATGGTCAGCGCGTCGCCATCCTTAAGCGGGCGGCGGTATTTGGCATGGGTTTCCATCAGGCCAAGCCCCACTGCGCCGAGGTGGTCACAGACAGCGGCGTGGCCGCCGTATTGCTGCAAAAACCGTTGAAAGGTGCCGTCCATCCAACGGTAGATGTTGGGGTAGTAGACAATGCCCGCCGGATCACAGTCGCCAAAGACAACGTTGTGGTGATTTTCGAAAGTAAAAGGCATGGCATGGGTCCGACTGAGGTTTCTTTGACGGTCAGAGTGGGCGGGGTTGCGGGGAAAGGCAATGGGCTGCGCGGGGTTGACAGGAGAGAGTTCAGAGCCAAAAGCTAGCGCAAAGATTTGGGCAGAATGTTCTGAAATTGACCCAGCATGAGCAAATTGCCCATAGTTTCCGCCAATGAGGCACAAATGACCGCCAATCTAGATGACATCGACCGCCGCCTGCTCACCGCTATTCAAAAGAACAACCGGCTGACTGCGGATGAGCTGGGCGACGTTGCTGGCATCTCACGTTCCGCTGTTCAGCGACGGCTGAAGCGGTTTCGCGACGAGAAGATTGTGGAGGCAGATATTTCTGTGGTCTCGGCCAAAGCCGTTGGCCGCCCGATGACCTTTGTCGTGGAGGTCGAGATGGAGCGCGAGCGTACAGACCTGCTCGATGAGTTCCGCCGCTCGATGCTGAAACTCGATGATGTGCAGCAATGCTACTATGTCACTGGTCAGGCAGATTTTATTCTGGTGGTGACCGCGCCGGATATGACGGCCTATGAGGAGTTCAGCCGGCGGGTATTCAATGACAACCCCAATATTCGGCGGTTTCACAGCAATGTGGTGATTGATCGCGTGAAGGCAGGGCTACAGGTGCCGGTGTAAAGTCACGCGACCGTCAGCCTGTTAAGGCGGGGGCGAAATTGTGTTGGGCACCATATACAGTACAAAAGCGGCGGACGCGGCCGCTAGCCCAAAGAATAACACAACGAGCAAACAATTGAGACACCAGTCGTGTTTGTCCAAGAAGTCCTTTAATCGTCGCACGTACGTTCCAGTCGCCAAGGTCTAGCGTCACCCCTTCGGCCACATACGCCACAGCGGAAACCAGACAATTCCATGTCAACTTTGCCAAAATGGCGCGTTGCGTTTTATGGGAATAGGCAAATCCTTCTCCCCAGAACCGGAAGTTGCACGGATGCTAGTTGACTTGCCTGTGCGAAAGGCGGGCTTGAGTGTGCATAAATAAGCGAAGGGGCGCACAAGGCGCCCCTTTGGCATTGGTGTCAGTTGCCAGCAAGATTTGATGGCACAGCTTGTAGAACGATGATCGCTCCAAGCGCGGCAAGCCCCAGAAAAACAGCAGCGACTTTGAGGTCGCCGCACCAGGGGTGCCGACGGCAGTAGTCTTTCAGTTTGTTCATGTCTGTTCTCGCAAAATGATGACAGACACGAATTGATAGCGCTCACACATATCGCATTCAGAATTTCAGACAGTGTTTTCAGCAAGCGCGACAAAGATGCGGTTGGGCAGCGAAAAAACGGCACCGAAGGCCTTTTCGGGGGAGGGCTATGAGCGCTTAACCCCCAGGGGTCACTTTCACCGAGGTGGCCGGGTTCAGATCATCGTTGGGATCGGTAAAAACATCGGCCGGGAAGGCCACCGAAACGGGACGGTCTTGCGTGTCCAAGCACAGCATGTGGTTGTTGTCGCCATCTCCGAGGTCAGCCAAGGCAAAGGGCGCTATGTCGCGTTGGGTTCCGTCGGCGGCTTCCACGGTAACTTGGTAAAGCTGGCGTTCTGCCGCGCCGGGGTCGTCCCCGTTGGCCAGGGTGACGCCGCCCGCCCATGTGACGCGTAGAGCTTGTTGTACGTCCTCCTCCGGGCACAGGCTGCCGCGCACCCGGCGCGGGCCCAAAGAGCCAACCTTGGTCCAATCCGCGACCGGCTGCGCCAACACGAGCGAGGGGCCGTCTGCCAGAGGGGTCACAGCCACTTGCGCCCCTTTGAAATCCAGCGTGCCATCCATGGAGAACAGATGGCCGGTGACCGCGACACGGACCGGTGGATCGGTGTCGGAGGGGCCGAGGTCTCCGATCAACAAAACCGTGCGCAACTCGCCCGGGTCGGTGGCGGGCAGAACCGAGACGCAGTGCATGGCGCCCGCTTCTCCGGAGCGTTTGGTGACGGTGAAGTCGCCGGCCTGCAGCGTGCTCAGATCGATTTCGGATGAGAAGATCACCGGCATGCCGGTTTTGCCACGCGACCCGCGGCAAATGGCGTTGGAGATCAGCGGCAGAGCGTCCAAACCGTGAAAGGCCGAGAGCAGCCCGGCCTCTGCGCGGTCGATGGCGCGCGGCAGACCCGCGTCTTGGGTGGTGTCCGTGAGTTCACGGCTGCGGATGTCTTGGGCGGTCGCCTGTGTGGCGGTGACAAAAAGGGCGGCAAAAATGGCAAGCGGTCTGAACATGGCAATGGCGTCGGCTGTGAAAACTGTGCCTCCAGCCTGCCTGATTTGCGGTCAAAAAGACAGCGCGCTGTTTGGGCGCTCGCGGTTCCCCTATCCGCAGCAGCCGCTGGTGCAAGTGCTTTTGGGTTTGAGGTCGTCTTCGATCAAGGGCAGCTCACCGGTCAGCGCCTGCGTTGGGATTTGCAACGCAGTGGCAAGGCGGAGAACGGCGGGCTCCGGCAGGGTCGCGGTTTTGACGGTTTCCAGCTTGGTCAGCTGGCGCTCGGTGAGGCTTACCAGCTTGGCCAGCTTCGGACGGCCCAACTTGCGCGCTTTACGTACTGTTTTGATACGTTGCGGGTCGATGGTGAGCGTGGTCATGGGCGGCTCGCTCGCGATATTAAATCGTTTCATGAAGGAGTGCTGACATAACCAAACCACTAGTTCGCTGGTACATTCGAATACGCCTTACCAGTGATAATCATTTTCTCGCCCAGAACGGTTGCAAAAAACCTGAGCAACAAATCGAAATGCCGACAAAGCGACTTGCCTTAACAACTAACGTCAAACACCCATGGAAAGCCACTTTCCAACAAGCGGAAAAACCCATTGAAATCAACAATTAATGCAAATAAAACACCCCTAAAAAGGGTGGAAAATGGAAACTATTCTAGATACTCTGCGGGAACTTTGGAAAGACTTTTTGTCCAGCCATGGTGAAACCTTCGGAAATTGTTTGGTGCTTGGATCCTTGATAGCTGCCAGCCTCAATGCGGTTTTGGTCTCTGTTGTGAAGCTGAATGTAGCGCCAACAGTTCCCGCTTCAAGTGAGTTAAATTCCTTGAATGAAGGCCTTCTCACAACAGCACTCCCAATCGCGATTACAGCCGCAGTTCTTGGATTTTTGGGACATGCCCTTCGAAGAGAAGGGATTCGAAAAAGCCAAGACGAAAAACTTGCAATTTTTCTGGAGCGAGTAAAAATTGACAAGCTAATCTCGATAGAGCGTGGCCAACCATCCCGAACAAGAGTGTTCTCTGAGGTAGAACAAATCGCTCGCGAAGTCTGGCCGAAAGAGAAATAAGAAAACCGACTGAAACAGATAAAGCCGCCCCTTTCAGGGCGGCTTCCTTGTTTCAACCTAACGCGTCAACCTTAGTCGATGATCGCATTCAGGGTGGCGCTTGGGCGCATGACTTTGGCTTTCAGCTCCACCGATGGGCGGTAGTAGCCACCGATGTCGGCTGCTGGGCCTTGGGCGGCTGCGAGTTCGGCCAGGATGGCTTCTTCGCCATCTGCCAGGGCCTTGGCAACACCTGCGAATTCGGCTGCGAGGTCGGCGTCGTCAGACTGTGCTGCCAGCGCCTCGGCCCAGTAGCGGGCGAACCAGTAGTGGCTGTCGCGGTTGTCTGGCTGACCGACTTTGCGCGAAGGCGACCGGTTGTCGTCCAGAATGCCTTGGGTGGCGGCTTCGGCAGCGACACCGAGAACACCGGCTTTGGCGTTGCCTTTGACGTCCGCGAGGAAGTTCAGGCTTTCGCCAAGGGCGCAGAACTCACCCATGGAGTCCCAGCGCAGGTGGTTTTCTTCGACCAGCTGCTGCACGTGCTTCGGCGCGGAGCCACCGGCGCCGGTTTCAAACAGGCCGCCACCATTCATCAGCTTCACGATGGAGAGCATTTTGGCAGAGGTGCCGAGCTCAAGGATCGGGAAGAGGTCGGTCAGGTAGTCGCGCAGCACGTTGCCGGTGATGGCGATGCTGTCGTTGCCAGCAGTGATGGTCTTGAGCGACTGCGCGGTGGCTTCACGTGGCGCCATGATCTGGAACAGGTCCGTTTTGCCAGCCGCTTCCAGCGCCGGGGTCACGTATTTGATCAGCTCAGCATCGTGGGCGCGGTTTGCGTCCAGCCAGAAGATCGCCTCGGACCCGGTCAGGCGCTGACGGTCCATCGCCAGTTCGATCCAGTTTTCAATTGGGGCTTTCTTCACGGTGCAGGAGCGCCAGATGTCGCCCGCCTCAACGTCGTGGGAGTGCAGTACGTCGCCGTTTTCCAGAACGATGCGGATGGAACCCGCTGCTGGGGCCTCAAACGTGGTTGGGTGAGAGCCGTACTCTTCGGCTTTCTGGGCCATCAGACCCACGTTGGCCACGGAGCCCGCGGTGGTCACGTCCAGCGCGCCGTTGGCTTTGAAGAAGTTGATGGTCTCGTCATAGACGGACGCGTAGCAGCGGTCTGGGATCACACAGTTGGTGTCACCCTTCGCGCCGGTCTCGTCCCAACCCTTGCCGCCTGCGCGGATCACGGCTGGCATCGAGGCGTCGATGATCACATCAGACGGCACGTGCAGGTTGGTGATGCCTTTGTCGCTGTCGACCATGTACATGGACGGACGCTCCAGCGCGGCGATTTCGGCTTTGATAGCATCGGCGTTGTCCAGCGTGTCGATGGCGGCCAGAACGGCGCCCAGACCGGAGTTCGGGGAACCACCGGCTGCCGCGATGGCCTCGCCATGTGCGTCCCAAACCGGACCCAGCCATGCTTTCACCGCGTGGCCGAAGATGATCGGGTCAGAGACCTTCATCATGGTGGCTTTCATGTGCAGGGAGAACATGGTGCCGTCAGCTTTGGTGTCCTCAATCGCATCTGCGAGGAAGTTGCCAAGTGCTGCAGCGGACATGAAGGTCGCATCGGCCACGGTGCCTTCTTCCAGCGGGTAGCTGTCTTTGAGCACGGTCACGGCGCCGTCTTTGGCGACAAATTCGATCTTCGCGTCGCCTGCTTGGGCGGCGGAGATGGTGGCGGAGACTTCGTTTGCGTAGAAGTCGTTGCCGGGCATGGAAGACACTTTGGTCTTCGACGTGCCTTCCCATGCGCCCATGGAGTGTGGGTTGTTCTGGGCGAAGTTCTTCACCGCACGGGCGGAGCGGCGGTCAGAGTTACCTTCGCGCAGCACTGGGTTCACGGCGGAACCTTTGATGCCATCATAGCGCGCGCGGATGGCTTTCTCTTCGTCAGACTGTGGGTCTTCTGGGTAGGACGGGATGTTGTAGCCCTGCCCTTGCAGCTCTTCGATGGCGGCAACCAGCTGTGGCACGGAGGCGGAGATGTTTGGCAGCTTGATGACGTTGGCGTCTGGGGTCTTAACCAGTTCGCCCAGCGCGGCCAGATCGTCTGACTGACGCTGATCGTCGGTGAGGTTTTCCGGGAAGGTGGCGATGATGCGACCGGCAAGGGAAATGTCCGGGGTGCCAACGGTGATACCAGCAGCGGAAACAAACTTGCGAATGATCGGCAGGAAGGAGGCGGAGGCCAGCTCAGGCGCTTCGTCTACAATTGTATACAATATATCCGGTGATGTTTTATCAGCCATGTTTCTCACTACCTTTTTTGCGTCAGGGGTGTTCTGTGACTTGCGGGATCAGGTCGGGATGACCTGACAAAATCCGTTTGGTTTTTGCGCCCTCGCGCAGACTCAAAAGCCCGCACAACAGCAGCGTGCGGGCTTCGTATAGGCCGATGGGGCGCAAAGATCAATTCTCGGTTGGGTCTCAGGCAGAGGCTTTTTGCCGCGCGGCTGCCATATAGCTGTCGATGGCGGCAATTTCTTGCGCGGTGAGGCGCAGACCCAGCTTGGAGCGGCGCCAAACCACATCGGCAGCTGCGCGGGCGTATTCCTTCGCCATGAGCCAGTCGACCTCAGCGGCGGTCAGGGTTGCGCCAAAGTCTGCGCCCAGATCGGCGGCAGATTTGGCGGCACCGAGCATCTCTGGCGCTTCCGTGCCGTAGGCGCGGATCAGGCGCTTGGCCCAGGCATCGGTCAAGAAAGGGTAATCCCGTTGCAGCTCCGCAATCTTGTCGCCCACCTGGTGCACCTCAAAGTCACCGCCGGGCATCGCTACGCCCGCTGTCCAAGGGGCTGTGGCCTCAGGGAAGAACGGCGTGAGCTTCTCCATCGCCGCTTCGGCCAGCTTGCGGTAGGTGGTAATTTTGCCGCCGAAGATGTTGAGCACCGGGGCGCCGCTTTCATCCAGTTTCAGGACATAATCGCGGGTCGCGGCCTGCGCAGAGGAGGCGCCATCGTCATAAAGCGGGCGCACACCGGAGTAGCGCCAGACGATGTCTTCCATGGTGACCGGTTTTTTGAAGTAATTGGAGGCGAAGTCGCAAAGGTATTGCGCCTCTTCATCCGTACAGGTTGGGGCCACGTCGGCGTGGGTGTGTTCCTGATCGGTGGTCCCGATGAGGGTGAAGTCTTCCTGATACGGAATGGCAAAGATGATGCGGCCATCGGAGCCCTGGAAGAAGTAGCAGCGGTCATGGTCAAACAGGCGCTTGGTGACAATGTGGCTGCCGCGTACCAAGCGCACGCCAGCGGAGGAATTCTGTTGGATCACGCCGCGAATGATATCGGCCACCCAAGGGCCACCCGCATTGACCAGCGCCTTGGCACGGGTGGTACGGCGCGCGCCGGTGTCGACGTCTTCCATTTCAATGTGCCAGAAGTTGTCGCCGCGTTGTGCAGAGATCACTTTGGTGCGGGTGCGGATGGTGGCGCCACGCGCCTCCGCATCTCGGGCGTTTAACACCACAAGGCGGCTATCTTCGACCCAGCAATCCGAGTACTCAAAAGCTTTGACAAACTTCTCTTGAAGCGGCGCGCCTGCTTCGTCGATTTTCAGATCCACAGTGCGGGTGCCGGGCAGGATTTTGCGGCCACCGAGGTGGTCGTACATAAAGAGGCCCATGCGGATCAGCCAACTGGGACGACGGCCTTTCATCCACGGCATGACCAGGCTTAGGAGCTTGGAGGTGGGCGTGTCGTTTTCAAAGCGCATGTCCTTGTGCATCGGCAGCACAAAGCGCATGGGCCAGCTGATGTGGGGCATGGCGCGCAGCAGGGTTTCGCGCTCGATCAGTGCCTCGCGCACCAAACGGACTTCGAAATACTCAAGGTAGCGCAGACCACCGTGGAACAGCTTGGTCGAGGCCGAGGACGTGGCCCAGGCCAGATCGTTCATTTCGGCCAGCTCCACGGAGAGCCCCCGCCCGGCCGCGTCCCGCGCGATGCCACAGCCGTTTATGCCGCCACCAATGACAAAAAGATCCACCGGGGTTTCTGTTTGCGCTTCCATAAGAACACCTTCGAACATTTTCGCACCCTTACGAACCCAAAACACGCATTCGGTCAAGGAAATTCCGCGTGATGTAGATAATTTTCGTTGAAAACACGCCATCCGCCTGCCACTGAGGGGGAGCACAAACGAAAAGTAACGAACATGCTGAGCAGTTTTCGCGAGAGAGAAATCCTCGAAATCGCCCGGAGCGAGGGCAAAGTCACCGTCGAAGGGCTGGCGGCGCATTTTGATGTGACGGTGCAGACCATTCGCCGCGACCTCAACGAAATGGCCAACGCCGGGCGGTTAGAGCGTGTTCACGGCGGCGCGGTGTTGCCGTCCGGCGTGCGCAACATCGCCTATGAGGAACGCGGGCGCGTGAACGCGGACGCCAAGGCAGCGATGGCGGTGCGGTGCGCGGCAGACATCCCCAATGGCTCCGCCCTATTTATCAACATCGGCACCAGCACCGAGGCATTGGCAAGTGCGCTCCTGGGGCACGACGGCTTGCTGGTGGTGACCAACAACCTCAATGTTGCGCGCATCCTGTCAGGCAACGCACGCTGTAACGTGCTTTTGACCGGTGGGCGCCCGCGCGCGGAAGACGGTGGTTTGGTTGGCCCGGTGGCGGCGCGCATGGTCCGCGACTTTGCCTTTGACTATGCCATATTGGGCTGTTCAGCGGTATCAGACACCGGCGTAGCCTATGATTTTGACATCGACGAGATTTCCGTGTCCCACGCCGCCCTGGCCGGGGCGCGGGAAACCTGGCTCTTGGCCGATCACTCAAAATTCCAGCGCAACGCCCCGGCGAAAATCTTGGATTTTGCCGACGTCACCCGGCTCTATACCGATGAAATCCCAGAAGTGTTGGAGGAGATCTGCACCCAGAAAGGCACAGAAGTTCTGTTGGGATAAACCAGCTCTGCCCAAAGGTTTTCCGTTTTTCCCAGCCACGCCGTTGACAAGCTGGCGTGGCTATTAGAAAGGTGGCAGCGCAGGGTGACCTGCTGGCCATTTGGCGATGGCCCCTTAGCTCAACTGGATAGAGCACAAATTACCCCCTAACCGTCACCAAGAAGCCCTAACACACTGAAAATACGGCCTAAGAGTTTGGTAAACATACCATGCATGTACCAAGTTGACTTCTGCTCCATCTTTGTACAAACACAGGCAAGCGCGCCCACGTAATTCAACTGGATAGAATACCCGACTTCTAATCGGGCGGCTGGGGGTTCGAGTCCTCCCGTGGGCGCCAAAAATTAATAGCACCAATTGTTACCCTCGGCGCGCTCGGTTGCTCGCGAAAGGGGGCTTATTCTGAGAGTACTTGGACGACACCGCACACTTCCTTAGGTTGCTTTGCCTAACCGCTCTGACTAGCCATGATTGTTTCATTCAAAACTGTCCGGTTTGGCGAACGCTCAAAAATTGACGTCCGTAACCAATCGGCGAAACCGCCTGTTATCGATCATTTTTTAGAGAGCTGATTTTATCCTTCAGTTTTGCGATTTTTCGCGCTCGGACGTGCTCATCAAGCATCGCCAAAAACAATTGTCTTTTTGCCCCCTTTTTCATGCCAAACCGTTCGACGGCAAGAGCATTGAACTTGTCCGCTTCCGAACGCGGAATCTTGAAGAAAAAGGACACCAACCTCTCCTCATCTTTTGGCAAACCCGTTCCCCCTGCTGCGGACACCCGACAAATGGCCAAGCATCATTCTTGCTCAGCGCTAGCCAAATCGGCGACTTTTTTGACAAGCCTCCAAACACTGCTGCGGCGTTGATGCCTCCAGATCATGCCGCTGATGCGCGCATGTGGAATGTCCAAAGGAGAGTATCCATGTTCAATGGCTTCAACTTGGTAGTTCGAAATATCAGCAAGGTTTGACACGTTTGCCGCAGTGGCTTTAGCCACAACTCTGTGACCTACAGAAACTGTAATTGATAGCATTTGGTTCCTACAAATTTTGGTTTTTTTGGTAGGAACGGAGGGAATTGAACCCTCGGATCAGCGGTAATCTGCCGCAAAGGCTTATAAGACCTCCACCCGCACCAGCGCGCTCCCAACTAACGAAAAAGCGTTAGCTGGATATTCGAGCTCTCAACACAATGATGTGGACTAGTGTGGTCATGATCGTACTTAAACCTAGACGCAAACTAACCGTCAAGAGACTCTAGGAAAAAGATGGTATGCAACTAACAAAGTTTGGGATCCTCGTCGTTGGCGTCCATCCGCGGGGCTAACCACTGCCCCGATGCAATCCAGGCTATTCATGTCCACCCCTATAGCCGGGAGTCACAAGTGGCACTGGTCAAAGCAGGCGAAATGTAAACTTAAAACTCACCCTATCGATGAAGATCGGCTAGTGCCGTCTGGGTTAGATGTTTATTGTTTAGTTACACCAAAGGAATCAAAGTCGAATAGATGCCCCGTAAGATTAACAAGCGAGTAGTTCGCCACCAAAACTACAAGAACTTGATACGTGGCCTCGATGGAGCACGCGCAGGAATCGTGGAGGTTAAATCCCGAATGCGGGACAAAAACCTCTCGGAAATGGCGTCTTGGGCTCGGCGTCACTTCAGTTTTAGCTCCTCTTTCCGAGGCCTAAACCCGAAATCAGCCTTCGAAATCCCAGGCTTATTGACCGAGGAGCCCGATGGCTTGATCCGGGAAATCCTTTGGTCAATCGGACTAATTGAAAGTGAATTTGAAACTGTTGTTCAATATTTACAGATGAAGCAAGACGCGGCCCTGCAAGCGGAAAACGGGAATTTCGCGCAAGTCGAAGATATCGTAGATCACTATCTAAAAGCTAACCCTTGGTCGCTAACGGTTCTGTCACAAAAAGTCTTTCTAGTTTCGAGTCGTAGAGGCCTCGAAGCTCAGCGGGAATGGCTGAACAACGAAGTGTACAGTCATGGCAGTAGCCCATCAGCTATTTTCTCCTATTGGTTCGGCTTGAGAAGCGAGCCTGGTGTGGACCCTCTTGTGTTTGAACGTGATTTCAGAGAAGGAGTCCTAAATGACACCTTCACGGCAACGGAGACTAGTTTTCTTGAGTTCTTTTTTCTCGGGGCCATGCCGCAGGAAGAGGACGAAGCCGCCCTGCTACGCAGCACCCAAAACCAATCGATCATTGACCAATACGAAGCCCTAACTTCTCTGTGTATTCACGCCGCTTGTGACAACAGGGCCAGCGCCAAAACCTACTTTGAAACCGTTTTTCCTTTTATGAGGCGGCTGAACGACCCAAGAACGGAAAAACTTGGTGTCATTCTTGGACATGGACCTTCTGTCGAAAATGCGAAGCTCTCACTCGTTGCGGAGACTCTTTCTGGTTATAGGTCCAAAGCGCACGAGCTGGAAAATTGGTCAGCAGGTCAAGCAATAAGTCACTTGCGACTGACACATAACCAAGAGTTCCCAAAGGCTGCAGGCGGCCCCGCCCACTTCAAAAAGACGATAATGTCCGCCATCAGTAACAGGCAGCTCAACGCGGAGGACCGTGAGTGCCTCAAGACCAGTCTCTTTGCGAGCTCACACTCTGCACAGTCGCAATTTGCCCTTTCTTCTTTGAGGCTCAAAAACGCAACTTCACCAAAAGAGTTTCGAACATGGAACCTGTACCGGTTTCTCTATGATAAAGAGTTCGATCTAGCTTTAGCGACTAACCTTCACCCGATTGTGTTTACATATTTGTTTGGCGACGTCCGCGAAGGCAAAGAAGATGTATTGGACACCCTTGTCTATTTCGCCAAGCAACAGGCCGAGGCCTCTCAAATCGAAAGGTTCGATAACACCTGCCGGTTTGCCACTTCCTGGAAACAACTGGATGGGGAACTCATTCGTCTACAATTGCTTACAGCTGTTCACGGCGGTGAAATCGAATGCGCCCTCAAAGATTTCAGAAAATTCGCGGTATCTAGTGAAATCGCGTTGGAATGGGTTCCATTCGAACAACTTTCAGCCGCCATAGACGATGCCATTGTGTGCTCAATCAGTCATGACCCTGAAATTCCACTAAGTTTGGCTTTATTGGCGCCCAAAATGGGTGAACGAATTCAATCACTTCTTCTGTACTCAATCGAGTGTTACTTATCAGGTTTTGATGCTATCAAGCCCTCTGACCTAAAGGCGGAGACGATACTGCGTACCAACTTAATGGCAGAAGTACTCTTTGAGTGCTGTACGATTGATTCATTATCCCTTTCGCTGTTCTATCAGTCATCCGAAGACGTGGAGAGCGAACGCCTTGAGCTACTGAGGCTAGTGGCCGACACTACTGCCCACCTAAAGGAAAAGGCTGAAAAGGAAATCGCTCAAATCATCCGTTCACAAGAGATCAATCGAGCGATAGACACGCTTCAAATCGGTAAAATTAGTTGCGACGAAACTCAGTTGAGAAATTGGGCCAATTCGGCTCTAAAGCCGAAATTTGACCGGCTGAGATCCTATATAGATATTGGAGTTTTGCCATCCAGACCCGGCTACTCCAAAGACTTATTGGCGGCAATTCGTGAAGGTCAGAGCCAAGCTGATCTTTTTGAAGTTCCCAGCAATGAAGCCTACTCGGTCGCAAACTCACTGATTGATGAGTTGATCTCCCGGTACAGTTTTGACCCTCAACATGGCCTGGATAGCTTCCTAAGCTTACGGATCCGGCATGGCACAGTTTCGGGACAACTTCGCCGCCCCTGTGCGGAAGAATACTTGCTTACTGCTGCTTGCTCTGAAGGAGATGGCTACGAGCAAAACTCGCATTGGGGTAATCACCTTTCAGCATTTATGACCTCGGAGATGGCAAACGATATTTCTTTTGTTTTGGCTCGCTTTTCGCAGAAGTATGATGTCTACATACAGAGGTTTACCGACGAACGTGTTCAAATTCTAAGCAGTTCCCGAGAAAGGGGATTGATTGCCACGCAGTTCAACCAAATAGTAAAGCTCGGCTTCCTTGATGACATTGTTGATACTGAAGAGTTCGAAGATTTTCTCGAGTCATTCTCTATTTTGTTTTGGTCAAATTTAAATAACTCGTTGGAAACTGCTAGAGACACTATCGACACGGAGATACGGGCGGGCTTCGAAGCCATATTCAAAGAGCTTTCGGAGGAATTGAAAGAAATTTCACGAAGTCAGAGCGTCCCGCTACTGAGCGACGCAATAATTCGCGCCCAGCAAAACTTAAACCGGTCCATCGACGAAATGTTGAGCTGGTTTCAGGTCTCTCAAACTCCTGATAGCAAACCGATAGCGGTAAATGACTTGGTCGGCATTAGCTTAGAAACCGTGAAGCGCCTCAATCCTGGCTTCCACCCAAGGCTAAGTGTTTCAGGTGATGACGATTATCGGCTTCTTTCAGCCCTTTTTACTTTTACCGACGTGTTTTTTGTGCTGTTCGACAATGTGGTCAAGCATTCAGGTCACTCCACGCCGTTAATCAACATCACGATTGGTGTGGGTGAAGAAGGAGTGCTGGAGATGCTATTCTCTAGCCAATGCAAAGATGTTGCCAGCCAAAGCGAAGCTGTCAAAACGGTTAATGAACGGATCGCTTCTGGAGACTACGCCTCCCGTGTATCAAAAGAAGGAGGAACTGGGCTTTCAAAAATCGCAAAAATTATGAGCTCATCCAGCTTAAATGAGCCGATGAAAGTTTGGCTCAACGTCGATGAATCTACCTTTAATGTTTTCCTATCCTTCAGTTTTTTTGAGATAGCGACCGACCGCAAACCCGATCAAGGGAGATTGTTGTGAGAATTCTTCTTGTCGAGGATGACGAAAATAAACGGAATCGCGTTACAAAGTTCCTCGCGGAGCAGTGTCCAGACGACGTACTGAAGCATGCTGACTCTCTGGTTGCGGGTTTGCGAGCCATAAAACTGGAAACTCCAGATATGGTCATTCTGGACATGACCTTGCCTAACTATTCGGAAGCACGCATTGGGGGAAATAACCCAATGCGGCCCTTCGGTGGAAGAGAGTTTCTACGCCAAGTCCGCAGAATGAGAATTCCTGTGTCGGTTGTGGTTTTGACCCAATTCGAAACGTTTGGATCACCTCCCAATGTGGTGGACTTGGCTCATCTTGATGGCGAACTAAAATCCGAATTCACAGAAATCTATCTGGGGGCCGTGTATTATCACGCTTCCCAAACATCTTGGGCCAACCAAATTTTGGTTGCTCGTAGCAAAGTGGCTAATCAAAAATGATGAAAATACTCTTGGTCGAAGACGATCCTCAAAAGGCAAGAAATATTGCTAACACTTTGGCAGAGGCCGGAATTGACCCTGACAAGTCCATCGACATGGCAGTCAACGGCGCACAGGCGCTCGAGCTGTTGCGCACTAACAATTATCAACTGTTGATCTTGGACCTGTTGCTTCCGATGCGACTGCAGGAAGAGCCATCACCCGATGGCGGCAAGCGTCTACTGGAGGCGATTGTTCGACAGCCGGATATTTTGCGCCCAGAACACATTGTCGGACTTACTGCGAGCGAAGAAGCTAAAAAGCTTTCACAGAACGAATTTGGTCGAGGACTGTGGACAATTGCTCGGTACGGCCACGACACTGTCGAATGGAAAGATAGCCTGACGGAGAGAGCGAGGTACATACTTGCTCGACAGTCTTCAAACTTGCGGAACTTAACTTACGACTATGATGTGTTATTTGTATGTGCTTTGCGCACTCCCGAATTATCTCAGCTAAAACTGGCGACGGGCACACAATGGACAACGATAGAGTCCGACGAAGACCCTACCAGCTATTTCGAAACAACAATACCAAATGGCAACAATGGGTGCATTCGGGCGGTCGCGTGTAGCGCTCCTTCAATGGGCTTGGCTCCCGCGGCCTCGTTAACAACAAAGGCATGCCTGCGGTTCCGCCCCAAGTTCGTTTTCATGACTGGGATTTGCGGAGGTAGGAAGGGCGATGTCGATTTAGGAAACATCGTTGTCGCGTCAACAACATGGGACTACGGAAACGGCAAGTTTGTCGGTGAAAACGACACACTGAGATTTCAAGCAAGTCCGTACCAGTTGCCTATAGACCCTGTACTTTCCAAATCCGTCGAAGCGGTAACCTCCGATCTGAAAATGATCACAGAGATCGACTCCCAGTTCACGGGAAAGAAGCCAACTGGACGGCCTAGCGCAGTCTTCGCCCCAATGACGAGCGGAGCCGCCGTACAGGCAAACAGCGAATTCTTTGATTCAATTGCTGGCCACCACCGAAAGGTTGTAGCCGTGGACATGGAAGCATTTGGGGTTGCGTGGGCAACTCGTGAAACCCCTGAACCTCGCCCCAGAGCGTGCATAGTCAAAGCGGTCTCAGACTTCGCTGACGAAGAAAAAAGCGACGATGTGCAAGACTATTGCTCTTTTGTCAGCGCTCGCGTGGCAATCGAGATTGCCAAACGGGTCGTTTAGTGGATCTGTATCGCAAATGACCGTCCTCAAGCGTTGCTTGAGGACGAACTCCTATGACATTCAAATTTGAAACCCAGATCGGCGATGCTTGACACGCAGGGCGGGCTACATCCTATAGTGGATTTATTGATTAAGTAAATTCTCTTGGGTGCGGCATGAAGAAATTTGGCTCTCTATTTTCCTGTTGTCTGGCGGCCTTGGTCGCTACAGTTTTTCCTGCGTTTGTACTCGCGGAAGATACTACGGCCAACGCAAGCCTTCGCCCGTCCATCTCCCATGTTGCAAGGTTGGTTTTAGCCACCGACACTCAGGTGGAAATTCATCGTTCCGCCCAAGGAGGGGCGGAGGAAAGGAAGCACGTATACTTTCACAAGCCAGCCTTTTTGTTTTTGAAACGGGACGCACAAGAAGAGTTGGATTGGCCAGACATAGTTCATGAAGTCGAAGAGACCTCGGATGGAGGTGTCGCGATTGTTTTGCAGGTTCTTTCATCCAGCCAAACAATTAGGCAACTGGCGAGGGATTTGATTTTACAACCTGCCCCCGAGGGAGATCAATGGTGGATACAAGAGCAAGGTGTTGACCCCGAAGCAGTCACCGTAAGGGAGTGGCCGGTTACTGATATCAAGGTCACTATAGGCGACATTGACGACCGAAATGCATCACTCGCCACGATTGAGCAAACGCTCTTGGATACAGAGAGACATAGGGGTTTATGGCGAGTTCGCATTCCGATCAAAAATGAGAAGCGAGAAAGGGTGCAAAATCTCCTTTTGGACGGAGACGCGCTCTTCTCCTTTCACTACAAGTATGAAGGTTCAACGCAGTCTGAGGGACGAGCAACGCGTAAGTACATAATAAACGCGTTCAATGCGGCTAATGCCGAGATGAGCTCCGAGCAACAACGGGGCCAAGCTCCAATTTTCCAGGACGAAAAACAGAAAATTATTTCAAAAATTGAAGAGAGTACAGTTACCGTACTGTCGGCAAACAACATTGCCCTCCTCGATCATTTTTCTACGGACTGGGACAAAACTCTTTTTCAGGAAGCGACCCAGCTAACAGACCTGCCTAACCCGCCGAGCAATCTGTTAAAAAGTGTGGACTCTTACCTAGAGCGCCTAGTTGACACCATGAAAACTGAGAATGAGGAATACAGTAGGTCGACGAACACTGACGAAACAAATACAGAACTTAAGATAAAGACTAAGGGCGAATGGAAAACCGGCTGGCAAGGTTCTGCAGAGGTCGACTTGACCAAGGAGTGGAAGTCCAAGCTTGAAAAGGAACACGGAATTACGCTGAAGGAAACAGAGACTAAGAATGTTGTTGTGGCTCATGATGTGGCAGTCTCATTCCTGAATTCATCTTGGCGCGAAGGCATCCAAAGGGCCACGACCTACGCGTTTATTTCTGTACCTTCTGAAAGGGGATTTCAGAAAGCCGCGACAGTCAAACAAGACCGCAGGGTTGGTTACGATGACTTAGGTGTACTAGATCAGCCGAGTGGTCCTTTTGTGCCTTTAGGGACAGCATTGTGCTACTTTGGAGCTGGCGATGCGCCTCCTGCCGGCTACGCCTTCTTGTCGGATGGGTTTGAATGGCCATCTGCGCCCTGGGTTCCCGACGGGATCAAAGGGGAGGTGCTAGAAAGCTCGGAAGGGCTATTGCTCTCCCTCACAAACAAGGAGGCCGAGGTAGGAAAATCTTGGACGGAAGGGACTATCACCATCCCTTCCGCAACTATTCCCGGTTCTGCGTTTACCCTCTCCAATGACAATGGAATTACAATCAACGCACTAAACAATACTGGCACCCTAGGGGTGTACAAATACAAGTCAGATGAATCCCACGACGGATGGTATTCCGAACGCTTTAGGGTGACGTTTGGAAAACCGACTACTCGCAATATCGCTGACAATAAGGGGGTTACTAGTAAACCTGTTAAGATCGTCGGTTCAGTCGCAGGACAGTCCGAGATCCCCGCTCGACGAATTCAGACGAACACTCCCGAGGCTATGCCGAACAATATGAAATGTCGGTGGATTGTGAGGTTGCAATGAAAACAACTGTTCTTGGCCTTGCAATCGCAATTGCACCAGCACTTTTGTGGGCGGATGAAAGACCAGTATTGCCGTGCGACGATGAACAGTCTGACGTGGCGGAACGCGCGCTAGAAGGAGCGGAGTCACTGGCAAGGTTTGCGGAGAACGCGCTCAATGACGCTGATTTTGATGACTACAGGCAAATCTTTCGTTGGTTCAATCCAAAGGAGGAAGATGAATTAGAGGAAGTCCTCGATGTGTTCGAGAACATTCTGGTTTGGTCTGAGAGCGTCAAATTCTTGTGCATCGCAGGTTCAGTTCCGGAAGGGCCTGTCTATGCGCAAGTTCTCCCGACCGGCAATTTTCTGGTTGAGCTTGGGTCCCTGTTTTTTGAAGCCGAAGAAGGCGGCCGCGACTCACAAGCGGGAACTTTGATCCATGAAATCTCCCACTTTGTTTTGGTTGGTGCGACCAATCAAAACCAGGAAGAAGTGTATGGATGGGATGCCGCAATGGAGTTGGCCGCCAAAGATCCCGAAGCAGCGCAACAGAATGCTGAGAACTATCAGTACTTTGCCGAGAGCATTTTTTGGCCTGATCTCACCGAAAACTGACTGATGAGGATCACCAGTTTGAGCAACTCAAATGAAACCTACATACACTACAGCAACTATTTCGATGCATTACAGCCCGCCAATCTGCGAAGTCGATTTTTAGTGCCGTTCGTTTCGCCTAGGAGTTCACCTACTGGGCGTCAACATGCAGAGCCGTCCGATTTATAGTAGGCGGCCCCGCAAACGCAAAACGCGGTTTCGCCTCGCC
This sequence comes from Paracoccaceae bacterium, assembly GCA_014872815.1. GTDB lineage: Bacteria > Pseudomonadota > Alphaproteobacteria > Rhodobacterales > Rhodobacteraceae > Shimia. Next base: position 135,995 of record WKFK01000002.1, read on the forward strand.
TATCCACGGACACCTCAAAAGAACGAAGTAGAAGTGGCGCTAGTTTCCTAGCGCCACTTCCATTAGTTTAGCAGATGGTAGTAGCAAACCGCTTGCAAAATCTCTGCATTGCGGCTCAATTCCAGCCAATGGCTGCAACCAGTCGCATACACCTCCGGAGCGTTCCAAGCCGCCATGACAATGGCAACCACCCATAGAACAAACCGCACTGCTTTTTTACGTCCAAAGCGCAAGGCAAAATTCCTCGACTTAGGACATCCGAATCGTTTCGTGCGTTCAGGCTCATTCCCGAACTGGCCACGCGCAGTTAGCCGCTACGCAGCAAGTGAATTGGGATTTCCCTTGCTACATATCAATTAGTGATTGCCTAAAACTCTTCAAGGGTTGGCTTGTACAAACAAGTTCATTGGCACAATCATCGACTACTGGAAGCCAATCATCTCCCGCGGCCTATCCCCACCCAGTCCCCTCGGAGGCAGAACGCAAATAGACGGCAATAGCAGTCTTTTTGGGGCTGAGCCTGTTGGGAATTGGGCCGACATAATCCCAGTTCCGGGGAACGACCTTCTGATCATCGCCTGTTAAATCTATGAACTACCAAGTGAAATCGCAGTGGTATTGAGAGGACGAAGCCCAAGCGGCTACGCTTTGGAGCTTCTTGCCAACCATCTAATTGCACCGCGAGAATACTATTGAAGCTTGGAATCGTGTGCCAGTCTCTCGCTGTTATATGCGGGCCAATCAGGAGATGCATTTTCTAAGGATGCTCTTTCCCCATCCAATGTTTCGAAGATTGAAAACAACTCCACATTTCATAGATACGACGTGTTGATGAGGCGGACACTTGTCGCTGAAACGAAGTACAAGCTCTCATTAGAGTGACGCTTCCATCTTTCCAGACCTCATCGCCATGACGTTTACCCTTTTGCCGCGAGCAAGTTTTTTGATGAATTCACATCGCACCAGGGAATTCTTCACGCTCGTCTTCGTATCGTTGATGCAAGCTGCGTAAGTGTGAAAAGAACTTTCCGCTCGGGACTTCATGGGCCTGTACCATGTTCATAAACCACTCTCGGTCTTCCTCTAACACTCGAATATGGAGTTGTGTTTGATATCTTGAACGAGGTCGCCCCTTTCGGCTTGGTGGAGCCATTGTCTTCGAAGTCGACAACGGAGAGTCCTTGTAGTTTGGCGCTCTCGACACCTTCTCCAATATCCGCTGTTCCGCTCGATCAATCATGATCTCAAGTTGTTCCTCAATTGAGAGGCGTTTCTTGGGCATAGGTTCAAACTCGCTCTGTATTCTTAGTCAGCTAAAGAGTCTTACAAAAAATCGCGGATGTTTCATAGAGTACTTCGTGGACGAAGTCCCGATGTCGGTGAATGTTCTGGCCATGGCAGAACTAAAATCAGAGGGTCTTTGGCACGCTTTCGCCGTCGCCCTAAAGAGCGAGAGGACAGCTCAAAATCTATCTCAAGAGGAGCTGGCTAGACGATCAGGACTGAGCGCACGATACATTTCCTATTTGGAAACTGAGCGTTACCAACCAAAGCTGGAAACACTCGGTCAGGTATGTATCGGTCTTGGACTAAGTTTGTCGGAATTCGCCAAGAAAATTGAAATTTTCTGCGAGAAACAGCTGTGAGTCAGTCAGTGCAGGGCTAGACCTTGGTTCGGCACCCTTGAAACATAATCCCAATTGCCCCCTCAATCAGAAACTATGCCGGCAACATCAGCCTTAGCATGTGAGTGTTCTAGCAGCCCTGTTTTGGCACCATACCTTCGATATTACGTAGGTCGCACGAAGAGCACGAGTGCCAGCTATTACTCCGAGAACTTTTTCGGGGTTTTCTACTTGCCATGCAACTTCAACAATCGATGAAGCGCACTTTCCAAATTGGGCTTTGAAACTGAAGCCGCATGCCTGCGGTTTGACGCCGGATGAAAAACTATTAATGCTCCGAATTCGTCAAACTCAAGCCGTCTTGTTTTTAGTGCTCTGGCGTCAACGAAGTCCGACAAAGCTCGCAATTCCTCTTCGTTCAACCAATTGACCCGATTTGGCTCAGGCTTTTCGCCGGAGTGGCCACCAATTGACACATTTTGATCGCCCATTTGAGACACCGACAGCACCGGTAACTTGGAAATCTCACGCAAGCTATTGCATTGTTGATGCAAGCTTCTGATCCGCCCTAAAATCAACTGCACCTTGTATCGGACTTGATCATCAGAAATCGCGCTTAGCTCAGCCCGACTTAAACTGGGGAGGTTTAGGATTGGCGCTTCATTGTTAATTCTCTTCCGTTTGGTCATGGCATTTTGAGCTTCACGGTACTTATCAACAATCTGACGGTACGGTCGGTAGCGTCGACTGCCAGTATCTTGATCCAGCGTGGAGTTGGAGAAGTTCTGCCCAGAAATAGCCAATCCATAGTGAGTAATAATCCAGCGCCGAACCGTGGTAACGCTGATTTTCACTCCTTCGTTTATGATTGACTGACATGCCTCATCGACCATCTCGAGCCGTTGAGCTTGGTCAGATCGCGCGGCAGATATTCGTGACCTTGAAAAATCGCGTGCGGACGCAATAATTTGGGCGTTTTGATTGTTTGACATTTTTTTAAGCCCCTACCCAAACATCTTAAGTGGAGGAGATTTGGTGCATGTCATGGCAATTATCCGGCGCACGGAAATCACTCAATTTTCTCTAGTTTTTTTGTCCATGCGACTTTCGCACGGCTAACTCCAAACTCAATCTGTTCTCGCATATCACCGACTTCGAAACCGAGTTCTTGAATCGTTTGTGCTCCGCTGTGCAATAGCTCCGTTTCGACAGCACCGACTTTTCGAAGTAACCATTCGCAGAGCGCATCACAGGCTCGCTGTTTTTGGTCGTTTGTGAGACACATCATGGACAGCGGAAGCATCGAGTTATTGTACATAACTTTGTCGATGAAAGCCGCCCTTTCAGCCTCGAAACTCTCGGTCTTCAAAATCGGATAAACCCTGCTGCCCTGCAGAACCGAGTCGATCAACTCAAACCGTGTGCCTTCTCGATATTCACCAAACTCAATGGGCGTTTCCGAAAGCAATACCGGCATTTTCGAGGGAGTTGCTCCCTTTTGGAGGCCCTTAATTTGGTCTACCAACCGGTTACCAGAATGCATGGATTTTAGAAGGTCGTCCAAGTTGTCTACATCGCGTTCCGCAGAGGTTTCCAACTGACAGATTCTCCGCGTCAGGTCCAATGGCACGGCATCAATTCCATTGGTCGTACAAATTGCAGCCCTCTCCTGCTCCAATTTATCGAGTTCAGCAATCTCGGCGTTATGCTTGCGCGCCAAAGAATGAACTTCGCCAGAAAGCCGCTGTTGATTCAACACAAGCGGTATCAACCAAGGCTCTCCAGTAACAAAGTGTCGGCACCTCACGCAGTTCTTTGGTCCCCCAGGAACAGCGGCAGTCCTTCCACCGCCCAGATCAAGCCCGTTGCCACAGCTTGTGCCTGCAAAGGGGCAAATTCCTAAACCGGTATCATGAAACAAGTCGGTTTGGATTTCTCTACCAGTAATCCCACGAAGTGTGCTCTCTTCGTTAGCCACTGCGATCCGACTGGCATCCTTGAGGCTAGCTTCCCTAAGGAAGGTCGCAAACTCTTTGGAAGCGTTAGCCTCAATTTTTGTCCGCGCATCTTTCAATAGATCCGTTATGTGCTCCGTCGGATACCTTACGTAGTAAATTGTCATTAATACCGACGCGTGCCCCGCAACCACTTTTGACAGAACTTCGAGCGGCACTCCAGCTTCGGCAAATGCGGTCAACCCAGAAACCCTTAACCCGTGGGGGGTGAAGTTTGCAGTCAAAGGACCGCCCGATTTATTCCGAGAGCGAATAATCGGAATGCTGTCACCTTCAGCCCGCAGTCGTCTTTCAAGCTCATCCATGAGTAAGCGCCAAAAACTTAGCACTCGGTTCTCAGTAGGCGGAGCGACCCTATTCTTGCTACCGTTGACATCGCGAAACAAGTAGAACCTGCTAGGGATTTGCCTAATCAGCGTGTCAGTTGGCGCAGCGCCCCCTAATGCATGGTAAACCTCTCCGTAGCTGGTTGGTTCGGTTAACGGATTGTAAGTCTGCTGCCAAATACGAAGTTTGTCGAACAACTCAATCATCGGCGCGTACTTCCACGGTACGTAGTATCCAGACATCTCGCCGAACCGATGTCTATGATCAGACGTCTTGTTTGTGGATACGTAAAAGCAGAACTCCCCGTTCTGAGAATTTAGCACACCTCGAAAAGTGCGCCGAGCAGAAGGGTCAGCGTCCCAGTATCCACTCGCGGCGGTACAGTTTTTAACCCACTCATCGTTTGCCCAATCGTATCGCAGGGCGTCCCCTTCACCAGAATCCAATGCTTTGAATTGAATTTGCCGCCAAGGTAGTTCTGTCATCGAGTAAACTAAATACGCGACCACTGGGTTCCAAACGGTGGTTGGTGTTCCATCTTGATTGAATTCGAATTGGTCCGCCGCCAAGGATTTCGGCCACTTCCAATCATCTTCCGTCAATATTTGCTGTACTTTTTTGACTAATCGACGTGGCATCATAGGCGACGTAGCTTGCGTGGATTTTGGTGGTGAAACAGATTTTGCCTCCTGCCAAAACCGCTTCCGCTCAGCGGGAGTCATCAAAGGAATGCCAACTGATCCACGGTTGCTTTCGCCCGCTATGACCATTTCCTCTTCAATGTACCACTCAACCAAATCGGCCATATAGTTGATAGCTGCGGCGGTTGAACTCTTCAGTTCCCCACCTGTTCGGTGAATCACATGATCCTTCCACGCCGGCGTGTCGCGCTTGCAGGACAGAAATACCTTGGGGTCTCGGCTCAACTTCTTCGGGTAAGTCTCTAGCCAAGTTGCAAAAAGGTAAAATGCGGCGTTTGAGTTCTTGGTTGTCTTTGCAAACCGCGGGCCGGATCGAAACTCCTCAAGTAGGCTTACCCACATTGACAGGTGTTCCGGCGGCTGCCGTAGTAGTCGGTTTGTCTTGCCTGTCGTGGACCCGACGTTGGATCGCCTCCGCACTTTTACTGGTTTGTCATATCCGGTTTCGGTTTGGAACGTTCCGTTTAAAAACGCAGCTAGCCTAGAAAAGCCACGCTTGTGCTGGTCATTGAATTTCAACGCTCTATGCCATTGGGTATCTTCCCGTTTTAACGAGGTAACATATGCGGCCCACACGTCTTCCGTGACATCCGAAAAATTTTCAATGGTTGTCGAGAGATGAAGTGAAAAAAGAATTCGCCGTACGTATGGTACGTTGCTCTCAGGAGCGCCTTCATCAGCGATTTGGCTTTCTATATCGGCGATCCAATTGAGCTCACTCTTCATCTGCCGAGAAAAAGTAGCGAACTTTTGGGGATTACTGCGACAAAAGCCGAAAGCAAACTCGAGCGGAAGCAAAGCTCCCGATTTCCGCACGACTCTTAGAATGTCAGCGACGCACTCGCCGCCAGAGCTCACGCCAAACTGCTTAGTTGAATTGACGAAACCGTCAAAGGCCTCATCTTTTAAGCGACCCGGATGGAACTCTTTGAGAGATGAGTTTATCTGGTGCCTTCCAACCCTTATAACTGCCATGCCAAACTCATGCTCTCATTAGCCGAAAACGGGCTTTTGCGTTTGTAAGTACCGTCCGAATCCATGTCTCGACGCGCATCGTTCAGTACATTGCTAATGGTGTCCCAATCTGGTTCGGTGTAGGCATCTTGGCTTAGAATATGCCTGTGATGCATTGCCTTTTTTATGGCCAGTCTCGGGCAACCCAGCTCCACAAGTTGCATTGCAAAACTATGTCTTAAAGCGTGGGGCGTTGTTCCGAAAATCTTTCCACGGGGAATGTGCTCACCGAAATGGGATTCAACACGGCACAAAGCTCTTTCCCAAGCATCGCCGAAAGCTTTGTAAGAAAACGGGTTACCCACACAAGAGACTTTTCGCGCGTGGTCCTCTCCATTGCTCACAAAGAGAAATGGATGATAGCCTTCACCCCGGTCTCGACGTTTTTCGATGCATGTTTTTCTATAGTCCAAGTACTTTAGGAAATATGAGGCAAATAGTGTTTCGAGTGACTCGTGAAGAAATATAGCCCTGGTCCGCAGAGAGTCTGCCTCTAAGTCTATGTTTTTCCAGGGCGCCCGGAGAGCCTTGGTCTCTGCTTTGTTACGCGGCAACATGCCGTGTCGATCCAGGAATTGGCGGCGCGTCTCGAGGTTCTCTCCACTTTGCACCTTCGACAAGGACGGGTGACTTAGCCAAACTAGGCACCTGTCTTGATCTTGCCAGTCAAAATTTATGTCTTCTAACCAGAGGTGCAGTGGTTCAGAGCGTCGAAGGCCAGCCCCTGCAAGCAAAAGAAATATCATCTTTGCCGTAACGTCTTCGCGATCAAAAAGGTTTGTCGCCGTTTCATCCTTGGTGAACCCAACCGAAAGCATTCTCTCAATCAACTGCGTGGGCATGCGCTTGATTGCCTTGGTTCCACCGCCTCCGTTTTCAAAGCGCTCAGACACCCTTGATTTTCGGGAAAGTCGTTCAGCAAGTTGGGTGTCGGACTTAAGATGGCGCAGAAAGCTCTTACAGTTTTGCGACCTAGATGTTGCTAAGAAACGAGCGACTTCTCGGCCATTTCTTGGCTTGCCCGAAAAATCTTTGAGCACTGAACTGTAGGAGGAACAAGGCTCGGAACCCTCACGGCACTGCTGCAAATAACTTGAAAACGCATCTAAGCGCGAAGCAACAGAGTGAACGCTACTTGACGACATTGGTGCCCAAAATAGCTCACTAGAATCCGCGCCTTGCAATGGAATTGTGCCGTACTGAACAGCTTCAAGAAACGCTCTACTATAGACAGCATATCTGTTGCGGAGCCCACTGCTGTTTTCGACGTTGTTTGCTCTGCAAAAATCATAGAACAGCCCAACGGCACGAGCCGCCTTCCTCTTCCACTCTAAACTCCTGAAATCGTAGCTCGCAAAGTAGTCGACCAGTGGGATGAACACATGTGGTCGCTTTCCTTCGCTCAGCCAAAGCACGGGAACCACCGAGGCCGACTTTCGCCCAGTAGGATGGAGCGCAACGACATGAAACTTGCCACACGCTTGCTCAACTCTCATCGCATCCTCCAGTATCAAGCTAATGACCTCGTCACGGCAAAAGCATCCCACCCTCGAAGCATAGGTGTCAACACATTGTTTTTATTGTGTTTTTATTCTTGAGAGAAAATACTTTTCACCAAGCTGGAAGCAAAAAAATACTAAAATAAATAAATACGGACCTCTTATCTTGGTACGAGTTTGAAAGTGATCGACACGTCCTGATTCGCAGATACACGCCCCCTCCAACAAAATCGAAGCGGCGCGCGAAGACGCCGATGTTTCAACCGGCCTGCTGCGCTTGAGCTACGCGGGGCTCCGCTCCGCAGGCCTCATCCTTCCAACGACAGAAAGTTATAAGAAAGGTTCCAAGTTGGTAGGAAATAGCCGGGGGTGAAACGGCTGCAGGATGACTTTGGTTAGTGCAGAAAGTCGGCCCCCGCACTCTAAAACAGGTAAGAACTGGGAAATTAAATCGGGGGATAAAATGAGCAGCTGACTTCTAATCAGCAGGTTGAGGGTTCGAGTCCTTCAGGGGTCGCCACTTTTTTCCAGACGGAAGGCGAAGACGCCACAGCCTATGCGAAGCGGACGCGCGCGCCCGAATGTGTGTTGGCCCCGCAACGCATGTGCGAGGCCGACAGAAAGTTCAAAACGCTTCTGGCAGGAGGCTGTCTGGCAGGTTCTGGTAACACACCGGGCGTAGGAAACGCCGGATGGCGAGCGTACCAACCGAGGTCGCTCCAAAGTTGGTGGAGGCCGGGTATGGCCCGCCGTGCACCATAGTATCGCTAACCTCTACGCCGGTTGGGTATCCATTGGTCAGAATGCGGCCAGCTTTGCGCTCCAGAATTGGCAGCAGGCTCTGGGCAACGGCGGTGTCCGCCTCATCCATGAACAGGGTGCAGGTGAGTTGACCTTGCAGGGACCGCGCCACCGCGCGCATCTGATCCAGATCCTCGGCAACCACGACCAAGCCAAGTGGGCCAAAGACCTCTTCGCCCAGGCCCTCATTCGCCAACCACGTATCTGCCGTTGTCTGATAAAGGAATGGGGAGGCGTTGCGTTGGGCATGGCTGTTGCTCAGCACCTCCTGCACCCCCTCACAGGATGCGATCCGGGCTTGGCCGTCCCGATATGCGGCGGCGATGCCATCGGTCAGCATGGTTTGCGCGCCAACCGCGCCCAGCGCTGTTGTGGTTGCCGCCACAAAAGCGTCGGCCTGATCCTTCAGGATCACAGCAATACCCGGGTTGGTGCAAAACTGCCCTGCCCCCATGGTCAACGATCCGGCCCAGCCAGTGCCAATTTCCGCCCCTCGCGCGGCAGCGGCGGCGGGCAGGACAAACATCGGATTGACGGAGCCAAGTTCGCCAAAGAAAGGGATCGGCTCAGGTCGCTGGGCGCAAAGGTCAAACAAGGCACGGCCTCCAGCCAGGGACCCGGTGAAGCCCACCGCTTTGATCAGCGGATGCTGCACCAAAGCCGCGCCCACGGCGCGATTGCCGCCTTGGATCAGGCTGAACACGCCGGGATGTATGTTGCAGGTTTGGATTGCGGCATGGATGGCCTCGGCGATGATTTCGCCAGTGCCCGGGTGCGCCGAATGGCCTTTGACAACCACCGGACAGCCAGCGGCCAGCGCAGCAGCCGTGTCGCCACCCGCGGTGGAGAACGCCAGCGGAAAGTTTGACGCGCCAAACACCGCCACAGGCCCAATGGGACGCTGGATCATTTTCAGATCGGGACGTGGCAGCGGCGCACGCTCCGGCAGGGCGACGTCGTGGCGGCGGTCGAGATAGTCTCCGGCCAAAATATGCGACGCAAACAATCGCAGCTGACCCGTGGTGCGGCCACGTTCGCCCTGAAGCCGCGCCTCTGGCAGGCCGGTTTCCTGTGTGCCAATTTCGGTGATGGCATCGGCGCGGGCTTCGATTTCATCCGCAATGGTATTGAGGAAGGTCGCCCGCCCCTCCCGAGAGGAATAGCCAAAGGACCAAAATGCCTCTTCGGCGGCCTGAACAGCGGCGTCCACATCGGCCGGGGTGCCAACCGAAAACTGGTGGGCCGGGCCGTGAGCAGGCTCGGAAGTGAAGTGGTTGTCTCCGGCGGACCATTGACCGGCGATCAGGTGTTTTCCGTGGGGTGTAAAGCTCATGTTTCGTTGTCCCAATGGGTGACCATGTCACAGGCAATATCAAAGGCGGCACGGGTTGCACCAACGTCGGCGCGCCCCTGCCCTGCGATGTCAAAGGCGGTGCCGTGGGCCGGTGTGGACACCGGAATGGGCAAACCGCCCTGCACGGTGACGCCCCGATCAAAGCCCAGCAATTTCAGGGCAATCTGCCCCTGATCGTGATACATGGTGACCACGGCGTCGATTTCTTTGGCGACTGCTTTTAGGAACACCGTGTCCGAGGGCCACGGGCCGTCCACCGACATCTGGCCTTCGGCGAGTTTGCGCACGGCGGGTTCCAGAATGTCGATTTCTTCAGTGCCGAAATTGCCGCCATCGCCCGCGTGCGGATTGATCGCAGCCACCGAAATGCGCGGGCGCGCCACGCCGGAGCGGCGCAGCACATTGTGGATCAGATGCACCGCCTGGCTCACCCGTTCCTCGCTGATGGTGTCAGCTACATCGCGCAGCGCGATATGGCTGGTGACACGACTGGTCCACATGCCGTCCAGCGTGTTGAGTTCAGAGATATATCCGGTCACGCCCAGCTTTTCGGCCATGTAATGCAGCTCGTCATCGTGCCCCAAACCCGCCAGATGCATCGAGGCTTTGTTAAACGGCGCAAAGACAATGGCATCGATGGTGCCATCCTGCGCAAAGGCCAAAGCCTGATCCAAAGTGGACAAAACAGAGGCGCCGCCCGCCTCGGTGACTTCGGCGGTTTTGACCGCTTCAGGTTGGATTGTGTCCATCTCATAAAGCGCATAGCTGCCGTCGGTGTCTGCCCATTGTGTGAGGTCTGTGACCGGCACCATATCAAAGCGGCAATCCGCGACGGTCTGGCCTGCTTCAAACACATGGCGGTCGCCAATCAGAAGGATATCTGCCGCCTCTGCGACACCCTCAGATGTCAAAAGGCGGGCAATAAGTTCAGGGCCGATGCCGCTTGGGTCACCGGGGATAATGCCAATTTTTGGTTTCATGTTTAATCCTCGGAGGCTGCGCCAGCATCGTCATTGCGGATGCGGGCGATGTTCTCGATTGTGCTTTTCAGGTGGTCGCGCAGGGCGCGGCGGGTGGCGCTGGCATCGCGTTTTTGTAGCGCCTCGGTGATGTCGGCGTGTTGCGCCAAGGTGTTGTCGCGGCGGTCCACTTGTTGGGACGACAAGAAACGCGCGCGCCAGAGGCGGGCGTTGTATTGCCGGTGGGTTTCAATCAAGGGCTCGTTCCGGCTGGCCTCGACAATGGCGGCATGAAACTGCATGTCGAGCCGGAAAAACTCCAGCGGTGCCAAGGTATCTGACCCTTCCGCCATGCGCGCGCCGAGGCGCACAATGTCGGCAATTTCGGCCATGGTGGCCTCGCGACAAGCCGTTTCCCCCGCCAAGGCCTCCAATGCGCCCAACACAGAGATGTACTGCGTCAACTCATGCAAGGATGGATCGGCCACATGGGGGCGTCGCGTGGCGGAATATTCGATCAGCCCCTCGACTTCCAACAGCCGCAGCGCCTCGCGCAAAGGGGTGCGCGATACGCCCAAAGCCTCCGCCAGATCCCGCTCCGGGATGGCTGTGCCCGGGGCCAGCTTGCCAAGCAAAATGAGTTCACGCAGATTGTCCGCGGCCTCTTCGGCCAGGGTTTTGCGCGGGCGCACGCCGCCCTGCTGTTTTAACGCTTCCAGCCAATCACTGCTCACGTCATTTCCCCCATGTCAGGACCAGCGGGTCCAGCGGTTTCAACAAATCGATCAGCCGCGACCGGATGGCCGGATGCAGCGGTGGGATCGGGTGGCGGCAGAACTCAGATTTGATCACGTCCCCTTCCACCATGGCCGCTTTACACGATTGCCAGCCACATTGGCGATTTTCGTGATTGATGGCCATGGCCACGCGACCATAAGCTGCGGTGGCCTCTTCAATCCGTCCCGCGTGGTGGTGTGTCAGCACAGGTTTGATCTGATCCACAATCATGCCAGAAGTCATGCTGCCTGTTGCACCCGCATCCAGATCGGCCAGCAACGTGATGGCTTCCTCCCCGTCAAAAGGCGCCTCAATGGCGTCACCGCCCTGCTCGATCAGGGCACGGATTTTATTGGCGGCGCGGGGGCATTCGATTTTGAAAAGCTTCACAGCTTCAATCTCTTTCGCCATGCGCACCAGCAAAGGCACCGGTAAGTCCACACCGGACAGCGGCGCGTCCTGTACCATGATCGGAATGCCCACCTCGCCCACGGCGGCGAACTGTTCAAAGCTCTGCTCCGGCGTGCCTTTGAGCAAAGCCCCGTGATAAGGCGGCATCATCATCACGACATCCGCGCCGAGGTCCTTGGCAAATTGCGCGCGCTCTACGGCAATCTGCGTGGCGTAGTGGCTGATGGTGACAATCACCGGCACACGTCCCGCGACATGCTCCACCGACAGGCGCGCCAGTGTTTCACGCTCTGCATCTGAAATCAGAAACTGTTCTGAAAAGTTGGCGAGCACGCAAATGCCGTCTGCGCCTTGATCGATCAGGCAATCCAGCACCCGCTTCATGCCTTCGAGATCAAGCGTGCCGTCCGGATGGAAAGGCGTGGGGGCAACCGGCCAAATGCCTGTGTACATGTTGCTCATTCCACCACCTCGAACTGATCCAGATATTTGTCCGAGATTTCAATCCCCAACCCGGGTTTGTTGTCATCCAGATCCAGATAGCCGTCAACCGCGTCCGGATCGCCATCGAAGATGTAGTAGAACAGCTCGTTACCCACTTCGACGTCAAACACCGGGAAGTACTCGCTGATCATGCAATTGGCGTTGGCCATGGTCAGGTGGTAGTTGTGCATTTGTCCGGCGTGCGGAATGACCGGCACCTGGAAAGCCTCGGCAATGGCGTTGATTTTCTGCGCCGCCGTAATGCCCCCAACCCGGTTGGTGTCATATTGCAGCACGCTCACGGCTTTCTTTTCGATCAGGTCTTTGCAACCGATCACTGAGAACTCATGCTCGCCGCCGGAAATTGGCACGATGTTCATGGCGTTGAGTTCGCGATACCCTTCCACGTCGTCGGCGATCACCGGTTCTTCGAGCCAGCGTGGCTCGTATTTGGCCAGTTTGGGCAACATGCGCTTGGTATAATCAAGGTTCCAGCCCTGATAACACTCCAGCATCAGGTCCACGTCATAGCCAACAACCTCACGCACCGCTTCGACCCGTTTCAGGTTTTCGCGCATGCCTGCCATGCCGTCTTTCGGGCCCCAGCCGAAGCGCATTTTATAGCCTTGGTAGTTGTTCTTTTGGGCCTCTTCCGCCTCGGCCTGCATCGCCTCGATGGGGCCGGAGTAGAGTTTGGAATAATAGACCGGGATCTTTTCTTTGGTGCGCCCACCCAACAGTTTGAACACCGGTTTGTTTGCCAACTTGCCCATCAAATCCCAGATCGCGAGATCGACAGCAGAGATAGCGGTCATGCCGATGCCTTTGCGGCCCCACGCGTGGGAGCGGCGGTACATCTTTTCCCAAAGATAGGCGTAGTCAAACGGATCTTCGCCAATCACCATCGGCGCAAACCAATCATCAATGGCCTTTTTCACCACAGTGGGCGCCAAGGCGGCGTTGCCGATGCCCACGGTGCCATCTTCGGTCTCAATTTCGCAGGTCAGCCACTGGTGAAAGCGGAACGAGGCCATGGCATCGCCTTTGTCCCAGAGGACGTCGCTGGCGTTGGTGCAGAAGTTCCCGGTTGGGGGAACGGTCTTGCCTTGCCAGTTCCAGACACGGGTACGGACGGATTTAATTTTGGTCATTGTTATTCTCCGGTCGACTTAAGCGGCGAGCGTTGTTTGAAAAGACGTCCCCAGACCATCGGGCCAAACAGGGCCAGAATGGTGAGAACAAAGAACAAAAGGGACAGTGGGCGTGTGGCCATGAGCCACCATTTTTCATCCAGCATCACCATGGATTGCCCAAGGCGTGTTTCCAGCATGCCGCCCAGGATCAGACCGATGGCCATGGGCACAACAGAGAATCCGTGCCGCCGCATGAAGAAGCCAACGATCCCGGCGCCAATCGCGATCCAGACATCCATCATGGATTGCTCCAGCGCATAGGCCCCCACAATCGAGAAGATGAAGACAATCGGCCACAGGATCTGAATTGGGATCAGGGTCACGCGGGCAAAGATCTTGGCGCCCCACAGTCCGATGAAGAAGAACAGGATGTTCACAAACATCATCGACCAGAAGATCGCAAAGGCGAAGTCGGCCTGTTCTGTGAACATGGTGGGCCCCGGGCGTAAGCCGTGCACCATCAGACCAGCCAGGATCACCGCCGCAGTTGGACTGCCGGGGATACCGAGCGCCAAGGTCGGCACCATGGCCCCGCCGGTGGCGGAGTTGTTGGCCGCCTCAGAGCCCGCGATGCCTTCAAGCGAGCCGTTGCCAAACTCTTCGGGCTTTTTGGACCAGCGCTTGGCCTCGTTGTAGCCAATCATGGAGGCCACGGTCGCGCCTTCGGCGGGCAGAATGCCAATGAAAGTGCCAATGCCGGACGAGCGCAGGATGGTTTTCCAAACCCGTTTGTAGTCTTCGCGTGAAGGCAGTTTGATCTTCTTCATGATCACCTGTTTGCGCTCCACATGCAGGTTGTCCGCCTGCACCAAGAGCTCGCTGATCCCGAAGACGCCAATCATGACCGGCACAAAAGGGATGCCTTCGCTGAGTTCGTTCATGCCAAAGGTGAAGCGCTCGATAGAGGTCAGCAGGTCAATGCCGACGGTGGCCAACAACACGCCAAACGCCCCGGACAGGATGTTTTTCACCGGCGAGCCGTCGCCAATAGTGGCGAGCATGGAGAGGCCAAACACCGTGAGCGCGAAGTATTCCGGCGGCGCGAAGTTGTAGGCGGCCCGCGCCATCAAGGGTGCGGCGGCCATCAGGCACACAACAGAAATGATCCCGCCAATGGTCGAGGAAACCGCGGCCATCCCCAGCGCGCGGCCTGCCTCGCCTCGCTGCGCCAACGGGTAGCCATCAAGGCAGGTCGTGGCGCTGGCCGAGGTTCCGGGAGTGTTGATCAAAATGGCGGTGATCGCGCCCGCAAAAGTGGCGGCGCAATAAATGGTTGTCAGGATCGCAATGGCCGGTACCGGGTCCATCGTGATGGTGAAAGGCAGGAGCAAGGCAACACCGGTGGTGGCGTTGAGGCCGGGCAAGGCGCCGACCAGAACACCGCCCAGCGTGGCGGCAAAAATCAGCACCATCAGGTGCGGATCTGCCAGCGCCATAAGGCCGTTAAGAGCTGCGTCCATTGTCGTTATCCGTACCAGAAGTTGGTGAGCAGGCCGCGCGGGAAGCGGACTTCGAAAATGCCGTCAAACAGGAAGAAAACGGCGATCGGAGAAATCAGGCCAACGAGCACAATGGCCCAGACGCGGCGTTCTCCCCAAAGCGCCGCCAAGGACGCGGAGAACAGACCAAGGCCCAGAAACAGGTCGACTTCTGCAATCAGTAAAAAGCCGATCAACAGCCCCATGGTCATCTGCGCCATCTTGCTCAGCCGTGCGGGGGCCTCGCTTTTGTCGCGCACCATCAGCCAGACGGCGAGCAGGATGATCAGACCAATGACAAGCTGTGGGAAATCGGACGGTTGCATGCCGCGTTTCAGGATTGGCGGAACGCGGTCAAACTGTGTTGAGAGCCAGAAGGCCCAGACACAGAACGCCACAATGCCCAGCGGCACCGCAACGTTGGAAATATGCCGGCGGGCCGGCGGGGAGGAAGAGTGCTCTTCGGCGTGCATTGGGGAGCCCTTGCGAAAAGAGAGGGCGGCGCGGCGCCAATTGGGAGGGTGCCGCCGCGCCGGGTGGTCAGATTACTCGATGAAGCCCAGCTCTTTCAGAGCGGATTCCATATCGGTGACCATCGTGGTGATCTGGTTGCCCCACTCCTCGGAGCCCACCACGGAGGTGCTGTCCAGACCCACGGACTCCAGGAACCCCTGGTAGACGCCGTGCTGCATGGATTTCATCAGCGCCGTTTCGATCTTCTCGGCCACCTCATCCGGCGTGTCTTTGTGCACCACAAAGCCGCGCACGGTGGAGAAGCTCACGTCGATGCCCATCTCTTTGGCGGTTTTCACGTCTGGCAGACCGGCCATACGCTCATTGGCCAGCACCACAATCGGGCAGACATCGCCTGCGTCGATCTGAGAACCCGCTTCGGCAAGGTTCAGGACCGCCGCATCCACCGCACCTGCAACCAGCTGGGTTGCCAGCTCGCCACCGCCATCAAACGGAACGATTTTTGGGGTCTGCATGCCGCCTTTTTTGGTGAACATGAAAGCAGACACATCGTCGATGTTGCCCAAGTGGGTGGTACCGTAGCTGATGGGCGCGTCTTTTTGAGCCGCAACAAAAGCCTCTGCATCGGCATAGGCGCCGCATTTCACCATCAGGATTTGCGGGTCATCCGTACCGCGCGCAATCGGACGAATGTCATCCAGCGTCATTTTGGTTTTGCCTTTGGCAACGGTTGCCGCATGGCCGATGGTGAAGGTCAGGATGGAGTACCCATCCGCAGGTACGGTCAGGTAGTGGTCCATCGCAACCGCACCGCCGCCACCTTTTTTGTTCACAACCACCATGTCGGCTTTCAACTCGCGACGCGCACGCAGCATCATCATGCGCGTGGTTACGTCTGTGCCACCGCCGTTACCGGCATGGGTCACCACCTCAATGGTTTTGGACGGGTATTCGTCCGCGCTCGCAATGGCACCGGCCAAGGCCATGGTGGCGAACGAAACAGTGGCAAGAAACTTCTTCATTAGTCTGATCCTCCTAGGGTTTGCGACCGGACCTCCTCTTGGCCGATTCGCAATCTCACATTGCTCTTCTACACGGTATTTGGAATTTGGTATACCAAATTTTGGATTCCAAAACTTCTTAGGGATCACCAAATAGACAAGGAAGCCACCTCCCAAAATGCCAAAGGGCACCCTGTGGTGCCCTTTCCGTTATGCGCAACGAAAAAATAAGTGGATTATCCGCCGCGACGAACCTCTTTGATCCAAGCCACAATCAGGTCACGGCTTTCCTGATCCATCTCGATGGCGTTTGGCGGTGGCATGGCGTGGGTGCGCCCCGCTTGCAAATAAATCTGCTCTGCGTGGCGCGCCACATCTGCCTCGGTTTCCAACACCACACCTTTGGGGGCCCAGTGCAAGCCCTCCCAAGAGGGCTCGCGTGCATGGCACATGGAGCAGTTGCCGAGCACCGCATAATAAGCGTCCTCAAACCCATCGGCCGAGGCAAACTTCTGCTCGTAAGCGGTCAGCTCGCGGGCTTCAGACTCTTCATAGGTTTCGCCAGTCTGCGCCGTGGAGAGCCAAGCAATGGCGATCATCAACAGCGCGGTGATCAGCCAGGTCCAAAGCGGGCCTTTGCCGGTGCGGTGCATGGTGTTGAAGTAGTGGCGAATGGTGACGCCTGTCAGGAAGATCAGGCTGGCGATGATCCAGGCATACTCGGTGGCGAAGGCCAGCGGGTAGTGGTTGGACAGCATCAGGAACACCACCGGCAGAGTCAGGTAGTTGTTGTGGGTGGAACGCACCTTGGCGATCTTGCCGTATTTGGCATCCGGAGTACGGCCGTTTTTCAGGTCATCCACCACAATGCGTTGGTTTGGCATGATCTGAAAGAACACGTTGGCGGTCATGATGGTGGCAGTGAAAGCCCCCAGATGCAGCAGCGCGGCACGGCCGGTGAATATCTGGTTGTAGCCCCAGGACATCACCACGAGGATGGCAAACAGCAGCAGCATCAGCAGGGTTGGCTGCTCGCTGAGCTTGGATTTGCACATGAAATCATAGGCCAGCCAGCCAATGGTCAGGGAGCCGCCGGAGATCAGGATGCCTTGGAACAGGCTCAGATCCGCCTTGGTTGGGTCCAACAAGAAGAGCTCGCCCCCCACCCAGTAGACAATCATCAAAAGCGCCGCACCGGAGAGCCACGTGGTGTAGCTCTGCCATTTATGCCATGTCAGGTGCTCCGGCATTTCAGACGGGGCCACGAGGTATTTCACGGTGTGATAGAAGCCGCCGCCGTGCACTTCCCACTCTTCGCCATAGGCGCCTTCGGGCAGGTGTTTGGCTGGTTTCAGCATTAGGTCCAATGCGATGAAATAGAACGACGCGCCAATCCATGCCATGGCGGTGATGACATGTAGCCAGCGCACCGAGAACGCGATCCAGTCCCATAGAATTGCCATATCGTACATGGCGGTCTCCCCTAGATTCGTATTTGGTTCAGTCTACGCGACCGGGCCTTTGTTCGTAATTCCCTCTAAATGCCAAGCAGTATCAAAAATTTCAGAACAATAAAAACCCATCACGGTGGAACACGTCGCACAGAAAAAGGGCGCGCCCGAAATCGGAGCACGCCCTTTCAAAACTGTTTTGCCCTAAAGCCTTAGCTGCCGCGATAGGTGGAGTAGCCAAACGGGGAGAGCAGCAGCGGCACGTGGTAATGCGAGGCTTCCGACATGCCAAAGCGGATCGGCACCACATCAAGAAAACGTGGCTCTTCCGGCGGGGTGCCGCAGGCGTCCAGATAAGCCCCGGCGTGGAAGATCAACTCATATTCACCGGTGGCGAACTCTGCGGCGGGCAGGATTTGCTCATCAGTGCGGCCATCATCATTGGTGACCAAAGATTTGAGTTTGGTGCGGGTCTCGCCGTCGATCCGGTAGAGATCAATTTTCAGCCCCTCAGCAGGGCAGCCACGGGCGGTGTCCAGAACATGGGTGGTCAGATAGCCGGTCATGGGCCTGTCTCCTGATTGTTTGTATTGGTTTTAGTCCGGTTGAGGCGTTGGAAGCAAAGCCTGTCTGAGACGATGCACTTTCCGCTTTTTCTTGAAAAACAACTGCGATTATCTGGCATATCCAGCAATGCGCGCTACGGTGCGCCGACCGCCAAACCAAATTTGATAAAGAAAGACCCCGATGACTGTTTTGGAAATTGTTGTGCTGGCTTTGACCGGATTTGGCGCTGGCGTTGTGAACACCATTGCGGGGGGCGGGACGTTTTTGACCTTCCCGGCGCTGGTCTGGGCCGGGGTGCCGCCGGTGGCGGCCAATGCCACCAGCGCGGTGTCGGTGTTCCCCGGCTATCTGGGCGGGGCGATTGGGTTTCTGTCAGAACTCAAAACCTTGTCACGCACACAAATGATCGGTCTCACCGTCATCACTTTGGCCGGCGGATTGACGGGGTCGCTGTTGTTGTTGGTGTCCTCCAACGCGGTGTTTTCCTACGTGGTGCCGTTTCTGCTGATGTTTGCCACCACCGCGTTTTTACTGGGGGCAAGATTGCAGGTCTGGGCGCAGGAAAAAGCCAAATGGTTCAAGCCGGAAGGCGCCGTGGGGCTATTTCTGGTCAGCGTTTATGGCGGCTATTTCAACGGCGGCTTGGGAATTGTGCTATTGGCGCTGTTTGCCATGTGGGGCTGGCGCGACATTCACCTGATGAACGGGGTGAAAAACGGGCTGTCCTTTGCACTGTCCGCCATTTCCGTAGCGACCTTCGCCGTGGCAGGCTTGGTGGTCTGGCCGATGGCGGTGCTGATGATGGTGTTTGCGGTGTTGGGGGGCTACAGCGGGGCCTTTGTCGCCAAGGCCATTCCGGCCTCGGTGGTGCGCTGGATCGTGGTCGTGATTGGCTACGGCATGAGCGCGGTGTTTCTGGCGCGGTTGTTTGTCAGCTGACCCGATTGGGGCCAGCTGACGGGGGGCTAGGAAATCAAGCGGTTTCGAGAACCGGCGCAATGGCAGGCTTGCGCAAAGACTGTTTGCGGTCGTTCTTTTGCGCCACACCTGCAACATATGTCTCAGCGACCGCGCGGTCATCGCCCAGAGTTTGCAGAATGAACAGCTCCTCGGAGAGGCTTTCGGCGCGCTGCATGCGCAGGTCCATGGCGTGGGTGGCCTTGGAATCCAGCACCACAACGTCGGCATCCGAACCTGCCGCCAGCGTGCCAATTTTATCAGACAGGCCCAGCACCTCGGCGTTGCCACGGGTGATCCAGTCAAAGGCGCGCAGCGGGTGCAGTTTCTGCTTCTGAAGTTGCAGGATTTTGTAGCCCTCGTTGAGGGTTTGCAGCATCGAGTAGCTGGTCCCTGCTCCGATGTCGGTGGCAATCGCATTCTGAATGCCTCGCGCGCGCAGCCCGCCGTCGTCAAAAAGGCCACTGCCTAAGAACAGGTTAGACGTTGGGCAGAACACCGGTTTGGCTTGGGTTTCCGCCAGCACATCGATCTCGCGCGGTGTCAGGTGGATGGAGTGGCCCAGCAAGGTTTTGGGCGTCAGCAGGCCGTAGCCTTCATACACACCGAGGTAATCCGGCGCGTCCGGGTAGAGTTCTTTGGTGAAGGCGATTTCGTCGTGGTTTTCGCTCAGGTGGGTCTGCACAAAACACGCGGGGTGCTCCGCCACCAAAGCCTGCGCCATCTGCATCTGCTCTGGCGTTGAGGTGATGGCAAAGCGCGGGGTGATAGCGTAATGCGCGCGCCCCTTGCCATGCCATTTGGCAATCATCTTTTTGCTGTCGTCATAGCTGGACTTCGGCGTGTCGCGCAGGGCGTCAGGCGCGTTGCGGTCCATCATGACCTTACCGCCGATCATGCACATGTTGCGCTTCTCGGCCTCGGTAAAATAGGCCTCCACGGACGCGGTGTGCACCGAGCAGTAGGACACCGCCGTGGTGGTCCCATGGCTGGTCAGCAGGTCGTAGAAATGTCCCGCCATGGCTGTGCTGTGTTTGGGGTCTTCAAAGCGGGTCTCTTCGGGGAAGGTGTAATTGTTGAGCCAATCCAGAAGCTGTTCGCCCCAGGAGGCAATCACCTGCACCTGCGGGAAATGCACGTGCGTGTCGATAAACCCTGGCAGCAGCAGGTGGGGCCGGTGGTCTTTGACCATAGCGTTCGGGGCCTTCGCCGCGAGGTCTTGGTAAACGCCGGTGGCTTTGATCTTGCCACCCTCGATCAAGATCGCGCCGTCCTTGATGTAGGTATAGGCGTCAGTGTCCATTTCATCCGCGGGGGCAGCGTGAAAATCCAGAATACGGCCTCGCAGGAGCGTTTGGGTCTCTGTGTGTGACATGATCGGGTCCAATGTGGAGGAAGGAAAAGGTGCGGGCCGCCGAAGGACAAGGCTGGCCCGCACAAGGGCGTCCGGGGAAGTGGACGTTATTCAGCGGGCGCCGGGGCCTCATCCACCACCGCATGTGCGTTCACGAGGTCATCCTCTTTGTGAAACAGCGGATAGATGTAGAGGAAGGCGGCCGCGATCAGGTAGCCGGAGGTCACACCGTTAAGTGCAGGCCACTGCAAGCTGGCACCATGGATTATACCAAAGGCGGACATCACAGCAGCCGCGAGGGCAAAACCACCGGCGTTGCGGAAGCGGCCATCAATGACGCTGGCGACAATGGCCCCCCAAATCAGACCGGTCAGGATTGCGCCTTGCGAGAGGGCCAGGTGCCCTTCGAAATGCGCGCCTTGCTGCAACAGCGCTGCGGTCAGAGCCTCGTCACCAAGGCTTGGCAGACCGGCCACGCCCACGGCCCCCAATGCGCCCATCAGCGAGCCCCATTTCACCATCAGGAAAGACGACACATGTGGCATCATCGCGATGGTCACCGCTGCCATGTGATCAGTTTTCACCGAATGCGCAGTGTTGGTGATCAGGCTGAGCGCGACAAACACCAGCACCGGGGCCGCGGCTGCGGTCGGGATCAGGTTGTTGAGGAAGGCGAGCAGACCAAAGAAGGCTGCCAACGGGACCACCGCGCCGACGCCGATGATGTAGCCGGCATGTGCGCCCATACGCTTGTAAGCCGGGTGGCCGATGTAAGCCGTGGTTGGGAAAGGCGAACCAAAGACCGCGCCGACCATTGTGCCCATGCCGTCCGTAATCTGACAGGTGGCGACAGGGTAGTGATCGCCCGCCGCTTCGGCACTTTCCACGTTGTTCATGGTTTCGATGAAGTTGTAGATCTGCACCGGCACCAGCACGAGGAACAGCTCCGGGTTGGCAAACAGATACTGAATGCCTGCAATCAGGTCGCCGATGTAGGGTAATGGCGGATAGAAGCCAACGCCGTCCAGACTGAGCTTGGCTTCGCCAATGCCAAAGGCCACCACGGTACCGACAATCAGGGCAAGCAAGCCGGCGGGGATGTTGTATGGCAACCGAAAGCGGCCCACGAGCCCCCAGAGGATGATGATCATCGAGGCAAAACCTATGAACGGGTTTTCAAACACGGTGGCCAAGGGCACGGTACCGATGAACACCAGCGCGATGCCGCAGAGTGTACCAAGCATGCCGGCACGTGGGGTCACACGTTTCAGCCACGGGCCAATCACCGCGCCCAGAGCAGCAACGATACCGCCCATGAAACCTGCGCCAATGCCCACCTGCCAGGCCAACATTGGGTCGTTGGTGGACCAGTAAATCGGGCCAATCACGCCAAAGAGATAGACAAACATCACCGGCGTCGAGATGCCGTAGGGCAGCGCGGTCACATCGCGGCCATGTTGGGCGGCGGCGCGTCTGGCCAAGCCTACATAAACGGCGATCCCGGCCAGAATGGCCACAGCCGCGCCCGGCACGATGCGGCCATAAACAATCTCGGCAGGCATCTGGAACACAAACTGACAAACGCCAGCCAGCACCATCAAGTTGATCAGGTTGTCGGTGAACAGCGCCCAAAAGGCACTAAAATCGCTGCGGTGAAACAGCTTGTAGGTATAGCTACCATCCCTCATGTGGGACCTCCATTTTCTAACCGATGTGGCCCGCCCTCTCCTCTAGGCGGCACCAACCGGCATGACTTCACCAGACCGCGATATGCGATCCAGCGCCCCGAAGTTGGGGAGTTGCGGCAGTTTCAGAGGTCAGCGCCGGGATCACTTCGACCACCTCATGGGTGGCGATCCCGGCAGGCCGCGTTTTGCGGCTACCGCCTGCCCACGCGGGGCAGAACAAGGGCGCGACGGACAGGCCGTCGCAGTATTCCGTGTGTTTGGGAGACTGGCACAATGCAGCATCAGACCGCGCGTGGGCGCCGCCTTTCTGAGCCGTCTTGTCCAAGCGATGTGCCATCTGGCCTCCCCTATCGCGCAGGTATCGCGCGCGTGTGGCCTTCGTTTTACCGGCTGTGACTACGGGGCAAAACGACGCAAATCGGGAGATACTTTCAATGGAATTTTGAATAAGACGTGGCGTAAGGCTGAGGGCGGCAAACGCCAAAAGAAAAGCACCTCCGCAACCCCTTGGGTAACGGAGGCACATTTTTTGAGCGGTTCTAGTCGCTTAGAAGTCGACCTCAATAGCGATGCCATTTTTGACGGCGAGGTCCACAAC